>DIYL01000009.1 GCA_002428985.1 Anaerolineales bacterium UBA6055 | reverse complement strand
TGGGACTTACAACCTGACCGTGCTAAACAACTCGTAGACGAATCAGCAGAAACGGTGCGTAGTGGCTTGCAGGAAACGCGTCGTGCCTTGCAAGCACTGCGCGCGGAAACGCTTGAAAGCCTCGGTTTTATCGAATCGATAAGTACAGAACGTTTCACGAACTTTTGTACTTTCAGCTTACCTACCAATTATGCAGATGTTATGCAGACATAGAAAAATGAGTGTAAACTTGTATTTTTAACTCAGATGACTTGGGTTTTGTCAACTTAACTCATAACAGAAAAAAATGAGAACAAAAAGATGATGTGATATCTGCGTTTATACAGTGATAAGTGTGATATTTTGACATTGTTGATATCGATAAGATAATATTCAGGGGGAAATAGCTGTTTAGTTCTCGAATATTTTTGCGCTTAGAATGCAATCAACATAAAAGTATCTTTTTTGCACTTACGATGCAAATTAAGAACATTTTTACGCTTAGAATGCAATAAATGAATGCTTTATATTGAAATAGACAAGAGTTTATACTATTTTATTTCGCGCTTGCAATGCAAATCACACTGCCAAGATAAGATGAAAGCCTTCTCAATATGTCATCGATAAAGTGCCGTAATTGTGGAAATGAGTCACCCGCTACTCATATTTTCTGTGAGGAATGTGGTAGCCCTCTGAAAGATTATCCGCGGAATGCGAGAGTCTTCTGGGATAAAGACGATGAGGATAGCATTCTCAAGTGGCATGCAGACACCTATGACAGTACTTTTAAATTAGTGCTTAGGGTCTATTCGGATGAACCCAATGAATTCAAAATTAGCTTTACAGATCAGATCGAATGGATCAGTGGACTTACAGAGTAAAAACAGAACATTCCTCAATGGACGCCACCTCAGTCCAGACCACCCCGTACTGCTTAGATTGGGTGATGAGATTCGTGCATCCAGCCTTAGACGCCATGTAGATTTTCGTCGTGATGAAAATCCATCATAGCATGTAATAACTTCTTCTCTGGAATGGGTCGGATAAGTATATACGCACACAACTTGATGTGGATATTTTGGACAATAGAATCCCGCGAAAAATCGGTTAGGTTGGTGATAGTTATATGATCCATCTAACCGTATACTCTCTATCTTATCGTCCAGCGTTTGCTAAAGTGGAGAAATATCATGAGTGTGTATTATATCAATGGCCAGTATGTAGATACCGAAAATGCAACACTTCCGGTGAGTGATCTGGCTATTTTGCGTGGATATGGGATATTCGATTTCCTACGCACCTATGGTGGAAAGCCGTTTCAATTAGAAGCTCATTTGCAACGACTGATGCGGTCAGCAGAGTTAATTGACCTCGAATGCCCATGGGATATTGATACACTCACCGACATCATCATGGAGACGCTGGCACGCAACTCATACGATGAATCTAATGTGCGGATTGTGGTCACAGGCGGTGACAGCCCTGATAACTTTATGCCACAGGGTAATTCGCGTTTGTTGGTGATGGTGACGCCTGTCCAAAACATCGCAGATCATTATTACACCGATGGCGGAGAAGTCGTCACAATGAATATAGCGCGTTATATACCCGGTGCAAAATCGCTTAATTATATCCCTGCAATCATCGCCCGTCGTAAAGCACTCAAAATGAATCCTAAATCACTCGAAACGATTTATCGCAACGATGGTAAAGTCATTGAAGGTACAACCACCAATACATTTATCGTCAAAGACGGCCAATGGATTACCGCTGGTGACCGTCTTCTCCACGGCATCACCCGTGCCGAAGTCATCAAGTTGATTGAAAGCTATGCAACTCTTGAAACCCGCGACATTACCTTAGAAGAATACTACAACGCCGATGAAGTCATCATTACATCGAGCAATAAAGAAGTTGTGCCGATTGTCAAAGTTGATGATCGTGTGATTGGTGGCGGCACAGTCGGTGAGCAGACCAAACGCTTGATGCAAATTTGGCGCGAAATGACAATCGCATATGCACAGGGCGAAGTCGTCTAAACGAATACCACCAACAATCTTAAACCCTTCAAACGCTCTACATTTGTAGGGCGTTTTGCATTAATTTCTGATACATCTTGGATCAAGAGCCGATTAATAAGAAGTAAAAATGTTCTAAATGTAAAATAATCTGCATAATTCACATCTTACGCCTTTTTCAATGTATATTCATTATACGTAAATAATGAGTAACTGAATTATGAAGCTAACACAATCAACCGATAATGAAAATAAAACATCCGTACCGGATAGCAATATTGGTGCTGTTATGGGCGAAGAGGAATATATAACTTCGTCCTCTTCTGGGGATGTGTCTAAAATGATGTCAAGTGGTGCGCCGCCTCTAAAACCGGAAAATGTCATTGCATTACAACGACAAATAGGTAACCGTGCTACATCACAATTTGTTCAACGCCATCAGTCTTTAGTACAAAAGAAATCCAACAAAATTCCGTTTGCTGGGTTACGTATGGTTGGTGCGCCTGTCATTCAGCGTGATCCTAAAGATGAAGATGAAGCTAGTGATGTCGATGTCGTCAATGATGGCAATCAAAACGAAGATGGTGGCGGTGGTGGCGCACCCGATGGCGAACTCGATATGGAATTGGGACTTGCCCCTGCACCGGGTGGCATACCAGAATCCGAAGTTGAAGGATCGATCGTACAAGCCGAAGGTGCGGTTAATCAAGCTAAAGAACAACATGGTGTGACGACAACTGACGAAGACGGTGAACAAGATAGTGATCTCTACGATAAACCTAAAGTAAATACGCCTGATCCAAAAGCTGAAGATCAGTTGCTAGCGAGCGCATTTACAGCGGGTACGACGGTCACCGACGAAGGTGAAGACGATGACGATGATTTTGATGATGAGGTTACGCCAACACCGAAGGATCAAGATCCATCGTTCGCCGATGGGTTTACACCAGGTACGGCAGTCGTCGATGAAGGGGAAGATGATGATTTTGATGACGATGTTATACCAACACCGAAGGGTGGGCCCGAAGGCTTACCAGTGAATGGGAATAACCAACAACAAGTAGGAAAAGCGTATAATAGATTAAATAGGAATCAAGGTCAGAACCATGATGATAAAGTCGAAGATCTATTGGATCGTTTAGAAGATGATCCAATAGACACAATCATCGAATATAGAACAACAGGCAAAGGCTCAAACGCTTATAAACAACTTGGTACAGATGTAAATAGCTACTATAGTTACCTTGCTAGACCCAATTCTATGAGTGCAAATGTGTATCAGCAACTACAGGACTACACCCCATCTGACGGATGGGCGATTCTAATCGGTTCGTCTAAACCCAAGCACGCCAAAGATTATAGGCTACGCGTCGATCATTTCATGTTGATGAATTATCATGAGGGCAAAAAGGATCGCGATGCAGCGCGCAAAAAAGGGAAGCGTGACTTAGCTAAGAAAGATCCTTATATTGGCGCTGGTTCTGAAGTTGCTAGTGGTATCACTGTGCATTCAGCACTAGAATTGATCTCCCAATTACGGGATGGCATGAGTGCATCTGATATTTGGGATCTTGCCACCGATTCCTTCTATGCACTACTTACAAAATTTGTGGCGATTGTGGCGGCAATCAAAAATGTCTACGACGTAGTAAAAATCGTACGCCAACGTGTGAAAGGCTATCGTGCTGCACTTGATGGTACGGGATTTGATGAAAAGACTAAATTTGACGGTATGGACGAATCAGATAAGAAAGTCCGGTTGGGTAAAATTGCACAGTTTGCTTATAAACAGGCCAAAACCGCTATGGGGCATGCCATCGTCAAGCTGGTCAATACCATTGTCACATGGGCAATGGCAATCGTTGCAGGTCTGAGTGGTGGTACGGCAGTTCCAGTTGCTGGTTTGATTATGGCAGGGTCTAACCTGATCAACGCATCCCGTGTCATCTATAACAAGACCAAGGGATTTGTCAAATGGGTTACCAATACACGTGGCAAAAAACGGATGGCAAATGCTCGTGATCTGGTGATGTTGGCGATGGAAGGTGATGATGATGCGATTAACACAATTTGGAAGGTCGATCCATTCGATAATTTGATGCAATATGCTAAGATGCCTGCCAATGCAGCGATTCGAGGTGTTGATAAAATTGGGCAGGCGATTGATCCAACAAAAACCATGAAGAACCTTCCTGACAAACCGAGTTCTTTTGAAGAATTCTTTGCAGAGCTAAAGAAGCCTGCTACACAGAAGTCGCCTTATAACTTACGCAAGGTCAGAGATGCACTAATTAATTCTATGACGCGTAAAGGACATAATGTGACAAATGGAGAAGCTAAAGAGATGATCCGCCTTGCGCGTAAGGGCGATGAAACTGTTGCGCGAGAAATCTGGGATATGAATCCATGGAAGATCGAAATAATCCCCAGTATGAAATCATATACACGACCAGAAAGTAAAGAGGTCTTCAAAGCACAACTTACGGGTCAAAAAGATGGTCCGTATGCGACGAAAGCAGGTCAAAATGCTTTGGTTAATTCTCTTGCAAGCACCATGAAATCGACACGTTAAACAAACATCTGCTAAAATTATGATCTATAGGTGGTAATCAGAATTAAAGAATTTTGGTTACCACCCTCTATTTGGTGTAATGATTGAGATTATTGCGATTTCATCGTATCTTTTAGTGCAGAAGATAACGCCGCCCGAACTTCTGGGGTGGAATAAAGACCCTTGCGCTTTTTACCATCTGCTTTACGTTTCTTCTTTTTTGTATCCCACTCATCCACGAAGATTTCAAAGCTAGCTGGTTTGGGTAAGGTCTCGCGCTTGACACCAAAAAAGTTCTGGATAAATTTGCTAGCGACTTTGATACCATCAAATGGATCAACATCATAGATGACGCGCATCGCTTCTTCGCTCCCTTTGGAGGCTTGCTTGACGAGCTCATCGGAGTTTTCGGCACGGGCTTTGCCTTTTGTGCCCATTAGTGCTTTAATTCCTCCTTTGAATTTAAGACCTGCTGCTGTCGACACCCTTACAATGTCAGTCCCAACCGCGATTGCACCAGTGACGGCGGCTGTTGTCCCACCTGATAACATGGTAATGGTGTACATAATCCACTTGACCACCTTGGTAACGATCTTAGCAATGGTATACCAGAAGGCGCGTCGTGTCTTTTTGAAGGCATATTGTGCGACTTGGGCAACAGCCAGTTGATCATCAGACATTGCCCCCGGTTCAAGGTCAGCTAGATTGGTTTTCTCATCAATCCCTGCACGGTCAAGTGCTGCTTTATAGCCATCGCGCCGTTTTTTATGATACCCAAATGCACGAATTAAATCGTAGCCGATAGCAAGACCTGCAAAGGCTTTACCTGATATCCATAGTACGATATTTTCCATAACTGAACCAAAGACATCTTCACCACCGCTATTGTTATCGGCGATCTTCTGAATTGTCTCGATCCCTTCGAGAACTGTGAACCCTGCTGAGGCGACTGATGCTGTTCCTTTTGATCCTTGTTTGAATTCCTCCCATGCGGATTTGTCGATATCTTCTTGGTTTAAGAAGGCATTCCGCAATCCATGAATGGTCTTAAGTTCGGTTAAATCAGATGCTTCGGTGATCCATGACCAGTCGGAACTTTCCATCTTGGCGATAAATTCAGGTTTATTTGCGGGGTGATTTGCTTTGTATACGCCTTGATAATACATTCGCATAAGATCAAGCAATCCTGTTTTTACTTTTCTTGGGTCGTCTAATGATAAGAAAAATTTAATACTACTTTTAGCATTACCCATTAGTCTGTCTAGGGCTTCCTCATTATCTTCAGGCGATAACCCACCATATTGTGGGAGTTCTATATTGTCCTGTTGTACTTCAAACATGCCTTTTTGTTTCACACCCTCTGGCTCTGGGTTGTCATAGTTTTGAGGGTTTTCATCAACAACACCCTCGTCTTCTCCCTCCCGCTGGATTGCACCTGCCATACGTAAGTTCAACATACGGTTGATTTTGGTATTGGACTGTCCCATCAATTGCATTGTGGTTTGGTTACCGACGGTACGTTGTAATTTCAATACATTGTCGGGATCGGGATTCGTGAAAGATAGGGTTTGCCCACCTAATGCTGTGAGACTTGCCATACCCTGTGCTCCAGCTTCTATCTCAGGTGTGTGTGTAGTTTGTGGAGATTGAGTATCTTTTGACGCAGAGCTATGTTCACTCATAACTATTTCCTAGAAAATAACAACAGAATCATAAGTTGCATTATAGTAAATAAGTTTCTTTATTTACAATTAATTTACTCATACGAACAAAGAGTTTACATTTATGCAGAATTTGTGCGGATTGTTACAGGCTGATAACCTTCTTTACATAATTTTTCATACTGTTATATGGATGAATATACCCTAAATTCTATTGGAAAACCTTTGTATTTTGCGCATAAGTGTGTTTTCATAGATGAAATTGTTTGAGGCATTCTGATGGTAATCCGATTTATTTGTCTAATCACCTGTGTATTGATATTTGTTAGTGTCGCCACCGCCCAAGAAATCGTTGAATCAACCCAATGTGTTGAAGAGCCCTATGGATTTTCAACTGTCTGTGGCTATGTTACCCTCCCGGAAGATTACGAAAATCCCACTGATGGTGCTGTGCAAATTTATTATGCGCAGATCAAAAGCCAGAGCGACAACCCACAACCCGACCCGCTTGTGTATCTAACGGGTGGTCCCGGCAGTAGTGGCACACAGCTATTGGAAAGTAGCTTTCGCACCTATTTGCGTAGTTTTGCCGGAGACCGTGATATTATCGTCATAGACCAACGGGGCACGGGATTGTCTGTCCCGAATCTATATTGTCGAGAAGCTATGACACGTCTGGCAGATGTTTTGCAAACGACCCGCGACACCCATGCGGAAACGGTGTTGGATGTTCTAACGGACTGTCATACACGTCTGAGCGAGAGTGATATACAACTCGATACATTTCATAGCCAGAATAATGCGCGTGATATTACGAACGTGCTCTTATCACTCGGATATGAAGAGTGGAATTTAGTAGGCGTATCGTACGGCTCACGCTTGGCATTGACGATGATGCGCGACTATCCGAACTTTGTACGCAGTGTAATTTTGGACTCGGTTTATCCACTTGAAGCTGATTTATATATTGATGCGTATTTTAGCGCAGAACGGGCATTAGATGTATTATTCACCACCTGTGAAGCTGATATTATCTGTAACACCGCTTACCCTGATTTAGAAACGGTATTTTACGATCTCTATCATGAACTGAATCGTAATCCAGTTGTCACTGAGTTTACCCCACCGCGTTATCAAACTCTACAAGTTGAGATTAACGGCTACCGTTTATATGACTGGGTGTTTAGTTGGTTATATACGGTTAATTCAATTCAGTCGATTCCCCGTCTGATCTATGAATTACATGAGGGGCGAACCGACAATATTGTTCGAACAGGCACCCTCTATGAAGCTGGCTTCACTTCGATTAGTTTAGGGATGCACTATACGGTGCAATGTCAAGAAGAGTATATTTCGGATGATAATCGTAATTATCGTGACATCTTGGATGAATTTCCACATCTAGACGGTTACATTCGTTACCCAGTAGAAGGATTGGCAACTGTTGAGCGTTTGTGTGATTTATGGCAAGCACAACCGCGCGATCGTGTGGCTAATTTGCCTGTCACTAGCGATATTCCGGCACTGTTACTATCCGGTAATTTTGACCCGATTACGCCACCGACTTATGCGGATTTGGTCGATGCAACGCTGGATAAATCCTATAATATTGTTCTACCCCACGTGGGGCATGGCGTCTTACGGTCGGATCGGTGTGCGGTGGAGATTGCCTTAGAATTTATTGATGCGCCACATCGTGAACCTAACAGTGATTGTGTTGCCGACACACAGCCCTTGATGTTTGACTAAAACTACTGAAACCTCATAAAAGATGGAGTAAAGATACAAAAGTTGCCCTAGTATCTTCATTCCCTATGAATACCCCACACTTCTAGCGATGCTATGATGGAACGTGTGTTGCAGATGGTGGGTAACCAAAGTGTTGCTTATATGCACGGCTAAACTGTGCTGGTATATCATAACCCACTAAATAACCAGCTTCGTTGGCGCGTTTCCCTTCTTGGATCAACCGTTGCGCTTCGTTGAGCTTGACAGCCTTAGCATATTGAAGCGGTGACATGTGCATCACATCTTTGAAATTCTTGTAGAATGCTGTCCGACTCATATGAACCAATTCGGCTAACAGGTCTACGGAAATGGACTCATTCAGATTTTCATGGATGTGAGAAATCGCTTTTGCTATTCTTTGAATATCACCGCGTTGTTGTAGAAGAGCTCGAAGCTCACCCCCTCGTTCTTGCGAGATCAAGCGATAGTAGATTTCGTCAATGATGCTATTACTCAACATCTCAGCATCTGTTGGATTATCGAGCAACTCGACGAGCCGTATGAATGGATCAAGTAAGTTGTCACTGAGTGGAATCGTAAAGGTACTCGATGGATCAGCCGAAGTAGATTTAGGGAGCGTACCTTCAATTTGATCAAGTCGAGACAGCACATTTGCCATTCGATTACGGTTAATACCCAAACCAACTAACAATAAAGGTTCATCTTCACTGGCTTTTGTTACTTCTGTTTCCACAGGAATCGGATAAAAGCTAATGGTTGCTTCTCCCGGTACGAGTTTAAACCTTTTATCTCCGACATATGACAGTTTTTTCCCCTGACATACGATCACAATACTGGGTACATCAATTCCCGGACAACGTGGTGCAGTATTCATCGCTCTATAAAATCCTAATGACTTGATAGCTGAGAGACTTAACCCGTCAGCATCGGTGTGTCGAGCAATGAGTTCAGTTAAGTAGTCAAGTTTGTCCGGTTGATACATCATAGACCTGTTCGTAATTTCTCTAATTTGTACAAAATGCAAACTAACAGTACATGTATCGTAATTCAATTTCAACCATCTGTACGATTTGTCAATATTTTGGGACGGAATGTGATTCTCTTCTATTCCCAAAACACCTACCATGTTGTTCAAGAAGTCGCTCACAGAAATCGACAATCTGTGATCACTAAGACAGTTAATTACTAGGTTTCCCTAGTAAGGAAGGTATTAAACATGACAACCGTAACAAACGCAAAAACATGGCACATTGCAAATTGGGGGTCGCTTGGCTGGCTGGAAACAGGTCTTAAAGGCATCAGCATCATCGCCGGATTTGTAGCTTTTAGTCTGACGACTAATGCCGGTTCAGTTCAAATCGTTGATATTCCACATGGCATCACAATTGCGATTCTCGGGTTAATGACACTCTTCGTATCAACGATTATCCTACTTCGCTTCTCACAACGTGAAGTCACGTCGATTCTGTTTTCCATTGCTAACACACTGGCTCATATTGGCATGCTTTACTTCGTCATTTTCACCCCAGATAACAGCGTACTGCCTTTTGTATTCGGCATTGGCTATGTGCTTGGTGAATTGGTTAAACAACGGTTCTTAAACACGACAGGCTACACCGAAATGGGTCAAGAAACCTCACAAATGTTGATGCTGTCGCGTGGTTTGGTGATCATTTATGCCGGTTTGAGTATCGCCAGTCTCTTCTAGTTCACTATTGGTCCTGTTCATCCACATCCATCGAGTAAGTAATTTAAATAAATTCAGTATCTAATCTAAGGAGATAATCATGAAACGAGTAATGAGTAGTCTTATGGTGGCAATGGCATTGATGATCGTTGGTCTTGTCAATGTTTCAGCCCAAGATGATGCATCTGTTTATGTGTTGGTTCACGGTGCATTCCAAGACGAAGCAGGTTGGGATGGTGTTGTCACAGCATTAGAAGAAGCCGGAGAAACTGTCTTGACAGTGCAATCACCGGGACGAGGCGATGATCCAGCACCAGCCCATGAACAAAGTCTAATGGCATATCGTGATAACGTTATTGAAGTTATTGAAGCTCAAGCTGAGCCAGTGATTCTCGTTGGACATAGTTTTGGTGGGATTGTTATTTCAGAAGTTGCAGAAGCAATTCCGGAACAAATCGAAGCGTTAGTCTATATTGCTGCATACCTACCGCAATCAGGTGATAGCCTATTGTCCTTGTCCGAGTACGAACACAATAGTATTTTGGGCGAACCCGGCAATCTAATTGTGTCCGATGATTCGACAGTCGCATCAATCAACCCTGATGTATTCGTTGCTGCATTTTGTCCAGATTGTGACGAGACACAAGCCGACGTTGTATCGGCGTCAGGTGTCGCTGAACCTCTGATTCCGCTTGCTACACCCGTCAACCTAACAGATGATAACTTCGGTAGTGTGGAAAAAGTCTATGTGCTTACAGCAGAAGATGTTGTTGTCAGCCCACAACTTCAGGCATTCATGTTATCCCGCACACCCGTTGATCACGTATTTGCCCTCAATACAGGTCACGCTCCGTTTATTACAGCTCCCACAGGGCTGGCAGACATCGTGATGCAAGTTGGTAATTAAGTCATAGTCTCGTATTGTCGGAGATTTACATATGATCTCCGGCAAAAAACTGACTAGGTCACAGAACATCAAATCAATAAAAGCACCAAGTATGCCAGTGACCTAATTCAAGTCTCTCAATCGTTCTCAATTTGTGTCAACAGTTCATAGAAAATAGGAGTGACAATGAATATCGTCTTGTGGATTGTGCAATCCTTGCTAGCACTTGCATTTTTAGCGGCAGGCATCAATAAGCTGTCTCAATCTAAAGAACAATTGGTAACAATGGCTGATTGGATGGAATGGTCAGAAGACTTTAGCCCTCGTGTGTTGAAAGCTATTGGGCTGTTAGAAATATTGGGCGCCATCGGATTGATAGTGCCGATGGTGACAGGTATTTTGACAATCCTGACACCGTTGGCAGCTGGTGGTCTTGTGCTGAATATGATCGGGGCGTCATTCACACACATTCGTCGTAACGAGACATCGTACGCTTTGGTGAGTGCGACACTAGGACTATTCGCATTATTTGTTGCAGTTGGACGCTTTGTTCTGATCCCAATTTTTTAGACTTATTTGATTCGTGGACAAGTCGGTAATCTTATAACACCCAATGGAGTTTGTCAGAACTTATGAATACACTTTCACCCGATATGGTCGAGTTTTCCTTAATCAGTTACATTGCCATCCTCACTATCTTAGCAATAGGCCCTGTTTATGGGTTTGCAACCTACTATTTTGCAGGAGAAGGTTGGCGTAAATCACTTATATTTGCTTCGGCAATCAGTGTTTGGGGTGTTGCAATGATTGCTTTTGTACTGCACTGGCAATTTACATTCACTAACCCATATGTTGCACCAGCGGTGATGCTTGCCAGTTTGATTGTCCCGTCCCTTTTAGTCCTATGGAATCAAGACTTTTTTGTGCCGCAAAAATTAGGCGTGAATTGGCTTATCGGCGTTCAAGCGTTTCGTTATGTTGGTGGACTATATCTATTCGAGTATTTTAGAGGATTTGTTGGTCCGGAGTTTGCTTACTTTGCAGGGACTGGTGATGTCTTGACTGCGGTCATCGCTAGTATTCTGCTACTGGTGTATCTACGCTCAAAGAAATTGCCAAAATGGTCGCTATACTTTCTGACCATCTTTGGCTTTATAGATTTTGTTTTGGCATATTTTATTGGCATCCTAAGCCTTCAGACACCAATTCAGATCTTTGCGACCGATGCGGTTCATGCCGCGCACATGTTCCCGATCGGTATGATTCCATTTCTACTCGCGCCTATTGCGATGTTATTCCATTGTCTTATGATACTCAAGCTCAGGAAATTAGACTGAAGCGATTTATCAATCGGTTAATTTATGATGATGTAATCTGAGATCAATCATAAGTATCTATCACAAACAGAAAATCCTCTGATTGCTTCTCAGTTAGGTTACAGCATAAAGTCGCAACTTCAGTATATACAATTTACGACTTTATACGATTTGGTGGCTATAGAAGAAAGGGTTAAGATGTTTTCAACCAATCGTAGGCTTCTTCGACGGTTGCAAAATAGTTTGTGACTAACACATCGTCGTCAACTTTTTTCATGATGTTCTTGACCGACATTGTAGCAACAGCACGTTCGGGTAACACCAATGCCATACGCGTAATACCATTAGCAAGAGCGCGGGGAAACCAATCTTCATTTGACCATTTTTCGTCAGCAGGACTCAAGACACCGAGGTGGCGTAAATCTGCTAACCAGCGGTGGGTATTGTTTTGAATAATGACGTCCAGTCCTTGATCAAGTGCATGGCGAAACTCTGCACCAAAGACAAACGATTTCCATTCCATCATTACAATTTTGTCGTTCGGATTCCAATGTATTGTCAGATAGGGTTCATCGAATAGAATTTGATTTTGCTCAACAATCATATGTGCCTCTACTGTCTAATTTGTTTCATATTCCACAATCTATTGATAGGATAATGTAACAACTTTGAAATAAGTATTGAGAATCAGGAATAAATTCAGATTTTACAAATTTTCAATCCAATTATTAATCTTGATATAACTTTTTATATAAGTCGATTTGTCGGTTGCGTGCGGATTTAAAAATTTCGACGGCATCGGATTGCGGATCAATAATGGTTCTGATTTGTGGCGATGTTACATCGAGTGCTGTGCCGTCTAGGCTATAACGTAACATCAATGCGACGCCACGCGCAGTAATTTCAGGTTCAGCAAGACATTGTATCGGCGCATCAAATGCATTCGCTAACATTTGTACCCATGCTGGAGACGATTGAATTGCGCCACCACCAGCCATAATGATGGTGTTGTCATCTTTCAGCATATCAAAAATGATGGAGAGACGAATTGCCACCGCTTCCAACTCTGCCTGTAAGATGTCGATGCGCGACGTACTACGCCGAATCCCATGAATTGTTCCGGATGCGTCATGATGCCAACCCGGACTGCGTTCACCTGCGATCAATGGTAACACAGTCAAACCATGATTATCCGGCACGCATGTCTCTAGATAACTTTCCAAATCATCACGGGTTATTCCCAATTGCTCGACAACCCATTGATATACATTTCCGCCTTCACTTGTTGCACCACCCACAAGCGGCATCGCCTCTTGGACGAGATACCGCCACAATCCCGAAGGAATCGTATCGATTGACTTGACAACCCGTAACGCTGAGGTTGTCCCGATAGTCAGTGCCATATGATCAGCATCAACTGCCCCTGACCCGACATTTGCAACCGCACCATCACCCATTGCCAGAAAAAACGGCACATCTTTAAGGATTTCCCAACGGCTCGCATAGTCTGGGCAAAGTCCAATTTGAACAGCATCATAATTTGCCAATTCTGGTAGTATGCCTAACAACATGTCGCAGTCAAACTCACGAATGTACTCCTCATGCCATTGGTATTCGGTTGTATGAAGTAACCCTGTCCAACCTGCTACGGTGTAACTCATTGGGATGTCGCGCTCAAACCATCTGCGATAAATATACCCGCCGATGTCCGTGATATATTGTATTTGTGTCGCAGTTTCAGGTTCGTTCTG
This sequence comes from Anaerolineales bacterium UBA6055, assembly GCA_002428985.1. Taxonomy (GTDB): domain Bacteria; phylum Chloroflexota; class Anaerolineae; order Aggregatilineales; family Phototrophicaceae; genus UBA6055. The sequence goes on along the minus strand of DIYL01000009.1, from coordinate 323,580 downwards.
AATAAGGTGACTGATTTGTGCAGGCATATAGGCTGTGTGCAACATACACCCCGTCGCTTGATGATACGCCTCGGTATCACCACCTAATTTGTCACGGAGCTTGGCGATTTCGGCATGGCTTCGGGTATCCGCATAGGTGATTAAATCGGTGATTGGCGTGCCATCACCATCTAATCCAACCCAATTTCCGACAAACGTCGCCATCCCCACACCACGAATATTTGTCGCTGATTCAGACTGGAGAATCTCATCCATGCAATCTTCGACCAACTCACACAGCGTATCAGCAGTTGCAGTGGCACGTCCGGTATTGTCAGTATCAAAATCATATGAGCGACTACACATCGCACCGCCAATCATCGTCGCATCATCGTTGAATAGTAATGTTCTGACCGACGAACTGCCTATGTCAATAATCAGGTAGGTCATGGTTGTCTCCCGTTTCGTGACCGCCGATATACACAAAGAATGTTATTATGGCGTGACAGGTATCAGATTGCAATTTGATTTTGAGGCACAACTTATATGAGTATCCTGCCTGTGAATTTTGGACAAGGCAAGCCATGTACCTACAGATCATTGCGTTGATTTTCGTAGGGACGAGACATGTCTCGTCCACAGACATGATGGCGCGTTCATATTGGTAGATTTTGTAGGGAATGTGAGATGTTATATCCATATTCTGTTAGATAGTGAATTTTGTTCATTTAAAGTTTGACTCTGTAATCATAACCTACACTCAGCATCCACTAACGGATCTTTGCTATGATGAGATCATAATGTTAAACAAGGCAAAGGCTAACACACATGGCAGGACGCTATGATATCTTGCAACAGGTCTTACAACTCGATCCCAAAAAAGATTGTCAGGAAATCGCTTTTCTAGTTGGCACATATGAATATCCGTGGCTGATTCGTAAAGCACTTGAATTTGCGCTATTTCGGACATATGGCATCCCTAAGAGTAGCCGACTCCTAGATAGTACGTCTCAGTTTTACTCGCACGGTCAACGACGTTACGACGACACGACGCTACTCATCGCTGAAATTGTCGAGCATGGTTATGATAGCGACCGTGGGTTAAGAGCAATTAAGATGATGAACCGCATGCACGGTAAATATGACATCAGTAACGAGGAAATGCTCTACGTGCTGTCGACGTTTATCTACGAGCCGATTCGTTGGAGTACCCGCTTCGGCTGGCGTACACCAACACACCATGAAAATCTCGCGAATTATTATTTCTGGCTGGAAATTGGTAAGCGCATGGGTATTAAAGACATTCCTGATACCTACGAAAAATTTGAACAATATAACATCGATTATGAACGGAACAACTATGCCTATGATCCCGCAAATCGACGCGTGGCTGATGGCACGATTCAGATTATGTTGGATTGGTATCCGAAGTTTTTGCATCCGATCATACGTGAAGTGATTTATGCGATGATTGATGACCCGTTACGCAAGGCGTTTGGTTATCCGAAAGCTCATGCTGTATTGCGTTGGTCTGTGCCGATGGGGCTTAAACTTTTGGCACAAATTGTAAAACGAATGCCACCGCGTAAAGAACCGTATTTGCTGACACAAATGTCAACACCTTCGCATCCGCATGGGTATGAGATTGAGAAGTTAGGACCACCACAGGCAGGTCACTAAATTAGTTAGTGTGGGCGGCTTTGTCTCGCTCTACAAATTCGTGGATAAATCCGCCACTATCACTTGCAATCAATGCGCCGGTTACCTTATTGATTTCCAGTTTACCCAGATGCTTAATCAATTGGGTGATTTGCTGGCGCATAATCAACATCATATCTTCCCACGCAACGTCTTCTGGCAGACTATCCTGACGCAAATCGCGCATACTTTCCAAATATGCCATCGCGGGTTCAATGTCACGAAAAACGAGTTGACCGGGTAGGTCGTGGCGAACAACCGCAAAGAAGTGTGCTGCCAAAATACGCGTTCCATTTTCAAGCGCAAATGTGTCACTAGGGAGTGCAGGTGGGCGTACTTGGGTTGCACCATATCGTGTCAATAATACAATCGCACGACGCATCAATACCTGTAATTCTGGCATCGTATGGATACTATTTGTAGCTGTCAAAAGCTTACCATCTGGTTTGAGGACACGTTTAATCTCTTTAAGCGCATCATCTAAATTAGGCACATGATAGAGCATGTGGTTTGCCATCACGACATCAAACGAATTGGTCGCATATGGGAGTTTCATCGCGTCACTCAGCGACAAGGTCTGGGTATCCGCTGGATGGTTGACTAACAGCTGATGCGATAAATCATTCGCATAATATTTCACGTCAGGTGTCATTGAGACAATCCGTGAATAATATGTCCCCACACCAGTACCAAGATCAAGAACAGCTTCATCGCCTGTCCAATTGATGGTTTGTAGCGCCCAGCGGGCAAAGTCGATTTTGGGGACTGTATATTTATCATGCGTTTCTTCACGGACACGCAAGAATTCATCTGTTTGATAATAGCGACGAACAACGTCAGATTGATTTGATGCAGGCATAATCTATCCAGACACGAATAACAACCAATACAATGGTGCTTTCATCTACTATACTACCGTTTGACAGGAGCGCAACTGCTTAATTCTTAACATCCTGTATTGTAGTATTTTGTCAGAAATGTTTTGTGACAATGCTGTTGGCAATATATTAACCCACTAAAAGCTGATGACAGAGCATCCTTCACCGATCATTGTCTAGGATACTGTATCACAAATAACAGGCAACCAACATAAACGATAACCTAGAATCTTGATCGTTTTTTCATTTTCAGCTTATGTGGTTACTAACCATCCGACTTGATAGGAAATATGACTAATACAAATAAATGGTTTGTGTTTATATAACTTAAATAATTATAAGTTGTTTACAAACTGATTATCACAATCAGTATTATAATTCGTTACAATAACATCAGATTACGTAAATTAAGAAGGAACAGATATTATGGAAACACGTGCAGAGTGGATTGATGCCATTCGGAATTTACCAACTCAATTACAAGAAAAAGTTGAGGGGTTAACAACCGAACAACTGACAACACCCTATAACACGGGCGAATGGACAATCGCGCAAAATATTCACCACCTTGCAGATACCCATATGATCTGCTTCCGTCGCTATAAACTAATTCTCACCAGTCCAGAGTTTACATTCACCCGTTATAATGTAAACGCTATCTCACAGTACCCAGATGCCAACAACAGCGATATTGATACCTCTATGATGATTTTGACAGGATTACATGCACGCTGGGTAATGTTATTAGATAATCTAACCGAGGACGAATGGCAAAAAGCAGGACATTTTTGGGATCCAGAAATTCCAATGTATCCGCTTGACCGCTTAACACAATCATATGCACGACATGGTCAAGGTCATTTAAAACAAATTCAAGAGGTCATTGATTGTATGCCCTAACGTGGTAGTATCTACGCCAGTATGTCATCATTAACATCATCATTGGATACTTGAATGGTTTACATCACAATCCCTGTTACACCACAATTTGACTTTGATCAAACGGTACTTAGCCACGGTTGGTATATGTTGCCACCATTTGACCTCGACCGCGATAACATGACACTCCACTATACGCTTGAGATGCCATCTGGTGATGTTGTTCGGTTAGCGATGTCCATACGTGCTGGACTATTGCATGTCGACACCCCTGAGATTAACACCTTGAAACCTGATGACTCAGCTTATATTTACCGTACCGTGAGAACGATGCTAAATCTTGATTGGGATTTATCGGCATTTTACGATGCAATGAACGACTTTGACGGATACGCTTGGTTAGAACGGGAAAATAAGGGGCGCATTCTCATCGGTCCGACGGTGTGGGAAGACCTTGCAAAAGTCGTCCTAACGACAAATACATCATGGGCACAAACAGTGCAAATGTCGACTCGTTTGTGTCAATTGGGGAAACCTCACCCTACATTACCGGATACTTACGCGTTTCCTAAGCCACATGTGCTAGCAGTGATGTTGTCCGACACACTATCCGATACGTTACGCGCCGGATACCGTGCAGCGTATTTGCATGATCTAGCGATAAAAATTACAGATGGTACAGTCGATGTCGAAGCATGGCGCGATCTCCGAGGAGATGCACTCTACAAACAAGTGAAGTCACTCAAAGGTTATGGCGATTATGCTGCGGGGACAATCGTGCGGATGCTTGGGCATTTTGATAAGCTAGCAATCGATAGTGCTTGCCGGGAGATGTATGCAACCCTCCACAATGACGGTGAAAAAGGTACGGATAAAGACATCAAAGCGTATTATGATCAATTTGGTGACTGGAAAGGTCTAGTCATGTGGATGAATATCATGCGCCGTTAGCCGAGCATTGCTTCGTATAATGCCAAAACGCCGTCCATATCAATCTTCCGAATAATCGTCACATTGGGTTTATCTGTTTTCCATCGTGTGTAATTAACCACAATTTGCCCCCGTGTGTATTGCCCCTGTAACTCTACAGTAACGTGGCGCTTTTCCGATTCAAGAATCAAATCTGGGTGTAGTGTAATCGCCATCGCCAGTGGATCAGGAATGATATGTTGCCCTTTGAACACATGGAATGTCCGCTCACGCGGTTTTTGATTAATGCCGTCGTAAAAGTGAGCAAGTGATGTACCAAGATTGCAGAATCGGTTGTGATCATCCGCACTAATAATGTGGTCAACGGTTGTTTCCCAGCTCAGCATCGTTGATTCGGCAAATGCATCTAGTGTTATCCATGCGGCTTCAGGATCAACCCAAATGTTAAATTCTGCTGTCACGGTCGGTGTATTTCCATGTGCATCAACCGCGCCACCCATACACACAAACTGCTTAACTTTCTCAGGAAAGGTCGGATCAATTCGAATCGCTAAAGAGATATTCGTCAATGGACCCAACGCGACAAGTATCAATTCGTCCGGATACTGATTCACCAACCGCACAAGGGCAAGGGCAGCAGATTCGTCTTCCAATTGTAATTCACAGGTTGGACGATTATTCCAATCGCCCAACCCATCATCCATATGATAGCGTCGGTCATCTGGTTGCCATTGTTCGATAAGTGGGCGGGCTGACCCACTATAAATCGGCACTGATTGATTGGCTTGTTGCAGTATCGTACACACATTCTGGTTGACTTTATCACGATGCACATTACCTGTTACAGTTGTGATTGCTTCGACTTGACAATGTGACGATTGTAACGCCATCAAAATTGCTTCGGCATCATCAATGCCTGCATCCGTGTCGATTATCATGCGGATTGTATTCATGGTAGGCTCTGTTTATGTACTCTATTTTCCCAGTGTAACCGAGCAAACACAGTACAGATTGTATTATTCTGCTAATCTCAACATGAGGCTTGCACTATGAAGTGTTATTGACTTTCATAGCGTTGCCCCATGTAAACTTGTCGTGTCTATCTAGTGCGTTTTATTTGGCTTTAGCAACATATAGAAGATCATGATGTGGCTAACAATAATCAAAGGCACATAGAATACCCCAACAAGCCACACCGGCCCCATCGGTAAATTTGCAAGTCCGTGTTCCATTGTTAAGCTCATTGCATGCAGTACATCAAGGAATCCAACAACATTAAATACCCATATACCCCCTAAGACGATCAACATTGATTTTTGCGTTCGAATCAAAAATATTGCTAATAAGGCCAGCGCTGCAGAAATTAAATCACCGTATGCCATTTGTTCATAAACAGATGTTGAAACCTCAGCAGCCGCCATCCCCGGCGCTAAAGCCATCATGCCGATATTACGGAATAAGTGAATCCCGACTAATGGAACGAATGCCTCAGGTTTTGATTGCACTTTCAATCTTGGGTAAACATACCAAACTGATAATGCTGCGAACACAATTAGACTAAAGCTTGTTGCTATCAAATTTACTGTCATACCACTCATGATTCGGTCTCCCTTATGGATATATTGATTGATTTTTGCTATTCCGCAACGATTGGTGCGTAATTTTGATAAAAAAATTTACAATAGAAACAAGAGCAAATGATTAACTACAGTGCTCAGTATCTCCCTATCTAGATAAATTCAGCGATTCTTTCTTATTCCGCAACGATCAGTGCAAAATTTAAGCAAAAAAACCTAAGGTAGAAACGAGAGCGAGTTATTGACTACATTGTTCAATACCGTCTCATCCGGATTCATTTTCGCCATTACACGAATCCCAAAGAAAGTCACAGTCAAGGTTTGTGCGACACTTAGCGTATCCATATCGATGTTAATTTCACCTGCTTGTTGAGCTTGAATTAACAAGTTCTGAAACATCGTTTCCATGCCTTGGTAAACCGTTTTAGATTTACTAGCTACCACACCATCACGTGCAGCCAGCTCCACAGCTGAGTTGATATAGAGACACCCTTTACGATCACTATCGTTAACTGCTTCATAGACTAAGTCCGTGAAAATAGCACGAAGAATCGATGAAGGAGAGTCGAGAACTTCAAAATTTGCTCTCGTTTGTCCTTGTCTCATAAGGTGATAGCGTCCTAATGTCTCTACAAAAAGATCATACTTGTTGTTGAACGTATCGTATAAACTTCGACGACCAATACCCATGTGCTTCTCTAGGTCTTGAATTGAAGTCGCTTCGTAACCCTTTTCCCAGAATAGATTCATTGCTTTTTGAAGAGCAGTATCTCGATCAAATTCTTTGTGTCGTGCCATTTAGATCTTTCCAATCAAGTTATTCCGCAACGATCGTTGCAATATTATCACCTTTTTGTTTTCATGTCAAGCAAATCACAGGTTTTTGAATGCAAATATGTTGTGAATTGTATTATTCGGCGGCTTCGATATAGCTTGTAAATAAATCCACCATCGGATATTGCCCAAGGATTTCGCCATCCGGTGACATTTCTAACCAGTTAGTATGCGACCATTCATCGGGTGTGCCATTAAACGCAAACGGAATCACAGCGATCACACGTTCATCTATGAGCAAGCCTGTCCATCCACCAATCGGGACATCAGGAATACGCTGAAATTGATTGCCGAGTAATAGCAAATCGAGATAGGCTGTCACTTGTTCAACCGATGGATAATTTTCGCCAGCATCAAGCGAGTTGCTATCAGCGGGATTACTATGTCGCCAGCCTGTTTCCGTAATCATCACCGGCAAATCATCTACACCGAATTGATCAAGTTTCCATAATTCCCATTCGTAGCCGTTAACCCCCTGATTATAGAGATAATGGGGAGCAGTCTCGATGGTTTCTCCAGTCGCGATATTGTTAAATCCGCGCTCGCGTCGCCATGGTGGTTCGGTAAATTGGAGGGGGTAGGAATGACTATTCCAGCGATCAAACTGTTTGAATACATTGGGTTGCGCGTCGTGCATCGCATTCATGAATGTCTCGGCTGATTGATAGTAAATATCACTATCAGGGAAGGGCTCATCGCCTGTATCGGGTGCATACAAATCAAATGCTCCGTTGAGAATAACCACATTTTCGTCGGCAGATTTAAGTATTGGTGCAACATCCATAACAAACTGGGCATAAGCAACTGGATCGGGTCTACCACCCCATTCATGCCCATTATTGGGTTCATTGAGTAAGGTGACGTAGTGTGTATCAGTATACCAATCCAACCCGCTAATAAAGTCTGCGTACGCGTTGGCGAGGTCTAAATAACGACCATTGCTATCAACGGGAGGTGGTGTCCATGTCCACGTATCATCATCAAATGTTGTCGCAAGGCGCAAAATCGGTGTGAGGTTATTATCGCGGGTTAAATCCATGAATGTCTGCCATTTATCGGTATCGAGGTCATCACTACGCACTAACTGCACGACATACCCGCCATCTGGCAACATCTCACCAGCAGTTGCTACATGTTCGTCCCATAACGACACATCCCAACTCCCACGTCCATCATCTAAGAGTAGGTGAATCCCAAGTTTGCTAAAGTCAGGTGCGGGTGGTTGTGCTGTAAATGACATGACGAGAATCGCCACAATAATAATAGCAATTCCAACGATGACCATGCGCCAGCCATTTTTGCGCCAGCGTTGATATTGTTCGAGCAGTTCCATGTATTGTCCTAGTTTGATTATTGGTGGTTATTATCTGGTGATAGTCGACCAGAGCATGATATTTAGAGTGAGTGATCCATCTTGCCATTACGTATTATTGAAAATACTTTAGCTTTCCTCATGGACTTGTTCATAGACATAAGCACCAGCCCGTGTCGGATGATCTTCTGCAATGGCGTTAATAGTCACATTGCGTAATTTCCAGATGATGACCATATCGCCAGTGGCTGCCCACGTAAATAGTAATCCAATCATGAGCAAGGTTCCGCTCCCAAGTATATACGCCATGATTAGCGGCAGAATACCAGTAACAATGAGTGGCATCATCGTGCCCATGGCATAAGCTTCAATTGGAATTTGTCGTGTGATATGTGCATAAGGGGTCAAAGACTTCCAAACCATGCCGTATTTTACGCTATTGGCTTCGCCAGATAACCACTGCCACGTTAACCCATGGATTAATTCATGAGCAATCACACCGCCAACAAGTACGCCAATTGACGTAATGGGTCGGGTAAGCAGTGCATCGACACCAAAATCCAGCAATACCCATCCCCAAATAAAGACAAATAGTCCGACACCTAATACGAACAGGGGAATAACGACAATGAGGCTGATGAGATTAACCCGCGCTAATGAAATCGAATAGTCGTGTTTTTGCATTACTTGATGAGTCCTAGATATGAATTCTTGACGATAGTATAGGGGATTGCTACAGGATTTGTGTTAGAAAAACCTTGAGGTTTTGCCGTCATTTTCGTGAATCTTCCAATTTTATCCCAAAATATCCCAATTTATCCCACAAAAACATTACAATTTACAAACTTTTTAGAATACGCTATATTTATTTGCATAAATTTAAAAAACGTGTAATCTAAATTTTAGAGCAGGAAGATAGCTAAAACGCTGAAATAACAACGATTCTAGCCTGTACACAATTCAAAATGTGCTATAATAGCACTAACTTTTACTTTAAGGAGTATTAACAATGAACAAAGCTGAATTGATTAGTTCAATCGCAGAAAAATCAGGATTGACCAAAGCAGATGCAGGTAAAGCATTGGATGCACTACTTGAATCCGTCACCGAAGGCTTGACCGGTGGTGATCGTATTGCTCTTGTTGGCTTCGGTTCCTGGACTGTAGAAGAACGTAAAGCTCGTACAGGTCGTAACCCACGTACTGGCGAAGAAATTCAAATCCCAGCAAAGAAGGTTGTTAAATTCAAAGCTGGTGCTGGTCTTACCGACGCAGTTAACTAAGCAACCGACCACAACTGATACGGGAAGACAGTGTAGGTCTTCCCTAAATTAAATACAATCATAGACAGCCTGTGACTTTCACAAGCTGTTTTTGTTTGAGGGCAATTATGAGACTTCGTCTAGAGAATGTAACATTTACTAAGCATACTAAGATAAACAAAAGATATTGGATTTCTGGTTACATTGTGAATTTCTCACATGATTTCGAGTTTGGTAAATCATATTTACTTACATCATTAAATGAGGGTCAAAATGAAGCGCTTGCTTATCTGATCAGCGGTGTTGTGGAAGCTGAATATGGTTCTATAACATTGAACGACTCACCCTATACCAGTGAACAAAGGCGAAAGGACGCATGGCTTGTTCGCTGGGATCAAATTTATCGGTTTGGATTCTTTCAGCAATCGCCAAAGAATCAGATTCGACATGGTATTCGCAAAAATCCAGACCTAATGATGACCGAGATGGATATTATGCGACAATTTGACTTAACCCCTGCTTGTTATACACGACTTTTGAGACAATTTAGCCATGAAGGTTGGCGAGCACATTGTGCCATCGGGTTTGCAAATGGCAAGCGTATATTTTGTTTTCCATCAATGTATCTAGAAACTGTTGATACAATACGTTATCGTTTCACAAAGACTGTGGAGTTCCTAAAATCACAAGGTGCACTCATCCTGTTTCCAGTTCTACCATATATAAACATGGATGGATTAGTTGATGAAATTGTCCACACCCATAGAGAGCAAAATTATTCAATTGAAGAACATGGCACATGGATATGGAAGTCGTCTGCTCATAAGGATCAGTATCCCATTATTAAAAGCTAAACCCTAACGAATCTACATATACAGAATTTGTTCGATTAAGCATAATAATTTTATAAAGGATCACATTCTATTTTAACAAGTTGAATGTCTACCAAGATATTCTGGAAAAAGTGAAAACGAATCACATAAATGAAGCTAGCTTTAAAAAATAGCTAGTATTTTTGCTGTCTTGAAAAGGCATGTTCAAGTACATAATCGTAATTACGACCTGTATGCGTCATCGAGTCAAAAAATTCTTGGGATCGTGTCGTCGAAATGAAGTATAAGGAATCTGATTGTTTTCGAAGAAATCAACTATTTCAGCTAATGATGTAATATCAATATGAAAAAGTGACTCTAGATATTGTCTGAGCTCGGTACGATTTTGAAATTGCTGTAGGATATTCATCACATTCCTAATGACACATATAAACTTACATCACAAGCTGTTTTTTGTTATTTACGCTTGAGATAGTCTGTTCGGGTGGATTTATCGAATTTTTCAACTGCGTATCGTAGTGTAATTCGCGCCATACGCGATACATGAACATCAAGAAAGGCTTTCAGACGTTCTTCATCGTACTTACCTGCTTCTCGTAACCAACTACCAACTGCCTTTTGTACCAGCTCATGAGAGTCTGCCAACAATATCTCAGCAATTCGATAGGTATCATCAAGATCACCTTGACGGATGAAGAAGTAGGTGCTGACAATCGCTGTCCTACGTTCCCATACATTATCAGATTGAGCGAGCTGATAGAGAATATCACGGGGTTTATCCCACAAATAACCACCAATCACGCTAGGTGCAGCCCGATCGACAAAATCCCAATTATTAAGGCGATCATGTCGATTGATATAAAGGTCAAACAGTTGTTTTTTATAGTCGTCGGATATCTTTTTATCTTTAGCTTGATAATCCATGATACTGACTGCCCCCATCCGAACTTCATAATATGGGCTATCGAGTAAGATGTTGATCTCATCCAATGACATACTCTTGAATACTTTAGCAGTCTTGAAAACGATACCAAATCGAACACCTAAGGCTTGTGTATTATCCTCTCCGTGGAAAAAGCGTCGAACTTTATCTAGCTCATCATCTGATATATTTTTTGATAGTGCGTTGATAAATTCTGTAGCAGTTGACATTATGCTGTCCTTTCTACTGCGCCCCATGTCGACGTTGGATTTTGCCCCAATAATCACGGCGGGCAGGCACAGAGATGATCTCAAAATCGGGTAGTAGGATGCCTGTTAACGCCCCACCATGCACACAGCGTGTATCAATCCCATAAACTTTGTCGTTATAGATAAAGGGTTGCTGTGCTTCACTATAATCCCGATGCCCGACGATGACAGGTTTGTCACCATCGTAGTAGGTGTACCACAATGCTTCATACTCCTGTTGTAGGCGAACTTCGGCTGATGTCGTACCAAGCATAATCTGTCGTTTTTGTTCTGCAAGTGCGATATGCGGTTCTATAAATCCATGGACAAGTAACGCATCAGGTAAGTCGATATATGTTGGAAGTGTTTGGATATAGCCGAGCAATTCATGATATAAATCACCAAATTTCCAACGTGTCAACAGAATAGAAAATCTTGGAGGTAAATCACCATGGTTAGCGCGGATATGTTTCCATTCGTGGTTGCCCATAATCGCCCGCGCGTTGGGCGTATCACGGAAGAATTTATAGACTTCAACAGGTTTGGGACCACGATCAAATAAATCACCAATGGCAATAATTTCATCGTCGTCGCCTAAACCTGCTTTTTCAATCAGTTGTTGTAATTCGTAGTGACATCCGTGAATATCACCAATGATGAGTTGTTTCATCTAGCGTTATTATTCTGTTTCTTCATAACCGTTCGGATGTGATTGATGCCAATTCCATGCTGTTTCGATGATGCGTTCAAGGTTGTTATATTGTGGTTCCCATCCGAGTTCACGCCCGATTTTATCACTGTCGGCGACTAAGATAGGTAGATCCCCCGCGCGACGTTCTGTTTCAATTGCTGGAATTGGGTGTCCAGTCACTTTACGGGCGGTCTCAATCACTTCCAACACAGAATACCCTGACCCACTACCAAGGTTATAAACGCGACTGTCGCCATCTTCCAATGCTTCTAGTGCTAGAATATGCGCCGATGCAAGGTCAAGTACATGAACATAATCGCGGATACATGTCCCATCAGCAGTATCATAATCTGTACCGAAGATTTTGATATTTTCACGTTGACCGAGAGCGACCTGTAATACAAGTGGGATAAGATGAGATTCGGGATCATGTGCCTCACCGATGTGTCCATCTGGATGTGCGCCGCAAGCATTAAAATAGCGCAAGCAACAATATTTCATCCCATAGACACGATCCATCCAGAGCAGTAATCTTTCCGCCATAAATTTAGTCTCACCATAGACACTACCGGGAATCAGCGGTTCGGTTTCGTCGATGGGAATCCGGTTAGGTGCATCAAACAGATTGGCTGTCGATGATAAAATAAATCGTTTAACATTGTGTTCGGCAGCTTGTTCGAGGACGTTGATAATGGTGTAAACATTATCACGGAAGTATTTAAAGGGCTTTTGCATACTTTCGCCGACTAAAATCTGCGAGGCAAAGTGCATGATGCCGTCGAAATCATGTTCATCAAAGGTCTTTTTGAGTGTTTCAACATCATACAGATCACCGACAACCAATGTCGCATCCTCATGGACAGCCTGACGATTGCCATTGACCAGATTATCATAGACAACTACCTCATGTCCGCTTTTGATGAGTAATCCGACAACATGACTGCCAATATACCCCGCACCACCTGTAACCAATACCTTCATCATTGCTCCCTAATATGCATTATGAATGAGTCGTCATTATAATGCGAGATTCTTGGGGTTTAAATGTGATGTTTAGGTTACTGCATTCATTTTCAGACAAGCCTTAATTCTAAGTTACTTACTTAACACATTACAATTAAAGGTATTACTATACTCGAATTGAAGGGGTGTATGATGCCAACACAACTCAAAGAAATTGTTCCTAAGTATGTTTATTATGAACGAATTGTAGGTGATTACACTACTGAAGATGTGAGACTATATCCAGCTAAAATAGCGGATTGGCTTGATTCTCTCGATCGTAAAACAGGCATCATTATTGTGGATGTAATACACTTGAAGACAATGACCTCAAATGTATTTGCCTTACGCCAAGCAATGATTCCTGTTTTTGGCCATCCCAATTTTTGTGATATTGTGGTGTATGGTAAGGGCGATAATATCATGATCAAGTTTATCGCTAACAATCTTATGCCGTTATTTCGGAATGTATCATTTAAGTTGGTCAGTAATTATGCTCAAGCTGTTGACTATATTTATGAAACATATCCTGATTTACATGGGAAGTTACCCGAGAATCCAGAGGCGATCATATAGCTTAAGACATTGATGAAGATGATAGCTTATTACAAGCGGTGATACGGATAAATAAATTCTTACAATCAGGGTGTTCACTATCAGCTTATACGAAACACCTAGTTACAACATAGAGCCTTATTCATTATAGATACCACAAAAAATCGGATATGTTGCGTTGTTGACCGTTTCTGCATACACTAAAGATGTCAATCGAACACATGAAACAGGTTAAACTATATGGGTGGCATTAGTAACATCAACCTCAAGGTGATGGTCATCGACACCGATTTTTACTCGCTACAGGCGATCAATAGTTATCTGGCGTGGGACAGACGAACACGCGTCATCTTAATGACAGATTCGCTAGATGAGATGTGGAAGCAAATTCATAATGCACCAAAAGCTGAATTACCTGATGTGGTGGTAATTGATGCGAATCATCTGGGCGGTGCAGATGGGTTGAAGCAAACTATATATGATTTGCTTGATGCAATCCCCGAATTAATGGTTATCTGTCTGGCACAATTTGCCGACCCCAAGTTAATCAAAGCAGCCGCTGAAGCAGGCGCGCGTGGCTATCTCCTCAAACAAGATGTTCGCTTGCATATCGCATGGGCAATTTGTTACGCCCTCGATTATGATTTTGTCATCACGGCAGGCGTTACCCGTACCAGTAACGTTATCTTCCATAACCGAGTCTTGCATGCGACGATCTTACCTGACCAACGCCAATATCCTGAAATGACTGACCGCATCCGGCAAGCGATTAAATTATGTGTGATTGAAGGCATGCCTGCACACCTTGCTGCCGACGAAATGGGGATTAGTTTACATACGATTCGAGGCTACATCAAAGAAGGCTATCGCATCCTTGAATCGCACGACCGCACCGAATATCCAACCGATATGACACCCCAAGAACGGGCATTTATGCGCTTTACGGCTTTAGAAAATTGGGACGGAAGCAAAGAGGTTTAATAGATCGTAATTCAATCCATTATTCTACTTGTACTCAAACCACAAGAATTATTCCCCGCCTATAGTGAATATCTGCAACAGAAACAGATACTCAGTCTGGATTCTGCTAGCAACAGAGGCATATAACCGCTAAAATTAGGGCATGTCATCATACAAAATAGTACGTTCTGATAACAATTTCTGTGTATAGACGATACACATACATTCTAAGCAAGACCATTAAGCGAATAGGAGATAAATAGTCTCATGACCAACCCCTTAATCGAAATTCAAGCACAGGGACAAAGTGCATGGATGGACTATATTCATCGTAAAGATCTCAATAACGGTGACCTACAACGCCACATTGAGGAGGGGGTTCTGGGTGTGACCTCCAACCCATCTATTTTTCAACAGGCGATTGGCGAATCGGAAACCTATGATGAATCGATCATGCGGATGCTTGATCTAGATGTACAGGATATCTATGAAAAGCTCGCTATTGCCGACATTCAAACTGCGACCGATTTGTTCCGCCCCGTTTATGATCGTACCGACGGTGTTGATGGTTATGTTAGCCTCGAAGTGTCACCCCTGCTAGCTCATGATACCGAGGCAACAATTGAAGAAGCCAAACGTCTCTTTGCAGAAGTTGATCGCCCGAACGTGATGATTAAAATCCCGGCAACACAGGCGGGGGTTTCTGCTATAGAAGAAGTAGTCGCTGCAGGGATCAACGTCAATGTTACGCTGATTTTTGCTGTCAAAGAATATGAACAGGTGGCAGAAGCGTTTATTCGTGGCTTGGAACGTCGGCACGAAGCTGGTGAAGATATTACCCGAATTGCATCGGTTGCTAGCTTTTTCCTGAGTCGGATTGATGTCATGATTGACCGCATTCTCGAAAATAATATTCGAGCAGCACAAGTCCGACAAGACACCACACGCATCACAGCAAATCGCAAATTATTAGGCCAAACAGCGATCGCTAATGCGAAGATGGCATATAAATCCTTCCAGCGGATTTTTGACGGCACTCGCTTCGAAAAATTACGCGAAGCTGGTGCTCAGGTACAACGACCCCTGTGGGCATCCACCAGCACCAAAAGTGTCGGTTATTCAGATACCATGTATGTTGATAATTTAATTGGGGCATATACGGTTAACACACTACCGCCCAAAACACTCAAAGCCTTTAAAGATCATGGTGCCACTGAAGCCAGCATTCATAAGAATAAGGGTGATTTTCTGGCGCCAGAAGAAGTGTTTGATCGCCTTGCAGAAATCGGCATCGACATCGATCAGATCACCAAACGGCTACAAGTTGACGGCGTAGAAGCTTTTATTGAATCTTTTGAAACACTTCTTGAACAAGTTGCAGCAAAACGCACGATTCTCAAAACAGGTATCATGAATCGCACCTTGATCGCACTTGGGATTTATTCTAGCAATGTGGACTATGCTATCGAAGACCTTGAAGCTAATTTTGCCAACGCCCGTCTATGGACAAAAGATGGCACACTCTGGAAAAATCATGGTCCGACGATGGAAAAAATCCGTAATCGTCTCGGTTGGTTGGATATTCCTGAAACGATCGATCGTCGACGCTTACAACGCCTCCAAGATGAAATAGCAAGTCGTGATGTAGAGCATGTCGTTTTACTGGGCATGGGAGGTAGTTCACTTGCGCCAGAAGTATTATTTGAGACATTTGGTAAAGCGGATAATTTCCCCGAACTTGTCGTGCTTGATAGTACTGACCCTGCTCGGATTCGTGCAGTCGAAAATAGTGTTAATCTGGATAAGACGCTATTTATTGTAGCGAGCAAATCTGGCGGAACAATTGAAACACTTGCGTTTTATCACTATTTCTTCGAGAAATGCAATGCAAAAGGTGATCAATTTATCGCAATCACCGATGAAGGCTCACAACTAGAGCAAATTGCTAAAGAGAATAATTTCTATCATACCTTCGTCAACCCATCCGATATTGGCGGACGTTATAGTGCACTCAGTTATTTTGGTATGGTGCCAGCGGCTATGATCGGGCTTGACCTCGATAAAATATGGGCGAGTGTTGATATGATGTACAAAGCCAATAGCAACACCATTCCATCTAAGTATCATCCAAGTTTACTACTCGGTGCGATTATAGGGGCATTAGCAATCGAAGGACGCGATAAAGTCACCATTTTCACGACCGAATCACTCACGAGCTTCGGTAATTGGGCAGAACAACTCATCGCAGAAAGCCTTGGTAAAGAGAGCAAAGGTGCATTACCTGTTGTCGGTGCGACAGTCGGCAACCCGCATGATTATGTAACCGATCGTTTGTTTGTGTATTTACGCGTTGATAATGATAGCGACATGGAAGAAAAAGACGAGGCAATAAAAACCCTACGCGAAGCTGGACATCCGCGCGTAACCATGCGCATTCCTGATAAATATGCGATTGCTGGCGAATTTTTCCGCTGGGAATATGCAACGGCGATTGCAGGTGTGATGCTCGGAGTCAACCCATTTGACGAACCAAATGTGACCGAAGCTAAAGATGCAACAAAAGCACTGCTCAATATATATCAAGAAAGCGGTAGCCTCCCGTCACAAGACCCAATTATGACCCGTGACGGATTCGAGATGTTTGCAGATGAAACAACCCTCGATCCAATTCGGGAATTATGTCGTCAACATGGTTATGACGGTAACGATCTGGTACAGGTGATTGCGGCGCAGTTAGCGGGTACACATGCGGGTGATTACTTTGCATTTTTGATTTACTTCACCCCAACTGAAGAAGAAAAACAGACCATCAGCGATATTCAACGGCGGTTGCGCCATGTGACAAAACGGGCTGTGACCATCGGCTATGGTCCACGTTACCTGCACAGTACCGGACAATATCATAAAGGTGGTGGTAATAATGGTGTCTTCTGGCAATTGACGGCTGATCCGGCAGATGATCTTGACATTCCAGAATCGGATTATAGCTTCGGCACATTGTTCAGTGCGCAAGCAGCCGGCGACTTACAAGCCTTGCATAACCATAATCGTCGCGCGATTCGACTTCACTTAAGCGATAACCGGATGAGTGGTTTGCAGAAGTTACTCTCAGCGATTGATTTTGTAGAATCACGTCGCAAATAATCAGCCCGCATAACGAGGCAATTAAATCACGATAATACAATAAGGGCGAGACTTCATATCTCGTCCTTTTTATTCTACGTATCGTGCTGTTATTTATTAATCCGACGCTTCAACCACATTCCCCAATACAATGGACGACTCAGCATCCATAATATCAACATTGCTAACCAGCCATGATGTTTACGTGTGTAGATCATCATATCGCTGAAGAAAACACGTGTTGCTAGCCAGCTTTGTGTTGCGGCTTTTTCGTGATGTTCAATGTGAGCTGATGCCAGAAAATAGAATGGTCTCTGTTGCTTGCGGGCGAGGGTATCTTCTGGAAAATATAGGCGCAGATCATCATCATAATAGATGTCCTCACGGCGCATGAGTGTACATGAACCGGGAATAACCTCGACTTCACGATCTGAACGGCGATCCCAATCCGCGTACCATAAATCATGCTTAACCTGCTGTTTGGTGTGACCCAATATGATACCAAGTGGTGTGTAATTTAGTATTAGGCTGAAATAGGTCGGGATTTTGGAGCAGGTTTGTTGAATATTCCCATCGGGATAATGCATACGAGCTGTCACACCAACATATTGTGTGTGTTCAGATAGAAATACATGGAGGAGATGCAAGGCACCTTCAGCAACCACTGTATCGGGATTTAACAACAACACATAATCAGCGGTGGATGCATCAATTCCGATATTATTGCCTCCGCAATACCACGTATTTTCGGCTTGTGCCAATAATGTCACATCAGGGAATTCGGTCGCGACCATCTCGGCACTATCATCCGGCGAGGCGTTATCGACGACAATCACTTCTAGGTCGATATGTTGACTGGTTTGTAGCGACTGGAGACAATTACGGAGTAAATCACAAGTATTGTAATTTACAATAACAACCGATAAGTCGGGCATAGGTTTCACTCGTTGTTCACAATAAATGGGTCGGATTAGGGCAAGACCTTGTCTCACCCTAATATGTTACCTTATGCGTTGGCTGTTTCGTATGTGCTAACTGTGTGAATTGGCATTGGTTTGGGGACGGCGTTACATGATGATGGACGTGGTTCGGACATCCTTGTTTCTACAGTGGCTTGATAAGTTTGTCCATTGGTATCAACAAAACCGACACGCCATTGCATCTCCCCGATTGATTCAACCGAATCAAATGTTAGTGAGGCAATCGCATATTTTTTAGCAGTCTCGCGGATATGAGATTCGGCAGCGCTAATCGCTTTATGGGTCATTTCATCAAATGATTGTGTCCCATATGACCCGCGCCCACGATATTTATAATTCACGAGATAACCAGCTTTGTGATTGGTCGCAATTTCCTCAGCATTAAAGGGGTCAAGCTGACCATAATATATACCCTGCGGGAAGGCGATTAAAGTCGCTGCGAGGCGATGTCCCCCGATGTGCGTTACCTGCCAGACGACCTCATCACCCGCATGTTCACGCAATGCATTATAAACCGGAATCCCGAAGGTAGAACAACAGGGATCGTGTTTGCCGTTGGTACATACCGCATAGAGTTCATCAACTGTGGTCATCGCTTGGCCATTGATTTGCGGGGTTGTATCTGGTGCGATTGTGCTTAAGTCTAATTGGAGCAAATCAGCATAGTCATCTAATAAGGCGTGATACAGCTTTGGATCAGCTTGGTTCGTCACTGCGATATAAACATTTTTTGCGTTGGTTTGAGGGCGACGGATAAACAATATTTTTGCGTTGGGCACTTGGGATAGATGTTTGATATAGTGTTCAAATTCTCCGCTTTGTTTCGCAGTTTTAACGATACCCTTGCCCCAACCGCCATATTCTGTAGCGTTTGTTTCGATTAAAAAGAAGATATCAGCAGGCTTGACACTCCCTGCTATTGATTCATTGAGGTCGCGTGCGGCATCGGCACAAGTGAGGGTTTGTTCCATGACGAATCCTTGCATACTAATTTTGGCTATATGTGTCCAAGTGTATCACTTGACCAGCAATCCTGTAAACATTTTTAAGATAAATATCTGAAAAATTCATAATCATACGATGATCTTCAATGATCTTTTTGAAAAATACGTGTGTCATACGCCATAATATAGTGACTGTAGTTGATAAATTTAGATAGTTATGACACAACAAACCTTTTCAAAACAACAAAAGCGTACACGCAAAGATCTGATGGATGCCACTATCAAGCTAATAATTTTGCACGGCTATGACAAGTTGACCGTATCAGCAATTTGCCACGAAGCAAATTATTCGCGACGTGCATTTTATAAATATTTTCGCAATTACGATGATATTGTCGGCACAATACTTGCAGAGTGGTTTATGTCTACACATAACGAATTAATGGCGAGTATGGAGAATCTGATGTCGCCTGAGGGTATGTACAGGCATTGGTGTAGTGGCGTACTTGTCCTACATAAGAACATCATATTCTTACGGCAATTGCCCGACTTAATGCATCACGATGTGGGGAAACCACTACGCAAGATTATGCAACGCGTGATATTTGATAATCTAAATAATAATGAAGTTCGAATGCGCGATGGGATCAAGCCTGAATTACTTATCAATATGGAAATTAATATGACATATATGACAACAGAGCAATTGAAAAAAACTGGAGAACTTGACGATGCGATCGCCATCATTGACGACCACTTTCGCCTCTTATTTAATCAAGAACCGCCTAAATTAGATATTTTACATTTGTATAATAGGTTACAATTTGAATCGTGAGACAATCTCCATAAACTTAGAACTGTAATGGAACGATAGATTGTACAGTTTAGGAGCAACCCTCATGAGAAAAATTCTTACATTATTGACTGCTATCGCAGTTATGTTGATGACTTCGGTTGTAATTGCCCAAGATGGACATCATGGTGGCGACGGTAGTTTGCACCGGGATGAACTCGACCGTGAAAGCCCGATTGAACTCAACCCTACAGGTGGAAATGAGATTGGTTTAGTTTATGAAGCCTACCTCAGCCCACAACAAGAAGCGGGTGAAGAGGAGGACACGCCTCCATTGACACCACCACAATTCTTGTCTACTGAGCCATCTACCCCGCGCGAGGAACGCACCTCACGCGGTCATGCCGTACTCGAATTTAAAAAAGACTTAAGCCGCGCCTATATTCATCTCTCGACTGTCAATGTCAACCCAGATGATATTGTGATGTTGCACTTGCATTGTGGTCGACCGGGACAACTCGGTCCGATTATCGTGGACTTCGGGTTAATGGGTGATGTCACAGAATTGATGGCAGATGAGGTCATGACGCTAGAAATCACTAATGCCGACATCGTCGCAGTAGCAGAAAGCGGTAGCGGGATTGTGGGAGCATTCACCGCAGGCTGCCCGATTGTTCCTGCTATACCAAACGATCGCATCAAAACAATTGCAGGTCTAGCGATGGTGGCACGTCACGGTGAATTGTATTTTAACCTACACACGGCACAACAAACATTCTTCGGTGACATTCGTGGTGACTTCTATCCCGCAGATTTGGATGATTAAATACCCTTAGTCGGCAAAACAGGTTCCCAGAGATACGTTAGATAGCACATCAGTATGATGTGCTTTTCGTTTAGTTGATGGATACCTACATTTACTCTGATTCACCGCTGATGATTAATGTTGATAGTATGGATCGTAATGGGCTGATTGAAAGTGCCTATCGTATGCTAGAAGGTACGATTGATGATAATGGTAATGAGCTGACAACAACCATGACAGACAATCCAATGTTCAATAACTAAGGATTGTAATCTGAATAGAGGTCAACTCCCTGTTGACCTCACATCATTTAGGCTAATTATGAATCCAGTATAATTGCTTAACCCGCCCCGCCGATGATCCAATTTTCAGTAGCTGTGCCTTCAGCAACCCATGCTGGGCCAAATTGTGTATCAACCTGCCACCAAACAAATCCCTCATTTTCGAATGGTCCACCGACGATGTTGAGGCTTTCCCCTGTTTGATAAACAGCGACGATTCGCGCTGTGGTTGTCGCTTGCTGGCGAGCATTCAGATTATTGCCATCAGTTGTCACAACAGCAGTGCCCCCAACAAAGAGTGTCGGATTACTACTGATGGGTGGCGGGACAATTGTGGTTGGTACAGACGTTGGAACGACCCCATACGGCTGTAACACCCGCACACCATCGGCTGATTCAACCACCCATCCAATGGTTGTGCCAGATTGCACTTGCCACCAGACAAACCCATCGTTGCTTTGCGGTCCGCTGATAATCGTCACAATCACACCATTATTGAGGCGGTCGACAATCTGTCCGCTAAGACTCGCAGCGCTCCGCATATTGGCGCGGTCACCATCAGTTGTAAAAATTTGCGCTTGCCCGCCAATCGTCAAGCTACCTGCGTTTTGCGCAGGAGTACTACTGCCGATGGTCGCCTGTAAGTTGGCTGCAAATTGTGATAATGTGCCATAAGTCGTTGCATCAACTGACGGTCCCTGCGGTGAAAATACAGGTGGAATCGCACGTATATCGGCTTGATTATCTTCGACCCATACGAGATCGTAGGATTGATTTTGTTCGCTAATCCACACAATTGTCCCACTATTATTCAAGAGATTATCCGCTCGTGTATCAAAGCTCATGAGGACAGTTTGGTTAGGATACGATGCCAGTTCAGGGAATGTCGCAGTCGAATCATTTGCATTCATACTCATCAACATCCCATTGCCTGTGCTTTGAACACCAGACGGGAAAAAGTTCGTCAAGCGCGATAGCGTAAAGAGCTGGATTTGACCTGCCCCGAGGTCTTCCATGATAAACCAATCGGTCGACTGTGTTGATGCATCATACGTCCTGAACAAGATTTTTTCACCATTTTGAATCCAGTACGGTAAGCCAACTTCGGTATTTGGGGTGTAAAAAATTGGGTAAATGCTATTGGTGCCGAGTTGATAGACCTGCAAACTATTGGTATGTTCACCAAATTGTTGATAGCGGTTATCGGGCGGGGTTGTACGGAAGTCCGAAATTGGGAAGACATAACTACCATTACGCGGATTAAAGCTACCAAATGGAATGGTGAAATATATCTGCTGAGATAGGCTATTGGTGCGTGTGTCGTATTGATAGTGATTATAGGCGGGGAAACCTTCTGTTGCCGCTGGAATAATATTGAAGTCGACAACAAACCCATCGTAATTACGGATCATCGGCACATCAATTGCAATTTCTGCGACACCGCTCATCGACGGGTCGGATTCGTCGAGTTGCAACAGAATACTGCCCGGTGCCGAAAATAAGTCCATCACAATGAGGGTCCACTCTCCATCAATCGTGTAGCCAAATGCAACCGATGTAGAATCTGGGCTAAATATTTCTGGACCTGCGGTGAGGTCAATATTGGTATATACCAACTGATTCGGTTGTGATGGGATGATATACGATGCAGAAATCGCCTTTTGCAGTAAATCATAGGCGTAAACGGTTACAATACCATTGTTTTGGTTATTCAAGGTATATAAAACAGTACGCCCATCTGGCGAGACAACAATTTGGGTGGAATAGGTATTCCCTTGTAAACCTGGCAATGTGAAATCATCATAGATAGCACGGTCGCTTCCCACACGGATCATACGGCCATTATTATAGTTGTACATCCATGCTTCCCACTCTGCAGGCTGTGCTGTGACAGGGGATAATCCACCCACCATCAACATCAAAATCAGTCCGAATACAATCCATAATCGCCGCATAACAAGTCTCCTATCGCCAATCGCCAAAAACAAGACTGCGACATAGAGCATGATGTTGTGTCTATGTCGCATTGTATTGTCTTTATTGTAACCCGACTTGTTATTTATAGAGTTTACCTATTGATATTTTTACAGATTTTGAATGATTTTCATGCTTTTTTGTAAGGAGTCAAGTGGGTCGGGCAATTTCGGGCTGAGTTCCAAACTCACCATGCCATCATAGCCAATCTCATAGAGTGCATCGACTAATGCTTTGAGTGACTCGTGTGTCATGACACCGTCTAATAATGCCCAATGCAAATCGCCGTCACCATCGTTATCGTCTAGATGCACATATGCGAGGCGATCACCCGCATTTCGTATTACAGTTGAGGCATCTTCATTTGACATTTGCAGATGCCCACTATCGAGCAACAAATAGAGGTTATCATGTCCGATGTCCTCAATAAAGTCTAGTGTGCCCTGTGCTATTGGTAAGGCACGTCCGGGGAAATGTTCAATCCCAACTTTGATGTTTGCCTTCTCAGCATAATCAGCAATGTCACGCATGGAATCAGCAAAGCGATCCAATGCAGGTTGGCTAGTATCTAACGATGGCACAACATAGGCACATGTCGCACCGAGGTTACTCGCATGGTCGATACCAGCTTTCATATGATCAATCGCGCTTTGCCGTTTTGTATCGTCGGCATGTTCTAGACCACTGCCATCGGGCAACCCGAATGAGATACCGACACATGACACCCTCAACCCGAGTGAATCCGCATGGGATTTGGTTTCATCAGTCCGTAGCATGTGCGGTTGAATATCAATCCACTCAAACCCGAGCGACTGCATATGATTGAGGGTTTCGTCTTCGGGTAACGTCAGCGCCCAGACACAGCATGCTAGCTTCATGATGCTTTTTCGCCATAGACAACTTCACGGATGCCTTTGAGATAGCCGATTGCAAACAAGCGTCCAATGGCAGAATAACCGGCATGTTCGTTGTCATCCCCTGCCATTGTCGGGACATGATCGGGACGCAATACACCTTCGAATCCGATGTCGCGGTAGGCTTTCATACACTCGACCATATCGGTCTTACCTGCATCGTGGAAGGTCTCATTGAAGTGATCAGCTGTGCCTTCTACATCGCGCATATGCACAAAGAAAATTTTGTCGCCAAAGTGCCGGATGACAGATGGCAAGTCGTCGGTCATTAAAGTGAAGTTACCCTGACACAGCGTAAGCCCATTAACTGGACTTGGAACGAGGTCGACAAGTCGCTGGTAATTTTCGACACTCCGCATAATCCGCCCTAATCCACGAATCGGTGATAGCGGTGGGTCATCGGGGTGCATCGCGAGTTTTACGTTAGCTTCTTCGGCAACGGGAATCACTTTTTTGAGGAAATATTCAAGGTTTTCCCATAGTTGTTCTTCACTGACTTCGCCGTATTCGGTAATCGGTGCATCCACCATCTGGCTGTGATCGTAGCCCGTCACAAGAGCGCCACCGCGTGTTTCGATCGTGGTTGATGTCCGCATCCAGTTAAACACGGGCATCCACTCATAACACCACACGTCGATGCCGAGCTTACCCATATTGCGGATGAGTTCGCAGGCAGTTTCGATTTCTTCATCGCGCCCTTCTAAACCGAGTTTAGCTTTATTGAGTGGTGGGCGACTTTCAATCACAGCGAGTTTAAATCCACGATCTTCATAGCCGTTTTTGACACGTAACAGCGAATTATAGCCCCATGGTGGTTCATCCCCATATTTATCATCAAAGTTCATCGACCCGACGACTTGTTCCACGCCACATTGTTTGACCATATCCCACAACTGTGAATAGGTTGGTGGTAGAAATTCTGCAATTTGAATCATAAGTTTTGTCCTTAATAAATATTGTTTATAGTGGGGATTATGACGTGAATTAAAGTGGGGTGCAAGCAAATCGCAGGGGATAATGCATGGGGAGGTTGTGTTGTGCCCCCCCAAAATGTCTTGGAATTATACGTCGTGTGCTTTACGTTTGGTTTTACTGGTGGAGCGAGCGTTGCGTAATACAAGGAACAAGCCTGCGCCAATCATCACAACCGGAGCGATCGGTGCGAGTATGCCAAAGCTTCCCCCATTAAAGATGAATAATTCGAAGAGTGCACCAAAGCTGACAAACGCAATCATACCAACGATCATCATCATTTGTCCGGTGCGGCGCAAATCAAAGCTATCGGTGCGGTATCCCATATGACGCATCGCGATACCAACAAATACCGGATAGAGTGTCCAGACATACGCCCAGCTTTCCCAATGTCCCGTGAAATTTTGATACGCCAGAATAACACCGGTACCTGTGACAATCACGCCGGGGAAAATCAGTCCGACGGTTTCTTCATTTTCTGCACGGAGGGCGATGGTTAAGAAGATAGCACCCGGAATGAGGACGAATAGGGGCCAACCAAGTCCAAAAATATTGAAGTCTGTGCCTTGTGCCAGTAAGAATAACCCACCGACACCGATTAAAATCATCCCGATAATATTACGTGTTGTATCTTGCGAATTGCTCATATTTTTAATCTCCCAATGTAAATTGCTGTTTCATATTATCCCTTACGTAAGAAAATCATAAACGGTTGCAATTTTATGTAAACATTCCTCGGCAGATGTCATTGCATCTTAGAATGTTACGCATCAATTCAAAGTTAAACTATATCCAACTTCTGAGTTTGAGATGACATTATTTCTCAAGTAGCTTTCTAGCTTCTTCTCGTTCAGCAGGTAACCCGTAACGCTCAAGAAGATTATGCTCAAATTGCCATATCGTATCTTCGTTGATGATTGTCCTAAGAATTTGAGTCTGAAAGTCCGATAGTTTATCTAGTTTCAACTGTGGTTGAATTTTTTGATATATGTAGTTTGTTGTACCCGCACTACCTAC
Source organism: Anaerolineales bacterium UBA6055 (assembly GCA_002428985.1). Lineage (GTDB taxonomy): Bacteria > Chloroflexota > Anaerolineae > Aggregatilineales > Phototrophicaceae > UBA6055. The sequence continues at coordinate 297,218 of DIYL01000009.1, read as the reverse complement.
GCTTAAAGTCCGCCAAGGTAAATTAGGCCCTTTTTCAGCATATAGCCATTCCATAAACGCTGATGCAATTGTCAAAGGATCCAATGAAGCGTTTGGTTTTTGAATTGCGATTTCCAGTGATTCTTTACACCGCTTCGTATCTAGATGCCATAAACTTTTTAGTGCGAAATAACTGGGATCTCCCATGTTAGCAGGAGTCCCAGGAAATGGAGGATTCTCCACGATATTCAGCAAGCCATCAATCACATACTGTGGTGTTTCTTCTTGCAAAATTTTGGGGATCGATAGCAATACTACAAGTCGTATTTTGGGATTGGATTCAAGTTTATATATGCTTTCGATGCGAGATGCAACTTGGATAGCATTATTATCATCATGTAATCTATATCCACCGATCATGTTTCCCAAACCAGTTATTAAAGCGCATATCACAAGTTCATTTTCTTCGCTATCTAACTTATTCGCTAATATATCTAGAATTACTTGAGCTTTATCTTCTCCGAATCGTGGCGAATAACTGAGAATTGCTACAGCCTGTATTCTTATTTCCCAATCTTCATCATCAATAAGACTTAGATATACTGGAAATCCTTTAGCAACCTCGGTTCGTGCTAATTGATCCCATAAGCCTAGGTTATAGGATCTTAGATAGTTACCATGAGACAAGTGTGACAACATACTAATAATAGAAGCCTTACTTTTGATGTTATCTTCCGTTAGTAGGTCAATCAAAAACGGTATTGTAGCGACAGTCGCTTCATAAATTGTCGATTGGTGATAAAGACGGTTGTAAAGATATGAAAATGTCTTTCTCAAAACATCAGAATCATCAGATCGTAATTTTTGAATATGATCGGGGATGTCGCTTGCTTGACCATATGCATGTATCAGTTCAGACCAGTTGATTTGTTCCAGTTTTTCAAGCATTGCTTTCCTCATGTTATCTTCTTGTTGCATCAGGGTGATGAAACCTATGAGTCCCCTACTGTTCTGGAATCCCAAGATTCAACATTTAGAAAGTATGCTACTTGAATTGGATTATGTGTGATAGATCGCATTGGGATAGGATTGGTGCTTATAAAAGAGAGGCAAAATAAGAAGAAGACGGGTAGGACGAATCCCACCCGTAGTGTATTGGTTTTATTCTTCGTCAAGCAATGTGTCGAGGTCTACGCTGACGATTTGGAATGGCAATTCTGGAGGTGTATTCACATCGCCGTTGCCATCATCAATGATGTGGTCAAGTTGACTGTTCACTGTCCACAGGCGACCATCAAAGATTTCGGATGCGGTTGGGCGATCATAGACATCTTCGAATGCGTCACGGGCTACTAATTCTGCACTGGAGTAATCGTCGTTGAATTCGGCTGTGATAATTGCTGATGGTGGGGTCACGTTGACCATGAAGAGCAAGCCATCTTCAAAGAACATGCCATCAGAACCACCGAAGGATGCGATCACATCGTCGTCGCCTGTTAATTCAACATCTGTCACTTCGGCTGTGTCCAAGTCAATGCGTACGAGACGACCATCGCCTTGGTTAATACGATCCATCACACTCGCAATTAGGTAGTTACCGTCTGCTGTAATCGCAAGCCCGTTGAGACCAAAAGGACGTTCTGGGTCTGGATTCGCGAGTAGATCATCTTGTACGAAAATTTCTGCTTCACCCAATTCTTCGTCAATTGTCCAAATGATCGGTGCCATCGTATCACTAATGTAGACACGTCCATCGTCATCAATCGCAACTTCATTGAAGAAATGCGGTGCTTCTTCGTCTGGATCAGGGATGTCTGCGAGTAAGTCGCCTGTTTCGAGGTCATAAACGAGGGCGTTACTGGTAAATCCTTCGAATGCGAAGTTTGCAACCCACAAGCGACCGCGTTCTTCATCAATCACCATGCCCACTGCGCTGGATAGCCCGTCTTCACCGGATGCTTTGAATTCACTGACCTCTCCGTCCACAACTTGCAAAATCGAGCCGTTACCGAATCCTGTGATATAAAGTGTGCCGTCTTCATCAGCGATGATGCCTTCGGGGAATGTTGCTTCACCGGGAATATCAACAAATACCGGATCGCTATCATCATCTTGTGCAACTACGGGTAAAGCGATAATCATGATGAGTAATGCGATGAGTAAAGTCTGTAGGTGTTTCATTGTTGTTTCTCCTCGTCGGATTGTATAATCAAGTGTGTCGTGCAACATGACTTTGACCAACAAATTCATACCAAACTTACCCGTTTTTGCTTACCCTACTACTGAGAGTATCAGGTTAATGATAATTGGAAACCTATCATGATGATCCAAAATTCCCGACGACAAGCCCTTGCCGAATTCCTTAAAATACACCGTGCTGCTTTATCGCCAGCAGATGTCGGTTTGCCGGATGAAGGTCGCCGACGGACTCCCGGTTTACGACGCGAAGAAGTCGCACAACTCGCGAACATTAGCGTGGCTTGGTATACCAAATTGGAACAAGCACAAGACATCCAAGTCTCGCGGGATATTCTCGATAGTATCGCCGATGCGTTACAACTTGACCTAAGCGAAACGCATCATCTTCTATCTCTGGCACATGATGCCTATCCGACATTCCCGCACGAAACGATCAGCCCGACCTTGTTGCAGATGCTTGATAATCTGATGCCATCCCCGACATATCTAACTGGAGCATATGCTAATCTGGTTGCATGGAATCGGGCGACACGATTTATCTTTGGTGATTTCGGCAGACATTCACGCGATTCATACAATATCATGTATTTGACATTTACCGACGCTTTGATTCGTCAGCGCATTATCAATTGGGACGATTATGCAGGGGACTTAGTTGGACACTTCCGCACCAATGCCAGTCATTACCTCGGTGATCCACAATTTGATTCGGTGGTCGATACACTTAAATCTGCTAGTGTTGAATTTGTAGATTGGTGGACAAGTGGCGAAATTCAAAGTGAGCCGGAAATCCCAATTCATGTACAACACCCACAATTAGGACGACTCGACTTTACTTTGATGACATTCCAGATGATTGGTGGAACATCATTGCGCATGTGTACCTTTGTCCCAAGTGATGCAACCCACAAACAGTTAAACCATATGAGTTAAAAGAAACAGCAGGATGTCTGTACATCACTGTTGATATTATCTGATTGAAGTCATGGATCGAAAATTTCAGAGACTCGCACAGCCAACGATCAAATTACTATTTGACGGATGAGGGAAATTTTGCGACACTGTTATGTAGAGTTCCTCAAATACTCCAATAATGCTTGAGACAACGATTTGTTGTTGGTTTTTAGACAATAAATGGTTATAAAAACGTCTACATTTCAATTAACAAACGCTGAAAATGCTTGGGTTTCACGATTGTAACGGCAATTGCAAGATTATTCGTTATAATACGTGTAAGTCTTTTGATTCCCCAAATCATAGGCTAGAAGAGTTAAACCCCTTCAATACCCTTCACGTAGAGAAGTCAGCATATGCTGGCTTTTCTGTTTTTTATGTGCTTTATGTATGATTCTAATATCAGACATCATAAGACTTTTGCGGACAAACTCGTCTATGGTGTGTACATAAGACATGATACACTTCGGCACATGTCGAAATAACGGAAATAAATCCTAGAGGTACAAGATATATGAGTGAACAGTTTTGGAACAAACAAGTCGTGATTGTCACGGGCGGGTCTGGCTTTCTTGGCAGTCATGTCGTTGAAGAACTCAAAGCCAATGGCGCAGGCAAAATTATCATCCCGCGCAGCAAAGACTACGACTTACGCGAAAAATCTGCTGTGATGCGCCTATTTGAGGATAATCCGGATGTGACGATGGTCATCCATCTGGCCGCGACTGTCGGTGGTATTGGCATCAACCGTGAGCATCCGGGCATTTTCTTCTACGATAACTTGATGATGGGCACACTCATCTTAGAACATGCTCGTCAAGCTGGTGTGACAAAATTTGTCGGTATCGGCACAATTTGTAGTTATCCTAAATATACACCTATTCCGTTCAAAGAAGATGATCTTTGGACTGGGTATCCTGAAGAAACCAACGCACCCTATGGTTTAGCGAAGAAGATGTTGTTGGTTCAAAGTCAAGCCTATCGCCAAGAATTTAACTATAACTCAATCAATATTCTCCCAGTGAATCTGTATGGTCCACGCGACAACTTCGACCCTAAGTCTGCGCATGTGATTCCGGATGTTATCCGCAAGATGATGGATGCCAAAGAACAAGAGCAAGGCTATGTCAGTTTATTTGGTGATGGCTCACCGACACGCGAATTCCTATTTGTGAATGATGCCGCACGGGGTATTGTCATGGCGGCTGAAAATTACAACAGTAGTGAACCCGTGAACCTCGGTAGTGCATTCGAGATCAGTATTAAGGATTTGGTGGAAATCATTGCCGATGAAGTCGGGTTCGATGGTGAGCTTCGCTGGGACATATCAAAGCCAAATGGACAACCTCGTCGTAAGTTGGATGTATCGCGTGCAGAGGAAGAATTTGGTTTTATTTCACAAACAGACTTCCGCGAAGGACTACGAGAAACCATCAAATGGTACAAAGCGGAACGCGAAATGCTGAAGAATGAGACCATTTCGTAAGCGAAAATTGGTAAATCAAGCAGTTTTTTGGTAATATTGCACACATCTTTGTCCATCAGAGATGTGTTTTTATTTGCTTGACAAGTTTGGTTTAGTTCGGCAAACTCTCTAAAGTTAAACCTATTTCGAAATAGAGATTTTGTTCTGTAAGGAGGGTAGCTCATTGAGCACTTTATTAGAGGTAAAGGACATGGTTGTCCGGTTTTATACACAAGAAGGGACTGTGTATGCCGTCAACGGTGTCTCATATAAAATCGCAGAGGGTGAAACGCTAGGTATTGTAGGTGAGAGTGGTAGTGGTAAGAGCGTCAGCTCCCTTGCTGTCATGGGGTTGATCCCCAGCCCTCCCGGCAAAATTGAATCTGGCGAAGTGTTATTTGAAGGGCGTGATTTGCTCAAACTCAAATCTGAGCAGATGCGACTAATTCGTGGTAAAGAAATTGCAATGATCTTCCAAGATCCGATGACATCGCTCAATCCCGTATTGACGATTGGTACACAGATTACGGAATCCCTAAAATTGCACGAAGGCATGAACACATCACAGGCGCGCAAGCGTGCGGCAGATTTGCTTGACATGGTTGGTATTCCTGATGCGTATCGTCGCCTTGATGATTATCCACATCAATTTTCTGGTGGGATGCGTCAACGTGTGATGATTGCAATGGGGTTGTCTTGTAATCCGAAATTGTTGATTGCAGATGAACCAACAACCGCGTTAGATGTGACCATTCAGGCGCAAATTATTGAACTTGTCAAACAGCTTAAAGACGAGTTTAATATGGCGATGATCTGGATTACACATGATCTTGGTGTGGTTGCTGGTATTGCAGACCGTATTCAGGTTATGTATGGTGGACGTATTATGGAATCTGGTTCGGCACATGGCGTATTCGGTGACACCCGTCATCCTTACACTGTTGGTCTACTAGGCTCGTTGCCACGTTTGGATTCTAGCGGTGAAGAAAAATTGATCCAGATCGAAGGATCACCACCGGATATGCGGAATGAACCACAGGGTTGCCCGTTTGCACCACGTTGTGATGTACGGGAACGTTTGAATTTAGAAAAATGTTGGACGGATAAACCCCCATTAGAAAATGTACCGGGTTACGATGGAACCTCGGAACATGTTATGTCTTGCTGGGCTGATATCCGTGAGGAGGTACCACAAAATGTCTAGTGAAGCGGCGGTAAAAATAGGGAAAAAGAATCTCAATCCCGATGATCATATTCTTGAAGTAAATGGATTAAAGAAACACTTCCCTATTTCGGCAGGTATTGTGTTCCAGCGTCAAGTCGGTGCTGTCCGTGCTGTTGATGGAATTAGTTTTAATGTGATTCGTGGTGAAACACTTGGTCTTGTAGGGGAATCCGGGTGTGGTAAAAGCACCACCGGACGTACAATCTTGCAGTTGTATCGCCCAACCGAAGGTAGTGTTAAGTTTGAGGGTCAAGAACTCTCAACAATGTCGGGTAATCAATTACGCCAGATGCGTAAGCAAATGCAGATTATCTTCCAAGATCCGTTTGCATCACTTAACCCACGTATGACTGTTGGTAGTATTGTGAGTGAGCCACTCCAAATCCACAATATGTATCCAAACAAAAAAGAACGCCAACAATATGTAGAGCAGTTGATGGAACGTGTGGGGTTGAACCCTTACTTCATTAACCGTTACCCCCACGAATTTTCTGGTGGTCAACGTCAACGTATTGGTATTGCGCGTGCATTGGCGTTGCAACCAAGCTTTATTGTTGCGGATGAGCCAATTTCTGCATTGGATGTGTCGATTCAGGCTCAAGTTGTGAACTTGATGGAAGAACTACAACAAGAAATGGGCTTGACCTACTTGTTCATTGCTCATGATTTGAGTATGGTTCGTCATATCTGTGACCGCGTGGCTGTTATGTACCTTGGTAAAGTTGTGGAATTAGGTCCTGTGGATGATGTTTACGACAATCCGCAACATCCTTATACCCAAGCATTGCTCTCGGCTGTACCTGTACCCGATCCGTTCGTTGAAGAAAGTCGTCAGCGGATTATTATTGGTGGTGACCTGCCAAGTCCTGCAAACCCACCAACAGGCTGTAACTTCAACACCCGTTGCCCAGTTGCCTTCGACTTATGCTACAACGAACCCGATCCACCATTGGTCGAAGTTCGTCCAAACCACTTTGTAGCCTGCCACCGTGTAACCTAAGCGTTACTTAGAATGAATATTGAAAGGGCATGACGATAATCGTTGTGTCCTTTTTTATTTGCCATGTGGTTATGATGTTATGAAATTTGCTTCTCAATCCAACAGGCAAGGCACCCAAACAGGTGATGTGTCATGGTAATCGTTAAATGTCAATTGCCTGAGATTATCGCCATCAATATCTATGATGAATAACTCATTGTTACCATCAATAAAAGACTGGAATATGATGTGTTGGTTGTTTGGAGATAAAACTGGTTTTAGAATATGTGTGTGCGATACTGTCCAATCACTCGTCACTTGGTCAATCTGTCTAGTTTCCAAATCCATCATAAAAATATCCTGAAGATTTCGATTTGAATGCTCTGTAGAGTGAATATACATAAAGGCGAAAGCTTGTTTATCAGCCATCCATGAAAATCCATGAATAGAACGCTCTATATACACAGATACTAAGCCTGTATTGACATCGAGTTGGTGTAAAGATGAATTCTCAGTCAAGCGATTTGAATTAAAGAGGAGATTACCATCTGGCATTTGTCCCACAAACCAATCAAATACACCATCCTCGTCATTGGTTAAGACAGATCGCTCACCGGAATCAATGTTAATCTGCGCAAATGATAACCCCATACCATAATTATGTTCTCCAACAATTAGTGAGCTCCCGTCATTAGACCATGCAACTGGGTAGCTACTAAAAGAGAGGTCATTATCTGTCACTTGTCTTTCTTGATTTCTCGTCAAATCATAAACAAAAGTCTCGAACTCAGTATGATAGGCGATTGATGACCCATCAGGTGACCATATGAGTGATGCTGATGTACCAAGCCCTTCAGTAATCTTCTTTAAATGGTTTCCCGACCAATCCATAATATAGATAGCAAAACCACGTTCCAGCAAAGATTTAAATGCTATTTGTGATTGATCAGGTGACCAGACTGGTTGTGAATTGATCAAGTGACCATTAGGAATATCAGTAACGGCTAAGGTATCAACATCAAGTATTCGATAGTAGTTTGTCTCATCATCACCAGCGTGATACAAGATTTGTCTGCTGTTACACGCATATTCATTTGTAGATGTTGGCAAAGCAATCACTAACAAAATAAACAAAGTAACTATCCTTGGCAAATAACTCATAGCATCCCTTTAAGTCATGTTTCTTTTATCGTTTCATAAGGCACATGCAGAGTCAATAAACGCTAAAGCTACGCTTTTTGTACGCCCTTTTTGAAGACTACTATTAAACGCAAAACCACCCATCGAGGCTGACAGGTGGTTTTAAGTGTGTATGTCCTCACATGAGTGGCTGTGACCATCAGATTAAAGGAGCGCGATGGCTGTTGGTACTTCCACATTATCGGTGGATACGTCCCATGCTTGCCTTCGGGAGTCACATCCTCATGTTATGGAATTTGTGTAAGTCGGTTAGAGCAGAGGTTATGCTGTAGGTCTCCTTAACTCTCTAGTGTTACCGAACTTATCTATATGGTATAGTCTTCATACAATTCGCAATAGTGACATATTTCACAAGTGATAGATGACATTCGTCATGAGTGGTGAATTAGCGAAAAATCCGTGTCTGTAGTCCGGTGTCATCCGTTGCTATACTTGGATTATTGTTGAAAGCCAAATAGTGTAAATAAAAGGAAACACATGACTGATTATCGTTTTCTAAAAGCCTGTAACCGTGAACCTGTTGATGCAACGCCGATTTGGTTGATGCGACAAGCGGGACGGTATATGGAAGAATATCGGACACTCCGCCAGACGTATGGCATCCTCGATATTATTAAAACACCAGAGCTGGCATTAGAAGTCACCATGCAACCCATCAATGCGTTTGATTTAGATGCGGCGATTATCTTCGCAGATATTCTCCCACCACTTGAAGGCATGGGACTCGATCTTGAATTTATTAAAGGCACAGGTCCGGTTATTCACAATCCCGTGCGCACCCCTGCTGATGTAGAGAAATTAGCGACTCCTGATGCCCGTGAAGCCCTGTCATTCACATTAGAAGCGATTCGCCTCACCCGCGCTGAGTTAGACAAACGTCAAATCCCGTTGATCGGATTTAGTGGTGCGCCGTTCACGCTAGCTAGCTATGCAATTGAGGGCGGCCCGAGCAAGAACAAAGTACACCTCAAAAGCATGATGTATAACGAACCTGATGCGTGGGATAAGTTGATGACCAAATTTGCTACAATAGCAGGCGATTATCTGCTAGCACAAGCAGAAGCAGGCGCACAAGCATTACAGTTATTTGATAGTTGGGTCGGTGAACTCAATCCTGACGATTATCGTCAATATGTCCAACCGTATAGTAAACAAGCGCTCGATATGGCAAAAGAAGCGGGTGTGCCACTGATTCACTTCGGTACAAATACTAATGGCATGCTTGAAGAAATCCGCGATGCAGGTGGTGATGTGATTGGGGTCGATTGGCGGATTGATATTGATGTTGCTGCACAACGCCTAGGTGATGGTGTTGCGGTACAGGGTAATCTCGACCCTGTCGCGTTACATGCACCGTGGGATGAGTTAAAAGCTCGCACCAAGAAAATCCTTGATCGTATGGACGGGCACGACGGTCACATCTTTAACCTTGGGCACGGTATTTTGCCGACAACCCCAGTTGATAACGTCAAACGATTGGTAGATTTTGTCCATGACTACACCAGCTAAACCCAATATTGTTATTGTTGGGGCGGGTCTTGCGGGTTTAAGTGCGGCATGGTATCTGCGCGATGCTGATGCAACCGTCACCGTGATCGAATCATCAGATAATGTCGGTGGGAAAGTCCAATCACAGATACTCGAAACACCATCAGGTGATGCGATTATCGAAACTGGGCCTGATGGCTTCCTGACACGTAAACCGTGGGCGCAGACCTTAGCTAAAGAGATTGGCTTGGATGACGAGATCATTCCCGTCAACGATACGCCAGAGCGCATCTATATTCTGACGAAACAAGGTTTACGTGGTATGCCCGACGGATTATACCTACTCGTCCCGACTGATTTAGATGCATTTCGTAAATCGGATTTATTCTCGCTGGGCGGTAAGTTGCGTATGGCGGTCGAGCAATATATCCCGCCTAAAAGTGATGATGAAGATGAATCCCTCGCAGATTTCATCACGCGACGGCTCGGTGCTGAGGCATTAGATAAACTTGGTGAGCCGTTGCTGGCTGGCGTGTTCAATGCTGACCCTGATAAGCAAAGTATCCTCGCAACCTTCCCGAACTTCCGTAAAATCGAAAAAGACTATGGTAGCCTCATTAAAGGTATGCAAGCGATACAAGCCAAACAATCGCCATCATCACAACCTAATCTGATTTCATTCAGAGATGGTATGGGGGCATTTGCCGAAAATCTTGCCGAAAAACTCACGTGTGATATTCGGTTGAATACACCTGTTCGTGAGGTTCGCCGCACCAAAGAGCATTACACGATTCAGTTGGATAATGAGGTGCTTGATGCGGACTATGTAATCGTGACGACACAAGCTGATACCGCCTCGTTTATTCTGCACGATGTTGCACCAGCGACGAGCAAGTTATTATCTCGCATCCGATATTCTGGCATTGCGAGTGTCACATTGGCTTATCGTCGTAAAGATGTGGCACATCCATTAGATGCGTATGGCGTAGTTGTACCGTCGAGTGTCGGCGTGGAAATTGATGGTATCCAATTTGCGAGTAGTAAATGGAATAATCGCGCACCGGATGATATTGCTCTGATTCGAGCATTCTTCGGTGGACCACAAACGCGCCACATGCTCGACCATGATGATAACACTGCTCTGGAAATCGTTAAACGAGAACTCGTGACTATGCTTGGCATCACAGGTGAGCCACTCAATCATCGCTTATTGCGGTGGGAGCAAGGGTACCCACAGTATGATGTAGGACATCTTGATCTTGTCGCAGAGATCGAAGCATCCTTGCCGGACAATCTATTTGTGGCGGGAAATGCCTATCATGGCGTGGGATTGCCTGATACTGTGCGCTACAGTAAACACATCGCCGATACGATTCAAGGCAAATAACTTGCTACTTGATAATGGGAGTAGACCCCCTACTCCCTAGACATCAATAATAGCAACTTACTTTGAGTTAAAAAATTCACTGATATAAGGATAAATATTCTTATGTTGCCCCCTCAGTTTTTGTCATCTTGACCGGAGTACGGTAGTCTTGAGCGATAAGCGATTATTGTGATGAAGGATGATGTGATGAAACCGTTAGATGGACTCCGTGTATTAGACCTCACGCGCTTATTACCCGGCGCAGTTTGCACCATGATGCTCTATGATATGGGCGCAGAAATCATAAAGATTGAAGACCCCAACGGCGGAGACTATGCGCGTTGGATGCGACCCATGTATGATGATTTGGGTGTTTTTTTCCGGAGTAGCAACCGTGGTAAAAAGAGCGTCATCATCGATCTTAAATCTGAGGAAGGACAATCTGTACTGCATCACTTAGTCCAAGCAGCGGATGTCATTGTCGAAGGCTTTCGTCCCGGAGTAACCAAACGCTTAAATGCCGATTACGATACGCTCAAAACGGTTAATCCACGCATTGTCTATTGTTCGCTTTCGGGTTGGGGACAGACAGGACCTTATGCACATATCAGTGGTCACGATTTGAATTACATCTCATTAAACGGTTTGTTAGGGGCGCAAGAAAATCCACAGCCATTAGGCGGGCAAATCGCGGATGTCGGCGGATCATATGTGGCTGTAATGGGGATTTTAGCGGCATTGCTCAAGCGGGCTACAACTGGGGTCGGTGATGTGGTGGATGTCGCCCTGTCAGAATCGGCGATGCCATTAGGGATGGTGGCATGGGTCGAATCGTATATCACGAAACAAGATCGCGGTAACCTGAGCTTAACAGGTGGGAGTGCATATTACCGTGTCTACTATGCCAAGGATAATATGCCGATGGCATTAGGGGCAATCGAACCAAAATTTTGGACGAACTTCTGTCAGGCAGTCGACAAACCAGAGTGGATTGACGACTATACAGCACCGAGCAACCAGACTTATCTTGTGATGGAATTGACCAAGATGTTTAAAACCCGTACCGCAGATGAATGGGGCGCATTACTAAACGATGCCGATTGTTGCTTTACACGGATTACACCACCGCATGAACTTATGGATGATCCGCATATACAAGTACGTGGGATGGTGGGTGTGACCAGTGAGGGTATCCCGTGGATGCGGAGTCCGGTGCGCCTTGGTGACGATGATACAATCGACATTTCGCCTGCCCCAGAGTACGGCGCAGACACCCATACTGTTTTATCGGACGCGGGGTATAGTGATGAAGAAATCACACAATTGATGGCGGTTGGTGCGATTCGTCAGGCAGAATAATTATAGTGTGCCTAATGCCGAGCTTAGCGCAGCAGCAATAACGCCTGCAATCACAATAGCAATCAATAATACGCCTGCCATTTTAAGCAAATTACGTATACCAGCACGTTCTTCGTTTGTCCAACCCGGACGTTGGTTAGGGTCTTCTGCCATATCGACTCATCCTTTTTAAATCGTCATCATCCATAAATTAGACCATAGGCATGTGTCATTTAAAAAGGGCGAGGTACTATGGCTTTTCGGGAAGTTCTTCGATCGAGGCGGGAAGTTGCTCTTCTAATTCAGGATGTTGACTGATAATGACTTCTCTTGCTTCAGCATAATTACTCACTAATTTTGTGGCTTGTGTAGCAGATAAACCGGACATCGGCACAATCGTATTAATAATAAACTTCAAAACAATCGCATCCCCTTTGCCATAAATAGCCATCGTCTTTAAGTTAGGATGAGACAGAAATGGAGAAGCTGACTTATAGATTTTTAGTACATCTGCTGGGAAGGTCGATATATATTCTAAATTGACTAGAAATACACCATTATTGTGGTCTAATGAATCGAGCCATTGAAAAATATAATCAGCAGCAGCACCGACTTCATCTAATGTTATATGCCCTTCAACGATTTCATATAAAACATGTTGATGAACCAGTTCATGGAAAGAGTATGGCATTTTTTGTCACCCTGTCGACTCAAGTCTTTTTAAACATACCCGCTTATCGTAAATGGTAACACACATGATAGGCTAGCCATGACTTTTCAGACGGCATCAGATATGGTGATATGTCCGACTTCAGGGTACTGGTCTATGGTTTTTCAGGTAATTTACCAATTAGGCTTGGTTCAATCGACTCCAGATAACTGAACGCTTGCGGATATGTGCCAACCATCTTTGTACTTTGCCCAAATAATGGCACAATATTATTGACAAAAAACTAGACAACGCTGAGATCACCTTTCCCAATTTGCATCATTACATCATTCAAACGACTTCTAAGTCCAATCACTGACTCACAGGTAAAATCCATGTATAATCGGAGCATCTTTTGTATCTGATTAAAGGCGAACTACTCGTATGACCTCACCTGCACCCGAAATAGGATTAGAACAATTTAGTGAAATTGCCCGTAACATCGAGGCGGAAGTCGGCAAAGTTATTGTCGGACAAACTGAAGTTGTCCGTAGTGTCATCATCTGTGTCTTAGCAGGTCGACACGCATTGCTGGAAGGTGTGCCGGGTCTGGGTAAAACCATGTTGATTCGCACCTTATCCGATGTACTTGATCTCAAGTTTTCACGGATTCAGTTTACGCCTGACCTGATGCCTGCTGATATTGTCGGGACGGACATTCTTGAAGAAACAGAAGATGGGCGACGCGAATTCCGCTTCCAACCAGGGCCGATCTTCACCAACTTGCTACTTGCTGACGAAATCAATCGTGCGACCCCTAAGACACAATCTGCAATGCTCGAAGCGATGCAGGAAAAAACCGTTACGGTTGCCGGACGACGCTATGATCTGGAAATGCCATTTTTTGTGCTGGCGACCCAAAATCCGCTTGAGATGGAAGGTACGTACCCGCTACCAGAAGCGCAACTTGACCGCTTCTTATTTAAAGTGGATGTCAAATTTCCAACCGTTGCCGAACTCGTGACGATTCTGGATCGGACAACCGGTGTTGATACGCCGACTGCAAGCACTGTTGCCGATGGTAAGCAAGTCATCGGGATGGGACAACTGGCGTTGAGCACTCCGATTCCATCCCATGTGAGTGAATATGTTGCGCGGATTATTGTCGCATCACATCCAGAAAGCAGTGAATCGACGCAGATGGTACAAGACTATGCACGATACGGTGCAAGTCCACGTGGTGCGCAAGCACTCATCCTCGGTGCAAAAATTAACGCACTGCTTGAAGGACGATTCAATGTCTCATTTGACGATGTCCAAGCGGTTGCACCATCGGCACTGCGTCATCGTATTTTGCTTAACTTCGAAGGGCAAGCTGAAGGTTTGACAACTGACAACCTCGTTGACGATATTATCAAATCTGTCCCCAAGAAAACGAGCTAATCATCAAATAGCCAACCAAGAGACTTTCGGCGATTGTGTCTAGCAATCCGTCGAAGGTCTAATTATCGTCAGCTTCCGCCTCGCCTTTTTCCCAGATTGCACTCAAATTCAACGCATCCAGCGCATCCCAGATTTCGTCGGGTAATGGCATGAGGGCTGCCCCGAAGTTCTCATTAATTTCCGCGATATTTTTGGCACCGGTGAGCGTACAGTGGATCAACTCTTGGCGCATGCAATATTGGAAGACAACTGCAATCATGGGAACGTCGTGTTTTTGGCAGAAGTTGTAGAAATGCTTGGCTGCTTCGATTTCATGCGATGCGCGTGGGTGTTCAAGTTCTTGGTTCATCACAACGGGGTCTGTGCCTGTCAATAGCCCATGCACCATCACAGCGCCATTTAAGACACCGACATCATGTTGTTGTGCCAACGGGAGAATCTCGTTCATGGCGGTGGTGTGGATCGGATTGTAATCGGCGAAGGTCAAAATCGCATCAAAGCGCCCTGATTCGATAGCGCGTTTATGAAAATCATGGCGACGTTGCCCTAACCCGATGGATTTAATTACACCCTGCTCTTTGAGGCTTTCGAGGGCTTCGAGGGCACCACGCGGTTCGAATGATGGGTCGAAATCTTGCGGGTCATGAATGAGGAGCAGATCGATATAGTCTGTACCCAATAATTTGAGGCTGTTTTCGACCGTCCACATCGTGCCATCCCATGAATAATCTTGCCAGCGGTCAGGATGGGTGCCTGTCTTTGTGGAGATAATCAGTTTCTCACGGGGATACCCCTTAATCGCAATCCCGATGCGACGTTCACTTTCCATATAGAAGGGCGATGTGTCGAGGTAATCAAGCCCTTGTTCAATGGCGTATTGCACACCTTCAATCGCTTCGGCTTCTTCAACTTTTGTGCCGAGTCCACCGACCCCTACGCCACCGAGCGACATCACCGGAATGTTTAATTCTGTTTTCCCCAATCGACGACGGGATAATCTTTCACCATATGTTGCCATGATTGCATCACCTTTTCATTGATAACGAGTATTTGGGTATTCTAATGCATGACACAGCAAGTTGATAGCTATCGCCGTATATGACTGTCAGTAGCTGTTCAAATAGTCCGTGATTATGCGAGCCTCTTTCTTCGTAGAATCAACTACTCTAACAACTTTGTGTTGAACTATTCTTACCTGAATCGCCTAATGGCGGTTGTACAATACCCTGCTTGCGTAACACATCTAATCGTTGAAGTTTCTTTTCAATGTGTTCATAAACTTTCTCTACTTCAAGATAGGATGCCATGACGTGATAAACACCTGGGTTATTCTTGATGTTTTCAAAGTCTTCCTCAAGTTCAAATTGAATATCATTATCTAAGGGATATGCTTCACGATGATCAAATTTTGGTATACTCCCATCCATTGGATATATTTCTTTCGGTATTGCTTTTGGAAAAGCACTACAATGTACTGTTCTTTCTGCTTTATTGATGCCTTTATAGTGTTTACACCAATTACAAATGTTCCAATAAGTCTGAGTCATGAGTTTACTCCTTCAAATTTCTGTTTCGTCAATGATTTCAACTCCGGCTTTTATCATATGTTTGATAATTTTAGCCCGCTACTAATTTGTTTTCGAGCTATTTCATCACATGACTCATGCCTGTCAAATTAAGCCAAATGATCTATCAACCACACCATTACATGCTCCCCTGCACTGCCTGCCGTTCAAAACGGGCAGGCTACTAAATATTGAAAAACCCGTTAAAGGGGTTCATAAGAGTCTTTTTAGCAGACTTTTTTGATTTGAGCGTCCGCTGGTGTGGTGATGACAAATAAAACCGAAATTCTTAACTTTACAGCTATGGGATGATTGTATGATAACTGCCCTCATAGAACCGCAAGAATCTGATAGAAATAAACATACCCTATCTGTTATGCTGTGCAGATGTATCGTATGTGTGAATCATACGGACGCTGTTATTTATCTTGTCATGATGAAAAAGGACGTTGACTGTGTCTTTAGTACAATTAAGTGCGCTGACTTTATTGGGTGCTGTTTGGGGGGCATCCTTTATCTTTATCCGCATCGCTGCCGAGCCGTTTGGACCGATTTTTCTGATGTTTATTCGGGTGGTACTCGCGGGTGGAATTTTATACGGCTATGCTAAATTGCGGGGCGTGCCGCTACAAATCCGCGAGCACTGGGGGAAATTCCTCATTTTAGGGGCGTTAAGTTCGGGTGTACCGTTCGTCCTCATCGGATACGCTACGTTAACCATCACAGGCTCGATGGCGGCGATTCTCAATTCAACAACACCACTATTTACGACTTTTGTCGCAGCGATTTGGTTGGGAGAACGCCTGACCATCTATAAGGTGATTGGTGCAATAATGGGGATTATCGGCGTATCGTTTATCGTCGGTGGCAGTCCGATCAGATTAGATACTGCGTTTATACTGGCGACCATTGCATCACTTGGGGCAGCATTATGTTATGCTTTCGGCGGTGTCTATGCCAAACGTGCCTTTGAGGGCGTTGATAATATGTCGATGTCGACAGGGCAACTGGTCGGCGCGATGTTTGTGCTTATGCCGTTCTCGGTTGTGACCATTCCACAACACACTATCCCGACAGATGCGATTATTGCATTGCTTATCTTATCGGTTGTTGCAACTGCTTTTGCATATCGCTTGTATTATTATCTCATTATCAGTGCCGGACCGACTAAAGCCCTGACAGTTACACTACTTGTTCCTGTGTTTGGGGTCTTCTGGGGGGCGGTCTTACTCAACGAGCCGATTAGCTCCGGCATGATTATTGGTATGGTTGTGATTTTGCTCAGTGTGGGACTAGTCACGGGGATGATTGCGCCACGTAAATCGCCACTGCTCAAGGAGGCTTAAGCTGTATTAACTGGCTTTAAAGACGATATCTGCGCCTCTCAGACGTTATGCCAACGTCAACGTGCAAAACACCAGATGTATGTCATAATATGGGTGGGATGAAACGTTGGGCGATACATGAAATCACAAAACAGAGGTAAGATGCAGGATGTCGATTAAGCAATTCGAAAAAATTCGTGCACAAATACAGTCCGCGGGCACTGCCAGCGAATCAGCCTTATTATTAACCAAATGGTTGAATGATCATCTCGGTTGGGCAACGGTCGTTTTTCGTAGTGGGACATGTGTGACAGAGCAAATCCCTGAGGATTGGCATGAACTGGTCACATGGTTGCAAACGACCAAAGGTTGGCATGAGTGGACAGAACTGCGGGTGATTGACGAAGATAATCCACTGCCTGATGTTGAGGTGCCGTTGAATTGTCTACTTATTCCATTACGGTATGATCGGGTCAATTATGGTATTTGCTTATTAGCTAATGGCACAGATAACGACATTGCTGCTTATCTACTAGCGAATATTTTGTCAGGTCATCTGCATGCGTTAGCCCAACCAACCCAAACCAGCGATACATCGACATTATTGACTGACATTCTTGATCTAATTCAGTCGCATTCCACAGAGTTAGTTCCGACCCTACAAAAAATCACCCATCATATTCAAGCGGTGACCAATATTACGCATGTCTATCTTTATCTTCTGGATGAAACACAATCTTATCTTGAGCGTATTCCGGTATCAGCTGATGATACCGAGCCTTTGCGGGTTGGCTATGATGCCGGAAAATGGACTTGGACGGTGTTGTATACCTCCGAAACACACTACTTACAAAGCCAACCTGTTGCAGCTGAATTTAATGAACTCATGTGGGATGACGATACTGTTGAACAGATGCTTGTGCCATTGACAGGGTATAAAAAGTCATTCGGAATCTTGCAATTAATCAGCACAGTTGATGGGTGTTTTTCATTAGCTCTACGCCAACAGTTAGACCTCATTGCACAGCAAGTTGCCTTATATATTTATCATCGGCAATTGTTGGATGAAGTCGACGCGCGTATGCAAGATATGGCAATTATGACTGAGGTGAGTTTACTAGTCAATACAACCTATGATGTAGATAGCATTGGTACAAAAGTTTATCAGGCTGTCCAGCAGGCGCACACACCTGACCTCTTCCAATTTGTTTTATATGACAGTGATAACAATGTCCTGACGATCAACAAATATCATGGTGGCGAACAAATTGACCGGCAGGTTGTGTTCCGAGAAAATGATCTACTTTCAACAATTATTCGCACAGAATCGCCTGTCTTCTGGCGTAATGCTGAAGAACGCAATGATGCGGCTGCATTTTTCCCGATAACAGATGATATGCCACAATCATATTTGGGATTACCATTGCTGACTGCCGATAAAGCGGTGGGTGTAATGTGTATGCAAACGGATGCACCCAATGCGTTCAACGAGACTGATTTACAAATGATGTTAACTTTGGCGAACAGTGCTGCTTTTGCGCTTGAAAACAATCGCCTGTTAAAATCCACAGCCGAACAATTACACGAACGCTCAATCATTAATGAGATTAGCCACATCTTGAACCAAAACTTTGGGCAAGAAAATATGTGGCAATCACTGATACCTCAATTAGCCGAGTTATTTGATGCTTCCCGCATTGTTATCGGCTTGTATCGACGTGAACTTGGTGTATTGGATATGAAGTTGCAGGTTGAATACGGGATTGATGTTCCTACCTCTCAGAGTCACCCCGACCCATTATCATTAATGGTGATGCGAAACGGGATCTCCCTATTTTTCCCTGACCTGCAAAACGAAGGTGAGCGTCTCGAATCATTGGGCATTCGATCTTATGAATTTGATACGAGTAATATTTATTGCTGGATTGGCGCACCACTCAAGAGCCGAAATAACGAGACGATTGGGTTGATTTCACTCCAACATGATTATGCGTATGCCTTTAGTGATGCAACATTATCGTTATTGATGACTGTTGCCGCACAGGTTTCAATGGCGTTAGATAATGCTCGCTTATTAGAAGCCGAACAAGAGAGACGCAAATTAGCCGATACCCTCATGGATGTTACCCGTGCGGTTAGCTCTACGCTGGAGCTGGATGATGTGATTAATCGGTTGGTTGAGCGTTTGAGTCGGTTGGTACAAGCTGATGTTGCATGGATTTTAATGCCACCAGAAGAAGTTACAGCAGGGGACGCGATGGTTGTGCAGGATACACTTGGTATGAGTCAATCGTATCGCGGTCATATCATTGAGCTTGAGCCAGATAACCCGATTGTCGAAATTTTCCGTACACAACAGCCCCGTATTATCAATGAAGTGCATACGCATCCACATTGGATCATCAACGAACCACGCCGAAGCCAAAATGGAAATCATTCCTGGTTAGGCGCCCCCATGGTTTATCAGGGACTTGTGATCGGCATCATGACAATCGACAAATACGAAGCAGATTATTATACCGAGGCTGATGCAAATGCTGTCGTGGCACTTGCACGACAAGCGGCTGTCGCTATTGAGAATGCCCGTCTGCATGCACAGGTCGAAACAAGTTTGCGCGGTTTACGCAAGCGCGCCCATCGGCTTGCATCTATGCACCGCATGGCAACCCTGACAGCATCTACACTTGATCAACATGAAATCCTAAACTCATCGGTCAAGCTGATGACGGAGTTATTTCAAGCAGATCACAGTTCGATTATCATTATCGACCACCAAAGTAAAAACGGATATGTAAAAGCTGAATATCCGGTAACACAAGCACTGGGACGGATGGCGTTTCATTATGGCTCAAATGGATATATCACGCTCAATGAGATGATAACAACAAATGCTGAGATTACTATATCAGCAGAAACCTTAGATATAACCTTCTCGGATCCAACCACCATCGGCATATTCCGGCAGTTTGGCGCACAACATAGCATGGTATCACCACTCATCGCGCAAGAGCGTGTTATTGGTATCGTGACAGTTGATAGCAACAAACATGATCGTGTATTTAGTGATGGCGACCATGACACCGCCCGCACCTTAGGGGCACAAATTGCCATGGCGATCAACAACACAGATCTGTATCAGCAAGCGTTAGAAGCCAATCGCCTTAAAAGCGAATTCTTGGCGAATGTCAGTCATGAATTGCGCACCCCGCTTAATGCTATCATCGGCTATAGCGAACTCCTGTTGACAGGTATTTACGGCGAAATGTCCGAAAAACAAATGGATCGCCTTGAACGTGTCTATGACGGAGGCAAACATCTACTGGCTTTAATTAACGATATTCTAGATTTGTCTAAGATTGAAGCCGGACGGATGGACTTAGACCTTATTCCATTAAGCGTACAACAACTCATTGCGGAATCAACATTCGAAGCACGTGACCACGCGGTCATCAGTGGGCTACAGTTCAAAATTGATATACCCGACGATATGCCTGTCATAAAATTAGACCCCAACCGAATGCGACAAGTGATCAATAATTTAGTCGCTAATGCGCTCAAATTTACCCAAGAAGGGCACATCATGGTGATGGCAAATATCGTCGAGTTTAATGATGGTGTCAGTCAACCCAAGGTCTATCCACCGGCATCTCTTGTGTTGGATAATGGACGCTATCTACAAATTGCAGTTGAAGATACAGGTATTGGTATCGACAAAGACAAACAAGAATTGATCTTCCATGCGTTTCGTCAGGTTGATGGGTCGGCTATCCGTGAATATGAAGGCACAGGACTTGGATTAGCGATTACGCAGCGGTTAGTCGAATTGCATAATGGCAATATTTGGGTCGAAAGTCAGCCAAATGTCGGTAGTATTTTCCGTGTTATGATCCCTTTGACTGACGATATGACATTCAATGATAACGATAATCCTGAGATTAATCCCAACGATACACTCATTCAGGGATATGATTAGAGCTACGTAATCATGACACAACCTTCTGCTCATGGAAAACGTATTGTAGTGACGCGCGCCCGTCATCAAGCCAAATCCCTCGTCGACCGTATTATGGCTATTGGTGCAATCCCGTTGCTCTATCCATGTATAGCCATCGCTCCCCCGGACGATACAATACAGTTGGATCATCATCTTTATGATTTAGAACAATTTGATTGGGTGATTTTTACCAGCCCTAATACAGTCAGCGCAATCTCAGATCGACTGTTAGCATTAGACTATCAATCCAATTGGGAGACAATACGGATTGCGTCAGTCGGTGACAAAACAGCAACGATAGTAAAAGATATATTGCAGCAGACTGTCGATTTTATACCCACTATATTCACCGCTTATTATTTGGGAAAGCAACTCCCAGATGTTGATAATAAACGTATTTTTCTCCCACAATCGGAACTAGCCGATGATACCCTTGCCAATATCTTGACTGACCGTGGCGCAGATGTAATCCAATCAACTGCGTACCAGAACACCATTGGTTCAGGTGGGGATGATATACCGGCATTACTGCAAAACAATCAAATTGATATGATAACGTTCACTAGTTCATCAACCGTGACACAATTTGTACAACGGATTGCCCCACTGTCTGCATATGATATTC
Source organism: Anaerolineales bacterium UBA6055 (assembly GCA_002428985.1). Taxonomy (GTDB): domain Bacteria; phylum Chloroflexota; class Anaerolineae; order Aggregatilineales; family Phototrophicaceae; genus UBA6055. The sequence continues at coordinate 275,424 of DIYL01000009.1, read as the reverse complement.
CTGCATTATGTATCGGTCCTTCGACAGCAAAAACCGCTGAGTCACAAAGATTTTCTCGGGTAATAGTACCTAATGAATATTCTCTTGCTGGCATGACTGAGCGTATGATCGAATATTTTAATAGATCTACATCTATTTAATTATTAAATTTTTGTAAGATTTAACCAAACCTTCACACAAATTCTCTCTAAGCTTAGCAAATTTACGTTATTGTAATCGTAATGGTATTCCGGTTTTTAGTATGTTTGTATAATATATTGTCAATTATCTTGAAAAAGTTAATCGTTTCACTGAGATTATTCATAATTTTAACCAAAAAAGTATGAAGATTTGTATGACATTTGTCACTTAATGAGTATTTCTTACCTATGTTATATTGAAAATAGCTAGAAGATAGCAAAACTAGATGATTGGAGACAAACTAATGCTTCCCTTTCGTACGGATAATACGCACGAGAAATACACTGCAACATACCAACACTGGTGTCCTCAATCCGAAAAATATGCAGGTGGCGATCACCTAATTTCTGCTTTCCGTGAAGGTTGGCAGCTCGTTGATGACATTGTTAAAGTTGAACGACACTGGAAAAGCGGTACTCGTCCTGTGAAGATATATTACTTCTCTTTAGAACGTGATGACGAAACAATGGTGATGCCTGTACTACATAATCCCTTTGTAGACCGCTGTATTATTGATCTATCACTGACATTAGTTCATGACGAGACTGCAGAAAACAGATATGTTGCGGTGCCGGTTAAAGGATAATTTTAAAATTTTGTCCGATATGCATAAGATAAATGTTGTTGCAAGTGAAGTGGCTAAAATTATGAACAGGCTTTCTTATGTAAAGCCTGTTTGAACATTCTGTTAAATATTGAAAAATTGTTTGTGAGATAGTCACAAACAGTTTATAATCACACCCAAGCGCAAACCGAAAAGGAAAACAAACAATCATGATGAACCAAAATCAGGTGAACTTTCATGTTCAATACCAAGATATTACATCTCAACACTGGAGCTTTTCATCAGAAAAGTTTGCAGGCGGTGACCATTTGTTGACCGCTCTGTCCCGTGGTTGGGAAATTGATGAGAAGGTTCAGTTGGAACGTCATTGGTTTGCTGGCATGCGCTGTATCGAAATCTTCCATTTCACCATCCAACGCGACGACAAGATTGTTGATATGCCCGTTGTCGGCAATCCATATGTATATCGTTTCATTAGAACCCATTCTATTGAAATCTTAGAAGATGAACAACCAGCCTAACTATAGGTCGGGTACTGTTAATTCTTAGTAGTCAGATTACAACTTGTAAAGCCCTGCACCATATGGTGTGGGGTTTTGTATTTTTATCGATTTGAAGAAGGTAATGGTATGTCAGATAAACCACAAACGCATCCAGAATCCGACGAACGGTATACTTTAATTCGTACTTTAGAGCGGCATGATTGGTATATTCACACATGGTTTGCCAAGCGTTCAGATAATACGCAAGTTATCATCAAGCAATTTTCAACAGTAGCGGTGGATGATCCACCAATATCATCAACAAATATTTATACAAAAGTTACCAAAACTATTGAGGAACTTAACCTATTAGACAAACGTGTATTGCCTCTGGTGCCCTATGATGATGTATACTGGCGAAATGATTTAAAGCCAGCAAAAGTCTTTATCTGCCGTCCTTACTTCGAAAAACGTTTAATTGATACACTTACCGAAAATAGTTATGAAAGCCGTGAAGATAGACTCAATTTAATCACGCAACTGGAACAGATTGCGACGGCTATTAGTCAAACGTCACAACAATCATTCGACTGGCAGGCACTCTTTCCCAATAATTTTATGCTGGACGGTGATGGCAATTGGCAACTTGTTGATTATGGCATTCACCCGCTGTACGATCTAATTAAAAACAGCTATCAAGGCTCTAAACCTGTATCGCAATCATGGAATTTTCAACATCTATGGTTACCTCGCTCCCACCCCGACCTACCAAATCCAACCATCGATATACAACTAATGTTTGCTTTATTATATTTTTATTTTACGCAAGGACATAGCATCTTCGAGAATCCATATAACACGTTTAAATCAAAGGCATCTTTTCTCGATGAGAATGACTATTACCGTAAACAATATTGGCAAACAGGACAAGTTGACCTTAAGCTCATGCGATTAGATGAGGGGCGATTAGCCGTGCAGCGAGCAATATCTGCATTTCCAGATCAACGCTTTACATCAGAATCTGAGTTTTTAATTGCACTCCGTGAAGCAATTATGTAATCCACTGGTTATCGAGGTAATTAGTGTGGTTCGTGTAGCGCAATTTGGCTTTTGCACTACGATTTATATCAATACGGGATAATCCTGCATTACTATGCAGATACTTATTATGAGGGTCATTAAGCAGGACTTGCATCAAAAAGTTGATGAACGTCCCGTGGGATACTAATGCAATACCATGCTCGTTCATTGAACGTGCCTTGATAAATAATTCGTTTGCGACAACCCGTGCACGCACGATAACATCATCATTAGACTCTATCGTGTCGGATGAAGCTGATGCACGCCACCACCCCGATGCCGTTATCTGATAGGGCACTTTAAATGTCGGAAATTGGTTAACAACCTGACTACGTGTTAAGCCTGCATCATGTAAGATGCCTTTACGTGTCATGACGACAACACCACCACGTTCATGTATGCGTGTTTTGATTTCTGGACGAATATCGAGAAATTTAACAATCTCAGCAGTTGTCTGTAAAGCACGTAACTGTGGGCTTGTATGAATCGCATCAATCATATAGCCGTAACGTAGCGCGCCATTATCACTACCATGCTTAAGATGTTCACCTAATGCTTGACTTTGTGTAACGCCAATTTTAGTGAGTGGTGGGTCAAACTGATGTTTTTCAAAGTCAGGCTCGGCGTTATTTTCGGATTGTCCGTGACGGATGAGATAGACACGAAGCAAAATAATGTCCTTGTGAATCTAACACACATTTCAATATTTCGGATTATAACGTGTTGGCAAACATGTTGCAATAAAATAACAATGATCAAATGAAACGTTTATACATTGTTATATTAATAACAGTAATAAATGTAAGATAGCTAATGGGATCACACCGAAAATAAGCATCTTGGATAGCGCATTATTAAACGTATACGCCGGATGATTACGAAACAAAATATGCAATCCACCATGTAATATTAAGAACATATCCATACCAACTTGGAATGTCTGTGATGGCAAGGCTAATATGATAACAACCATCAATGGAATATGTAACAAGACAAAAACAACATAACCTGCATCATCCCGCATCCAACTGGTTAATGGCAAAATTCGCCATTCATGTTGTTTGATTGCATCTAATTCGTGTGCAAACAACCAAGCAAGACAGGTTAAAAATAGTACATCAACAAATTCTGTGGTCATCCTAAGGTCTCCTCAAAGATTGATTTGACCTTATTTTGCTCAAAAATGACCTGCCATGACCATGATATTGACTGCCAAATGTTGCCAATATGAGATAATCTATGCACCTGTTTCGCTGATAGGTGTGATAATCGGGAAAACAAGTGGCGACGGCAAGTCGATCAAAGCACTATTCCCGAGGGCTGCACCGTTGATATGAAACGGATCAAATACCATCGGTAAAATCTCACGAATTCGGTCACCATGCCCGTCTGGTGCACTAATATTTACTGCGATGAAATGTTCATCGGCGACCTTTAACGCCATAATCAATGATAAATTACCATTTGTATTGGTTAATGTATAATATGCAGCATCACGTCCTGCCCACTCAAATGGGATTGGATCATAAACTGCCGCAGAATCTTCAACATCAGATGTGCGCAAGACAAGGTTTAAAATCTCGGCAATCGAATGCTCATTCAGGTCATAATCAACATTGATGTTGCTTAATGTCGGCACCCAGATATTAATCAGAAGACCTTTTAACCCGCCAACTGATCCAAATGGGTCATCCCCCTCTGCCATAATCAGACGGTTCTCAGTTTTTACATAAACATCCCATCCCGGCAATTGTTGTAGTTCAATCGTCACGTCGTCGAACGAGAACTCAACCATCTGTGCTGATGCTGTCGGCTCTGGGGTAAATGTAGGTTCTGGTGTCGCCGGCGTACATGCGCCAATAAATAACACCAATAGTACAACAAATTTCCTCATGGTTGTTCTCATGATTGCGTATATGTCCAAGCAGATTGAGTATGTGTTATAAGCCATTTCAGATAATTTAACTCACTATTATACGTGAATAATAGTAACACCAAAAGTTGAATGGCAATTAAATACTCAATCAATATTCATTAATGCCACTAACCAAAAAGGACGTACTATCATACGCCCTTCATGTATATTTATGTTATTGGGATAATCTAAGTCAGACTATCGCGTAAGGCTTTTACCTGTTGAATTTGCTCATCGTCAAGTGATGACGGGATCGTAATCATAATACGGGCATATAGATTACCAAAGGTGTTTTTATCTTTAAGTTTTGGCATGCCTTTACCAGATAAGCGCAACTTTTGCCCAGATTGCATCCCTGCACGAATCTTCATTCGTACGGGACGGGTCATCGTCGGGACTTCGACTTCGCCCCCAAGCATTGCCGTAAACGCATCGACTTTGACATCGACATAGAGATCATCTTCTTTGCGTTCAAATTGTGTATCATCAGATACAGTCACAACCAAATAGAGATTGCCTGCCGGACCGCCGTTTACACCGGGCTGTCCTTCGCCAGATAAACGGACTTTTGTACCTGTGGTCGAGCCTTTGGGAATGTTGACATTGATTTCGCGTCCATTTTTTGTGATGACACGCTTAGTGCCCTCGTAGGCTTCCTGCAACGTGATATATACAGGTTGATCAATATCTTGTCCGGCTTGTTGCGCATTAAAGTTGGCGCGAAAACCGCCGCCCCGTCGCCGTCTACCACCTTGTCCGAAGATTGTCTCGAACATATCCGACATGTCGGCATAGGGTGTACCACCTTGACCAAACGGCGAACCGCCGGGATTTTGTCCATTAAATCCCTGATAATTTTTCCAATTTGCTCCAAAGCGGTTGTACAACTGGCGCTTATCATTATCCTTCAGGACTTCATACGCTTCATTGACTTCTTTGAATTTAGCTTCGGCAGTCGGGTTATTAGGATTCGCGTCAGGATGATATTGTTTTGCCTTCCTACGAAAGGCTTTTTTGATTTCGTCTTCTGATGCGGTACGGTTGATACCTAGTACATCATAGTAGTCTTGTGCCATATATCTTCTTCCGCTTGTACTCTGAACCCAATATACATATCCATTGTAAGAGGTGGATAGAGTTGGGTCAATCAATGCGTGGGAAATTTAAGGGTGTGTTTGCAGATTTCTATTGAAATGTTTATGATTTCATACATTACTATACACAACAAGTATCAGATTTACATTAACTAACTTTCAAATTGGGTTTCAATCGTACGAATAATTGCAACGATCGTCCGATTAATTGGTGTCGGGATGCCATGTTTTTCGCCTAATTGTATGACTACAGGTCCGAACATATCGAGCTCAGTTTTTCGTTGGGCTTCAATATCCTGCAACATAGATGTTTTGCCATCTTCAGCGATTAAATCAATGGTTTTATAGAAGCTGAAGACATCCTCTTCGGTTAGATTTACACCTTCTTTTTGGGCAACCATGACCACCTCGCGCATGAGATTTTCTTTTAGCCAGCGTAATTCAGGGTCAGTTTTATACTGCCCATATGTCGCACCTGTTACAGCTGATGATTGATTCATCCCGACATTAATCATAAACTTCCACCACATCATCCGGCGCATATCCTCTGGCGTTCGATAATTGATGCCGACATGTTCGAGGAAGCTATGCACCTGTTGCACACGCTCACTCAGAGTATGATTATCTGGCTCACCAAAAATCAGTAAGGGTGGGCGAGAATGATAGATGCGGTTGCCTTCACGGCGGGCGTCAAGATTCATCGAAATCGCGAGTAATGGTTTTTCTTGACCGTACAACCCACCAATAATATCTTCACTGGTTAAGCCATTGAGCAATGATACAAATACGGTATGGTCACCCACAAAATTCTTCAAGTCAGGTAATGCTATGTTGAGATGATGATATTTTGTCGCAACGATAATTAAATCTGCGACGAAATCGGTTGCATCAGCATGAAGAATGGGGACATGATAGTGTATATCATTAATAAAGAAACCTTGTTGTGTCAGGCGGTCGTAGCGTTCACCCGATGCCACAACTTTGACATTTATACCCGCATCATACAAGATTTGTGCGTAAACAGCTCCTAGCCCACCTGCGCCTAATACCAAGACATTCTTCATAAATTTACCTCCTACCAAAACCATATGCTGATGATGCCATTAAACCCAACCCGATTGCAACCGTTCTTAACACTAAATTGCTTGCAGTAAACCAGAGCATACGCCACAATAAACACATAACTGGACGATAAAGGTAATGCGATGACCGATATTTTTGTCAGCTATTCTCGACTAGATGGTGAATTTACCCGTAAATTAGCGGATACACTCGAAAAACGAGGGTACGACATCTGGATCGACTGGGAAGATATTGCCCGCGCCACGGATTGGATGCGAGAAATTCTTGAAGGGATTGATTCCGCCGATACATTTATCTTTGTGACCAGTGAAAATTCCCTCGCAAGTGAGGTCTGTAATCAGGAACTCGAACATGCTCGTAAGCACAATAAACGCATTGTCCCGATCATTTTACGAGACATCACCAAAATCAAAGCTCTCGAACAACAGGTCAAGGCGCGCTGGTTCGATGCTCAATGGGAAACTGAACCATGGATGGATATCGCGCAAGAAAATTGGAAGGAAATTCGTCATCTCAACTGGATTTTCTTTAATAATGGCAAAACATTTGAAGAGAATTTTGAAGATGTCGTCAGCGCACTAGAAACAGATGTCGAACATGTCCGCTATCATACAAGTTTTTTACAGCGTGCGCGTGATTGGGAGCAATTCAAAAAAAGCCCGAGTTTTTTACTGACAGGTGACGAGATCCGCACAGCTGAAGAATGGATCGAAGTTTGGGAAAAGCGAAATAGTGAGGGCAAACCCTTAGACCCACCACCAAGTGATTTACATCGCCAATATATTCAGGTGAGTCGTCAACGCGATGATACCCAGAAAAAAGAACGTGAGGACTTAATCAAATCCCGTAAATTGGCGAGTCGAATCGCAACGGGTGCAGGTATTTTAACTTTGATTGCTGTCATAGTCGGTATAGTAGTATTCGGGCAGGCACAAGAAGCCCAAATACAAGCCGAATTAGCATCAATTTCAGAAGCCGAAGCTCGCCAACAAAATGAACAAGCAAACATCGCTCTAACAAATGTGGCGATTCAACAAGATCAACTGGAAGATGATGTGTATAGTTTCCGCATTGCCGGACAAGCCCTCCTTAATCAAGATAACGAAAATACGGCATTAGCGTATGCATTTGAAGCGGTTGGTGATGAACGCCCGCCTGTTGATGCGCAATCTATTTTCTATGAGATCGCTTCCCAATCACAGAATCGTGCGGTTCTCGATAATCACACAGATAGTGTAACGGATGTTGATATTCATCCGGATGGCTCAATTTTTGCATCTGCCAGTTGGGATAGCACTGTGAAGATTTGGGATAACACAACATTGTCGATCTTACATAATCTGACTGAACATGAAGGAGCGGTTACTAGATTGAAATTTAGCCCTGAGGGTACAATCCTCGCATCTGCGGATACAACAGGGATAGTCATTCTGTCTGACGCATCCACAGGTGAAGCCATCGAAACATTATCGGCGCATAGTGCAGCGATTAGTGATATTGCATTTAACAGGACTGGAACGATACTAGCGATTGCGAGTGAAGACACCACGATTTCACTGTGGGATGTTGAAAGTGGACGTGAAATCAATATACTGCGCGGTCATACCACCACGATATTACGGGCGATGTTTCATCCTGACGGCGATATTCTGGCATCGTCTAGTACAGGTGGTCGTGTTATCTTCTGGGATTGGCAATCTGGCACAATCCTCCGCACAATTGATGACCATACCGATTGGGTACGCACAATTGACTTTAGCCCCGATGGACGACGATTTGCCTCGGGGAGTGACGATTCAACAGTCATTTTGTGGGATATGGAAAATGATCAAAGCATTGCACAAATTAGAGGACACCAAGATTGGGTGTTTACAGTGCAGTTTAGCCCGAATAGTGCTGTATTAGCATCATCGGGCGATGATTCAAGAGTAAGAACTTGGGATGTAGAGACTGGTAATGAGATACAAACACTAGAAGGTCATACCGGACTTGTGCGATCTATGACATTTAATCAAGATGGTTCAATCCTTGCATCTGCCGATACAAATGGCGTGATACAAATATGGGACATGTTCTCAGATAATCCACTCTCGACATTGACTGGACACACAGGACAAGTTACTGCGATGGAATTCCAACCCAATGGGCAATCTTTAATATCGGCAAGCAGTGACTTTACAATACGGGTATGGGATAACTTCAATAGAGAGTTATGGGGTACTCAAATCGGTACATCGTCATTCGTACATACAGTAACCTATCATCCGGATGGCTCCTTGGTCGCATTCGGGACAGATTTTGGCACGATCGAGATTTGGCAAGTCAGTACTTCAACACAACATAATATATTAGATGAAGAATTCAATTCCGTTTATAGTCTAGCATTTAGCCCTGATGGGTTAATCCTAGCTTCGGCTAGAGGTGACGGCGTCATCAACTTATGGGACATCCGTAATGGCACTGTATTAGAGACCTTCCGTGGTCATGAAGTCAGCGTCCGTAGTATTGTCTTTAGCGCAGATGGCTCGTTGTTCGCATCTGGAAGTGACGATGGCACAATCATATTATGGAGTCTGGAAAGTGGTGAGCCAATTATGTCGCTTACAGGACATCTGAATGGTGTAACAAGTCTGGCATTTAGCCCTGATGGCACCCGAATTATTAGTGGTGGCTTTGATGCAAATCTCAATATTTGGGATGTGGCGACAGGTGAGAGGCTGCAAACTCTAACCATTGAAGATGAGACAATCAATCATGTCACTTATAGCCCTGATGGCACATTATTTGCCTCGGCTGGGCGTTCTGGCAATATCAATTTATGGTCATCAGAAACATTCGAGTTAATCACAACGCTGAGTGGATATAATGGTGAAATCAACAGCTTATCCTTCTCTCCTGATGGCGATTTACTTGTCAGCGCGGGGACTGCACGTGATGTCTGGGTATGGGATGTTGTATCCCAAGAATTATTAGCGACCTTTAGCGGACATACGGATAGTGTTGTTGATGTCGCGTATAGCCCATTAGCGAATTCAATTGCATCGGGTGGTTTTGATGGACGCGTGATTTTGTGGCAATTGTTGCCCGAAGTTCGTCAATATGTTCAGAATAATCGGTTTATCCGTGAGTTCGATTGTAGTGAGCGCACACAATTTAATATGCGTGTGCAATGTACTAAAGGCGAATTCGAAACACGGACACCATTCCCCGAACCGACCCCACGGGTAGCAACTGTCTCTACATTAGGTTTTTCACCATTTTATGCCGACCCGACATGGATTGCCGAAGCATCGTTTACACCAACACCATCTATCACACCAACTCCATCTATGACCCCAACTCAGACATTAACTCCGTCTCCGACATTCACACCAGACCGCGCTGATTTGGTCACATTTGGTGAGTATGATGGTGAAATTGCACTCGGTGGCTGGCAAATCTGGACATATGCGGGACGCATAGACGAGAGCATCACATTGCGGGTTGAAGCGGATGATCCGGTTGTACTTGACGAGAATACAGATCGCAATGAAGCTGGATATGACACACTCGTTATTTTGCGCTCACCTGACGGTGAATTTATCGCATCAAATGACGACGATGCAACAAAAACGACCACCAACTCGCGCCTTGGTGCGATTGTGTTACCGATGGATGGCGAATATCAAATTGAGGTATTGAGCTACAATAATGCGTCGGGTGGAGGATATACCTTGTTCGTGGAAGATGCTACATTGCCGACCGATACCCCAACACCGATGGCGACCTTCACACCAGCCCCAACGCAAACACCACTCCCTGCCGATTAATCTGGCGGGTTATTTGCCCAATCAGCAAGGACGGCTTCAAGGTCGTCCTCTGTTGTCACAAATTTAACAAACCCGTCATTGGTCGGTAAGGTGTTATCCGGCAAGACTTGCAAGGTTTCAAGGCCTTCATCGGGCATTCCGATGACTAAGGCGCGACCCGTTAGTGACGGATGTTTCTTCGCACCGAACGACCGCACATGCCCGAGTAAACCCGATGGCAATTGAGGGCGGGTACTGCCACGTAAATCAATCACACTATCAACAGGGTTCTCAACGCCGGTCATGGAGAAAGTAGAAACCCGCACCACATGATGATAATCTTTCCAATTCCAATCGCCTTCAACCACATATACCATGGCACGTTTATCATCGTCTTTCCATGAATAGTTAAACGCCATCTATGTATTTCCTTATCGTCGCTTTGCAAATTGTACTGACGATTATACACTGTGGATTGTGCCGATTAGTATAGGGATCAATAACTTATACTATGGTAGATCATTGAATCACGAAATTGAGTTTTATAGGTAGCGATAGATGAATATTATTGAACACACCGAAGCCCGTCTGGTCATCCGGTCAAAACGCGGGATGATGGCTGTCACGATGACCTTATTTGTCCTCTTCTCGATCTTAACTGCTTTTATGATTTTTGCGTACGGATTGCAAATGCTCTCGTCAAATTTTGCTTGGTGGCGCTTGCTCGGGTATTTGATATGGCAACCCTTAAGTATCGCATTGGTGTTTGTCGGTATCATGTTCTGGAACAATGCCATGCGTGGCTTGACGCTCACATTCGACCGTGAAGCAGAACAAGTAACCATTCGTAAACCCAAGTTTTTGCGGATGAAGGAACAAACGCATCCCATTTATAGCATCAGTCGGATGGAGATGGAGCTGATGCCAGAGGAACGCATTTTTGCGATTTATTTGGTGACAAAATCAGGTGAACAGATCGCAATCACATCTGCATCGCACTTTGATGAAGAGCCAACACGCCATATTATAAAGGAAATCCGGAACTTTTTACGTGGTGCTTAGTCATGATAATGTAGGAACGGTTGATTGAATTTGTTCCTACATCTCATATTATGTAGTAGATTATTCGCCTGCAGCAGGAGCGAGTGCTGTCTTGGTTAATTCGACTGCACGCTCTGTTTCACGGATGAAGAATTGACCTTGTTCCGCAAAGAATGGGTCTGGTAATCCTTCACCGGATACTTGTTCGCCAGTATCACTTTCAACTGTTCGTGTAACATCAACCGCTTGACCCAATGGCAATGGTGTGAGTGTTGGGGTTGCTGTCATCGTTGGTAACGATGTCGTTGTGATAATAATCGTTGGCAATGCCGTCGGTGTACGCGATGGTGTTGGCGTACGGGTCTCAGTCGGTGTTGCCGTTTGTGTTAGCGTTGGTGATAGGGTGATAGTTGGTGTCGCTGTCAATGTGAAGGTCGCCGTTGGCTGTGCGGTTGGCTCTTCAGTTGGCGTTTCTTCAGGCTCTGGCAAGACTTCTTCACGGCTAGAAATGATTAGAATACCATCTTCATTGACTTGTGGACTGAGTACCTGCAAAATGCGGAAGGCACGCGCATCGCTATCATCATTTAATATCGTTTCTTCGAAGATTGGACGCACGGTATCAGTCAACTCGACATACTCTGTAATAGTTTCTGATGTGCTGTACAAAATCGCATTTTCGGCAGCAAAGTAGAATATATCCAATACACCATTGGTAATCTCGTCACTACGCCCCGTTTCTTGGAGTGTAATAATCTCACTGGCGCGGGTTTCTGCTAAATTCAGCCAAACAGCATCTTCTTGATTGGTGATTTCTGCCCCGAATACAACCACCTGTTCCCATGTGGTTTTGACATTATAGAGATCATCACCGGGTAGACTATTCGATGATACAGCGACTGTTCCGCCACCACCTACAACCAAGAACATGAATATAAACACAAAACTCGCTACCCAACGGACAACAGGTTGTGTATGCCATTTTGGGCGAACCACCTGTGCTGGTTGTTTGGGTTGTTGTACTTCCGGTTGCGGTGCATCGAATTTTTGCAGTAACTTAGCTTCCATCGCATCGAGTGCGGATGCCGATAATGCCGGCGCATCAATATGTTGTGCTAATTGGAAGATAGCTAGGTCATCACTCAGTTGATCCGCATACATAGGATATTGAGCCAGACATGAATCGAGTGTCCACGAACCGTCTTGTAAGTGGGTAATACACTCATCTAGAATTTGTGGGTATTGCATGTCGAGTGTGCTCAAAATAGACCTGCCATTATGGACTCAGTATCAAAACCTGACCGTTCAAGGTGGCTTGCGAGCGAACGTACTGCCCGAAATTGCAATGCTTTAATTGCATTGCCCTTTTTGCCTAATTGCTCGGCAACAGCTTCAATCGGTAACCCTTCGATAAACCGCAAAATTATCACTTGTTGCTGATCCGCAGTTAATGACTCAATGCCCTTCATCAGCGCTGCTGATGCATGGGACTTCACTAAATCTGCATCCATATCGGGTGTAATAGATAAATTTGCATCGTCTACATTGGTAGCTGTTGGACGCCGATCTTGCCGACGATAATGGTCAACCACCCGTGCGTGTGCGATGCGATAAATCCATGAGATAAATGGTTTACCCTTATCAACATAACTTGGCAACCCTTCGATCACTTTCGTGAATACATCAGCTGTCAGGTCTTCTGCTAGTTGTTGATCTCGTGTTCGGTAATAAATATACCGATGGATCTGTTGAACATACTCCCGATACAGTTGGGCAAACGCTTCTTTTGAACCATTTTGCGCTTGCTCGATTAACTGTTTTTCTTCAACGCGATTCAAAATGACTCCTCAATTAAGTGACAACTCAATCATAATTGAATGCACGTTTAATCAATATACCGCACAAACAATCATTGGGTTACGGGTCAATTCATTTTCGTAGTAAATCTATGTATGACACATCCCATAGTGTATACAAGTATTCCAATGAAAATATTGCCACAATGTAAAAACACTGTAGAGATTTTGTTGATTAGGCAACGTTATCGCCATTGTACCATCGGTCATTACAACAAAAAATTGAGGTGACATTGGGATCGTAAGAAAAGTTTTAGGATTTCGTCTGAATATTGAGATATGATGATGAAAATTAGAGAAAGCCCAAAAACATGACAATTATCAGCATCACCTATCAACCAGCTGCATCACAACTTGAAGATAAAAAATTCAATCGTATTCCTGCCGATAGCGTCGAACTGATCGCGGGACATGGGATCAAAGGGGATCGCAAAGCCGGACGTAATCCCAAACGCCATATCAATATTGTCTCGATGAATACCGTCGAAACTTTACGTGACATCGGCTTTCAAGTTAAGCCCGGTGAACTCGGTGAGCAGTTGGTCGTCGATGGGATCGATGTGATGGATTTGCCGATTGGCACACAAATTCAACTCGGCGATTCCGCGATTATCGAATTGACGATGGAACGCACCAGTTGTGAATGGTTGGAACTAATTCACGGACAATCGAAGGATGACGCCACCGGACAACTCGGTATGTTAGCGTCAGTCATTGCCAGCGGGACAATCCATATCGGCGATGATGTGAGGGTTCTCACACCAATTGAGCAATTTGTTTAACTCCCTGTTGGGTTTACCCCTATCAATCAATTTTCGATTTATATCGGCGGACGAGAGAGATCCTCGTCCCTACGGATGATTACAGGAATTTATGTAAACCCAGCGCCTGCGTCGTCTGAGTGTATTATTGAATTAAAAGTCCCACTCTTTGTCCATTACATGGCAGATGTTATGCCGTGACGGGTCATATTGTTCCAAGTCTGATGTGAAGGCTTGCACTATAGCCCTGCGAAACGTATACTCTTCAATCGCAAATCCTTGTGAAAGCGTCAAGTTGTCACAAAATTTGTTATACTCATACGAGGAAGAGACAATTCTAAGCAGAGGTCATTATGGGCAAAAACGGGATTAATGTAGTATCAATTGGAGGCGGTCTTGGGGCTGTGCAAGTGATGCGCGGGATGAAAGACCATACTGATAATCTAACAGGTATCATCGCGGTCACCGATACTGGGCGTAGTACAGGCATTGTCCGTGAGTTTGCACAAATTCCTGCCCCTGGTGACATCCGGAATGCACTCGCAACGCTCGCATTAGATGATGACTCTCTGCTGACACAAGTCATGCAACATCGCATCGTCGCACCCGGCAACGCACAACTTGATGGGATGGCGTTCGGCAATTTGATGATCGCGGCATTGACGCAGATGTCAGGCAGTTTTGTACAAGCAATCCAACAAATTAGCGACTTCCTCGATGTACAAGCAGACATCTATCCAGTCACGGATGAAAATACCCATATCTGTGCGGAACTCATGGACGGCACAATCGTCGAGCAAGAATTCTATGTGCGCCAACTCGATAAAGCTGCGATTAAACGCATCTTTATTCAAAATCCAGATGCACATGTCTATGAACCATGCATCGAAGCATTACGCGGTGCTGATCTGATTACAATTGGACCCGGTAGCTTGTTCACAACCACGATTGCGTGCCTCGCATTTAAAGAAATTTCACAGGCAATCCGCGATTCGAACGCGATTAAAGTCTATGTCTGTAACACAACCACCCAACCCGGCCAGACCGATGATTATTCACTATCTGACCATGTCCAACAGGTCGTATCTTATCTAGGTATCGGTATTTTGGATTATGTGGTGTTGAACTCATCACAGCCATCCGACGAATTGATGGCGATTTACGCCCGCGAAAAAATCAACGTACTTGTGCCAACTGATGAAGAAGTCCACAAAATCAAAACTATGAACGTTAAACCTATATTGGCTGACATTGCTGATACCAAGTCGGCTAAACGTGAGCTGTGGCAAAAACAAGATACGATCCGCCACAATCCAAATTTGATTGCGCAGACATTGTTGGATCTGATTGCACGTCACCAAAAAGAAAATGGCAAACCAGAGCCAAAACCTGTTCAGGATGCGGCAGAATAATCTGTATTATCCAATTACTACCGGATAATCTACTGGATTGAAGCCATAAATAAAGGACACAAGATGGAACAATTGAGTCGTTGGGTTCAAGTATTATATCGAGCTGGGTCGCGTCGGCGGTTGGCGTTGTTATTGGCAGGGTTGTTGATCGGTGTTTTGGTGGTAGGATTAGGGTTTGCCTATATTATCGTCTTTGTCGCTGGCTTAACTGGCAACATTGCATCGCTCACAGCCAATCCAATATTTCCAATTTTAGGCATCGGTTTAATCGGCATGGGGGTCGGTGCAACCATGTTTAATTTTGTTCGCCTCAACGAACGCATGATGAGTTACATCAGCCCGACAAATGACGGACAAAGTATACTTAATCTAGTATACGAACGCATGGCATCAGCAGATAAACCGCGTGTGGTGGTGTTTAGCAACGGTATCGGCTTGTTTATCTTGCTGAATGCGCTCAAGGACAAGGTATCGAGTGTAGACGTGGTGTTGCCACAGGGCGAAGATACCCAAATTTATGGTGAACTGCTCCAAGCCAATCAACTCAATTTACGTAACGTCTTCATTAGTAAAATTCCCAACGGGACACTCTGTGCCGAATTCACTGATGATAGTGTGGTTGAAGGCATGCTAGCCCTCAAAGAGACGCGCAATAAACCGGGGATTCGTCGCCTCTATGTCAAATATGACGATACCCATACACCGGATAATACCCAGATCATCAACCCTGAATTAATCGACTCAATTCAACGGGCGGATGCGGTGGTATTTGGACCGACATCACTATTTTCAGGGATTATCGCGTCGGTGCTTCCGGCAGATGTATCGGCAGCGTTGCGTAATACGCATGGATTAAAGGTTTTCATCTGCCCCGTCATGACCGAACCCGGAAAGACGGATAACTTCTCGGTATCGGATCATGTAACATCTGTAGAACAGCACGGCAACTTTAACCTCGACTATGTCATTTTGAACACTAAACGCATCAGCTATGACCTCGCCGAGAAATATTATGATTATGGTGCGGAGCAAGTGTTGCTCAATCTCGATGAATTTGAGCATACCTATCTCAAGGTCGATTTTTCTGCGCGACTTGGGGAAATCCGGCAGTTGAATCATGCGGTGCTGATTGACGATGACTTGATTAACGCGTCGGTACAGAAGATTTTAGGGCAGGCTGACGAAAAATTAGTGGTGCGTCATGACCCTGATAAGCTGAAAGATGTGTTCGAGAAGATTTTTGACCACATTGAATATCGCCGCAATTTGACCTCAACAACATAAACTACGTCTCTTTATCCGGTCGATAGTCACTGACATTATCATACCCAAACGTCCATGCGACACCTTCATGTGCTGATGTGATATGCGGTGGCACATACAGGAAATATTCGCGGTCGGTGCTGGCATCTTTAACTTTGACAGCGACAATGGGCTCGTCGTTGTTCATGAATTCAACGCGATATAACTCACCGTAATCATCAGACTGCACTTTGCTGAATCCACCATCACGGATGAAATTATCCAGCCCATAGCGTTCGATCATGACACGCGCGACCTCGGCATTGTCTTCGTTCATGATTCCGTCGGGTGTGATTTTGTCAGGTTGCATGATGACCCATTCGGGGACACGTACCCCATGCCACGCATACACACCCCATCCATCTGGATAGCCGATGGCGAGTCCGTCTTCACAGTGGAGACGGTCTTGGTCGTCGAGGTGAAGAATGTTGTGACGTTCGGTAATGATGCAGATTTCTTCACCTGCTGACCACCATCCTGCATGAGTTGCTATATGAATTAGCGGTAGATAGGGTCTAAAGGAGTTAGTATAAGTAGCAGGAAAACATTGTGAATAAAAATCCAATACACAGAGCGACATTATGTCGTCTTGACCGTGAAATAGATACACTGCACTATCGTCTAAGCGTCTAAGAGGGATCAAACCTGGCGGTTGTTTTTCAAGTTCAGCATCTATTTCTGGGTGTAGCGTAGATTCAATATATCCTATATGCCTGAAATCAATCGCTTGACGGAACTTTAAGTGAATTCGTTTTTGTAAGCGGCGCGACATCTGGTTACGCATGGATTTGCGAGCTTCAAACATGTATCCAAACGAAAGCACCATGTTATCATACTGTGATAAGTTGTTTAGCTGATAGGGAGAGTCAACCCATCTGATTTCTTTGGGTTGTTTGTGCCCAGCTAATTCATAGACAGACCTGATACCTTTCTCGGCTTCGGGACGATTCGCAGGTTCAGTTGATAGTCCGATGTTGCGCCATTTTTTTGCGTAAATCTCTAGTTGGGTTTCTTGTTCGGGGGTGAGTTCGGTGATCATGGTGTGTTCCGGATTTTATGTAGTGGGAATGTAGGGAAGAGGCATGCCTCTTCCCTACCATAAGTGTACATCGAACCACGATTTCAGTTAGCGTGCATTGGCATCCATCGCAGCGACGGCAGCGATTGCCACAATATCTTCGACATCGTCACCTGCTTGTAGAACATGCACAGGTGCGCCCATACCCAACAAAATCGGCCCAATTGCTTCGGCATCGGTCAAACGTGAGAGCAACTTATATGAGATATTCGCTGCGGACAAATTCGGGAAAACAAGAATATTGGCATCTTTAACCGTGCTAAATGGATAACGTTGTTCAATAATATCAACGACGACTGCTGTATCGGCTTGCATTTCGCCATCTACGACAATATCAGGGCGTTTATCGCGTACCAGCGTCACAGCATCGCTAACTTTCTTACTAAGTGGATGAGGTGTCGCGCCAAAATTCGAGAAGGATAACATTGCGACGCGTGGCTCCAACCCGAGTGTTCTGGCAAAGTCGTTAGCAAGAATCGCAATTTCCGATAAAGTCTCGGAGTCTGGGTCAATATTGACAGTCGCATCAGTAAACAGGTATGTGCGCCCATCAATCACCATCAGATAGACACCCGCGACACGGGTTGCATCTTTACGTGTCCCAAATACTTGTAATGCCGGACGTATCACATCGGGGTATTCATAAGTCACACCGCTGACCATCGCATCGGCATCACCGTTTTTGACCATAACCGATGCGTAGTAATTACGTTGACGGATCAATGACCGTGCTTTACCAGCTGTCACCCCTTTACGTTGGCGTAGATTATATAGTACATCGACATATTCATAGGTATTTTCAGCATAATAATGATCGAACATATTGGGTTCATAGCTCAACCCGAGCTCTTCTATCGTCTCTCGGATGTGGTCTGGTCGTCCCATCAAAATTGGCTCACCAATGCCTTCATCTTTGATTTGAGCGGCGGCACGGATAATTTTCGGTTCTTCACCTTCGGGGAAAACAATGCGTTTCATCTCACCCGATTTTGCCCGATTAATGATATTCTGGCGGACTTCTCGGCTGGCACCCTGACGCGATATTAACTCTTGGCGATAGTCTTCAATATCAATTTGGCGACGTGCAACACCAGAATCCATCGCAGCTTGGGCAACAGCTGGTGCAACCCATAACAACACGCGTGGGTCGAGTGGTTTTGGAATCAGATATTCTTTGCTAAATTTAATTGCGCCTTGTGCGTACGCTGTTAATACACTGTCTGGTACATCTTCATGCGCGAGTTGGGCGAGGGCTTTGGCGGCTGCCATTTTCATCTCTTCATTGATGCTCGTCGCGTAGACATCCAATGCACCCCGGAAAATGAATGGGAAACCAAGCACATTATTGACCTGATTTGGATAATCACTGCGTCCAGTACCAATAATTGCATCGGGGCGCACTTCGTGTGCAAGTTCTGGCATAATTTCTGGAGTTGGGTTGGCGAGGACAAATAGCATCGGGTCTTTTGCCATGCCCATGATCATATCTTGTGTAACCGCACCTGCGACAGATAAGCCGACGAGTACATCAGCACCCTGCAACGCATCATAGAGTGTGCGTGCATTGGTCGGAATGGCAAATTCGGATTTATACTTGTTCATGCCTTCTTCGCGTTGGTGATGAATCACACCGCGTGAATCGAGCATCATGAGATTTTCTTTAGCAACACCGAGTGTCTTAAAAAATTTACCCGTGGCAATTGCACTCGCCCCTGCGCCATTAATAACAACTTTGATTTTTTCGATGTCTTTACCTGTGACTTCCAGTGCGTTTAATAATGCCGCACCCGATATGATTGCGGTTCCATGTTGATCGTCATGGAAGACCGGAATATCAAGCCCTTCTTGGAGACGTTCTTCGATCTCAAAACATTCCGGTGCTTTGATGTCTTCAAGATTGATGCCACCAAATGTCGGGGCAAGTGCTCTACATATCTCAATGATGTCATCGGCAGTATGGGCATCAATTTCAATATCAAACACATCAACATCAGCGAACTTTTTGAATAAGACACCTTTCCCTTCCATCACAGGCTTGGACGCCATCGGGCCACGATCCCCTAACCCGAGGATGGCAGACCCGTTAGAAATTACAGCCACGAGGTTTGCCCGAGCGGTCATCTCAAAGACGGCAAGTGGGTCTTTATCGATTTCGAGGACAGCTTCGGCAACACCGGGAGAGTATGCAAGTGATAGATGGAGTTGACTATTTAGCGGTTTTGTCGGGGTAACCTGTATTTTACCGGGACGCCCCATCCGATGATAATCAAGGGCTTCTTTTTTGGTAAATGATGCCATGAGGTTGTCTCCTGAATAAATTGGATTATTTGATTTAACGTGGAGACAGACATGCATGCACCTCTGTAGACAGTAGCGACAGCATCTTTGCCATCCGCGAATGTTACAGTCAGTATATCGCAAATCTAGACGTAAATTGCCCTAGGGTTAAGAACTTATGACGTACGTCATGGTAAAATAGTTTAATCTTGTATGATGTTTGCGTTAGCAGTTGTAATCTCTATTATCGGCACAAAGTGTGCTATCTTATCCAATTAAACGATAAGGACTACTTTTAAAAGTTGGGTTGTGTTTGATAATCTTATTACACTTGGTATTTAGTCAATCCTTCACTTGATGTTAATCGTTAGGACATACACTACGTCCATCCATATGATAAAGGGGCAGAGATTTCATGGTCACAAATTATCGCGAAACTGTCAGTGGTATCACACATCTCATCGCTGCGGTTTTTGCAGGCATGGGGCTTATCTGGCTTGTCTATATCACCCGTGATAATCCAGTCCAGTTGTTTGTGATGTTAGTCTATGGAATCAGCTTAATTGGTGTGTTTTCTGCAAGTGCACGAATGCATCTCAGTAATGGCTCACCGGACTATATGGTTCGTCTACGTAAACATGATCATGCCGCAATTTATTTTGTGATCGCTGGAACTTATACACCAATGGTTGTACTCCTGATTGATGGTGTATGGCAGTTGATTGTCTTAGCTGCAATTTGGGGGATGTGTCTATTCGGTGCATATTGGAAATTGAGCCGATTAGAAGGATGTGAAAGTTCACGATCATCTACCCTCATCTATCTACTCGTGGGATGGTTTGCTGTTATTTGTGCGCCACTATGGGTGGGGCAATTAGACTTTGTAACCCTCGGGTTAATTGCGGCTGGCGGTGTCGTCTATAGCATCGGTGCCGTTGTCTTCATTACAAAGCGTCCAAATCTCGCACGCCATTTTGGATTCCATGAATTGTGGCATATCATCGTGATGATCGCTAGTTTACTCCACTTTTTAGCAATTGCGCGGTTGGTAACAAGTTAACCTCTTGTGTCGTATTTGGGAATATTCCGAACAATTGGGCATAAAATACGATTCACAGTATTATAGAGGACATGACTTTGTTCTAACACAATTGTAGGAGTAGCCACGATGCCGTTAGTAGAGATTATTGGTAGCCTCGCAATTATTATTGCTGCGGTTTATTTATTGGGCATTATCACAGATAGCTTTTTTATTATCAGCCTCGATCAAATATCACGACGACTTGATTTATCCGAAGATGTCGCAGGGGCATCGTTGATGGCAGTTGGGTCATCGGCGCCTGAATTGGCAATCGCGTTAATTGCGTTATTCACAGGTGGCGGGAGCCATAGTGATGTCGGTATTGGGACGATTGTTGGATCGGCTGTTTTTAATATTCTCGTGATTACAGGTGCATCAGCAGTTATTGCGAACGAACTACGTATTCATGTCTTTGCGATTCGACGTGATATCATCTACTATCTAGTATCGATTGCGTACCTTGCTTTTATTTTCCTCGATGGTGAGGTGTTCTTGTACGAGGCTATCATTGGTCTGATTGCCTATGCTGCATATGTTGCTTTCCTCGCATTCTACAAACCTAAAGAACAACCCGACCTACCACTACCGCCCAAAGTAACAGAATCTACGCCATACGAGGAACAGGCTGCCGACACTGGCGGTGGTATCCCCTTGCGCAAATTGGAACATTTCCTTGTAGGTTTGATCCGTAAAATAACCGGCGCCCCAAGCGAAAATTATGTGTGGACATTTTTTGTCGCTATCGTGTTTATTGTCATTCTCAGCTATATCCTTGTTGAAGCGACAATCGTTTTTGCCGCAGGTGTAGGGATTCCACCTGTTTTGGTCGCATTGACCTTATTAGCGGCGGGTACATCTGCACCAGACCTGATCGCATCAATCGAAGTCGCGCGAGAAGGGCGTGGCGGTATGGCGGTTGCGAATGCGGTCGGCTCTGATATTTTTGACGTATTTGTTGGTCTCGGATTCCCGTGGTTTGTGGCTATTGTTTTTCAAGGTGTGCCTTCGATCCACGTCGGCGCGGATGGATTATGGATTTCGATTGCGATGTTAGTCGGGACAACGCTGGTGTTGTGGTTCTTCCTCGAACGTAAGCGCAATCTGAGTCGCAACGAAGGAATTATCTTGCTGATCTTGTATGTTCTTTTTGTGATCTTTACGATCATATCAGGTACTGCACCAGCCGGTTAAACATCCCATAAGGACAAAAACCAATTTGAATGGGGCATTCCACTATTGAGAATGTCCTTTTTAAATTCGTCTTTTGGTATGTCGACTTGACGAAATTGTATTGTGATGTGTTGTTCCCTCCCATCAATCAACACATAGTCAGCCAGAAACGGATGTTTACCATCGCGTCGGCGGGGTAAACCGACACTACCGGGACACACTATCGCCATTTCTTTGTAAATGCGCATCAGTGGATGGTGGATATGACCCGTTAACATGACGTCTTCATGATACCCT
Source organism: Anaerolineales bacterium UBA6055 (assembly GCA_002428985.1). Taxonomy (GTDB): domain Bacteria; phylum Chloroflexota; class Anaerolineae; order Aggregatilineales; family Phototrophicaceae; genus UBA6055. The sequence goes on along the minus strand of DIYL01000009.1, from coordinate 252,962 downwards.
TCAAAATACTGTCGCAATATATCATCCGGTGTTGTTTCGTCTATCACATCATTATATGAGTAGGGCGACCCGTGGAAGCAAACTAACTGATGTTGCATGTCTAGTTGAACGCGTAACAATGGTGCAAAATTACGCATAAAGGCTTTATCGGCATCGGTTAGTTGTTCCGAGCACCATTGGTCAATATCATCATAGCGTTCAATATCGGGGTCTGTTGTATCATGCCGACGCGGATTTAGAATGGCATCATCCATATTCCCTTTGATGGTCTTGATGTCTCGTTGCCTCAATAAAGTAACGACTTCATGTGGATATGCACCGGATGCCACATCACCCAGGCAAATAATCTGATCAACTGATTCGGAGTCAATCTCTTTGAGTACATACTTCAGCGCAGTTAAATTTCCTTGAATGTCCGAGATGATAGCTACTTTGTTCAACGTTGTACAACCTAACTGAAAATTAATTAAGGATTAACAAGCATGCTAAGCTTAATTTCATTATCTTAATGTTTTTGGGTTGTGTCAACAACGAAACAGCTAACATGTAAATAGCTTTAATAGACCCTATGTTTTTGTTGTTAATCCAAGATGGTAGTTGAGGCATACCAACACTTTGCAGTATGATTAGAGTGGTATCTATGAGTGAACATTGAAATATAAATCATCTATGACTCAAAACATCAATAATATGCCTCAATATCGTCCACAAAGCGGGTTTGATGTCTTACAAATTCCGATCCTCGGCAGGATATTACGTCATCGCTATGGCAGATTATCCATGCAATCTATCCTAACAGCAATTGCTGTTGCCCTCATTATTGATGGGTTTGTCGGGCCACAATCTGCTGCCCGTAATTTAGCAACGGTTGCCCCGTGGGTCCATTATCGCGGTATTGTTGTGATTGTTCTGTTATTAGCTGGGAATCTATTCTGCATGGGATGCCCGTTTACTGTTCCACGAACATTAGCGAAACGTTTTGCCGTCAAAGGGCGACGCTTCCCGAAGGTTCTGCGTAACAAGTGGATTGCGATTGCTAGCTTATTCATCTTATTTTTCTTGTATGAGTACCTCGATTTGTGGGCAAGCCCGTTACTTACGGCATGGGTGATTATCGTTTATTTTGTTGCATCATTTGTGATGGAACTGGTATTTACTGAATCTGCTTTTTGCAAATATGTGTGTCCGTTGGGGTCATTTAATTTTGTCTATTCAACAGTTTCGCCAACCCAAATTGCTGTGAAATCGCCGGACATTTGTGCAACGTGTGTCGGCAAAGAATGTGTAAACGGCAGTTATAGTGCTCAACCGACCATCCGCCTCGATACGATTCCCATCGTCGGAACAGACCAGACCCAAGACGTTGAAGTCAAACACAGTCCTCAAGGAACATTAGGGTGTGGTACAGAATTATTTGCGCCTCAAATCCGCACCAATATGGATTGTTCAATGTGCTTGGATTGTGTGCGTGCCTGCCCACATGAGAATGTTAGTTTATTTGCGCGTATGCCGGGGCGCGAATTAAGCAAACCTGACGCATGGTCACGACGTTGGGATATGTCCATTTTAGTAATTGCGTTGGCATTTATGGGCGTCTCCAATGCATTTGGGATGGTGCCACCTTACTATGAATTACAAGAATCGTTAGCGATAGAGTATGGCATTACCAGTGAATTTGTTGTCCTCCTCCTAATTTTTGGGTTTATGAATATCATATTGCCGATTGGTGCGGCGATTGGAGCGGCCTATCTCGGCAGACTCTTCACCGGAATGACGAACCGTGATTCGTTACGTGATACGGTTGCTGCATTTGCACCTGCATTTGTTCCACTTGGGTTTGGTATCTGGTTCGCGCATTATGCCTTCCACTTTCTCATTGGACCGGGGCTCATTGTTCCTGTGATCCAAGAATTTTTGGGTCAAACGGGTGACTGGCAGACGTGGAGTTTTACCCTACCGACGGACCTTATCGGCATTATTCAATTGGTTGTGTTAGTTGGCGGATTCTTGTGGAGTATGCGCTTAGCCAATAATACTGCGTTGCGCTTGTATCGGCGTGGTGGCTTGCTGGGATTGATGCCGTGGGCATTTGTTTTGCTAATGCTGATGCTCGCATCTTGGCAAATTTTCACATTACCGATGGAAATGCGCGGTACGCTGGAATTATTTGGATAACCTTGCAGAATTGGTTTTCGCGGTACAATAGGGCTATCGTCAACATAGCCATCAAATAGACTCATGCTCACTTTATACTTATCGCTTGTTTGCACCATTTTGGTTGTTATCTTACCTGTCTCAGTTTTTCTACTACACAACAATACCAATCGACTAAATCAGCGGAACACACATTATAAGATTATCACCTTATGTAGCTTGATGTTCGGCTTGTGTTTTGTCATTGGCTCGCGGATTCTCACTCCAATAATCTATACTGAAGAGACATTAGCATCTGCTTGTATAGAAGGTGAGTATGCTAACTGTACACAGTTACGCGCGACAATTCACAATGAAAAATGGTTGTCATTTATGCTCTATCCAATTGCACAGAATCGCTGTATGACGGGGCATAATTTTGTCTGTTCACACGTACATACAAATCAACCCCTTACAGATGATGCCGTCAATCGATGGTCATTGTATTTTGGGATTTTGTTCTTGTTTGCGTTACCATCATTGTTGGTTTATAGCTGGTTGCGAATACTCTACATCCAACCAGACCCACGTAAGCGAAAATCGAAAAACATATAACCAATACATATTGTGATATGATGAAATTAGATTGATATAGAGAAGGCACACAATATTGGCAATCAAGTATTTCTTTGATACGCATATTGCTAAGGCTGTGAGTATACAACTGCGTGAGAAAGGTGTTGATGCTTTACGATGTGAAGATGTTGGATTAGCCGAGGCATCTGATGAAAAGCTACTACAATATGCGACTGATAATAATCGTGTGATGGTCTCTCAAGATGAAGATTTTATAAAGTTACATAGTGCTTACCAGAATGAGCATAAAAAACATAAAGGCATTTTTAAATTCAACAGATTACAACGTGAAGCTCAGATTTCTGTGATTGTGACGGAATGTTTGTTTTATTCGGAAGCTGAGGATGCAGGTGCAATTGATTACGAGACAGAAATCGAAAACACGATAATTTACTTTTGAGGTACATATGGATACACCAATCTTACACATTAAACTAGACAATGAGGGTACTCCTCGTACAATCAACGGCCATGTAAAGGTAAAAATGATAGCGCGTCAACATCTTGAAGCAGGTCTATCTATTTCTGAAGTGGCAGAACATTATGGTATTTCGTTGTCGGATGTATACTCTGCGTTATCCTACTATCATGATAATAAAGCTCAAATGGATGTTGATCGTGAGGAAATCGAAGCATTGTTAGAACATGTTGGTGTTTCAAACGATGATCTCAAGAAGAAGGTTCTAAAACGGCTAGCAGATAATGAAAACTCCGATATGGCATAATTACAAGCTAGATGATGATGATGCGTAAGCGAAAATCGAGAAGTTAATAGATTCTGATTTTTATTTGCAAAATAGAAAATTCAGATTGGGTGAGTTTGTATAGTCTGTCCCTACAACAAAACCTACAATATTGTTCTTGCCGTTAATTTTTAAAGTCGTCTATATATTCTCTGATAACAGTTTCCGCATGAGTTGATGTACCGTAGTCCCAAGATTTTTTGAATTGCTCTTCACCAAGTTCATTTGATAGATCAATTTTGAGTTGGGTCAGTGCTTCCCACTTATCCATCCATAGGGTTAAGCTTTTGGGATGAGTATATACCAAGCCCAATAATTCAGTGGATTTTTCATAGTCCCCACTCTGATAAGATGCGACTGCTAAAATAGGCAAGAGGTTAAGCATATTTCGAACAGTAATATGCTTCAATTCTAATTCAAATAATATTGCCATCGTTTGATGTAAACTCGTGAAGTTCTTCGAAGTAACATAACAAATGACTTTTCCAACGTACAATAAACAGGTGTCTTGAGCATCCAATTTATCAAGATATGTCATGGCTTTATTTAATGAAGCTAGCCCGTCATTTGAGTTTCCATGGACTCCTTCGATTATGCCAAGCATGATATAGAAAAACATGTTCTCATTCTTCATCTCACCAAAAAACTGCATAACAGGTATCAAACGATCTTTTGCCGCCCCAAGCCGACCTTGCCAGAGTAGAAGTGTAGCAATAGCACCCTCGCTCATAGTTGTAAAGAAGTGATTGTTCGCTTGTTGATAAAGCGCTTTGGCTTTTGTCATGTGGTATTCAGCGTCAACAATGGAGCTAAACGTATATTCCCAAATTGCACGATGGAAGTATGCGGCGGCAAGTCCATCCATATCGCCACTTTGCTGTGTGACTATCAAGTACTGATCGAGATATTCTAAACAAATAGGATCTTCAATGGGATTTTCAAATGCATAGTATGATGCTATTGATCGAAGCGTGATCCCCTGCAACCATAAATCATTAATATTCTTACTCAGTTGAAGTGCGTCGTGATAGGTTGGAGGTAATTGTGGTGCATGACTCGCTAGATCACCTACTGTGATATAAGACAAAATCAGTGCTACAGAATCGTTGGTTGCCTTTGCTATTTCAATACAATCATCAATCTGTTTCAATATTTGCGCACTATGCTGATTGTAGCGGTTGAATATGAATATCTGCCATGCGCGAATACGATTTCTCATCCGGTCGTCTATCTTATTTCCGGCAATGCTCGCAGAAGTGTCTACGTAATTAAAAAGCTCAGTGGTTGCTGAGACTGGCTCTATGTCAGCAGCAACGACCAGACATTCCGCCATACTAGCAATCGCATCGTAATCACCTTGGTCACAGGCATAATACCAACCATAACGAAAGTTCTCGAAGTCAGCTAAGAATTCTTGCCTGCTTTCAATTTGTCGTTTTCCTTTAATGTCAGGTATGAGCGCTTGCGTAAAGTCAGCATAATAACGGGCATATGTTTCTAGAGTTGCATCCAACTCTTCTGAATCGGTCAGTTTCTTCTTGACATATTGCCGTAGCAGCTCATGAATCTCGTATCTGCCATTTTCATTCCGTGATAGTAATGCTTTAGTATTCAATCTGTGCAGGTGATGTAGAGTAGCCCCTGTCACGACTTGTGCGGCTTGACGTGTACATCCTCCACGAAATACAGAAAACCGCATCAGTATTCTTTTTTGATCGTCAGACAGACGATTCCATGTCGTATCAAACACAGCACGAATGCTCTTATGGCGGGTCGGAATATCTCGTAAGTCAACTTCTAGAAAGTCGATACTTTGGTGAATTTCACTAACAATTTCGCTTAATGACAACACATCAACCCATGATGCCGCCAGCTTGATAGCTAGAGGCATCCCTTCAACTATCCGGCAGATACGAATGATTTGCTTCCAGTCTTCAGCGTTCGCTTGGAAAGATGCATTTGTTAAATTCGCACATTGCACAAATAATCTCATTGCATCGGAATCAATCGCCCCCTCTACAACGTCCGAATCTGGGATAGACATTCCTCGAATCGGATATACTGTTTCCCCGCTTAATGCCAGCTTTTCGCGTGATGTAACCAGTAGAGTAACATGTGGTGCTACTTGCAAAATCTCTTGAACGAGCGACACGCCCTCTAATACATGTTCAAAATTATCTAATACGAGCAATATCTGCTTCTGGCAAAGATAATCCAGTAATTGTTTTTTTGACTCATCGCTTGTTTGCCTCTGTAATTTTAAGACATCAGCAATGGTCGGAATAATGTATGAGGCAGACGCTAATGGGGCGAGGTCAATGAAGTAAATACCATCTGCATAGTTGTCTATCTGTCGCCGAGCTAATTCAAGTGCAAGGCTTGTTTTTCCCATTCCACCCGACGCAAGGATTGTAATCAGTGGTATGTTCGGTTGCGTCAATAAATCTGTGAGGTCTGCTAATTCTTGCTCGCGCCCAATAAATGCAGACGTTTTCGCTGGCAGATTATGTTTAGCCCCGGAAAAACTTAAGCCTATTTTCTGGGCAATTTTGATTGCCTCTTCGCGTGCTTCTACCCCCAGCTTGCTATAAATTTGGCGAAGAAACCAACGAACTGTGCTATGGGCGATAAACAAGGTATCCGCAATCTCACGGTTGGATAGACCACTGGCAACCAAAGACAGTATTTCTGTCTCACGTTCAGTCAAATGTTTATAGGCAACTTCATTAAGGAGAATATTATGATTCTTCATCATCTTATGATATATTTTTTTAACATATATATTATACAAGTATACTAATTTTGATCAAGATATGCTTATCCTTGAAGTATATATGACAGATTCATAAGATCGAAAATATGTGGGGATGCATAATAGTGTATTTGCTTGGATATGTGGAAACCACTACCATATTCTTCAGCCCGAATGAGGTATATTCGTAGTAGAGGAATCGAACGATGCACACTAAGTGAATTGAGATGGCATTATGTATATCTTTACTACAGCAATAGTAAATATCGCGCTTGATATATTGTCCATTATTTGGATATTGGCGATTGTCGTTAATTATTCTTATATAGCGAACCCGACTATTCTAATTGAAATACAACCATATAAAAACTCAGATGCTTTTCTCGTTTTACTTGCGGTATTTCGAATAACGGATTTAAATCGTTATACTTTTTACCATATATTTGAGGAATTCCTTTCAATAGATTTAAGTTTTTTATCAGTTTTGACTTTTCCGATACTGGTTGCAATTTTTCTATTACAGCTTTCAATAATTAATATCTTAAGAAGAAAGCTGTATTTGGATAAAAAATCAGGTTTGAATCTATTATATACTGCGATTTTTATTCCTCTTATTCTATTTGCAAACCTGAATATAGAGATAGTGTCTGCTTTAGTAAGGCTTTTCGCATGAATATAAAGTAGCCTAATATATTTAATAGATAAGATTGTAATGAATACCTTCATCTTTGCGAGTTTAATATGTTCCGTGATACTTATTGCATCAGTTGGAAGTATGTTTATGCTAGATTCGTAAGATCAAAAATATGTGTGAATGCATATGTATAAATCCGCTATAAACATAAGACAAAGTAGAGGATTGAGATTGTAATGATTGTCTTTGTTTCAGCCATGTTAATGGCATGTATAATACTTGCAATTGCAGTTGCTATTGTGTTGATACTTCAACGATTCTTTAGATCACCACAATCATATAGAAAAAGACATCAACGAATTCGGATATTTTGTGCTTTAGTTTTTATTGCCCTTATTGGTCCTTTTACAATTGCATAGGCATTTGAAGAAGCTGTAAATGTAGACACTAGTTGTGATTTTCTTCATAATATTGAAATTTGTGAAAATCTAGAAGAAACAACACGACTTGAAATTTGGCTACAAGTTATGTCACTTCCTGTGACAACTCAGGAGACGTGTTTCACAGGTAATATCCGTGCGTGCTCCTATGTTCAACACACCGTATTCTCAAATGCGTCAACACTTAGACGCTTGATGGGTTACCTAATATTAGGTTCAATGTTTGCAATTCCATCATTTATTCTATATGTGTTATTGAGGGGAACATATATCAAACGAGATAATCGCAAGCACAAGCCCAAAATATAGCGACCCGACAGCGATATGTGCTATAGTCCTGAGCATGACGCAAGTATAGGAAGGAAGCGCACATGGCAACTCATAAACTTGACCTAACATCAGAAACACTACACGGTGACTATTCGATTAGTCATGAACCTGTTTTACATATCCAAGCTGGAGATACTGTTGAATCGTCTAGTCTGGATGCTGGATGGGGAATTGAAGCCCCGAATTTAGAGGGTAAACGTCAAAAGCATGCCAAATCCGAGACACTTGAGATGAACGGGCATGCGATGACAGGCCCGATTTATATCGATGGGGCTGAGGTGGGCAAAACCCTCGAAGTTACGTTTGAGGCGTTAACCGTCGGTAGCTATGGTTGGATACATTCGGGAGGTTTCCCGCATCGGGTACATGAGGCGTTTGGATTTGTTGATAAAAAGGCGGAGTGGATCATCTGGGATTTGGATGCAGATAACTTGACGGGCACCAATCAGTATGGGCAAACTGTCAAGCTGAGTCCATTTTTGGGGAATATGGGCATGCCACCTCCGGAAGCCGGACATCACTCAACCGCACCACCATCAAATTGGGGTGGGAACCTTGATTGTAAAGACCTCGTTGTCGGCACAAAACTTTATCTACCAATTCCAGTCAAAGGTGGATTATTTTCATTTGGTGATGGACATGCGTTACAAGGGCATGGTGAAGTCAGTGTGACGGCGATTGAATGCCCGATGGATTATATTCGGCTCAAATTAGATGTTGTTGATGATATGTCACTAGAGCGTCCACGAGCATGGACACCTGAGGGTTGGATTACATTTGGATTTGATGAAGACCTCGATAAAGCTACATTTATGGCGTTAGGCGATATGATGGATTTGATGGTAGCGAAATTTGAGCTGACAAATCGTCAAGTTGCTCTAGGGTTGGCATCGGCACTTGTTGATTTACACATCACACAAATCGCTAACCCACTGTATGGAGTACATGCGTTTCTGCCACATAATGCGTTTATCAATTAAGCGTGGTGATTCCAAGCTTTTTGAGGTTGCCAATTGTCATAGTTTGGCAATCTTCATGACTATAATATATATCCAAGCTTTCGTTGAAGTCTTCATCATTCCTAAGTATTTGTAGATCGGTTAATTTATAGCTGAAAAGATAACGTGAGTTATACAATAAACAAGGATGCTCATCAGCATTTTCTATTTTCCAGACAACCTCTTGTTTAAAAGCAAAGACACCTTTTTCCTGTATCAAATAAACAGGATAGTCAGTTATATCTAATATCTTCTCTTTGGAGTAAGGATCATATTCGCCCATATCATAGAGCTGAAAATGTGTCAGGGACTGATGTGCGGTTGGTTGTAGTTTGTATTTTCCCCGTGTATATGTTCTTATCAACTGGCCAGAACCTTCAATAATTTCTACAATACTGTTGGCTTTGAATTCCAAGGTGCGTATATAATCATAATATTGCGGATTGGCTAACAAATATGCTGGGATATTTAACATGATATTCAGCTATCCAATACAGTATTATCGACTTTATCCCAACTGATCGTCGTATCCATCTGTCTTAAGAACGGCTCGACTTCGTCCATCGAATCAAAGAAGCGCGTGCGTACTTTAAATATTGAGGTACCAATTGCTGCGCCCATTTTCACCAGTGGTGATTTTTCACCGAGGATGATCACCCAGCCGACATTATCAGCAGAGCCGTTTTCGCGCTGTATGGCGACAACGTCTTTAATCGGTATGGATTCTGTCACACCCGCTACGTCGCTGATAATATGAACTAATTGACGCGGGCTACTCTCTACGACTTGGTTGAGCTCCGATAACATTTGGCGATGTTCATCCGCAGTGGCTTTACCCCACACACGTTGAAAGACAATTTCATCTTGGATGTACCATCGAATTGAATAAGGCATATCGTTGACCTATAGGGAATATATGATTGTTGACACTATTTGCATTCTATCATCAAATCCTGATTGAGTCCTGACCAACTGGATTTTCAGACAAATTCACTTCCCTACCGCCATGCAATACTAGACAAGCCAAATCCTAACTGCCCACCCATCGTATCCGTTAGATAAGCAAGACCATTCCCTGCCAAGTTGAGGATATTTAAGCCTTCATCGACTATATCAACCACAAGAAAGTCGTTCGAAGGCGAAAGCGTGCCTGCTACCGCACCATTCAGGGCAGTTTGTGGTCTGCAATCAGGCGTACATGTTAAATCGACGAGTTGGACAGCGCGGTCTGTGCCATCATTAGGATCGTTGACAAATGCAGTGTAGACTAATAAGTCACCACTGATGTGCATCATATTTAACGAAACAGCATTTTCACCAACGATAAAGCGACTATCAAGGCAATTGTTGTTATCAAGACAAGCAAGGTCGACCCCATAAACGACTTGACTATCGACATAATAGGCGCGATCTGTTGTCACCTGAATGTGATTTGCTGATGAAGGCGCGAGCAACATACCTGTTTCAAGTGGATTCTCACTACATCCTGAAGTAAGGCATGCAATATCGGTGACATGAACATCGCCTGTTGGCGTGCGGAAAACGAGATTTGTCGAGTCCGGCAACCATGCAATCGGTGGAATCGGGATTGTGCCACCACTATTTAGAACAATATCGGTTTCGTTTTCTGGACTCCAAACTGCTAAGGCTGTTCCGCCTGCATCATTATTTGTCCCCCAATACACCACGAAGGGTGCAACATCCGACCAGATACCGCTACTCTGATTATCATTATTACCGACTAAACGCAAACGCGTACTTGATGCTGTGCTAGTCGATACTGTGAAATACTGCCCCTCAGCCCACACGAAAGCATACGCCCCATCCGCTGATAGTCCATTTGGTTGAGTTATGTTGGGTCGGCTGGGAATACCCCGCAGGAATGCGATTTGTTCCGCATTGGTTGCCTCAATCGGGGTAATTGCTTGTGTGGTCAGATCCCCAGAAAATATACCAAATCCATCCAAAGCAAAAATTAGGTTACCATCTGCATCCCATCCAAAACCATTTGTTTCATTCACAACTTGCCCGGGGTTTGTAACGATCCATCGTGTCGCACCATCGCTACTGCTCACAACAAGTTGACCTGAGCCGTTTAAAAATGCTAACAACTCATCTGATTGTGCATAACTTATTGGCACAATAAATAGCAAAACAAGTACAAACAATATGCGGAGTTTCATCGGGAATGCCTTCCAATTTTGAGCAAGTTCGTACTTTAATAATACTCCAAATTGCTTAAGGCTATCCCCTCAATAATTGGGGGATATATCGACTAACGTATTGCATCTGTTGGTGTTACTCAACAACAAATAAACCCATTTTGTGCTCTAATATCTGGTTTTACAAACGGTAAATAAACACAGTAAAAATATAAGTGAAACATTACTACAAAAGATTGTATAAAATTCGTAAATGTGCGCCCCCGTTTTACAAATAGATAAAACATTCTTGTTATAATACATCCATAAAGATTCTCTTAAATGGTATGTTTTATCGGAGACTATCCTAATGGCTGATGAGATTGTTTCTTTGGAAGTTGCTGTTTTTAGTTTAATCAAGCGTTATATCGAACGCCAAGAAGTTACCTTAGAGGCGTTTCGTGCACTACGCCCTGCATTAATCGAAGCAGATCACATTGATTGTGATGAAAAGAAACTCGTTGAAATTCTGACAAAATATATGGATGAACCGTGGCAGGGGCATTGGCACGAGTGGTCATACTATTTCCAAGGGTCGGGGTGTCGCCTCATTAGTGGAGAGACTGCTGAAATCATCGAGTGGGAAGCAACTGATGTCCAAACCTTTGATCGCTATTGGTTTGTAAATTGGCTGGAGTGGTTGTGGATGTTCCACCCCAATGATAGTGACTTGCGCTTACTACGTGATTTTTTCTCGCATCGCCCAAATCGCTACGATCTATATGAGATTATCTTTCCGATGTTGAATATCCTAAGCATTGAAGGATACATCAAACAGCACGACCGCCACAAAAATCGCTATAAAGTGGTTGATAAAAAGCAATCACTAGATGTTGCTTAGTTAACTAAATTGGTGCGAGTGCCGCAGAAATAACCATCAATAATGCCAATACGAGGATAACAGTCGCGCCTGCTCCCAGACCGTATTTATAGACCATCTTATTACGTTTTGTGGCTGCTTGGTAATCGATTTTATCAAGTAGATCGAGTGCTTCGTCATGCGATGGGTCGATATCTAATACACGATTGAGCCACTGCTTACGTTCACCCGGACTGCTGAGCTTTGCCATTAAAATCATAGCACGCGTATTTTTTTCATCTTGTTGCAATAATTGCTGAAGCATCACACGGGCTGGTTTACGTTGCCCCTGCTTAGCAGCATTAATTGCCATTCTGTAGAGTTCTTCACGGTTAGGAGATGCCATATCTGTTTATTCCCTCATTACTCAACTTGTAGTGCGCCTTCAAGTGCATCCTTCAAGTTCGAGACACTATCGAATGCCCCTGAATCGTGATTGATAATCGCACTACTTAACGCCAACTGATTTTCGCGCATCGCTTTTTGAGCTTTGCTACGGTCTTTAATCGGGTAAAAATACTCGCGAGATTGATGAATACGACGCTCAATTCGATCCAGAATGGCTTTGGCATTATTCTTATGTGTAATAATCACAAAGTCTTCATGACCAATATGGCCCAGAAAATCACCTGTATCCCCATGTTCTTTGAGTGCATTTTTCATCATGAGTGTGACAGCACGTAAGACATCATCGGCTGCTACAAATCCATAATGCTCACGGAATTCGCTCAACTTGCTGATGGATAATTGCAGGACTGCCCAATCAGTCGGATCACTTAACAATTTTGCCAACTTTTCTTCAACAATATCACCTTCGGCAAGGTCGGTCACAGGGTTAATAGTTGCCGGACGATTTGCACGGTTGATGATATTGCGGACACGTAGGCGTAATTCTTGAATATCAAAAGGCTTCGTGATGTAATCAACAACACCTAATTCTAGCCCTTGTAATTTGTCCCCACGGTCACGCTTTTCGGTTAGGAAGATGATCGGAGTATTTTCTGTCTTACGAACATCGGTACGTAGTTTACGACATAAATCAAAGCCGTTCATATCAGGCAGGCGAACATCTAGGATGATCAGATCAAGCGGAGAATCATTGGCAATTTTGAGTGCTTCTTCTGCCCATGCTGCTGTCATGACATCATAATTTTGGACGCGGAAGTATGAACTGACCATCTCGGACAGGTCAAGATCGTCTTCGACCAATAGAATAACAGGTTGTTCCATAAGATGTTCCCCTTTAGTGATGATGTACGCGACTGTTGCATCGCGCCGAGCTGGTATGTGACTTATTATAGTTGATTGTGTAACCACGAAGATGACAGGTGATGTTACAATCTTGCAATTATCTAGGCGTGTCCATCATTTAAGATTTTGACCTTAAATATACAGTGGTCTGCCCCCGTCGCGCCACATTCAATCTCACGCACGAAGGTTGGCTTACCATTAGTTGTATAATTAAGTGACTCTTGTAGCAATCCAGTTAATGTGTGGCAGACTGGATAATCTTGTTGGTGTCCCCAAGCAAACGGACTATTATGAACATGCACAAGGTAACTGTCACTCTGAGATTCAATAAATGTCTCTTGATCGGAAAAATTCGTGAAGATCGTTGCTAAACCTTGCAATCCAATTTCAATTTGTTTATCTAACGGCAAGGACTGAAACGCCGGATGTTTGACACCACGCATGGCACCAAAGTCTTGTAAACCTTTTGCAAAAGCGACACGTCCGATGCTCATTGCTAAACCTAACCCGCCACGAACACCATATAATTTTTCCAACCCAACCGTAAACGCCGCCAAATTCGCAAAGTCGAACTGACGGTTCATATCATCGGGGGGATAATTATTGATGTATTCGTCTAAACCCGCCGCCTGTAACACATTGCGGGCAACACCCACCCCCATGACTTCATCCATCGCCACAAAAAATGCACGGGCAATACGATTGGGATAATAGAAGCCACTCGATTCGGGCAAGACTTAACTCTTTCTTCCGATTGTAATTGTAGGTCGTAACTGAATCTTACAACTGGTACAGATTATATAGACCCACTACAGGTGTTATACAATTGCGACCAAATCTTCAACAGCACGGGTTACATCTAACAGAATCAGACCAAGTTTTGCGTCTTTACGGGCGATTACTGTCAAAACCGCTTCTTCTCCGACCGCCGTCAGGATAACATAACCGTTGTCCCCACGGACGTTTACTTGTGCTAGTTCGCCACGATTCAATTCACCAGCAATACGTTCACCAAGAGATAACATTGCTGCAGACATCGCGCTAACACGATCTTCTTCAATGCCACCCGGTAGAATAGAAGCCATGCTCAAACCATCGACGCTGACGATTGCTGCTGCTTCAACATCGCCACTACTTGATTGTAAATCACGCAGACGATCCATTAGTTGTTCAGTACGAGACTTTGCCAAGGGTCACTCTCCTTGCTTGTATATTCAACCAATCAATGATTCTTATTATATCGTGTTTTCTATGAATACGACCTTAATAACGCAAATTGTACATCAAACCGCTTATTTGTGCACCTTGCGCCTGTCTAGAATTCAAAATCTGACACAAATTTACACACGAGTCTTTATAAGCGTAGAGCAATCATACAATATGAAATCGTGAGATAAAATTAAGTTATATAATGTAATTATGATTATTAATGATTCTTAGACAATAAATAGAATATACTTGTAAGTAATGATGTATAGATCAGAGGTGAACTGATGATTGCTGATATCCGCTGGCTTATCCCTGAACACGTTATACATGGCAGACCTACTGGGAGATACACGGTTGATGACCTCAAACAAGGGTCACAAGAAATTACGCGCTTGTTGAATGCATCCGATAAACCACTTGTCCACCTACTAATTGATGAATCTAAATTAGAGAACATGCCGATTTCATTATCCGTCTTAACCGAAGCATTCTCGTTTATGGGGCATAAGCGTTTAGGATGGATGGTTATTTATGGGACAGATGAACGGGTGAAAAAGTTCATCTCCACAATGGTAGCGAATGTGACGCGTGTACGACACCGTCGCTTTGCAACATACCTCGAAGCATTGGAGTTCTTAGCAATGATGGATAGTACCTTACCATCTGTCGAAGAAATGTACGCGCTCGATTAATTGTCTGAGAAAACAAATTGATAGCGGATTATTATTCCGCCGTTTGAACCCTGTATCACATCTGTGTATAATGATGGTTGTCATTTTGGTAATCAGTCATTATGAGGTTCATTGTGCCAATCCTACGTGAAGGCGAGCTGGATATTATTAGCAATAATCCTGAGCAAACAAAACGTCTGGGGATGCGGTTAGGGAAACTGCTTAAATCAGGTGATATTGTTTGTTTGTCGGGCGATATGGGGGCAGGTAAAACGGTTTTTAGTACTGGTATTGGAGAGGGTTGGGGTGCAGAAACACCATTAACGAGTCCGACCTACAATCTAGTTCATGAGCATCGTCGCAGTACTGATAAAGGCCGCTTATATCATTTGGATTGCTATCGCCTAAGCGGAATTGACGAAGCAGACACCATTGGTTTAGATGATATTCTTGATGGTGATGGTATTGTCATCTTCGAATGGGCGGAACGGATTGAAGAACTTCTCCCTGATGAATATTTATGGATTGACATTCGTGTAACCGACGCGACACACCGTAACTTTATCATCGAAGCCGAAGGTAAGCGTTATCAGGGGCTTGTTGATACCTACAAAAAACAAGTTTTTGGCACACGATAAGCCGATAAATCACTGAGACTATCAACTTTAACGAACGTTTTAGAATGCGACAGACATGCTGCTAGCAATTGATACTGCCACCCAAATTATGAGCCTCGCGTTACATACAGGCGACACCCTCTTATCTGAAGTGACAATGAAAATTGGACGCAATCATAGCGCCTATCTTGCCCCGATGGTTCGCCAAATTTTGGAGCAAGCGGATATCGAAGCATCAGATTTAACCGCGATGGCTGTCTCGACGGGACCGGGTTCGTATACAGGATTACGCATCGGTGTGGCATTAGCAAAGGGCATGGCAGCTGTTAATCAGATTCCACTGGTTGGTATCTCAACATTAGATACGATCGCTGCCGGACAAACGTACTACAATACCCGTAATACCCTCGTCGTAGTTGTTCCCGCTGGTCGTGGACGCGTTATTTCCGGGACATATCGTGCCAAAAAAGGTCGCTGGGTTGCCAATGAGGATCCTGTTTTACAAACATGGGACGAGCTAATCGAATCGGTAGAAGAGCGGATCTATCTGACTGGTGAGATTACAGCGCAAGGCTTAGAGACAGTCCAAACCGCACAAGATAATGGGACAAAAATCACGCTCATCCAACCTGCTGATCGGTTACGTCGTTCAGGTTTCCTCGCTGAAGAAGCATGGCGACAACTCCGTGATCAAGACGACGAACAGGACTTCTCCGCAGATAAAATTATGCCGATGTATATGAAAGCACCCGGATAAAACCCCACAACTTTAAACAATTTCACTAGATGCAATTGAACGGGTTAACGCGCCCCATTCGTCGAGTGATAGTGTTTCGGCACGGCGTTGTGGGTCAATGTCGGCGGCTTGAATTAAATCGCGAGCAACCTTTGATTTGATTTGTAATCCACCAGAAATTGAATTTTTCAGTTGTTTGCGTTTCTGGCTAAATCCTGCTTTGACCACACGGAAAAATGCCTTCGCTGATGGCACATCAACGGGGTGTTCTGCGTGTGTATCAATACGCATCACTGCGCTATGAATATTAGGGCGTGGCCAGAATACAGCCGGGCTCAATTTACTCACGATCGAGGGTGTACCATAAAATTGTACCGCAACTGTGAGCAGGCTCATATTACCGGGTTGTTCCATAATACGTTCAGCGACTTCATACTGCATCGTCATAACAATACGTTTGGGTCGACGGTCTGGCTCGAGGAAGTGCCAGATAATCGCACTACTGATATAATATGGCACATTGGCGACAACAACAAAATCATTATGTCCGACGAGTCTGGGTACATCGGTTTTGAGGATGTCGTTAAACACCAGATAGACATTCTGTGTTGCATCAAAACGTTCTTCTAAGATCGGTTGGAGGCGTTCATCCAACTCGATTGAAAAGACATGGCGTGCTTTTTCAGCTAATTTTTCGGTGAGAGCACCCGTACCTGGCCCGACTTCAACAACTGTATCTTCGGGCATAATCTCAGCAGTTGATGTGATTTTTTCTAGTGCGTTGGGGTCATGCATAAAATTCTGTCCCAAACTTTTCTTGGGATACAGATCATAGGTATCAAGCATCATTTTGGGGCTGATCGTTGACATCGTGGTTACCTCCTGTTGTTGATGGGTCTGGCGGGAGGCTAAGTTGACCATAATTCTATGTTTTTGAGTAGGGTCGCTAACCTGCGCTTACGAATTTTTTACTTTAACGACAACAATATTTAAGGATTTATCACTGTTGAGGGGATAGTCTGAGAGTATCCCCAATTTGATTAGAATGATGCGTTTAGCACCGAGTCGCTACTTGTTATGTTTACTAACCTCTTTGAGGATCTCTTGAGCTTGCGGTGTCTTTAATCGGAACAAAACCCCTCGTACTTGACTGCTTAGAACACTATTCGGAGTTACTCTAACAACTTTTCCTAAAAAGTTAACAACTTCAGGTGTTGGTATGTTTTCTAATCTAAAATCTAGCCAACAAATTGGACCTTTACCGAGATCAGGATTCTCAAGAATATGATCCAGAACTGCGAGTAAAGATGTAATAGCAGGTTCGCCGACTTTCAATAACCATCGAGCTATGACATCTGTGTGATACCTCGGGGTATTGGTAAGATTCTTTGCAACAGCGTCGATTACTGCTACATTAGGGCTTGTCCCAATCAACTTAAATACCCCTTCAATTGTTATCGGGTGATAACGATGAAGTTGACTCGCTAGTTCAACCAATGAGATCGTTGGCGGGTCGGGCATTGTACGCAAGGAGCCAGTTAAATAACTATAATCGACAAGCGATAATACCTTAGGTTGTGACCAATCAAACCCAGCTTGCTCTAGTGTTTCTTTAGCAAGTGGCGTGTTTATCCTCCTAAGGGCTGCATATGCTTCATCGCGTATCATGCTAGTGTGATCTCCCGGATCATACCGTCGGTCATTCAATAGTTTACGCAAGTTTGGAACAGCTCGGTCACCCAGTGAACTGAGACTCCTGATGATTCTGTAGATCTTATGAAAATTACTATCCTCTAGCCACTCGGTAATATCATCTTGTGGATGCCAGTGTGGATATTTTGACAGTAAACTTATCAAGGTTGGTAATTGATCGTCATACTCTTTAAGAACCTGCTCAATTGTTTCTAGTGACAATTCATCTGATAGCTGAATGATGGTATAGGTTGCCCACCAACGTATTTGGGGATCATCATCTTCACGGTAGCTATCAATCCGATCCACTATCTGAGGGTCTCCGGTTTTGGTAAGTGCCCTAAAGATTAATGGCATATCTTCACGAGACACTTCGTCTAAATAGCGCAATAAAGCATCTGTTGCTTCTGGTAGTTGCATACTACCGAGTACCTTCAATGCTCTTTCAGCGTCCCATTTTCTAATCTCAATGGTTTTAAGTACATTGACAATTTTCACAAGTAAATCAACAAGAATTTGATGTTGGATGCCCATGCTCACAGTAGTTGCGGTACTAAGAGTGCCATAATCCCACTCTACCGCATCCATATAACGAAGTAATAATTTTGCTGCGCGTTCGCTATCTTCAAAGTGTTTTAAAACAAGTATCAACCGATTAAAGTCTGGCGAATTTTGTGAGAGATCATCAGTCCTGTGGGTAAGTAGTCGCTCGGTATATTCGATGACAAATACCTCATCTCCTAATTTAGCAAGTGCTTCTAAAATAGAGCCGATTTCAACCCTATTGGCATCAATCGCGAGAGGTTCTATCGCTTGTCGTAAAGGCTCAATTGCTCGTGTCTCACCTAATTCACCCAGAGCCCAAATGACAGGATAAGGTCGTCGCTTAGACTGAACCCTACTTCTCTTGAATAGCGTACCGTCGCTCATCTGTTGCGCTAGTTCCCGCAACAAGACCTCGGACGCACGTCGGTCACCAATCTCCCCCAATGCCAGTGTACATGCCTCTTGCATGAGAGTGTCATCTACGTTTTGTAGTGCCCAAACCAGTGGCCACACCGCGCGCTTGTCCTTAAGTTTGCCTAACAAATAAGGCATAGTAGACCAGCTTTCTTTTGCTGGGTATAAATCAGGAAAATATAATGCGTCAATAAGGGGTAGTACAGCTCGTTCACCAAAGTCGCTGATCATGTCATCAATGGTACTACTTTCATTAGCACTTAGACGACCTGACATCGAAATGAGCGGAGCCAATGCCTCAGGAGACATAGCATTGCTCAAGATATGACTAATATCGTAGAATGTCTCATCACTGATCTTGTCCAAATACCACAAAATAGTCGGAATACTAAGTTTACCTGAACGCCTTAATATATTTTGGGTCTTCATATCCATGCGCTCATGCTCCATTCGAGAAATATAGCTCATCTCGATAACCTCAACAGTTTTGGGGTTAGCCCAATAAACCAATCCTTCTACTGCGAATCTCCAACTATGTCGCGTGAGAAGAAGCATGTTCAATTTTGGTTCACCTACATCATCAAATAATGGTAACCCAACCTCGGCCTGTTCAATAATTGTCTCTTGTATATCTGGAAAATCATCTTTTGCACCCAAGAAGAACATAGCGTATTTACAAGCAAGTAATAAGTATTTATTGAGTTTCTCTCCTTCTCTCATTTCTCGTAATACATCAATCGCCAGCGGATTTTGTAAAAGCCCTAATGCCATAGTACACAGAACACGGATTTCCATGTCATTATGTTGTAATAAGTTGGCAAAGACTGAATAATCCACATCGCGATCAATCAGAACAATGGCTACATGTTCCCGTAGTCGTGCATTTTCATGTGTGAGTAGCTCGATTAAAGCATCATCTATGCCTGCTTCCTCTGACTGACTGAGTGCTCGCATAATGGGTTGATAAAGTTTGTCACTCTCGGCATGAAGTTCGATATGTATAAATTCTGTAATTAAATCAAGTGGCATCGTATTGTCCCTATTTTGCTTGCGGATAACTTTCGATCTTCATTTTATTAGAACTTTTGTTCTAATAAAACCCTAAAAGATCATGAACTGGCGTTTCACAATCTCCATGAGTTAGTCCTATAGGGTACGATCTCAAAATTTGTCACGCACTGAACACTACTTGTGTTCTCATTAGCGAGTGGGTAGATATTATTGCAGGAAATGATGGTGGGTTATGTCCAAACAGAGGGTAAATCGTCAATCTTTGCCCAGCCTTCACCTTTTTGAATCACAATTGTTGTAATGTCTGTGAAGTAGTGGTCGAGGACATCGCGTCGTTCTTGCTTAAGCGGTGGGTTGCAGAAACAGTTTTCTTCCCATGTAATCCAACCCTCTTCTGTCTTTTTCGCACGTTTGAGGCATTGTGTCATTTCACCCCCAGCAGGGCGATACTGGCGGATGTCGTCTTCATCTAAACGTTGTTTAAGTTCGGCGAGGTTATCTTTTGCTTTTGCACGGACGAGGTAATGTGCCATATTAGGTATCCTTTCGTCATGATTAGATTTAGTGTACCTGAAGATGACACGCTATAAGGCGTTTTCTAAAAATTGGATTGTGCGGTTTGTGCTTAAATTAGACAAAGATACCGCGTGGTGTCGGCGTGAAGTTCGGGAAAACCTCGTTAAGGGCAGAATTTTTGAGGCGTTTATCGAGCAATTCAGACAATACATCACGATAATCAATCGTAATAGCGAGGTCGCCTTGGTCGAGTTTATCCGGTGCGAGTGTAGGCCAATCGGTGATGACAGGTTGTTGGATGAGGTTGTCGCTCATGACAAATAATGCACCACCTGCGCCATGATCTGTTCCACGTCCACCGTTTTCGGCCAATCTACGACCAAATTCCGACATGACAATCACGGTGACACGATTCATATCAGGTCCCATATCTTGGTGGAAAGCCAATAACCCATCAGCAAGTGTTTGCATGAGATTAGCTTGTGTACCATTGGTACCGCCTTGATTAACATGCGTATCCCATCCGCCGAGGTCAATACAAGCGGATTCCAGTCCAACATCAGCGCGAATGAGGGCGGCAGTTTGTCGTAATCCGAATGCAAAGTCATTTTCGGGGTATTCTGCACCGTATTGTGGTACATAATTTTCGTAGCCGACTGCTTGCACCACATTAACTGCATCTTGTGTCGATTGTGCTGTATCCCCTAGTGAACCATCTATTTGATAGAGCGACATCAGTGAATTCATCATTTGTAGGGCAGCTTGCTCATCACCACCAAGGTGATAATCAATAATAGATTGCATGGCAATCGTTGACGGCGCACCAGTTAAAGCGCGTTGTATGGCAGTGCCCCAACCAATCCCCCGTATCGGTGAATCCATATCGGTGGCTGTGCTGGCGAGATGTCGACCAATCCATCCAGTTGAAACATCAAATCCTTGGCTTCCACGTTCCATATAATCCATTGCTTCGAAGTGTGAGCGACTGTCGTGTGGCGACCCCGTGGCATGAACAGCTAACATTCTGCCGTCCTGCATAATTTGATGGAGTGATGCGAGTGCCGGATGTAATCCAAAGAAGCCGTCTAAATCGAGTGTTTTGGCATCATCAGATGCGTCAGGACGAGGAATCGACAATTGAGGACGCGCAGTGTAATACGCATCCTCAGCATGAGGGACTACCATATTCAGTGCATCAGCACCGCCTCGTAGAAAGATTGATACCAGCACGTCACCTTTGGGATTATTATACGGTTGAGCGAATGCCAATCTTGGCATCCAGGAAGGGAGTCCAAACGTCGCACTTATACCCGTGACTGTACCAGTTGTTTTGAGGAACGCTCTACGAGAGATCATGATGTCCTCCATTTATTTCACCATCACCTGTTCGGATTGGGAGTCAAGAGAAGATCAGATGGTGGTGTCTTCGTCGATGTAGTTATCTTGTCATGGAGGTGTTATCGGGTTATGTGCTGAATGTAAACTATTTGCAAAATGGGATATAGTTGCTATGCATCGAATATTGATATATAGTAAATCTATGTATTGGTGCAAATTATAGTGAGGGATGATGGCATGATTCTAATTGATGTGGCGGTCGGTATTGTATTATTGGTTGCATTATTCTTTTTCATGGTATCAACTACATTTACAGAAGGTGGCTTACACTCATTCCTTGGGATTGGGATACCGACCATTATTACTGGTCTTGTGCTTACAGTGTTTTATCCTGTGCGTTATCAGGTTGCAGGAGTTCTGCTTAGTTTGATTGCATTGCATTTTCTATACAGATATTTGCGATATTCCCGACCGTTGAATCAATATCGCAAGCGTGCGTACATGTATTTCGGGGAAATATTAACCTCACATATCCCTGATGCAACAATTGTCAACTCAATAGCGCATGGATCTCGACCAATTGAGTCACCCATAGATCATCAAACAATCTATCTATTTATATCACCTGAAGATTACACAAAACATTTTTCTGGACATGATCAACTGATGGCACGTTGGCAATTTATCAACATTCCGGCGATGCCAGCCGATGCGGGAAGGGAGATACTTCTTAAACGTGGATACACATTAGGAAATCGGTTTCATTTCCCACATTTATTTCTCTTACTTCACATTGAGACTGTGTCCGTGGCCCTTCCACTATTTGGAGGGGCATTATCGGAATCTGGCGATATACGTTATCACCCGACCTATTTGAATGTGTTAGGGCTTGAAGGTTCGGAAAGTGGACGTACAGTAACAATCTACCCCTTAGACAAAAAGCATCTGAAAAAGACTGCCCAACTATTGGATGTAACAGACTACTTTGCTGAGCATATTGAACACCAGAACCACATACAGCTAGATGTTCCCTATTTTAATTACTCCCAAACGGAACAATATTGGGGCGATCGAAAATCACGATCGTCTCGCAAAAAATTGAAATCAGAATTTCGCATATTTAAATCTACCAAAATGGATGATGCAATCGAGGTTGCAATAAAACTTCAAAGGAATTACGAAAAATAACGAAACCTTCATAGAAGCTTACGATCGCCTTGGTTATAATAGAGTTTGGCTCATGATACAGAGGTATAAGAAATGGCAATCAAAGTAGATTGGGGTAACGATCGCAAGACCGTTGTTCACTATGATATTAAAGGCAAATGGTCGTGGTTGGAACTCGAAGCCGGACTACAACAAAGCATTATTATGACATTGGATGTCATACAAACAGTTAGCGAAATTTATGATCTAACGTATAGTCAACCCTTTCCAGAAAATAGCCTCGAATTTTGGCGGAACGCTTTACGGGTTATGCCGGATAATCGTGGGCATATGGTATTTATCGGAACGGATAAAGAAGTTTCACGTTTATTGAGTATTCTCAGTCGTATGTATCCTGCATGGTCAGATCGTCTGCATACGGTCGATACACTGCATCAAGCGCATAAGTTGCTCAACTATCTGGAATCTAAGAACGGCATTGCTTAAAGTTGGAACCGTCCGATGCGGTCTAACTTGGCATAGTCTTGTAAAATATCACAGGGGACACCCAAGTATTCGTTGACGAGCGCTTTGAGTGAATCGCCTTGTTCTGCACCAATTTCTAGTAATATCCACGCATTTTGATGACAAATTTGTGGCAATTGCGTCAATAAGTCACGGATAAAATCTAACCCGTCACCGCCTCCATCTAATGCCATATGGGGTTCATGTTTGCTTACGGCTAATTGAGGCATCTCATCATGGCGGATATAAGGCAGATTTGCCATCACGAGATCTACTTTGATGTGATTGTCGATGAGTGGCTGGGCTAAGTTACCATGAAATGTCGTGACGGTAGTGTTGTTTGTGTCAATATTTTTCTGGGCAATTTGCAGTGCTTTTTCACTGAGATCAACACCATATACTGTGCTTTGGGGTGTATGTTTGGCGAAAGTCACTGCTAATGCCCCACTACCTGTCCCAATATCCACTACGACACAATCGGGTTTATCTACCATCAAGCGCATCGCTTCTTCTAACAATAACTCGGTCTCTGGTCGGGGAATCAGAACATCGGGCGTGACGATAAATTCTAGGTCGTAAAATCCTTGTTTACCGAGGATATAAGCAATTGGTTCGCCATAAATGCGCCGTTGAATTAGTGCATCAAAGTGATTGTTTTGTTCAACGGTCAGCATTTCGTCATCATGTGCAAATAGATGAGAGCGGTCAACATCTAACACAAAACACATCAAAACCTGTGTATCTAGCGAGGCTGTATCTGATTTAGTCAATTGTGATTTTGCATGGGTGAGTGCTTCACGAATGGTGGGCATCGTTGTTGTCCAATACAACAGTTGAGTTTGTTACATTTTGTAGGGGCAGTTGCCCCTACGATAGAGTCCAATTAATGCGATTATTCTACGCCACCAGCCGCGAGCATCTCGGCTTGTTCTTGTGTCGCAAGGTTATCGATAAAATCGTCAATACCACCATCCATTACGGCAGGTAAATTGTAACTGCTGTAACCGATGCGATGGTCTGTCACGCGCCCTTGCGGATAGTTGTAAGTACGGATTTTTTCAGAGCGATCCCCACTACCCACTTGCCCACGACGTTCTTGTTCACGTTCGGAGCGTTGGCGTTCGACCTCGGCTTCGTACAAACGCGCAATCAAAACTTGTTTCGCACGGATTTTGTTTTGGAGTTGGCTACGTTCATCTTGCATTTCGACGACGACCCCAGTTGGCTTGTGGATCATACGCACCGCCGAATCAGTCGTATTAACGGATTGTCCACCCGCACCACGCGCACGGAACACTTGTACCTCGACATCACTCATATCCAGTTCGACATCGACTTCGTCCATCTCTGCTAATACGGCGACGGTTGATGTACTGGTATGGATGCGTCCCTGACTTTCTGTAGCGGGAACACGTTGCACACGATGCACACCACTTTCGTATTTTAGGCGACTGAATGCACCCTCACCTTTGATCTGGAAGGTGATATTTTTGAAGACACCGTTGCCTTGTTCATTGATGTCTAGCATTTCTACTTTCCATTTGTTGCCTTCGGCGTAACGGGTGTACATACGCATCAAATCACCCGCGAAGATACCGGCTTCGTCACCACCTGCCCCTGCACGGATTTCAACAATCACGTTTCTGCTATCGCGCGGGTCTTTGGGGAGGAGCATATATTTGAGTTTTTCGAGTAAATCGGCTGTGCTTTCCTCTAACTCGGAGACTTCCATCTGTGCCATTTCTTTCATTTCGGCATCATCCGCTTCGTAGAGCAGTTCTTTTGCGCCTTCGAGTTCTTCTTCTTGTTTTTGATAGGTACGATACGCCTGAACAATATCCTGTAAATCGGAGCGTTCCTTGGCGAGTTCGGCGACTTTTTCATAATCCTGTGCAATCTCAGGATCGCCCATCATTTTTTCGAGTTCGTTATAACGGGCTTCAACTTCTGCTAATTTATCGAGCATAGTAATTCCTCAGCTATATTCTGCTTGTGTTGATTGATTTCGGGTTGGGTGATGGATATGCAAACTGCACAGCATCCGGTATATGACCTGTGTGAGATTATGGTTGGGGTTGCTAGAGTGCGTCTAGCCGTTTTATGTTATGTTGTTTATTCATACATATATTATAGAGATGAAAGTAAAAAGTTGAAAGTAGAAAGTCAGACGATTAAAGCCTAGATTGAATCATTATATAAGCATGATGGATCATATCACTGATACATTTGTAATGATGCACTATATATTGTCTGACTGCTGATACATGATCCAGCAAGCGCCATATGAGTAATGTCAATGGATCATTTTCAATCTCTTCAATTAGTTCTTCAGGGGTTTGACGATGGGTTGGAATGTTCACTGGGTATCCTCTGGTGCTTAATGATATACTATTCCAATCTAGCATAAGCAGCCTGTGCAAATACATAGATTCTAAAAGGTATAATGTTCCGTTCTCCTTACTTAATAAAGGAAATTTCGTTATGACTTTGCATTCGGAAAGTCCGCTTGATGCAACCGACTGGCAGATACTCCGTGAACTCCAAAAAGATGCCCGTTTATCATACCGTGAACTCGGCAAACGGGTCTCTTTATCGCCTCCAGCAACGGCTGAACGTGTTCGAAAATTAGAAGATCGAGGTATTATCAAGGGTTATACGGTACAAGTTGACTTAGAAAAAGTTGGCTTGCCATTGATTGCATTTCTATTGTTACGTTGTGATCCGGTAAAGTGTCTTACCAAAACGACGACTGCCGATGCCTTCCCAGAAATTCGTGAAATATATACCTTGAGTGGCACATATTGTTCTTTAATAAAAGTTGCCGTTGCTTCAATGGCACATCTAGAGTCATTCACAGCGAGACTGAGCAAACATGGTGATGCAGAACGACATGTGGTGATTGTGCCAGTAATTACAAATCGCCCGATAGATTGGGAAGATCAGGATATTGATATAGATGCTCCCTCAATACCAGGATGGAATCTGGAAACATAGTTTTTATCCCAGCATTTGATTTCACTACAACTCCATACTAAAATTCAGGCATAAACAGATTGCTACAATCAAAGGACACGGGACAATATGGAATTGGGACGGGCATTTACCTATAGCTTTGAGGACAAACAGTGGGTGAGCAAGTTAGTTATGACTGTCTTGTTGGTGTTTGTCAGCGCTATTCCGATATTTGGCTTAATTACGACGTGTACCCTGCTGGGTTACATCACAGAATTGTCACGTAACATCCGCAATGGGCATCCGCGCCCACTCCCCAAATGGGATGATTATGGTGGTAAGACAACAAAAGGAGCGTATGTCTTATTGGCGATGCTGATTTATAACTTGCCTGTTATTTTGATCAGCATCGGATTGTATACGTTCAGCAGTATCCTCGGGCAAAGTTTATTTGGTGGCGTTGCCTTTGTGGTGATAGTCTTCTGTGCGTTGCCGATTCTGTTTATTTATACAGCAGTGGCATGGAGTATGCTGACGATTGCACTCAATCAATATGCGGAAACCGGGGACAACGGCGTATTCTATCGCTTCGGCAAATTATTTCGCACATTGCAGCAAAATACCTCATTGACCTTGCAATACATCATGTATTCGATTCTGAGCAATGTCATTTTGGGATTGATTGGCGCGATTCCGTGTATTGGGTGGATCGGTGCGCCCGCGTTATATATCTCGGTACAGGGGTATCTGATTGGTGAATATGGGCGACAACTGGGTGCATCCAAGCGTGCTTATCGTGAGGGTGTGTAGGAGAGCAATCACTACTCTCCATTTAGCGCATTTTGTCTGGTGTTACTTGGTTTTCATCCGGCGCAACCCTTGGAATGCTGGGTCGCCTTGGATTTCTGTCCAACGTGCATCACCACCATCGGTGTGCCATTCCACGACAAATAGACCTTCAGTGTCTTGGTAGGTTATAGCAGGTTTCAACCCGAGTAGAATTTGACGGATAGTCCCAACGATTTCCTTACGTTCTTCACCCATACGCAATTTAAAGTATTGACCGGGTACAAATTCAAAGAACATCGGCATACCGTTCATGCTACCTTCCATCATGACCGGATTTTCTGCCTGGGTACAACTCATAAAGACGTTTTGTAGGCGGTTGTTCCATAGCGTATGATTGACACGCTCTTCAATATAATATGGGCGTGGTTCGGGGGTTGAGTAAAACCATTTACGTGCGGTCGTTGCCATCAGTCATATCTCCACAATAAGAAGCCATCATAACATGCGTAAGTGTACCGCAGAATAGATACATCGGGAAAGGGCAAAACAGATAAGTACTAACACCCGTCTAATCCAATGCCCAATGTTGGATCTCCAAAATATTACCTTCGGGGTCGGTCATATAAATGAATGTGATGCGTCCGACACCCTCAACATCACGCTCAACAATCTCGCCGAGGTCGCGCCCACCATATTCTAAGACTGCTGTTCGAATTGCAGGCACATCATCGACTAAAAATGCCAAATGTCCAATTCCTTTGCGATTAGCAGCAGATTCTGGTTTGTCGAGCATCGTCCCATAGCTATAAATTTCGAGGGTTGGACCATCCTCCCCATGACCGGGTAAACGCAGGTGCATCCCTTCTAAAGCGGCATTCG
Organism: Anaerolineales bacterium UBA6055; assembly: GCA_002428985.1. Lineage (GTDB taxonomy): Bacteria > Chloroflexota > Anaerolineae > Aggregatilineales > Phototrophicaceae > UBA6055. The sequence continues at coordinate 224,944 of DIYL01000009.1, read as the reverse complement.
GTACACCTGTCCCTTGCGATAACCAATCACCGGATTGATCGCGTTGTGGCGGAACTGGCACACATGCAAACACGTCGATGTAAAATTGCATCAGCTTGCGCCAATCTTCCGCAATAATATTGGTATGGGCATATTTAATCATCAGATGTTCCTCCTTTAAACACTTGCACTGCGAATCTCATCAATCAACGTAATCAAATAGGTGCTTTCGTCTTGGCGCGGTGTTGGACCATAATCAACATTGATTGGAAACGTCGGGTCGTCTTCGTTGCCGGGGTGTACCACAATTTCGGCGGTGCCCTCTAGCTCAAGCAGTCTGTCGGCGTATTCGTGGGCAGGTCGTCCCATCCATGCTTTTAATGGAGAGATGTATCCCGGTAATTCAAACGGGAATTTCCCCGCCAGCGATTGAGCATACGGAAAGAGGTTATAGGGTGCAATCGTTGCCCTAAATTCATGAGCGCGCACCCATTTCACATCATAGCGTAAGGCAAGCTCATAGATGATCTTACGTAACGAGGGGATGGTATGAAAATGATGATGGGTTGTGATGTGTGCAGGTTGAATCCCTGCCGATACAAACCGCTGTAATTGCGCATCGAGTTCGTGCCGAATCCAGACTATCGTTTCGTCTGATGGAAACAGTAATCGAGAAAATAAGCTAAATTTGTTATGGAATTCCTGCTCGCTATTCAAGAGTGGCGTATGATCCGGAATATCATCAGTAACAGGCTTGCCATCGGTTAATGTTAAGTGTGCGCCGATTTCCAAGGTTGGATACGCACGGAACATCTGGAACGCATGACGATGTGCCGGAAAATTTGACATCACGCTAGCCGAGGTAATATAACCCTGTTTATGCAGTTGGACGGTTGCCCGATTAATCCCTTCGGATAAACCGCAGTCGTCAGCTGTGATAATCAATTCTGGCATGGCGTATCCTTCATTTCCAATTTACCCCCTATTTGCAATTACAAGCTCGCGCCGATATTCTTCAACCCGTTGCCTGTAAATGCAATGACAAGTTCGGCATCATCGCCAATTTTTTCACGAATTTGGGGCAACGCCGCTACCGTGACAGCACTCGTCGGTTCGATGATAATGCCTTGCGATGTCATACGCTGTTGGGCTTGTGTGATGGCATCATTCTCGACACGGAACGCATAGCCGTTGGTTTCATAGATTGCTGATAAGATTTGTTTCCCGCGTACTGGGACCGTTACCAAAATCCCATCGGCAACACTGTGCTGTGGTGTGATTGACACTGGTATATCGAGTTTTTGCTCCCATGCTTGTATCACTGGGTCAACACCTGCTGATTGTACTGCGATCATAATCGGCATTTTGTCAGTGATACCTGCATCGTATAGTGCTTTGAATCCGCGATAAAATCCGAGGAATAATCCACCATGCCCAACCGGAGTCGCAATCGCATCAGGCACACGTCTACCGAGTTGTTCCCAAGTTTCCCAACCAACGGTGGTCTGACCCAGTACAAAATAGGGACTCCATGCGTGGCTGGCATAGGTGGTATGTTCGGCTTCAGCGTACACATCAGCAGTTGGATTAAGCGATTCAACAATTGTGCCACCAAATGCACGAATCAAGCTCTTTTTACTTTCGACTGCTGTATCTGATGGCACAAAGATGCGAGCTTTGATTCCGGCGACACTTGCAAATGCCGCAATTGATGCACCTGCATTGCCTGATGAATTATCAATGACTTCATCAACCTCATAGCTGGCAATGTGATTGAGCATAGTGGTGGTGCCACGATCTTTATATGATCCAGTCGGATTGAGATATTCGAGCTTTGCCTGAAATGTATAGTCATCAATCGTAATTGGTGCGAGTGGAGTCATGCCTTCGCCGAGCGTAAAGTGCTTCTCGACAGGAAGCATCTCACCATATCGCCATAAGGAAAAGTCACCATCATGGATTGCATCAGGGGAAAATACTGGTAAACCCACAATATCTATGGATCCCCCACATGCATTACAGCGCCAATCTAGTGGTTCAGCGAATGCATCACATTCATTACACTTCAACCTTATCATATCAAAATCCTCACTATGTCACACCTAAGGTATAAAATTATAGTCTCACCGCGTCCAATAAATAAGCGTTTTATATGAATAAAATAAATAAACTTGATAAAAATTATTCTCAACTCTACACTATTATTTACCTAGATATTCTATCATGTAAAGACAACCATCATGAGCCTAACTGACAAATTTGACCGCCCATTACGTGACTTACGAATTTCCGTGACTGACCGTTGTAACTTCCGTTGTACCTATTGTATGCCCGCGGAAATCTTCGGTGAGGGGTATAAGTTTTTGCCCAAACCGCAATTACTAACTTTTGAGGAAATCACCCGTTTGACGCGCATCATTGTTCGACTCGGTGCTGTCAAAATCCGCCTAACAGGGGGTGAGCCACTTGTCCGCCAAAATGTCGAAGAACTCATCAAACAGTTGAATACGGTTGATGGTGTTGATGATATGGCGATGACGACGAATGCGCACTTTTTACCAAAAAAGGTGGATGCGCTCAAAGAAGCTGGACTCAAACGCCTGACGATTAGCTTGGATAGTTTGGATGAAGATGTCTTCCAAAAAATGAATGGTGGACGATCAAGTGTCGCGAAAGTCGTTGCAGGTATTGAAGCTGCCGAAAATGCTGGATTTTCACCACTGAAGATTAATGCGGTTGTACAAAAGGGTGTCAACGACCATACAATCGTCGACCTTGCCAAATTCTTTAAAGATCGCGGTCATATTGTGCGGTTTATCGAATACATGGATGTCGGCAATATGAACGGCTGGAAATTGGATGAAGTGTTAACAGCTAAAGAAATTGTCGACATGATTGACGCTAAAATGCCTCTCGAGCCGCTTGACGAAAACTACTATGGAGAGGTTGCACAACGTTACCGTTATAAGGATGGTGACGGCGAAATTGGCTTGATTACATCAGTAACACAACCGTTCTGTGGGGCGTGTACCCGTATGCGCCTCTCGCCAGAAGGTCAGATTTTTACATGTTTGTTTGGTACAAAAGGCACCGACTTACGTGCACCATTGCGTGATGGCGCAACTGATGATGAGATCGAACAAATCATTCGCAATACATGGGGACATCGCATCGACCGTTACTCAGAAATCCGTACGGACTTAACTGAGGAAATGCGCGAAAAACGCAAAAAAGTTGAGATGTATCACATCGGGGGCTAAGATTGCTTGCTGATATGTTCATCACTCTCAAACTCAATACCACGATAAATCTCAGATAGGGGCAAGTCTACATTAATATATGTGAGCGGCACAACATCTGATAATGTGTTAAATTCGCGGAAAATCCATGCGTCCTGTGTAGTGTGACGTGTAAACAGTTGTACATAAACCCGTGATTGGTAGATAATCAGATAATGCTTGAGCGATTCAAGGTTGCGATACCATTCACTCTTTATCCCTGTATCATAATCTTTTGAAGACTCTGAGATAACCTCGCAGACGAGTGTTGGGTTTGTAAGCGTAGTTTCGTTGTCCCCTTCAAACTCATCGTTACCACAAACCACCAGAAAATCAGGGTAGACATACTTTTTTTCGGCAACTTTGACTCGCAAGTCACCACTTGCCACATCACAATTATCTTTATCTTGTTCGATGATTTGATTACTAATGACACGGGTAGAATTCACAGGAATCATCGCATGGCGTTTTGTGCCACCGGTCATCGCAAAAATTTCGCCATCAATATATTCATGTTTGACGCCGGATTCTTCTTCAATGGCGAGATATTCTTCGAATGTATAAATGTCGGATGGAGGATTGGTTGCCATAAGTCCTCTACCTAACTGATGATATTGAGTTCTACCTTCTGTTTGAACCCATCAATGATGATGTCTAGTATACCATCTTGCGCACGCTTCGTTTCGTCATACTGATACTCAGCAAATGTCCCTGTACTGGTTGCACGGCTATATAACATCGCAAATATGGCTAATCCCCAGCCGATAAAAAACAGAAGCGGTGAATCAAATACCACATATACAAATCCACCCGCTACCAAGAGCGCAATCGTAAATAGAATCGCAAAAATCTTAAGTCGGGTCGGTAGATAATAGCTCAACATAATGAGGGTTTCGTCTTGATTCCATTGACGCATAGATATATAGACAGGTTTGCTAGAAGAGCCATCCCGTAATCGAACACGATAGTCGATGTGGTTGTTGAGGCTGAAAATAACGCGTGACTTGATTTGTGGCAAGTCTGCTAGATGACCGCTCATTTCATTGATCTGTGCAGACGCGACAAATTTGGTCACACCGATGGTTTTATAGATTGCAGGTTGTTTTTTATCTGTCATGCGAGATTGATCTATTCAACTTATCGATTCTGATATTCAAATAATTTACCCCAAACTATAGCATATTAGACTATTTCTAAATCTACGTGATATTTCAACTCATCAACAACAAGATTTTTGAGGTCTTCTTGTATGCGCCTGATTTCATAGCCGTCATATTCTGTTGGTGAAGGTGTATTAGAAAATGAGGCGATGATGAAGAGTATCAATAGAATGGGCAGCGTGATACAGAAGCATGCCAAAATTGCATCTGGTCTCGTTAGTGAAAGACCAATTAATCCAAATACAAATGCAAATGTAAGCAAGAGAAGTATAGGACCACCATATCTGAAACGACTCGGATAATAATAGCTTAACGAAATTAGTGTTTCATCACGGTTCCATTTTGTCATAGACACAAAAATAGAAATGGTAGGGTGTGTGTCCCCCCAATGAATACGGTAATCTATACGATTGTAGAAGTCTCGAATTGTATGGACTCTAATATCAGGCACACGATGTAACAACTCATTTATCTTTTCAATTGGGGCGGAGGCAACAAATTTAGTTGCGCCCATAGTGTCATGAATTGTAGACTGCTTTTTGGTTTTCATGTGATATTACCTCATATCTACTGCTTCAAAATTATGATACACATATGATGCTAGAGCATTTTCGGTGAAAAGCGTCGAATCGATGTTTCCATCTCGCTGATCAATTGACTCATCAGTTCTGCAGTAGATTGACTCTGAGATAAGCTGAGCCCCTGTCCCGCCCATGACGACAAATACTCATTATTACCCTGTTTGGCGGCAACACGACGCATCCCTCTCGTCATTGCATTTTGATAGGGATATTGACTGAGGATACCTGATGAATCTTCATATGTGTCAGGGATTTGCGGTGCAGGTATTGGTGCGAAGAGATTGATACCAAACGGTTTATCAGTTTTGGTGTGGATTTCTTGATTCGCAACGATGATCTGCTCTGGTGTAAGATATGCCGCTGCAATAAATCCAAATCCACCAGCTTCAATCGTTACTACAGTTAGATCGATGGTACTAACACCACCTATCGGTGCTTGGATAATGGGATATTTACAGCGAAGCGTGCGAACAAGCTTTGTTTGTTGTATTGTCATAAAGCCCTAGCTTATGAATATTACAACTGGAAACCATTACGGAAGTCCACAACTTTCCGCTCATAATCCGAGATATAGCGTTGCAGTTTGTTTTCGAGGTCTTCCCATTCGCTACTTTCGAATAGTTGGCGGAGGACTTCGGCGCTTTCGGTCACGAATTCGATTTTGCGGATCGGGTAGTCTTGTGTCCCGTAAGCAACATGCCATGCCATGTGCATATAGACACCCATTTTTTGGATAGCTGGCACAAAGGTACTCAATACGTAGCGATAATATTGTTCTTGTTTGTCGGGTTGAATATTATAAAACAAGATGAGTTTATATTTGGGGCGAATGTGTTGGGATGGTAGCATAAGATTCTGTCAGTAACGTAAAATTAAGATAGGCTAACTGTATCACAGAATGTTGAGATACGGTAATTCTCCTCTATGATTTTTAATTTCGACTTGCCCGTTACCCCACTTTGCGGTAACGTTTGATTGAACTTCTGATCTAAGGGGATTTGATTCTATGCAAGATTTGCAACGGCGCATTGATGAGTTACGACAACAAGTCGAGAATGCCAGCGACCCACAGGTGATAACTGCACTTGAACAAAAGGCGAGGGAACTCTTATCCGAAGCTAAGAATACACAATTGGAAGCTGTCGCCCAGAGCCTCTTCTCACAGATCGCGAGTATGAGTAATCCCTCGGGAAATCCGAACTCAGCAGCGGTGCGTGGGTTAGTGCGTCGTGCTCGCATTCGCATCGAGATTGCAGGCGATGATGATGATATTGACGAAGCGATTGATATTCTGGCAGATGCGTTGCCACTCGATTCACGCGATCCTGATGTCATTAATTTGTTACAGCAAGCCGGCTCGCATAATGCGCAAGCGCGTCAACGGGTGCTTGAGCTATTCGAGCGTCATGGCGTTAATGCATCACCGACCCTCACCGCACCAGAACCACCCCAACCCGAACCAGATCCAACACCAACGCGGGGCTCAAATCCACCACCCCCTCAATATCGTACATCATCAGGCTATGAGCCACCGGAACAAGATATTCGCCAACCAGTAGAACCATCTGACCGTGTGCTAGGAGCACAGGGGCGTGGCGGCGCAGATTTAGATGAATTGCTGTCCCGTTTGACGGAGTATTATTACTCTGGTGAATATCAGCAGACTATTGATATTGCTAATCGTATTTTGACGGTTCAACCGAGTAACCCGACAGCAATTGAGTATCGACAAAAATCAGAAGACAACCTCATCCGTGGCATTGTACCCGATCATCGGATTCCATTTGAGGCACGTGTTGCTTATAACCGTGCGAACTCATTGGTACGTGCTGGAAATTATGAGCAAGCATCTGATCTATATAAAGAAGCGCGTGAACTCGCTGAACGTGATGGCATCCTCACATGGAAAGATGTCGAGCAAGCATTGCTTGATATTCAAGATTTGGCATTAGCGCGTGAACTGCTTAACGATGGCGACCGTTTAATGGCGACAGATAATTGGACGGAAGCGTTACGTAAATATGAGGGTGCCTTGCGGGTCGTTCCTAATGATCCACAAGGCGAAGAACGGGTCGAGATGATCCGGCGGGTGCAACAAGATACTGATCAAATCTCAGTTAATTTGAATACATTAGGTGGCACACTTGATGAACAGGTTGCACAGATAGGCAATATCCGCACCCTATTGGCGCGTACCCGTCAATTACTCCCCAATAGCCAACGCTTGTCTAACTTACAAAAAGAAGTCGATAATAAATTATCAGGGATTCGTAGTCAACTTAGCGATCAAGCACAACTTGCTTTAAACCGCGCGAATAACTCGACAACACTCGATGAACGGGCGTTGTTGATGAACGACGCCATCAAGTTAATGGATTTAGCCAGTGAACTCGATCCGACCGATACCAATATCTCTGAGATGTTGATGGATGCGCGTAATAATCAAGCAGAGGTTAGCCGTGCCCAGCAGGTGATTAAACGGGCGCAAGCACTGATTACACAAAATTTTGATACGGAGCTATCGCAAGCTCGACAAATGTTGGCAGGTTTAGCAGCTGAGTTTGGGCAAGATGAACGCTATCGCAATACAGTTAATGATTTATTCACGCGTTATCTGGAACGGGCTGAACTTGCGATTCAAGATGGAGACGTCAGTGAAGCGCAAACATGGTTAGAAGCCATGCGTGAAGATCCCTTCCGTATATTGGGACGACGCACCGAATTATTCCGAGTCGAAGCTGAAATCCGCAGTCGTCGCACCCGTGGGCGGGTCGTATTTGCGTTTATCATTATAATCTTCCTGTTTATCGGTGGCATTGGCACTGCGCTATCACGTCCACAGTGGGAGCCGATATTGTTTCCAACGGCTACATTCACCAATACACCGACCCTGACACCGAGTTTAACATTTACACCAAGCGCAACCTTTACACCGAGTGCGACTTTCACGCCAAGTGCCACATCGACACCATCGCTTACAACGACCAGTACGCCGACATTTACGCACACACCGACATCAACTTGGACGACGACCCCAACATGGACATGGACACCATCACCAACTGTTACACCGTCGTTCACAGCAACAGCTAGTTTGACACCGACACATACCAATACTCCAACCGAAACTCCGACAAGCACGGTTACGCCATCGCCGACACTATCGCCAACGTTTACACAAGTGCCGACGGATACACCTGTCCCACCTGAATTGTGTCGTGTCTTGGTGCTTGGACAAAATGGTAGCATTCGGATGCGAGCCCGTGCGACCACCAATTCACCACAAATCACATTGATCCCAGGTGGAACGAGTATGGCAGTGTTGCAACAGCAACGCCAAGAATCGGTACAAGATGGACCTGTCTGGCTCTTCGTTCGTGTACGCATTGACGACAGTGAATTAACTGGTTGGGTACGTAACGATACCGTCACCGAGATTACCGAATGTCCGCAGATTCCATAGCGGGGCTATAATGGAGAAGTGGACACGCCTTGACAGTGAAATTGCGTTGGATACACCCTACTTTCGTATCCGGCGCGATACATGTCGTCTACCGGATGGGCGTGAGATTGATGATTATTATGTTGAGGAAGTAGAAGATATCGTATTAATTGTCGCTCTCACATCGGATCATCATTTTATTCTAGTGGAGCAGTACAAACATGGCATCAGCGAGATATGTACAGAAATCCCTGGTGGTTTTTGTGAGCCAGATACAGATGACCCTCAAATCGATGCTCAGCGTGAACTTGTTGAAGAGACAGGGTATACATCAGCGACATGGCATAAACTGATCACACTCATTCATAATCCGACACGCTCAAATAATCGTGTTCATGTCTATCTCGCATTAGATGCAACACAAACAAACACACAATCGCTTGACCCTAACGAAGCGATTGAAGTCAAATTAGTACCACGCGTTGCAATCCGCCAAACCATCGCTGAAGGGGAAATTAATGTGACAGATTCGGTTACAGGCATTTTGCTAGCGTTGGATTGGATAGCAACGGAGCAAAGCTTATGAACGATGATCAACGGATGCAAGAGATATCGGCTGTGCAGGCAAAATATGCCGACCAATTAATGGCCTATCCGCATGTTGTCGGGATTGGTGTCGGGTATCGTCAACGAGGAAGTGAAACAACAACCGAATTATGTTTAGTTATACTCGTTGACGAAAAAGTACCCGCAACAAGCCTTCAAAAAGATCATATTTTACCTACCGTATTAGATGGTGTACCGATCGATGTGCAGGAAACAGGTCTCTTTTCTGCCTAACAGTACAGATACTGCGGTGTACATACAAAATCTCATAACTTAAACCACAGATGTATGCTATCATCAATTTAAATTAACTTTTAGAAATGATGAAAGACATCATTAAATGCTGTCGTCGTTAGATAAATCCTCAGATAATGCTCAAATGCATATTCGACTACCCCTAAGGCGTTCTATCTCCATATTGGTTGTATTGTTTACGCTACTTCTTCTTGGCGTCTGTGCATACCTAGTTCAACTGCATTACACAGCGACATTCGAAATTGCTCAACGTAATTTACACAATTTGCTGATTGTGCAATCTCAATTTAATCAAGAGATTCTTAATAATATTGATGATATTGTCCAGGTGTTAGCATTCGATTATGAAAATGATACCTTGAATGATGAGCCTCTCTTAAATCACTATCAACAAATGAAATCAGATAACTCCATCTTAGACACACTTCTCCTACTTGACGAAAATGGTACGGTTATCTTCGATTCTAATGAGACTAATCTGAATATAAATTTTGCAGATCATCCATCTTTCGCAATTCACCCAACACAAGGTAGCAATGCCTTCTTTATTAGCGAACCCACCCAAAAACAGGAGACGGGTGAATGGGTCATCACAATCTCTTATGGTTTTTATGAAGATAACAACTTAGATTATGTTTTATTATCCTCATTTATACCGATGGTATGGAGTGACATATTTTCTGACTTTGCTGGGTTGGAGGAATATGTCGGTGTAGTGACGCTTGACGATGGCACTGTCCTAACATCATTTCCTTATCAGCCTGATCTTATTGGTACAAAAATTGATGAGGCTTATCTGCAATCCAACACTGAAAATGCCCTTTTACCATCTATATTCAATAATGAAATGTCTCTGATTGATAGTGTGCAAGTAACGGGTTATCCATTGCATCTGGTTATTGAAGTCGCTAATACAGATGCATTTTTTGAGTTTGACGCTATCAGTGCAGTTATCCTTGCTATCGCTATACTGATTGTCTTAAGTAGCATCGGTGTTTTGGTAGTTTATCAGTATCAACATCGGACATTACAGTTGCAGACGCGTGCTTTAAATCAGATCAATGTTGACTTGAAACAACAAGTGCGCCAACGTGCGCAAGCCGAGATTGTATCGTCAATCAGTGAGGAACGCTATCGGTTGGTCACCGAAATTATTTCGGACTATGCCTATTCAGTACTTGTGAGACCTGATGGCACTCTAGAGCATGAGTGGATAACAGATTCTTTTCGTACCATGATGGGCTTGTCGGAAACAGACCAAGTACCATTTGAATCCCCAACTACACGAACGCATCCTGATGATGTAACACGTGTGCGTGAGGGATTACAAAAGACTATCGAGGGTAAAGAGACCGTTACTGAATATCGTACACAGCATAAATCCGGTCACTATATTTGGATTCGGGTTAAACGCCGTCCCATTTGGGATACACAAAACAATCGGGTTGTTCGTATTATCGGTGCCGCAAGTAATATTACCGCCGAAAAGGGGGTTGAGCTTGCCCTACGTAATAGTGAAAAGCGGTATCGGCAAGTAACCGAACTGATGTCTGATTATGCTTTTTCGACGATTGTTCGTGACGATGGGTCACGTACTCGGGAATGGGTTACAGAGTCATTCTTTACGATGACAGGCTATGATGCTGACCATATCAACACAGCGCCGAATCCTATTCCACGTACACATCCTGATGATCTGGAGAAAGTCCAGGCTGATCTAGCGCGTACGTTTACTGGCGAAGATACAACGTCGGAGTATCGTTGGCGTGTTGCATCTGGAGAGTATATTTGGACGCGGGTCAAACGACGTGCAATTTGGAATGATGAAGGCACAAAAGTTATCCGAGTCATCGGTGCTGTGACGGATATTACTGAACAAAAGATGGCTGCACTTGCATTACGCGAACGCGAAGAACGCTATCGTGAAGTGACCGAGTTGATGACAGATTATGCTTTTTCTATCAGTGTTGCCAGCGACGGTACAGAATCGCTTGACTGGGTAGTTGGATCATATCAGGAAATTACAGGTAAATCGGATATTCTAATACGCGAAACAAATTATCTAGTATCCGATGAGGAAGAAAAACAAATTATACAGGATCAAAAGCGAACACTTGCAGGTGAGACCACAACTAGTGAATATCGTATTCGTCATCAGAAGACTGGTGAAATCCGTTGGTTGCGGGTGAATCGACAGCCAATTTGGGATGAAAATCATCAACGTGTGATGCGTTATATTGGTGCTACAAGTGATATTACCGCACAAAAAGAAGCCGAACAAGCATTACAACTGAATCAACAACACTATCGTGAAGTCACTGAACTCACGTCAGATTACGCATTTTCAATCAGAATGAAGGAGGGTAATCCAACGAGTATTGAGTGGGTTGTAGGGTCGTTAGAAGCGACGACCGGACTGAGACCAGATCAGATTATGAACAGTCCCAATACACTGAGGGAGCTGACACACCCTGATGATCAACAGAAATTAGAAGATGGCTTCGCTAAAACATTAATGGGGCATAAAACACGCACAGAATATCGGATTTTTCATGCCAAATCAAAACAGATGATTTGGCTCGAGGTATTCCGTCAACCTATCTGGGATGACGAACACAACGAAGTTCGACGTGTTGTTGTTGTCTCTAAAGATGTGACAGCACAAGTGTCTACAGAAATTGCTCTGGCAGATAGTGAAGAACGCTATCGCCTTGTGTCACAGCTTATCTCTGATTACGTTTATTCGGAACTTTTATATCCTGATCAGTCATCCGAGATCGAGTGGGTTGCAGGGTCACTTGAATCTATCTTGGGTGTATCTGCCGACGATGTGATGCGCCTTCGGAGGATTCCGAACCGGATTCATTCTGATGATCTGCGACATGTCAATGAAAAAATCCTAAACTCATGGATGGGACAAGTGACCGTGATTGAGTACCGCATTATCCATGTCGTTGACGAAACGATTCATTGGGTACGTGAGAGTCGCCGACCTATTTGGGATAATGATCAAGATCGTGTAATTCGGATTATCAGTGCGGTCTCGGATATTACGAAAGAAAAGGAAAACGAGAATAAATTACGTGCCAGCGAGAAACGCTACCGAACGCTGACAGATCTGATGTCAGATTATGTGTTTTCATTATCCGTATCATCGACCAACCAACTGAGTGTTGAATGGTTTGCTGGTCGATTTGAGGAGATTACCGGAGTTCCATTTGAACAGTTTGAGGTTCGGAGCCAAACGGATATGACACAAATTGCACAGACGGATGATGTATCACAGGCGCAACAAGACATTCAGCTTACGTTAGATGGCCTGCCAACACTCAGCGTATATCGGATTATCAATAAAATTGATAATGAGCCACGCTGGATACGTGTATCCCGCTATCCAGAAATTGACGAGGAGACGGGACGTGTCATACGCATTCTTGGGGCGACGACAGATATTACTATGCAAAAACAGGCTGAATTGGCATTACGTGACAGCGAAGAACGGTATCGTTTGTTGACCGAACTCATGACCGATTACGCATTTTCTGTTCGTATTGAGGAGGACGGGCGCTTATATCGTGAATGGTTAATCGGTGATTTCGAAAAAATTATGGGTTATAGTGTCCCCGAATCTGGTTATTTAGATGAACCACAGACCAACTCCCCATACGAAGAGAATATCAATATGGTTCAAAAAGATATCCAAAGTGCGATGAGAGGTGAAGCGACAGTTGCAGAATATCAGGTGCGGAATCGTCAAAATAATCAGTTACGCTGGATACGCGCAACCCGCCAGCCGATCTGGAATGCCGAACATGATCGTGTCATACGATATTTAGGTGCGGTTAAAGATGTGACAGCAGAAAAAGAAGCCGAACAGATTGCACAAGAAGCCGATGAACTCCGCCAAGATCTTGCACATGAAAAAGGGTTACATGAGTTGCGGTCGCGTTTTGTCTCGATGGTTACTCATGAATTCCGTAATCCATTGGCTGCGATACAAAGTTCGGTATCGATCTTAGATAAATATAATGATCGCTTGACTGAAGAGAGTAAGCAAGAAAAATATGTCAGGATTTATGGGCAGATTGACCGTCTGACCAATTTGCTAGAAGATTTGTTACAAGTCGGCGAGTTAGAAAACCACATGCTACGATTCTCGCCACAACTTGTAGATATTATCGCAATTATTGCTGACTTGTATAATCAATATGAACAGTCAATTGGGAAAGATCATCAATTGACACTCCATCACGATTTTGAAAGCATATCAACATTTGGCGATGTCTTACTGCTTGAACAGGCATTTGGTAATATCATCTCAAATGCTATTAAGTATTCTCCTCTTAATAGTGAGATCATTACGACTATCACCTTTAAACAACCCAATATTGTTATCACTGTACAGGACTTTGGGATGGGTATTCCCGAGCGGGATTATGAGGACCTTTATAAAGCCTTCTACCGTGCCAGTAATGTCTCGACACAACCCGGTACCGGCTTAGGATTGATTATCGCCAAGCAATCAATCGAATTGCACAAGGGAACGATTGCCTTCACCAGCACAGTTGGCAAAGGCACAACATTTACCATCCGTATACCACAAGTTATTGGTAAACAAGGCAACCAATAATTTGACTAACCCAAATCTCGGATAAGCTCATTGCACCAAAAGTGCTTGATGCTCATTTGGATCAAGCAGGACAGTGGGCTTAGTCTGCAATTAATCCACCCAATAGATTGACTAGAAAATTTGTCGATACGGCGATGGCGAGAATGATCATTCTGAGCACCGTCTACAGATTCATCTCGTTGTGTATAGTCCTCGACACTTGTATACTGAAGCCATGTTTCTTGAATATGCAGTCGACAAGCACGGATCATTAGTCCATGTAGATGCAGTACCACGTGGCAAAGTGACAGGGTTATTTTGCCCGTATTGTGGCGGCGACCTCATCGCGCGCAAAGGAGCAATCCTCGCACATCACTTCGCCCATGCAGGCGAAACATGCCGTCCCGTTAGTCGCGATGCCGATATCATCCGTCTACCGATGTATGAACGGTTCAGTTTGTCTCTGGTCGGGCGCGAATGGAAAGCACTTCAACACTTCCACAACAAACGAAAACTTCCACGCAACCGTCGTATATTCAATCAGCTATATAGTCACGAGTTGGTCTATTATGATCGCGAAACTAAACGCCATGAATTAACGATAAAAGGAAAAATCCCCTTCGGTGAAGCAACTCTAGCTGACTTCGCTCCCGTACAAGATGACCTCATCATGGAAAAGCACACCATGCTTGAACGTCGACTTAAGCAAGACTATGCCAATGCAGACGAAAAGCACATCTACGAGAATGATCTACGTCTTTATCGTGCACAGTTACAGCGTGTACATTCGGCAGTGCTATATTTTCTAAAAATTGACTTCAATGCAGGAGAGCTCTATAAAATCGGCGTAACCACCCGCACCCTAGACGAGCGCATCACAGAAATTCAGCACGACTTAGCCGAATATTACCCGCAAGCGACCATCACACCAATGTTGACGCTGAACAATCGCGGAGCAGTTGAGTCGTACTTCAAATTCCGATACAAAGCGGACAACAGCAAAGTCGGGACTTTGACGGAGTATTTTAAGTTTACTGATGCGGATGCTATTGTTTCAGAGTTGCAAACCCTTGGTGATCGTACATTATCTGAGTTCGATCAGATTTTGTTAGATGAAACCTAATTTACGTCATATGAGCATAAGCGGACATAAATCAAGCCATTCGGATTATTGTCCGCATATCATTTAATGTATATCGTTGCAGATTACTCTTTACGTCGATGAATGCGTGAGCCCAAGCGTAAATATGTAATTTGACCGTTGCTATCGCGTAAAATATCGATCTGGGTTGTCTGCATCGGACCGTCTGTCACGATCAACTTATCTTCTCCGATTGCACCCAGTGGCATCGGTGGAAATTCTTGTGGTGGAACACCTGCTGGTGTATCACGATTGGTCACAATGATTGTCAGCTTTCCGTTAACGAGCTTAACATCTACATTCATAATCGGGCGTGAATAAAACCCGACATATTCCTGCATGATGTCTTGTGGCAACTCAATAACTTCAGGTTTATGTTCTTTGATCCCTACAAATTCTTTAAGCACCGCACTCGAAAATTGCTTAATGAGTAGACCACCTTGTCGTGCATTGGTTAACATCGCAAATGCTATATGCTCAACAGGTAACCAGCGCAAGACAGAGACTTGTCCTTCTGTCCCACCACTGTGATAAACGACTTTAGTCCCATTTACATTACGTATCCACCATCCTAGACCGATGCCACCAATCGCTTTATTGACATACGTTCCAGTGGTGCGCATAGCTTGAGCCGATTCAGGTGTTAGGAGTGGTGCCCCCATTTGCATATGACAGTGCGCATATTTGAATAAGTCGTGAATGTTGGAGGCGATTCCTCCAGCAGCGCTCAGTGACCGTTCGAATGCCCACGGCTTGATAACTTCAACTGTATGATGACCATGCTGATCTGTTTGGACTTTGTGACCGACCAAAAAGCGATGTGGCATCACATCATTCGCGAAGAAAAAACTATGCTCCAGATGCAACGGTTCAAAGACTAAATTTTTCATTGCATCTTCAAATGGCAAGTCTGTAAGGACTTCGATCAATCGTCCAGCGACACTAAATCCGGCATTGTTATAAGATACAATTTCACAGAGAGGTGCGAGTTGCGGTAGGTCTGCCATCGCTTGCACAAATAATTCGAGGGTATCATCGTTGCGTCCTGTATCCAAATAAAAATCTCCGATCCAACCCGAATTGTGCGAGAGCAAATGACGCACTGTCACACGCTTGGATACATCGTCATCCAGCACACGAAAGTCTGGTAAATATGTTTGGACGGATGCATCGAGGTCAACCCTACCTTGGTCAACTAAGCGCATGATGGCTGTAGCTGTAAATGTCTTCGTGATCGATCCAATTTGACCAATCGTATCGCGATCGACTTCAACAGGATGAGCGTGATTTGTCACACCCAGTCCGTCGATATATTCTTCGCCATCAATGCTGACGCCCAGTACAACACCGGGAATCCCCATTTCTTTACGCCATTTTTCGACCGTTTTTGTGATTTTATTGAATTTGTGTGCATACTCTTGTTTCATCGGTGAACCTCAATTTGGTCTGTCAATCTGGAACAACATAGAATCGCGTTGTTGGAAAATCCGATTATACTTGTGATTCTTATTTCTTTCGAAACTTACCCTATATCTGCATCATTTAGCGGGCGATAAAATCTAGCTATAGAGCTAAGCTCTTGATCTGATGCATTGTAACAACTAGAATCGACAATGCAATTTTGAGACATAACCTACTCATCGGGTTATCTAGATAGTAGTATCGGCATTATATCTGTGCTGATTTTGAGATTTGAAACTGTGATAACAACACAAAAGTAGAGGGACAACCAAATGAATTTAATCGACTATGGGCGCATTATTATCCGGCGAGGATGGATTATGATTTTGCTGGGTATCATTGCAGCGGGTGCGGCATTTTTGTTTAGCCGTCAGATTGACCCGATGTATCGCGCCACACAAAAAGTATTGATTATTCCAAGCCGGAGTGATTTTGGTTTGACCGAAGCAGCCCGTCAAATTTTGAATAATCATGTGGCTTATCTCGATAGTTCGCTGCGTGCAGGTGAAGTGATTGACCGCCTACAGATGGATATGACACCGGGGCAATTACGGTCGGATGTCACCATTGCTGCCGATCAACTGAGCCTTGTGATTCAAATTGACGCAAATCATCGTGACCCCGGAGAAGCTGCGAGGATTGCATCGGCATGGGGGGATTTATTACTTGAATATCGTAATGAGCTGAATCAGCAAGCCCGCCGTGAAGACCGTATCGAAGCACGAATACAGGACACGCCGGTGCCCTTCCAAGCCAGCCCGAATGTCATGATTAACACGGTAGTCGGGTTAATCGCTGGAATTTTTGTCGGCGGGATTATCGTGTTTGTGATGGAATATTTGGAAAGTAGCATCGTACGACGGCGCGAGGATGTCGAAAACTTCGCGGGATTACCTGTGCTCGCGACTGTCCCCGATAAAGATTGATGACAATAAACCGAGGGCGGACATTAAGTTATATCCGCCCTTTGCATCTATTATTTCCCAGCTAATGCTTCAAGTAACATATCCTCTTTTTCGACAGGTAAGTTAGCCGGTTTGGGTGTGTCCTCGGGTAAATCTTTCGCCCATGTATACGTATCACTTATTGTCTGCGCCAGCGGGCGGAATGTAAGACCGTCAGCTACAGCTTTTGCAACACTGAACGTCATGAATTGTTTGGCAATTGGTAAATTCAACCACAGCGGTAACTCCATAAACTCACCAATTTCATATTCCTGTAAAAAGCTATCGTCCACATGATGATAGATGACATCGCTGTCGAGTGCATCTTTTGCTGTTGCTAGCCATTGACCAAATGTCACTTGTACATCGCGCCCCGTCACATTATAGGTCTCGGTTGATTTCGCTTCGAGTCGGTCTAACGTGAAATCAGCAAGATCGCGAACATCAATAAATTGGACGGGTTGTTCAGCCAATGGTGCGATTGCTTCCCCACCTTTAGCAGTACGTGTCACCCAATAGGTAAAGCGGTTTGTTGGGTCATGTGGTCCAACAATCAAACCGGGGCGAATAATCAACGCACCATCAGGGAATGCTTCACGGACAGCATTTTCGCATAATACTTTTAACGGTCCATAGGTTTCGTTGGTAATCTCTTCGGTGCTTTCATCATCCATCGTCAGCAATTTAGAGGTTTCATCACGGTTGGGGTCACCTTCGATAGGATATACAGAAATCGTAGAGATAAACGCATACTGTGTGGCTTTATCTTTGAGTGCATCCGCAGATAATTTCACGATACGTGGCACATAGCCACAGGTATCAATGACAGCGTCCCATGTATGTCCATCCAATTGATCGAGGTCTGTTTCTCGATCTCCCACAATTGTTTCAAGCTCAGGGTACAAATCGGGATTACTCTGCCCACGATTAAATAACGTCACCTCATGCCCTCGACCTAACGCACTATCCACTAATGCCCGCCCCACAAATCGTGTACCACCAATTATCAATATACGCATAATATACTCCTAGTTTTTTGATTTTATTGTAGTGGTTATGCAAGTTGTTTTCAACTTTTTACACCATTTTAATATTTTTAAATAAATTCCAATTGGGTTCGTATCTGCAATAAGTGTTGGCATCAAAAAGTACCTGATAAAATCCGGCATTTGCTATAAAACACAACATCTTGCAAGACGTTCTATTAACAATTTTTTACTGTTCACAACTCTATAATCAGAGTAGAATCCAATCGTTTAAAAAAATTTAAATACCGGATAAGGATTACCGATTATGTCAACAGCCCCGCCCGATCGTAAAGATATCCCTATCGAACAGACATGGGACGATAAAAGCGTTTTCGCAGATTTTGATGCGTGGCGCGCCGAATATGATGCTATCAGTACTGAACTCGATAAAATTAACGCCTTTAAAGGTACACTTAGCAATGGTCCAGAGCGTTTAAAAGAATGGTTTGACTTTTATTCAACCATGATGCGTCGAACATTAAAAGTAGCCATGTATCCATCCCTCTGGATCGAATGCGACGGAACCAATGAAACGATTATGGGTATGGCAGGTCAAGCACATGGGCTTGTTGGACAAGTTAGCGCCAGAGCATCTTTCAGTGATCCTGAGTTATTAGCGATTGATGCTGATACGTTACAGTCGTGGCTAGATGGTGATGCCGATCTTAAAGTCTTCCAAAAATATGTGGATGACTTACGCCGTGAACAACAACATATCCTATCGCCAGAGGTCGAAGAGGTCATCGGGTTATTATCCGACCCACTCGCACGAATTATGAGCGTTCGTAACGGGCTCACCAATATGGATATGAAATTTGATCCTGCGGTCGGTAGTGATGGCGCATCTTATGAGATTATCCAGAGCACCAAAGACCAACTTCTATCCAGCACCGATCGGGAAATCCGTAAAACCACATGGAACAATTATGCTGATCGATTTTTAGAATTTAATAACACACTTGCCAATACTTATCTACTATCCGTCAAACGCAATGTCACGATGGCACGGTTGCGCGGGTATGACAGCGTACTCCATTCGATGTTGTTGCCTAACAATATTCCAGTTGAAGTGTTCCACAATCTGATCGCAACCTATAAAAAGTATATCCCGACATGGCATCGTTATTGGGATGTGCGTCGTCGTGCGCTTGGATATGATACGATTCATCCATATGATCTTTGGTCGCCCCTCACGCAAAACGATCCAAAACTCGATTACAAACAAGCTGTTGAGATGATTGCTACGGGGATGCAACCGCTGGGTAACGAGTACGTCACAACAATGAGCAAAGGGTGCTTAGAGCAACGTTGGGTCGATTATGCGATTAATAAGGGTAAAGCTGAGGGTGCATTCTCAAATGGGTCGTATGATACGCATCCATTTATTATGATGAGCTTCGACGGTAATCTGAGTTCGATGAGTACCCTTGCCCATGAATTGGGTCATTCGATGCATAGTTATTACACCCGTAAACAGCAACCGTTTTTCTATAGTAATTATTCGATGTTTGTTGCCGAAGTCGCCTCCAATTTCAATCAGGCAATGGTACGGCATCATTTATTTGAGACCAACGACGACCGTGATTTCCAATTAGCCCTAATTCAAGAGGCGATGGACAATATTCACCGCTACTTTTTCATCATGCCGACACTGGCACGCTTTGAGCTTGAAGTACATACGCGCATGGAAAATGATGAGCCACTGACACCGGATACCCTGAATGAGATTATGTCTGGTTTCTATGCTGAGGGTTATGGCGATACGATGACTGATGATCCGCGCCGGACAGGTAGTACATGGTCACAATTCATCCACCTGTACGAGCCATACTATACCTTCCAATATGCAACAGGAATTTCAGCAGCGCATGCGTTAGCGAATGCCATCCTCAAAGGGGATGATCCTGATGCAGTCACTCGTTATCTCAACTTCTTGGCAGCGGGTAATTCGGTATATCCAATTGATGTGTTGAATCAAGCTGGTGTGGATATGTTGACACCACAAGCTGTTGAGGAAACCTTTGGTGTGCTTGAAGGTTTGGTTGATCGCCTTGAAGGATTGATCGAATAAATATCTGTGATTTATGTCGGGGACGGTTAGCAAATCCTCCCCGACACGTAAGTTCCCCTTTAGCCGGATTGCTCTCGGCTCCACGTATTGTCTTGTAGATAGATCGTCGTTCCATCCGGTAAATTATATTCCAACGCACCACTTTCAAGCGTCGTAATGGTCAAGTTATAACCTGTTTCAGTATCTGTCGCCCATCCGAGCTGATCACGCACACCGTCAAGATATACCCAAACACGACCGAATCCATTAGTCGGGAGTACTTTTCCATCTGGCACATCAACATCCGAGGGAGCATCAGCGAGATATGCATAATATGGCAATGGATAGTTACGTACTGTGCCATCATCAAATAACACGGTGATCAAACCGGTGTCAGATTGCCAGAGCATCATCCCATTATCATATGCCTGATAAACCGCCCACTTCTGAATCGGTTCGGGTAATACCTCAGCTAAATTAATAACCTCGGTCGCATTCATCACCCGTATCGGATTCTCACGCCCGTTACTAGTCTCGTAGTTAATCCCATAGATTGTCACAGTCATCCCATGCAAGGTTTGCTCGGGTACTGTAAATGTCATACTACCGCTGGCAGGTTGATTGTCTTCAATCGCGTATAAAATGTCATTACGCGGATACGCATCATAAATTTCGAGATGTGCGCCATCAACATTCAGTAAATCCCATGCAATCGTAATCGTCTCGCCCGCGTTGACGACATCAGGGCTGACCGTGAATTCCTGAATTTGAGGTATTTCGTCTGGCGGTGTTTCATCATCGACTACAATAGATTCGCTCGCGGATACAACACGCCCTGTCAACCGTCTCCCACTTCTATCCGTATCATAGCGCACGCCATGCACAACAATTTTGATGCTGTCCCATCCTAAATCAGGTACAGTAAAGGTTGTTGTTCCTATACTGGGCTGAAAGTCTTGAATGCTATGCAGTTGATTGATATTTGGCGGAAGGTCATAATACATCTCGACAATTGCGCCATCAACATTCGCCATATTCCAATTCACGGTAATCGTCTGCCCACTCGCAACCACATCTGGACTGACGCTAAACGATTGAATTGTGGGATCATTCTGTGGTGGGTTGATGCGCGTATCAGGGATGCTATCCACAAATCCCCATGTATTATTAGAAGCAATGCGGACAGGTCGCGCGGATTGATCGAGTAGGTAAACCGAACCGTCATCTGTACCTGTAATTGGTGTATCACGTCCAACTTCTGAGATATATGCCCACCCCAATTTGGCACGAACCTCATCATAATTTGCCCAAACTTTTCCAAATCCCATCATTGGTGGAATTTTCCCAATAGGAGCAAGTCGCCACGGGTTAGGCGGTAAAGCACCATATTCAAAAACCGAATACCGCATCACTTGTCCGTCATTGGCTAGGATCAAAATTTCACCAATATCAGACCGCCAGATCATCTCCCCACGATCATAGCGTTGTGATGTGACAAACACTGCATCGTATGTGTAGGCAGCTTGTGCAGGTAACACTGCAATGAACACCATACAACTGATCACCAATAGCAAAAACCGTTTCATGTTGCTCTCCTCCTAGTTTAATGTCTGTGTTACTACTACAGACACAGGCACAATATTGGAGAGTTCCAAATTAAATGTTTAGTGTTTTACACTGCCGATCAATCAAAAAATGCTATACTCAGAAACAACTAGATTTGTTGACCATGACCTGAGGATGACGCATGACTATTCTACGAACGCCCGATTCGCGATTTGAGAATTTGCCGGATTATGATTTTGCACCGCATTATATTGATGTAGGCGACACCCGTATGCACTATGTTGATGAGGGTGAAGGTGAAATTATTTTGTGTCTGCACGGTGAACCGACATGGTCATATCTCTATCGTCATCTCATCACACCATTATCTGAACATTATCGTGTAATTGCGCCGGATTTAATCGGTTTTGGTAAATCGGATAAATATAGCGAACTCGATGATTACAGCTATACGATGCACATGGAAAAACTCACGACATTTATCGAATCACTCGATTTGACCAATATCACCTTAATTTGTCAGGATTGGGGTGGTTTACTTGGACTATCCCTAGCGGCGACATTGGGTGAACGCTTCGCACGGTTAGTTGTGCTCAATACATTTTTACCAACCGGTGAAGAAACACCTAGTGAGGGGTTTTTGCAGTGGCGCGCATTTACCGAACGCATCGGTACGAAGATACAAGTCGGCCGCCTCATCGCAGGAACTATCACATCATACACATTATCGAAAGACATTATCGCCGCTTATGATGCACCCTATCCTGATAATAGCTACAAAGCAGGTGCCGCAATCTTTCCATTGCTTGTCCCGATTTCGCCAGATGATCCCGGTGCGAAAGAGATGAAAGCGGCTCGTGCGACATTGTCACAATGGCAAAAACCTGTACTGGTTATGTTTAGTGATAGCGACCCAATTTTAGGTGGAGCTATCAAATTTTTCCGCCGACTGTTCCCAACTGCTGGCGACCAACCAGAAATCACAATTGAAGGGGCGGGGCACTTTTTGCAAGAAGAAAAAGGTGCCGAAATCGCCGGACATGTTCACGACTTTATGCAACGAACACAATAATAGGATAATGTCATGAAAAAAATTCTACTCGCTATTTTATGTCTATTGCCGTTTATGTCATTCATGACGCAAGCACAGGAACAATCCACTCTAACTTGTGGTGGTGTGGTCGTTGAGCAGTTTGTGGGCGATAACTTGTCTCATGAGTACACCATCGCAGTTGATAGTGGCACACGGTTGATTATCCACGCCGACCCACTCCCGCTATCTGCTGAGATGACATTGACAGTCGAAATTCAAAATGCAAATGGTGGGCTGATTGCAGAAAATCCATTCGCCCCTGAAGATAGCCCCGCCACAATCGAAACCGATACGATTCTATCCACTGGAGACTATAGTGTGATTGTGTCTGGGGACAGTACAGGTTTGTATCAATTATTTGTCAGTTGCGTTGATGACAACGGCGACGTAGTGACGGGAAATAATCTGGTTGAAAGTCTGAGTTGTGGCGAGCAAATTGATAATAAAATGGCGCGCGAGAACGAATTGCATCGCTATTATCTCCTGCTAGAAGAAGGTACTGAAATGGATATTTTCTTAGAAGCTCTATTTGGCGAGTTTGCTGAGATGACATTCGAAATGGGATTATACTCGCCCACCAATCAAGAACTAAATCGCATCACCGAAGATTTCCGCGATATTGAAAGCCAAATTTTAGCACAGACGATTACCGACGGCGGTGTGTATCGCTTGTATGTACAAGGATTTGATAGTAGTGATGAAGACTATCGCATCTCAGTGGATTGTAGTTTGCCCGATGGTGGTATCGCAATTTCTGGTGGGGATAATCGGCGGGTACTCACACCAACAATTTTAGATGCTGATTTCGAAGCTGTGGCGGATGCCAATGACGCATCAACATCAGATACAGATACAGAAACTCCCCCATTGGACGAAAATACCATCTTAGATAGTGTCATGTTTTCCGACCTGATTGAGGGTATCCCAAATACCGCACAGCTAAATGCGGAAAACACTGTGGTTGGGTACCTATTTGACGGGGAAGCTGGAGAACAAATCACACTCAATTTTGTGCGCCTACGTGGAGATACAAACATTAATTTATCGATGTTAGCCCCTCAAAGCATACCATTTGGCATCACCCTTAAACTTGTAGATGAGTTCTCTGCTTCATTGACCTTGCCTGATAGTGATGAATATGGATTAGTTTTTGAGCTCTTTGGTAGTGACGAAGTGGTGTTTACAATTGAGGTTGTGCGCGGAGAATAGTGATGCTCAAGCGGTTCGTATTATTGATTTTACTCAGTAACATGTTGGTTCTTGGTGTTGCGCAGGACACATCTGACTTGACGACGTTCTCACCACGAACAGCACGTTTCACGTTTGATTATCCATCGGAGTGGGTGACCGAAGAAGAAAATGGTCTAATTGCCCTAGCTGATGCAGAAACGTCTATTGCACTAGAGCTGGATGACACATTAACCAGTGGGCAATTCAAAATCCTACTCGCTTATCTAGGTCCGGCTCAACGACAAACGGCGGGACTAAATGGCACAACACCCGATGAGATTATCGCAGAAGTCGTCGCTGGATCAAATATCACGCTATCCAATGATGAACCACGACGGTATGAGTTTAATCGGCGGTTATCGGTTCGCGCTGATTTTTCAACAGATAATGCGGACGGTGCTGTATGGGTCATGCAGATGGACAACGATGTTGTGATGTTGTTGCAAGTCTTCACCGCAAGCGGAGAACTCCCTCAGATTGAAGGCGAACTCATTGAATTACTGCGGAGTGTCCGTCTGACAGACATCACAGCGCAACTTTATCGTATTGAAAACCTCGAACGCCCATTACAATTTACGGCACAAGAGTCCCGTCTCGTTTTTAATTATCCAGAGGGCTGGACTGTCAGCGAACCAGATAACAGATCCGCACTCCTCCAAAGTGATAACGTCCAGATTCGTGTCCAATTTTTTGAATATACGGAATTATCGCGTCAGGGCATTCCAATTGACGATCCGCTAGCAACACTTGCCAGTCAACAGTCGCGCAGTGCAAGTAACGATGTCTTCGGACGATTAAATCAGGTATCGATCAATGGTGAAGACTATCCTTATAGTCGTGTCCTGAGTGATGAATTTGTCGGGTTATCGCTTGGTCGCGATTTTCGGATTGGATTTTTATGGGTGACATTGGTTGTGACTGAAGGTCCTGTCACCGAGGATTATGGTGCGTTGGCGTGGTCCCTATTGCTAACAACCACATTCCAGAGCGACCCGATTGATCTAACAGAGCGCGTCACCATGCCACAACATCAATTCGAATTTTTCCATCCCGCCGATTGGTTAATCCGCGAGGTTTCGCCATCGTCGTATCTACTCGGCACATCAGAAGCGATGATTGACAATGAACCGGATTCGCTCCAATTCACGGATGATGCCCAGTTGATTGTCCAATATGTCACAGCGACAGAATATGGTATCGCCCGTTCAGGGACATCAAATGCATTGGAAGTCTTGCAGAAATTTATCGATAGCGCATCCGACCTGACGACTTACGATACTCCCAATCTGATTACAGTCGGTAATTTTGAATTTGCGCAGGTCGACTTTGAAAATCCATCGTATAGTGGTACCGCCTTACTATCCCCAATGGCAGATGGGGGCGCGGTTTGGATTCAGTTACGAACACCACCCAATCGACTCGGCGAATATGAACCTGTTGCATTAGCCATCGCACGAGGTACACGTATTGTCACCGCCGTTGCTGGAAATGAAGATTCATCTCTTGATGAAGCTGTATTCGATGCACTCGGTGTACAACCAACCGCTATCCCGACACCAACTCGTCGACCCGATGCACCACCTGATTTGGATGATGTTGTGCAAGATGTTGTCGCTACACCTGTGCCCGTCACCGTCCGTGAGCTGGATTTTATACTCCCCGTCATCGAGTCGAGTTATATCACAAATATCAGCGAACTCTCGATCAATTATCCGGCAGGCTGGCTGGTGCAAGAAACTGTGCCAATTAGCGACAATCCACCACTCTATGAAAATGGAATTCGGATCGCGAATAATGCAAATCTGCTACTGACCTCTGTCGATAGCATCAACGAAGGCGATGTGGAAATTTTGGTGCAAGCGATGACCTATGCCGAAATGGATGCGCGTGGATTACGCGGAGACACCTTATTTGAACGGATTCAATCGCTCGTCAATGCGTTCCCAAGCGGTACATTTGATGCGCCCCTACAATTTCTAATCAATGGCGAACTGATGGTGCTGGTCACGTCATCGACACCCACCCGTCAGACATTAACCATATACCGCGAGCTCAATGATCAAATTCAGACATCAGCCCAGTTGATCATCAATCCAGCGGAACTTGAATTATGGTTACCGACCGCTATCGCTGTTTTGCAGTCGACACAGGTTGGCGGACCATAGAACCCTGTCAGAATAACATCTCATTAATTGACCGTGACTATTTTCCTATATTAGTGACGGTCTTAGTTATCTCGACGTAACATATTTTGTTATATGATATAGATGAATCGTTAAGCTATAAGAAAGCTATGTACACATGTCCGTCTTTAATTCTGATGATCTCAGTGCTGTCCAAGAGATGCTCCATACCTGTGAGCACAAAGACGACATTATTGCCGCCATTCATATTATTGCCCATGCCAACGCAATACACCTTGTGTCGGATATGATGCCGTACCTATTTGATAAACGTCCAGCTGTACGGAATGCTGTCATGGCATCTTTGCTGCGGCTCGGGCAAGATGCGATCCCTGAGATTGTGAATTATCGGCTTAAAATCGATCCAGATCACAATGTGCACCTAGCAAAGCTAGTCGCCACATTCTGGAATAATGAGCGCGCGAATCCAGACCAATACATGATGCAACATGAGCAAAATCGGATGTTATGGTCAATCATTTGGGCATTGGCAAAACCACTCTCATTAGCAGATGATATTGGATACATTTTCGACGATATAGCTGACGACCCCTTAACAGCGATTCGATGGGCAGCCACCCAATCGTTGATGAGCCTCGCGCACAGTAGCGATCATCTTCCAGAAAATCTCGCTGATATTGCTCTCCCACTGATGATCGACAACTATAAATACGGGGATGTCAACCTCGGGGAAACAAGTGTGGGTACGATTGCCTTGTTAACATCTCCAGAGCATCCAGCTATCCCAAAGATGCTGACTTCCTCATCACAAGATTTACAAGTTGTCGGGGTGAAGGTTTTGGCAGAATGGGTACACGGTGGTCAACAACTCAATGCCGAGCTATTACAAGCGCTTAAATCTGCGATGCCAACAGCAGGCTGGCAGATGACAAATGAAATTTCTCGCTTGCGTTATGCACTATCAGCAGTACATCCCGAAGCATTACAGA
Organism: Anaerolineales bacterium UBA6055; assembly: GCA_002428985.1. Lineage (GTDB taxonomy): Bacteria > Chloroflexota > Anaerolineae > Aggregatilineales > Phototrophicaceae > UBA6055. The sequence goes on along the minus strand of DIYL01000009.1, from coordinate 197,388 downwards.
TGCTCGAGGATGCCTACGGTGATGATAGCACCATCGGGACAATCTTATACCCATTGGTCGACCATACACGCACCGCTTAATAATCTTTCCAACACATTCAATCTAGATTTAGCATCACATTTTTGATGTCAGTATTCGAATTGCACATTGCAAACCATCGGAGTCGTTTGTAGAGTTATCCCCCGATTATCATTTCGAGGTAGAACAAACATCTATGATACGACATCCGCTCTGGTTAAGCATATTTGTTAGTGTGACATTGATTGCCGTCGCTGTTGGCGCATTAGGCTTACAGGTCGATTCGATGTGGCATGATGAGCAGTTATCGCTGTTATATGCTGGCGGGTTGGATGATACACCGTTTACACTGTCGTATCCGGCGGAACGCATTATCGAGCGCGAATCAGGACAAGCCCCATTTTATTATATATTGCTGTCGGCCTGGGGACATTCGGTCGGGTGGTCGGTGTTTGCGATGCGAGCATTTTCATTACTGCTCGGTGTGTTAGCGATTGCGTTTGCGTATCGCCTCGGGTCGGATATGCACTCGCCATTTGCTGGGTTTTGCACAGCGATAATCCTCGGAGCATCAGCATTTTTTAGCGCCTACCTTCATGAAATCCGCACCTATTCGCTTCTTGTGCTACAAATTTTCATCATCATGACACTCTACTGGCGATTGCTCCAGCGTAAACGCTCATGGTTAATGATGGCGATATTTGTCCTCGTAACCACCGCGACACTCTACACGCATCCGTTCGCGATTGGAGCCGTTGGCGCGTTGGGACTGTATCACCTGTTGCTAGCACCCCGCAAAGGCACTTGGTGGCAGTTGTTATTCATGCTGGTTTTAGCGGGGATTTTGTATATCCCGTGGGGGCAAATCACACTCGATATTATCGCGAATCGCGTCGAAAACAACACACGCACCCTGACCGTCCGCACCAATGCCGAAGTCATCCGTGATATGTTGCATGCCTTTAGCAACGGTGTATGGACATTTTTGTTGTTCTTGTTGCCGTCATTACTGCTCCTGCGGAAATCACATGCGGTGCGACTCTTATGGTTTACTGGAATAATCTTCGCTGCGCTGATGCTCGGTGCAAATCATCTCTCGGATATGATTAACCACGTCCGCTATTTGATGCCATTATTGCCAGCCGTCGCCTTGTTGATGGGCATCGGATTAGCATCGCTGACACGTTATCGAAACGTCGTATGGGTAGTTCTAGCGGGTTGGGTATTGATCGGATTTATGAATGCGCCAACATTTGGGAACTTGTTTTATAGCCGTGAGGAGCATATCGTTTTTCACATCACCTTCCCATTTGAAGAAATCCTGAACGATATTAAAGCCGAAGCTGTCAGTAATGATGCAGTTGCACTCGAATTCCCGTATCATAGTTGGGCGATACACGGCACGATTGATTATTACATGGATGGCATATCGGCGCGTTACGTGCTCACTGACCAATTGGGGCAAGGCAGTAACGACCCCGCAGACCGAATAGACGGATTTGATAACTTCATCGGCGATGCCGGACGGATTTGGTTTGTGGTGGATAATACTGTTGTGCCAACTGATTTACTTGATGATTATCAAGCGATACTCGATAACCGTTACATTTTATGTGAGCGGGTGCGTGAGGATGATACCGTGCGCGTCGATAAGATGGCACAAATTGAGGCGTTGTGTGATGCCCCCGACACGCCAATTACGACATTCGGTGATGATGTGGCGTTGCTCGATGTGGTGCATGAACAAACCGACACCTACGATATTATTTATTCAACATGGTCTACTGATGTACCCGCCGATACCTATAGTATCAGCTTGCAGTTCGTGAATGATACAGGCAAGGCTGTGCATCAACTCGATAATCCGTTGCCGTTGGGTGACTTTGCCTATCGCATTGACCGCATCCCAAGTGGAACACTCTCCGATAACGTAACACTAAATGTAATTGTGTATGCGTGGCAGACAGGCGACCGCTTGCGCCAATCCGATAGCTCTGATGCAGTTATGATTGATATTGGACAAGACTAGTCGTCAAGCAAACCCTGCTCTCTGGCTTGCTCACGTAGCCAATTTAGAATGGCTCGATTTCCTTGTTTAACAATGTCTTGAGGTAAGTCATTTAACGGATTATCTTCAACCTCAATATATCTTAATTTCGATAATTTGCCAATTTCTAGAGGTAAGTCATTTAGCTCATTGTTTTCCAAATAAAGTACTTCTAAGTTAGCAAGGTTTTCGATTTCTGTTGGCAACTCAGTTAGTTGATTACTTGACAAATTTAGATGCCGCAAGCTAGTCAATTTTCTAACCTGCGGTGGTAATTTACTTAGTTGATTGTCTCGTAAATTAAGTACTTGTAAATTAGTTAAATTATAAATTGATGGTGATAACTTCTTAAGATTGTTATTCCATAAACTAAGTTCTGATAAATTGATTAAGTTACCTATTTCCGGTGGCAATTCACTTAATTGATTATCTCGTAAATTAAGCACTCGCAAATTAGTTAAGTAACCAATTTGTGATGGTAATGTACTTAGTCGATTTCTCCATAAGCTAAGTTCTAACAAATTAACTAAATTGCCTATTTCTGGTGGTAATTCACTTAGTTGGTTACTAAATGCACTGAGTTTTTGCAAGTTTATTAAGTGACCAATTTGTGATGGTAATGTACTTAGTCGATTTCTCCATAAGCTAAGCACTTCCAAATTGACTAAATTGCCTATTTCCGGTGGCAATTTACTTAGTTGATTATCTTTCAGATAAAGTTTCTCTAGATAAGACAGATTACCTATTTCCGGTGGTAACCAGATTAAGCTCAATTCGGATAAATCAAGTTCTGTTGCCTGTGTAGCTTTCGCCTCCATAATACGGTAATAAACTTTGATGTAATTAGGATCATTTAACATAAAACTCACATTATCAGGATCATACTCTGTTCCATACTCCTCAACATAACGCTCCCATGCTTGCTTGGCTTTCTCTAATTTATCGCTTTGCTCCAGTAGCTTCTTGATACTCTTATACATCTCATGGCGTTGGGCGTAGGTGTCAAAGTCATCAAGTATCGCCTGTGCAAAATGGCTGTATATACCATCATTTGCCTCAACCACGCGTTCGAGTCGACGTTTAGCACGGGGATAGAATTTGGAATCAACATCTTTAAGCGCTTGGTCGTAACGCATCGACGCATCATCAATGTCATCGGGTACAAGCGGACGGTCTGCGGAATGAGATTTATACACATCGCTGTTAATATCATTATTTATTTGGGTGAAAGCTCGTTCAATATTCAGTAAGTCCATAACATTAATGGGTACTTTCGAGGAGCTAGCAGTTACGAATTGCTTCTTCTTTAGACCAACTAATTCCGGTGGAATATCATTCAGGCAATCTTTGAGCATCAACGGCAGAATTGGTTTATTGAGAGCCAGTGCATATTCACATTCGGTCACACAATAATCGGATACCAGTGAATCAGGCGACATCACAAAGATAAAGCAATCACATTTTTCAATCTGCGTCAAAATCATATCCCACCAATCGGTACTCGCGACCAAATTGCGGTCGATCCATGTATCGTGCAGTGGGTTTTCGCGCAAGTTATCGTGTAATCCATAAACCCAGTGCGAATCTTGTCGTGAATAGCTGATAAATAGTTTCATGTCTGCCTCCGATGTGTACCTCATTCGATTATCGCTTATCTGTGTTTGTGTTTCAATCATTTGCGATGATGACAACTCTAGAACCCTCGATTTTTCACCACAGAGACACCGAGATCATAGAGGAGACATATTATTACAGAGAAAAACCCCCTTATTTTGTTTTTCTCTGTGTCCTTTGTGTCTTCGTGGTTATAAGATTTTTGTGCTTGACCGAAATATCACCATATCGCAAAATCAGGGCGGGATTATGGTAAACTTGAGGGTATGTCTTGCAAACAGAGTGAAAGCATAACACCCATGGCAATCAAAAAATTGGTTTACTATCCACAGGATGAAGACCTCCTGCGCCAAAAATCCGAGCCTGTCACCCGCCTTAAAGACAAGCGCGTCAAACGCCTGATTCAAGACCTCAAAGACACGCTCGAATCACAACCAGGTGCCGCCATCGCCGCCCCGCAAATTGGCGTGTTCCAGCGTGTGACAGTGGTTAAATTTGGTCAAAATGAGGGCGACGAAGAAGGTCCGATGCTCACCTTGATTAACCCTGAGATTATCGAATTCGGTGAAGACGAAAAAGGCTTTGACGGATGCCTGAGTTATCCACGTGTGTTCACATGGGATACCCCGCGCCCATCATGGATAAAATTCAAGGCAATTGGCGAAGATGGTCAGCCCATCGAAATGACAGTCAAAGAGATGGATGCACGTGTGATTCATCACGAAATTGACCATCTCGACGGCGTCTTATTTATGGATCGCCTGACGGACCCGACCGCCCTCTATACGCCTGTCAAAAATGAGGATGGCGAAAGCAAAATGATTAAACTCAGCGATTTAGCCGATTTACTCTAGGAGACACCAGATTATGCCCTTGCTGACACCCGAAGACTATATAGATTTCCCGGTTGTTGCACCGGACTTTGCTTATAAATACGGCGACCATAGCGACCAATTTGGTGAGCTATTTTTACCAGAAACAGGTGATAAATTCCCCGTAATTATCCTCATTCATGGTGGATGTTACCGCGAGAAATATTCGCTCAAGCCGATGGGGCGTATGGCGGGTACATTAGCTGATGAAGGCTTTGCGGTGTGGTCAATTGAGTATCGGCGGGCGGGAAACGACGGTGATTATCCAACCATGTTTTTGGATGCAGCACAAGCGACCGATTATCTACGTAATTGTCCAAAAGCCGACTTACTCGATTTGGATAATGTCATCACAGTCGGGCATTCAGCGGGGGGACATCTGGCGTTATGGGTTGCTGGACGGCATAAACTCGCCGATAGTAGCGCACTCTATCTAGAGAATCCGCTGGCGATCAAAGGAGCAGTCGCGCTTGCTCCCATCGCTGATTTAATCTATGGGTTTGAGCAAGGACAATGCGACGGTGCGTTAACAGTCGTCATGGGTGGTGAGCCTGAGGATGCACAACAAAATTACGCCGATGGATCACCGCGCGAGTTATTGCCATTAGGTGTACCGCAGACACATATCATCGGCACAGAAGATACCGAGATGATGGAAAATACCAAACCGTATATCGAAGCCGCCACCCAAGCCGGCGATACCGCCACGCTGATTACCGTCCCTGATGTCGGGCATTTTGAAATCGTCGACACAATGTCTGATGTGTGGCATATTGTGCGCGATGCGATCCTAGCATATCAAGCATAATAAGGCTTAGCCCATATCGAGGCCACGCCGTAAATCATCCAATGCTTGCAGGGTCATCAGGTTACGTAACGTCAAGCCGAACTGATTTTGTTCGCCGTTGAGCGCGATATAATAATTGGTGCCATTGAGTGACAGATGGAATTTATCTTCGCCGACACCACGATTAGGCAAACTCAGTGCCGGATTCCGAAATTCAATCAGCGGGATTTGTTCACTGGCAGCGATGCTCCGAATAACACCATTAAATTGCTCGGATTGTGAGGGATAATAATCCGAGCCGTTAGGGAATGTCGTCAGTATTGGAACAATGCCTTGGCTGATGGTGTACTGGACAACCTGACTCAGATACCCTTGAAACGCATCTGCACCATATAGTTGCACATCAACCGACCCGTACATAATCACCGCCACCGATGGCTTCATCAAGCGATATTCGCAGGCAAGCGGTGATTCGTTTTGTAAACAATTAGCGGGTGACCAAATCGGATCTTGTACCGCTGCCGCATTAAATCCACTTTCCGCTGCGATGCTATTGCGTATGAATGCGCCATTATCAAAGAAGTTAATCGACGATTGCAAATAACTATAATCCCCGAGATTATATTCACCGGATCCATACCCATTCATAAAGGGTTGGTTGTTGGTGATGCTATCACCGACCTTCACAAAGAAACGCGGATTATTCCCGCGTGATAATCCTGATTGATAAATCTGACGGGTACGCCCACTAATACTGACCACATTCGCAATTGGATCGGGACTGTCATTCCCGTTGATGACTGTCACATTGCTGGCATTCGACCCTGTTGTACTGCTCGTATCGGTTGTTGGGACAGCCCCGCCGACACTCAATACAACCGGTTGACCAGAGTTATCACCAACAAAGGAAGGGGCTTCGGGCGAAGCAGTTGGGGTTTCAATAAATTTCTCTTCTAGATTTGGGAACTCTCGATTGAGGGTAATCATCTCACCAAAAACCCAGCCAATTTGCCCCGATGCGGTCTCGACTTCGTACCAATCACGCCCTGATGAAATCGCAAGGATACTAATGAGGTCGTTTTGATCGAGTGTTTCTAGCGGTGGATTGAAGCGTGTGCTTGGTCCTCTACGCACATGCACACCTTGTTGATTTGAGACATAAGCATCACTTTCTGGCGTCGCGGTTGTTGTGATGGTCGCCGTTGCGGATGGTTGTGGTGTCCATGAGGGTAACGATGTACCCGTTGCCGATGATGTTAGAGTGGCCGTCGCTGATGGTGTCGGTGTCCATGTTGGAGGTAAATCAGTATTTATCTGTTGCACAATACGGGTCGGCAACGGTGTAACAGTCGGCGCGCCTGTCGGCAAAACTGCAATTGTCGGTAAATCTGCTACTGTATCACTCGCGCAGGCACTCACAAATATCATTACAAATAACAATCCAAAAAGCGCGGGTTTCATCAATTATCCCCCAGATAACTTGACGATTTATCCTCACTATAACGCAAACTCATATTTGTCGCATAGGGATTTGGTACTGGATTGTATGGTGTGCATAAACGCGATAATTTTCATAATCCACAAACGACATTCACAGACGCAAGCAGTATAATAGGACGCATGTTGACAATACAGACTAAACAAAGGTAAACACCCTTATGTCCGAATATGATGAATCCGCAACAATTGACCTCCAAGTACCGATTGAGCAAGTCTTTGAATTTGTAACCGATATTGAAAACTTGCCAGTATGGGCAGGCGCATTCGAAACAATCCAAAATTATTCAGGTGATCCGGTTGGCGTGGGCTCAACATGGACATCCATCAGTAAATTTATGGGGCGTGAAGTTGTGTCCCAATGTGAGATGACAACGTTCGATGCCCCGACTCAACTTGTATTTAGCATCAAGAATATGGCAGGCGATGGCGACAATATTTGGACATTAGAAAAATTAGACGACGACCACACCCGCTTTACGCTACGGCTAAAAGGCAAAGCCAAGGGAATCGCTGTGATGGCAGTCGGGTTGATTCGCTCACAAGCCGATAAACAGATGAATGGCGACCTCGCGAAACTCAAGAAAATGTTAGAGGCATAATCTATATGCACTATGAATTTTCTTGTCATACTTGGGGATTTAATGATCTAACATTGGTCGAGGCATTGGCAACAATCGCTCGACTTGGTTTCCGGTATGTTGATATTGGCACAGGTAATCATCTGAATTTAGCCGAACTAGCCAAAGCCAGAATACGGCATAATTTCGTCCCCGAATTATCCGAGTATCTGGAAGAGTTCAATTTGCAGGTCGCTGATGTTTATTTGATGTTACCGCGAATATCAGTTGCTGATGACCAAAAACGCGAAACCGATCTTGCGCTGTTTAAGGTACTCTTACCAATCGCAAAAGCAGTCGGTTCACGTGGTGTAACCGTCTCTACCGGGTTGGTACATTCAGAGGAAGATGTATCGGCATTATCACGTACCATCACATCACTACAGCAAATGTACGAGATCGCTGAATCGCATGAAATGCCTCTCAGCATCGAACCACATATTGAATCTATGGCGCAGACACCAGAACAAGCTTTACGAATATTAGATGAGATACAAGGACTAGATGTGACCCTCGATTGGGCGCAGATGGTCTATCAAAAAGTGTCTCATGCACAGATCAAGACATTATTGCCACGTACCCGTCACATTCATATACGACAAGCCAAAATTAATCAGCTACAAGTGCCCTATCATAAAGGCACGATCAAACCAGATGCCGTGCTAGCATCCCTTCAAGACGCAGAATATGATGGCATTATTTGTGTTGAATATATGCAAGATAACAAGCAAAATAAGCCCATAATCGATCCACTTGTAGAATGCACGGCTATGCGGGATGCGTTACGCGATGCCCGCGATGCGATAAAAGGAACTTTGGCATGAAAATTGTACGTTGTATCTCGTGTGATGGTTTTGGCTGGTTTGAAGATGATTTTTCTGGTGAGGTCGAAGACTGCGATTGGTGCAGTGGTGTTGGCTATGTTTATCGTAATGAAAAAGGAACAGATAAACGTATCCCACGCGATGATTTTGAGACCGTTGCTGATCAACTTGAACAACTTGAAATAGAACGGATGCGTGAAATGGGGTATCAAGGCGAAGCGAAAAAGCCATGGCAACAAGACATCCGCAAAGATACGAACCTTGGTCAAAATCCATATGACAACAACGAATAACATCATGTCGATATAGTATCTACAAAAAGTCTTCATTGTTTTTTGCATCAATTCCTGCATACAATAACTGCATAGATAGATTAAACGTTTAATTTTAGATAACGAATTTAGGTAAAGATTACTAGTTGATCATATAGCCGGTGCGATAGAATGTATCCTATCATCGCTTATTGGGCAGTTCAACTAGACCCAAGCACCTAAACTTTCTCTAAATTATCTAAACTATCGTCACCAAAAAATCGTTATAATGAATCTAACGACGAATGATTGGAGTGCAAACTAAATGGCACAACAAAACTTAAATGAAATTCTCGTAGCTATTTTCCCCTCGCGTAAAACCCTTGTACGGGCACTTGAACATCTGAACGCCTTAGAAAGCATTGATATACGGCGGGCGGCAATTGTCGCAAAAGCAACTGACGGTGAAACAATCATCCTTGATGACGACCTGAGTGCTGATGAAGGTGGTATCGCAGGCGGTACACTCGGCGCGGCGATGGCTGCATTTGGCATGGTGCAATTAGGAGCACTCGCCTTACCCGGCATTGGTGCAGTTATTGCAATTGGTGGTGGCGCATTGGTTGGCGGTTTGCTTGGGCAAATTACCGGACGATTTGCCGCAACCTTACTCGACTTCGGCTTCCGCAATGAACAAGTCGAAAACTTATCGAATGAGCTGACAGCTGGACATCCAGCCCTTGTCATTGAAGTCGATAATCTACAAAAAATGCTAGAACTAATTAAAGCAGAACTTAAAGACTACCAAGCCGAACTCATCGCTCCGATGCATCGGACAGGACGCTTGCAAAAACCCACCTAAAAATTCCATATATAGTAAAAACTAGATAATCTTCTTGACCAATAAGTAGGCATTGAACACTGACAAAACACAACATCAAACTTGTAATGCCTACTCATGTAATGCCCGGTATGTTACATTTCTTCAAAAATTAGATCGCGCAAAATGCGTGTGTTTTTGCGGGTTTCGGGTTATGCTATTGTCATGAGAGTCCAAGGACTACTCACACCCTACGGGGCTTCTGAAACCAGCATTTGTAGACTGGTTAACCACAGTCTAAGGACTGTCCACATCCTACGGGATTCTGATTTGATATTTTTCTTTTTCAGCACGCCTATACAACATCTCAAGCATGTTTTGGAATTAGCTGACTAAACTCGCCTATACAGTTTGACAATAACCGGGTTGAGTAATTAGAGCGAATTTAGCCACAATTTTTCAGGAGATTGGTTTTAGATGATGCTCAAAAATAGGGAAATAACAGCTTTTGACATAAATTTGTTCACACAAGCCCTTGCCTGCTTAATAAAATAGGTAGATTGCATTAGCCTATTTGCCCTACGGGGCACTGAAACCACCGCCAATTAACAGGATAATTTCAACATCATCACATTGCATTAGCCTATTTGCCCTACGGGGAGGGAAAGAACAGGCGCGACTTGATTACGTTTTATGAGAAAGTTCCCCAACCTTGATTACGTAAGCTAAGCCTGTTCAATCAACTGCTAAGTTCTTGTTGTTGAAGACGTTGAATACTTCGCAAGTTGATCAAGACATAGATGAGTGTGTTTTGATTAGTGATGGCTTGTCCATTTCGCAGTTTGGGACGCTCAATACCCAATTCAGTTGCTTGTGAATTGATACGCTCGGTAGCAGTTCGTTGTTTGTAAATGTCTTTGTAGCATTGTGAATCGCGATCAATCTGGTGACGTAGTCGTGCGCCAATACTGGTCGGAATGCGATGAGTACACCCACCTTTAGCCCAGCGTTTATGCCCTACGGGGCACTGAGAAGATTTATCCTTTAGTGGGCAAATATAATGTGCGCGTTCATGCACAACCCGTGTAGTACGTGATGTGAAGGTATATTTGAGTGTCATCACTTGGTTAGCTTGGCATAAGGGATGCCCGTCTGGTGAGAAGGATTTTCGATTGGATCGAGTCGTTTTCAAGGGGACAGCAGCAAAACCCTGCTGCCATGTTTTGTTGGGATCATGAAAATAGTCATAGACATAGAAAGCATCGAATCCCGCGTCAAATGCGCCGTATAGAGGTTTGTATCCCAAGCGTTTCTTGGTTTGTTCGAGCAACGGCTCAAAGTAAGAGACATCCGGTTGGTTGAAAGGTTGGGTCAGTTCCGCCAGAACAAATTCACCGTAATCCGGGACTTTTGTAGCAATCACGCCACTTGCGTAGCCCCAATAGAACTCACCAATGTTAGTTTGGTTTGGGGATTGCCCCTCTTTGCACGGCGTTGGCATCCACTCGATATCGCCATGCTGATTATGGCGTTTCTTGCATCCGAGCTTGCAATCGTGGTCACCTATGGGCTGTTTGCTCTTGTCGAAACGGCCACTCACATGAGCTTTGGGGTTGTTCTCTTTGACCCATGCCACAATATGCTTGGTATCCAGCGAGATGGCGTGACCAAAGTTCGACATATTGACTTGATCACGAAGCACACGAACAGTCTCATCTAGCAGATACTGAAGACATGAATTCGGTAATTTCCGGATCAGTTGCGTGAAGTGTCTTGCTGTCGGAAGAGATGCCTCGGGGTTGAAACCCAGAGCATGGGCGGTTGAAACGCGCAAGGGAAATCCGAACAACCAGATGAGTCCAGGGTGGTCAAGCAGGTATTGGCGCAGTTGTGGTAGGTAGCGATGCCCTTGATCTAGCTTCACCAGATAGGATGCCGCAAAGGTTGAATACGGTGTCGGTTCTTGTAAATAGACTTGGCTAAAATTGCGTTCAGGAAATTGTGACCAATTCAGATGCCTCAATAAATGATAGTAGCGCATACTGATTGGGCAATCCCGAACAAATTTGGGTAACATTTCGATAGCTTGAAATAGTCGGACACCCCGTGGTTGCTCATTTTGTAGAGTCTGCATCTGTCGCCAACGCTTGATTATTTCTAATGGATTGTGCATAGTTGATGTATTCATGTTCTTCCCTCGTCTAATCTGAAAGCGGTGTGGTAACCTCATTCTAACTGGCTTGGGTTGAACATGAGCCAAACGTAATCAGGAAAAAACTTGATTACGTTTTATGAGAAAGAAACGTAATCAAGCAAAGTTTGTAAAAGACTTGATTACGAAAAAACGTAATCTGTTCTTTCCCTCTTCGGGGCACTGAAACTTCCAAATTCTAGAGCTATCAGACGATGAGCGTGTAATTGCAGTAGACTATTTGCCCTTCGGGGCACTGAAACGTTTCTGCTTCGCAAACGCATCAAACGTCCATCGGCATTGCAGTAAACCACTTGCCCTGCGGGGCACTGAAACTCGGAATCCGCATCGGTAATCCATGTGATGTTGCGATTGCAGTAGACCACTTGCCCTTCGGGGCACTGAAACGCGACCAGTCGTATTTGCCCTGATTGTGTACACACTATTGCAGTAGACCACTTGCCCTTCGATGCGCGTAGACACCGCATTACGGGCACTGAGGAAAGCTGTTAGCCATTAGCTGTCAGCATTCAGAAAATTCGGGTGCAAATGCAGTTTTGATATTCAAACGACTTACTCAAACTTATTGCCGACTGCTAGGTCTCTGAGGACGACTTACGCCCTTCGGGGCACTGAGGAACGCTGATAGACGTTAGCGGTCAGCGTCTAGCAAATTTAGATGCAAACGCAGTTGTGATGTTCAAATGACTTGCTCAAATCTATTGCCGACTGCTAGGTCTCTGAGAATGACCTAAAAGAATGACGCATCACGCTGATGATCGAATACGCTATGTCTCACAAAAGCAAAGTTACAACCCTGTAACACCTGTGTTTACATAAGCCAAAAAATTGAAGCAGGTTGTATTAACACTCATTTATGTTTAGGTTAAGGTAGATGGTTTGCTGTTGACGTGGTTACAGGGATAGTCGACAATGAAATTGTGTGAATTGGTATAAGGCAAACTCGGATAAACATCGTTATGACATCCCCTCTGGGTAGAAGTTCTGGTACTCGCAAAAATCCAATGGTCATCTCAAGTGACAATATCTATGCACTCCGCGAAATCGCAACGGCAACTGGGCACAAAAGCTGGTTACGTGATCTAGAATTTTCAAGGGATAGTCAGTTCCTGATGAGTGCATCAAATGACAAAACAATCCGCATCTGGGATTCTCGGATTCGTACCCCACAAATGAATGAATTACAACGTCTTGATGATCATTATGCAGCGGTGTGGGCGGTGAGTATCAGCCCAGATAATGGGCTTATGGCGTCGGGTGGTAATGACGCACTCGTACGGATTTGGTCGCTCGAACATCACGATATTCACCAGTTTATGGAAATTGCAGACCACAATGAGTCAGTATATGATGTTGAGTTTTCGCCCAATGGTCGTTTTCTGGCATCCGCATCGCATGATGGTACTGTCCGCATTCGCGATATTAGTAATTTGATGAACACATCGCGCTTTCATACCGGAGTGCTCTCCTTACATATTAGCCATGTATATGATGTCGCTTTTTCGCCTGATAGTTATTGGGTCGCGACCGCATCACGCGAAAGTATTGTGCGCTTATGGGATGTTCGTGTGCATAATGTCATGCAACTCAATAGCAGTAAACCCCAACAAATTGCAAGCCACACCAGTTGGGTAAATCAAGTCGAATTTTCACCCGATGGACGTTATTTGGCATCAGCATCACATGATACAACGATTCGCTTCTATGACATGCAACGACAAAAAGATGCCGGTATGCTTGAGGGGCATCGTGAATCAGTTGTATCGATTGCATTTTCGCCTGATGGTAGTTTGTTGGCAAGTGCTAGCAAAGACAAAACCATTTGTATTTGGGATGTGCATAATCAACGTCGTTTGGTTTCGATGCAGGATGATGAATGGGTCAATTGTGTCACCTTTTCTCCCAATGGACGCTATTTGGCCAGTGGGAACGGCGCGGGTATCGTGCGTGTCTGGGGAATTGACCTCGACATTGTACGCGGTTAGATTGTTTCAGGCTCTCTTAACTCCAAATTGCAATCTTAGCTCAACTACATCTCCCTAAAATAGTGAGTGTGTACTCGGTTGGATGTTTCCCTACACCTGTCATAATGAATCACACGATTCATTGCATAACTTCCAATAGAAGCGAATGAGCAAGCAACTTATAAAAACTTGTAAAAATTAGTTGACATGTCATCTATATTTAGTATGATGACATTTAATTTATATGACACGTCATCTATTTTAGGGAGACACGATATGATTCACGCATTTACAACAGGCTATGTCAAAATTACAGAGAACTGGTTAGTCGGTAAGGGCAAGGGTTTAGGGAGGCTTACAAACACATTATTGGATAAACGTCACACAAGCTGGCTACCGATCTGGTGCTTTGTTGTCGAACATGATAGCGGGCTGATTGTGATTGATACAGGTATTGCCACTAATGCGAATGATCGAGTCTATTTCCCACCATATATGCCATTGGTGCAACGTGCGGCGTATTTTGATATATCACGCGAACAAGAAATTGATATGCAAATGCGTGCGAAAGGGCTTAACCCAGATGATGTGCATACCGTTATTTTGACACACCTACACCAAGATCACGATGGAGGCTTACACCACTTCCCCAATGCAGACTTTATCGTCTCGCAAGCTGAATGGAATGTAGCAACAGGGCTAAAAGGACGCATGGGTGGTTACCTCAATCAACGTTGGTTTGACGGCTTTGTTCCTAAAACAATCACATTTGATTCAGGCGCATATGGGGCATTTGACTCCAGCTATAGACTTTATGACAATCTGGTGCTTGTGCCGACAGCTGGACATAGTGTGGGGCATCTGTCCGTCATCTACATAGAAAATGATGTGCAAATGATGGTCATCGGTGATGCGGCCTATAGCGAATCTGCTTTAGTTGATGGCACTACAGATGGTGTAACTAACAATATCTCATTAGCTGAAGACTCGATGGCGCGCTTACGACAAACATCGCAGATGCAAACAAGCGTGATACTGCCATCGCATGATCCCGAGTCGGCACAGCGTTTAGAACAACACTATAGCGAGGCAACTATTTTTTTGCCATAATAGATGACACATCATCTATTTAGAGGCGAGATTCATGACACCAGCAGAAGAACTCCGCTATTTAATTTTAGCGATTCAACGGGACGGTAATCGACAATTGACCGAAGTCCTCCGTCCCCTCGATTTGACTCCGGCACAAGCCGAAGTATTACAGGTACTTGATCAATTCGATCAGCTCACGCTATCAGAATTAGGGGAACGACTCGTTTGTGAAACAGGCAGTCCGAGCCGTCTTGTAAAGAATATGGTCAATGCGGGTTACATCACCCGCACCCGTGATGCGCTTGATGGTCGTGCTGTAAGATTATCGCTATCCGACAAAGCACAGGCAATCATGCCACAGTTAAATCAAATCGAAGCAGACTACAACGCAAGTGTTGGCGAATTGGTCAAAGATTTACCTATTCCAGTTGATGCCATGCTCGAGATTTTACATGGTCTACTGGCGGGTTCACCTTCAGGTAAGGCAATTCAATTACGCAAGGCAAATTCTGTCGATTCTAAAACATAACCATCATCTGTTGAGTAGATTGTCCATCAAATTCAGCTACAATGGATACATTACTGAAACCAAACCGCAAAGGACATCAATGACTGCGATACAGGGCTTTATCTTTGACCTTGATGGTGTACTAACCGAAACCAGTGAATTTCACTATTTGTCGTGGCGACAATTAGCAGATGAAGAGGGATTATCATTTACGCGCGAGGATAATGAACAGTTGCGTGGCATCTCACGGCGCGAGAGCTTAATGAAATTGCTCAAAGGTAAAACATTACCGGAAGACACCATACAAGATTATATGTACCGCAAAAATGCATACTACCATCAACATCTACAGACTATGACACCGGATGACTGCCTGCCAGGTGTGCGTGAATTGATTGATGATGCGTTAGCAAATAATCTCAAGATTGGTGTTGGGTCAGCTAGCCGTAATGCACTTCCTGTGCTCGAAAAACTCGAATTAGTCGATCGGTTTAATATTATCGGAGATGGAAATTCTGTAAAAAATAGCAAACCTGCCCCAGATGTTTTTCTATGGGTGGCAGGTGGTCTGCGGATTGCCCCCAAAAACATCGTCGTGTTCGAAGACGCTGAAGCAGGCATTGAAGCCGCCAAAATTGCTGGATTTAACACGATTGGTATTGGCTCGCCAGATATTGTTGGTGAAGCTGATAAACTTGTCCCCAGTTTACAGGGCATCACTGTGGATAAGGTGCTACAATTCTTTGCCCAACAAGCATAGCGTATAACATGTGGTTATTCGATGATCGCATTTGACCTATACCCTGTGTCAAAATTGAAAATCAAGTATAATTAGAACATATTTGCGGATTATCAAAAGGAAAATCATCTTGGATATTACATGGTATGGACAAAGTTGCTTCCGTATTACCGAGCGCAACCAAACAACAATTGTGACTGATCCTTATCACCCATCTATTGGTCTACCAGAACTCAAGCTCAAAGCAGATTTGGTGAGCATTAGCCATGACCAACCGGGGCATAATGCAGTTGAACTAGTTAAAGGGTATGAATATGTCCTCGGTGGACCGGGTGAGTATGAAGTCGGTGAGCTATTCATCACAGGAATTGCGATGCATAGTTATGACGAGGAAAATGACATTATCTATGAAAATGTCGCCTACCTGTTTGTCTATCCCAATAACTTGACAGTCTTACATCTCGGCGATTTGCAGAAAGTCCCCGATCAATCCACCATCGAGCAACTCGGTGAAGTCAATGTGTTACTTGTACCTGTCGGTGGCGGACATGGTTTAACCGCAACAGATGCAGCAGAAACGATTGCATTAGTCGAGCCACATTACGTTGTCCCGATGCACTATGCAATTGATGGATTAAACATCGAATTGGATAATGTCGACCGCTTTTTGAAAGCGATGGGTGTGAGCCAAGCGGAACAGACCGATACCTTACGTGTAACATCCAGTGGATTGCCAGAGCAAACCCAAGTTGTTCTACTCGAACCCAACCTAAGCTAATACTGATGCAATTCCAACACTCTTACGGGTATTCTGTAGTATAGTGTTAGAATTAAGTGTTCGCTGAATCATTGAAAGAAGTAGACGATGCGTAACGGTACGATCAAAATTTTAATGAATTGGAATATCAAACCCGGCTTAGACCAAGAATATTTTGAGTTTGTTATGCGTGAGTGGGTACCCAATACAACCAAGCTCGGTCTAACCCCGATTGAGGCATGGTATAGTGTTTATACAAACTCCGATGTTCCTAAAATTATGGCAGGCGCGCTCGCAGAAGATGAAGACGCTATGCGCGATATCATCACCAGTGACGATTGGGCAGATTTGCAAGATAAGCTAATGGAATATGTCGAGAATTACAGCCACAAAATTGTGCGCGTTAATGGCGACTACCAGATGTAACACACCGAAATGACGGTAGGCAATTCCTGCCGTCCAACCACTCTATCTTTAATCGAAACGTTCAGCTAATACCAAGACGTACGACCCTGACGTATTTGGGTCACCGTTCGCACCATCGTATCGTTGCGCACGGATGTAATACAATCCCGTATATGGGATATTGTAACGCTCAACTCGTGAATTTTGACCGTTTCCTCCATCATCATCGCGTAAAATCCGCTGCTGCAAGTTATCAAGTAATTCCACAACTGTATCGAGGTTGCCATCACTACGATTCATAGAAATGGTGATTGTATCGCCCTGTGTCGCATAAAATGCATATAAGTCCTCGAGGTTATCAACATTGATATTACCCGTCACACTCGTTCCGTAATTAAGCGTTGTCACACCTTCTGGAACACTATCAAATGCGTTGCCTGACGTTTCAAATGTCAGGACAAAATCACCCTCTGATGTTCCATCCTTGCCACTATACCGTGTGGCGATGATATAGTATGTGCCATCTGCTGGAATCCGATAATCTGAGATTAAGGCATTTTGTCCTGTCCCACCGTCATCATCTTCTAAAATTGGCAAAAATCCCGCATTGGCTAAAATAATGTAACTATCTAAACGCCCCGACTGACCTCGTCGCATCCCGATACTAATCAGGTCATCACGGCGAGCATTAAATGTATAGAACCGCTCGTATTGTTGGTTGTTTAAGTTGGCTTCGATGGTTTCGCCGTAGGTAATCGGCAAAGGCGCGAGTGATGAATTACCAATGCCACTATTTTCGGCTTCATCTATGGTCAGTGCAAACGTCCCTGCACTATCGCCGGCAACCCCGCCATAACGGGTGGCTACCACCACATATGTACCTGTCTGCTCAATGAGTAGCGTATCAATGCGTGCATTTTGTGTATCGGCACCAATTTGATCGTCGTTATCCGCAATGACAAAGCGATCACTACTGACAATTTGAATATATGGGTCGAGTGTACCCGATGCACGTACCATCGAGATTGTCAACAAGTCGCCTTGGTTGGCTTGGAATGTATAGTATACCTGCGGGTTGGTATCGCTAATGGTATCAATCACCGAGTCACCATAACGTAACGTACTCCCTTGTTCCGACAAAACCCCCGTGCGCTCCATCCGCAATTCATAATCACCAGCAGTCGCACCTAAACCATATCCGAAGCGTCCGACCACAACAAAATAGCGACCAGATGCTGTTAGCGGTAAATTTTGTTCGATGTTCAAATTACCATTGGTATCATCACGATAGAGCACCATCGTTCCGGTGTTATCAAAAACACTCAATACAGGATCCAGCGTACCGCCAGTTGCGTTGAGCTCAAACCGAATCACCTCGCCCCGTAGCCCATCGATATAATAGATGTCGCGTGGATTACGGTCATCAATCCGACCACTAATAACTGTTCCGGGCTCAATACCTGTTGTTTCGTCCGGTAGGTCAGTTTCTTGCGCAAGGATCGGCACAGTTAAAAAGAAACAATAGATGATCAATATCAATCTATTCATAATTCAACAATTATAGGTTCTATAAAGGATTCTATAAATTTATGATTGATTCCTTGAATGTGATATTTTTGAATTAAACCATATAACTCTCTGATTGTTGAGTATGGCATATAACCCACAGATATACTACTAAAAATATTTTGATTTGCCTCAGTAACTACTTTATTTCGTAACACATTGGGAGCAACAATAACATATTGTGTTCGCATAGATGGCATCTCACTATGCAATTTACTCATACGTGTCATGCCACTAGTAACCCCAGTAGAGTGTTCAATTTCAATCACTGCTGGTATATGTTTACCATCTTTAGTAAACCAAATACAGTCAACATACTCAGCAGCTTGTTTAATATTGTTATTGAATAATATCTCTACATGATCTAATGTTTGAATCACCCCATCATGGTTTTTTAAAGGTGAATTATTATATTCAATAGATTGGTCATTCTTGGCTATCCATGTATTGAAGTTAAGCGCATTACCAATTTCTATAAGTGCAATTTGGATTTGTGTATGAGTCCGCTTGATTTCAATATTGTTGAACTCATCAGCTAGTGTCGTATTAGAAAAGCTAATTTCACCAAATTCTACACCAACTTCAACCTCGGAGATTATAGAATCGTACTCTTTATAATGAATCTCCCCAATTGGATGAATTTCATCGGGGCAATACATAAAATGTCTTTGTTCTGATTTGATTTCCCCAGTATAGTTGTCAATTCTTTGTACTTTACAGACAAAAAAATTTGCAGTGTTTGCTATAATTGTTTCCAATGCGGATCTTGTATTGCCACCTGCACTAAATAAACGATCTACATGTAATGGATAATTAGGTCGATTAGAACATGCTAGAGCAATAGTTGCCAACTGATTTGTACTAATTCTCGCAATCTTGTTATTGCGTTCAACAAATATAGGTCCGTTTGGTAAGACTACATCATGAAGTCTATACTGCGATTTTTTCCCAACAGATTGAAATGTTATATCACGGGGTAGTCTATTAATTTCCACCACTAATTTTTGAAGCGTTAGTTCACCCAAATTATTGCTCCACAAAACCGTGAATAGTCTTAGCTAGCCCCTTAGCAGCTAAATAAGGCACTCCATTACCAATAGTCTTAAACATATTTGTCAATGACATATCATCTGGTAATTCATATTGTTTAGGGAGTGACTGAATTGCAAGAGCCTCTGCAACTGTAAGACGGCGTGGGCGATATGGATGTATATGGACTTCGTTATTTCCATAAGCCGCTGTAGGAGAATAACGCCAACGATGTAAGCGTTTATAAGATTTTCGCGATACATCTCCTTCTTCAACAGATTCAAACTTACTTAGACCAGCACGTGGTTTGAAGTGATGTATTGAATTTGGATGTTCATCAGTTCTATTTCGAACATTAAACCAATGTTCAACTGTCAATGTTTTTAAAATTCGATTAGGAGGTTGACGATCTATGTCAGGGCTATAAGGTGCTGTTTCGGGCCATGGGCGATTAAAGATATTGTCTACAGTACGACTAGTATGAGTAGTCCATGGAAAAGCATCTTCAGGTAACTGATTAGTATCTAATAAATCAATATTTAAATCGCGAATCACATGATATTGAAATCCGATTAATATAATCCGCTCTCTATCTTGCGGGACATCATATTCGATCGAATTAATTAATCTCTCTGTTAAAATGTAACCAGATCGCGCCAATTTTGTTTTTAATTCTTCATAGAATTCTCGGTGTTTTTTTGTATGCCATAATCCTTTTACATTTTCAAATACGAAAAAATCTGGGCGTTGTTGGATAATAATCTCGGCGTACGCATCAGATAATTTACCCTTATCTCCTGATTTACCTCTATTTTTACCACCAACAGAAAAATCAGGACATGGAGGTCCTCCTATAAACCCAATAAGATCTGAATTTCGTCGAGACTCCCACATCATTTCACGCAAAGTCCAAGACTTACCATTTAAAAATGACGTAATATCACAGTCAAAATACCCGTGAACAGGTTGTTTTGCATTTAGTTTCGAACGCGAATACTTGTAAGCATCTAAAAACGGTTGATGAATTTCATTCACAAAATCGACCTGAAATCCTGTCTCCTCAAATCCGAGATCAAGAAATCCAGCCCCTGAAAAAAATGAAAATATGCTAATTTGCATGTTAGTTTTTGCTTTGTTTATATACACATAGATAAACTAATTATAGCATAATTATAGTTTATTTGTTCTGTTAAATAGCTTCTTAAATACAAAAAACGACTCATTTGAGCCGTTTCCTGTTTGGTTTTTAGGACGAATCGTCTAGCTTTTCGCCTGCTTTTCAGCCCCGATTTAGGAAGCGAGCGATTAAACCACCAGCTGTATTGTCATCATCATTATCTTTCCTACGCTGTGGAAGCGGTGGAAGTGGGATAATGTTCTTTGGTGATGCAACAGGCATCTGACGGGTCGCAGCTTTTTGTGAATCCAAACCTGGAATTGTAGACGGACGCTTTGTCTCGGAGACCTGTGTTTGTGTCAAACCAGTATCAATCAAGAATGCTTGGCTGAAGTTGGTCAATGATGCTTGCTTCAGATCCGATTGTAATAAGGTCTGGAGGCATTGAATGCCTGTATTACGAATGTACTGTTTCTTTGCTAGGTCGATATGCGATGCACCTAGTTCCTCAAGTATTGTGTCAATAATCCCGCGCAACTCAGCTCGTGATGCCATGTTGTCGGATTGACGCAATGCAATATATGGGATAATTAGGTCAGTCAGTACCCGCACGACAATAAGTGTCTTTGCTTCAAACACCACCACAATCGGATATTTTTGATCCGCCAGATAAGCTACTGGTGTGTCGGTGGAGTTGTACAGCCCGTTGTTGAGCAAATAGTACAGCTCGGTGTAAGTATGCATTAGTAATTGAAGATGCATACTCCATTCACTGCGTTGAGTTGGGTGTAGTTCCCCAACTAGCACCACCACACCTTCGTTAGACAGGTGGTAGGCTAGATTTTCAACGCGGTTATCAAAAGTTTTTGCGGGCGGCTCGAGACTACCTGTTTTTTGTTGCAAAAGCATTTTTAAGATAGTTTCGAGTCGGGTTGTTTGAACCACCATGTGTTACCTTCCTTGAAACTATTATGAGCCTTAGTGACCTATTATAGTAGTAAAAACTCAATTTGCAACGGTGTATTTAAGCTTAAGTTTTTTCATTAATAAGATCACGATTATCCACAGTATATATCAAAATTTCTTATAATCTGTAGAACCTTTACACTAGGTTAATGCTCTGTAAGAAATTCGAATATTTACTGTTAGTAATCATATCATCTGTCACTAAAACTATCAATAGATGATAGTCAAATTACTGACTAAAGTTAGTAAACTGTCATATTTCGGAGGATTAACTCCTTAACTAATGGTAATTTAACGTGTAATTTAAGTGTGGTCTGTCATATCTATTTATCACATAGCGATGACATTGTCTTGATGTGTTCTGTTCTCTCAGCAAATGTTGTCTTTTACATTAATGATGAATCTGCTATGGTTGAAAAAATTTTTCCAACCGTAGGATGACAATATATGCGTCTAAAAAATCGCCTCTTCTGGGCTGTGGGATTCGGGCATCTCACGAATGATATTTTCGCCTCAATGGGTCCTGTAATTCTCGCCTTTTTGAGTGCTAGCATTCTCCCAATGAGCAATACTCAGATCGGTTTGGCTGTGAGTTTAGCACAAATGGCAGGGGCAATCACCCAACCGGGCTTTGGTTGGTTAGCTGATAAATCTGGTGGACGCTGGATTGGCTCATTAGGATTAGCCTTTCATGTGGCGATGTTCACCTTGGCGATTGCATTAGCCGCTATCACGCGACAGTATTGGCTTATGTTCTTCCCATTTGTCATTGCAGCGGTTGGAAGCGGAGCACTGCATCCGGTTGGATCACTCCATGCAGCCGAAGCAGATAAAGAACGCTCCGGAACAAATGTTGCGATCTTCTTTATGATGGGACAAATCGGGTTGGCACTCGGCCCAACGATTGCAGGTGTTCTACTAGATACTGCTAATCCCAATCTTATCGGGCGTTTTGGTGAACTTGCTAGCCTACCCTACTTTGGTTATCAAGATAATGTCTTACCGATCCTCCTGATGGCATTGATCTCATTACCGGGTATCTTCCTGATGATCACGAGCATTCCAGCAACTCGTGAACAACCGCGTCAAGACCCCGCAAAAGCGAAAACAAGTGACCTTAACGGTGCATCAAATTTCCCACTGATGGCATTCTTGATCCTCGGTGCGATGGTTATTCTACGTGGATTAGGACAACCGGGGTCGGTGGCTTTTATTCCTGTATTATTCGAACAAAAAGGTTGGGATCCCTCAGCATATGGCGCGATTACGAGCTCGTTCTGGATTGCGTCAGCAATTTCAGGGGTCGCATTTGGCCGCCTCGCGGATCATTATGACCGTCGTAAAGTGATGATGTGGAGTATGCTTGCCTCTGCACCTGCATTCTTTTTATTACCTGCCTTCGATGGAGCGTTTGCGTTTGTATTGGCCATCGCGGCTGGTGGTTTATCCGGTGGGTCACATAGTATTATCGTTGTTCTTGCTCAAGACCTTATCCCAATGCGCAAAGGATTTGCATCGGGTGCAATCCTAGGGTTTATCTTCGGGACTGGTGCCATCGGTAGTTTCATCATTGGTGCGGTATCCGATCAAATCGGACTGACAACAACCTTCCAAATTGTCGCATTTTTGATTGCGGCGGCAGGTATACTTGCACTATTTTTGCCACGTCAGCATCGCGCTGTAGAAGCTTAAAACCTAGGTTTAAAATTGAGAACTCTGTCTGTAGGAGATGGAATATAAACCCTCTCCTGCATCATGTAGTGTTATTTCAACTGCTTGTCTTCATCATACAAACTGCGAATATATGCGATGATTTCATCATAGGTCTCTTTAGGGTACGAATAATCGAGTTGTTGGGTAACATCTTGCGCTAGCTGATGAAACAAGTCAATCTGCGTGAGTAGGCTCTCCCAACAATCTTGCGCATCCCAATGTGCCCAGATTTTTTGAATGGCATCGTAGGTATCCGCATCTGCCCATTGATGAATACGCTTACCAATCAACCATGTGTTAACAGTATTATTGAGTTTCAATCGTGTGTGCCATTCCATCAATTGAAGCAAGTCTGATTTCATCGTCCAATCTCGGAATTTAACCACCCAAAATTCACGGCGGCGGATAAACTGCGCGACATGGATCGATTCAAACCAAAATTCATTGATGATTTCATGGACTTCATGGGCTGTTGGTGGATCGGGTTGTGGGAAAATGTGTGGTGATGGCGGTAAATTGGCGTAGAGGTCATCTTTATCCAGCATGACGATATACCCGCGTTTATGCTCATCGGATAGTTCGCGTCGTTGTTGAATATCCTCAACTAACTGCAACTGAAAATCGACCTTTTTTCCACCAGCAAACCATATGAGCCGAAAGCGTGATTGCTCATCAGCAGGAAATTTGATCCAAACCTCGCCGATGTTATGTATCCAATCGCCTTGTAGCAACGCATCAGTAAATTCGTGGACAATAATTTCTACATCAAGGTCAGAGTATTCATCGGTTGACCCATCATCCCGCGACAACGACCCCGTAACGACTACAGCACGGATGTTGTCGTTGTCATCTGCCCATTTAATGACATTATCGAGTAGAGGATTATTTTCAATCACTGATAGCCTAACCCATAACCCGCTTGCCATTTTCGACAACAGGATCAGCACGCTGCCAAAATTCTGTACCTTCTTTATTCATAATCGGCTCGGCTGAATATTGTGCGAGATAACTCCGGCGATAGCTATCGGTGGTGTTTGAACCACTCCGATGGAAAGTACGGCTACTAAAAACAACAATACTACCTTCGGGAACAATCGCAGGGTCACCGGGGTCATCACCATGATACCCAATCTTGTCATTGGTATCTTCATCGACGACATGGGTAATCAGTTCGTCACTTGTATTTCGTCCATCACGGCCATACGGCAAGACATAGATTGTTCCGTTTTCAATTGACATATCATCCAACGCACACCAGCATGATAGATACGGCACGTGATAATGCCCGACATAACCGGAATCCTGATGCCATGCGAACTTGGTATCCGTGTCGGCGGCTTTTACAACATACTGTTCATTAAAGAGATAGACATTATCGCCAAGTGTCGCCGAGGCAATATCCGCCATCAACTCACCGAACAAAAAGTACGTCATCACCGAACTTTCTCGACTACGATTCGCGACAAAATAACGTTTTTTATAGTGGTTGATGCCTTCGGTCTTTAACCCTTTGGCTTCCATCTCTGCATCAAACACAGCGATATACCGCATACATTCGTCACGTAATGCCTGTAATACGTCATCAGGGATGACAGATTCTAAAATAAAAAATCCATCACGCTTAAATTGCTCAATCATTTCGGAGGTGACATGTGACATAAGTTATTTCGCTTTCTATTTAATAGGATTTATATCGAATAAAAATATTAAGTGGGCGGACAGTAAAACTACTGCCCGTTATTATTTTCATTATATACAGAGACTAGTCGCCTTTGATCATCATACCGCCATCAACACGGATGATTTCACCTGTGATAAATGATGACTCATCGGATGCGAGGAACAACACGAGTTGCGCGACCTCATCCGGTTGTCCGAAGCGTCCTAGAGCATGGATGCTATTCCAGTTGGCGATGAGTGCATCAGCATCGTCGGAATCTTCAAAGACCTTTTCGTTTAGTGGTGTCATGATTGTACCGGGTGCGACGGCATTAATCCGTACATTCTGTGGTGCATATTCATGAGCAGCTTGTTGGGTCAGGGCATTGATACCACCCTTAGCAGTCGCATAAGCCGACCAGCCTTTAAAGCCCTTTAATGATTGCATCGAACTGATATTCACAATCGAGCCCCCCCCATTTTCAAGCATATGCGGAATCGCAAAATGCATCCCGCGCCACACACTCGTCAGGTTGATGTTAAGGACTTTCATCCAATCTTCTTCGGAAATATCAACGACCGTACCGGGTATAGCAACGGCAGCATTATTCACGAGGATGTCGAGCTTGCCGTATTCGCTGATGGCTTTGTCAATTAATGCCGACATATCATCAGTACTGCTAACATCAGCATGTTGGTAGACAGCTTGTCCGCCAGCCTCAACAATTTTTGCGGTTGATGCTTCACCAAGTTCATCATTGATGTCACTCACAACAACTTTTGCACCCTCGTTTGCCATCGCTATAGCTATCGCTTCGCCAATGCCTGTACCAGAGCCCGTAATAACAGCTACTTTATCGTCTAAACGTCCCATGTTTATCTCCCTTTAAATTTTGGATCACGTTTTTCGACAAATGCTTTAATGCCCTCTAACCCATCATGTGAGCTGTACAACCGAAAGAGCACCTCTTGTTCGAGCGATAATCCTGTGGGTAATGCCGCATCCATACTGATGCGCAGGAGTTTCTTCATTTCTTGTGCAGCCAGTGGCGCAATTTTGAGCATATAGTCGGCTTTTTTCAGGGCAGTCGTCATGAGATCATCCAACTCAGTCACCGCCGAAACAAATCCCAACTCATAGGCACGTTGTCCGGATAGACGATTACCACTGAGGAGAACATCAGCCGCAACATACCGTCCGACAGCACGAGCAAGGCGTTGTGTGCCGCCGCCACCAGGTGACAACCCGAGTAATCCTTCCGGCAATCCAAAACGTGCATTGGTGCTCGCCACGATCACATCACAACACAGCGCAATTTCGAACCCACCGCCGAGCGCATAGCCATTAACCGCTGCAATTGTCATCTTGGGGAATTGCTCGATATAGTCGTTGACCCTACGCCCGTTGAACTGAAAGGCAATAAACGCATCGCGATTACCGTCAGCGTACTCTGCGATGTCTGCGCCCGCAATAAAGGACTTTTCACCAGCTCCGGTGAATATCACAACCCGTACAGCATCGTCTTGTTCGATGTCTGCCATGTGTGCCATAAATTCATCCAGCAAATCAGTGTTGAGGGCATTCATCTTTTCGGGACGATTGAATGTTAGGATGACAACCTCATCGCTATAGTTTTCGCGTAAAACAAGGCTCATGATTAGATAACTCCTTCGTCACGGAATGTCGCAATTTGCTCGTCGCTATAACCGAGTTCTGCTAATACTTCGTCATTATGTTGTCCGACAGTGGGCGGATTAAGGCGGATCGTACCGGGAGTCTCACTGAATTTAATCGGGATACCGATCACTTTGACTTCACCAGCAATTGGATGTTCCACAGTTTGAATTAATTCATTGTGTGCAACTTGCGGGTCAACCATTAGGTCATCAAAATCTTGAACTTTTGCGCACCACATATCGCGCGTACCGAGAAGTTCCAACCAGTGGTCGGTGGTGTTGGTGCGGATACGTTCTTCAATCATCGGCTTGAGTTCGTCGCGTTTTTCATATGCCAATTCCTCGGTGTCATAATCTGCAAGTTGAGGCATTTCTATCAATTCACCTAATACAGTGAGTGAGTTCATCGAGATTGCCATATAGCCATCTTGTGTCTGATAAATCCCAAATGGTGCAGATAACCACGGGCTACCAATACCGCTACTACTACGTTGCCAACGTTTCGACAGGTTCATGAATGCAGCTAATTCCTGACATTGGAGCGCAATCGCTGTGTTAAATAAGCTGACGTCAATACGTTGTCCTTGTCCGGTGCGTTCTTTATGGAATAATCCAACCATCGCCGAAAATGCAAGCGTAAGTGCAGTCGACGCATCGACAAATGAGGTCGCCATCGGGGTCGGATTATCATCAGCTTTACCTGTCTGTGATGCGAGACCGGATAAAGACTGGATCAACAAATCTTGCCCCGGTTTATGTACATAGGGTCCATCTGGTCCGTAACCACTACCCGCTACATAAACAATCGAGGGGTTAATTTCTTTGAGTTTTTCATATCCAAGCCCGAGTTTATCGAGTACACCGGGGCGGAAGTTTTCAGTCACCAAGTCAGCATCTTTAACAAGATCGTAAATAATCTGCTTGCCACGGTCATCTTTTAAGTTGACTGTGATGCTCTTTTTGTTGCGATTCATGGCGATGAAGTATGGGCTATCGTCACCGAGTAATTCACCCATGGCTGCCAAGCCACGCTCCCATTCACCGACTTTGGGGCGTTCCACCTTGATGACATCCGCACCCATATCCCCAAGAAATTGTGTCCCCCATGGACCTAACATCATCTGTGTAAAATCAACTACTTTTATTCCGTCTAACGCTAACATGTTTTGTCCTTAAAATAGATTATCGTTAAGTATATTTCAGACGCACAGAAACGCGTCCGTTTAGTTACAAATCGTACTGTTTAGAAAAACAGCATTTCCTTTATCAGCGAATTTGATAGGTCTCTGTATCAACTTCGCGTAGAATGCCACGCTCAATTAAATCCTGAATATGTGCATAGACCATATTTAAGGATCGGAATTCTTGCAGACGTTCCATACGGTTGCAAAGTGTCTCCCATGCTCCAGCTAATGTGACCGTATCTTGGCTGGCGCAATAACGAATCAATGTCGATTCGACATCGTCGATATATTGATGCGCTTTTTTAACAAGTTCACGGGTTTCATCTGGTGTCATCGGTGGGAAGTGTGCAAATAATACCTGTTCGACATTTAGTTCATCGAGTAAGCGAGCAATTTTGTCGATACTATCGCGGTAGCCTTGCACAGTGAGATGACTATGAAATAGTTCCCAGTCTAATCCGGTGATTGCGTCACCCAGAATTAGGGTGCGTGATGATGCTTCAAACCATCCCAATTCTGCTAGCAGGTGCCCCGGAAAACTATATGCCTCTAATGTCACGCCACCACCAAGGTTAAATACTGTGCCTTCATCAATCTGCAAATCAAGAGGCGCAGGCTCATCAAGAATATCTAACACCTCAGCACGGAGTTCAGGTGTATCCGGAATGAGATGTGGGAATGGACGCGAAAATTCGTGATAATGTTCCTCAAAATCGCTGTGCCAGTTGGCATAATGCGGGTGTGCTGCAATCAGACACCCTGTGTGCGCTTTGAGCTGTCCATTACAACCAATATGGTCATGATGTGAATGCGTATGCAAGATAAACCGTAAATTTTCAGGGGCGACATCCGCTTTTTGCATCGTCTCGACAAAAAGTGGAAACATATCTTTTACGCCACTATCAATCCAGACAGCGTAATGCTCACCTTTGACTAAGTAGACGTGCAATGGGATATGTTCAGTTAAGTCTATTTTGGCTTCAATAATATGTGCTGGTAAATTCATTGGCATGACCTTCGAAAATAAATAATAAGTTCTAGCAATCCAATATCAAACCACAACATCATTAGATACAAGTTGGCTCAATGATTATATTGTAGAACATAGTTATCAGTTCATGCCAACAAAAATTATGAACACCCGATTAATCTGTATTCCATGATGGGTCACTGTCGATAGCACGATGATCTGTCAAACGCATTATATTTGTTCCATCTGCTTTGATGATATAAATATCGACATTGCTACCATCCATAGACTGATACGCAATCCACTCACCATCAGGTGACCATGTCGGGTGGTTATCATCGGTGTCATTGTCTGTGAGGCGTGTAACTGTCTCACCATCGGGTGTCATCGTATAGAGTTCGTTGTTACCATCTCGATCCGATACAAATACAATCAACGAGCCATCAGGCGAAAATTCTGGCGCAAGGTCTTCGTTGTCATTATCTGTCAGTGCGGCAATATTACTGCCGTCTGCATCCATCAGATACAACTCATTATCACCATCTAGATTCGATTGATAGATAATCTGTGATGTATCGGGCGACCAATCCGGTTGGGTATCAAAGACATCGTTATCTGTCAGTTGCGTTTGGCCGTAACCACTCGAAGACATGACCCAGATTTCTTCATCGCCATCCTGATCCGACACATAGACTATTTGTGTGTTATCTGGAGACCACGAAGGATGATATTCCCACGCATCATCGGTACGGGTGAGGTTACGTGGTGTTTCGCCTTCATCGGTAATTAAAAAGAGGTCTTGTTGGTCACCACTGATCGATTCATAAACAATCCGACTATCTGATGATAAATCGGGATGCGAGTCGCGTCCTTGTGTTAATTGTTCAATCTCATCTTCATCGGGATCCATCATATAGACGGTTAGCTGATTGCTACGATTGGACTGAAATACGATGCGACCTTCTAGATCGTCCGAAGCAGACTGAGACGAGAAATCATCGTCATCGGAGCTATCACAGGCGACTAACATAAATAATGACATGCACAGAATTACAAACAATCGAGCCGATACACGCATAACACTCTCTTTTCTAATTGATGACCGCTCTCTTTTATCTTACTGTGCAATAGCACGTCCTAACGTTAAAGTGGTTTAGACATCGCTATTAAATAAGAAAAATTGTTGATTATCAGGGGAACGAAAAGCAGCATTATCATAGGTATCATGTGTGGTGCGGGACTTCATAGGATGAAGTTCTAGCCCCTCATCATCAAGGGTCGTCACCCGTTTTTGCATATCATCAGCGAAATATGTAATCGTGAAGTCATCAAAATCGCCCGATTGATGTAACCCAATCACAATCAAGCCGTCAGACATAATACTATAAGGGTAGGGGATTTTAGCAATGTGGAGAGGCTCGAAGCCTAATTTTGCCCAGAAGATAACCGCTTGGGCAACACTCTTTACCGGAATACTGAATTCGCCGAATCGACCCAATCGGGAAATTGGGGTGCGTGTGACTGGCGTTCCAGCAGGCATTTTGACCTTACTCTTGTTACGGTCAATGGATACAGTGAGTCTATTTAAACTTTTGAATTCGGCATTTTGGACAGACCGTGCCGACTGTTTTTGATTTTTGAAAATTGCCCGAATCGTATCACTACTTGTCCCCATATAGCTCAGGGTTGGGCTCGTGAAATTTTCATCACTCAGGCGAATATTGATGCTACCGTCTGTCATCACATCGTCGCCAATCTTACGATAGCCAAGGTACTCATAAAAGCTCATCGACTTGTCAATGTTTTTGCTTTTAAGTCTGACTTCGACATAAGTGCCTAATTTCATGGTGTGTACTCCGTATGATTGCCTCTGTAGATGATACACCAGGACCACAGTTGTCGTTAGAGGCTGATTACAACACTTCTAACAATCGTGATAAATCTTCGACTTGGGTCTTCAGTTGTTGAACATGTCTTTGTCCATCTGGAGAGACATGACGTTCTAACATGCTCAATGACATATTGATTGATGTGATCCGTCCACGCATATCATGCGTGATACTCCGATTGATGATTGCCTCGATATTCTTTTCGATACGTTGGATGATGTGTTGTGTAACTTCGGATTCGGTAACGACATCAACACTTAGATCTTCACTACGAATTTGAATCGTAACTTTCTTTGACATCAATGATCCTCTATTCCATCCCATTGTTAAATTAAGCATACAGAACTGTAACAACATTTACACGATGCAGATGGATAGTTTCATAACAGGCATCCGGCCTAGCCACTTGACTAGCCGAACACATGTATTATGTGTCATTTTTTTAAAATATGTTTATTATGTCGGATAAAAGATAACCTCATGACCTAGTCGTTTTAGGTTACAACTAGCATCGAAACAATTTTTCTATCTTTTTATAGCTTGCTCGTTGAGCATCATGTTATAGTTTTTGCATATCGACACAGACACAAACAATGGAGACAAGAATTTCATGGTGATTAAAAAAATACTACTTTCCATCATAATGAGTTTGTTAGTTGGTATTACAGGTGTGGCTGGACAAGAACAAGACTTCCCGTTAATTCTCCGAATTGATCAAAACTTCTGGACATGGGAGTCTGACACAGGTGAATTTATTCAGTTAACAACACACGGACAAGTCAGCAAACCGATTGTTTCGCCGGATGGGCAATATATCGCTTACACGCGCCCTGCTCAGCTTACAATTGATGCGATTGAACGTGTCGGCATGATGAGTGGCATATTACCGAATGATATCTGGGTGTATGACATTAGCACAGGAGATACCACTAACATCGGTCAACAACCTGCAAATGCGAGCTTTTTTGTTGAAGGTGTAGACAATTATGCACTACTCCGCAGTTACCCGACATGGTCACCCGACAGTAGGCAGATTGCATGGACCAATTTACTAGAACCAACAGGTGATTTCGAGTTAGTGATACATACCCTCTCATCTAATCAGCAAGAAAGCTATCCACTGAATATTCCCGAACAATATGGGATTCCAACTCCACTTGTTGTCAGTTGGGATAATGGCATTGCAATCCTAACTAGCCAACTAGACGATGCAGGTGAGCTTTGGCAAGGGGTCTTTGTATATGAGTCGGATGGGACATTACGTTGGCCAATCCAAGTAAAAGAAGAGCAATATCTAAGACAGTCATTCTGGGTACGTGACGAATATCGGAGCCAGATGGATGACCGTACCTATTTTTATGTATCAACGGGTGCGCCAGATGTAGCTTACCTTGTCGATACACAGGTTGAGTGGTCTTCTCCGTTTGAAGGTGAGTTAGAACAATATCATCGCTTTGCACCGACTGGCATTATCGCTCATTATTTGCCAAGTGAAGATGGCTTTGAAGCAGATTGGTTAATTGACTATCCTGATGGTGAAGAATTTTTAATTTCGGATACCGATGGTCAGTTTGAGTTGTTGCTGTCACCAGACGGTGAAACAGCGATGTTGCTGAATTATGGCGAAACAGGCAATGGATCGATGACATTATGGAATAGAGGTTCGCTGACGCCGATTACAACAACAGGTATTGATGGTATGAACATTAAAGGGGCGACATGGGGACCGACACAATGGCGACGGAGTTTGTCAGACGATATGAGAACAACCACGCCAGACTTATGTGATGGTCTACAACCACGCTTAGTTGTCGGTGAGGTAGGCGAAGTCGTTACGGGCTTGGGATCAAATAATATGCGACATCGTGCTGATACTGATGGTTTCATCGTTGGAGAAATCCCAGAAGGAGGCGAATTCCGTGTACTAACCGGACCTACTTGTAACGATGGCTTGGCATGGTGGTACGTTAATTATGGAGGCGTCTTCGGTTGGACAGCAGAAGGTCAAGGAGATACCTATTGGCTTGAGCCCCAATAATATACAGCTATCATCGGTATGATTTCGTGTTGATACCTATCTATCACGATAGATGGGTGGGTTTTAACGCTGTAGCCGGATGGCATATTGTGTGAACCCAATATCTTCCCAAAAATGTAATGCTTCAGGATTGGTCGCGAGTACATCCAACATAACCCGTGCATCACTGGGAAAGAACTGTTTTGTAATCCGCTCAAAAGCTTCACGCCCGATACCCCGCCGACGATAGGTGCGTTGCACAAAAAATTGTCTTACAAAAATAATGCGCTGATCTGGAAAATGCTCATCTGTCCGCTGTTGATACAACAAATACCCAATGAGTACATCATGCTTATAGATCATAATCGCTGACCAACTGCCATCTAGCCACGTTTGCATACGCAATTCGAGTTGATTGATATTCATCGGGTTACGACTACGCTCGTCCGCAATGAGTTCTTTGTTCATCTCGGCGAGTTCGCCTATATCGTTGATTGTTGCTTTACGTAGCGTGACAGACATGACACTCCCTCTGGGCTGACTGATTGCGACAATAGTCTACCATTGATTGTATCGGAGGTCTATCAGAATCAGCTATCACGTTATTGCGATGTTTCGAGAGCTTTCTTAATCTCAGTAATGTGCATTTTTTCGTGGATACCACACCCTTTGATCGCTTGCATAAGCGTATATTTTTGCATAAACGGCGTAGTGAACGGTATGTCTAGCTGATCTGTAGGAAAGGCAATAATCAAACCCCGAAGTTGATCCCGCGCTGATTTCCATTCTTTTATGACTTGTTCCCACGTTTTGTCAGCACGTTCCAACCGACGCATCTCATTAAAGTCGTCGATGTTAGTTACACCGCGCAAATCCAGTCGATATTTTTCGTCCTCCATAAATGCTTGTATGGCATCGACCATATCTTCTTCGAATGCGGTCAAATGGGCAATGAGGTCTTTGGCTGTCCATTCGGAGTTATCATGAACATTTAGGTCAGGATTGACTGCTTCAACGAGTGATTGGGCAGATTCGCGTCGTATATCCATACCAGCGATTAAATCTGATTTGAATTGGGGTAATGTGTTCATGATGGTGTGCTCCTAAATATAGTTTGATGGATGATGTAATTGGTATGGCGTCATTGCCAGCAGGACATCCATACTATTCATAACACATAACCTTAGTAAAAAGTGTCGATAATGAGACAAACTGAGCGATTTAGCTGTACAATACGAATAAGTGGGTCAACTAGGGAGACATATGTGATGAATAATCAACAGATGAAACGACAAATTGATTCTGGTCAGCATTATTACAGCCGTGGTGATCATTTGCGGGATAAGCATCAACTTGCAGGTGATACATTTACACGTTGGATTTTAGACCATGTATCGTCTTGGGCATCTGCCAAAATACTCGATGCAGGTGGTGGATGGGGGCGATTTATCTGGTTACTCGTGCAATATTATAATGTTGATCCAGCAAATACTGTGATTACCGATATATCCACTGGCATGTTGCTATCAGCCCACGATGAAGCCCAAAAACGACAGACAACAATAATGGGTGCAACAGCTGATATTCAGGGACTACCCTTTGTGGATCAATTCTTTGATATTGTAATGGCGAATAAAGTCCTTTATCACCTCGATGATATTCCACATGGTGTCAGTGAAATCTCGCGTGTGCTTCGTCCTGATGGCATCCTCCTTGCTTCAACCAATAGCGAAAAAATTAACCCGCTCATCATTGACCTACATTATCAAGCGATGGACAAACTTGGACTTCATTATGAGCCTGAACCCCCGTCACCGTTTTCGATGGAAAATGGTTCAGGAATCTTATCCCCTTACTTCGAATCTGTTGAAACACACTACTTTGAGGACAACACATGGATTGATGATGCACATTCAGTCCGCACCCAATATGAGACAATTGGACGGTATCGCAATCTGTTGGTGGATAATAATCCAGAAATCGACCGTGTGAAGCGATTACCCGATACAGTCGAGCAAATTGCAAGTGACATCATTACGCGTGATGGCAAGTTATTTTCTCCCTCACTAATGGGTGTATTTATTTGCCGACAACCAAGCCACACAAACTGAAAGCGAGTATAATGAAAATCGAGCATGTTGCATTATGGACACCAGACCTTGAGCGGAGTCGTGTATTTTACGAGACATATTTTGGAGCAGTCTCTAATGAAAAATACACGAACCCAAAGCGTCAATTTTCATCTTATTTTTTGTCATTTGAAAGTGGTGCACGGTTAGAATTAATGCAGATGCCATCCATCGTCGAACGCCCTGTAGAACAGTCCTTTGGGTGGATCCATATTGCGATGGCTATTGGAAGTGTAGCTGCAGTTGATACCCTGACGGAACGCTTACGAACCGATGGTTATGTAATTGAGGGCGAACCGCGTACAACAGGTGATGGATATTATGAAAGTGTTGTGCTAGACCCTGATGGCAATCGTATTGAAATCACGGTGTAGCGGTTTATAAATAGTTCTATTGTAATCATTCATACAGGAGACACATTGATGAATCGACGATTATTTGCTGTGATTTTGGCTATCGGGTTATTAGTTATACCCTTTGCATGGTCACAAGACGGTACGGTTTTAATTGAACCGAATGATGAGACCCTTATCAATCCAGCTGCGAATATCAGTTTCCCGCCTCCTGTATATGCTGTGCGCGAGACAGTTGATATACGGGGCACAGTCACATTACCGACCATGCGCAATTATTTTATTGAATTTCGCCCGTTAGTCATCAATCCAGAAACAGCACTGCCATCCGACGAGCGTCCGTGGTTTCCAGCAACATTACCACAACTCGAACCGATCATTGATGACGTATTAGGCACTTGGAACACATTTACTGCGCCCGATGGCTTATATGAATTGCGTCTAACGATCAATACGGATAGTGGTGTGCCACAATATGTACGGGTTAGCCCAATTCGTGTCGAAAATGATGTCCCAGAATTCCTTGAACCTCAACTAACACAGCAAGCTGGCGCAACACCAATTCCAACGCAACCAGCTGCCGCGCAACGCGCAACACTGGCTCCAACCCCAACATCATTAAATAGTGGACAACCTCAGGTTGTATCGTTATTAGATGCCAATGTTCGCCGTGGTGATTCAACAGAATATGATCGGATTGGGTTCTTGTTTAATGGAGAAAGTGCAACCATTATTGGTATCAGTAGCTTTGGTACAGGGTGGTACTATATCCAATTGGCAAATGGTCGACGCGGTTGGGTTGCACCGAGTGTCGTTCGTGCTGAGGGTGACTTAACCAATGTTCCACGCATTAATCCACCACCACCACCAACTCCGATTCCAACCAATACGCCAACCAGCACACCAACACCGACTACCGAAGCAAACCTCGTCATTAATAATGTGTCGCTGGATCCGAATCCGCCCTCCTGTAATGAGACCTTCACCCTATTTGTAACAGTTGAAAATACAGGCACAGGCATTGCATCGGCAGGTGGAACAATCTCAGTGACCGATACACGCACATCTGACGGCACAGTGGTTGAATCTACAGTTGGTGCATTCCCACAATTAGGTGCAGGCGAAACATTTGAGGGCTTTATCCCAATCACAGTGAGTGCATTCACAGGTGAGGATCATAGTATTGTGATCAGTATCGATTCGAACAATGTAATTCCTGAAACCAATGAATCAGACAATACGCTGACGATCATATATGAGCTAGGTGCTGGAAGCTGTTAAAACTTGGTGAGGTTTGTTTAGGTAGATATTGTGTGGAGGGGATGATTTGTCGATCATCCCCTAACATTGTCTATCTATTTAGGCGACTGGGCTGAGTTGCGTCTCTGGATCGTTTAACACAAGCGCTTCGGCAATATCACGTCCCGCGCGTGAAATCGGTTGTGTCGCCTCATTAACACCCGCTTCAAGTAAATCGTCTATATCCTCATCATAGCGGATGAGAGCATGAATATGTCCGGTATAACCAGCAACACGAATCTGTTGAGTCGCTGCAATTTTACGTTCTTTATCAGGGATGAGTAGCAAGATCGCTTTGACATTAGACATGTCAAACGCACCCCAGAAATTACTATCTTGTGAATCTCCATAAATAACACGTCTACCCTGTTCAAAGTGACGTTCCATCACCTCTGGATCAGCATCAATACCCAATGGACGCTGATTATGTCGTTTGAGGTAATCGTAGGCAGATGTACCAGCCCGCCCCATACCAACAATCAGATAACGTGTCTTACCAATGGTCGTCGGAATACGTTCGCGATTTTCGTTGATACTTTCAGCCTCGGCGGCTGTTTTGTCAAAGCGTGACCATAAGGTTTCCGCAAAACGTCCCAACATCGCATTGACCATAAACGACATCGTCACAAGTAACGCCACCATCGACAGGATACTTTCAGGAATCATACCCCCTGCTACACCCGCTGTGACAACAATCAACGCAAATTCACTATACGCTGTCAACGCCACACTCGACATAAACGCAGTCCGTCCAGTTAAGTTGAAGCGAATGAATAAGCCGAAGAACAAAGCACCTTTAACAGGTAGTAGCGCAAACAAGAAGATCAATAACGGAATTTCGCTAGCTGCTGGTAGTCCACTCAAGCCAACCTGTAAGAAGAAGCCGATCAAGAAGACTTCTTTTAACCCCCAGAGCTTTTCATAGAGTTCGTCTGCTTTTGGATGCCCAGATAATAACAGCCCGCCAACCAACGCACCCAACTTGCTATCCAGTCCGACAGCTTCAAATAGTGCGCCCGCACCTAGAGTCAATAGAAGACCGTAGACAAGCATCAATTCTTCAGAGCCACTCATGACCAACAAGCGAATCAAGAGGGGACGTAAGATCACTAGACCAACCAGACCAATCGCTAATGGTGAGGGTTGTCCGCCACCACTAACTGCCAACAAAACAATGGCAACAATGTCTTGTAAAATCAACACACCGATAGCAATACGTCCGTGGTAGGCATTAATCTCGCCACGTGCCTCCAGTGATTTTGCCGTAAGTACCGTACTAGAAAAGCCTAAAGCAATACCGACTAATAGGCTTGCGGTCAAATCCCAACCAGCCAGCATTCCAATCCCTGTAAAAACACCACCACTAATCAGAAGATGGAGGCTCCCAACCCCCAAGACTTCTGGTTGTAAGATGCTTTTAATGCGTAAATGGAGACCAACGGTAAACAGAAGCAGTGCCACACCGAGATCACCAATATCTT
Source organism: Anaerolineales bacterium UBA6055 (assembly GCA_002428985.1). Taxonomy (GTDB): domain Bacteria; phylum Chloroflexota; class Anaerolineae; order Aggregatilineales; family Phototrophicaceae; genus UBA6055. The sequence continues at coordinate 159,312 of DIYL01000009.1, read as the reverse complement.
TAATCAGGTCACTATTATCGGGGATCCCAACAACTGACAGTGCCAGACCAGCAATCAAATACCCCACGATTGTCGGTATTTTAAACATCTGTGCGATGAATCCGGCAATGAATGCCACCCCAATCCAGATAATATCCATGTCATCTCCCTTGAATATTTATAATCTACATCTTTTTAATTATATGAGGCTTTCCTCACATGCTCAGATTCACTCATCAAAAAGTCAGGAAACAGCAGATAGTATAAAAATCTTGTAAATTAGGTATGAAATCGTGGTGTCATGTCGTCTAAAAAGCATCGACCTCAATTTGGGGTTCGTTTTTTGCGATAATTTTTGAACGATCGTTCAAAAACATAGATTTGGGAGAATGCACAATGGTCAAAAATATACTCATCACAGGCGCAAACAGTGGTCTAGGCAAAGATTCGGCACGTCAATTCGCCTTATTGAATGATACTGAAAAAATATATATCGGCGCACGTAGTCATGCTAAAGCCGAAGCAGCCATCACAGAATTAGAACAAGTCACAGGCAAGTCTATTTTTGAAGCCGCTATTATTGACACAACCGATTTAGACGGTGTGCGTCAAGCTGTGGCAAATTTACCAGAGCAAATCGACACACTCATTATGAATGCAGGTGGTATGGGTGGAACAACACCCGGTGCGCTTACATCTGAGGGTGTGACACAAATTTTCGCTTCGAATGTGCTCGGGCATGTTGTATTAGTAGACGAACTGCTTAAAGCTAACAAACTGACTCAATCAGCGATCTATGTTGGTTCAGAAGCAGCACGCGGTGTCTCACGGATGGGTATGGCACGCCCTGTTTTGTCAACGGGCTCGGTCGATGAATTTGTCTCGCTTGCTGATGGCTCGTATTTCGGGGAAAAATTCGATGGTCAACAAGCCTACGGTTGGGTGAAATACATCGCGACACTTTGGATGTCCTCACTTGCCCGACAATATCCAAATATGCGCTTCCTCACAGTTAGTCCCGGTGGTACGGCTGGAACGAACGTATTTAGCATGTTGCCTGCACCACTTGTGTTCATCCTCAAAAACGCCGTGATGCCAATTATGATGATGATCGGCATGTTCCACAGCCTTGAAACTGGTGCAAAACGCTACGTTGATGTTGCCATTGATACAGCAACCTACAAATCAGGGAAATTCTATGCGAGCCCTGACCCAGGAGTGACCGGTAATATGGTTGATCAAGCCACTATTATGTCTGACCTTGACAATGAAACCTATCAAAACAATGCTAACGAAGCGATTCACAACTTTATCCCACAGCCTGTAACCGCATAAACCCGCGCAATAAACGGAGTGTTGCTGTCTTCTCTCTGCGATAAGCTAGAGCTATCAACAGATAGAGGAGACAGCCCATGCACCCATTTCGCTTTGGTATCATCAACGAACAGATGAAAGCCCCAACCGAGTGGATTCAACATGTGCAACAAATTGAATCGCTTGGCTTTTCGACATTTCTCATCCGTGATCATTTCGTACCGGACTTTTTTGGTGACCAATATGCACCCCTATCAGCATTGATGATGGCCGCATCATCGACAACCACGTTGCGCGTCGGGACAATGGTCATCGGTAACGATTATCGTCATCCGGCCATCCTTGCCAAAGAAATCGCAACCATCAACGCATTCTCTGGTGGTCGCTTTGAATTTGGCATCGGTGCTGGTTGGTTAAAATCTGAGTATGAGCAAGCGGGCATGACCTACGATCGAAACGGTGTGCGGGTTAGTCGACTTCACGAAGCAATCGCCGTATACAAGGGGTTGTTAGGTGATGAACCATTCTCTTTTGAGGGCGATTACTATCAGATAGATGGACTGAATATCACACCCAAGTCCTCACATATCCCTTTGATGATTGGTGGAGGCAAACCGCGCATGCTCCGGTTAGCAGGACGTGAAGCTGATATTGTCGGGTTGCTGACCACATCGGTATCGTCAGGTGTCGTTGAACTTGACCCATCGGAACGCTTTGCGGAAGCAGTACACGAAAAATTATCACGGGTACGCGAGGGTGCAGGCAATCGCTATCATCAACTTGAACTCAGCCTGATTCCCTCAATCATCATCACCGATGACCGCACCGCAGAAGCCAAACGCCTCATCGAACGAAATCAATGGCAGGGTGTCACAGTTGAGCAAGTCTTAGCCATGCCAGCCGTCTTTATCGGCACAGTTGATGAGATTGTAAACGATATGATCACACGCAGAGTCGAATACGGCTTTTCATATTATGTCTTCAGTGATAATGAGCTTGATGTGGTCACACCGATTGTGTCAAAATTAGCGGGTGCATAAGAGCCAAGTAGTTATAGTAGCCACTAATCAAGGCAAAACACTCTACAGTATTCACTAAGTTTGTTAGTGTCTCTCGGTGCATCACGTGCTTGGTTTTGATGTGTGCAACATAGTATTTAAACAACAAGTTGCACACATTACTGTAAATGGGTTACGAGGATACAAAACGAGATTTTTAGGTTATAGCCTTTGGATATAATTTTTTATTACTTAATTATACTTATTTTCGGTAAAACAAATCAGCTTCCCTAAACTAAGTGTAAGGAAAACTATTTTAGGAGGCAAAAATGAATAATTTTTTTAAGATTTTTTTGTTAAGTATGATAGCTAGCTTGATGATGGTAGCATGTAGCCCACCTTCAACAGTCAATATAACAGATGATCTCAAATCACTAATCGAGAATAATGATAATCCACGTTTGATTGACCAAGAATTTAGGACGCCTTCCCACAATCAATTTATAAGTTTCCCAATTAGAAATGAAGCTCTATCAGCCATTGAGCTAGATGAAGATTTAAAAGAAGGAGTTGCTGCACGTATCTACACTGAAGGCACTCTAGCGATTAACCCCAATTTTGTTACCAATTTCCCTGATGTAGATGGTGGGGAAGTTTCTGATGCAACGTTAGCGGCAATTTTATCAGAATATAGCGTCGATGGTTTTGATTTTGTGATTGTTCGTGCCGAAACGCAAAATTGTATGAGTTGTAAGTATCGTTATGATCTGAAAGAAGGGACACGAGAACAACTGACGGATTATAAATTCGGTGAATAATTATGTTAAGTTCAATCACTATATAAGCATCAACCCAGACAGAAATACCCCGTGAAAGCGGGGCTTTTTGTGTGTTTGTGACCGATTATTGTCCGAATTGACTTGTCTATTCATCCGATTCTGTTTTATAATTTAATGAGTTGTTACGGCAACACCACTCTACGGAGTTCTGACTTGTAATTCACCGTATTAAGCGCGCCTACACAATATCACATAGCACGCTTTAGGATGAGGCGACTCAACTCGCCTATACAGTTTGACATCAACCGAGTTGAGTAATGAGAGCGAACTTAGCCCCGATTCTTCATAAGACTGATTTTAGATGATGCTCAAAAATAGGGAAATAACAGCTTTTGACATAAATTTGTTCACACAAGCCCTTGCCTGCTTAATAAAATAGGTAGATTGCATTAGCCTATTTGCCCTACGGGGCACTGAAACATAGACGCATAATTCAATAGCTGGAATGTCTAACGATTGCAGTAGACTACTTGCCCCACGGGGCACTAAAAAAAGCCCTGACTATATCAGAGCTTGGGTTGAAATAATGCGTCTTCGGAGATTTTCTCGCATGTGTTGGGCTATATACCATTCGGGGATATGGTCTGCATATTTATGATATAGGGACAAAACTGGAGATCTCAGCTTATTGTCCTCGGATATAGTTGGGCTTATGCGACTGATCCAGACAGAAACGCTCTACTTCGGTAGGGCGTTTGATCATAAAACTAATAAAAATCCTATATATTTTCCCGACAAATGAGCACAAAATATTTCATCTAAAATCTAGCTGTGGTTATGTACAAAGGCTACTAGTACAATCCATCTATCTAAAAAATCAACATCGAATTGCTTTTGAATCCTTAGTGTAATAAACGAAATACCAACCTCTTTCCACTTGTCAAAATAGTTCTGTTACCTATACTGGAAAATACATACTAAAAAAATAGGAGTCAGGGCCGTGTTCAATACGAAGCAAAAGCATAATCATAAAAATAAAGGGCCGTCTTCATCAACTGTTTCACACAGTCGAAACACAAATCAGATTGATAATACTGCCGAGGTTATTCAACAATCATCACTAGATGACCTAACACCAGAGAATATTCTGCAACTACAGCGCATTCATGGCAATCAATTTGTCAACAAATTGGTTCAACGCAGCGCGAAAAATCAGCATGAGCCAGCAACTGTTATTCAGCGCAAAAAAGATTCTCAAAAACAAGGCTTGCTGAGTGAAGAGCCAGATGGCGGTAGTATGGATATGGGATTGCTAAACATTGACGACCCCGTCTATACCAATCCATTTGAAGACCCCAATATGCCGATACCGGATGTAAGTGATGTTGATGAAAATGATCCAAATTACCCGTTTTACATCGGAGATGAGTCAACAACACTTGGCAAAGAAGATAAGATGAAAGTCGGCAAAGGTGGTTCGACCGGTAAATTCGAAGATCTCGGCAAATTCGGAAAGGTTGGATATGATTCCTACAAAATCGGAGATGTAGGATCAAAAGGCTTCGGAAACTCTGTCAATGAAAATATGGACGATGTCCAGTCATCAAAAGCAGAAATGAGCGACGCGGTTAAAGGCTTCGGTCCAAAGATGAAGTCTGCGATGCAAGAAACTAAGAGTGCTGCCGAAGGCACAACAGGGCTTGAAGATAGTGATGTAGGTGCAATTGGTGTTTCCGGCGGGGTTAGCAAGGCTGGCGAAGTTCTTAAACCGATGATTGGTGCAATTACGAGTACAGCAGGACCATTCCTCACAATTATTGGTGCTGTATTGGGTGGGGTTTTCAAAATCTATAATGGTGTAAATGACACCATCAAAGCAAAAACAGTTTACTCCGCACTTAATGCAAAAGCCAAAGAATTGGTTGATAAGATCGCTAATGAAGACGAAAACAGCAACGAAACAACATCTCTATTGCAGTCACAATCAACTGATGTTGGTGAATTCGCGGCGTATGGTAAAGCCAAAGTACTCCGCCGTTTCATCGGTAAAGCATTTGATACTGCCATTGCCATCGGACAGTTCATCTCACAAATATTGGCATACTTCACTGGACCGGTCGCAGCAATTTTCGGTGGTATCGAACTTGCGCTAGGGTTAGTTAAAGCCGCTAAGAATATCTCAACTAAGATCAAAGGTCTCTTCAAAGCAATATTCGGTAAACGTGGTAAAAATCGTGAGAAGAATGCTAATTTCATCGTAGAAAAAGCCATTGGCGGTGATGAAGATGCGATCAATACCCTACTTGGTATGGGAGCATTCGGTGATTCTTGGATGGAAGCTTTGCAGGCAGCGACGGGTCTCACAGACGGTGCAACAATGCTGGGTAGTAAAACACTCGGTAAGGCAAATGTGAAGCTTGAACATACCAAGAAGAAATTATCCATGGGTACAACTGTAAAAGTTAAAGACAAGAACGATCAAGCGGCGCTTCTGGCTCCACCAAGCACCAAGGGTGAAGTTGCCGACTACTTCGCACTTCTCAAGAAGACTAAATTACTCAAGGTCTATACCAAGTTTATCTTCAAGGAGCTTTCTTCAACGTAATAGTTGTATAGATGCATTGGCTTTTAGCGTAAGATTTTATGCTGATTTGAGTTTAAGGGATATAATCGGACTATGATAACAGATGAGTGTTAGTAACAATGTTACTTTATCTTATATAATTGACCTCACGCGACTGAACCAAACAGAACGCTCTACTTTGGTAGGGCGTTTTGACTTTTTCTTAATTGCTGATGATGTACTCTTGTTCCACAGAAAAAAACTCGTCATTTGGTGGCGACGAATGGTGCTTTTTGCACCCAGTCATCTTTTTCAAGTTGGTCAACCATGAAGTCTGCCAACTGCTTAACATCTACTTCTCCCCCTGGCATTTTGTATTCATCAGCCACAAGGGAACCCATAATCTCTTCCTTAATCATCGGTGATCTGATACTGACCCAATTCAAATTACTTTGTTCCAGCGACCGGAGCTCAAAATCCTTCAAACGTAGTGCTGGACGAGCGACTATTGATAACATTAATCGAAGCCCCTTCCTTCTAAGAGACAATTTTTCGCCCTCAAATCTGATAGTTGAGCCAGCGATATGAATAAAGCGATCAATTTTAAGCATCTCGAGAGCATGTATTAACTCTGAGAAGCTCGTTTTATACTGACTCATGTCATCATCAGACACTTTGCTCAGAGGTTTTGGTGCAATGGTGGTTATGACCGCATCCATATCGATCACCACTTCTTTGAGTCGCACCGTATCAAAATAAGCACCCTGTATGACTTCCACATTATGCAATTGCGCAAGATTGCTTGCCTTGGACGAATCTCTGACTAAGACTCTAACGCTGTATCCTCTATCAACTAACTTTTCCACCAAATGTTTTCCAGCAAACCCCGTGGCACCTAACACAAGTACTTTCTTCATGTTTGTTTTCCTCTTGATTATCTTCGATCTTGCAGTTAAATTTCAGACATAATATTCATACATGTGTTTGATAAACTTCATGTGTACTCATTCTGCTAAATAAGCGTGACTGGGTCAAACAGCAAAATCTGGAATATGTTGGATAACAGACATGGAGGACAATATGACCAATAAAATGAAGGAAGATCGAAGAATTCGCCGCTCTCGCAAGCTTCTACAGAGCGCACTTGTTACCTTACTCAGACGAAAAAATCTAGCAAAAATTCAGATCAAGGAAATTGTTGAAGAGGCTGATGTCGCTCGGTCGACCTTTTATCAGCACTTTGAAACTAAAGAGCAGTTGCTATTCAGTCTTGTTGACGATCTGTTTGCGCAGATTCATATTATTGTTTTTCAGGAGCGTGATAGCGGAGAAGAGTTAGATCATCTTCATCTCTTGACAGCCTCCTTTGAGCAGTGGCGTCTACACAGTGAAGAATTGGAATGGGTATTGCAGGTGGAGAATAAAGATCTATTGATCACAGCACTGCGCGGTCATATCGAAGCACTCAAACAAGAAGCTGATAAGCATATGGTGCCGAACTTGGCATTTCGAGCGTACGAGGAGTATACAATTAGCTTCGTTTCGGGTGGTTTATATATGCTCATCAAAGATTGGATCAATAATGACATGCGAGAGTCTTCTGAAACGATGGGAAAAATAGCATTAGTCTTATTGGGTAATAGCTTTAACCCATTCGAGGTGCAAGCAGTTGTTGATGATAGTCCATTTCAGGATAATTCAAACGAAAGGCACACTGTTGTAGTTTTACTTGAAAATGAGCCGTATTGATCTTGAATACAATAAATAAGCATCTCATGTTGTGAAGGGCTTGATCAGTTTTAGAATGATGTGTCTTCTGAGATTTTCTCGCATGTGTTGACGCCTATATACCATTTGGTGATATGGTCTGTATATTTATGATATAGGGACAAAACTAGAGAATTATTGGTTATTGTCCTCATATGACCATAAGTTAGTTTATACGACCAACCCAGTCAAACACTCTACTTCGATGGGATGTTTTACGTAAATATTAGCCTGTAGAAGATGTGTTTTGAGGGTAAAATACGTGAATTTAGAGGTCTTATCTTCAATATTATACTTCTTCTTGAATGAGGTGTTGAGTTTTCTCGATCACTTCCCACGCGTAAGCTAAACCACCGACTCGCGCATCGCAATTTGATAAGATAATAGTGATGTACTTTAATTCAGGATATATCATGCAAATGTTGGTTGCTCCCGGGAATCCACCTCGATGCCCAAAACTATGTGCCCAATTTCTAACATTATGTCTAAATCCATAGCCATAGTGCCATTCTCCCTCAACCTGCACTTGAGGCGTTGTGATGTAATTACGATGCGTTTCATCTAGCAACGTGTCATCTTTCAAAGCTTGTGTGAATCGAAACATATCCCGAACATTGGAATAACCACCACCATCCGGCAAACCCTTCATCGGATGAATGTAGTTATTACTCCGCCAATCCACTAATGGGGGCTGATCCTTTCCGTTAAATTTGGTATAGCCAATAGCAACATTAGGAACAGGCTTGTCAATGCGGAAGCTATCAGTGGCATCCATACCGGCTGGTGAATAGATGTTTTTACGAACATAGTCGTAATACGACGTTTCTGTGATGGTTTCAATGATTGCGCCTAAAAGCAAAAAACCTGTATCTGAATATTTCCAAGATGTTCCGGGGCGAAAAGCTAATGAAACATCACCAACCAAATCTAGATAATCCCAAATGCTGAAAAAATTAGTTTTGGACAGCTGATGAAATGCTTCAGATTCCCAATATGTTCCTAATCCAGATGTATGAGTCAACAAGTGATGAATTGTGACATTTTCACGTACATCATGATTTGGGTAGTCCGGTAAATGCTTACCAACGCAGTCATCTAATGCCAATTTCCCCCTCTGTACAAGTTGCGTCACCGCGACACCCGTGAACATTTTATTCAGGGAAGCAAGATTAAATCTTGTATCTAGTTGATTAGGAACAGCATAGCGCTTGTTGGCTAATCCATAGGCCTGCTCGAGAATTATAGTGTCATGATGAGCAACCAACACAACACCAGAGAATTCTTCATTAGCGACTTTTACCCTAATAAACTTCTCCAGTGCATCAACATCAAATGGCATAGATTATTGCTCGTTTCAATTATTACGTTTATGGGAAATTATGCCCCATAATTAGGATTTTTGCATACACACTCGATAATCTAATCGATTCAATACCATCTCTGAAATGCAACAATCATAAAGCTTTTAGAGAATTTCTATATGTATGATATAGGGACAAATGGAGATTTTTTGGTTATTGCCCTCATCTGAATGATCATCAGGTGGCTTATGCAATTGACACAGGCAAACCACTCTACTTCGGCAGGACGTTTTTGAGTATATACAAGCTTATAGGATGTTTTGGAGATAGTTTAGAACTTAATCTTCGAGCCAGATATAAAGCTCTCTAAGCACGGTCTGAAAGTCCATGACCTTACCACGATCAACAGCAGATCGAACCTGCTCATCATCAATTTCAGTATCAACTTCTCTAAGGAGTCTTCGTGTCATTGCATCATTTTTTGATCCACCGACATATTTGTCAGCGAATGTAATCAATTCGACAGCACTAATAATATCACCTGAATGATATTTCCAATAACCAATAAATCGTACCAAAAACACCATTGAACTCAGTCCATAATCTTTCAAAATCTCTAGTGCTCGATGCAGATAGGTGCGCGCAACGTCATACTGTTGCAGCATATAAGCATTTACTCCAGCATGTAATAGGGCTGCTCCATGATCGTGGGAAGTACTTATCCCTTTAAATGTATCATCTGCCTGTCGAAAATATTCCGTAGCTTCGTGATGTTTGCCAATAAGGGATGCCTGTTGACCAAGTATAATTGATATAAACCCAATCATCGCTTTATGCTGAATCGCTTTTGCCATTTGTAGGGCGTGTAATGCTGATTCCTGAACACCTGTGTCGTTCTGATACGCCGGGTTCATCATCAGAATATAGCCTTTTTGAGCATAAGCGTAAACAAGCATTGTCTGATAAACATGGTCATCTGGTTGCGGCTGACATTCCAAAGCATGAATCACTTCATGAAGAAGTTGCAAGCTCTCATCCCACACAATGCGTCGCATTGCTAACACGCCATGAAACGTTGCATAAATAACTTCAATGCGCTGTTGGGCCAAGTCTCGTTCATTAAAAATCGATCGCGCATCATTTACGCAGAGATCACGCATCACGTAGTTGTGCGAATAAGCATACAGAGAGGAAATCACAAATAACAAAGCTCCTACAAAATCTCTATCGAGTTGGTCAAATGTAGATCGGTATACCAATGACTCCTCGTAGAGCAGCTTCATTTCGACAAGGCATCCCAATTGATACGCGATAATGCCATATGTGTTGACCAACTGCCATAACAAGGTCAAATCTTGCTGCTCAACACCCCATCGCCATGCAACGTAAAGATTCTCCAGTTCAACGTTTGCTTCTTCCCCAACAAGCCGATTAGACATAATCAGTTCAGCAATTGTTGCGTAATAATAAGCATGTTGGCTATGCGTGGTTATCTGAGTTTTTGTGTCTTGTTGTAGCTTTTGTTCGCCATATTGTCGCAATAAGGCGTGCATTGAATAGCGACCATTCGCATCACGATAGAGCAATGCTTTATTAATCAGAGACTTGAGCATACGTGGTGTTGCGCCTGTTATAGTTTGAATCGCATCCAGATTACATCCGTTACGGAACACGGATAATTTCATAAATAAGGTTTGTTCTTCTACCGATAACAATTGCCATGTCCATTCAAATACCGAACGAATATCGCGGTGTCGCTTGGGCATATCACGCATATCCGTCTGTAAGAAGTCAATGCTGTTTTGGATTTCTTTAATGATCTGAGGTAGTTCATACACATCGAGCCAACTCATTGCAAGCATGATTCCTAGAGGCATGCCTTGTGTAATTTGACAAAGTTGGACAATATACTGCGAGTTCTCTGTATCCAACTGTCTTCCCGGAACAATTTGTTGAGCCAGTTGTTGTATTAATTCAACAGCTTCAAAGTCTTTAGTAGCCATTTCATTTTGCGTATCGGGAAAAGACAAACCACTGAGTCGAAACGGTGTCTCATGGGTCAGTAAAAGGCGTTCACGTGATGTCACAATCAGCTGAATATCAACAGTCGCATTGATAATTTCGGTCAACAAAATGGCATCATCTAACAAATGCTCAAAATTATCCAGAATGAGCAACATATTTTTATCGGCAAGGTAGTTCAATACCTCTTGCTTATAGTCCGCACGCGCCGACAACTTCAAACCGAGCGAATCCACCATTTGAAAAATAATGCCATCCAGTTTAGTTACTGCATCCAAAGGAATAAAAACCACGCCATCTGCGTATTGATCTTGTACCTGATGACTATAGGCGAGAGCCAACTGGGTCTTCCCCATGCCACCTGCCCCCAGTATTGTAATGAGACGATGTTGCGATTGTTGCAATTGATGAAGGTGACCAAGCTCTGCAGTACGACCCACAAAAGACAGCGTGACAGACGGCAGGTTGACGTTTGTATCCGATTTGTCACCTGATTGTATATTAATCAACCCGAGTTCTTGTGCTTTGAGGCTCGCTTTTTGTCGTCCAGATACCTCTAATTTGGCGTAAATATTCTTTGCATGGAGACGAACCGCCTCTATACCCACACCGAGGTGCTCGCTAATTTCTCGGTTAGACATGGCTTGTGACATCAGTGTCAGCACCTCTATTTCACGATTTGTCAGCTTATAGAGGTGCTCTCGATTATAGTTACCCATGATTTTGGCTATTTGTCCTTGTTCACAAAAGAAAACCTACACAACGTAGTTTAATTGCATTTTTCACGACAATTAAAATCTATGCAACTTCTTTACAGGATTGATAATCTACATGTTTTAGCGAGATGGTAGATAATGCAGAGTATATTGGAGGAATGAATATGATTCAGATAACACAGGGTAGATGATGAGGAAGTTGACCCAAGTCAAATTATACGAAAAAAAGAAGCGATTGGTAGTACATTGTATTCAAGCTATCTATTCGTCTGCAAGCCAGATAGATAACTTATACAACATATCATTATATGTCATCTTACGGGCACGCTCTTGTCCATTGTTTAACATATCTGGGTCAATGTGGATATCAAGTTCTCCCGTAATGCGTTGTATATCGTTTTGCATTCTTTCAGATGAATCATGACACAGACAATAAGAAATCAAAACTGTTGCTCCCATAATATCGCCAGTCGTATAACGCCATTGAGCGGCTGCACAGATCGTCATCACCATGCCATAGATTAAGCCATAATCTTTGAGTAAATCTAATGCACGTCGGAGATAATTACGTGCGTCTTCATAATTTGACTGTGCCAAGGCATTTTGACCTGCATAACACAAAAAGTAGCCGAAATCGAATGGGGATTGCAATTCAGAAAATGCATGAATTGCCTCTTCAAAATAATAAGAAGCTTGTTTGTAATTTCTCAGCCGATATTCAATCTGACCCAAAAAACCCACATTCATGGCGATTAAGATATTATGTGTGATTTCTCGTGCGAGATTTAACGCTTTGATTGCATGTACTTTTGCCGCCTCGTGTTGCAATTGAAACACACTATAAATATAAGCTATCTGAGAATAGCTGTAGGTCAACACAGTTTGAAGCATTAGGTCATCAGAGTGATTCCTTTTCTCTAATTGATCAACAATTTTGAAGAGAAGTTCACAACTTCTTATGTGATCGATGGTGCGATAAGCTAATACATAATGATAGTAAACGTACAGAGCCTCAGGCTCTAGTTTTTCCCAATCAATCGCTGGGGGTCGGAGATCGACCTGTTGCAATAAAGCTTGGCTCTTGGAACGATCTTGTACATACATGCAAACCGACGCATTAACAATCGCAAGACCTTTCCATACTGATGAATGTTTATCCTGCAACAAATCAACATTTGAAAGTGCGTAGTCATAAAGCATTTTAATTTCTAGATATTTACTGAGTTGATAACTAATCATTCCATATGTACCGATACATCGCCATAACAAGTCTATGCTTGATGTTTCAACTATCCAATACCAACCAGCATATAAGTTTTCCATCTCAACGATTGCATCATCACCGATGAGCTTATTCACAACAATTTGTTCGGCTATGTGTACATAATATCGAGCGTGACGATCATATGCCTCTTGGGCAACGACATCAGTTAGATGTAATTTGTCTTGTCCATACTGGCGTATCAATTCATGCAAATAATAGCGACTGCTTGCTGAACGATAGATCAGTGATTTACTAACTAAGGAGCGCAAGATATTCGGTGTTGCATTGGCAATAGTTTCGATAGCCTCAAGCGTACATCCATTGCGAAATACAGATAATCGCATAAAAACATCTTGCTCTTCAGAAGATAACAAGCTCCATGTCCATTCGAATACCGAACGAATATTACGGTGGCGCTTGGGTATGTCCTGCATATCGGTTTGTAAGAAGTCAATGTTGTTTTGAATTTCTTTAATGATCTGGGGTAGTTCATACACATCGAGCCAACTCATTGCAAGCATGATTCCTAGCGGCATACCTTCTGTGAGTTGACAGAGTTGCACAATATACTGCGAGTCTTCTGTATCCAGTTGTATCCCCGGAACAATTTGTTGAGCTAGTTGTTTTACAAGCTCAATGGCTTCAAAGTTTCCGGTATTGAGATCATTTTGGGTATCAGGGAATGACAAACCACTGAGCAAAAATGGTGTCTCATGCGACAGTGAAAGGCGTTCACGAGATGTCACAATTAGCTTTACATCAACAGTTGCGTTGATAATCTCTGTCAGCAAAACTGCACCATCTAACAAATGTTCAAAGTTGTCCATAATGAGCAATATATTTTTGTCAGCAAGGTAGTCCAATACCTCTTGTTGATAATCTGCATGCGCTGGTAATTTTAAGTGGAGCGAATCCACCATCTGCAAAATAATGCCATTCGGTTTCGTCACTGCATCTAAAGGCACAAAAACCACGCCATCTGGGTATTGATCTTGTACCTGATGACTATAGGCGAGAGCCAACTGGGTCTTCCCCATGCCACCTGCCCCTAGAATTGTAATGAGACGATGTTGCGATTGTTGCAATTGATGAAGGTGACCAAGCTCCGCAGTACGACCCACAAAAGACAACGTGACAGACGGCAAGTTGACGTTTGTATCCGATTTGTCATCTAATTGTATATTAATCAACCCAAGTTCTTGTGCTTTGAGGCTCGCTTTTTGTCGTCCAGACACCTCTAATTTGGCGTAAATATTCTTTGCGTGTAGACGAACCGCCTCTATACCCACCCCAAGGTACTCGCTAATTTCTCGGTTAGACATGGCTTGTGACATCAGTGTCAGTACCTCTATTTCACGATTTGTGAGTTTATAGAGGTGCTCTCGATTATAGTTACCCATGGTTTTGGCTATTTGTTCCTGTACACAATTTAGCAACCTACAAAACATAGTTTACTCGCATTTTTCACGACAATTAAAATCTATGCAACTTCTTTACAGAATTCATAACCTACCCGTTCGGGTATATCGGTCACTCTCCTAACGTACTAGCCTAAATTGTGTGGTAGATAACTACCTCTAACAACCTACGCAATGGCATAATGGCATTACCGTTGTGCCTGATTTTTCTCAATAAACTATCTATTTGGAAATCTCATGGCTGATGCACAAAGAACAACCGACAATGAACATAAATCGAACATAATCGACAATAGTGTTGGTGCGATGATGGGCGAAGAGGAGTATGTAACGGCTTCATCATCAGCGGATATTGGAAACATGGTAAGCGGGGATAGTCCACCGCTAAAACCTACAGATGTCCTCCAACTGCAACGCCAACTTGGTAATCGGTTTACAACGAACCTCGTCGCGCGCCAAGCAAAGCCAAAATCACAGACTGATGCCACAACTGCATTTGCTGGTCTCAAAATGGCGATACCGAATCAGGTTGGGGTCATCCAGCGTGAGCCTACCAGCGACGGTGGTGGTAGTGGCGGTGGCAATGACAATGAGAGTGTGGACGATGAAGACACGACTAACGCACTAGACCAAGACGACAACGAAGTCCAAGAGGATAATACCGCCCTCGATAACTTGAATACAGAAGACGACCCCCGCTTCTCTCCTATCTCTGAGCAAATGAAAAAACCCGAAAATCCTAACACCTATATGGTGGACTGGGATGATGATGATGATGACGATATGGACATTGCTACAAACAAGGATGGTCTCGACAATTCCGATCTTGCCCCAACGACAATTGATACAGATACGACCGGTGGGATCCAGAAAAACAAACGAAATAAGTTCTCAACTGGCAAGTTGGGTGTTCCAAAGTCCAAAGACCAACTTGGCAACCAACCCCTGAGAATTAAGGGGAAAGATCGCCTTGCGCTCGGTGTAGGCGATGATACCAGTGTGACGATGGAAGGTCTCAAAAATACAGGAAAGGATGCTGGTCTCATCTGGAGTGCAGTTCAATCGGGTAAAACCCTCAAGGATGGATTGGGGCAGGGTGCCAGTGCTACCGAAATCGGTGCTGACTCGACCATGTCCGCCTTCGAGAAGTTCCTCGCTGTGATGAAGATTGTCGGTGCAGAGTTCTTGCTACCCATTGGGCTATTGGTACAGCGTGTTTATGGTGTGACTGTCAAACGCAAACATATGAAAGCCTACAAAAAGATGGCAGACCTTGCTGGTGCTGGCGAGGAAGATTTCGACAAAGCAAAGGATAAGAAAACGTATGCTGCCAATAGCGATGCACTGCTGGGTGCCTATGCCTACAATAAGACACGGCGAGGCTTCTGGTTGCGGATAGCACAGGCAGCAGCACTAGCTGGGCAGATCCTATCGCGGCTAGTGACATTCTTAACCGGTGGATTGGCGGGACCTGCCACAGAAGTAATAGATCTCAGTCTTGGACTGTTCAACGCTGCCACTAAGCTAGGCACTGCGCTAAAGGGTTTGTTCAAGATGATTAAACTCACACGGGGTAAGCGTCGCGCCCAAGCTGCCGACCAATTGGTAGACAATGGTATACGTGGCGAAATGCTTTCGCTCCAAACAATGATCGATGCCGAAGCCCTATCAAAGGCTTGGTTCGCGAAGCGTACGGCACTATTTAATATGACGAACCCAACCAAGAACAAGCAGAAATTTGAAGACTTCAAGAAACTAACTGTTCGTCCCAAGACAATCGAAGAGATGCAAGACTACCTGCTTCTGGCGCAGAAGTACAAGCTCATCAAATCAATCAAAATGCAGGTCGCCGAGTCAATGAAATCAACCTAACCAGATATCAAAAATGTGCACTAAAGTCTACATTTGATTCTAGGATCGAGGACAAAACTGGAGTATATAGGTTATTACACTCGCATTTTATCACGCTTAACAATTAGAGCGGTTGTCCGGTCAGGGTAAACACAGTAATTTCGGGCGGACAGCCGAAGCGTACTGTCGGTGGGATCATACCGACACCGCGATTGGTGTATTGGATCATATCGCGCACTTGATATTGTCCAATCGGATATTTTTCGCCAAGTTTGGGTAATAGCGGTGCACCTAAAATCGGTAGACGGACTTGCCCACCATGCGAATGCCCTGAGATTTGTAGAGCAAAACGTCCAGTCGCTGCGGAGACATCGGCATAATCGGGTTCGTGTGCCAGTAAAATCGCGGGTACATTCTCTTCGGGTAAGGTTTCAATCACGTGATCTATATCTGAGAAGCCCTCCCATACATCATCCACACCGCCAATCGCTAGCTTACCTGCATCGCGCTCTAGCACGAGGCTATCATTCTTGAGTTCGCGGATATTGGCACTCTTGATAATCTCACGGACACTACCTGCATGCGTCCAATGGTCGTGATTGCCTAACACCGCCACCACACCATCACGCGCTTGGATCGACGCCAGCGGGTCGATTAATATATCAGCAAACCAATTGACATTACCAATCGTCACATAATCGCCGGTAATCGCCACTAGATCGGCATTCAGTTCGTTGATCCGATTCACAACTGTCATCAGACGATCACGTCCCATCCATGTTCCAGCATGAATATCGCTAATTTGTACGAGCCGATACCCTTCGAATTGCTCCGGCAAATTAGGAATCGGTGTATTGACCTCCGACACCGTCAACATGTTGGGTTCTATCCAACCGCTATAAACAAAGCCCCCAACCCCCATCACAATCACTTCAGCCGTTCCAAATCCGAGTAACCGCAAGAATTTTCGGCGTGTAATCAGTGGTGATTTTTCTTGTGATGATTGGTGTTCGGTGTCAGTCATAGTAGCTACCTTGTGCGATTAACTCTTGCCTATTAGGTTTGAAATGTTATATTTGTGACGATTTATTACGTAATAATTTTCCTGAGTAGGTAATCAAACGTATAATATAATGAAATAACTCTAAAGAACATTCTATACAAATTATGACAAGAATCCGAGAAGACCTACTAGATCGTTTGAACAAACTAGCAGATCATCATCAAATGGATGTCAACCATTTGCTGGAAACCTGGTTAGATCAACACGAATACAATCTAACCCTAATTGATATTACCTTAGATGCAGTCATTACGATTGATAAAGGTCAAACTATCGTTGCATATAATAACTCAGCCGAAACAATATTCGGTTACTCATCTGAGGAAGCAATTGGGCAACATATAAATCTTCTTTTATCTCCATCCGACTATGATGTTCATTCAAAACATATCGAAAAATTTGCTGCCTCGAACGACACGAAGCGCTTGATGAATCGACGTGGCACAATTATCGGCAGGCGTAAAAATGGTGATGAATTCCCTGCCGAAGCATCTATTGGGAAATCTGGTATTGGGGACGGGCAACAATTCCATGTGATTCTACGTGATATCAGCGAACGAATTAAGGCTCAACAACAATTACAACAACAAGAACAGCAGTTACGCCTAATGATGAATAACATTAATGATGCTGTCTGCCTCCATGATGCCAACGGAGTCTATCGATTTGTAAGTCCAGCCAGTATAGCCGTTACGGGGTATACACCGGAGGAACTTATTGGCAATAGTCCATATGATTATTTCCATCCCAATGATTACTCAGTCTTACTCGAGACAAATGAAGCGGTGCGAAATGAGGAAAATGTAAACCCATCAATTTATCGTTTTCGGCATAAGGATGGGCATTATGTCTGGCTGGAGACAAATACAAATGGCATTAAAGACGATAACGGCAACATTATCCAATTTGTGACGGGTACACGGAATATTACAACCCATATCAAAACACAACAAGCCCTCCAACAAGAACGTGACCTGCTCGAGAAAATTATGAACACAAGCCCCTCTGGTATTACGGTGCTTGATAAATCCGGTCAGATCGAGTTTGCAAATAAGCGATCAGAAGATATTTTTCGTTTACCTCAAGGCGATCAAATCATACGTTCTTATAATTCTGATGAATGGAAAATTACTGATTTAGATGGATCACCATGGCCTGATGAAAAACTACCCTTTGTCCGTGTGGTCACAACCAAAGCACCAGTTTATAACGTACAACATGCGATTGAATCGCCCGATGGCCAACGGGTACTATTATCGATTAATGGTGCACCGATTTTTGATGAAGATGATGAAATTGAAAAAGTTGTCTTTACCATTGAGGATATTACCGAGCTTAAACGAGCAGAAGAGAGTTTGCAACAACTATTAGAAGATGAACGTGAGTTGACAGAGGTCAAATCTCAATTCTTGTCGATGGTATCACACGAATTCCGCACACCTCTGTCTGTGATTTTGACGTCAACTGATATTATAGAGCGCTTTAACTTAGAAATGCTTGATGAACGCACAATCAAACGACTCGAGCAGATTCGGCGACAAGTAAAATATCTAGATGCGCAATTGAAAGAAATTTCATCATTAAACAAATCCAGTCAATCCGAGATCACACTGAATCTTAAACAGGTGCAAGTTGTTGACTTACTACAACAGCTCATTGATGAAGTCACAAATCAGTTTGATGATTCCCCGCCCATCAACCTTGTCACATCTTATGACCGTAGTGTTTCATTTTTGCTTGATGCGCAACTACTGCAACACATTATCTCAAATCTTATCTCGAACGCTGTCAAATATTCCAATGGACATGGGACGATCACAATTTCATTGACGTCGCAAGATAACTTACTGAAGTTCGTTGTACAAGATGAAGGCATCGGTATTCCCAAAGCTAATCAAGATAATCTGTTTAACTTTTTCTATCGAGCAGATAATGTCGGTAGTATTAAAGGCATGGGCATCGGGCTTGCTGTTGTCAAGCGATCGGTAACCTCACATGGTGGCACAATAACATGTGAGAGCGAGGTTGGTGTTGGAACAACCTTTACTGTCTACCTCCCAATCATTCGGATTCCGTCATCATTATAATCAGTCAATTTTTGCAAGGCAGTTGATAATCAGCTACTCTCAAGGATATGTTAAATATGCAGAGGAGTTGATATGTGGCAAGCGCATACGATTGAAGCAAACGGACTCTCGTTACACTATCATCGAACCGGTGGCGACAAACCACCAATGATCCTACTCCATGGCATCACAGATATGGGATTATGTTGGGAAGATGTCGCCCACAGCCTTGAAGCCGATTACGACATCATCATGCCAGATGTACGTGGGCATGGCTCATCAGATATCCCCGAAAGCAACGATACATTCGAACCACTAGTTGAAGATGCAAATGCACTGATCCAAGCCCTAGAGATCGAAGACCCAATTTTGTTTGGGCATTCACTTGGTGCAATTACATCATTATCACTCGCTGGATATTATCCGGATGTCCCCAGAGCTATCATCTTAGAAGACCCGCCCCCGTGGTGGATGCCGTCAGATAACGATACATCAGACGCACAGACAGAACGAGTTATTGGCGCACGCGATCGGTTAAAAAGCCTAAAAAATAAATCCGCAGATGAGCTTGTTGCAATGCAACGTGCCGAAACACCGCATTGGTCCGACAATGAATTAAAAAACTGGGCGCAGTCCAAGTTAAAAGTGAGCCTTGGTGTACCAGATTTATTCGGAGCAACCGACTTCACGACGTGGGATTGGGCTAACATATTAGCACAAGTGCAATGCCCGACATTACTCATCACTGGGGATACGGACAAAGGGGCGATCGTCAACACAGTAGCGGCTGATAACCTTAAATCACACATCGCACAGTTACAGGTCGACCATATCACAGGCACAGGGCATAGTATCCATCGTGATGATTTTGATGCATGTATGCGCGCCGTCAAATCATTTTTGAATGAGATAAAATAAGCAATATTGTTTTCTATCAAAATAATTTATTGAAAGGTTTTTACAATGACATTTAATGGACTCGGCATGAATCTTGGTAATCTATCGCGCTTGTCGTCAGCCAAAACACGCTCGATTAGCCCTGAGAACTTTACAGGCGAAAAAGGCAAAGGAGGCATGGCGACAGAGGGTACCGGCAAACGTGCCTCACGGGATTTAGGACAAGGCTGGAAGGTATCACCGTCAGTCAAAATCGAAGCAGGTACAACCTTTACACTCGCAGAAATTGATGGGTCGGGTGCAATTCAACAAATTTGGATGACCCCGACAGGTAATTGGCGCTATTCAATTCTACGGATTTATTGGGATGATCAAGAGCATCCATCGGTGGAATGCCCAGTTGGTGATTTTTTTGCCTGTGGTTGGGGTGAATATGCTCAGGTGAGTTCACTAGCTATTGGTGTGAATCCGGGTAGCGCCTTCAACTCCTACTGGGAGATGCCATTCCGTAAAAAATGCCGCATCACCATGACCAACATCGCCGAAGAAGACATGATCCTCTACTACCAGATTAATTATGTGTTGACCGATGTGCCCGAGGATTGCGCCTATTTTCATGCTCAATTCCGACGTACCAACCCCGTTAAATATAAAGATGTGTACACGATTCTAGATGGTGTCGAGGGACGCGGGCATTATGTTGGAACATATGTCGCGTGGGGATCGAACAATAATGGCTGGTGGGGCGAAGGCGAGCTCAAATTCTTTATGGATGGTGATGACGAATTTCCGACGATTTGTGGGACAGGTACAGAAGATTACTTCTGCGGATCTTATAACTTCGATAAAAGTCCGACACATGACGGTGGATATACGACATTTACATCGCCCTATGCAGGATTTCATCAGGTGATACGCCCCAACGAAAGCGACTATCGTTCACAGTTACGCATGGGCATGTATCGCTGGCACATCCCAGATCCGATTCGCTTTGAGGAAGATTTACGCGTGACCATGCAAGCCCTTGGGTGGGGCTATAATGGGCGCTATCTACCCTTACAAGACGACATCGCATCTGTCGCCTATTGGTATCAGACCTTACCCCATGCCCCATTCCCAGCATTGCCAGAACGTGACTTTTTGATGGTGATCTAGATAATTTGGACACTGTTTAAACAGTGCTCGATCGTTGGCGGAGGTACCCATCAGTGCCTCCCCACGACCTTATCCTAAACGGACTAAAATAATTAAATACACCCAAATGGCACCCCAACCATTTGCGATTTTGTAAAAGGTTTTCTATAGTATTTAAAACGTTTGTGAATTTCTCCCAGAAGGACGTATTATGGGTAGCCTCGATGCCATGCTGAGTAGCACCAGCAAAGACTTAGAACACCACCGGAAACGCGCTGAAGACGCCTGCCAGCGTGCCGGATTCAAGCCCAACACCATGGCGTATCTCTCTGCCGAAAGTGATAGCGACGCCATTGATGTGTCGATGCGTCTGGTGCAAGAATCTGAAGTGTATGTCGGCATTTTTGGGATGTGCTATGGATACCGCCCTAACGACCCGCGCAACGCCAACGATATTTCCATCACCGAGATGGAATACCGCAAAGCCAAAGAACTGGGAATGCCGATTCTGATTTATATCATGAGTGACCATCATCCGTCACCAGATACAACGGGTATGAGCTTGAAAGATCGCAAGAAAGCACTCGATGATTTCTTCGAGAGTGACCCACTTGGCGCAGAAAAATTGGAGTTGCTCAAGAAGGAACTGACAGCCAATCATATCGTCTCGTTCTTTGATTCAGCCGACGATTTGAGCATGGACATTTTGCAATCACTCTCACGACCTAGCCTCAAAGAACAGACTCAAAAATATTACGAGAAACAGCAGGCTAGTGTCACATCAGTTGATGATAGCGATACTCCTGAGCCTGCAAAATCAGGCATTCCACATCCACCCGATTTGTATGCCGTGCCGTCATATACTGGCGCAAATGAGACATTTGTCGGGCGACGCGATGAGCTACAACTGCTCAACACATGGGGCGATCCTGCCAATAAAACGCCGATGCTGGTACTAGAAGCGATTGGCGGCATGGGCAAAAGTGCACTGACGTGGCGCTGGGTACAAGACCGCGCTAATCAATTTGATGGGGTGTTCTGGTATAGCTTCTATGAAGGTGGTGCCGAGATGCGGGCATTCGTCCGGCATGCACTCGCCTATGTGCGACGCGAATCCCCCGACAAACACAAAGGTAAAAGTGTCCAAGTCATGATGCCGGAATTGATACACGCCTTGCAAAATGGACGGTATCTGCTGGTGTTGGATGGGTTGGAACGGGTGCTGGTCGCGTATCATCGCTGGAATGCAGCCCAGATGCAAGATGATGAGGTCGAAGAAGGCAAAGATTACCGTGATTGCACCAACCCGACGGATAACGATGTTCTACGTCAACTGGTCACTGCCAACAAATCAAAAGTGCTCATCACTAGTCGATTGATGCCCAACTCCCTGAACGACGGAGGCGACCCACTCAACGGCGTGCAACACGAAAAATTGCGCGGACTATCGCGTGATGACGCGCAAACGCTGTGGCGGGAACACGGCATTACATGGGGTGATGACGGCGTGATGGATGCCTTTGTGGGACAATTCGGACGGCATAGCCTGCTCCTAAAACTGACAGTAACTGTCATTAAAAAAGATCGTCGAGCTAATGGTGATTTTGACGCATGGTACGCGATTAACGGCGAGACATTTAACGCCCTAAAACAGGCGAAAATGAAACGCCACCACATCCTCAAATTTGCTTATGATGGGCTATCCGACGAAGCCAAGACACTGCTGAGCCAGATGGCAGCACTCGGTAATGCCATCGAAGTCGAGACACTTAATGTGTTCAACCCCTATATGAACCTGCCTGATGTCTTGCCAAAACCACGTAAACCTTTCTTGTCATCGTTTGACACTGATGAGCAGAAAGCCGAAAGGCAGAAAAATTACGAGCAACGAAAGCAAGCGTATGAGGATGCGCTCCAAGCCAAAGCCGACTACGAAAACTCAAGCGACTATAAACATGCCATTCGCAGTTTTCAAGTTATGTTACACGATTTGGAAGATCGCGGATTGATCTGGTGGGATCGTCGTACTCGCCAATATGACTTACATCCGGTGGTGCGTGGCTATGCCTTCGCCCAATTGAGTGAAACCGATAAACCGGATACCTATGACAATATCTACAATTACTTTGAGGCACAAGAACGCGGCAACACCACAACCCAGTTTGAAAGTTACACCGAGATGGGAAATATCATCGCTATGTATAACGCGCTGCTTGGTGCGGGTAAATTTAATGAAGCAGCGCTACTGTTTTGGGATCGTTTGAGAACAAGTTTAGTTGAGCAGGGCATCGGGCTCTATCATAAAGCTTATGAACTACTCTTGCCGCTGTTCCCCAATGGATTAAGTGAGTTACCAATTGTCAGCACTGAGACATTGCAAAGATATATTCTTAATTTAATGGAAGTTGTATTAGGGTATTCTGGTCGTACCCATGATGAGTTATTGGTTATCATCAATAAAATTCAAGTGGACTTGGCATCTGACTCTAGAGATAACTTATATGTAGGTTTAAGTAACTACAGCAGTACTCTGAGAAGCAATAATCAGCTAGCACAGGCATTTAAGGCAAACAATCTAGCATACGATCTCATACAATTGCTGGAAGATAAGCAGGCAATTGCCAAATCTGAGTATTACCTAATGAGTATCAACTGCGAAATTGGTAGGTGGGAACAGGCAAAAACCTATTATGAGGCGTTTATACAACATCCACCAGATAGTGATTGGGAAATCAGTGGGAAATTATTCTATATTTGGACATTAATCCAGCAAGGTGCAAATCAAGGCGACATTGAGGTGTTATTAAATGACTGCATCCAACTCAATCAACAAGTTAAAAGTGCATGGAATCGTCGTTCAATTTTCACATTTTACGGTAATTTAATGTTACGTGAAGACGCCTATAAACAAGCTATTCGATACTATTCTGAAGCAGCACGCATCGGTAATGAACAAGGTGTCCGTGATTGGGAAGCATGGGGTGGTTTAGCACGAGCCTATGCACTAGATGGCAATTTGCATGAAGCGCTACGAATCGTCGAAGATGGGGTGGATGATCATGGCTGGGCGGCGGCAGTTGTGCATATGAAAAATGCCGCACAAATGACAGATGATAAGCTCAAAGCGACTGAACTCAAGCTGGCAAAAGAGGCGGCAATCGAATTTTACACGCGGGCTTGGGCACAGGGTGAGCCGTATGTATGGCGGTGGCATTTGAATCAAGCCAAAGCGATTCTCGCCGAGTTGGGTGTGGATGAACCCCAATTAGAACCGTGGGACGAATCCAAATATGAGCCGTTCGAGCACGAGGCAGAAATCAGCGCCCTCATCGAGGAGATGCGCGCCGAACGCGATGCACAAGATTCTGATGATGAGGGGCAACCCTAGCTCGGATGACACAAAGGTTGTCCCCACAATTATCAGTAGGGACAATGCCTGCATTGTCCGCGAATTATTGAGCGATTTTAATCCTCAGCATCAAATATTTAACTTGTCATATCAATTACAATTTTGACTGCGCCTTCATCTTGTAAACGATGCAACTCGTACGCATCTAAAACCTGATCAAATGTAAAGTTATGCGTCAGCATCGGTTTCACATCAACCTCGCCGGAGGTGATCATATCTAATGCCCGAAGGGTCGATGCGTGATTATCCTCACGGGTGGCGTGAACCATCGCTTTTGCCGTAATCGTTTTGAAAAAATATGTGAGAAACGGGAAATCGACTGTCTCGAAACGGGGCACCCCAAAATACAAAATGAACCCGTTATCGCGTACAATATCAACCGCTAGCGCGACACTATCTTTTTCACCGGCAGCTTCCACCACAACATCCGGTAGTTCGCCGTCATTTATATTTTTGAGCGCCTCAATCAAGTCAATATCGACATTATGAATCGTATCGGTCGCGCCGTAGATTTCACTTAAATTCAAGCGATAGGCTTTCAGGTCAAGAGCGATGATTTTGCTGGCACCGCGTTCTTTAAGCACCGTGTTAAACCACAATCCGGCGGATCCCTGTCCGATGACCGCAACTGTTTTTCCGTTCAAATCTGGGAGGGCCTGTGCTGCATACAGAACGGTACCAAATTGTTGTGCTTGTACCGCGTGTTCAAGTGGCACTGACTCATCGAGTTTGATGAGATTCTCGATTTTCGCGAGATAAAATTCCGCCATCGCTTGATGATTAGGTGCGAGTGCCAATACCCGATCCCCAACTTGAAGCCCTGCCTCATTATCCCCAATTTCAGCAATTTCGCCGACCATTTCGTGTCCGGTCACACCTGCGGCTGTCGGATACCCATCATCCATCAAATGATGAATCCAACGAATATCACTCCCACACAGTGAAATGCGCTGGGTTTTAATCAAGGCATGCCCAGCTTCTAGTTGGGGTTTGGGTGCATCAACAAATTCAGGTTTTCCTCGCGCAACAATTTGGACTGCTTTCATAGTGTTTGACTCCGTTATCGTTTCAATCATAGAGCGAGTATAACATTATTGTGGAGCACGTCGAAGAATAACAAATCACTGTACATTCGATGTAGAGATATTGCGTCTTGTATAGTTTGTGTACAATAGGAAAAAGATGTTTTGTAAATCATGAGATTGTTCTGATGAAGAAGAAAAACGCACCCCCTAGCCGTCCTACTAAGGTGATCGTCTGGTTGATGGCTATCCCACTCGTCGCTATCACCACAGTCTGTATTGCCTTATGGTACCCGACGATATTGGGATATATCGAAGCTTATGGTATGCGGTTCTGGCAATTGCCATCGGATACACAAGCCTTACATGTAACAGCCGATCATATTTGTGACGACACCCAGTGTTTGGTGTGGGGTCATTTGACCGTAACAACACCGATGTCATGCGCGAGCTTGTGGGATTATCTAGATGTGCAAAATCCCGATGAGACGCTGTTTGTTCGCACTGAGAACGAATATTGTGTCATCACGTTAGAAATAGAGATTGATTCATGAGAACACGCCTAAGAAGTGCCTATTTTGCCCACGATTTATGATGATTTCGAGTAAAATACTGTCATGGAACCTGTAACTCGTCGCCCACCACTCATCAGCCTCATCATCCTCTGTGTGATGGTGTGTCTTAGCGCGTGTTCAACCGACACAACAACGACACCACCTCCGTCGGATACACCTGAATTTGGTGCATCGGCAACAGCAGAAGACCCAACAGACATCCCATCGCGCACACCGGTTAATCGTCCGACAGTCACGCCACATATTTACTGTGATGATGTACCAGAAAGCTTTTTAATTGTCGCTGAACGTGGTCGGGTTACCCGTACCGATGGGGATGAGACGCTCAACTTACGCAGTGGACCCGGCACCGATTACAATATTCTTGTGCAGATCGAGCCACTGGAAACCTTCTATGTGGTCGATGGTGTACAATGTTCAGGCGGGTACGCATGGTTTCAAATCAACTACAAAGGGCGTATTGGCTGGATTGCCGAAGGGGATGAAGACCAATACTATGCTGAACCATTTTTGACAGGTTAACCGACCTGCAAATAATAACTGTGAGGAATATGATGCTCAAGCGATTCAATAACGGTAACATTTTGGTGAATTTTATCCGCTGCGATCCCCCTGCTGTACCAGAGGATGAAACTATACCATTAACATGGGCGATGGTTGTCATCAAAAAAGAGGGTCGTTATTTGCTACATCATAACTTTACGCGCAAACAATGGGAATGTGCTGGCGGCGGTTGGGAAGAAGGCGAGACTATTGAAGAATGTGCCATACGCGAAGCACTTGAAGAAACATCTCAAAAAATCACAGATCTCAAGAGTTTGGGTGTCTTTAAACTTTACCTGAAAAAGCATGACCGCTACGAATATGGCGCATTATTTATGGCGACGTTTGATGAATATCTGCCATTTAAGGTCAATGACGAAAGCGACCGCATCAAATTATGGCATCCTAACGACACCCTTGATGATCGACTGAGCGAACTCAGTATGTGGATGATCTTTGAATCCCAAGATTTAACCACAAAAACAGATTAAGATTGTATCGGTCATTTGTAGGACGTACTGTTGTTGTACGCCCTTATATTTTTTAGATGGCTTATGCAGGTTCGAGTTGTTGCATCTGTCCTGAGGTTGCTCCACCACGGAACCGCATCATAAACGTAACAACAACCCCGGCAGCAACAACTGCGGCGATGCCGATTGCTGTATTATTTACCAAGACAGCACTTAGATCCGGTGATACGTTGAATACTGTGTTTTGATATAACTCGGTGTCGAATGGTCGCGCGTAGATGCCATAGGTTGCCCAAACAACAACCAGTGCATACGCAATATCACGGCGCAAGTATAGGAACAATAATCCGATACCCCCCGCAATCACCAGCAGTAGACTCGCCCAAATATCGGCATTGATGCCAACAAAGCTTGTGATGTTTCCGCCAACGTACAATTGGGTCGTTATATTGGCGACAGTTGCAACCGTAACCCAGCCCGTATATACACTGAATGGGATATGGACTGCCCAGCGTTCTTGCCAATCAACCTTACGTTTACCAATTTCGAGGCGATGATAGATGATCAACTGTGTAATCAGCATGAAGATGATTAACACTGTACTTGCCCACACAATATCGTATACAAACACGATGATCCATGCGCTATTCGCGATCAAGTTGAGGATAAACCAGAATCCCACACGATCCACCACGCCCTTTTCCAGCGCGACTGGACGCATCTGATAAATCGCATAACCAATTAAGCCAGTATAGATTAATCCCCAGATGGCAAATACATACCCATCGGGGAGGAAGAGTAATGCTCGTGTATCCGAGAGATCACCAACAGTTGTTGGGAACAGGTCGGTGTTTGATAGTCCATTGATGGTGAGCGTAATGATGAGGAACACAACAGTAGCGATACGTAAGCCCCATTGCTTATTCATTTAATATGTCCTTTATAAGTTAACGAAAGTTATCTCCACAATAGAAAAACTAAAGGGGCATGTCAATAAATATGAGGGCATTCTCAGTCAATATATAGGAGTGTTAAATCTTTTTTGTCTCATAATCAACCACATATAGTGCCTGATCTATGTGTATTGGGCAGTTTTGGATATAAGTGGAGTCTTAGAGAGCCATTAACTATTCTCTGGAATACGAATGCGATAAATGGTATGAGGACGTTGTGATAAAGGGTAGTCTGTACTCTCGGCATAGACAGTTATATCGATGTATTCATCATCAAAATCAGTGATTTCAAAGGTCGTAAGATCGACCCAATCGTCTGTTAAAACAAAGTATTGATCGGTCGTATAGTTATATAAACCTAGCTTTAAAAATGAACTATCGTCGTCTGGAGATTGCCCCAGCTTGACAAAATGCCAACCCAATAAACCTGCAGGATTCCATCGAGGCAAGTCAGCACGAAATGGGAGACGTTTTGAGATGAAGTCTTCATCTAAGAATTGGATACGCCAAGAAGGTTTATTTTTAGAAGTTTCTCCTATCTCATTCAGTATCCATGTTTGCGCATCAACAATGGCAATACCCCAATTAGTCACAGCCACACAGTTTAAATCTTCTTCAAGTTGCCGATCATGGATACAGATCTCATCTGGACTATTTGGATTGAGTCGACCGCGCATATACCAAATAGGTGGACTATGATTATCTAATACGCCGTTAGTCCCCTTTCCATATGTAACATAGCGATGATCCTCTGATACGCGATAGAGCGATTCAATTTCACCAGACAATATAATTTCGATGTCACAGATTGCTTCATTGAATGCAACTATTTCTGCATATTTTTCAGTCTCATGATAAATAGTCCGGGTATAGGTTAAGTTATTGATCCGAAGTGTTTCACTATGAGGTTTATGACCACATGGTGCATCAATCATAATTGTGTCAAGTTCACTCATATAGATATAGTCGTTGTCATAACAATTATCCATATCGATGCTATTCCGGTTTGAATAAAATGGACATCCACCGACTGTTACATCCGATCCAGCTAATCGCATGAGCGGTCCTGCAATCAGGATAAGTTCCTGAGAATCGACATGGATTAGTGAATTTATTTCATCTAAAGCACGACCTGTTCCCGATAAATAAGAATCAGGTAAAGAATCTATATACAGCAGAGTATTATTGATCCAATAGATGCGGTCGTCATTTTGATAATAAGAAATAGATCGTCTTTCTTGACTGTCGAGGTTTTTATCTGTTGCAACAATTATTAAAGTTTCTGCTGGTATGTCATAAACCATGACATAGTTATAATATATGTGGTTTATTTCTTCATGAGGTATCCGTGCGAAAAACGCAATACGCGTGCCATCGGGAGATAGCCATGTGCTATCTTGACGATTATGTTTGAAGAACTCTCTCTCTGGTGTCGATAAGAGATAGCTAAAGTCAGCAGGTAGAATATCTGTCGGTATATTGATAGGTAAAAGATTTTCAATTATCTGTCCAGTTGACACATTACAGAGGCTTGTCAGATTGTTATCATTTTTGAAGAATATCCATTCAGACAGATAGATTGCATCTACTCGACCACAAACTGTATCAATATATCTCTCATAATAACTGTAGACACTATATTGACCTGAATTATAGTCAATTACCATATACTCACTACCGTCTGGCATATAATATAATTTGTCGCCAAGTAGAAATAAAGACTCTGAATTCACATTGTTTAAATATATATCCCAACCATCAGTGATATCTAAATGCCCCTGAGTCTCACGCATAAGAATTTGATCTAGATTTGAGACTGATTCATAATATGTAACTGATACAATATCTATTGCATCGACAAATGGATGTTCGGGAAGACTAAGACTCGACTCGACCTGAATAACCAACACAATCATTGATACAATTACACCGACCCAAGTCAGTATTCTGCGGTGACGAAAACGATACGGATATCCTTTACGCTTTGACATGATGATTCCCTCAACTTTTGTCACAATCATTATACTGAAAAAGCGTATAAGATTCTCACTTAAATTTTTATCCACTTCTTACACATGTATGCTAAAACTGTCTGTGTAATGCTAAGATTACATGGGGTTTTCCCCTACCTACACAATTTAACTAACAATCAGCCCTTCAAAGGGACAGATAATCATCGGGTGAAAGGATAAGCTAGATGAGCGAACAATTCACATTTCAAGCAGAAACCCAACAACTCCTCAATATTCTGATTCATTCCCTGTATACCGAAAAAGAAATCTTCCTACGCGAATTGGTATCCAATGCGTCGGATGCTCTCAATCGGTTGCAGTTCGAGATGTTGACCAACAGCGATGTTAAAGATGCAGACGCCGAATTGCAGATTCGGATTACGACGGATAGCGAAAACAAAACACTCACCATCAGCGATACCGGTATCGGTATGACCCGCGATGAAGTTATTGAAAACCTCGGTACAATCGCGAAGTCCGGCGCAAAAGCATTTATGGACGCGATGAAAGACAAGCCAGACAACGCCAGCATGTCCGATATTATTGGACAATTTGGTGTCGGCTTCTACTCGGTCTTTATGGTCGCTGATCAAGTTGATGTCATCACCCGTTCAGCGCAACCTGATGCTGAAGCCGTCAAATGGTCAGCAAACGGGGGCACAAACTATACATTAGAAGCTGCCGACAAAGACACACGTGGTACAGACATCGTGATTCATCTTAAAGAAGATGAAGACGAGTTCACTCGTGATTTTACGATCAAAGATATTATCCGCCGTCATTCAGATTATGTTGCCTTCCCGATTTTCGTCGGTGAAGACGAAGAAGCCACCAACAAACAACAAGCGATCTGGCGACGTGATCCATCAGAAATTGAACTCGAAGAATACGAGAGCTTCTACAAAATGATGACGATGGATTTCAATGGGGCATTCCATCACATCCATATGCGTGCGGACGTGCCGATGCAGTTTTATACCCTGCTGTTTATTCCATCCAGCTCGCAACCCAACATGTTCAGCCCACGGAAAGAACAAGGTCTTAAATTATATGCCCGTAAAATTTTGATTTCTGAGTACAACAAAGACTTGCTCCCAGAATACCTTCAATTTGTTCAAGGTGTGGTTGATAGTGAAGATTTGCCACTCAGCGTTAGTCGTGAAAGTATCCAGGCCACCCGCGTCATGGCGACCCTCAAGAAGACAGTTACCCGCAAAGTTCTGTCCGAACTCAAACGCATGGCAAAGAAAGACCGTGAAAATTACCTCTCGATTTATGAGGAATTCGGCAGTTACTTTAAGCAAGGTATTGTCTTGCAACCAGATGATCGTAGTGACCTCGAGCCCCTATTGTTCTTCCAGACAACTGTGGATGATGACCCTGAAAATTACTATACCCTCGATGAATATGTCGAGCGTATGCAAGACAATCAAGACGACATCTACTATGTAGTTGCCGATGATTACGCCAGTGGTAAACGGAGTCCACACCTTGATGCGTTCCGTCAACGGGGTATCGAAGTGTTGTACTTCACTCATCCTGTAGACTCGATGTTGCCAATGGGCTTGACCGACTATAAAGGACATAAGCTCATCAGTGTCGATTCTGCTGATATTGATCTTGCCGAAATTGGTGAAGCAGAAGAACCAGAAAACATCAAAGAAGCCCTCGAAGAAACCTCTTTCGAATCCCTAACCGACCGCGTAAAAGCGACTCTTGGTAACCGTGTCAGTGATGTACGGGAAAGTAAATCCCTTGTGGGTAGTCCAGCGCGTTTGGTCAGCGACGATGAAAGTACCAACCGTTATATGTATCGCATCAATCGCCTGCTCGACAAAGACTATGAATTACCCGTCAAAACATTGGAACTCAATTCGCGTCATCCATTGTTGCATAATTTGAGTAGTCTTATCAGCACCACAGGCGACGAAAATCTGATTACCGCTGTCATTGAGCAGATTTTCGAAACTGCCCTCTTGCAAGATGGTATTCATCCGGATCCATCCAGCATGGCAGACCGCCTCACATTATTGATGCAAGCCGCAACTGGTAGTGCAACTGGCGACCTCAACTTTGAAGATGCCAAAACTGTCATAGCAGAACCAGAAAAAGTAGAAGCAGCTCCAGCAGCAGATATTGGTGGACTCGGCGATATTGAAGATGCCGAATTTACTGAAATCGACGACAAATAAGCACGCAATATTTCCTACAATCAAAAGGTGATCCTATTATGGGTCACCTTTTTTGTTAGTAGCAGATTGATATATCGACAAATATGCTGTTTTTATTCGCCGAATCGGGTTTCTAGTTCTATAATAAGTGAAGATTACATAACCAATGGGAGTGATACGTATGTTACGATTCCAAAATCTTCGTTGGCTCATTGTCATAGTTGCCTCATTTATTATTATGACAGTTCCTGCGACTGCACAATCTGCCACAGGCTTAGATGTCGAAATTGATGAAACTGGTGTGAGTGTGTTCCGCATCAATGCCGACGGTAGCCAATCGCTGATTATTTTTGTTCCTGCATTACTAGAAACTGTAGTAGAAGCACCACCAGAAAATACATTTTCAACCTCTGCTGATGTTTTACTCCACGGCTTTTTAATTATTAACACATCATCCTTGAATGTTCGCTCAGGCCCAGGTACAGAATATACGGTCATTGCAACAGTAGCAGGTGGCGAGGAAGTTGGTGTTGTTGGACGTAATGATGGTCGTGAATTCTGGTGGTATGTTGAATTAGACAATGGTACACGGGGTTGGATTAATAACATCCATACTTTGATTCGTGGCGATTTGTCCGATGCACCAATCATTATGTCATCCGGTACGTTGGTTCAACCAACTCTTTACATTGGCTATGCTGGTAACCCAATCTTCCCAAGTGTTCCACATAAGGGTATCGCAGTCTGCACACTACCAGGACAAGTTGAATTCCCAATCGTCGGACGCACATCACAAAGCTCATGGTATCAGATCGTTGCTACTTGCGAAGATGGTCGTTCAGTAACCGGTTGGATTCAAGCTGAACTTGGAATTGTTCGTAATCCAGCAGGTATAGAATTCCCAGTTACCAACTAAACTCATTAACAACCCTAAATTTTATGTCGGCGAGATACCCTATCTCGCCTTTTACATGAAAAGGATAAATCTATGCACCCAAGATTTACTATCGTTTTGATGGTGTTGTTTGTGTTGGCACCTTATAGTTTTGCACAGGACGGACCATCATCATTTTCACTCCAAATCCTCCACAGTTCTGATAATGAATCCTCATTCCAAGACCCAAACACACTCGAACCTAAATTATTGCACTATGCAACACTCGTTGATGGTTTACGCCAAATCGCACCAAATGGTCGCTCGCTTCATCTGACAGTTGGCGACCACACACAAGTCAGTCCATTTTATTTGGCAGCCACTGAAATAGAAGAATTTGGCGCGCCGGGATCAGCCGACATCGCCCTTTATAATGCGATGGGAGTCACAGCAAATGGCATCGGTAATCGTGAATTCGATGGTGGCATTAACGATTTTGCCCGTATGTTAGCCACCGCTAATTATCCATTTCTTGCTGTGAATCTTGATTTCTCTAGTGTTGAACTAGAAGACGGTACGCCAGACATCCAAATTGGAGAAGATGCCAGCAATATTGAAGATAATGTGGGTAAGGTTGTCAAAAGTGTCTGGATAGACATTGATGGTGAGCAAATTGGATTAATTGGTCGTGCGCCCGCAGATTTTTTTAATGTGATCAATGATCCCGAGGAAAATTTGCCAGGACTAGATTTTGTGGGAGGGCGCAATCCGGAAGATAACCAACCACTCATTTCTGCAGTAGAGCAGGTTAATGAACAAGTTGACCTCTTAGAAGCACAGGGCATCAATAAGATTATTTTGCTCGACCATGCTCAAGATTTTACGAGTGATCCACTCGCAGCTCAATTTCTGAGAGGTGTCGACCTCATTTTATCAGCGGGCTCGACTGGATTTATGGCGCAGGCAACCGCAAATGGGCCATTTAATTATTTGCGACAAGATGACACACCAGAGGCAGATTATCCGACTGTACGCGTCGATGCAAACAACAACTTTGTTCTGGTTGTCAATAACGCGCCGTCATATAGCTATGTCGGACATTTGATTGTCACATTTGATGATGATGGTGTCTTGCAAGATATTGATGCGTTAAGTGGTCCCATCGCTACCACCCGCGAAGCAGTTGAGTTATTGGAGCTTTATCTCGGCACAGAGTTAGATGTTCCGGCAACTATCCAAACCATCTATGATAGATTATTGGAAACAGACATCATTCAGGAGCAATTTGAGGTTGTCGGTACAATATCAGTCGAGCTCAATGGCGAACGCGAATTTATCCGTAGCTCAGAGACGAATCTCGCGCGATTGGTTACAGATTCAACGTTATGGTGGGCAAACAACACCTTTGATACCCCAGTAGATGTATCACTCAAGAACGGTGGTGGGATTCGCGCGAGTATTATTGGGCCAAATATCACCCGTTTGACGGTAAACGCCGCATTGGCATTTAACAATGACATGGTCGTCATCGAACTCACAGCATCTGAAATGATCGCTACATTCGAAAATGCAGTCAGTCGCTATCCAGCATCAGATGGGCGCTTTCCGCAAGTAGCAGGCGCATATCTGGAATTTGACCCGACTCATGAAGGGTTATCCAATCAACCCAGTCTAGATACACCTAGCCGTCTCAAAACATTAATTATCACGCGGGCTGATGGCACAGAGGATGTTCTGGTAAGTGACTACACCGCACAGGGCGACCTTGAGCGTACATTCCGGCTCGTGACGAACAGCTTTTTGCTGACGGGTGGTGATGGTTACCAGAGTTTACTTTCTGCCAATGAGATGCGTGGTGCAGAAAATCCTGAAATCGGTGAGCAACAAATTTTGATTGATTATATTGCTGACGTTCTCGGAGGCGAAGTCAATATTCCTCTTGAGCTAAATGACCCACGCATTGTAATTATCGAAGGTGATTAGTACATCAGTAGGGCGAGCATGTGTGTTCGCCTTTACAAAATTCGCTTCTTTGACTTTATAGCCTAATAATATGAACGGAAACAACAGAACATGGGAAATAAATTACCGATTGCAATTGTTATTCCTCATTCGGGATTAGAAACACCGCCAGAACTACAAGATCGTGTTGTATTGACTGATGAGCAAATTTTTAATGAAGCCGATGTCTATACTGACCTCATTTACGATTTTCGTGATAACGTTGCAGAATGGCATGCCTTCCCCTATGCACGGTCGATTATTGATGTCAATCGTCCCAATCATCCAATGCCACAACTGAAAGAGGGTGACGGCATTGTCAAAAGCCAAACCAGTTATGGCACACCTGTCTATACGTCGGAGACAGAACCCTCGGATGAGCTCGAAGCGCAACTCATCGAGAAATACTGGCAACCGTGGCACGATACGATGGCGAAAATATCTGAAGATGACAGTATCAAACTGGTGCTGGACTGTCACTCGATGGCAGCTGTCGGTCCAACAACGTATCTCGATCCATCACAGATTCGCCCACGTATTACCGCCAGCAACCTCGGTGATGAAAACGCACAGCAGAAAGAAGACGGCCCGTCGCTAGTTGCCTCACCCGAATTAACGCTTTTGATCGCCAAAAAATTTGGCGGTGCACTGGTAGACTTACCCGACCTCGCGCCGACTTCGGCACCCTATGATGTCAATCAGCCGTATTCTGGCGGTCCGATTATTTGGATACACGGTGGAAAAACCCAGCCATGGCTTATGATTGAACTCAGTCGTGCGACTTATATTGATGGTGAACAGACAGGGGATAGTCCGGTACAACCACCGAATACCGAACGCATCACACAGATTCGTGATAACTTATGGCAAGCAATTGAGGAAATTGTCAAAACGCTATAAATGAACCTAATTGAACCTTTAAAATTTCTATTGACATATAAAGAATTCATATGATATAGTGTAAACAGTGGGTTGATATGCAAATTGGATACGCACACTGGCTGTAAACCAGTCGCCGAGAGGCTTGGGCGTTCGAATCCCTCTCAACTCAGTGTTGCTCTGTTAGTCGAGTGGCGAAGATAGTGCCTTGTCAGGGCAAAGGCGCGGGTTCGATTCCCGCACAGAGCGCTATGGAAGCAAAACCCGTGATGGCATCGGGGAAAGTTTGCTAAACTTTTGACGGTCGATGAGCGTCCACAAGTTCGAGTCTTGTTGCTTCCGTATCACAATATCATCAAGCGGGTCGCTGGATAACGGTTACCGAAACTTTTTTACCGATAGGTTACGCGGGTTCGAATCCCGTCAGATACCAGTGGTATCTGTGGCAGAGAGGCCAAATGCGAAAATTCCTCCCCGTTATTCACTCCTCATCCGCTTGAACAACACTTTTCTAATATACGCTTTCGACAACATGTTAGGGTTGAATTAGCACACAATATAATCAAGCGGGTCGCTAGAGTTAGGTTACTGAAATCTTTTGTCATTGAGGAGTGACCGCGGGTTCGAATCCCGTCAGATGCCAATGGTATCTGTGGCTGAGAGGTTTAAAGCGAAAGTTACACGCCTATCTCAATTTACCTCACCTGCTTGATAACTTTTTCTTCAATACCTTGCACAAAAAAGATATACTTGTAGTCTTGAGTGACAGCAAAGCGCTCTTATACTTTACATCAAGTGAGTCAACTTGAAATGGGTAGGGGGATAATCTTATGGCAGTTGAGACATGCGAAATTTGTCCTAACTGTGGAAAACAATTACAAGTTACATTTGGCGAACGTCCAACTGAAGAACGCCTTACATGGTATATCTCTCGCCACTGTGGAGATTGCGGTTATGCTGAAGAAGCAGATGGCTATGATCAACTCCCAACCGAATATCGCGATCTGGAGATACATCAAAATAACACATGGACGTTACAAGTAAATTCATTAGGATCAAAACCTGCAAAAGGATTACAAGCGATAAAATCCACGTTGAATTTAGCATATGATACACTTGCAGTCCTAAAACAAGATTTACCAACACGCCTTGTATCAGGAACAAAAGCTGAGATGACGTTCTACAAGAAGCGCATCATATCAAGTTACGATGATATACAATTAGTAATTGAGCGCATTATCCAATAGATCATACGAGTAATATAGTCAACGGACGAGACATGTCTCGTCCCTACGAAATTTACGCAACTATTTGTAGGGACAACGCTTGCGTTGTCCGGATGAAATGTCGGCAATTTAGCTTTTGAGCAGGTTTACCCTATGTATAGCCGGTATGTTTCAACTTTCGGCGCTGGAAAGGACAACCATGAAAAATCTAATCTGTATCGTCACGGGGGCAAATCGCGGCATCGGGAAAGAAGTCAGTCGGCAACTTGCGATGCAAGGACATACTGTCATCGTTGGGGCACGCAAACTAGACGCAGCACAAACAACGGTTACTGAGCTTGGATTAGACACGCTAGTCCCACATCAATTGGATGTCACCGATGATAGCAGTATCGAAAACTTAGTCAAATTTGTGAGCGAAAAATTTGGCATGCTCGATGTGCTGGTGAACAATGCCGCGATTCATTATGACACATGGCAACGGGTCACCAATATCGACTTCAACACCCTCGAAGAAGCAGTACAGACCAATCTCTATGGACCGTGGAAGATGGCGAACAGCTTTCTACCTCTCCTGAAAAAAGGCAATCATCCGCGCATCGTCAATGTAAGCAGTGGTGCGGGTGAATTAGCTAGTATGAGTGGTGGCACGCCCGCTTATAGCATCACCAAACTAGCGTTGAATGGACTCACCCAGATGCAAGCCAAAAGCTTACGCGGGGACAATATCCTCGTGAATGCAGTCTGCCCCGGTTGGGTGGCAACCGATATGGGTGGATCAGGTGGTCGTCCAGTAGCAGATGGCGCGGATGGTATTGTATGGGCAGCGACCTTACCAGATAATGGTACGACGGGTGGTTTCTTCCGTGATCGTAAGCCGATTGATTGGTAACTATAAGGCGATAACTTGTCCGATTACTATATCTCGTTTAAAGAGAACCAACTCAAATTTTTGTCAGGATTTAGCGAAGCTGTTGAATTCAGCATGCTGGAAGGTCAATACTTGGGGACATGGCATGTAATTCGCGCTTTCGAAAATTATCAACCATTCAAAGAGCAGTTTTCGACAAGGTGGTCGATTTGGGATTATCTAGAGAGATATTTTGATGAACGTTTAGGCATTGATCTCACACGTTATCATCATATCAATCAACAACTAAGAGAAATCTATCAGTTAGACACGATTGATCCCGCTACTTGGAAAGTCATAGAACCACAAGATGATGATGTCTTTAATAGCTTGCAACTCACATTCCTGAATCGTTATTGGATGGCAATGGATATAGGAATGACAACCGCAACACTTTGGGGAAACTGGTGGATTATCGATACTATACTCGAATGGGATGCATATAAAGTACTATTTTATCGTTTTCATGGATGGGATGATGTTTACGATTATTGTGAAGATAGTTCTGTTTATGACTGGAATTATCATAAAACGCTACGCAAACAACTACAAAAGCTATCCTCATGGTTATAGCAGGAGAGGCAAATGGCTATACTACATCTTATCGTCGGTCTACCATGTTCAGGTAAGACGACATTAGCTAAAAAACTAGAATCTGAGCTACCGGCATTACGCCTCACACCAGACGAATGGATGATGCGGGTTGTGCAAGATGGTTATGATGAAGATAAGCGGGCAGTAGTCGAAGCCATGTTGTGGGAGATTGCCGAACGCGTCTTGGAGCTCGGTAGTGATGTTGTGCTGGATTATGGTTTTTGGGGGCGGGACGAACGGACGGATTTTCGTCAACGGGCGCAACGCGTCGGGGCAGACACAAAAATTCACTATTTGGATGTTTCTCGTGATGAATTGCACCGTCGATTACATCAACGTAATGCAAACTTGCCTCCGAATACCTTTCACATCGACACTACTGACCTTGACCAATGGCTAACCATGTTTGAAGCGCCAACACAAGACGAGCTTGATCTAAATCCCTAAAACAAACAATCCCTCTGCCACGCTGTGACAAAGGGATTACGAAACTAACTAGCTATATTATCGCAATCGATAAGATATTAGACGCGAAGATTCCAACAAAGACTACACAAACTGTTTGAGAAACTTATCAGTTATAGCAACCCATTCTTGTTCGAATCCACCACCCATTGCCCAGTGACCATAGTCAATCTCAACATATTGTTTGTCGCCTCCTAACCGTTCATAATTAACCCGCGTTGCTTGAGGCGATACCATCTGATCGCGGGATTGATTAATGACCAACACCGGCTTTGAATTGCGAGCAAACGGAATAGCAGGAGGTGTTGTGAATGTACTCGCAAGATAGCGTAGGTTAAACGCGCGAACGGGATAAGGATCCTTCATATACTTGTCTAGGAAGCCAACTGCTCGCTCATCGACCATTTTATCGAAGCGACTGAGCAGATTCACATTCAAATGTAACTGTGGTAATAATGCGCCACCGATACTCAGAATCGACTTGAAAATCGCAGGAAATCCCGGAATATGTCGTAAAGCGCTGAATCGTGCGGCAGCCATAATATTCTTAGGATTGCCAAAATCGTATAGATTATGACATATCATTGCTTCAACGGGAGCACCAGCCGCCACCGCATAATAGGTCAATGCACCACCTTGGCTTGCACCTGCCATAAATAGCTTTCCCGCGTAATGATTGCGAGCCCATTCTGTTGCATCAACAATATTTTGGACTAACTGTGGTAGTGTAAAGTCACCACGTGTCCCTTCAGAAAGTCCTTGTCCGCGTTGATCTGGTAAAACAACGGTATATCCAGCATCATACAGCTCGAGTGCGAGTGGCACAAATAAACGAGAGTAGCCGCCACCCCCGTGATTAAAGACAATTACAGGTGCATCTTTTTGAGTCTGCTCGTATGCATCGA
This sequence comes from Anaerolineales bacterium UBA6055, assembly GCA_002428985.1. Classification (GTDB taxonomy): domain Bacteria; phylum Chloroflexota; class Anaerolineae; order Aggregatilineales; family Phototrophicaceae; genus UBA6055. The sequence goes on along the minus strand of DIYL01000009.1, from coordinate 119,171 downwards.
TATGTAAACCGACACCAGTTGATGAGATTTTGTATGTTTTGAGAAGATCATCTGCTCGTTCCAACGCCTTTTCAGAGTGGTATACACGCCAATAATCACTGTTAATCGCTTGCGTTGGGTTTTGCTTTTTAGAACGAATTGCTACTGTCATTTTTTGTCCTTAGATAATTTTGTGTTGTCGATTGATGGCATCATACGTTATATTTAGAGGCGATGTCAAAGGCTATAGTTACTTAGTAGACAGGTGTATAAAATTGACAGATAGGCGTTATCTACGGACAGAGAAACTTCTTGTCGAAGCTATGTTAAAGCTTATTGCACGAAAGCCATTCCAAGATGTTCTGATCGAGGATATTGTGAATGAGGCAGATATTGCGCGCAAAACGTTCTATGCACATTATAAAAACAAAGAACAACTTTTATGGCATAGTCTGGAAACACATTTCCAGATGATTGAAGCGGAAACGAATACGCTAAATCCAGATACATTACTGATGGACAATAAACCGTTGACCTATCCAATCTTTAAACATGTTGAGGCTTACTGTGTCTTCTATCGCAATATGTTAACGCAAGCTGATGCATCGGCTTTTGTCTTCCAGTTTTGGGATTACCTCGCCCAGAAGTCCTACGAGAAACACAAACCCTTACGTGACGTTGCCCCCTTCATGAGTGTTCCGCCAGAACTTATGGCAGAAATGCTGGCAGGTGCTTTACTGGGGTCATTACGCTGGTGGTTGAAGACGGATATGGACGATTCTGCCGAACAGATGGCATATCGCTTTAGTCAAATTATTGCTCCAGGAGTCATGCAATCTATGGGCTTGGATCTTTGAGCACATGACAATTAATTCTATATAAAACAAAAAACCCCTCTGCCACATCAGTGACAAAGGGATTTGAATTAGTGACTTACTTGAGTTGTTATGCAGGTACTGCTACCGCATCGAATCCATAGCGTTTTGCAACTTCTGGTGTAATCAATCCGAGCAGTGCGTAACCGAGACCGACTACAACAAATCCGAGTACGAGGAATGCGATACCGAGTGCGATCACACCGTAGGAGAGACCAATTGCCATTGCTGACAAGCTCAATGAGGTGACCAAACCGGAAGCAGTCAACTGGGTGTTACGGGCAGCATTTGGCACGAGGTTACCTGATTCGTCAACTAGTGCTAGATCACGGTTGCTTGTACCAGCAGGATCGCCACCTTCAACTGCCCAGCGTCCCATTTCAGCGTAGGTCAATCCGCCTGTGTAGTTCGCTGCATGGCGTTGAATAACTTCTGACATGCTGAGTGCGGTCGGAATATCATTCACAAGCGCGTTCGGGATGGTTGCATCATCTGGTGTAGTGATGTTTTGTGCGACGAGTTGATCAACAACAAAGGATTGGATGAAGATACCAGCGCCTGTTGCGGCAACACCTGCGATACCAAAAACGATACCGATGGTAATTACGAGTTTTGGGAAAAGGTTCAATTTATTCATTCTGCGCTCCTCTTTAATCTGTTTCTAATATGACACCATTGTATCTATCTCGTATTAAATTGCCTCATGACATTTGTATGATCCGCTATAGACAGATGTCATATATTATGTTCCGGTATAAAACGAACCCGCTAGTGCTGGCGATATTTGAAGATCCGATGCAAGATGAGCTTGATCTGAATCCTTAAAACAAAAACTCCCTCTGCCACACTATGACAAAGGGAGTTTGAATGGATCAATTAATAGAGTTGCTGATGTTATTTAAGCAACAGGATCAAGACCGAAGCGTTTAGCAACGTCTGGTGTGATGAGTCCTAACAACGCATAGCCAAGACCACCAATCACAAACCCAAGGATTACAAATGCAACACCAAGTGCAATGACTCCGTACGAGAGACCAATCGCCATGGCGGACAAACTCAATGAGGTGACCAGACCAGACGCGGTTAGCTGAGTATTGCGAGCTGGATTTTGTACAGGATTGCCGTTTTCATCCAATAAAGCTTCGTCACGGTTGCTTGTACCAGCAGGACTACCATCTTCGACTGCGAAACGTCCCATTTCAGCATAGGTCAATCCACCTGTATAGTTGCCTGCATGACGTTGAATCACTTCCGACATGCTGAGTGCGGTTGGAATATCGTTCACAAGCGCGTTCGGGATAGTTGCATCATCTGGTGTGGTGATATTTTGTGCGACGAGTTGATCAACAACAAAAGATTGGATGAAGATACCAGCGCCTGTTGCGGCAATACCTGCGATACCAAAAACGATACCGATAATTATCACGAGTCTCGGGAAAAGTTTCAATTTGTTCATTTTACGCCCCTTTTATATGTGTTGAGGAAAGAAGATGTCGTCTAATCTGAATTTATCAGATCTACATCATAAAAAAATTGTACGTCATGTTTATTGAGCAATCCAGCAATTTGAGGTAAGATATGACATACATACTACGCGATTTAGACAGATGTCATATATTATGTTTCGGTATAAAACAAAAACCCCTGTCTCCAGAGGTTTCTCATTTAATCTATCAATTTTTTGTTATCGTGATGTATCACACCACGTCGTACACTATGTTAGTCACGCGTACCAACGGTTACGGTTGCTTCGTTGGATTCACCACCACGCAAGAATTCAGCTTTGATTTCGGTGCCGACTTTGATGCTTGCTAGCAAAATCAGCAATTCATCAACATGTTCGACAGCTTCACCATCCAGTGAGGTGACAATATCGCCAACCATCATACCAGCGGCATCAGCGGGGCTATCTTTCTCGACAGAGACGATTAGTAAGCCAGTGTCTTGTTCGAGTGATTCCGAGACTGCATCAGGGAGGCGGGCAGGTTGTAGCCCAACACCGAGATACCCCTGTTGGATTTTGCCATCGGATAACAAGGCAGCAACCGATTTGCGAATGGTCGATACGGGTACGGCAATGCTAACACCGCGTGAGAAGCCAGATGTGTTCAACCCGTGGATTTTGCCATCACCACTGACAAGTGCACCACCAGAAAATCCGGGATACATGGTGACATCTGTCTGGATATAGCCATCTACGAGCGAGCGTCCCATCCAACCACCGCGTCCACCACGACCGCGTCTGCCACGTCCACGCTTACCGCGACCACCGGGGCCTTTATGCATGGCTTCAGCTTTTTCGCGACGACGTTTGATGTCGGCAGGGTTAACAAGTGCGCTCGTGACACCGAGGGTTGCCTGTACCTTTTCACCGGGACGACCAAGTGCAAGCACAAGATGCCCGACTTTGAGGTCTTCATCACCTGCCCATGATGCTGGCGTCATTGATTCTTCTGTTTTGAGTAGTGCAAGATCATTATGCGGATCACGCCCGACGAGTTCTGCTTTGATGGTTGTCCCGTCTGCCAAGCCAATGGTGATATCATCTTCGAATTCGACCACATGATGCGCGGTCACGATGAGGTTGTCTGCCCATACGATACCGGTTGCTGGTAAACGACGGCGGGCTGAGACACGGACGATGCTGTTGGCGGTGGATTCAACCACACCTGCCATTGCGTCTGAAAGTTGTTGTAGTGTGTCTGCCACTGTTGTGTTCTCCTTTTTATTTTTCATGACCTTATTGTGCCATGTTTCAGGGGCAGACCACATTCAACCAATGGTGAGGATGACCCTATCCAAATGGGTAGGGTGCGATATGAAGCAACCGTGTTTGTATATCTCAATAATTTACGTTTCACGGAATCGCCTATGGTTGAAAACCGATAGGCTACCAGATGGGTAAACCTGCTAAAGAGGTTGACAGGGGTTTCTTTAGCAGATTTTTAGTAGCCAGCCACTTTTGAATCGCTGGTGGTAGGCAAATAGTTGTTATGTTCGGGATATATTTAGTTTATCGCGATGAAGTGATTTAAACTTTACTCCCACTCGATTGTTCCGGGAGGTTTGCTGGTGATGTCGTAGGTCACGCGGTTGATACCCGAGACTTCATTGACGATGCGTGTACTCACCCGCGCTAGCAAATCATAAGGCAGACGCGCCCAGTCAGCTGTCATGAAGTCGTCAGTAGTCACAGCACGTAACGCGAGCACTTCTTCATAAGTACGGTTATCACCCATCACACCGACACTTTTTACAGGTAACAACACCGCGAAGCTCTGGGCAGTTGTATCGCGCAACATGCCCCCCGCGCGTAATTCCTCGATAAAGATATGATCAGCAGCACGTAATGTTTCTAGCCGCTCCCATGTTAAATCGCCGAGACAACGGATTGCTAAACCCGGTCCGGGGAACGGTTGTCGCCATACAATCGCATCAGGCAGACCCAATGCCGTACCGATTTTCCGCACCTCATCTTTGAACAAATCACGCAAGGGTTCGACTAGTTCAAATTGCAAATCATCAGGTAGTCCGCCCACATTATGATGCGATTTGATGGTCTTCGCGGATTTACTATTAGCCGCACTCTCAATGACATCGGGATAAATTGTGCCCTGTGCTAGAAAGTCAATTCCTTGTAATTTACGCGCTTCTTCGCTGAACACATCAATAAACAACTTGCCAATAATTTTACGCTTTTGTTCGGGTTCGGTCACGCCATCCAATGCTGTCAAGAAGGTCTCAATCGAATTCACGGCAATCAAATTCATATGTTGTTCGTCACGGAAGACACGCACAACATCTTCGGGTTCATTTTTTCGCAGAAGTCCGTGATTCACAAAGATACACGTCAGTTGTTCACCAATCGCGCGATGAATCAATGTTCCAGCAACTGCCGAATCAACCCCACCGCTTAATGCAAGCAGTACCTGCTTCTCGCCGACTTGCTCACGAATGCGAGCGATTGAATCATCAATGAAGGCGGTTGGCGTCCATTTGTTATCACAATCGCATACACGGAAGAGGAAATTACTGATAATCGCACTGCCCTGTGGTGTATGGCTGACTTCGGGATGAAACTGTACACCATAGCGTTTGTTATCAATATCGCCGATGGCTGCATATGGTGAATTTTCAGATTGAGCGAGGGGGATAAATCCGTCCGGTGGTTGTTCAATACGATCACCATGCGACATCCACACCTGTAACTCACTTTCAAGCGAATCCAAAAGCGGGCTATCGGGTGTATGCGTAATTGTCGCAGACCCGTATTCACGTTCAGTTGATGCCGCAACGTCGCCACCAAGCGAGTGCGTCAACAATTGCATCCCATAACAGATGCCGAATATGGGCTTACCGCTGTCTAGAATAAAACGCGGGAGTGTCGGTGCACCTTTTTCATAAACACTATTCGGTCCACCAGAGAGAATATATCCCGCCGGATCATGCTGATTGATATGGTCAGCCGTGCCATCATGTGCAAATACTTCGGAATATACGCCTAATTCGCGGATGCGTCGTGCAATCAATTGTGTGTACTGTGAGCCATAATCAATAACTGCAATACCGCCACGTTTCAAGTCGTCCATGTTGTGCTTCTCCCCGATTGTCTGACTGAATAGATATATTGTAGGGCGATGCGTAGATAGGCGTAAGGGCGGATGTTGATACTTATGATGCATTAAAGTCAAAAGCGCAGTTGATAGTTTTGTTGACAAGGGATGCACCACATGGATAATAAAGACGTTCAATTGCCAAACCCTAGGATATATCCATGTCACGAATTGAGAAAACCGTCTTCATCAGCTATCGGCGTACCAACCAATTTACGGCACTCGCCATCTTCAAAGATTTGACCAGTCGTGGGTATGATGTCTTCTTTGACTACAACAGCATCAAAGCAGGTGATTTTGAGCAGATTATCTTGCGCGAAATTGAGGCGCGCGGGCACTTTTTGCTTGTGCTCACACCGAGTGCATTGGAACGATGCAAAGAACCCGGCGATTGGGTACGACGCGAAATTGAACATGCATTGAATCACCAGCGCAATATCATCCCGCTGACATTCGAAGGCTTCGACTTCAAAGATATGGACAAGTATCTTGATGGTGAGTTACAACGCCTCAAGAATTACAACGCCTTGCGCGTACCCATCGATTATTTTGATGCAGCCATGGATCGACTATCCAACGATTATCTGAATATCCCAATTGATGCGGTCTTACATCCCGCCCCGACACAAAACCAGCCCGCAGTTCAGCAAGCCATCCAACACGCAAAATCTGAACCGCAACCGACACAAAATCAGATGACTGCTGAGGAATACTTCGAAAGAGGAGTCAATCGGGCAAGTGACGATTACGATGGGAAAATCAGCGATTATAGTAAAGCTATCCGCTTGAAGCCCGACTATGCCAGAGCTTATTTCAATCGTGGGAACATATATGACGATCGAGGCGACGATACGCTTGCCATCGCTGACTTTAGTGAATCTATCCGCCTTGAACCAGATGATGCAGATGCATACAACAATCGTGGGTATGTCTATTGGAAGCAAAAGAATACGAACCTTGCGCTTGCTGACTATAACCAAGCTATACGATTAAATGCAAACCATGTTAGCGCTTATCTCAATCGTGGGATTGCATATGAAGAGGGCAAGAACGAATATCAAAATGCGAACCACGATTATCAGCGATATATTGATTTAGGTGGCTCGCGACGTGATGAAGTGCGTGGCTGGATAGAAGCTAATAAGCGCAAGATATAGGAGCAGACCACCTCATAAGTTGGTAGGTTGTTTCTTATTTAGGAGTCGTTTTTGTTGACAATCGATGCGCCACATGGATAATAAAGACGTTCAGTTGCTAACATATAGAGTGTATCCATTTCACGTATTGAGAAAACAGTCTTCATCAGTTATCGGCGTACCAACCAATTTACCGCACTCGCCATCTTCAAAGATTTGACCAGTCGCGGATATGATGTCTTCTTTGATTACAACAGCATCAAAGCGGGTGATTTTGAGCAGATTATCTTGAGCGAAATTGAGGCGCGTGGGCACTTTTTGATTGTGCTCACACCGAGTGCACTCGAACGCTGTAAAGAACCAGGTGATTGGGTACGACGCGAAATTGAGCACGCCCTCCAGCATCAGCGTAATATCATCCCACTGACATTCGAAGGTTTTGACTTTAAAGATATGGACAAATATCTTGATGGCGAATTGCAACGCCTCAAGAATTACAACGCCTTGCGTGTACCCATCGATTATTTTGATGCAGCCATGGATCGACTATCCAACGATTATCTGAATATCCCAATCGATGCGGTACTACATCCTGCACCGACACAAAACCAACCTGCTGTGCAGCAAGCTATCCAACACGCAAAATCGGAACCACAACCGACCCACAACCAAATGACTGCCGAGGAATATTATGAGCGAGGCAATAGACGCGCGGACGATGATTATGATGGGAAAATCAGCGATTATAGCGAAGCGATCCGTCTGAAACCCGATTATGCTGAGGCGTATAATAATCGTGGGGTTGCGTTTGACAATAAAAGAGATTATAGCCAAGCTATTGCTAACTACAATGAAGCCATCCGCCTTGAACCAGATGATGCAATAGCATATAACGATCGTGGAAAGGCTTATATCGATATTGGAGATTATAATCGGGCTGTTGTCGACTTCAATGAAGCGATCCGCCTGAAATCAGATTTCCCCGAGGCATATAATAATCGTGGGATTGCAGATAGAAAAACAGGAAAGACTGACCAAGCAATTACTGATTATAATGAAGCCATTCGTCTGAAGTCAGATTATGCTAACGCCTATCTCAATAGAGGGATTGTTTATGAGGAAGACAAAAAAGATTATCAGCAAGCTAACAGAGACTATCAACAATATCTTGATTTGGGTGGCTCACGACGCGATGAGGTGCGTGGCTGGATTGAGGATAACAAGCGTAGGATGCAGTAGGTAATAATGTCCTCACCCTAAATCCCTCTCCCAAATGGAGAGGGACTTTAAAAGCTTGCTAAAGGCCGTCAGTTCCCCTTTTTACCTTAGCGTTAGGGGAATGAGGGCATGAAAACAAATGCACAGTCGTTTATAATCCGGCGGCATCCCAAACTCTGTCAATATAGGTCATGACGAGGGTCGCGGCTTCGGTTGAATCGTCGATGCTGTTGACACGCTTGCTAAATGGTTCGACGGTCACCGGACCATCATAGCCAATCGCAATCAGCTTCTTCATAAAGCCTTCCAGCGGGATCACACCGGTTTCCATCGGCAGACGACGGTCAAGGTCTTGATGTTCAGCCATAGTCAATCCATCGACAGCATCATTGATGTGAACGTTCACAATATTCGCATTCGTGACTTTATCGAGGTCGTCAATTTTACCGCCCGATGTATACAGATGATACGCATCCAACAATAAGCCGACATTGCCTGTGCCAATCGCTTCACACAGTTCCAACATGCCTTCCATCGTATAGATGAATGTATGCTGGTCATCGGGGCGCATATGCTGGGGTCCAATAAACTCGATGCCAAAGCGGATACCGTAAGGCTTGAGTGTTTCGGCAATGCCTCCATACCGTTCAACATGGAATTTAAAGTTATCATCAAATGGCACATCGGCTGATGAGGGTGGACACCATGTCGCACAACGGGTTGCGCCGAGTTCTTTGGCGACTTCAGCATATTCTGGCAGTGCTTTAAGATCATCCGCCCAGCCATCACCACGCCAATCGACAGGCGGTCCCCATGCCCCCGCTTTTATATCAGCATCTGCGAATAATGCTTTGACGTTATCAATTCCGTTTTCATTAGCGAGGGTCGTCGCTTCCTGAATATCAAAATCGATCCCGCTATAGCCCGTTGCTTGCGCGAGTTTGATGGTTTCCGCTAAGGACAAATCTTTAATACCAATAGCCCCTGCGTTCAAATTTTTAAACATAAAATGACCTTTCTTTTAAATAATCTATGGTTGCTTATTTTTGGGTTTCATCTAATCCATGTTTATATCGTAGAGGAGCACCCGCGTGTGCTCCCGCCCAATTTTTCGTAGGGTCGACACATCCATACCGACCCCACGCAATGTCGTATTTACACCGACATAGATACACTACCGATGGTATCTTAGTTGAATTTTTCGGGATAGAGTTCTTTCGCGAGTGTCTCGGCTTGTTCGACCATTTCTGCGACTACATCAACACCCTTTTGCCAGAAGTTTGGATCGTTAATATCGACACCGACTTCGGCAAGGAGTTTGTCTGGATAGTTCGAGTCACCATCTGCCAGTAAGTTAATATACTTCGGCACAAAGCTATCGCCTTCTTCTTGATAAATCTTGTAGAGCGCCAGCACCAACAATTCACCAAATGCATAAGCATAAACATAACCGGGAGTATGCAAGAAGTGGGGGACATAGCTCCACCAATACCCATACTCATCAGTCATGGTAACGCTATCACCAAACATATCACGCTGGGTCTCTAACCACAACTCGTTAAAGCGTTCGGTTGTTAATTCACCTTCGCTACGGCGGGCGGTATGCATCTTATCTTCGAAACGGTTCATTGATATTTGGCGGAAGACAGTCGCAAAGGTATCTTCAATTTTCTCGACGAGCATCGACAGTTGTACTTCTTTATCATCCTCGGCTGCCATCAAATCTTGGAAGACAAGCATTTCTGCAAATGTTGATGCCATTTCAGCGGTCGTCAGTGGTGTGTACAATCCCCATAAGCCGTGCTTTTTGCCTGATAGGTACATATGAATACCATGACCGAGTTCATGCGCTAATGTTGTGATATTGCGTGTGTCACCCAAATAATTGAGGAAGACATAGGGGTTTGCTGATGCAACTGTCGGGCTGGCATACGCGCCACCACGCTTCGTCGGTAACACGGGTGCATGAATCCAATTGTTATCGAAGAACGCCTGTCCGGCATCTTTCATCTCATCGCTAAAGTTCTCAAAAGCTTTTAGCACGATGGCTTTGGCTTCATCCCATGAATAGAAGGCTTCACTTTCTTTGAGGTTCAACGGCGCATACCGATCATAATCAAAGAGTTCGTCGTAACCGAGCAAAGCTTTTTTCAGCTTATACTGACGCTCGACGATATTGTAATTACCTGTGACAGTCGTTACCAATGCATCAACAACAGCATCGGATGCTTTATTGCTCAGGTTACGCGATGACACCCATGTTTCATAGCCACGGCGTTTGTCATTATTGGCTTTATCGAGTGCTAAGGTATTGAAGATAAATGTTAGCTCCATCGACTTTTCTTCGAGCTTATCCGTCAACTTACGCCATGCCATCTCGCGCACATCACGGTCACCATCACGTAGTTTGTTGAGGATAAAGGTCATGTTAACGGTTTCGTCCATCCATTCGAACGTAAACGAACTCATTAACTGCGTAAAGAACCGTGTCCATGCGCCGCCACTGGTGACACTTTTATCAATCAGAATTTTCTCTTCAGGTTCACTGAGGTTGTATGGCTTATAACGGCGGTCAGCTTCCATATGATAGCGATATTTTGCAAGCTTCGGATCATCCATAATCGCTTGCGCTTTATCATCATCAAGCTGATTCCATTCGAGATCAAAGAAGACCATCTTCTGGCTCAGTTGTGAGCCGACGTCTTGTATGCGTGCGATAAACTGTTGGAAATCAGTATTTGATGTATCTGTCGAAAAATTCAATTGCGCAAATGATCCTAAGCGTCCACGCAGATCATAAATTTGTTCAGTCATCTCGTGAGCGGTCACAAAATCATCGGCAGTCATCTCGGCAACTTTGCCTCTAAATTGATTCTGAAAATCATCTACCAATGCACGTAGTTTTTCGATGTCGTCATCAATCTTTGGGTCATCCATACCCGAATACAATACAGACAAATCCCAGACTACTTCTTCTGCACCTGTAGGACGTTCGTTTACTGCGTCGGTCATCGCTACCTCATCTCTATTTAATAAAGTTTGAATGTCTTAATCGTATCAGATTGCCTTTTAAGTTTATAGTGGAGTTGCATAAGAAAATGAGATGTCATGTGTGTATAAACTAACCGATAGCACACGTTACAAATTTCATATTCATCACTTTCCAATGTTAGAATCTGAAATGCTCGAGTTTTTCTAACGTACATTTATTTAATTTCATGTAAAATGTAAAATAGCTAATTAATCGAAAAGCAGAAAATGTAATGTCGACAGTTTTAATCATAGATGATGATGCACAAAATCTACGCCTCTTGCAAATGATGCTCAACCGCTTTGAGCATGATGTGCATATAGTACAACGGGGCGACGAAGGTGTTGAGATAGCACAGCAAATTAACCCAGATGTAATTCTATTGGATTTGCTCATGCCAAAAACCACCTACGATGGTGTGCAAGTTGTCAATATCTTGCGGTCACTACCGCATTTCCAACAAACCCCAATCATTGCGATTTCTGCGGCAGATGCACATACAATCCAAGAACAACTCGATAGTAAATTGTTCACCGACTTCCTGCAAAAACCCATTACGTTGAATAAACTCGAGGCGTTATTTGACAAATTAAAGCAGTACAATATTAGCTAAGATTCACTCCGATCACAACTCGACACATATAGTTGTCAATTAGTTTTTGAACATGTATAGTAGTGCCGTTTTTACGGGCTATGGTATATGGAACAGTATTTGTGAAATTGAACATAAAACTCCTTGTTGGGTTCATACTATGTGGTGTCGCCCTCTTTAGTATCCAGACTGTTGCTACGTTACAATTTATTCCTATGATGATGCGTGTGGCGATTGCTATGATTATCATTACCATCCCCGGTATAAGCCTTACCGCATATTTATCTCCACGTCCGCCGTCAAATGTATTCCATTATCTCGGTTATGGGTTCGCCTTATCGCTGGTATTCATCGGTGTCATTGGTTTACTCATGCGTACGTTGGGTTGGACAATGCGCGAAGTCAGTGTCATATGGCAGGTCTTGACCTGTATTGGGTTAGTTGCTATTGCTCTCAAAATCAAAGCAATTCCTAAACCGAAGCTCCCTAAGTTATCAGGATTTTCCGCGATTAACTTGCTGGGGTTAGTCGGCCTCGCATTTTTCCTGATGTACATCGGCATTTATACAACCGCAACAGAAGGTGATTCTGGGACATATAATGTTGAGGTGACTAATTTTTTACGGTCGACCCCGATGGATTGGGAAGAAAATTACTACGATACGGGTAATCCACTAACAGATCGACTAGCATTTTCATATTGGATGTTGGCGCAAGCAATGGTTGTAGATATATCCGGCATCCATATTCTACAAGCACAATTTTTCATCAATAGCTTATTGATGATTTTTATGCTGTCTGCAATTTATATTTTCTGTAGGAATCTTGGTTGCTCGCATAACACAGCGACCCTGATTGTATTGCTACAGATTGTTCTGTATATATTTTTGCTTGATGATATGGACTTTTCCCGCTCCAAACTCTTGAATCGGCTCTTTTACGACAAAACTGTCGCGAGTTTTATCCTCGCACCCATATTGATTTCGACGTTTTATCGCGCATGGCAAGACCGCAATACGTATCAATATCTCCTTGTGGTGTTGCTCGTCTGGAGTGTGATCTTCACCCATCCCATGATTATGGGCTTTGTGATGGTGACATTAGCGGGTTGGCTTGGTTTAGAATTCTTGTTTAACAGCGGGTCGAGAGTACGCGCAATTATCGCTGGAATGCTTTTATGCCTTGTGTTTAGTCCGGTTATTTTTGTACGCCTTACAACAGACACAAGTGATATTTATGATTATGGTGAAGAAGTCATCGCTGGTATTACTTACGTCACAGTTGATGAAAATGGACGATATGCATTAAGCCCAGCACTGGTCGGCAACGTGACTTATATAGCTGTCGTACTGGCATTTGGTTTTTCTATTCTAGGGCGATTACGCACCCCTGAACATCGTTTGATGTTAGCTTTTGCCGTCACAGTGGGCATGGCACTTATCCCCTATACGGCTTGGATATATGGCAATCTTGTGTCGATACAGCACATGAATCGCGTTGTCTGGTTAACACCGTATGGCTATATCGTGTTCTTCGTGCTCAAGCAATTCTGGCATTGGTCACAACCCTATCACCATCGCTTCAATATATCCCCACCTAAAGCGATTATTGTCTCAATTACAGCTATCATATGGTTCGCCGGACTCGGGTTTATTGTGTCACGGGTTACGATCCTTGATAATGTCACACTGCCCTATGATTATGAGGGCGTTGTCAGCGAATTTGCAAATGTTATTGAAGTCGCCCCATATATCGAAGATCAACATAATGAGCGTGTTATGGTGATTGGGGATCCTGCTTTGCGTAATCATGTCCTATCGCTAAGTTATCAAACCAAAACCTTATCTCACTTTCATAGCCTGCGCATGAAAGCATATTCTCGCCTCTCGCTTGACCAAAGCCAACAACAAATTGACGATAACCTTCTCTTTTTTGAGGACACAGTCACACCTGATGAGCAACTGCGCATTATAGAGACTTACGATATTCGCTACATCTTATACAAAAATGAGCGTGCATCAATTATTGACACCTTGATTAGTAATCATCCAGATCAGTTTGAGCAGGTCATGACATTCGATGATGTGTCATTTGTTAAAGTGAATTCATCTGGCAACTAACACGATGTTAAGTCTTTGAACGCCATAAGCTATGTTACTGTAGAAGTACATTTAACCACGCAGTAGGGTGTTAATTTAATGCAGGTCAATCCAATTCTCCTTGATATTCCGCATCAATTTGAAAGTAGCCGTCTTATTTTACGGACTCCGCTGGATGGGGATAGTAATATTACATTTCCTGCGATTCAAGAATCTATTGGGATCTTACAAAGTTGGCTTCCAAAGGGACAGATTCCGAGTAGTGCCGAAGATACTGAAGAACTGTTACGTGAAATCCGCACCGAGATGCTGATGCGTCGTGTGATCCATCTATTGATTTTCCGGCAAGATACAGGTGATTTTGTGGGAGAAACCCGTCTTCATCGTATCGACTGGTCAATCCCAAGTGCATCGCTTGGTTTTTGGGTGCGCGCCTCGATGCAAGGCGAAGGGTATATGAGCGAAGCCGTGAATCGTGTTATTGACATCAGTTTCGATCTATTTAACATGGTTCGTGTGCAATTATTGATCGATACCGAAAATTCTGCGACGCAACGGGTTGCTGAAAAAGTCGGCTTTACATTAGAAGGCACATTCCGTAATCATCATCGTCGTAACAACGGTGAACTGACAAATGCGATGGTCTATTCTATAATCCCATCAGATCGAGGCAATCAAACAACATAAATTCCGCTATATTGTGGCTTATTATTTTTAACGTGAAAGAGGATATTATGAAATTTGGAGTGGTATTTCCACAGAACCAACTCAGTGCTGATCCAATTGTCATCCGCGATTTTGTTCAAGCAGCAGAAGAAATGGGGTATCATCACCTACTGGCTTATGACCATGTACTTGGCGCAAATCCCGACCGTGAAAGTTGGAAAGGTGGTGCATATACGCATGAAGATATGTTCCATGAAGTCTTCACGCTGTTTGCCTATCTTGCAGGTGTGACAGAAACGATTGGATTTATGACAGGCGTTTTGATTTTGCCACAACGTCAGACCGCGCTGGTTGCAAAACAAGCTGCACAAGTTGACATCTTATCCAATGGTCGTTTTCGGATGGGTGTTGGTGTCGGTTGGAATGAGGTCGAATATAACTCTCTAGGCTATGACTTCAAAACACGTGGCGCACGTGTCGAAGAACAAATCGCGATTCTACGTGAATTGTGGACGCAACCCCTTGTCCGCATTGAAGGCGAATTCGACATGATTGATGATGCTGGTCTTAACCCGTTACCACCTCAACAACCGATTCCATTATGGATTGGTGGAACGGCTGATGTCGTCTTGCAACGTGCTGCCCGCCTCAGTAGCGGATGGTTAGCACACTCATGGAAACCTGAAGACGCACAAGAACTCTGCGATAAATATTGGGCATTTGCCGAAGAATGCGGTAAGAAAGACGAGCTCGGATTACATACTCGCCTGATAACAGAGCGGCTACCCGAAGAAGAATGGGAAGACTACGTCAAAGGCTGGAAGAAACTCGGTGCTACGGAACTCGCTGTGTATCCACACGGTGAAAAATTAGATGATTACCTTGAACGCCTCCAGACCTTCAAAAAACGCTTCGGAGTCTAACAATGGCGGATAATTATATCGACAGCCATAAACAAACAATGGACGACATTTTACTCGTAAACCCGCTGATTACGGCGGGTACGATGTTTGGGTATCCCTGTTATAAAATCAATAAAAAGGCGTTCTGTTTTGTCGGTGGCGATGGTATCGGGATTAAACTACCCAAAGCTCGTGTCGCAGAATTAATTGCTGACAATGATGCGTTCTCCGAATTTTATCCGGCAGATGGTATCGTTTGGAAAAGTTGGATGTCGATTACGTATGATGCGTCTGAAGACTATCATCAACACATCGACTTATACGAAGAATCAATGGAATTTGCAAGTGAATGATGTTGAAAGTCGCTACCCGTTGTCAAACAGATAGATGCGCCCAATCGTACCGACTAATATCAGTTGATGTCATCACCATATAACAAGATTGATGCAAACTATAATGGCATATGATTAACCCCTGCAACAAACTCCTCACATCTCGCATCAGTGCAAGGATGTCATAAATTCGTATTCTCTACGCAACTAGATCGGTTCTATTGCAGAATGCGTCCTAAATAATTGGATGTGTGTAAGAAATTTTTGATAAATATCGGCTAAAATTGGAATGCCCTATACAAGGGCTATTGTGTGAATACAATAAGATAACCAGATAGATTGAGACATTGAATTATTGAGGAAACAACATGACGCAACCTGTGTATAATCGTCCACCGCAGATGCTTCCCCCACGGCAACCCCAACCAATGAACCCTGTGGCCGTTTGGTTAATCCGTCTACCGTTGCTCGGATTTATGGGATTAGTCATTTTAGCACTGGTACTGGGTGTGTTTTTAGTTGCCTTTCAAATCCGCGTGCAAGATCGGATTGTACCAGGTGTATCCGTCGCCGGGATTGATGTCAGTGGAATGACATATGAAGAAGCCACCACAGCGCTTGCAAATAGCTACACTTATGCGAACGAAGCAATTTACACTTTCCGTGATGGGGATCGTATCTGGCAAATGTCTGCCGAAGATTTGGGTGTATCATTTGACCTCGATGAGACTGTGAGTCGTGCATATCAAGTGGGTCACACACCCGATAGTATCCAGAATTTAACACAACAGGCGAGTGCGTGGTTTACAGGTGAAAGTATCCCGCCGATTGTGACATATAACCAGAGTGTTGCCGAGACATTTTTACGCAGCATCGCAACCGAGATTGATAGACCTTCCCAAGATGCAACGCTCAGCCTTGAGGGGCTAGTTGTTAATACCACGCGTGGTGTCACAGGTCGCGAACTCAATGTTGGCGCGACACTGGTACAATTGACGGAGGCGATTTTAAGCTTCGATAGCGGACGCGAAATTCCGTTGGTGATCAACGAAACACCTCCGATTGTCTGGAATGTAGATGATGCTGCTGCCCGCATTCGCACAGCATTATCCGGCCCAATTAGCTTGAACGCAACCTCAGCATTTGGCGAGCAACTCGGTCCGTGGACAGTCAGCCGAGAGCAAATTCTATCGCTACTAAGTGTTGTCCTGCAAGATAATGGTGACGGCACACGCAGTTATAACGTCAGCATTGATATGTCTTCATTCACTACATTTTTAGATACACTCGCCCCCGGTTTAATTACTTCATCCGTCGATGGTCGCTTTAATTTTGATCCATCCACTGGACAACTGATTGTGACTGAACCATCTGCAAGTGGCCGTGAATTGAATGTCGCAAGCACTATTACACGGTTGGAAGAAGCTGTTTTCTCCAATGAATCCCGCATCGTACCGGTTGCATTTGACTACACGCTACCACGCTTCCACAACCAAATCACAGCGACCGAATTAGGAATCACCACACTCGTCGCAGAAGCTACAACCTACTTCACAGGATCAGAAAATAATCGCCGTATCAATATCGCGATTGGCGCGAGCAAACTCGATGGCATTATCATTCCACCCGGCGAGGAATTCTCATTTAATTACTTCCTCGGGGAAATTGAACCCGAAGCAGGCTTTGTTGACGGAAATGTTATTTTTGGTGGACGCACTGTCACGGGGATTGGCGGTGGTATTTGTCAGGTCAGCACAACGGTTTTCCGTGCCGCATTTGAGGGTGGTTTTGCGATTACCGAACGCAACAGCCACGGGTATCGGGTCGGCTACTATGAATTAAACAATGCGCCTCCGGGACTTGATGCAGCAATCTGGCAACCTGAACGTGATTTCCGTTTCCAGAATAATACGCCCTACCACCTGCTGATTGAAACCGACATCTATCCTGCACAAGATGCGATTCAATTCCGCTTCTATAGCACAACACATTGGCAAACCGAGATTGAAGAACCAATCATCAAAGCAGTTGTGGACGCACCACCAAATCGCTTTATCTCGAATAGTGATTTGCAACCCGGTGAAATTCGCCAAATTGATTACTCAGCCGATGGTGCCGATGTGACAGTTTATCGCAATGTATATGATATGGGTGGTGAACTAGTCAACCGTGATTATGAATTCACACACTATTTGCCGTGGCAAGCCATCTTTGAAGTCGCACCAAGTGACTCGCGTATTTCAGGGAGTTGATTTCCATACGAAAAAGTCTATTCAATACACCTATAAATGTAAAATCTTTGTGCAATTTCTCCTGTATAGGAGAAAATGTTTTATAGTGTACATGTAATTCATTAATTTAGACATAAGGTTTTACTATGACTAGACAACGTATCCAACGAACAAAGCGTGTTTCACAACGGGTGCCACAAATTACCAAATCAGGTAAATCCCAAGTAAACCGTAGTTTTTTGCAACGGGTGATGGAAAATCCAACACAAGAAAATTTAACCCCATCGGTTGTACAACAATTGCAGACAACGCATGGTAACCAAGTTGTCAATCGATTGATGCGTCAAGCTAAGGAAAATTCGAGTAACACGACACCCAATATTACCCAAAAGCAATCTGAAACAGTTCAACGTAAATACGAACCGGAAAATAAAAGTTCCGCCAGAAAACGTACCAAATATTTCAATGCGCAACAGGCGGGTAAACCATTAGCTGAAGCATTTGACATTGCCTATGACTCTGTCAATAAGATGAATAAATTGAATAACTATTATATCGAATGGCGTGATAATGGACGTACAGCATCGGGGATTACCAATGCACTCAAACGTGGACGCTTTTCTGCCTATAATTCACCAGACGATGTCCTCAACAGTGGCAATAAATCCGACATTGCCGACATGATGCAAATGGCAAATTCTCACTACTTCGGCAATGAGATTGTATTCCAACAAGCTGTTCTCGCTTATAAAGGTAGCGCGTCTGCAAATGCATTCCATGATCTGATGGAGAAATATATCTATCAAGGTGCAGATCTTCAAGCCAATGTGGCATCTGATCACCGCTTGGCACTGGTAGAACGTGCATATCGTATGCTCGAAAATGAGTTGGATGATAACGGTAATCCACAATTGGATACGGACTTCTTCAGCAACGATACAGCCTTCAGCCAGAACCCACTCTATACTGGTAATTAACTCTTAATCTAACACCCTACGATAGAACTATGTCGCGTATCTGCGCATCCATGAGTAAAATGAGTCAAATCAGCCAATTGAACAGGAGATTCACTCATGACAAAGGTATTGCGACATATTGTTTTATTTTCTTTCAAAGACACATCCAGTGCAGACGATATTCAAGGCGTAGTAAAAGCTTTCGCCAACCTAAAAAATGAAATTGATGAAATCCATGATTTTGAGTGGGGCACAGATGTCAGTGTGGAAAATATCCAGCAGGGCTTCACACACTGTTTTCAGGTGACATTTTTGAGTGAAGCGGATCGCGACGCTTACCTACCACATCCAGCCCACAAAGCCTTTGGCGAAACGCTACAACCTCATCTCGATCAAGTTTTAGTAGTCGACTATTGGGCGCAAGATAGCGCATAATACGATCGATACCTATCTGACAAATGGCCTCTTTAGTCTGTAGTATTTGCTAAAGAGGTACAGATCTTAAGCTTTGCGTTTGCGAATGAAAACCAATGCCAAAACTGCCAACACACCCGATGCCGACCACAACAAAAATGGAAAATTTAGTCCAATCGTCGAGAGTGTATTGCCTAATGGTGGAACAATTGTCGCACTGACATTCTGTAACATGCCTGCAAACCCAAGCGCACTGCCAACGAGTGCAATATCCAGACCATCAATCTCAGACACAGATGCTCCGTTCATCGCCATAAAACTATCGAAGAAGAAGCCAGCAATCACCATCGCCAAGACCACACCCCAAAATGACGAGCCAACAAAAAACATGAGCCCAACACCAATCGACATCGACGTACTCGCGACAATCATGACGATTCGGCGATTACCGATGCGGTCCGAAATATACGATACTGGCACAACACCGATCAAACTTGCGAAGAAGAAAATCGTCAATGCACTATCTGCATCAACAGGCGTCCAGCCAATTTCTCGGAGGTACGTCGGTACGTAACCAACAACGCCACGCATCAACCCTAACACACCGAAAATGGCGAGTGCAAATCCCCATAACTCCCTATAACGCGCGACGAACTTGAGATTACTGAGGATAGTCCCAATATCAGGGCGTTTATTGGTCGGTTTTTCCATCGGCGGATGCACGATAAGCCAGACAACACCCATCACAACGGACATCACACCCAAGAAAATTAATACACCACGCCATCCACCCAGCATCGGCGATAACACCGTTGCGCTAAACCGTGACCCCAACATCAGTCCGGTCGCAAACCCCGCTGACATAATCCCACTGGCTAAGCCAAGTTGAGACGGCGCAAACCACTGTCGATTGAGTTTAATCAGGTTCATCGGCAAAACCGGATGCACCATACCAAACAAAAATGACGTGACAAATAATGTTCCAAAGTCAAATGAAATGCCACGCAACGCCCCTGTTAGCCCGATGGTCACGCATAGAAAAACAAGCGAATGCCGTGTGCCAAAGTAATCGATCAGCGGTCCACCTAACAGCGTCGTGACAATCCCCATGACGGTTCCCACGCCCCACACAATCCCAATCTGAATCAAATCGAGATTGACCGACTCAGCAATTTCACTAAAGAGCGCTGATAGCCCTGTAGTTGGGAAACCCATGACGATAAAGCCTGTAAATGTAGTTACAGCTAGGATAACCCAGCGATACGACGACGTATAACGATCTTCTGGAGCAATCGAGCGATTCATGTAATGCACCTGTGCCAGTGTGGATAACCAAGATTGGGATGATTATAGCGCGCTCACGTTGTTTTTAAAACATAGGCAAATTTGTTAGAGTCAATGCGCCTTTTCAAACACGATTATTCACTACGATTTAATAAGTTAAGCCGCTAAACCTATTACACTAAACCCATATCGACCCCAATTTGGAGATTAAACTATGCCGTATGAGATTTCGTGGTATGTCGAACATCGTGTGATATTTATCAAAATCAGCGGTGACATCGATCTAGAGGAATTTGAACAGTTACACGCTGACTCATTTGCGATGGTCGAGAATTCACATCACAAAGTACATGCCATTGCCGATCTAAGTGAATTTAACGCCGCGCCGACCAATCTCCGTGCGCTATCTGCCGCCTCTAATCCCGAAAAGAATCACAATCAAGGTCTAACCGTCTTAGTCGCGCCCAAGATTGCAGGGATATTTACATTTTTGTTTAGTGTCATCCTTCAGACATTGAAGCTAGAGTATCGCATCTCCGAGACAGTTGAAGATGCCGTGACCATTCTCAAAAAAGTGGATGTTGATCTGAGGGCGTTAGACATACATGATCCGCAACAATCGTAACGCCCTGTATTGAGATAATTTATTCTGCAAGGACTTTCTGTACGGCTTCGACAATTTGATCATGATGTTTGCCATTGCTGACAATCATCCCGAGATTTGGCAATGTGTCGCCCTGTGAAAAGTCCAATGCCGAGCCATCCACATCGGTGATGACACCACCTGCATGCGTGACCAACGCGACACCAGCGACATGATCCCAAATTTTATGGGCATAAGTTGAGCCTTCACGGGGTAAGCGCATATATAAATCAGCATCGCCACAAGCGACTAACGCATATTTTTCCATACTGTCTAATTCGTGAATGACAGCATTATCTAAACCCGCATATTCGCGTGAGAGTTGCATCCGTGATTTACTCGCATGGGCTTTTTCAAAGCTCTGGACGACCACAAATTCTGATGGTGTGTCACGATCAGAAATTGATACTTTCTCGCCTGTTCCTTCTGCCAGTGGCGCACGATAGGTTGCACCATCTTGGGTATAGAACAATGCACCTTCATCGTTATATCCGGGGGCTGCCACAATCCCATCGGCGATTTGTCCATCAATCAACAGACCACAAGCGATCGCATAGTGACGCATTGCGATGAACCCCTTTGTCCCGTCAATTGGATCGATCACCCATGTCCGGCTTGCCGATTTACCTTTGCCAAAGTCTAGCCAACCGACAACCTCATCTTCAGTGACTTTTTCGCCGAGCACCTCTTCTAGAATTTCGAGCACATTGGCACGTTGTTCTGCCGAAACAAGCTCCAAAAATTGTTTACCCGATTCCTCGGATACAACTGCGTCATCAGGATAATGGGCTTGAATCGCCCGACAGATAATCGCCTGCGACCCATAATCAGCAATTGTGACAGGTTCTTTGTTATCACCGCTACTTTTGGTATTTGAGATTAGATAATGTTCTTGTACGGCACTGCAAACTTTCACTGCATCACGTACAGCCGAGATTATATTTTGCATGGGTTATCCTTCGTCCCTGTTGAGTATCATGCGCCTATCATAATCGTGATTATCCGATATGACTACAGGTAGACAGGTCTCACTTTTTCATACTACGCATCATGAACGCTTGCATGATGGCTTGGGCTTCTTCTGAAACCAGCCGTTCGCCAAAAATCCCCAGTTCAAATTCGATGGTCTCTTCAATCGCTTTGGCATTACCACGTTTTAAGAGCATTTTCGTCTGGCGGAGTGCTTGTGGTGGTTTAGCGGCAAGTTGTTGTGCCTTAGCATAAGCGACAGTTTGTAAATTTTCATCCACCAAGATTTGATTAACAATCCCAACTTCATACGCGGTCTGGGCATCAAAACGCTCACCGAGCATCAAGAGTTCCGCCGCGCGTCGTTGTCCCACCATTTGTGGTAAGAGGTAACTTGAGGCGGCTTCGGGCACGACACCGAGATCAATAAAGGCGAAGTTAAACGTCGCACTATCAACGGCATAGACTAAATCACAGTGGAGGAGCATCGTCACGCCAACGCCTACAGCTAATCCATTGACGGCTGCAACAATCGGTGTTTTTGCCTGTGCAATTGCCATGATAAAACGCGCCGCTGCATCTGAGGTCGGGTCGCTGATAAATGTTTTGAGGTCATTCCCTGCCGAGAAGCTATCTTCGCTCCCCGTGATATAGATCACATGCACATCGGTGTCATCATTGGCAGCGTCAATTTGTTCACGGACGGCATGGTACATATCAGGATTAATCGCATTTTTCTTTTGGGGGCGATTGAATTGGATTTTGACAATATGGTCATCGCGGGTGATTAATACATCTGAGGTTGTCATAATATATCCTAAAATAATCTAATCTTGATTTAATTAATTGTAGCGTGGATATGCGATGGTGCAACATGTTAATTTGAGCACGATAATTTGCCTCACATGGTATCCTCTAATTATTTGAGATTGGAGGATGACATGGCGACCAAAGCACGTGGCGAAGAAATCATCAAACTATGGGAAGATCAGACACCCGAAACCGACATGTCCCGCTACACTGATCCAGAACATCCTGACTTCTGGCAACCGGATTGGGCGAAAGAGGATGATGCCGATTAGATGTTTTTCGTTAAAACGATATATTCGGACAACGCAGGCGTTTATCCCTACAGATCATAACGGAGATTATAGAGGACGTGCGGGATGATCAGCACGTAATTGGCGGGCAAGGTCACGTAAGATGGGATTGTCGTGTTCAATAAGTTCGCCCAAGGCTTGATAACAGCGTTCATCGTTAATGTCACCAAGTGCGATGACAATATGCCGGAGGACACCGACATCCCGTCGATAAGACAAGCTAGCGATTAATTCGTCAATTGCGGATTGGCTACCTAATGATTTTAACGCCGATGGAATCGCCTCAGCGGTGGCATCTTGTCCGGTACGTAGGGCATGGGTTAGTGGGGGTAATCCGGTCGCATCGGGTAGTTTAGCGAGTCCTAAGGCGGCGGTTTCGCGCACCTCACGATCACGATCCGACAATGCCCGTTCCAGATGGTTGAGATCATCCGTATGTGCATGACCCGCTAGAATTTTAACAGCAACCCGACGTACATCGGCAACTGTATCGGAAATCGCTTTCCGCGCTAAGTCGATGCGACTCTCGGCTTGATTAGCAGATACAGTTTTGAGTGCCCACTCGCGACAGACACCATCTTGTGCGCGCATACACAGTGCTAGTGCTTTATTCAGGTCAGTGGCATTCGTGTCGATGAGTGCTAAGGCAATCCGTGCTGTTTTTGACCAGTAATTCTCAGCTTTGCGACGCGTACTCTGTTTTAAACTATCACTGACTTGCTTCCAAAAATAGCGTGCACCTTTGGTTTGATTATGGGGTGCGTTGTCATCTGATGTGTGCCAGTTGGCGAGGGCAATCACAGCTTGTCCCTGTAACGCCTGTGACCCATACGCAAGTTGATTCTTAAGATAATCTGTCCATGTTGTTGAGGCATATGTGTCTAAAATCGGGAAGATGTCTGTGGCGGTGGCATTATGCCACGTATTTTTCCCCGTACCGAGCGCATACTTCAGATTATCGTCAATATCTTGGCGATACGCATAGCCGAGTTTATCTGTTAAGTATGTGCGGATTTGATTGGGGAATGTATCGACATCAATCGGCTTGGGGATATAGCCATCACACCCCGATTTAATTGCCATCTCACGGTCACCTGCCAGTACATTGGCGGTCACGGCCACAATCGGGATTCCATCCAATTCAGGAAACTGACGTAAGGCATAGGTCGCGGTGTAGCCGTCCATCGTCGGCATACTGATGTCCATCAAGATAATATCGGGCAAAAATTTTAATGCCATCTGGATGCCATCATGAGCGTTATTTGCTGAAATCACGTCAAAGTTCTCAGCTTGTAAGACCCGATGAATCAACATCCGGTTGTTATTGTCGTCTTCCATGTATAACAAAAGCGGTGGCATGCTCTATCCCGACTGTCAAATTCTTACCACAAACAACCTACATGTGTTGATTATAGCAAATGTGTTAACGGCGTGCTTCCGTTTGCGTTTGATGACATCGCATCGAATCCAATAATTCTACGTATTGCTAGCATGACACAATATAATATTTTGGGTTTTCTGTTCAAAACTGAGTACAATAGACGACATAAATTAATACTGATATGAAAGTGTATCCCCATGAAAATCAACGACCTCATCCATGACTTACAAACCCATATCGGTCGTGACCACGCCACTGCCGATCAAATGACGCGCATCCTCTATAGTACCGATGCCAGCAATTATCAGATTATGCCACTCGCCGTGACTTTCCCGCGCAGTGCCGATGATGTGGTCGCAATCCACGAGACTGCACGAAAATATGGTGTGCCAGTGTTACCACGTGGAGGCGGTAGCGGACTCTCTGGGCAGACCGTCGGCGAGGCGATTATCATGGACTTCACACGGCATATGCGCCGTATCCGTGGGATTAATGCTGATGAAAAGACAGTTGATGTCGAAGTCGGTGTTATTCTAGGGCTAATGAATAATCAGATTGCTGATATGGATTTGATGTTCGGGCCTGACCCTGCGAGTGCCGAACGCGCTGCTATTGGTGGGGTGATCAGTAATAATTCGACCGGAGCGCATAGCATCAAATACGGGATGACTGCCGACCATATCAAGCGCTTACAGGTGGTGTTGGCGAATGGTGAATTGGTCTGGCTAGATGCCTCGACCGAATCGCTCAATCGGATCCGCGAAACAGTTAGTCAACTCGTCCGCACGCACGCTGATGATATTAAAACACGTTATCCGAAAACATGGCGTACAGTTGCAGGATACGCCCTCGACAAAATTAACCCTGATGATGTCAATCTCAATTGGTTACTATCAGGTGCAGAAGGTACATTAGCGACGATTGTGCGCGCAGAACTCAGCCTTGTCGATCGCCCCAAAATTCAAAATAAACGGTTGGCGATGGTACATTTTGATAGCCTGCGCGAATCGTTAGAAGCCACCCCACGCATCCTTGAACTTGATCCATCGGCGGTTGAGTTAATGGATAAATTCTTGCTCGATAAAACCCGCCAAAGTGCCAGCTATCGCGAGCGTTTGACATTTGTCGATGGCGACCCACAGGCGATACTGGTGGTTGAATTTGTCGGAAAAGACAGCGAACTCACAGCAAAAATCAAAGATTTGAAAGCTCATATGCAAAAGCTCGGTTACAAGGGCACCGTCACAGTTGCCGAGACAGACAGCCAACAATCCGATGTATGGACAGTGCGCAAAGCCGGACTGGGTCTGATGATGAGTGAGCGCACGGAAGCAAAGCCAATTTCGTTTGTCGAAGATGCGGCTGTCCCTGTCGAAAATCTCGCAGACTATATCATGGATGTTGAAGAAATCATCTATGATGCAGGCACAACCTATGCGATTTATGCCCATGCTAGTGCAGGATGTCTCCATATCCGCCCACTGATTAACCTAAAGACATTAGAAGGGCGCGACCAATATCGTACAATTGCTGACCGTGTAGCCGAGACAGTGAAAAAATATCAGGGCACGATTACAGGTGAGCATGGTCAAGGGCTTGTGCGGAGTGAATTTAGCGAGTATCTGTTTGGTGAAAAATTGATGGGAGCATTCCGTGAGGTCAAGCAAGCATTCGACCTCAATAATATGATGAACCCCGGCAAAATTATTGATTCACCACCGATGGATACCGCCGATATGTTGCGTTATTCGCCAGATTATAATGTAATCGAGTTCCACACACGCTATGATTGGTCGTCGGATAATGGCTTTAACGGCGCGATTGAGATGTGTAACGGTGCGGGCGTCTGCCGTAAAGAAGGTACCGGTACAATGTGCCCATCTTATCATGCCACACTCGATGAAGCGCATAGCACACGCGGACGAGCTAATGCATTACGCGCAGCGATTACAGGCAAGCTCCCCAATGACATCGGTAATCCGAAAGTCAAAGAGGTACTGGATTTGTGCCTCTCGTGTAAAGCCTGCGCAAACGAATGCCCATCATCAGTTGATGTGGCAAAAATGAAATCCGAATTCTTGTCGGCATATCATGATCGTCACGGAACGCCGTTCACAACTCACCTGTTTGGGAATATTCATCGTGTCAACAAGCTGGCGGGACGCTTCCCGGGTTTGAGTAATATGATGCTCACTCACCCACTTGGTAAAATCGGCGCGGAAATGGTTGGCATTCCAACAGATCGACCGTTGCCACTCTATGCTAAAAAACGCTTTACTGTATTAGACAGCTATCGACATTATGATGACCCCGATGCAGTATTGATCGTCGATACCTTCACCGAATGGAATCATCCCGAAATTGGTACAGCCGTTATGACCCTCGCCGAAACATTAGGCGTAAAACTCAATGTCCAAGGATTGCCGGAGCAAGGCTGTTGTGGTCGCCCTGCGATTAGTAAAGGTCTGCTGGATAATGCCAAACAAATGGCGCATGCAAATGTACTCGGACTCTACCGCCAATACGACGACAAACCCTATCTGTTCATCGAGCCGAGTTGCCAAAGTGCCTTCACCGACGATTATCTGACACTCGTTGACCCTGCGATTCAGCCATCTGCACAGAAGCTCGCGCAACGTTGCATCAGTATCGAGCAATATTTTGCAGATCAACTCGCTGAAAAAGCCGATACACTCGATTGGAAAGACACCACATCCGAAATTTTGCTTCATGGACATTGTCACCAAAAAGCCTTATGGGGCACAATCGAGACGCTTAAACTGTTAGGCGCAATACCCAATGCAACTGTCAGCGAGATGAACACAGGATGCTGTGGTGTGGCAGGTAGCTTCGGTTACGAGCATTACGAAGTCAGCATGAAAATCGCTGAAGATCGCCTCTTACCAACAATTCGCGATAATCCGGATGCAATTGTGACAGCACCGGGGACATCGTGCCGATCTCAAATTCATGATGCAGGACATGCTGTAAAACACCCAGTTGAAGTCGTCGTAGGGATGTTACGGTAAATGGTTGATATAGCAATACAAAGTGATTTTGATATACATTTGCCAATACGATAGTTAACAGAAAGAAACGAACGATGAAAATGAAAACAGTCTCAGCAGTAGACTTTGAATTTTCCGCTGTCGGGTTTGGGTGCTGGGCAGCCGGTGGGGGTGATATCTGGAATGCGACCGATGACGACAACTCGATTGCAGCAATCCAACGCGCCGTTGCGTTGGGTGTGAATTTTTTCGATGTTGCGCCGGTTTATGGATTGGGACATGCAGAGGAAATCCTCGGGAAAGCGTTAGGAAGCAACCGTCAGCAAGTCATCATTGGCTCCAAGTGTGGGCTCGTCTGGGACGATGCGGGAAATGTCACCAACGATCTATCGCCAGAGAGTCTCGCGCGAGAAATTGATGATAGCTTGCGCCGACTCAACACCGATTACATTGACATCTATCAGATTCACTGGCCCGACCCTAATACGCCAATTGATGTCACCATGCAGGCACTGAGCGAAGTTAAGAAAAGTGGCAAGATTCTACATATTGGTGTGTCTAATTTTTCGATTGCATTGACCGACGAAGCGCGTCAGCAGGATGCAGTGGTTTCGCATCAGGGGCTTTATAATCTGCTGGAACGTAATCCGACACAGTATCATAATATCCCGCTCGATTATCGTACCGAAGATGAAGTTTTCCCATATTGTCAGGAACATGGTCTGGCATTCTTCCCATATAGCCCGTTGTTCCAGGGGTTGTTGACGGATAACTTCAAACCACAAGATCAATTTGATGAGAACGATGTCAGAGCCGCCAACCCGAAACTCAACGGAGAGCTGTTTAAACAATACTATGCAATTCGAGAGAAATTAGTCGCCTTTGCTAAGGAAATCGGGCATCCACTAAGCCAAGTCGCTATCAATTGGATGATTCATCAAGATGCCGTTACATCCGTGATTTGTGGTGCACAGACAGTCGAGCATGTCGAACAAAATGTTGCCAGCGTCACATGGGATCTGACAGAGGATATGCTCGCCGAAATTGACCAGATTCTCGAACCGTATCGCGATCCTGTCTATACACAGTAAGATACTGTCGATGTGAGGTAGAACCATTCCAATATCTGCCTCACTTTATCTAATCTTATGGCCAATCGGTAAACTATCCGGTGAAGACCGATTGCGCTACAGTATTAAAGGTGGGATAATTTTTCAGGATTGCGCACAATTCGTATAGCAATAATCTGAGATTGATTGACTTCGAATGTAGCTGCTAAAAATGGTGTGTTTGTCTTGGTATCACGTCCGATAATCCCCTGTTCGCCATTTAAGATACATCCTTCTATCACGTATGACACGCCCATATCGTTGGCGCGTTTATATAATCCTGCCAAGAATTTCATGATAATGTCGCGCCCTTGTAGTGGGCGAATCGCTGCTGGAACTTTACCACCGCCATCACTAACTAATGTCACGTCATCCGCAAGAAGTGTTGTCATTTGCGATAGATCCCCCGTGTTAAGAGCACTCCTAAATTGCGTGACAATTTTTGTATGGGTTTCAGGTGATGTTTCAAAGCGCGGACGATTCGTCTGGATATGTTGTTTGGCACGACTAAAAATCTTGCGACAGGTTGCTTCGGATTTATCCAAAATGTTTGCGATGTCATCATATCCATAATCGAATACCTCGCGCAGAATAAATACAGCCCGTTCGACTGGTGATAGTGTCTCTAATATAACAAGAAATGCGACTGAAATCGTCTCGGCTTTGCTCAATTCTTCTGCTGGTGAGGATGTGTCGGTGACAATCGGTTCAGGCAACCATTCACCAATGTATTGTTCGCGTTGTACCCGCGCCGACTTGAGATAATCGAGACTAAGATTCGTGACAATTTTACGTAAGTACGCTGATGGATTATCCGGCGCTGTTGACTGTCGCTGATAGTTTAGCCACGCATCCTGCACAATATCCTCAGCATCCATTGCACTTCCAACCATACGATAGGCAATTGAGAATAATTTGGGTCGTTGTTCTTCAAATGTGGTCATGTTTTGCTTGTCCTATTTGATAATGGTTATGTAGGGGAAGGTTTGCAAACCCTCCCCTACAATTCAGCGCATCTATGCCTGTTTAGCCAAAATATTTTGCTCAACTTCTTGTGCAACCTTCGGATACCAATACATACCGGGGAAACGCTTTTCAAGTTGTAATGACAAGATGGTATAACGACAGATAAATTCTTTTACCCAAGCGGCTTTACGCCCCGTGAGAATACGGTCTTTCGGTGTGTCATCAGCATCGACAAATTGTACCAGTGCATCCCGTCGTCCGAGGCTGATACACTGTAACATATACGCAAATTGAAACGGTTCTTGTGTCGTCTGGTTAAGATAATGACTGATATTATCCGCCCCATGTGCACCCATCGGCATTGCCACCGCACATGCCATCCGCTGTGCCTCGCCTGATGTGAGTGTCACACTCGCGCAATCACCCACGCCATAAACGTTATCATAATCAACCGATTGCAGTGTGTCATGGACGAGCATTTGTCCTGTCGCATTCACTGTAAAATTAGACTCCGCAACCAGTGGCGATGCCGTGAAGCCACCCGCCCACAATACAGCATCATAATTCAGTTGACCGATAGAACTATCAGCATGATGTTCATAAATTGATGACACATTGACTTGTTCTGTAACCGTCACACCCATCTGTTGTAATGTTTTGAGGATATGGTCACGCCCATTAGAAGATACATCTGCGCTGACTTTCCCACTTGTCACCAACTGTACATCAACACCACGCCGTTCAGCATATTCAGTCGCGGCTTCGATACCCGTCAACCCGCCACCGATGATGAGTAGCTTCCCGCCACGTTGTAGTTTTTTATTCAAGTCACTCGCGGATTGACGCTCCAGTGTATAGGCATATTGTTTAATCCCGCTAATGACACTTCGATCAATGCGACTACCGAGTGCAACCACCAGCACATCATAATCAAGTACATCATGGTCGAGCGTGATGCGTTGCTCATTTGGATCAATATGACGGACATAATCTTGCATAAATTTAACGCCCGTCCCCTTGAGTAAGCGTGGGATACTATAGCGTTTGAGAGTTTGCCCGGTTGCAAGTTGATGTAAGCGAATCCGTTCGTTGAATGTATCAACTGCATTCACGAGGGTAACTTGGGCATTACCTTGCTTAATTTGGGGTTGAAGTCTAAGGGCAGTTAGGAGCCCACCGTAGCCTGCGCCTAGGATAAGAATCTGTTGCATTGTGATGACCTTTCGTCTGTATTTTGTGTTCTACTAACGTAGACGAATAGGTCATCTGATTTGTGACATGTCTATGCCATTCCCTTTGAATCTCGTGTCAATTCAATCCGTTTAATATATTGACGCTGTTGCTGCAAGGTGTGTTCAAGGGTGAAGTAGGTGGTCTTTTGGTCATTTGATTGTCTGTTAAATCCGGTTGAAGTCAGAAATAACCAGAAAAGCAACATAAGACGTTCGTACTGTATAACGCGTTCAATTATGTCGGGGGATTGTGTCAACGCTGCATAACGGTCGACCGTCCACTCACGCATGGATTGTGACATATCAACACAATTGGGACGTGCTAACAAATCAGCCAAAGTAAACGCAGGATCAGCCCACCCCGCATACTCCCAATCGATAATTACAATCTTATCGCCTTGCAAAATCATATTTGTCGGATTGAGATCGTAAGGACATAATACGAGTTGATTCGCCTGATACGGTGTTTTTAAGGCTTCATAACGGAATTCATCGAGTAATGTACGCATCTCAGTTTTGGTCATATCACCGATTTGACCATCAGGCAACCGATCATAACGACGTTCAATCTCTTCAAGTAAATCTTCTGTGGAGGTCAGTGGAAATGCGCGTGGTGCGAGATCTACATGAGATGATTCCACGATTGTATTGAGTTGTGCAAAAGCCGATAATATATGCTCCCATGTTGTCTGACTGACAGACGACATATCATTCAATACTGTACCGTCTATCCAACTCATGACGACAACATCATCCGGTAAATTAGGATGATCTGTAATGAGTTCAATTGGTTTTGGTGCTAACGCATAATTTTGTGACTGCAACATCGTCATCACTGTAAATTCGCGTTGCGCCCGCTGACGTTGATCGCGTTTTCGAAATTTGATTGCGATCGAATCGTTTACTTTATCCGTATAATCGACTCGATAAGTCTGCCCATTCATACCACCGTAGATTCGCGTGACTGTCCACTTATCAAATGATTTGACATCTGCATCATGTTCACGTAGATAATCAATAGCTGGCAAAAAATGGTCTATGATGGACAATTTGCTGTTATCCCCCTTCAGCAAATAACTCAGTTTGAATCGGCAATGGGATATACTCGCCTTGCCACCATTGCGGGAAGCTCCATTCCGGTGCATCGAGATAATTATCCAGAATTCGGCGAATCATCGGCGCAACCACTTCTGATCCTTCGCGTGAGTTTGCCATCACGCCAGCAAAGGCAATTTGTGGGTCTTCGGCTGGATAATAAGCGATAAACCAAGCATTCGGCGCACCCGCTGTTTGAGCAGTACCCGTCTTAGCACATAAGGTGTACGGTGCACCTTCAAACACACCCGACGCTGTACCGAGGTCTGTATCGGAAATCACATCACACATCCCTTTGCGTGTTGCAGCTAGTGCAACCGGATCAAGATCCAAATCACGAACAAGTTGAGGTTCGTTAATTACCTCATAACTCTCTGTATCTGGTTGACCGACATGGCTCACAAAATAGGGGCGGTATAACTTGCCACCGTTAGCAATTAATGCTGTGACCTGTGCCATCTGTAATGCTGTGACGGATACATCACCCTGACCAATGGCGTTGTTTATTGCTTGTGTCGATACAGCTGGATTTGCGAGATCACCTGAGGCTTCAGGACCGATAATTTCAATGCCTGTCTGGCGACCGAGACCAAGTAAGCGTGCATATTGGTTGAGCAGGTCTGGATCTTGTTGGAACATCAACGCGCCGACTTCCCAGAAGAAAGGGTTACACGATGAGGTTAACGCCTGTGTCATCGTAATTTCACCCGCTTCATCCAAATCATTGAGGATGCGCCAATCATAACGCACCTCAAGGGCATCGCCGAAACGTTCTTGACCGCTCCACTCGAGTGCACAGTTGAAAATTTGATCGGGTTGCCAAATATCCTCAGAGGCAGCCGCGAGGGTTGTGATAACTTTATAGACCGAACCCGGTGCGTATTGTTCGGAAACCGCCTTATTTTGTAGTGGCGAACGCTGGTCAGCATTCAAACGTTGGAAAATGGCGTTGACATTATATTGTGTATCTGGGTTAAAAATATGCGGATCGAATGTCGGGTAACTGGCGAGGGACAAAATCTCGCCGGTGTTGACATCCATCGCGACGATCGCACCACCGAGTGTGATACTCCCCCAGTTGGGTAAGGCAAAGTTGACGGCGTCTGCCATCGCTTCGGCAGTGTATTCTTGCAAATCACGATCAATCGTCAGTGTGACAGGTTGCGGTGGTGTCCCGACTGTCCCGCCCAATTCACGGATAGGGGTTCCACCCGGTTCTACGATGCGTAAGAATCGCTCGGGTCGCCCCGCAAGTTCTTCTTCGTACGCATTTTCAACACCTGTCAGCCCGACTAAATCAGTTTCGCTATAACCGCGTGCTTCCCACACTTGAACTTGATCACCGGGCACCCGTCCGATATATCCGACAAGATGCGACGCAATCCCATGACCGTAATAACGGCGGGTGTTGTACTGTAGCACATTGCTGAATGCGTCGTCGGTACTCACAATACCACAGTTAAATTCAAGGGCTTCGCGGAATTGGAAAAAACGTTCAGAGTCCATCTCGGCGATATGGAAGCGTGTTTCAACGAAGAAATCCGCGAAGATCGAGCGAATGACATTCGCTTGTTGACGCGTCGCAGCAGCCAGCGTTTCAACACAATCGTCAACATTGTTCATATCTTGTTGCAATGCATATAAGCTGAGTACCGTGCCATTTTGTTCAGCTAGGACTTGCCCGTTGCGATCATAGATATTCTCGCGAGGTGGGAAACGCACACTCACTTGCAAGCGCGCCTCAGATGATAATCCGTCGAAAATGTCCATTGGTGACCACGCGACCTTCCAACCACCTTCTTGTACCATGCGCATAACACGGTTGTTGTCTTCAATCACACCAAATGTCGGCGACTGAATCCCGACGTTGTAATCGATCACAGCGGTTTCCCCCTGAAATGTGACCTCATTCAACGCATGCTCAACGCCATCAAAACGGATGGCACTATGGGCGACAGTATAGCGATTTTCGAATACTTGGCGCGGATAAATGCTCCGGCTCGGGCTAGCGATGAGTCGGTACATCGTATCGTAATCTTCTGCATCCCACGCCACGATGAAGTCACGCAAGACATCCGCAGGTTGTGCACTGGTGACTTGTGTCACAGCAATCGGTTCACTGCTATTGGCAGGCGCGCCCGCTGTTAATGCCGAATCGCAGGCGGTCATCACAAAAAGTAGGAGCAGGAGATAGATCGGTAAAAGTCGTTGGGTCATAGGGTTTGTTATCATTTGCTTGTTTTAATAGGTATACAGTCGATGAGGCGAAATCCCTCACCACCATACGCGCATTATGCCGTGGGTTGGACTTTGATACAAGTATCGCCCTCCCTACGCTTGACCTATGCCCCTTGTTGTGGACAATGTCAATAATGTTTGATCTGTCGCCAGATCGACCAACCAATGCCATAATGAAGCCAAGACAGAATCAAAGAGGATGATTATGGCAAATGAAGCACACCTTAAAATGCTCCACGCAGCACTGGCTCAAAATGACATCGAAATATGGAATATGTGGAGACGCGATAACCATTTAAGACCTGTAGATCTGAGGGTGGCTGATCTAAGGGGAGCAGACCTGTTTGGAGCAAACCTATTTGGAGCAAACCTGATTAACGCAGATCTGCAGAGAGCCAACCTGATGAGAGCAGACCTGAGAGACGCAAACTTGAATGCAGCAGGCCTGAATGATGCAAACCTGAGTAGAGCATTCTTGAATGGGGCAGATTTTAAATCGGTATCGCTGTTTTTAACAAATATTGCTGATGTTAATTTATCACAAGTCAAAAACTTGGATACGGTAAATCATCAAGGACCTAGCTATATTGATTTCCACACCATCCAAAAATCAGGGGGCAACATTCCAGATGTCTTTATGCGTGGCTGTGGTCTGTCTGATACCTACATCACCTACGTACGCTCGATGGTTGGAACCCCCATAGATTACTATTCATGCTTCATCAGCTATAACCACACCGATAAAGCTTTTGCGCGGCGTGTCCATGACACCTTACAAGGTCGTGGTATCCGCTGTTGGCTCGATGAAAAACAAATGCTCCCCGGTGACGATATTTACGAAGAAATTGATCGGGGTATCCGCTATTGGGATAAAGTCCTCTTATGTTGCTCGGAAAACTCGCTCAACAGTTGGTGGGTAGACAACGAAATTGACACCGCTTTTGAAAAAGAACGCGCACTTATGAAAGAGCGACAAGAGAAGTTGCTCGCGCTAATCCCGTTGAATCTGGATGGATATTTGTTTGATGATCAATTCACCAGCGGCAAAAAACGCCAACTGCATTCCAGAATCGCCGCTGACTTCACAGGTTGGGGGACAAACAATGCCATCTTTGAAGAACAAATTGAGCTAGTGATCAAGGCATTACAGACCAATGGCGGTAAAGAAGAACCACCCACCAGTAAACTGTGAGTCTGCCACCTACACGACCGACAGCATACAATAGATATAGGAGCATTGAGGAAGAAAATATCAAATCGGAATCCCCGTATCGTGTATCGCCTGAAAATACAATTCATGGGTCAAAATCCGTTTGTGTACTCTATTTTTCAGTTGTTTACTTGATTGAACAAACTTGACCAGAAAAATCAGATCCGTGCACTGACATGATACAGATCCGCATAAACACCGTCACTTGCGATTAAGTCATCATGTGTGCCTTGTTCAGCGATACCATCACCTGTCAGAACAACCACACGCCCAGCATTCCTTACCGTCGATAAGCGGTGAGCAATAACAATCGTTGTCCGATTATGAGTCAAGCGTTCCAGCGAGTCTTGTACAGCTTGTTCACTCTCATTATCGAGTGCACTGGTTGCTTCATCAAAAATGATAATTGGCGGATTTTTCAAAAATACGCGCGCAATGCTCAAACGCTGCTTTTGACCACCGGATAATTTCACCCCGCGTTGACCAATATCGGTATCATATCCATCAGGGAGCGCCATAATAAATTCGTGGGCATTGGCTTGTTTGGCGACTGCAATAATTTCATCGCGTGTTGCGTCAGCTTTGCCGTAGCCGATATTTTCCGCAACAGTGCCCGAAAATAGATATACATCTTGGTCAACCACACCGATATGTCCGCGTAATGAGCTTAGTGTGATGTCTTTGATGTTGTGATGATCTATCAATATTTCGCCCGCAGTCACTTCATAAAAACGTGGGATGAGTGAACAGAGGGTTGTCTTTCCAACACCTGATAATCCGACCAATGCAACATATTCACCTGCTGGAATGGTCAAATTGATATTTTTGAGCACATCATCATAGTCATTGCGATAGCGAAAGCTGACATTTTTAAACTGAATTCTGCCGTCGATATGTTGCAAGTCAATCGCCGATGGTGAATCTTCTATATCCGGTGCGACATCGAGCATATCCATAAAGCGATTGAATCCGGTCACACCTTCTTGATACAAACGCGAAAAATTAACTAGGCGTTGAATCGGATCAACTAAAATGCCGACATAGAGTAAATATGTGAGCAAATCAGCAAGGTCGAGCGAGGCATTCATCAGGCTAATCGCACCGACAATAATCACCGCCATTGTAATCAGTTGGGTAAAGGCGATCATACCACCATAAAAATATGCTGAACTAAGATAATCATCATGCCGACTCGCTAAGAAGCGGTTATTGTGATGGGAAAATTTTTGTTGTTCAACATTTTCATTGGCAAATGACTGCACGACACGAATACCTGCCAAGGTATCTTCGACCTGTGAATTGACATCAGCTATGCGCTCTTTACTCAGGCGTAAAGCACGATTCATCTTGCGATTAAAGTGAACTGCGAACAGCGTCATAATCGGCACGAAGATAAAAATCACGATTGTTAACTCGACACTAATCGTCAGTGAAATTCCCAAGACACCGATCAATGTGATGATCCCAATTGCGAGGTCCTCTGGTCCGTGATGATATAACTCGGATAGCGCAAATAAATCGCTGGTGATGCGCGACATCAATTGTCCCGTCTTTTGATTATCATAAAAGCGAAACGACAGGGTCTGATAATGATCGAACAATTCGTTGCGCATATCGCGTTCCATCTGTGCGCCCATCATATGTCCCTGATAATCCACAAACATATTGCACAGCGTGTGAATCATTATCAAAATCAGCATCAAGACACCCATCGACAAAATCTGAGCTAGCATATCAGGGCTATTGTTTTGGAGGATATTTTTTGTGATGTGTTGGATACAGAGGGGTAAAATTAGGGTAATCGCAGAGACAATAAACGCGCAAACCATATCGGCAATAAATAAGCCTATATACGGCTGATAATAGGATAAAAATTTTTTGAGGCGTACAGGCATAGTACTCCTGATCGATAATTTAAGTTGAAATGGACTCTATTGAACTTTATATATACCAAAATACCCATTACGTCATTATTCTAACCCTAATGTATAAATATGCAAGTCTCTAGTCCTTGGCTATGGCTGATTATTTATAGATATGATGCTTTTTGACATTTCACAGTCGCTGAGGTAAAGGTTGGGTGATGGTTACTATGTTTGAGACCATAACCAAATTGAGATGTACGACTATATTAAACAGATTCTAAATAATGTAACAAACCAAATCCAGTAAGATTTGAGGAACGTATGGTTGGTTATATACAAATAGAGGGCATAATGCAAAATAATCCAGTCGAAAATATGTATCTTCAGGTTATAAGCAAACTTAGGACAATTGTATTTTCGTCAAAATCAGACACACCTGAACTGCTGACGGCTGTCTTAAAACTTGAAGAACATCTAGAAAAAGCAATTGAATTAAATCTACCCCGCTATGAGATAAAAGTTCGGAATATCATTGGTAGTTATCATCAAATACATAGTAATAACATGGATGTTGCCTTAGATCATTTCAGAAAAGCACTTGAGCGAGCAATAACAATTGACGATGTCGAATTACAAACAATGCTCTTGAGCAACTTAGGCAATACGTCTATGAAACTGTTCTATATTCAAGAGTCAAAGTCATATTTTGATCGCGCTACCATTGTTGGTACGTCGATAACACCACCATCTATATATTCACTCTATGCATTTACAAATCTTGCAAATCTGGATTTGATAACCGGTGATTGGCAACGTGCAAAAGAACAGATTATGAAGTTCTTAAAACATGTTGATGAGATTGATGTCACGCCAGAACATAAAACGAACTACGGCATTATCATACAATATCGCTATACTCTTGAATTATTTATTTATCTTGCATTAGGTGACTATGATGAAGCAAAATCTTCGATCAATATGGCAGTTCAGTTAGCAAATCAACTACAAGAACAAGAAGCAATGTCAGAAATCCCTTATCTGACAGCTTTACATATGTTGATTGCACAACACGATAATGAGCCATTTGCCCAATGGTATCAATCTACATCGTTTGATGGCTTGCCATTAAATGAAAAATGCAAGATTATCAGTCTTTTACAAGCGACCGGTTATTCAGAGTATGCTACTAATTTCGCGAATAGAGTTCTAATGACACTAAAAAATGAAGATAATTTGCAACGTGTCTACGATGTATTCAAACAAAATAATGTAGAGCATCTAACGCAGATTAATTGATGACACGACCTATTGTATAACTTTCTGGATGCTCCAAAAAACGCTTGGAGTGACTCTATACCTATGCGATAATTTGCCCTTGACGTGTATAGTATATTGAGACAATTCCATGCTAACCAAACCTGAAGTTATGAGTCCTGCCGGATATTTCCCGCAATTACATGCCGCTATCGAAGCCGGAGCTGATGCCGTCTACTTCGGACTAAATCACTTTACGGCACGTGCAAAAGTCGGTTTTACATTGGCAGAGTTACCCGATGTTATGCAAACCTTGCATAGTCGCGGGGTTAAAGGCTATGTGACATTTAACACGCTGATATTCGAAAATGAATTGCGTGATGCAGTTAAAGCAATTGAGGCCATTGCAAAAGCTGGTGCAGATTCCGTTATTGTCCAAGATGTGGGCATGGCACAACTCGCCCATCAAATTGCACCAACATTAGATGTACACGGTAGTACCCAGATGAGCATCACCAGTGCCGAAGGTGTGCATCTCGCCGAGCGTTTTGGTGTGAATCGGGTGGTGTTGGCGCGCGAGTTATCGCTAGAGGACATTCGACGCA
This sequence comes from Anaerolineales bacterium UBA6055, assembly GCA_002428985.1. GTDB lineage: Bacteria > Chloroflexota > Anaerolineae > Aggregatilineales > Phototrophicaceae > UBA6055. The sequence goes on along the minus strand of DIYL01000009.1, from coordinate 80,168 downwards.
TCCGTGAACAAACGGACTGTGAATTGGAAATTTTTGTACATGGTGCGTTGTGTGTATCTTATTCGGGGCAATGTTTCTCATCCGAAGCATGGGGTGGGCGCAGTGCCAACCGTGGACAATGTGCGCAAGCCTGTCGCCTCCCGTATGATTTAATCGTCGATAATGAGCTCCGTCCACTTGGTGACAAACGCTATTTACTATCCCCCGGTGATCTATATGCTGTTCATCAAATCCCAGAGATGATCGACATCGGCATCCACACGCTGAAAATTGAAGGGCGTTATAAAGATGCGGATTACGTCGCACTCACAACCAATGCTTACCGTCGGGCAGTTGACGCAGCATGGGAGAATCGCCCTAATCCGATTACCAGTGAAGATGAAATCCAACTGGAACAAGTATACTCGCGTGGATTAGGTGCATACTTTATTAGTGGAACGAATCATCAAGACGTCGTTGATGGACGGGCACCGCGTCATCGTGGTGTTTTGGTTGGCCGTGTGCGACAAGTTGAACCAGATTACGTGCGTATCGAACCGACCGAGATTCAAGACACTGCACCGCTCAAAGCAGGCGATGGGCTGGTATTTGATGCTGCCGATTGGCGCAGTCCCGAAAAGAATGAAGAAGGCGGTCATATCTATGAAATCCGCGCTGTCAGCGATTTGGTGGAATGCAAATTCGGTAATAATGCGATTAATTTTGATCGCATCCGCAAAGATGATTGGGTCTGGCGGTCTTATGATGCGGATACCGCCAAAGCGGCTAAACCCTTTGTGAATGCTAACTCCCCTGTCCAAAAGCAGGTCGTTAACGCCACTGTCACTGCTCATGAAGGGCAATCGCTGAGCATCCATTGGCAATTGGAAAAATCACCCGAGGTTCAAACGACTGTCATTTATGAAGAGGCACTCGGTCGCGCCAATAAACGTCCGGTCACCGCAGAATATTTGCACCAACAATTAGGACGACTTGGTAACACAGCCTATGTACTCGATACACTCAAAGCGGACATTGGTGGACAGCCGTTTATCCCAAGTTCGGTATTAAACCGCTTACGTCAAGAAGCCGTTGAAGACCTTGCTTTACAGCAATCCACACCGAAGACTGTCGAAACACTGGCTCCGCTTGATGTGCTCGATCATGCGCTCACACAGGTGGAACGGACAACCAGCAACACAACTGAGACCTATCTACATTTGTTAGTGCGTACCCCCGAACAACTGGAAGCCGCTCTCGAACTCAAACCTGCAAGTATCACACTCGATTATTTGGAGTTGTATGGTCTACGCCCAGCTGTCGAAAAAGTCAAAGAAGCTGGTATCCAAGCACGGGTGGCGAGTCCGCGCATCCTCAAACCACAGGAACAACGGGTCGTCAATTTCTTGTTACGCCTTGATTGTGACTTGCTAGTACGGTCTGGAGGCTTGCTCGAAGCATTACAAGATAGACATCAGCACGCGATCATTGGTGACTTCAGTCTTAATGTTGCCAATCAACTCTCTGCTGATACATTCTTCAAACTTGGTGTAGAAACCATCACGCCAACCCATGACCTCAATGCTGATCAAATTTGTCAATTGGCAGACGATATTGGTGGCGATCGTACTGAAGTGATCGCTTATCATCATCTGCCTGTGTTCCATACCGAACACTGTGTGTTCTGTCGCTTTATGTCAGACGGCACAAGTTATAAAGATTGTGGACAACCCTGTGAAACACATAAGATCGCCCTCCGTGATCATAAAGGGCGCGAACATCTTGTGATGGCAGATGTCGGATGTCGTAACACGGTATTTGGTGCCGAAGCACAAGTCGCTAGTGCACACCTTGACCGCATGATGGGGAGTGGTATCAAGCATTATCGCCTCGAATTTGTCCACGAAACAGCACGTGATGTTCGTCGAGTGACCTCAGCCTTCCAAGATTATTTTTCGGGTACGATTGATAGCAAAGCACTCGATGCACGTCTAACCAAGATCGCACCACAAGGGACGAGTGAAGGGTCGCTATTTGTGCCAGCCAATACGGTTGCGATTAGTAGTATTTTGTAGAATTGTCAACTGACGAGCAGGTTTTGTTCCTACCAAAAATTTTCGTAATCATTGGTAGGAACAAATCTTGTATTGTTCGAGGGTATTATCAAGAACAGATCAACATTACGTCCCCTCAACAAAAGCGCGTGCTTCATCAAGGTAGATGCGCCATTTATCTTCATTGAGTGTTAGAATACGCGCCCACTCTTTAAATGTGCGACCATTCGGCGCGAATGATTCAGCATTATTTGATTCGATTAATTCGGCGACGCGATCTTTTGGTAATTTGATAATCAGATCATCGTTGTCTTTATGCAATGACGCAAAGAACTTGCCATCGACTCGCAAACACGGGAATCCCATCATCGTACCTTTTTGAACTTCATCGGTCATCAACCAATCATCCGCTAACGACCAGAATAAGATGCTTTTTTCACTTTCAACCATAGTACATCCCTAAACGAAAGAACTTATGTTCTAATTTTATAACAATTTCAGCAATCGGGCAAGTTCGCTTCGGGTAGAAGTACAGTTTGAGACTAGCCATGTGACCAGTCTTTGTGGGTATTAACATACTGTTACAAAATTGTATATCAAATTACCTTACAATATGCACACAACGTAGCTATATGGGGAATAAATACAATGTTTAAAATCTTGATTATTGATGATGAATTTGCTAATGCAGAATTAGTCAAAGTTTATTTGGAAATGAATGGTCATCAAACACATGTTGCACTCACGGGAGTCGAGGGTTTCAATCTTGTCCAGCAAATGGATTTTGATTTGATATTTCTTGATTTGCTTATGCCAGATTTTACATGGAATGGTTTTAAGACTGCTGCTCAATTGCGATCGTATAACGAAACATCTCATATCCCAATTGTGGCATTAACAGCTGCCGGTAAAACAGCGCAGGCGTTAGAGGCAGGGTGTAATGATATTTTGCATCGTCCATTCAAACTTGAGCAATTGAATTCGGTGTTAGAAAAATATCTAGGCGCAGCTTGTTAGGTCAATAACTTTTTCACGAAATAGGATGTGTGATTGGGGGGACGATTGGATAGTGTTGCAAAGACCTCAAATCCTTGCGATTGATAAAATGGCAATGCCTGAAAATCAGCAGTATCACACACAATACCCGTCATGCCTCGCGCCCGACATTCAGCCTCAGCTTGATCTAACAATTGTTTGCCATACCCTTGCCCGCGTAAGCTATCATCAACCCAGAAAAATCGCAGGTCAAACCAATCCCAATAAGTAGACCCGAACAGCCCACCTCGCACGGTTCCAGCCTCATCGTAGATAAATCCAGCTAACTTTTGTGCGGTTGTATCTGAAAATTGCTCACAATATGTTGTCAGCCCGCGAATCACCTGCCGTCGGTCGTCAATTGTCGGATTATAGGTGATAGATAAACCATAATCTGTGTCATCAGGGTCGATTGATTTTTTATGCAGGTAATAATAAGCATACCCATGTGGACGATTCATAAGTGTGCCAAACAAGTCGTAGCCCATATGTTGATAAAATGGCAACGCCTGAAATTCAGTTGTCATCAAATAGATTTGTGACATACCAACCTTGAGGGTAGTTTGTTCGATGATACTAAGGAGGGCGCGCCCTTGCCCTTTACCGCGCAAGCTATCATCCAGCCAGAGTAAATCAACATACATCATGCCCCAATCGGCTTCGGCAACAATACCCCCAATGATACGGTTTAAATCATCGCGGATAAAAACAGCATAGTCCCCCGATGGTAAATCAAGCAAGGCGGGTTCTTGTTTGACATTATATGCACGTAACCCCGCCCGCACTGCTCGTACGTCATTACGGTCAGGGTTATCTGTAATGGTGATTCTATAGGGTTGCCCCATCTTATCTATCCCTCGGGTTCGGGCTCTTCGGTTACCAGCGTTTGGTCATCCCCAGTTGGAGGAGGTGGTGCATCCACGGTCACACCCGGTACACGGAAGGTCACCAAAAATTCATTACCATCTTGATTAAATTGTATCCGCCCATTGCCCTCGCGTATTGATGTCCAGATTGGAACAGTCAAGGCATTTTCTAGCCAGATAGTACTCGAAGGCATTTCTGCAACATCGAACAGACTCAGACCGGCGGCTTCTGCTTCCCACGGAATAGATGGGAGCGTACTGTTGAATATACTGGAATCTACTGTGAACCAGCCTTCACTTGGTTGAAAAATTCTTGGTTGTTGACCGAGGGTGACGCATCGCTCCAATACACGGGTGAAATATCCAGATGTCCAGTTACCGAAGCTATCCGCCACATGTTCAACATCATTAACATTCAAGCGCAATACATCTGTAATTGGGAATTCAGGTGACGGCAATAAACTATCGAGCCCGCCTTGATATGTAAAGAAACGTTCCTCAATGGTCAAATATGTGACAAAATCTATAATTTGTTGATCATTCAAGAGATCGAATAATACATTATCGTCTTCTGTTAACCATACAATGCGTCCATCCCCATAAATTGTACAGCGTGGAACGCGATTACTATCTAAAAATGTGCCATAGCCGACTCCACCGAGTACATCTGCTTGAAACACAATTGCCAGTTGATCTCGATCCCAACTGACCAAAGCATCATCATTGTTATTTTGATTGCTCGTGTTGTTATCGGGTTGTGTTGTGTTGTCTGAGGTGTCGCCCGCTAAGACTGAACATGCACTGACCAATACCGCAATACTCAATAATATGAACCACTGTTTCATTGTCTGCTCCCTCATGATATGCGGATGAACTGTCTCTATTGTAAACTGTCCTGTGTTGATGGCAACTGATGATTACCAAACACGCTACCAGTATACCTATCTCAGCATAGCGAAGTGGTAACCATGTAGAAATTTTAACAGTTGTAGGCGGAGTCTTAACGACAGGGTTATTGATAGAGGGCTTTCCATTCATTGCGCAGAATGCCATAAACATCAATATCATAGTATTGGGTATGTTTGCGTAAGCGTTGTTTACGGGTAGCTTCGTACTGATACCCATTTTTTTGGACAACCCGTGCTGACCCGATATTTTGTGGAATTAACTCTGCTTCGATGCGGTGCAAATCGAATGTCTGGAAGCCATATTCAGTCAACACCTTGACCACCTCTGTCGAAATCCCTTTGTTCCAATATGGTGAATTAATCTCGTAGCCGATGTTGGTGAATTTATGGTCATGGTTGATGCGGTGTAAACCAGCTGTGCCAATCAGCCTGTTACTTTCATTGAGGATAATGCCCCATCGATACATCCAACCTTCATCATAACCACGCCGATAGAAATCGATAGCATATTCGGCTTCGCTTAAGTTTTGCATCGGATAATGATGTTCTGTGTAGCGGATGACTTTGGGATTGCTGTATAAATGCAGAATGGAGGGGGCATCGGATAAGCTGACATAACGTAATGTACAGCGTGATGTTTTTAAAATATCAAGGTATCTATAATCAGAGATGTTCATGGGTGATAGTGGGGACAATACATCCCCACTCTGTTTTATCCTAGTTATTTAACGCTTCGCGCGCTTCGGGTGTATCAATGCGTGCAAGGGCTTCACGGGTGAGTTTACGCATATTTGGGTCACGATCACGTAATGCATTGATCAATGCCGGGACAGATCGTTCACTACCGATTTTTCCGAGTGCTTTGGCTGCTGCACGTTTTACTGCCTTATTTCGATCAAACAGCGCTTTCGTCAGTCCGGGGACTGCTGGATAGCCGATCTTGATCAGCGCACCGGTGATGCCAACCCGCAGGAACATATCATTATCGCGCATAGCGACTAGCAATGTTGGCACTGCCGATTCCGCTTCGTCACCGATTTCGCCGAGGGCTTTTGCCGCCAGATAACGAGTACCGGGGTCGGCTTCACGCACGAGATCGATCAAATATGGAACACTTGGTGCATAGCGTTTTTCACCCAGAAATACAATTGCATCTGCCCGTGCTTGAGCATCTTCATTTTGTTGCAGGGCTTCATACGCTCCTTCGATTGTGAGGAAGTGTGTCATTTCCTATTTCCTTTCAATTGTACTTTTAGGCACTACACTATAGACGATTTCTCAAGATACCATCTTATATATAGTTTATCAGAAGCCTGTAAGAATTGCATACATATGGGCTAAGCAGGTTAAATAACTTGTCTACATTGGACCATAGTGCTCGATGATGCTGTTTAAATGATGTAACTCATGTCCCGCAATATGATAAGCGAGTGCTCTAACTGTCGCCTGTTTACCATCGGCTGTGCCAGAACGCATCAATATCGCATCATCCATGCTATTAAATAGATGAATCGTCGACTGTCGAACTGTACGATATTCGTCGAAAATATCATCTAAGGTGCGTTGATTGGCGCGTGATGGTGGGACATAGGTATCTTGCTCAAAACCAGGGAGTGATGTTGTGTCGCCACGGGCAAACCGTAGCGCTCGATACGCATAAATACGTTCATCATCAATGACATGCACTAAAATTTCCTGTACAGTCCATTCACCATCGGTATGCGGTTTTATCAGTTTATCGGTAGGTAATGCTGAGACTACATCATACACACGGTCAATATTTGCCTGTAAGTGTTGGAGCACCTGCCCGTCATCTGGTAGCAGGTCTATATACATACTGGCGTACGTCGGGTATTCGCCTACTTGTGGTTTAGCAATAGTGCGCATCTGATCAACCATAATTTTCTTTGATGCTATTTAAATGATGTAACTCGTGTCCAGCAACCTGATAAATTAAAGCGCGCACACTGGTCGGATTTCCACTTGCGACTGCTAGATTTGTCATGACGCTGGTATCAAAACTGCGAAATAATGATAGACTTGCCTGACGCACAGCTGTATATTCTGTAAGAATATCATTGAGGGTGCGCTGATTCGCATTGGCTGCAACTGCATATGGGTTTTGCTCATACCCCGGTAAATCCGTGGTATCGCCCCGTGCGATCCGTAACGCTCGATAACTAAATATCCGTTCACAATCAATCACATGCACAAGGATATCTTGCACCGTCCATTCTCCATCAGCATGTGGGGTCATCAATTTATCCGTTGGTAATGTCCGCACTTGGTCACTGATTATCGTCACATTCGTTTCTAAATGCTCAAGCACATTATTATCATCGGGAACAAGATTGATATAGTCGATGGTGTATGGAGCATATTCTCCGACTTCGGGTTTTGAGATCGCTAGCATAAGTTAATACTTTCTGTAGTAAGCGTATGTCGCTATCCTACTGTACTGAGATAAGCGACACAATAGCCATCTATATACAGTTTAAGGGGTTATGATGCGACATTTTTTCTTACTAATGATCTGCCTAATGACTATCTTGCCTGTTTATGCGCAAGATTTTGCTACCAATACACCCCAACCAACGCCATCACCGCCAGACGTTACTCATGTCATTGTAATCTCAATTGATGGGGCGCGACCTGATGCCATCTTGCAAGCTAATACACCTGTTATGCAGGATCTTGCCGAAACAGGCATTGTTGACTGGCAAGCACAGACGGTTTTCCAGCCTGTGACCATCCCTGCTCACACGTCATTGTTGACCGGACTCGACCCGTCAGAGCATCGTATTATCCATAATCGCTTTACGACTCTGCGCATCGAGCCACCGACGTTTATTTCGTTAGCGCAAGCTGATGGGTATCGTACGGCGATTATCGCTGGTAAAGAAAAATTTCTGACATTTCATCAAGATGAAGATACTTACTATGAATTTATCAGAACCGGTGATCCCGGCGTTACCGATAAAACAATCGAGATACTGAATGAGGGGTATGAGGTCTTATTTGTCCATCTGCCCAATACAGATTTTTTTGGACATTCAACTGGCTGGATGAGTGATACATATATCTACGAACTCAGCAACACCGATGCCAACATTGGGCGAATTATTGAGGCATTAGAAGAACTCGAGATTCGCGAGACGACATTGTTGATTATCACGGCAGACCACGGCGGACATGATAAAGTGCATGGTCTCAATATACCCGAAGATATGACCATCCCTATGATTGTGAATGGTACGGGAATTCACGATGATATACTACTCGAAAATGCAAGCATCACCCATGTTGCACGGACCGTCTTAAATGCGCTGGATGTTGTCCCTGCTAGCGCAATGCACCCATCATTATTTGATGAGATAGAAGATGAATCTCAAGATTGATGCTACGATACTCAAACAATAGTTGACCTAAATTTTCACAAGTCATATTCGCTAAGGTTAATACGGAGCAACGTCAAAAACGCGAATAATCCGATTTATATTGTGCTGATATGGATATGATGCATTATGCGTAGGGGCACGGTGCACCGTGCCCCTACAAACACAAAATTGCAAAAAATTGATACATTCCATGTACAATATACGTGGAATGCAACATATATCATTGGATATTTATCATCATGACCAATGCCGATAAACAACTTCAACGCAAACGCCGTTCGATTCGCCTACCAGATTATGATTACACTCAATCCGGTGGCTATTTCATTACAATCTGCACACATCAACGCCTGCATCTATTTGGCGAGGTGGTCGATAATGTCATGCAATTAAATCCGTGGGGACATGTTGTACAACAGGAATGGGAACGTACAGGTATGTTACGGGACAATGTGTAGTTGGATGCCTTTGTGATTATGCCAAATCATTTGCATGGCATTATATTTTTGGTGGATTCAGACGATGATGATCACCACAGAGGGAGGATGCATAATACCGCTACCGATTCCACACTAAAGCGCAAATTTGGTGAATCCATTGCACAATCGATTCCGACGATTATTGGCGCATTTAAAGGGGCAGTTACTCGTCAAATCAATCAATTTGCAGATGCACCGGAACATAGCATCTGGCAACGCAACTACTATCAACATGTCATTCGTGATGAAATGTCACTCAGCGAAATTCGTGAATATGTTTTATATAATCCAGCCAGTTGGGATGCAGATTCTTTGTATACCGTCTCATAGACTTACCATACGCTGAGATTATCCCTCCTGTATCGTCACCTGACGCGACAAGAAAAATGCAGGCACGAGCGCAATCCCACAGACCACCGCACCGATGAGCCCCATTTCACCAAGGACTTTCACGGTCGATTCAGCGTAGACATTGATAAATTGCGACGAATCAAAACCGGGTTGGCGTTGTGCCAAAATCGCCAATTGATTGACGCGGTACAAACCATAGGTCGTTAATGAGGAGACGCTCACGGTCATCCCGACTAAGCGTAAAATAATCACCAATGCTGACGCTACGCCACGCTCAGATTCTGTCGCCGAGTTGATCATAGCGGCACTCACAGGTGAGAATGTCAACCCGATGCCAATGCCGACAACTGCCATCTGAATAGAAATCAGTGCATCAGAGGTATCCAACTGCCACGTTTGCCAGATCGCAATAAATCCGACCAAACTCATAAAGACACCAATCAGGACTGTGTTACGTATCCCAATGCGATCACTTAGCCAACCGCCGGGAACAGCCGCCAATGCCATCGGGACGGTCAACGTCGATAGTAATAAGCCGACCGCTAATGCAGCCTCACGAAGGGATTCGATATTTTCCAACCGTACATTGACGAGAATCGGTACACTCACTAAGCCGATGAACAGCGCATATCCAACAAATAAATTGACAGCTCCGGCGAGTGCGAAGTCTTTGCGCTTAAACATGCCGAGATTAATCAGTGGATCTTTCACTCGTGATTCGACTAACAAAAATCCGAAGAAAAACAGCACACCAGCTGCCAATACTGGGAATGCATAATCAGGCAACGGTGATAAATCTTCAAAGCTTCCTGCACTCGAAAATTCGAGGTTTGCACCTAATCCAACATTGAGGCAGGTCAACGCACCGATAATCAATGCTGTCCCGATAAAATCAAAGCGTCCTTGTACTTTGAGTTGTGGCATCCCGCGTAATGCCCATAACACGGCACCAAGCGCAAATAAGGTCAACGGGACGTTCATCCAGAATAATCCCTGCCACGGCATAATCTGGACAAAAATACCGCCATAAAGGTGTCCAAGAACCCAGCCGAGTGTGTCAATCGCACCGACGAGCCCTAAGGGGCGTGCGCGTTGGTCGGGTGGGAATAGGTCACCGACAAGTGCAAGACTGACAGGGACAAGTGCACCAGCACCCAATGCTTGTACAACCCGCCCGAAAATAATCACCTGTAAATTCACCATCGCTGGATCGGGACGTTCACCCATACGCCGATAAAATGCGTACAACCAGTCGGTTGGGGCTTGATGGGCAACTGCGACAATAATACTGCCAATAATAAACGTCACTAGACACGCAATATAAACGCCGCGCCGTCCGATTAAATCGCTGAGACGTCCCATAAATGTTAGGCTGATGGTATATGCCAGTAGATACCCCGTCACAATCCATGACGCATTATCCAGCCCGGTATCAAATGGAATGTCGAGTTCGGTGAGTAATTCTGGCAAAAATGCCGAGACAACCGTTAAATCTAGAGAACCGACAAATACCGGAATCGCAATAAATGCGATCACCACCCATGGATTGACGTTCCGCTTTGGTTTTTCGTGTATACCCACCATTGGCTAGTCTTCTTCCACAACTTCAGCAGTGACTTCGGGCATCAGTTCGTCGATGGTATCTTGCGGCGCGACAAAGTCCTTTTCATCATTGAAATCATAGAACTCAATGCGAAAGACCGCTGGTTCATCCGTTTCATCATTTACTGTTTCTAGCATAGTGACTTCAACTAGCGTAAAGCGTTTACTAACTGGGTCAATATAGACATCCACTTTTACATCATCTTGAGGTTCGATCAGCCCGAAGAGCAATCCGAGTACCACATCCCCGTCGGCTGTTGCTGTCACATGAATTGCGTCAGTGCCATCAATCAACGTTTCGACGCCAAGAATCTCAATATCGTTGAGGTTGGTCATAGCATATTCCATGCCATCTTCGTCTGCCATCAAGCGACCGATGTCAAAGCCTTCATAGGGTGGTAATTTATAATAGGGTGCACCACTGGGGAAACTCGCCCATTGATCTTCTTCTAGCGAATAAATATCAACTGATACAACCACACCGATACGCAAAGTCACATTGATGAATAATTCATCAGGCGCAATAAATTGGGCGACTCCACGACGCAAGTCTGCCCGCACCACGTTAACCCCGTCAAACGACAGCAGAAGCGGGTAGGAGACACCAGTTTGTTCGACGATCATACGGAAGGTATCAAGGGCTTGCATATTCACAACAACTTCTTCAAGGAAAGCTTGTGGATCTTCGGGTAGTTCTACCTGACTCCCACCCCCTGCATCACAAGCAGTTAGCAATAAACAGAGTCCAATAAAAAATACAGCAATGTGTTTAGGCACAGTGTTTTCCTTTGATTTCGTCTGTAAAGTACGCATATTTAGTATAAAACACTATACGCAGGTTTCGTACTATATGTCTCATGAGACAAAATTCATACGTTCGGGAGTAATCTGCTTGAAATTACCAAAGTTGGGTTATAATGAATCAAAGTAGAGTGAGAGCGCACCAATGGGAAAAAAATATAACTACTACGATACACCGTCCAATCATCCCGATGCAGTAAAATACCAAGGTTGGGAATCAACAATTCTGATTTTTGGCATTGGCGTCGTAACAACCCTACTTATTTTGTCGTATCTATTTGGTAGCTCACAACGCGAAGCTGATCCACAACAAGCGTCATCCGCAATCGTCGTATCATCTGACACCCGCCCGTGTGAACCCGCCAATATGATTCATGTACAGGAACGTGATCGACTCATTCAACTGCTATCACTAGCTAATGATTTACCAATTGCTGATGTCATGGTGAATGAACTGGGGACAGTTTGTTATGATAACAATGGCGATCCGCTATATGATGTCATGACAGATATGATGGTCACTGTTGATCAAATTCCTGCAGCTGTCATCACCGACTATGAAGCTCTCGGCAATCACATCACACAAATCTTGCCTGTTATGATGCAAATCAAACCCGAAAATCCACGTCAAGTCACTATCCGTTTTCTTGTGGGTGATGAATACCTTGAATGGTCTCATTCTTATAATATGACCAACCTGTTCACACAGGGATTATCTGGTGAAGACCTTTGGTTCTGGGTTGAACCAGAATTTTAATCTCGTTAGCAATAAAACAAATCCAATAAGACTGATCAGTTGCCAACTACTGTCAACAAGAGGGTTAGGGCAGCATGTACACTATATTGTTTATTGGTGATACGGTCGCCATCCCATACATGACGCTGTACGGCAACTAACCCATCTCGACTGGTCAATCCCACAAATGTTAATCCAACAGGTTTATCCTCTGTTCCACCACCGGGACCCGCAATGCCCGTTACACTCAACGCATAATCGGTATCAAAAATTTTGCGGACTCCAACCACCATCTCACGAGCGGTTGGTTCACTGACGGCACCGTGTTTAGTGAGAGTAGATGCTTGTACGTTGACCATCTGTATTTTTGCTTCGTTCGAATAGGTGACAATACCACCCATAACATAGGCTGAACTACCAGCTACATCGGTTAATGTACTGAGAATAAGACCGCCTGTACAGGATTCTGCTGTAGAAACGGTTAACTGCTTTGCTATCAGGGCTTCTCCGACTTGTTGCGATAATAAGAAATTCTCCATCAGAGAGACTTAATACCGACTACCGGATGCGTTGTAAAATTCGCGGTAGTTGTTATTGCTTGACCAGATTACATCCTCATACAAGTTATACATCCCGCGAATCTGTCGGGTGAGTTCATTTTGAATATTGTCACTGCTGAGTTCATCGGTTTCGGGTTCATACCACATACCCGCACGGAACCAATCACGTCCCGGATCAAATGTATCAATCCATTCATTCCAAACACGTTGACTCTTCATTTGTCCGACTTTGACATACACTTCTTCAAGTTGAATACCGCGCCAGAAACCAATTTTTGTCTCATCATCGAGGCGGAGGAGCAACTCATAAAAGCGCTGACGATGACGATCGACCGATTGTTTTCCAATAAAATTCTGTTGATCCCACCATGCATAAGGTGACAAAATAAGTTCGACTGTTAAGAACGATGGTGTCACACGGACTTCAATCACCGGATGACGACGTGCATCAATACCATTGTTGGAAGTTTCATCGCGCCCCATAAGGCGTTCCACACGTATTGCCTGTGTCCGTGAGCGCATATATTGCAATGAAATCATACCGCGTTTGGTTGATGTACAAGCAGACTCGAAGACGACATTATTGTTCGGTTTTACTGGATGCAAATCTAGACCGTTGTTAGATAAATTCGGATAGATTGCTTCGTGTAAATCAGATAATTTTGTCACTGTTGTCTCAACATCGGCGACATAATCCGTCTTACCCGCTGCGACATCTTGCACGGCGGTGTGATTATCTTGTGAAAATAAAGCCATAATTGTTATACCCCATATACCAATTGTGTTGTTTGTATTGTATTGGAATGCAGTTAGTTAAGCTATTGTGTCTTCATATATAGCTCAAAGGTATTATTTTTGTGATACAGCCTAGGGTCATTTGTCATGAGGGTTACATATGATTTGGGCATCGTTGTCTGAAAAGCAAACATCGTGTAATGATAGCTATAATTATTCGCCTAGAATAACTTGTCGCCAAAGCGCGTCCAATACAATTAGTGCTGTCAAATTACGTTGATTGTACCCATAATTCAAGTTTTCCCCAATAAAATTTGCTGTAGCTTCCCACTGCCCTAATGTAACGGGGGGAAACGAGGGGTGCACACCATCGGCATCAAGCCCGTTGTTGGGAAGTGGTGCGAGAATCTCGTGGAATTGCCAGATCGGAATTTGATACTGTCCAGCAGTCGAGCGAATAATCGCATTAAATTCATCTATCTGTGCATCAAACCCTGTGCGACGTGGCAACGTACTCAATACGGGTAAAATATTGCGTCCGATGGTCTTATCTAAGATGGTCTCTAAATTACGGCGATAAGTCGCACCATCAAGGCTAGCAACATCATTGGTGCCGATCAAAATCAAGGCGATCGATGGGCGTGCAATCCGGTATTCACAATCTAGCGGTGTTTCGGTTGCACCACAAACCGCAGGATCACCTTTGGCGGGGTCAAGCAAGTCAGTCGTTGTCCATTGATTATCAGCTGCTAACGGAATGTTGCTGAATGAATTATTGCCGTCGCGTATAATTTCTGAGGAGAAGTAGTCAATTGCGGGTTGCAGATAACTGTAATTACCAAGTTGTTGTTGTCCCCACCCAATCGGATAAAATACCCATGTCGCTACAGTGATACTATCCCCAACTTTAGAGAAGACATTGGGGCGATTCCCTAATCCAATACCACGATCATAAATGGCGCGGGCATTATCTGTGATGTTGATAATCGGATCTACCGACGCAGGAACAGTTACAACGGCTTCACTCGTGCTAACTACCGTAACCGGATCACGCCCAAATGTGACTGGCAGGCGCAACACATCGACATACACATCAACAAACCGTGCCATCACCCACCCGCGCTGACTATCGGATGAGATCACCTGTATCCATTGGCTATCACGATCCCGCCCAATTGCAGTGAGTTCTGCGCCTGCATCTAAATTTATTAAGACACTAGAGTCGGTATTGGGTTGTGTCCGCAGACGTAATCCAGCGGCATCACTCTTCACAATCAAATCGGGTGAGGGTGTCGGGGATTCTTGCGGAACGTATCCTGTAATTATTAAATTACCCATCTGAGCATTGGTGACGGCGTTATTCGTCTGAATCCATCCGCCAATACCACTGGCCAGTAAGACTTCTAACCATAACCCATTATCAGACCGCCCAATAATCGTGATCGGTGTGCCACCACCAACTTCTTCTTTAACCGCGCCTTCGGGGCCATTATAGAGGGGCACAAGATTGTCGCCTTGTGCACTTAAACTCCCTGTAAACGTGACAAGTTCTGAAACAGCCGTTAAGACTGGGGTTGCTGTGATCGAAGCATCGTTGGTTGACGTTTTTATCGGCGGATTGGTTGGGGTGACAAATTCTGGTAACGGGGTTGGAAATGGCGTAGAGGTGGCTTCAACTAGCTGAGCACTGACACTCGGCAGACTGGGCGTTGGGGTTGTATCAGGCGTACACGCAATCATCCCGAAAACCACACAGATTAAGAGCACATATCTGTACACGCTACCAACCATCCAATTTTGCCCGTCTTTACCGAATCCGATCATCACCGCTTCCTACACTGTTCAATCATCACCCTAATTGTAATGCGGGACGCAGATTTACGAAATATGTTACTCATCCATCGGCACTGCCCATACTTGTGCAGTACCAATATGTAGTGATTCGTCCGAAAATCCGGCGGGCCCGCAAATATCAGAATAATAGATGAGGTAACGTCCATCAGGGCTGAACGTCATCCTTCCTATTTGGGGGTACTCATAAATAATAGTAAATTTTTCTGTTACGACAACACGAGTTTTATCATCCATAGCTAAGAATAATAACTGACCATCAATACTTGCTGAGATATACAAGTAGTTAAATTCTTCATCCTCGATAACCAGATAAGATTCCGTATCAGGATTGTCTATCAATTGACTTAATCGCCAAACATGTGTTGTGGTATCACGTCTTTCACGACTGTAATCTATTGTTTGAAAAACTGCCCAATCACCAGCATCGCTATATAAGCCATTGTAGTAGGGTAATGAGACCTTTATTTCATATGTCTCCACATCCCAGATAAGTAATTGATTAGATGCACCTAGATACTGATCATCATATAAACTTTGGATCGTGCAAGATGTATCACGAGTAGCATAATTGAATGTAGGTACAGGTATGTACTTCTCGATGTCCCATAGAATTAGATCTCCATAGGCGATCGTACTACCAGTAATTAGATAATCTCCATCTGATGTGTAGAAGCCTGTGGTAATTGCTCCAACCGGTTCTTGATTATAAATCAAGTCAATTGTTTCACCTGATACTAAATTCAGAACACGCGGTGCGATGTTATCAAACATTCCGTCTACACGACGACTATAGAATTGATTACATAACACTAAAGGCTTAGTTGGGTGCATAGCGATGATGGGGCAATTTTCAACTCGCTCAACAAGTTCATGTGTATGCATGTTGTACCAGTCTGTATAACCATCACTCTTGGTCACTAAAACAAAACCATCCTCAAAATGAATATATTCAGCATAACCGCCATAGCCATCTACATCAGCTAGAATAGCTCCGTTTATTGTATTGATGAGTGTAATCTTACCATCCCAATAAGTAATGGCAAGTAATGTAGAGTCAGGACTGAATGATAATGACGAAGCATCTCGATAAAGCCCATTATCATATTCTGAGATTTTTTGTTTTGTGTCCATATTATAAAGCGAGATAATATAATCACCACCTGAGTTATAAAAAATATTAGTATGAGTAAATAACGCCATGTAATGACTATTATTTGAGAATTCAATCACAATTCGTGGTGCAAAAATTTGAAATAGCATTATGCGTTGAGCTGTTAAAGTATCCCAAACTGCGACATTTCGCATGTAGTTTTGAATATACCCCACGTTTTTCTCTGAAATTTTTTCAGTCGTAATAACCGATATATATCGACCATCAGATGATGAGAAATAGTCATATATGCTTTCCGTTTCGTGATAATTGATGCGCAACTGAACGCGCTCGGTTTTCGGATTACGTACGGTCAACGTATTCGCATCTCGGTCAACGTTAACTACATATCGTTGAGGTATATCACGCCACTCGGGGGCATTGGCATGGAATATTGGTGGGGCAGACATATCAGTAACATCATATACCCATTCGTCACCATTCTCATAATTTTTCACAATAAGTGTCTCATTATCAGGAAACCAAGAACCACTCACATATCCATGACCTAATGATGCGACCCGCTCCAAACGATGCACATTATCAGGCGTAATCACTTCATAATCTTGTGCTTGTGTGATAATCGTACCAAGTAATAGTCCTATGATGACAAACGTATAATGGCGCATTGCAACCTCAAATTAGTATAGTGGAACATCTATATTGTACGTCTTAATGAATATTCTGGGAGTTTTCGCAGGGGAAACGCAAAAGCCTGTTATTGTTCGAGGCGGCTCTCTGGTTCGTCACGGAGTCGTTTTTTGCGCAAGGTACGTTGGCGAATCGTCCGCATAATTGTGATGGGGATGTACAGCGTAAAATTCATCGCGACGAGGAAGAGCAGTGTCTGTACTGCCGCTGGAACAGCACTATACGGCACCATCACTGCGAACATATAGACAATCGCGCTCACGGTTAGCGCTCCACTCGCTCCCATCCATTGCAACATCGGTATACGACTATAGCGATTCAAATTAGCTTCTACTTTGGCTTCGGTCGCCGATTTGCTCCATAAGTAAAACACCACACTCATCAAGGCGAAGAACATCGCAACCAGCAATGTAAATACAGGCGCAAACGGCACAATCACAGTGCTGACAACGGTCATCAGCAACAACCACAGCGCAATATTGCTGTATGTTCGTTGCTCCCATGCCACCAAATCCGCCAGATCATCGGGGTGATAATCGTAATCGAGGTCACGGTCTGTCTCGGTTTCTGGTTGTGCTAGACGCTCATAATTGTGTTGATAGTCTTGCTCAGGGGCAGTGATGAGATGATAGTATAATCCGTCAATTTCATTTTGCGGTTGGCGATCTTGTTGACCGGACATCATTTAGGTGGTACTTTCGGATTCACTACCATATTGTTGCCATAGCTCAATCAATTTTTTCTCTTGGGCGACTTTTGCTGCATCCGAGCTGGCAAGCTTCCGCTTCATATCAGTAAAGAGTGTTTCTGCGAATCCTGCCCAACCCATCATTTGTATCGTGAAGAACGACACAGCTTCGGGGTCAAAGTCGGCTTCTTGGGCGGCATGCGCTAATTTTTGCATGAGGAATGCGGATGCTTCTGCTGTGGAGATGCCGAGCGGTCCAGTGCGTTTGGCAATTTCTTTGGCTAAATTACCAGCTTGCTCGCTCAAAACTTCTAAATCTGTGTATGATTCTGTTTTCGCAATGTGACTGGCAAGCTCATCAACACCTGTTAACTTGAGAATGTCTACAATTGCGGGACGTGCTTGTTCCCAAACACACCAATGTACGAACATTTCAACCATTACAGGGGGATAAATATCTTTACCAAGGTTGTCGATTAGTTCAGACATATGCACACACTTTCTATCTAGGGAACCCTAGCATAACAGGTCAATTATGGAGCGTCAATCCATACCATCATCAGCGTTTGGTGAAAATTATTGTACAAAATACCGAACTTTTGGATCACTATAGCGCCAGATTAAAAGTGATGTTACACTAACCATGCAACGTGGTAAAAGGATTAAACATCATCGTAACATCCACAACGGTGCAGTGGGTATGCACCTATAAGTCCCCAAAAGAAAACACAAAGTTAGTTATAGCAACAGTTGCTTTAGCGAGTGATGTTATTTCTGTTGTGTTTTTGAAAGTACTAGCAGCAGTAAAGTCCTATAATGAATGGATAATTGCGTGTGTACACAATGACTTTAGCAGAACCCAAATTAACCAATTCATTATCATGGAGAGATGACACATGTCAGAAGAACGTATGCAAGGCACAGTCAAATGGTTCAACGCAGAAAAAGGCTACGGCTTCATTTCACAAGCAAGTGGCGATGACCTGTTTGTACACTATTCCGAAATCCAATCCAACGGCTACCGTACCCTTGAAGAAGGCGCAACAGTAGAATTCATTATCACCGAAGGTCGCAAAGGCAAACAAGCTAGCCAAGTGACTGTTGTTTCCTAATCGACATTAATTAATTTGAAAATTCAACCCGTTTCTGTCATCAGATGCGGGTTTTTGCTTTTATATGGCGGTTTCATAGTATAACAAAATTCATACATAAGTGTTTTAAAATTGATTTATTGTTACAATATTGATACAAAGATAATTTCTTAATTCTTCTGCCGTAATTCATCGATTATATTAAAAGTATCAACGATAGGACAACGTTTCAAACGTTTTCCTCCCATCCCCCAAATCAACACAAGTGACTCTTCAGGAGTCACTTATGTTTTCTACCCACTATCATCACTATAATAGCCAGCAAACCAAAAATGAGGAAAGACATCCCTATGCAACTTGCTGACTATCAGGCATATACACAATCTCTTGTCGCGCTTGCCGAAGCCGATGACCGTATAGATGGATTGGTTGTGCTCGGCTCAACTGCAAAAACCCACCATCAACCGGATCAATGGTCGGATCACGATTTTTGGCTCATTGTCAAAAATGGCACAGAAGACGACTTCCACACTGATCTTTCATGGATCCCGCAATTTGATCGTCATGTATTGGCATTCCGCGAGACCAATCACGGATGGAAAGTTGTATTCGAGGACGGGCATGTATTGGAGTACGCCATCTTCCCATATAGTGAATTACACTGGGCACGCTTTCATCACTATGCACTACTAGTAGATAAAACTGACATTTCCGATCGTCTCAAGAAGATGAAAACAACACAAGATGAGAATCACACCACCGTATCACCATTACAGCAGGTTCAGTTTTTGCTGTCGCTCTTGGTGATTGGGATGGGACGGTATAATCGGGGCGAAAAATTGAGTGGTTTGCTATACATCAAACATCATGCGTTAGAGCAATATCACAATCTACTTCAGTCAATTGTTCCCCCACAAAATGCGCATCTCGTCGATGACTTGAGTCCAAGCCGTCGCCTTGAATGGACACACCCCGAATATGCTGAAAAACTACATCCAATTATCACCGCATCGGTGCCTGATGGCGCTGAACTATTACTTGATTTAGCGGTCGAGTTCGCCGATCAAATTGATGATTTCCCATCAGATGCGATTGAAACGGTACGCCATGTCATCCGCTACACAGTCGACAAACAATTGTAGTAATCGTACATCACAGTATGTACTAATGCGCCCTATCCATATTCACGATCAGACTTGTGTATTCAAGTGGTGCGTCCAATACATCAGCATATACTAAATAGCGTTGCGGTGTCACTTTTAAGGTTTCACCCTCAACGATTTGTGTCGTTTTCGGTAGATAGATTTTGACATCACCCACATTTTCGAATACACCCAATACTTTGCGATAGTGTCCTAGATCCATCATTTGTTCAATCAAGATGTCCCATGTTTGGGTGTCTGGTGTTGTATCGTTCGCCAGCACGAGGTCTTCAGGCCGTACAGCAATCTTAGCATCGGCTATAGCTGGCATATCATCTGGTACTTCGAGGGTGGATGACCCAACCTTTAATTTATTATCGGCAACGTGTGCATCAAACAGATTCATCTCACCGATAAAATCAGCGACGAACAAGGATTGTGGTTGTGCATAAATTGAACTAGGAGGGGCGATTTGTTCGATTTGTCCGGCGTTCATGACTGCAATGCGGTCAGCCAATGATAATGCCTCTTCTTGATCGTGTGTAACAAAAATTGTCGTGATACCGAGTTGCCGTTGAATCCGTTTCAGTTCTTCACGGAGACGAACCCGTAGTAGCGCATCTAAACTACTAAACGGCTCATCGAGTAGCAGAATTTTCGGCTCTAGGACAATTGCTCGTGCAAGGGCGACGCGCTGTTGTTGACCACCACTGAGTTGTGCTGGATAACGATCTTCGTAGCCCGCTAAACCAACCAAACCCAAGCTATCTTCAACTTTTTTCTGCATTTGTGTCTTTTGCATTCGACGCAACCGCAACCCAAAAGCAACATTATCAAAAACGCTCATATGAGGCCACAGGGTATATTTTTGGAAGACCATGGCCGTCGGGCGTTTATTTGCAGGCAAATGCACAATTGAATCACTATCAATCACAATATCTCCGGCTGTTGGTGTTTCGAAGCCCGCCATCATCCGCAGTGCTGTCGATTTACCACAACCCGATGGCCCGAGAATACATAGGAATTCACCATCATCGACTGTAATATCAACACCATCTACCGCAACAACCTTGCCAAAGTGTTTTGTTAAATTATTCAGGGTAATTTTTGCCATGAGTCGTTTCTTTCTTTCACAATATATCTTGTAAGGAGGCACACATGCATGCCTCCGTAGGTGACGGAAGTATTCTCCGTTTATAATCCAAAGCCCGCTGCTAACGTCCCACCACGCAAGACGCGCTGTGCAAATACCAACAGAATCAGTGATGGTATCCATAACGCAACAGATAGTACCGCTCCTAATTGCCGGATGTGGTGATTAATCAGTGTAATCATAACCACAGGCAAGGTCTTTACATTGGGTACACCAATCAGCAATGCGCCTTGTGTTTCGTAAAATGCCCCGACAAATGTCAGTAATAAAGCGGCACTCAGCGCGGGTAAAACCATTGGTAGGGTAATCTGTATAAACACCCGTAACGGTGATGCCCCGACATCTAATGCCGCTTCTTCTAATGCCCTATCAACACCTTGGAAAGCCGCCGTCGGGATCCAAATCATGAAGAGCAAGGTGTTGACGAGTTGAATTAAGACCACCCCCGGCACAGTTGCCACTAAGCCCAGTCGGAAAAAGACAACCGCAATTGTGACATATAAACCAAAGCGCGGGAATGCGTTCACCATAAGGAATGATAATAAAAATGGAGTCCGCCCACGAAATTGCATTCGGGCAAAAGCATAGGCTGCTGGTAGACAAATCAGAGCAGATAGAATCGTGACCATAAGCGAAATACTGACACTGGTCGTAAACCCTTCGATCACGTCAAGGCGATTAAATGTCTCTGCCCACCATTTGGTGCTCCATGTTTCTGGCACAATATACGGTGGACGAATACGTGCATCCACAAATGCCCAGACTAACACATTGAGCATGGGTCCAAGGATGAACATAACCAGCAACACAAACATGCTCAACCCAAACCAGTTTTGCCGCATCATCATGCCAAAGCTTTTGGCAGAGTTCCGGCGGAATTCTCCCCATAATGTGGGGTCGCGTAATTCGGCTAACATATTAAATCCCCTGTTCAATTTGTTGACGGACAACAGACCGTACGTACAATAAACCAACACCCGCACTAATCACAAACATAATGACAGCCGCGACCTGAGCATTGGTATATTGCCCCGTGCCATAGAGGCGATTTTGCATGTAGTGCCCATACATTTGTGGAGATGCTCCACCGAGCAATAATGGGATGGTGAATGCCCCGAACACCCCGAGGAAATTTAGTGTCAACACAATTAAGACCGGTCGTTTAATCTGCGGTAAGATAATACGCCAAAATATCTGGAAACTGTTGGCTCCTACATCGCGCGCACTTTCAATCAAGGAATTTTGTACTTGTGCTAAACCTGCAGTCAAAATCAAAATCGTAACTGGGATGCCTTCCCATACGAGACCAATAATAATCCCCTGTGGTTTCCGTATCGGGCTAACATAACCTTCCCATGCGGTTAATGTAAAAAGGATATTTTCGACCCAGCCATTGTCATCCAAAAATCGAATCAAAGCGAAGGCGGTCACAATTCCCGGCACAAACATTGGGAATAATGCTAAAAATTGTACTGGATTGGCAAGACGTGAGGTGCTGAATCGCAAATAATATGAAATTGGAAAGCAGACCGCAAACAATGCTAGGACAGTAATGATTGTTGTCTGTAGCGTAAACAGTAAGTTTGGCATTGCATCTGGTAGGGCGAAAAAATTCACATAATTTTGAAGTGTAAATGAAAACGTACCATCATCGGAAACAGTGGTGAGTGTGTCAAAAACTGATAATGCCGCTGGATAAATAATCAGTACAAGCATAACGAGTAAAGGCGGTGCGACCATTACATAGGGGATGAAGCGTGTGTACCAGCGTTCGTTCGAGGCGACCTTAGGAGCTTGCGTAGCATTTTCCATAATAATTACGATCCATGCATAGTGTTTATGAAATGTGGTCGGGACACGATGCATCGTGCCCCTATTAAAGAGATTATGTTGCGTAGGTGAGCGTCTTATTCACGTTCGATTTCTGGAGCAACGTTTGCGTACCAGCCATCAATTGCAGGACCAACCCATACACCACCGAAGCTTGGTACATCGGAGGTGATGACATCATTGAAGTCTTCTTGCAATTCAGGTGGGAAGTTTTCCCAGTCGATTGCAGGGAAACCACCGATAACGCGCACAACAGATTCTTGACCCTCTGGGCTGAGCAAGTAGTTAGCTAATGCCAATGCACCGTCAAGGTTGCTAGCGTTTACAGGAATCGCGGAGGAAGCGTAACCACCAGCCATTGGGAGGTCTTCCAATTGGATGAAGCGTGTGTTTTCTGGCAACAAGCCAAGACCACGACCTTCGAGTGCTTGGTCAGACCAAATGGTGATCATAGTGATAACTTCGTCAGTGAGCAAACGGGTTTCTGCTGCTGCACCTGCTGGGTAGTTACCTTCTTCGAAGAGGCAAGGTTCTACTTCGTTGAGCATGTCCCATGCTTCTGCGTAAAATTCTTCGTTGATTGCAACGATGTCTTCTTGTGTCAGTTCTTCTGTACCATAGCGTTCTACGAAGGCATCAATGGTGAAGACACTTTGGTCAAGACCGTTCACTTCGAAGATTGCGCGGGTAACAAAGTTACGACCAGCACCAGTGGTGTCAGGGCGTGGGTAGGTGAATTCACCTGGGAATTCGCAAGACCATTCCATCAATTCTGGGAAGGTGCTTGGTACAGCTTCTTCTGGAATATCATCAACGGTTGCACCTTCTTCAAGGTCACCTTTGTCGATCAATAGTTCAAGCAAACGGTCAGCGTTGTAAGCAAGGATAACCTGTGATCCACGGTATGGGATTTGGAAACCGTTGCTACCACCGACAGCTGCGTCGATGACGAGCTCAAGATTTGGCACGTTTTCTGTAGTGATTTCTAGCCAGAGACCATCATCAAGTGCGCCGAAAGGTTCTTGTGTGTTCCATGTTTCAAAGTAGGAAACCAATGGATCATCACCCGTTTGGAATGCTGCATAGGCACGATCAGCGATTGGACCGTTACCGCCAGCACCTTCGGCACCTGTATGGATTAAGTTGAGTTCATATTCTGGGTAGGCAGCTTCAAACGCTGGTTTGATGCTGTTGGCATACCAATCGAAGATGTTTGTATCAGAACCGATAACCACATCGACAACTGTACGTTCTTGTGCTTGAACAAAAAGAACACTAGCAAAACTAAGTACGACGAGTACAACTGCGAGGACTTTACGCATTAAAATACCTTTCCCAAATCAACGATATATGAAATTTGACCACATCCCAGCATTGTTATAAGTTGCTGAAGACGAGGACACATAAGGTATAGCGATGCGCGGTTAAAGTTCGTTTAACGATCAACCAACATATCAAACGGAATAAACAGATATACTTTAATGTCGGAACAAAAAATCATGTTAAATGTTAACAATAGGGACAGAAAATCTTAACAGAGAACCTCAAAATTCTGTTTAAATGTGGTTGAACTGCTTGATATGATTGACGATTAGCGTAAATATAAAACGTCAATCCGTTATGGTTTTACCGTTGCAGAAATAATATATCGTTTATCTTGGACATCTTTGCCCCACAAATTGCTATTATCACTTAAATCGAATGTCTGAATATTCATCATTTCTTCAGGCATCATCTGTTGGATATAATCGGCGTGTAAACCTGCTCCTGTCGACCAGAAGCCTTCAACGAGTAGCAAAGAGCCGTTTGGAACAAGTAAGTTGACCCAGTGTTGTAAGACCTGTTCTGGTTCGTTTAGTGCCCATAACACATGTCGACAAATAATAAAGTCGAATGAATGGGCAGGAAAATCTGGTTGATGTGCATCCATTGTTTGGAATTGTATACTTACACGGCTTGTTGTTGCTTTCTGACGCGCAATTTCGATCATCGCCGATGCAAAATCAATACCTACTACTTGATGCCCTAGTTCTGCCAGAATTACACTAAGGGAACCTGTACCACAACCCACATCTAATACCCTCTGCGATTTTTCGGGTAAGTGATCTTTTAGTAATATTGTCCATGCACTTCTGACCACTGGATTAGTTAATCCATGATCGGCTTCTTTATCAAAGTTTTTAGCTTCATTATTCCAGAAGACTTGTGATTTATTGGGTTCGTCATGACTCATGGGTATTCCTCTGTTGTATTTGCTTGTTAAAAGTGCATCTTATACCTAGTATCACATCAGGTTTGCTCTCATATTATCAAAAAAGTGAGGTGGTTTTTGCAAGTTTGACAACTTGACATAAACGCGAAATCAGATGCACATCCTGCGCCCCTGTGATAGAATACCGCTAGAGCATTCTTGTCACACATCTAGGATAGGGCATGATCGGACAGCGACTGGGGAAATACGAAATAATTGAAGAACTGGGGCGAGGCGGTATGGCGACTGTCTATCGCGCTTATCAACCCAGTGCGGGGCGTTATGTGGCGATTAAGATCATACATCGCGCGCTCGCGACAGATCAACAAGGGATGGATCGGTTTGAACGCGAAGCACAACTGGTCTCACGCTTACAACATCCCTACCTGCTTCCTGTATTTGATGTCAACATAGAGCATGATCCTCCTTTTATTGTTATGCGGTATCTGGAGGGGGGCACACTTAAAGAAGTCATCGAACGCGAGACAGTCGTCCCGCTTGGTGAGATTCTATATTTGATGCGCCAAATTGCAGGTGCGCTTGATTATGCGCATCGCCAAGGAGTTGTGCATCGTGATATTAAACCCAGCAACATCATGGTTGACGAAGATGGGAACGCCTTCCTGACTGATTTTGGGATTGCTCGTATTGATGAAGGTATTGGGTTAACTCAAACTGGTTTCACTGTCGGCACCCCCGGTTATATGTCGCCTGAACAAGGTATGGCGGATGATACAATCACCCCGTCAGCAGATGTCTATTCGCTTGGTGTGATGCTCTTCGAGATGTCTACAGGCAAATCACCATACAATGGCTCGACCCCGATGGCAATCTTGATGAAGCACATCCAAGAACCTGTGCCATCAGCTACCGCGATTAATCCAGATCTACCACCAGAAATTGACAACATTATTGCTAAAGCGATGTCGAAGGAACCGTCAGAACGGTATCAGTCGGCTGGCGACCTCGTTGACGATCTATCGCAAATTGTCGGCACAAGTGAGATGCGGTCAGCACCGCAAACACTGATGACAGCTGCAACCCTTGCGGTGCAAAATATCCGCGATAAACGCGGTGATCGTCAGGACGAAATTAACACACTCATGGAACAATTTGCGGCACAACGCACACAACCCGCCGCCGATGTTCTGCCTGATGTCGCAACTCAGATGACACCCTCAGCCGAAGTTAAAGGTATCACCCGTCCTGACCAACCCGCAACCACTGGTAGTGGACGGAATATGACGTTTATTGCTGTTGGTGTTGTGATCGCAGTAATCGTTGTGATTGCAGGGATTGCCTTGTTAGCACCGAGCGGTCCATCCGCAGATGAGTTAACGCAAACCAGTGTCGCTGCCCTAGCTGAGGCGAATACAGCAACGGCTGAGAGCTTACCGACGGAAACAGACGCTCCGACAGAAACTGAAGAACCCACCGAAGAGCCGACAGCAACATCCATTTTAGGTCCATCAACGCCAGATGCGCCGATTTTATCGGCACGTCGCGCGATTGATATTCGGGTTGGTCCCGGTGCAAACTTCGCTGTAGTTGCCTCTTTAGATGCAGGCGAAGAACTTGAAGTCATTGGGCGCACAGAAGATAATCGCTGGATACTAGTCTTACGCCTCAATGGAACAGAAGGCTGGGTACTACGTAACGCGGCGGTAACTGCAATTTTTGGAGATTTGGAAGTTGTCCCAATTACAGAAGGTCCAACCTTAACGCCGACCAATACGCCGACGAATACCCATACACCAACTGATACGCCGACGGCAACCAATACACCGACACCAACCAATACACCGACCTCCACACCAGATTTGACACAAACTGCTGATGCTGAAGCAACAAACGATGAAGCAACGGCTCAAGCTGATGAAGTCACAGCGGTGTTTATGGCACAAGTCGTTGCGGAAGAGACAGATGTCGCGGAAACACAAGCGGCAATTGCGACATCCGATGCAGAACTGACACAAGCAGCCATCCAACTAACAAATGCTGAAGCTACTGACGTTGCACTCGAAATGACATCCGATGCTATTGCAACCGCAGATGCCCTACAATTGACAGATGTAGCCGCAACCGAGATGGTTATCGAATTGACAGATGCTGCTGGCACACAACAGGCAGTTGATGTACGTTTAACCGATACAGCTGCTACCGAAATGGTCATCGAAATGACAGATGACGCAGCAACCCTCGTTGCTGTTGAGCTAACTAATGAAGCTGCAACTGCAAATGCGATTGAACTGACCAATGCTGCTGAAACACAAGTGGCGTTAGATATGACCGCTGATGCTAAAGCGACCGAGAGTGCAATTTTATCTACAAATGTCGCCGCTACATTCATCGCAGAACAAACACGCAACGCACCGACGGCAACATTTACGTCATCACCAACGCCAACGCCAACCGCGACCAATACACCAACGGCAACCGCAACGGCATCGCCGACACCGACGATTCGCCCGACCGATCCGCCGACACCATCGCCGACACCGCGCCCACTTGGGTTAATGCCGTTTGTCGCTGATTTTGAAGCAAGCGAGCCGTTATTGGGATGGGATTATCCTGCAACCGCATGGACAACTGTGACAGAGGGTGGTCAAA
This sequence comes from Anaerolineales bacterium UBA6055, assembly GCA_002428985.1. Classification (GTDB taxonomy): domain Bacteria; phylum Chloroflexota; class Anaerolineae; order Aggregatilineales; family Phototrophicaceae; genus UBA6055. The sequence goes on along the minus strand of DIYL01000009.1, from coordinate 52,244 downwards.
CGATCCTGCTCGGACAAGCACAACCATCAGAGACCATCCATATTATGGGCTTGGAAATTCCTGAATGGCTTGAAGCACCTGACTTTGTTGTATCGTTCCGTGCTAATCTCGGTAATGCTGCAGGTACCCGATTGATTTTCCGCCAGACAGATGGCTTGGGATACAACGCCATTGATATTCGTCAGGGTGTGTTGTTTGTTACACGTAATAACTTAAACGCTCCCGAACGTCCGACAGACTTTGCAACAGCCAATAACGAAATCCGTTTAGCGAGTGTCAGCTTGCCAATTGGATTGAATGAGTGGAATGAATACACCATTTGGGTTGAGGGGCAACGTATTTTTGTTTACTTCAATAAAGAGTTGGTCGCCCTCGAAGAAGACCTGAATCTGCCACAATTGGGTGCAGGCGATATTTTCTTACAAAATCTGACAGGGGCTGCTCCAATGCGGTTTGATGACATCGTCATCCAACGGGCAGAGCCGAGTAGTGACCACTTCCAAGCGGGTAGTATTCCGACCGATACATGGCAATTCACTGATAGTACGCCGATTACGCTAGAGACAGAAGCGAATGGTAATCAATATGTGGCTATTCGTGGTGCGGTTGAATTCTCACCGATCATGGCGCCGATTCGCGACTTTGAATTGCGCTGTCGCCTCTGGAGTGAGCAAGGTGGCTATCAAATCATCTTGCGTGAAAATGAAGGTAGCCGGTGGGAAATGAATGCCGTCGGTGGTAATTTGACCTTAGACTTTACAACCAGTGCTGGCGATTCTGCATTTACCCAAGAAGTTCGTAATTTCTATACCCGTGGTCTATGGCAAGATTTACACGTTATCTTCATCGGTGATCGTTTCGAGTTGTACTTAGATGGCGAACTAGAGTTTGAGGATTCACTCGCTGCTTCACCACCTGCCGGAACAATTGCGTTTGTCACAGGTGCCGCCGACTTCTTGCGCATCGATGATTGTTTACTCACCCAATCGGCAGCGACAACCGACACAGGTGCACAATTCGCTTATGATTTACGTGAAGAAGTTGAATCTCGCGATTTCCGTGATTTGCTCAGCGATTTAATCGACCGCTTTGATGATCCGTTCTTAGGACCGCAATGGTGGGGGCGCGATGCGCCGGGACAATATCAAACTGATCCCAGTGCAGCGACCAATCAAAGTTTCTTGCGCATGACACATTTGGGTGTACCAACCTTCCGTTTGTTTAATTCAAATCTGGGTATCTCTCTCTTCCCTGAAGATGCTGATGAAGGTGAAGCGAATGTTAATAACAAATCTACCGATGTGCTCGTTTCGGTTGAAACACGTTTCCTTGAAAACACAACGGGTGAAGCGTGGATGAATGTTCGTGCGACCCAGAGTGGCTCTGGTGGTCAAGGTGTTTTCGGCTATCGTTACGCGATTTCGCGCGATATTGATGGTAACTATACATTGAATATCTCGCTGGAAGAACAACGCTCACGGCAAGATTTTTACAGCGGCCCAATCCCCGGTGCAGAAAATGCTCCGCTACCGGAATGGATTAATCTGACGGTGATTACATTAGATGATAAGTTGGCATTTTTTGCGAATGATCGCTTTGTCGTCTTTGTGGATAACGCAACCAAATTAACCGGATCAATTGCACTCGGTGTTGAAGAAGGCACAACTGCTGACTTCGACACATTTGTTGTCCGTGATACATCACCACTAGGACAATAATTTTCGAGTCAATACATGCGGTAGGATCGAGATGTGATAAGGGCGAGGCATTGCTTCGTCCTTAATTCTGTGGAGAAGCTAGGCTCAACAATTTCAGACATCTTCACGGTCATATTCTTAGAAGCATGATAGAATAGACAAGGGTGTGAGGATAACCCCATATCATTTCGTAGGGGTTAGAGTCGCGCAGGGTACCAAAGCGTGGTAATATCCAATTACTTATGTAAGCAAAATAATGGACACTGATTCACCGTGTAGGGAAAGTCATCATGCGGATACTAATTATCTCTGATATTCACGCCAATTATACGGCGTTTGAAACTGTGCTAAAAGATGCCGAGGGTCAGTGGGACTTTGTCTGGTGTCTCGGCGATGTGGTCGGTTATGGTCCCGACCCCAACGAATGTGTCGAAAAACTGAAAACACTCCCACATCTGTGTTTAGCAGGTAATCATGACTGGGCGGCGTTAGGACGATTAGATGTCCGCACATTTAACCCTGATGCGCGACGGGCTGTCGAATGGACACAGGATACACTCACACCAGAAAACACCAAATTTTTGGAAGCGCTACCTGTTACCTTTGTTATTGGGGATTACACGCTGGTGCATGCTAGCCCACGCGAACCAGTTTGGGAATATATCTTAGAGCCATTGATTGCGGCGCTCAATTTCCCACATTTTGAAACACCTTATTGTTTTGTCGGGCATACCCACCAGCCTGTGATTTATACAATGGTTGATGAAAATGGTGATACCCATTCAGCACAACCGCAATATAATCAACCGCATCACCTCAATGGCAAACGACAAATCATTAATCCCGGTAGCATCGGACAGCCCCGAGATCAAAACCCAAAATCTGCATATGGTATCCTTGATATGGAAACGGGTGTCTTCGAACATCGTCGTATTCCATATGATATTGGAGATGTTCAAGAGCGGATGCGCAATTATAAACTGCCCGAACGCTTAATTTCCCGTCTTGAACACGGTTTATAAACTTATTCGCATATGAATGTTAGAGACAAGATACTTCTTGTCTCTACAATGTAAGATAGAAGACTCGAAAACCCCCTATGTCCATTGAACTTAGCAACAAAATGCGTGCCTATATGGCAGAAATCTATCGTCTAGTCGACCGTCAAGTTGAGCCAGTTGACTATGTCAGCACCTCAGAATTAGCAGACTTGCTGATGGTCAGCCCCCCTGCTGTCAATCGTATGGTGAATAAACTCAAAGAGCTAGATTTGCTCAATCATGAACCGTACCAAGGCATTAGCATTACAGAACAAGGGCGGATAGAAGCCCTCAAGCATATCCGTAAACAACGTATAGCCGAGACATTTCTGGTGAAGATAATGGGCATCAGTTGGTTACAAGTCTATGATGAGGCACTTACACTCAGCGACGGTCTGAGTGATGCGCTTGTTGAGCGTATGTATAACATGACCGATCAGCCGACATTATGTCCACATGGCGAACCCATTCCAACGCCAGATGGCACAATTACACCAATACAAGATGCGCTACTATCAACCGTTGAAGCGGAGAAAAGTTATAAGATCACACGTTTGATTACCCGCGAATTTGATCGCTTACAATATATGGAAGCACTTGGACTGAAACCGGGGAGTGACATTGAGGTGATTCATGTTGCGCCGTTTGATGGGCCGATGCAACTTAAGATGGAGCGAGAATATCGGATAATTGGTAATAGTTTGGCTAAGCTAATTCGCGTCCAACCTGCGGATGATGACTAGTTCGTTATAACCGTTTGAATACCCGCCAAAATTTCATCAGTCTTATCTAACAATTGATGATCGCTATCAAGTACATGTAATGTTACATGCTCGTGTGATTTAGCGTAACGGATGCTCTGTTCGACATCGACACTTTCATCATTCTTGCCGTGATAAATCAAAGTCGGAATAACCACGTTAGTCGTATAACTATCGTATGTCGCAACATCCTCAATGAGTCCATAATGGACCGACATTTCTTTGTTATGCGCATAATTGAAGAATGGATAGTGTCCTTGTTCGCGCCATGTCGTCATCAAATCGGGATTTTGACGATTCCGATTGGCTAGAAAATCGAGTGCAGGTGCAAGTAAAATTAGCTGATTGACACGTTGTGCCTCTTGGCTTGCGTAACGGTCACAAAAATGGAGTGCTGTTAACCCACCCATACTACTACCAATCAGCACAATATCACCATCTGGCAATGTGCGGATGGTCTGCGCAACTGCCTCAATCATAGCGGTCAGGGTTAAATGCCCAAAATCGTGGACATTCAAATCAGGGATATGAAATTGTATCGCATCCGATTCAAGCTTAGATTTGAAGTATTGGGCTTTCTTCGACAGTGGCGATGACGCAAAACCGTGTAAATAGATAATATGCATCAATCTATCCTGTGCGACTTAGATCATACGGTTCGTCCATGAGCACAATAGGCGTTGATAAATGTGGATAGATGCGAAAGAGTGCCGATAATACAGATCGATGGGATATACTCAATCCAGTTAACACCAACGGGTCTATATTCCCATGTAAATGTCGGAATATCTTGTGTGTTTTTTTAACAGCATCTCTAGGGACAAAAGTCGAGTTTTGGAAATCCACGATAACCGTTGTGCTGAGTATCTGCTGATCCAATAGATCTTGTATCGTCGTCAACCAACTCCCCATATCTTCCCAATCCCAATAGTCCGGTATTTTGAGGACGAGAATGGATTGCTGGTCATCTAACCAAAAAATTTCGTTTACCATAGTGCTTTCCTACTAGATTTCATATTTCTATCCCCCTATATCTATTAAACTACAATTTTTTTATGGTTAAAATTAAGTTTTATTATTGTAATCCCACAGCATTCGTTACTTGCATCAATCGGATCAGAATATCGGCTACATGCAACTAAATAACGTTGTAAGGATGCTATCCGAGAAGCAGCTTGGTATACTGGAGGCAGTCAACAAACTGGCAATCTCAGGAAAAGTTACAGGAGCTTGTGATGACACAGCATATTGGTATAGTTGGTGTTTCGGCAGAAGGTGCCGCATTGTGCTACCGTACAATCTGTACAGAGGGCGAACAGTATCTGGGCACATATGGGCATCCAGAAGTATCCATGCACACATTTCCTCTCAATGATTATATGGAACCTTTACTCGCTGATGAATGGTCGCAGGTCGGTGAGGTTATGCTGAAATCGATGGAAAAGTTGGTCAAGATGGGAGCGGATTTTGTCATCTGCCCTGATAACACCGTCCATCAAGCGATGCCTTATATTGAATCGCGGTTGCCCCTGCCATTTTTGCATATTGCTGATGTTGTTGCTGACTATGCTGTAAAACAGGGCTACAAACGACTTGGATTGACAGGAACAGAATGGCTGGTCCAGAGTGAGGTCTATCCTGAAAAACTCACACAGCGAGACTTAGATTATGTACGTCCGACCTCACAGGAACGTCACGAAATTAGTCGGATTATCATGGATGAGCTAATTTATGGCGACACCAATCCAGCATCCATCACATATTTCCAGCAGGTTATCAATCGCATGAAAGATGATGGATGTGATGCCGTGATACTCGGATGTACCGAAATCCCACTGATTATGAACGACGGTAACTCTCCATTACCAACGCTCGATTCGACACGGTTATTGGCACGGGCGGCATTACATCAAGCAATGCAGTCTACCTGAGATTCTATGACATCATGAGCAGGATTGGATCGAGCGCTTAACCGAATATAGGGCAGTTTGACAGTATAATGAAAATAACGCTCGATCAGTGATTGGTAAATTGAGATGTCTAAAAAACCATCTGTAAAACAACAGTTTCAGCAAGCTCATGACCTCATCACCAAACAGAAATATAAAGAAGCTCGCGTTTTGCTCCAGCAAATTGAACACCCAAAGGCACAAGAGTGGTTAGCGCAACTTGAAGATAAAAAGAAGCAGTCTACACCATCCACATTATTTTCGTCACAGATGCTTGGCTTTGGTGTTTTTGCAACTGTTTTGATCTTGGGCGTGATTCTGGCGTTTGTCTATCTGCCCCAATTAATCTATCCCACACAACTGCAACTACCAGACCCCTATGGCATCGAAAATATTGAGGTGACGGATGAGGAAGTTCTCTATTTGCATATTGTATCGTACTGTTATCAAATTACGGGCTATGGCGGGAGTGATCTGTGTTTAGATTGGACAGATGATATTATGCAAAATCAGCGCGCTGTCACACAAGAATGCTTGCGTCCATATATCGAGTATCAGGAGAATTGTGATTTTGAAGCTGAACTTGCGGCTGCTCCGACTGCTGAAGCCACAGACGAATATAGCTTAACCGACGACGACTATATCAAAATGGCTGAGTGTCTAACAGCGGTAGGAGTGGAAGATCCGTTGTAGTGAATGATATGCAATACTGAATGTGCTACGCTATCGATTGATGTATAAAAAGCGTAAAATGGTAAACTAAGCATATGAATAGGTTTTTTTAGGAAAGTGATTGATTTATGACGACAACAAAATCAGAAGCTCTTTTTGCACGAGCTCAAGAACTACTTCCCGGCGGAGTGAATAGTCCGGTGCGCGCTTTTAAAAGCGTTGGCGGAACCCCTCGCTTTATTGATCGTGCAAATGGGGCAATTGTCACCGATGCAGACGGCAATGAGATGATTGACTATGTATTATCATGGGGACCGATGGTGCTCGGTCATGCGCATCCCGAAGTGGTTACTGCATTACAACAAGCCGTGACACAGGGCACAAGCTATGGTGCACCGACTGCTATCGAGAACAAACTCGCAGAACTAGTTATCGACACCGTGCCCTCTATCGAGATGATTCGCTTTGTAAACAGCGGGACAGAAGCCTGTATGAGTGCGTTGCGGTTGGCAAGAGCATATACAGGACGTGACAAAATTATCAAATTTGCTGGATGCTATCATGGTCACGCGGATATGCTACTTGTACAAGCAGGGAGTGGTGTCGCGACTTTTGGTTTGCCGGATTCACCAGGTGTTCCGGGTGGTACAACCAACAACACACTGGTTGCCCCGTTTAATGACCTAGAGGCTGTGCGAGAGTTATTCAAACAATACCCTGATGAGATTGCTGGCGCGATTGTCGAGCCGATTGCCGCCAATATGGGCTTTGTGATGCCTGATGAAGATTATCTGCACGACCTCAGTGAGTTATGTCATGAACACGGTGCAGTATTTATCCTTGATGAAGTGATGACGGGATTCCGTGTCGCATTGGGTGGTGCACAACAAGCCTTCGATCTTGACCCTGATATTACTTGCCTCGGTAAAGTGATCGGTGGTGGGCTACCTGTCGGAGCATATGCCGGTAAACGCGAAATTATGCAGAAGGTCGCGCCAGCTGGCGATATGTATCAAGCCGGTACACTCTCGGGTAATCCACTCGCAATGACTGCTGGACTGATGACCATTCGTGTCCTCGAACACGAAGACAATTTCGATAAAATTTCAGCACAGACAACAAAACTTGCTGATGGTATGCGGGCAATCTCGAAAAAGCTTGATATTCCGATGCAAGTGGGTCACGCTGGCACAATGCTTGGCTCTTATTTCTTAAAAGAAGCAGGCGCTAAAATTACGGATTTCGCCACAGCCAAGCAATATGCGGATACTGAATTTTACGGTAAGTTCTTCCATGCGATGATGGCAGAAGGTGTTTACTTTGCACCAAGCCAATTCGAGGCAGGGTTTGTTAGCCTTGCACATACCGATGCCCACATCGAAAAGACACTGACTGCAGCCGAAACAGTGCTGACACAGCTAACCCAATAAAATCTACAGAATAAGACAGACGTTGCCTCAAAAATGGGTAACGTCTGTGCATAACTAACTCTCTATCATCTCCTGCAAATCGCCAAACTCGGGCTGAAGTTCATTCAGGAACGCATAAATATCAGCGCGGACAGCCTCAGGATCATCGAGGATAGATTCGGCATGCGGTGAGCCATAATCTTGTAGAATCAGACGGGTGGTATCGGGATTGGCTGCTTCGTAAATTTCTTCGGCATGACGTGGGATAATATAGGTATCGTCTAGCGAATGTAAAATCAGAATGGGTGTGTCAACTTGTTCAACCGCAAGGATTGACGACGTTTCATCGACACTAAAGTCAGCGCGCATCTCAGAGACAGCAAATGCACCGATGGACACCAATTGAATCGCATCGCCGAAGATGGCTACGGCCTGTTCAGTTACAGTTGTGCGCATATCTTGATGGGGCGAATCGGCAACGACAAAGGCAATATCAGGCTCAACGAGCAGTGATTGTAATGCGGTGACCGCACCATAAGAGATACCAACCATCCCCACTTGTGATACATCAATTTCACTACGATCAGCGACCCATTGTAAGACCGCATCGGCTTCATGGCGTTCATGATACCCGAATGTCATGTATGCACTGTCACTCTCACCATGTGAGCGAGCATCATAAGCGGCGACATCACAACCGAGTTCATAAAACATCGGACCATATAAGCCTACGTTTTGACGATCACCACTAAAGCCGTGCAAAAATATGACAGCACATCCCGCTGGATTTTCATTCTCATAATAATCCAGCACCAACGTTACCTCGTTTACATCGAGGTTGACTGTTTCTTTATTCGGTACATCAAATTCGGGTCGCCAGCGGGCGAAATCGCCACGTGTTTCACTATCGCTTTCATTGGGGGCGGCATCCACTGTGCGACCAACAGGCACAGTTTCACGGACGATAATTTGCGACGAAAAATACCATGAAATTCCAAAATAAGCGAATCCAAACAGCACTAAAATAACAACAATAACAACGGCAGAGCGTTTCATCTGTACTACTTTCTGGCTAATACCAAAGACATCTTTAGATGGTTGACATTATAGGTTGCAAGATTTCTGAATTCAATGTCTACCGTTTCTACGCTATGATGAGGATTGCTATCGGATAGAGGTGGATTAGGATTTTGATGACGAATCATCGCGTACTACGTTATACGTTGTCGGGACTATTGATGTTATTGTGTGTTGTTGGGTGTGATGTCGTCCTACCCGATGAAACGCCTCCAGAAGCGACACCTGTTAGCGTCCGTGTTGGTGCAATTGTCACCAATACACCCCAAACAGAGCCTGATGGCACACCTATACCGACACTCACACCGACTGAGACCCCACCACCAACGGCAACCCCCATGCCCTTTGACCTAGAAAGCGCAATCACTGTGATGAATGGTCTCTGTTTTGAGTCGGTCGCTGATGCTGCCGGACGAGTTTTTATCATGCGGAGTGCCGAAGAACATATCAACCTCTATGACCTTGCCGAAAATTCGGGATTATGTCGTCGTCCGATTATCCGCAATCCCTTCGATTTCAGTAACGGACGCATTCTTGTCGGCACATGGACATATGGCATTGGCTGTACCGCCGATCATACTATCCGGAATGTTGTGCGGGATGATGAGCAACAAACCATCACCATCGACCTACAATTTATGACATTCGGTGACTGCCCTTATGAATTAGTGCGTCCCTTCTGGGTTGCGTTTGATAACGCCACTAATCATGAGGTGATCATCAACGTGGAACAACCAGCCTCTTGACCTATTATTTGTAAGGAAGTTGTCCCTACTAGATACTTTTTAAATTCCCCTACTAAAGTTGGTGTATTTGGAACAACGAACCAAGGCTCATCGTCGTATACTGAATATGGTGATAAACGACATGAGGACACTACAACATGAGCAATTTACCTGTCCGAGAGATGGTATTATACAAACATGGGGTTGGCTTTTTTGTACGCGAGGGCGAAGTCGAGGGCACATCCACAACACTGACGTTCCGTGCTGATGAAGTCAATGATATTCTGAAAAGTTTGGCGGTATTTGATCGCTCTGGTGGGCAAGTCTATGGGGTGCATTATCAAACCCCGATGGATAAAGCGCATCGCCTCGCCAATACCTCAATTAACCTGCATGATCATTCCAGTGCGACCCAACTCATTCAGCAATTGCGGGGACGTGATGTCAGGATATTAATTGAAACCGCCAAAGGCACAGAAATGTCTTACACGGGACGTGTTATCGGGATTGAACAGCAAGCCCATGATGGCGGACAACGCTTCTATATCACACTCAAGCTAACTGATGGAATGGTACGGGTCTTCCCATTTGATAGTCTGCGCGGGATTCAGATCAAAGATGATCAATCAGAAGAAGACCTGAGCTACTTCCTCGATACGAGTATGAGCGAGGACAATCGGCGTGGGGTAACCGTCCGCATGAGCGAAGGCGAGCATGATCTTGTCGTGTATTATGTCGCACCTAGCCCGACATGGCGCGTCAGTTATCGGCTCGTTGCCGAGCCAGACGAAGACGGTAATACAGGTACTGCGCTTTTACAGGGGTGGGGATTGTTCGATAATCGCCTCGAAGAAGACCTTGAAAATGTACGTGTGACTTTAGTAGCTGGACAGCCAATTTCATTTATTTATGATCTGTACGAATCAAAGATTCCAGACCGTCCGACTATAAAAGATGAAGCCCGTGTTGTCAAAAAGCCAGTTGAATACCAAAGTACACAAGCCAACCCTGTGAAATCGGCAAGACGGGCTAAGCCTGCTAATCTGCTTGGTCGCATCGAGAAGGCTACTGCATATTCACAAGCTGCCGAGTCAGCAAGTCCTGAATGGTTAGATGATAGTGTCGAAGACGGCTTAAGTATTGATGATCAAATGGCAACCGTTGCGGGATCCGCTGATACGAGTGATGGTGGAACAACCTTTCAATATACTGTCAATGCACCTGTCAGTGTCAAACGCGGTGAATCTGCACTTGTCCCGATTATCGGCGAAAAAGTTTCATATCAGCGCGAACTACTCTACAACAATGCTAAATTTGCTAAACATCCAGTCGCTTCGATTCGTTTTGACAATCAATCCGGCTTAACCCTCGAACGCGGTCCGGTTACTGTGATTGAGGATAATGATTACGCTGGAGAAGCAATCATTCCATTTGTTGGGGATAATCGCAGTGTTTACATCCCGTATGCTGTTGAATTAGGCGTGACAGTTAAAGAACTACATAGCAGCCTATCAGAAGTGCATGGATTATATGTCGATAGCAAATTTCTGACGGAGCAGGTGCATCATAAAATGACCACTCGCTATGTGATCGAAAACAGCACCGATAGCGACAAAGTCGTGACAATTGAAGCCAATAAACGCGATAACTACGACTTGTTCGATACACCAAAACCCGATGTCGATTTGCTCAAGCAATGGCGCTGGCATGTGGATGTTCCAGCAAATGAGCGTGTAACATTCATTAAAAACGAACGACGCATTCAATCTAAACAATATGTTCTTCGCGGACTCAATATGCTCAACCTCAAGAAATATTTGGATAACAAATATCTCGATGATAACCTATTGCGCGAGTTAGTTGGTCTACTAGAGACGATGCAATCTGTGAAACAGATTGAAAAACAAATTGATACGCTCACTGTCGAAAAAGACGAATTATGGGTCAAGCAAGAAGAATTCCGTCGCAATATGAAAGCCCTCGGCACAACTGGCAAAGAAGGCGAATTACGCTTACGGGCTGTAAATCAACTAGAAGCCGCACAAGATCGCATCGAAGCAATCGAAGCCGAAATTGTGACTCTCAAAGATGACATCACAGCAACGGAAAAACAGGTTGATGAGATGATTGCACAGTTGGGTAAGGACTATCCAGAGGGCACAGAATAATCATTTTGGTGGTGTCAAGAAAACTGTAGTGTCTGCTCTTATATGGGCAGACACACAGATTACGCCCATATAATTTCGATTTATATGGAAATGAGGAAGACTTGCAAACCCTCCTCTATAGATTAAATGTGAAATGACAGAAACCCTAGCAGGTGACTTCGCCATCTTCGAGTGGTGATGCACTATCCCACAAGCGTTGCCATTCATCAATATACAAACCCGCAATCGTTTCGTCTTTGATAATAACGACGTTTTCATCATTGCTACGGAGTGCATTCCCCGAGAAGTTGAAAGACCCTGTAATAACTGTATCATCATCGATGATGAAGACTTTATGATGTAAGGTGTAGCGGTTGCCATCTTGGCGCATCTCACCACCGGCACAGTGAAGACGTGGTAACTCGCTCCAATCGGCAGTGCTGTTACGATTTTCAAAAACACCTTGGACGGTCACACCTTGATCAATCATATCGACCATAGCTTCCCCAAGTGAATCTGCCGAGAATACAAATGTCATGATGCGGATATTGCTTTCGGCTTCTCGGATGAATGATTCGAGTACAGGTTCTTCGTCAGCTTCAGCAGCGAAGATAACGGTGACCTCAACCCCATCTTGCGAGAAGTTGACAACACCTTGATCGGTAGAGCGACTACCAAATTCTTGATCGTTAAACATTTCGTCAAATTCGGCTTGGAAGGCGGCAACCGCATCGGCATTTTGCATGACGACTGCATTGTTATTATTGCGATAGGTTCCGTTGACGGTGTAATTCCATGAACCAGTCCATACTGCCGCACTATCCATAATCATAAACTTGTTGTGCATCAATGCGCTACGGCTATCGTCAACAACAGGAACACCTGCATCTTTAATACCTTGCAAAATACCGTCGCTGTCTTCAATCCCATGTTCATCATCGGTCACAATACGAACTGTCACACCGCGTTCATGCGCATCCAGAATCGCTTGGACGATGACTTCATTGTTCATTTCAAATGCGGCAATATCGAGTGTATTCTGTACTTGACCAATTGCATTCGCTAATGGAACATCAATGCCGTTTACATAAGTGGATGCATCACTTTCGCCACTGGGTTCGTTGAAAAATACCCCCCACCAGTCACTCAGATAACCACGTCCGAGTCCAAATGTTAATTCTTCAAGATCACCTGTTGGGGCTGAGGTTTGTCCGCTATCCGTTTGTTGTGAGCCGCCGCCAGTTGTACCAGATGATGTGGTTGTTGTTGACTCACTAGCACATGCCGCCACCAATAACGCCATTAATGCTATGACAACACCAAATATCAAACGATTGTTTCGCATAAAAATTATTCCTCACTGTTTGTCAGATTCAGTTGCAAGTTATCTAATCGATAACCTAATCAATATATAACGCAAAGCAGTCAAACACATCACACTGTTTAACTTGCTCTCTTTTCATGGTCTGTCAACAATGGGTGTCTGTCAATACAGGTTGCATTGAGCTTGTATGAGATGGACTGTTGTGCACTATTGTGGCACTAACATTTAAAACCGCAAAATTGTACAATCATATCAGACGTAATTTTGGTTAGTCTAATAGAGTAGAGCATCAGTTATTTTAGCTGAAATTTAATCCGTGGTAATGAGTACAAAAGATAGATTAGACCACGTCATAAAGTAAAAGACTCATCACCCAACACAGGGACTACATCAACAAATACACCGTAGTCATTTAGAGCACCATTTTTCTGTTCTTGCATCATCATAGCAACGCAGGTTAACTTATGGACACGGCATTCCGACCTACACGTGAAAAATCAAAATTCTGGAGAGCACCAGAATATCATAATCTCGAATTACTCAGCGCGACCTATATCAAACAAAAATTCTCGCATCACTACCACGAAACGTATGCGATTGGGGTCGTCGAACAAGGCATCGAGAAAGTGTATATTGGTGGAATCGAGAGGATGGTCATGCCCGGCGAGATGATTCTGATCAACCCGAATGTTGTTCATAGTGGTGAAGCGGGCGATGAACGCGGTTGGAAGTATCGCATGTTTTACCCTAGTATTGCGTTATTACAACAACTGGCACAAGAAATTAGTGGTAATGATTGGCATCAACCGTACTTCCCAAACCCAATTGTGGATGATCCGATTATTTCACGTCAACTTCTTCACCTGCACCATGTGTTGGAAAAATCGGACAATCAACTCAAACGTGATACTGCGATGCGAGTTGCTTTTGGGTCGCTCATATTGCGTCATGCGCAAAATGATCCGCTTACCTGTTGCACTCAAAATGAACGTGAAGCTGTCCGACGGGTGCGTGAATATCTAGAAACATACTATGAACACAACACCTCACTCGATGAACTTGCGGAAATTGCAGGGCTGAGCCCATTCCATCTTGTGCGGGTATTTAAGGAAGAGACCGGATTACCCCCGCATACATATCTGACACATGTCCGTGTTCAGATGGCGCGCGAATTGCTCAAGAACGATCCACTATCTATAGCTGATGTAGCATATGCAACAGGGTTCACCGATCAAAGCCACCTGACACGTTGGTTCAAGCGGATGGTGGGTGTGACCCCCGGTAAATACGTCGCGGTCTAAATTATCCACAAATAGAAAATCCTCTGGTAGACTCCTCTGTATGATAAAAAAACAGGGGAGTTTTTAGTATGGGATACTACGACGACAAAGACAATGTTGAGCAATATATTGAGATGGCAGAAGGGTATGATGGTAAGCTACTCATTGAAGCACTTCAGCAATACTTACCTAAGGATAAATCCGTCTTGGAATTAGGTATTGGGCCGGGTAAGGACTTACTCCTCCTCAAGGAACATTATCAGGTAACGGGATCAGATGCGTCTGCGATCTTTGTTGAACGCTTCAAAAAATCTCAACCTGACATAGATGTCTTCCAATTGGATGCTGTGACGCTCGATACTGATAAGACCTTTGATGGCATCTACTCGAACAAAGTCCTCTATCATCTATCGCGCGACGAGCTTAAACAATCGTTTATCAAACAATCTGCCCTTTTAAATGTTGGAGGCATTGCCCTGCATTCGTTCTGGTACGGGGATGAAGAAAGCGGGCAAGATGGGTTGCGCTTTGTCTACTATACCGAAGCAACATTGAAAGCACATATCCATGATGCATTCGAAGTTGTTGACATCCAACGCTATACCGAGATGGAAACTGATGATTCACTCTATGTTGTTTTGCGTAAGCGAGCCTAATCGAGCCGTTGCATCGTCTCTTCTTCGAGTTGTTCAATCCGACGAATATTATCCAATTGTAAGCTAATGATGTGGTCAAGCTTATGGTTGAGCGCATGAATTTCAAGCTCAGCTTTAAGGTTGACCCGAAAATCATTTTCTGCGCGGATACGATCACGCTTGGCGGCCCGTCGTTGGCTCATTAAAATGATTGGTCCTTGTATAGCGGCTAACGATCCAAGTGTCGCACTGATGACCCCTAAGACGAACATTGTATTCACCGCCATGATGCCAGAGAACAATGCAAAGCTAATCCAGACAACTAAAAATGTGACGATACCAAACGAAAACTGCCATGATCCCACAATATCTGCCAGATAGTCCGCATAGATTTCGCCAGCCGTTCGTTCCCGCATATCCTCATCGTGCGTGTTCATTGGCATCATATCGCCATCCCGGAAGCTATCAATCACCTCCCGTTCAAGATCAGATAGATTGCCGTGTTCTGCTTCAAGGATCTGTGTTGCAAAATTGGCTTTAGCCTCGCGCATACAATGCACACATACATCCATATCGGGTTGCCAATCGGACTGCATTTGCTCAAGCTCGTGTTGTAATCTGGAGGGTACACTCATGCCAGAACGCATTTCGTCTGCGGTGCGACGATTCTCGCAGACTGGGCATGTTGATTCTAAAATTGAGTTGATGTTCTCGCTTGACATTTGTCTGAGAAGTCCTTCTTTTCAACTTATAGATGTAAGTCAATATAACAATATGTTACTATTTAATAGTCTCTTAAACTACGCTGTCACACAAGCCTATACAATTATTTTTAATTTTGTAATACATGTATTATCTATATAGACAAATAGTTTACTCATAAAAACCTTAAGGGTTCATTACGTTAAATTGCATTATGATGCAAATAGTTAAATCAATAATAGATACACGAGACATACATCATGAAAAAAAATCAGTACATTATTATCTTTATTATGCTAACATCTATCATTATAACTGGATGTTCAACCACAGAATCATCGCAAACAGACAGTCAAACTGTACCTGAAAATTTAACACCTGTTTTAGTTCAACTTTCATGGATCAATGAGTACTCTGTATCACCATTCCACAATGGTATTGAAAGTGACGGATTTGCTAAACAAGGGCTAGATGTTTCATTGGTTGAAGGTGGATTTAGTGAAGATGGTTTCATTAACCCAATTGAAGAAGTTATAAGTGGGAATGCTGAATTTGGTACGACTAGTGCATCCAATATAATCGTTGCACGTTCAGAAGGGAAACCTGTTATAGCCATTGCATCAGTCTTCCAAAGGAGTCCATACGCATTACTTTCACTTGAATCTACAAATGTCGAACGACCACAAGATCTAATTGGTAAAACAGTTTCAGTGGGCGATGGAGGATCTCGACAAATCTACGATAGTCTATTGGAAACAGTAGACATTAATCCTGAGGATGTTAATACACAATCACGTACTGAATTTGGCATTGCTCCTCTTTTAAGTGGAGATGTTGATGTGATGGGTGGTTGGATTATTAATGAAGGCGTTGCTATTGAAGAGGCTGGCGAGAGTTATAATGCAATCTTGATGAGTGATTATGCTGTCGATACCTATGATTCTATTATATTTACAAGCGAAGATTTTCTTGAAAACAATCCTGAAGTTGTAGAAGCTTTTGTTGATGGTCTGGTAGATGGAATCCAACAAACTGTTGATAATCCAGAGCAAACTATTGAATATACATTGCAGTTTAATGAGGAACTTGAAAAAGATGCGCAACTCAGACGTTTAAATGCTATGATTCCATTGATAAATGTACCAAATGTTCCTTTGGGGTCAATGGATCCTAATATATGGAGCATTACACATCAGGTGCTGTTGGATAATAATGTAATTGAAACTCCCATTGTATTAGAAGACGCCTTCACTACAGAATTTGTCGAAAGTATGGAGTAATTCAATGACGACAATAAACTTGCAACAACCTGTTGTCAAATGGTGGCAATCACTCCGATTTACCCTGATTATCACTCTGATTGCTGTATCATTGATTCCATTAGTAGGTGTTGAGTTATCTTTAGCAGAACGGTTTCGAGAGCGAACAATCGAACAAGTAACAGACCAGTTACAATCTGTTTCGACTTTAAAATCTGTATCGCTTGACACATGGTTTGAATCAGCCCATAGTACGCTGGATATTCTTGCCGAAAGTCCTTTTATCAATCAACCTATTCGAGACATTATTCTAGCCAATAGAAACAATATAGAGTTGGTTAGTACGCTAAGTGAAGCATTAGAAGAAA
This sequence comes from Anaerolineales bacterium UBA6055, assembly GCA_002428985.1. Lineage (GTDB taxonomy): Bacteria > Chloroflexota > Anaerolineae > Aggregatilineales > Phototrophicaceae > UBA6055. Next base: position 35,199 of record DIYL01000009.1, on the reverse strand, counting down.
CCGTAGAAGAGACCTCTGTCATTGACTCCTTATTTGTCTACGATTTGTCAGGTAATGTCATTCTATCTTCCGATGAATCAGACATTGGTAAAATCGTTACTCGTCAACCTTATTTTGGCGAATCTTTAGCCAGCGACGAGTTTTATGTAGAACCACCATTTTATGATCTCGCAACTGGTGATTTGACAATTGTCGGTACAGAACCAATCGTCGACGAAAATAGCGAAATTCTAGGTATCATCGCGGCCCGTATGAATACTGATACGCTTGGCGAGATTATGCTAGAACGCAGTGGTCTAGGTGAATCTGGTGAAACGTATCTCATCAGCCTTGAAAATAACTACCTGTTAACACCGAGTCGCTTTGAAGGCTATCCACAAAACCGCGCCTATACCAGCTTTGGAATCGAGCAAGCCCTACAACAAATTAGTGGTGCAGGATTATACGAGGATTATCGTGAACCTGCTGTACCTGTTATTGGTGTTTACAGTTGGATTCCACAACTAGAAGCAGCAATGCTCGTTGAAATTGACGAAGCTGAAGCATTGTCAGCATTTGACCAAGCGATCGAATCGTCACTACGCGGTACAATCATCTTAGCGGTTATCATCATTATCATTGGTATTTTTATAGGTCAACTTATTACACGACCTATTACGCGCTTGGCAACGACTGCTGGTGCAATTGCTGAGGGGGATTATCGGCAAAATGTTGAGGTGAAGGGGCGTAATGAAATTGCGTTGCTTGGTAATGCATTTAATCAGATGACGGACAAGTTAGCGGATAATATTGAGCAACTCGGTGAGAATGTAAGCGCAACTGAGCAAGCCAATAAAGAATTAGCCCGTCAAACTGCACTTGCTCGCGAAGCAACCCGCCTTAAATCTGAATTCTTAGCGACAATGTCTCACGAGCTACGTACCCCACTAAATGCAATCAATGGTTTTACGGGCATCATCTTATTTGATGAAGATAAGATGGATGAGGATCACGTACATATGCTCCAGCGCATCGAAGCCAACGCCGACCGCTTGTTAACGCTGATTAATGATGTGCTTGATCTATCGAAGATTGAAGCCGGACGCGTTGAAATTGTTAACGAACCCGTGCATGTCCCATCACTTGTTGATGAGTGGATCAACGAAACCTCTGTACTTGCTGAGAATAAAAATATATCACTCGAAGTCGACATCGCCGAGCATTTCCCAGATTCAATTTATGGAGATCCTACACGTTTGGCACAGATTGCTAAAAACTTACTGTCCAATGCCATTAAATTTACAGAAGAGGGTTCTGTTAAGTTGTCCGTTTCTACGATCGACGATTACTGGGAGATCATTGTAGAAGACACTGGAATTGGTATTCCACCCCATGCAATCAATTATATCTTTGATGAATTCCGGCAAGTTGATGGGTCTACCAAACGTGTGTATGGCGGTACAGGATTAGGCTTGGCGATTACGCGTAACCTCGCCTTGATGATGGATGGCACAATTGCGGTTAATAGTGAATTGGGTGAAGGGTCAACATTTACTGTACGCCTGCCATTGCGCCCAGTCAGAGTTTCAGAACCAATCATAACCAATTAAATTATTTTTATGTAATGTAAGATGCAAGACAGAAAGGGTATAGATGAGTAAGGTTTCAAGAGATGTTTTAAATGGATGGGAGGTATTGGTTGTCGAAGACGAAATAGACAATCAGGAAGTTGCGCGCCGGCTATTACAGCGCTATGGTGCGACCGTTCATATGGCAGAAAATGGACAGGAAGCGCTTGATAAACTCAAAGAGGTAACACCACATTTCATCCTCAGCGACTTATCTATGCCTGTTTTGGATGGTTGGGGGTTAATCTATGAATTACAGCAAGATCGCTCAACTGCCGAAATCCCGATTTTTGCGTTAACTGCCCATGCGATGAAAGGCGATCGTGAACGGGCGATTGCTGTTGGCTTTTATAATTACTTGACCAAGCCACTGACACCTGCGACATTTATCGATGATTTGGTCAAGGTATTGCAAGCGATTCCACAATTACAAGATAAATTTGCCGAGCAAGGAGGTTTCTAATGGACTTAGCAAACTGGAAATTGTTAGTTGTTGAGGATGACCCCGACGGACAAGAAGTGGTCAACCGGATTTTAAAACATCACCGTATCGTGCATGATACCATCTCAAATGCCGAAGAGGCTTGGGAGATGCTACAAGAAAATGATTACACCGCTGTCATTATTGACTTACATTTACCGGGGCAAGATGGATGGTCGCTGTTTAATCAAATCAGAACAGATTCGAATCTGGATGGTGTTAAATGTGTGGCTGTGACTGCCTATCATTCTGCGGAGACTGCTTATCAAGCTGTGGAAGATGGGTTTACTGCATATTTCCCAAAACCTCTGGAAGCAACTTCATTTGTGCGCGAGTTACAAAATGTACTTTAATTTAGGGGATGGGGACAAGTCACGTTGGGCTGTCCCCTCAAACTTTTTCAGACCATCATGCTAGTTTTTATCGGATGTATCGTCCTCTGATTTATCCTCTTTTGATAGCAACGATAGATAATCTATAAACTCATCATCCAGAACACTGATAAAATGCGCGAGTAGTCGGCCTGTACGTTCAATGTCTTTCAAATCGAGTGTTTCGATGGGCGAATGCATATTGCGTAATGGCACGCTGAGTAATGCTGTTGGCACACCGCCTTGTGATACTTGTATAGCCCAAGCGTCTGTCCCACTGCGGGATGGCATAATATCGGTCTGCCATTTGATGTCATAATATTTGGCAACTTCTTTGAGTTTTTCAACCATTTTCGGGTGGAAGTTTGCGCCGATACCTAACAACGGTCCGCCTCCCATCTTACCACCTCGCAGATTGACACCCGGTTGATCAGCAAATCCAACATCTAATGCAACGGCAGCATCAGGTTGGATATAATTTGCGGCTGTCGTTGCACCACGTAAACCGACTTCTTCTTGTACAGTCGCAGCAGCATAGACGTCCCAGCTGTGGTTCATGCGTTGGAGTTCGTTTAAACAAGTGGTAATCACCGCAATACATGCACGATCATCCATCGCTTTACCAGCCACTTTACGTCCCTTAAGGTCGATCATTGGCACATCAACCGTCACCAGATCACCGATCCGTACTAATTCAGCGACTTCATCGGCTGGTAATCCAACATCAACAATCAAATCGTGAATCTCCGGATACTTTTTACGGTCTGCCGCCGATAGCATATGAGGGGGAACAGTTGCAACTACGCCGGGTAGTTGTTTCTTGCCATGTACCATCACTGTTTGTGCCATCATGACACGACTATCAATCCCACTAATTCTGTGTAGGTAGATAAAGCCATCTTCGACTTGTCGCACCATCAAGCCGATTTCATCCATATGTGCCGCCAGCATAATTTTACGAGGGGTATCAGTTGGACGCGTTGCCCGTTTAATGCCGATCAAACTACCTAGTTTATCGCTATCAAATTCATCCACAAGGTCTGCCCATGTCTCACGTAAAATATCTGCGATTGGGGCTTCATAACCGCTTGGCGCATGGGCTTCAATCATTTCTCTAAGATGGTCTTTCGGATTATACACAGCAATACTCCTCATAGATGACGATACAATATGTCTGTAGTGTAGCGCACTTTGTGCGTATAATGACAGTCCATTTTGCTCGGTATTAAGTTCTGGTTTTTATCACCTCAGCTAATGACAGCTATCATCTTTTGATATGACAGTTGGCAGTAGGCGCATTACGCATCATCACGTATGCTAACAACGTCCATGTATATATAGGAATCTAAATGAAATTTCGTGTTATCTTGTTTATTGCACTTCTCGTGAGTGGCACATTACTGGTAGCCGTTAACCACGCTCCTGAAGTTTCCAGCATCGAATTGACGGCCTGTCTACAGTCTGATGTAGGCGATTGTGTGCGCTTCCCATCGGTCATTGGTGATACTTTAAATGGTGAAACTGTCACATTACCAGATTTCTTCACGGGTGAATATAATCTTGTGATTGTCCCATTTGACCGTGAGCAACAAGAAGGTGTGCTGGAGTGGCTTCCTTTTGTGGAGGAATTACAATCCGAATACAATGGGCTTGCATATTATAGTGTTGGTGCATTACCGGATTTACCAGCAGGTGTCCGGTTGATGATTTCTGGTGGGATGTCATTTGCCCTCGACACGGCGGTACGTGATGTCTCTATCTTGCTATATCTAGAAGATCAAGAATTATTTGCGAATAGTTTATCGGCATCGACTTTAGATGCAACCCAACTGCTGATGTTAAATTCCGATGGCGAAGTAATCTGGCAAGCACAAGGTACTTATAGTGATTCATTAGCTAATGATCTACGCTCACAAATTGAAAGCCTAAATTTTACAACGCGTGCGTAATACGATAAATGTCACTAACGCCCCTGCCGGATGTCATAACTCAGTTGTAAATGCCCATCTGGCGGGTGATTTAAGCGTATAATAAGGTATAGATAAACGAGACGAAAAGGAGGGTGTGATGAATACCCAACGCTCTCAAAGTTATCTCGATAGTGACCATGATCCGATCATCCTTGCGACAATCCGGTTACTTGAATTCATCAGTTTTGTCGGTGTACTTTATTGTGCATTTGGATTAATACTCGGCGGGTTTGTTATCTCAGATGCTAGTCTAGCTCTCTATGGGGCATGGTTCATCTTATGCGTAGAAGCAACAGAAGCAATGACACAGGGCTGGCGATGGGGGGCAGGTCTACTTGGTGGTTCGACACTCATTATCACAGCGGTTGACATTTTCAGGGGGGAAGCAACACTCGGTGGTGCATTACTTGGCATCATTGTCATGATTTTGATCGTCGCTTACTTACATGATTACTCGCGTTCATTTGATCGCACTACAACATGACATCTTGTATAACGTGTCTCCTTATAACTTAAGCGGCTCACATTAGTGGGTCGCTTTTGGTTTATGGCTGTTGCAATAGCTGCCTGAACATACTCATGTATCTAACAAAGTCGTCATATTTGAAAATTGATAGCTAATTTGACGAATTCTTAATGTGAAAATAGTCTGAACACGTTATAATGTGGGATATAAATGCCCGAATGTGGGAAAATGAGGGATAACTCACCCCATGCGCTTCGATTTGATTCTTCTCCTATCGTTTTTTGCGATTATTGTCACACTAATCGCATGCACCCCCCCACCAAACCCAACACCAACACTTCCCCCCACTTTGTTCCCCACAACAACCCTCACTGTTTATAACCCGCAATTTGTGACGACCTTAACACCAGACTTTTCGCCATCAGCGACAATCATGCCATCGAATGCACCATTCAATACAATCGCAATATCGCCCCCTTTATGCTATCCAGTTGGATCGCAACAACGAACTTGCCTTGGTTACATCAATAATCAAGGGGATACCGCTATTGGCGATGTGACCTTAAAAGCAAATTTTGTATCGGCACAAGAGAACAAAACCACGAAGCAATTGTTCACACTCGAACAACGCATTATCCCGGCTGGAGAAGTTGCTCCTTATCGCTTACAAATTCCAAATGCGCGTCTGGAAAATCAATATTTGCAGATCGAAGTCGCTTCTGCTGAGCTATCGCCCACGCGCCAATTACAATTACGATTATCTGATATGCAAGGCGAATATCAGATAGATGACAATCGCTATCAGTTTACCGCCCAACTGGAAAATCCTACCGCATTCATTGCCACACATATTCGGCTTATCATCACACTCGAAAATGCTGACGGTAATATTATCGGGTATCGTGTTGCAAGTTTTGAGAATCCATTAGCTAGTGGCGGAGTAATTCCCATTAATTTATTGATGACACCACTTGAAGCAACGTCAACAATCCGACATCGTATTACATTAGAAGCATTCGCCCTCGAATCATCTCCTACCCCAGAAGGCTAAGTGTTTCCATTGCGTCTTTGAGTAAGGGATACAACTGTCGATACTGTTCATAATATGCTTGATAACGGTTTACATTCTCAGGTATTGGTTCAATTGTTGTCTCGAATACAGGGAGTAACTCAACCGCCTGTGTAATTGAATCATAAATCCCTATTCCCACACCCGCCAAAATCGCACTACCGATGCAAGCGTGTGGACGTGCATCCGGCAGAACGAGTGGCATATCTAATACATCAGCTAAAATTTGTCGCCAAACATGAGATTGTGCTGCGCCACCCGATAACATCATCATGTGCAAGTCACCTCCGATGAGATCGACACAGGACTTTAAGGCAAAAGCAACCCCTTCCATAACAGACCGTGCAAGATGCGCCTGTTTATGATGTAAACGCAAACCAAAAAATGATGCACTTGATAACGGGTTCATGTGTGGGGTACGTTCACCAGCGAGGTAAGGCAAAAATATTAAATTATCTGCGCCGATGTTAACCTCATTGGCTAATGTTGATAAGTGGGCAAACGCGTCGGGTACATCACGCATGCCGAGTGTGTCGCGCAACCAGCGTAACGATAATCCTGCGGATAAAATTGCCGCTTGTGCATACCAATAATCTGGAACATTATGACGAAGGGTATAATAGCGGTGCGCATTATCGAGGGTCGGCTTCGCAATGGGTGCAAACACCTGCCCGCCTGTACCGACAGTGATCAAACCGGCTCCTTCTTTATAAATGCCATGTCCTAAACCTTGTGCTGGTAAGTCAGCACTACCTGCAATCACGGGAATTCCCGCAACAATACCAAGTTCCATCGCAGCATTGGCTGTCACTTCTCCAATGACATCATGCGATTGATGAATTGTTGGCATCAACCTTGGATCAACTAGACATAAATCAAGTAACTTGGATGACCACTCGCCTTTAGTTACGTCCATAAGCCATGTCGCAGATGCATCACTTAAATCGGTACCGATTGTGCCTGTCAGCTTATAGCGGATTGCATCTTTGGGTAGTAGTACCTTATATGTTTTATCAAGGATGTCTGGTTGGTGCTCGCGTAACCACATCAACGTGCCTGCCATAAATCCGGCGGCAGGTAATCCGCTGACATCACTATACTGGCCTGGCTCGGACTGAATTTGTTCGGTTAACCACTGGACTTGCCCGACCGTACGTGTATCCGCCCAAATAATAGCCGGATGCACCCATTTCCCAGACTCATCAATCATGACTGTACCATGCATCTGTCCATCGACACCAATGCCAACTATTTGTATATCGCTATGCTGGCTGACCACATAGCGCACAGTTTTTACGATAGCATCCCACCAATCATCTGGATTTTGTTCAGCATATCCTAATTGGGGATGTGATACTGGATATTCTTGTGTGGCTTCTGCTAAAACGTCTAGCGTGTCGCTATCAATCAGTGCAGTTTTTACACTCGATGTGCCGAGGTCAATGCCAAGTAATGCTGTCATCAGATTCATCTTTTCTTCGTAAATTTATTATGTCTACATTATATATATGAGGGTGAATTATTTTGCTAAAAATCTGGAATTTCAATCCATTCTGAATCTGTGTGCAGGCGGTAACTAAATGTTTCTAAATCTATTTTGGTTTCTATTCCTGTTTCCTCAAGACTTTCGACAATTAGTTGAGACCATCTACGCCCAATTGTATCAACGTTATGAGCAAGCCGTAGTAATACATCCTGTGCATCTCTGCCACCAATTGTACCCAACGCATAAATACCTGCTAACTTCGCATTATGACCGCCAGTAACTATAAGTAGCTCAATTGTTGGGATCGTATCTACGTCGTTGCGTGCCTTAAATATATTGATAGCATGTTCTTGAACAAACATGTCATCTGTTTTAATAGCTAAATTTTCCATTTCAACACGGGATGCTACTGGGGAGAAATTTAGAGCTATCATCGCATAATATCGACTTAGCATTTCATCATCTATATTTTGCGAGAGATTCTTATAATGTCGAGCGATAACAAGGTCGTTTGCATCATGTTCAGGCTCGGGTTGTAGTTTAGGTAATGTTGTTTCTAAATTTCCCCAATGTAATGAATTCTCTGCTTCATCAATTTTGAAATTGTGTTCAACTAGAGAAAGTAATGATGTATAAAACTCTCTCACATTACGAAATCGCGGAACATGGTTCTCTTCTTCATGGTCATCGAAATAGATACATCCAATTATAGGGCTATCTAAATAAATCCCCATAAAATTGCTGTGGTTATCTGTCCATAAAAGATATTTGTAATTTCGTCCTAAACTATGCATAGCAGTATTCCATCCATAAGCTTCTTCGATAGACATTAATCGGATCGGGAGTGATGTATCAGGTGAGATAGGAATACCGTTATGATCTTTATATAGTGCTATCACATCATCAAACAAAGGATTCAATGTATCATCTCCAAGCTGATAGCGTCGTGGTTTTGGTCGCAACTCTTGTTCTTTCAATTGAGCAATTTGTGCTTGATTTGCTGGAGGATTGAAGTATTGATGATGTCGACGTAATAATTTGATGAGTGATTGCATGATATTAGTTTTTCCGCATTCAACAATGTGCTGAACAATTATAATACAGTCAAGGTTGTGTATGTGAATTTCTTAATTCTCTACCCGCAGAGGTTTTGTTTTTGTGTTATAATCATAAATGTTATTTAGAACGTCATTTATCATCCACTTTATACAGGTTTCGTTTTGGAGGTGAAGCCGTGAGTAGTCGCTACCCGAATAAATATGTTATCGGACTCACGGGAAATATCGCTGTTGGCAAGAGCGTTGTCCGCCAGATGCTACAACACCTTGGCGCATATACGATCGATGCTGATAGTATGGGACATCAAGCGATGTCGCCGGGCGCACCCGCCTATAAACCCGTTGTTGAAACATTTGGCAATATGATTGTGGGAAGTGACGGGCGAATCAACCGGACTGCCCTTGGAAATATAGTTTTTTCTAATCCTGAAGCACTTAAAAAATTAGAGTCAATTACACACCCCATTATCCGTAAAGCAATTGATACTCTGGTAACACGCTCCAAGCAACGTGTTGTCGTCATCGAGGCGATTAAACTCCTTGAGGGCGATCTGAAAGATGCTGTTGATACCGTTTGGGTTGTCAATGCGACACCTCAAACTCAGTATCGCCGTTTAATTTCCAAGCGTAAAATGTCCGAAAATGATGCAAAACAACGCATCCTTTCACAAAATAAGCAAGCGAATAAAGTACAGCAAGCGAATGTTGTCATTCAAAATGATAACAACATCGAAGACACATGGAAACAAGTCCAAGTCCAATGGTCAGAAATTCGCAAATTGTTGTCATCGGATGGCGGTTCACCGTCCGCGCCTACTTCTGATTCGTCCGCTGCACCTGCAAACTCTGCACCTGCCAAACAAGCACCCTCTGCATCACAGGCAGCACCTGCATCCACACCATCGTCAGCACCTGCTAGTGTTGATGGTATTGAAGTTAAACGCGGGATGCCTAGTAATGCACAACTCATCGCTCAATTTATTACGCAGCTATCTGGTAAAGAAGTCTCGCGAATGGACGTGATGATGTCCTTTGGGCAGAAAAGTTACTTCATTGCCGAAGAGAGCGAGGATTCAATTGTTGCCTTAATGGGGTGGACAGTTGAAAATCTTGTTACGCGTGTTGATGAATTCTATTTACAATCGGATGTGCCCGTTGGGGGAACTATCCAGATGGTTGTACAGGCGATTGAAGATGCATCACAAGAATTACAGAGTGAAGTATCATTTATTTTCTTGATGAGTGATACGCCGGCTGATCAAGTTCAGGCGTTCGAAGGGTCTGGTTATGAGCCGATAACCCTACGTGAAATCAAGATTCCGGCATGGCGAGAAGCTGTAGAAGAAACAGTTGCAGGGCGTGATATGGTTGTCTTACGTAAACAACTACGTAAAGACCGTGTATTACAACCGATCTAGATCATCAAAGTAAAACTTAATGCGCCGTGTGACAAGCTATGCGGCGCTTTTAATTTATAGTAATATCAAGTAACTGAAATTAAAATTTAATATAGACGTCTTAATCCTCTCCTAAAATGATACGCTTTATGATCCACTGTATCGCAAAAAATCGGCAAAATTGTACAGAAGTCTATACATTCCCTAGAGATTTGTATAAATATAAAAAACTTATAAAAGAATACGGAAAATTACGGTATAATACTCAAAACGTCTTCAAACGTTTTATCATCCCTTTTTGTGAGGTTAGTAAACCTCACGTCTGCAGGGGAACACTACCCTTGCAATACCCTTCACCTAAAGGAGTCGATTGATCCCGGCTCCTTTTCGGTTTCTATATGTTGTCTACTATATCTGTCGAATATCCTACAAAAAATATAAGACTTCAATGAGTTCTTAAGAACATTTAACGTCAGTGTTCAGAATTTCGTAAGGAACTCCATCTAAAACTAAAGTGACATGTTTATTAAACAGAGACAATGAGGAACTGAAAACAATGAAACTCACATCACTATTATTGGTCTGTCTGCTGGTTATTGTGGCGTGTTCGCCTAATGCTGAGACCACTGTTGACGATGCTGAACCACAAACTGAAGTTATTGAAAACAATGCCGCTGATGCTGATACACAAGCCGCTGATGTTGAAGAAGAAACCGATACAGAAATGGATGCATCAGATGATGAAGCCGAAGACATGACCGACTCTGATGAGTCTGACATGGCAATGGATAATTCCGAAGACATGGCTGACAGCGATGAGTTTGATATGGCAATGGACGATTCCGAAGACATGACCGACTCTGATGAGTCTGATATGGCAATGGATGATTCCGACGATATGGCTGACAGCGATGAGTCTGATATGGCAATGGACGACTCTGATGACATGACTGAAGACGATCATTCTGACTCTGAAATGATGGATGATTCCGAAAACATGGCTGACAGTGATGAGTCTGATATGGCAATGGACGACTCTGATGACATGACTGAAGACGACAATACAGCGAGTGCCGAAACAGAAGACACCACCGCAATGATTGCATACAACGGTCCTGATTGGACAAATCTTGAACTTGTTAATGCACGCACAGGCGAAACCTTCACATTTGCTGATTTTGCTGGAAAAACAGTCTTTGTTGAGCCGATGGCGACATGGTGTACAAACTGCCTCAGTCAACAACGTCGTATTAAAGATGTTGTGGGTGAATTGAGCCCCGATGAATTTGTCATCATGTCACTCAGTGTGGAAACAAATCTATCTGCTGAAGATCTTGCTGAGTATTCGACTCGTCACGAATTTGACTGGACATTTGCGGTAGCATCCAATGACTTGCTCACAGCATTGGTCGATGAATTTGGACGTAGTGTCTCCAGCCCACCATCCGTCCCGCACTTCACAATTACTGCAGATGGTACAGCTGGTAACTTTACAACTGGCTCAAAATCCGGTGAAGATTTCTTGGCATATGTTCGTGGAGCTGCGTCATAATCCCCACGTATGACCTATAAATTTAGTTCGTCCCTGCATCACATCTTTGGTATGGGGACGTTTCGTTTTCGTGCTATAGTGGATGTGCAGACAAACAGGAATTTGATTATGACTGAAGACCACATCCAAAAACGCTTAAACGACCTCACGGGTAATGACCGCCTCAAACAACGACAAGCTTATGCATTCATAAAGCAATCAGGTGACTTACGTTTTGTTGATGGGTTAATCGACAATCTCATCACAGATAATGAATCCCTACAGCGCGATTGTATTCTACTGCTCGGCTATCTCGGTTCTGATGAAGCTACTCCGTTACTGATTCATATGCTAGATAATCCCCGCATTGAAACACTACATCGTGACATTATTTTATCCTTAGGACGTATTGGGGACGATGATGCTATCGATGTCTTAATCGATTTTTTAAATACCTATGTCGATCATTTGTTGCGCGAAGATGTGATTATTGCGCTTGGATATACACAACACCATCGAGCCGAAACTGCCTTGTTGCTCCTACACACCAGTGACAATCCCTATGTCCGTCAGAAGTTAGCGGATGCACTATCCAACTTTACATCCGAGGCGACACTCAAAACATTGATAAAGTTACTTGATGACACAGATAGACGCGTACGGATTAATGCTGCTAAGTCATTGGGCGAGATTGGTGCTATCGTTGCGATTCCTGCACTCGATAATGCCCTAGAAGACCCTGAGTGGAGCGTCCGCAAACAAGCTGTTAAAGCACTGGTGCAATTTAATGATGACCGTGTAATTGAGCCGTTGTGTTTTGCGCTGGAAGATAGCCATTATCCAATTCGGATTATCGCAGCCGAAAAACTGGGGAACATCGGCACACCACTGGCTTACGAACCACTCCTAAAAGCACGCAGTATCTATCGTAATTCTGCTTTTGACCGCGCAATCGCTAAATTGACAGGTCATCAAGTGCGTCGGGCAGATGTCGACACAAAATTTTTAATTGATATGCTCCCGGTACATCCACAACCCGATGGTATCGCTAAAACACTTGAAGCGATTGGCACCCCAGAAGCACTTGAGGCTGTCCAACGTTGGCGCAAGCAACACGGCGACGAATAGTCATGATTGCGAGATGATAGGCTGTAGTGTATCGTATGGGCGATTATTGTAAAACGAGGATATTATGAAACGAACAATTCTATTTCTGCTGGCATTGACCATACTACTCATCGCGGGGTGTGCAACCGATCAATCTGACCCCGAAGCTCCTGCGAACGCTATCGAGGCGTATCTCGAGGCACGCATTTCTAAAGATAGTGAAGCTTTCCAAAGTACATATTGCGCCAATTTTGAAGGGACTGCCATCACTGAGTTTGATTCCTTTGGAGCAGTTGAAGCTGAACTTGTTGATATGATATGTACAGTCGATAGCACAGAAGATGGTCAGGCACAGGTGAGTTGTAGCGGAAGTATTGATGTTGTGTATGATGGGGAGAATACCAACAGCCTTGACCTTGCCCGCCAAACCTATGTTGCGGCACAAGAAGACGGTGAATGGAAAATGTGCGGGTACACGAGCTAATCACTCCTATACCCGCGTTACAGTTATGATCCGGCAGGTAGTGGTTCAAATCCACTACCGACATCAGGGATACATAAGACTGTTCCGGGGAAGATTACGCGAGGGTTATCTATCCCGTTAAATTCAGCGATGCCTAACAAGCTTGTATCATAGCGTTCGGCAATCATATGTAAGGTCTCGCCACTACCGACGGTATGTTGAGTCTCACAGTCATCGGTTGCTGCATCTGCTGTTTCATCACTGGAACCAGCTGTATCATCCGTTTCGGTTGCATCTGTTGTCTCATCGACATCTGATGTATCAGTTGTGTCCGGTGCATCTGTCGTTTCTGGTTCAATCCCGAATTCATCCGGTGGTGTGAGGAATTGTGCTTCCCAATCATTCGCAAACGCAACGGCATTGAGTGTGTTTTGGATCAGCTCGCCACGTTCATATTCTCGCTGACTGATCGCCCGCTTATTGGTGACATTGATTGCACCTGCATCGTCAATAAAAATATCAACCGATTCATTGGATAACAGTGCTGCCGACCGCACACCATTTTCATCTTTACGGATAATGTTGCCACGATGAATCGTACACACACTATCAGTAATCGTCAGTAAGGTACCGGGGCTGAATTCTGTCTCGACGCCGTTGAGGATAAGTGTTGTACTGATACCACCGGGGGTTTGAATTGTAAGAGTTGGTTCGGCTTCATAACACGGTGAGCCACCGATACCCGGTAGAAAATAAAATGACTGGAATGCTGTTTGCTCTCCGTCTCCGATTTCAATTTCGTTGGTCAGAGCCGCATCACCAACTAGCATAAACAACACCGATTGACCGGGAACTGTATTGGGTACATTTGCCTGTACATTGAGGAGGCTCACGCCAAATTCTTCGGTTTCTGGATTAAGAGGTGCGGGTCGAATTTGTGTGAAACTCGGTAGTGGTTCTTGATCACCTGCCTGAGAAAAGAAGCCATCTGGTGCTGGTGATACGACGGTTTCGCTGTTGACGGTTGATGCACCATAACACGCCCCATTGCGTTCTAATCCCTCGCATAATGTCTCTACTTGACCGAGAGCCTGTGTCACAATAGCTTCACAGTCGCCTGTCTGCGCGACAATAACGATGCCCGATAAGAGTACCAATCCTAATGAGATGATCCATCTTCGCATACGTGATACCTTCCCTTAATTGAATAATCTAGTTTATTCGCATTGTAAGGGATTTACATCAACCAGCAAACGCGAAGCAATAATCGTAAGGGAATACAAATGTTCTGATAATTGGTGTTAGCTTGATTAAATGCCACTTATGCGACCGACCCAGACAGAAATGTGCTGCGGAAGCGGGGCTTTTTGTTTCAAAATTTGGCTTATGCGATTGACCCAGGCAAAATGCCCTACTTCGGTAGGGCGTTTTTTTGTAAATATTAGCCTGTAAGAGGTTTGATTGAAGGATACAATACAAGATTTTGGTTTGTTATTTTCGCTTCTTTCTTCTCATAAGTTTCTCTTTGCTTAATTCATTCCATGCTGACTGGATATATTTTCAGTAAAGCAAGCTATCAACCATCATAGTCAGAAAAATAAGCGCAAGATATGTAGTTGAGTATTTCCACGTCATTCTAAGAACCCTTGGGTTACTTTCTAACCACAATCGAATCGACAACAACAAAAAAATACATCCAAGACTTATACTTACTATCATATAAATTGTACCAAACATCATCGTTGTTAGAGGCAAAAGCGATACAACGACTAGTAAAATGGTAAACAATACGATCTGTCTATGTGTCACTTTTTTGCCATACTTTGCCGGCATCATCGGGATACCAGCCTTTGTATAATCATCGTTTACCAGTAGTGCTAATGCCCAGCTATGAGGTGGTGTCCAATAGAAAATAATCGCAAACAACAACCACGCCTCTAAAGATAACCCACCAGTTGCAGCACTCCATCCCACCAGTACAGGAAAAGCACCTGCTCCACCACCAATCACAATATTGAGACTTGTATTGCGCTTCAAAAATAGCGTGTAAAATCCAACATAATAAAGTGATCCCAATAATGCAAGTATGCCCGTCAAACTATTTACTGTCACAGCCAACCATACAACACCAAATAGGCTTATTCCTAATCCATACAATAGAGCAGTTGAAGCCTGAACTTGACCGGAAGGTATCGGACGATTGGCAGTTCGAGTCATTTTTATGTCGATATGTCGATCAAGATATTGATTCAAAGCACTTGCTCCAGCTGCTGCTGCTACACTTCCAATAAGTACATTCAATAGTAGTACAGGAGCTGGCAAGCCATCCGACGCAACAATCAAAGCCGTGATTGTTGTGAAGTTAAGCAACAGTACAATTCGTGGCTTGGATAGTTTATAAAAAATAGCTAAATAATCTAACTTGTCCATGGAATATTGCGACCTAATACTCATTGCAGTGTCATCAAATAGGCTATAGGATGAGTAACTTGCTCTTTACCTAGCAATATAACGTTGCACATACAAATCATTCCTCACTTGTTAAATTCCTTACAACAATAATACTAAAGGCCAGAGGAGCAGGTGACAAACAACAAAACATAATTTATGTATCGAGTGGAACAAATAACGACCACTGTCCTCCTTCATATCAAACCATGAGGCTCACATCATCATGGAACTGCATTTCATATAACTTCGCATAGAGCCCTTGTTGCACCATCAACTCATTATGCGACCCAAGTTCAATGATTTCGCCTTTGTCTAACACAGCAATACGATTGGCAACCCGTATTGTACTTAGCCGATGTGCAATAATAATTGTCGTGCGATTCTTCATTAGGTTAGTGAGAGCTTCCTGAACCAAATGCTCGCTCTCGTTATCAAGGCTAGATGTAGCTTCATCCAGTAACAAAATTGACGGATTCTTGAGAATCGCGCGTGCAATCGCAACACGCTGTCGTTGCCCCCCGCTAAGTTTAACACCGCGTTCACCGACTAACGTTTCGTAGCCATTTGGTAGTTCAGTGATAAATCCATGTGCATTTGCTGATTTTGCTGCGGCGATCATTTCTTCTTCAGTAGCATCTAACTTGCCATATAGGATATTTTCACGGATTGACCCACCAAACAATAATGTCTCCTGGGGTACGATCCCAATGTGCTGGCGTAAACTTGTTTGTGTTACATCACGTATATCATGATCATCTACTACAATTACGCCCTCTGAGACATCATAGAAACGTGGAATCAGATTAAATAAGGTGCTTTTTCCTGCACCACTAGGACCAACCAAAGCAATAATTTCACCTTCACGTATTGTGAGATTGATATTATGCAATATTTTATGCTCACCTTCATACGCGAACGATACATCTTTGATTTGAATTGCACCGACTACTTTGTCTAAGGTAGTCGCAGTTGGTGCATCATCAATTTCTGGATATTCATCAAGAATCTGGAAGACACGCTTCGTTGCCCCAATCGCTTCTTGAAACTGAGAGTAGAGATTAATCAAACTCGCAAAGCTCCCTGCAACCGTCAAACCATAAATCAAGAATGCAATCAATTCGCCTGCAGATAAACGACCATCCAATACTTCCCGTCCGCCAAACCACAGAATCAGAGACAATCCTCCAAAAGCAAAGAACGCGATGATTGGACCGAAAACTGATCGCACAGTGAGTAAACGTACGGCTGCACGAAAGGCTGTATCAATCGCATTATTGTATCGGTGTACTTCATAATCTTCCCTGACGAAACTTTTTACTTCTCGGATGTTCTGGAAGACTTCTTCGGCAACAACTGTTGCACCTGCAATTTCGTCCTGTACCTGTGTACTAATGCGTCGAATGTATCGACCAAAAGCAAAACCTATTACTACAATGACTGGAATCAACGCGACAATAAACATTGTCAAGCGCCAGTTCAGAACAAACATGATGATGACTGCCCCTAGCAAGGTAAGCGTCTGCTGGAGTAGCGTACTAACATTCCCGGTTAAAACAGTTCGCATTACTGTCACATCACTTGATATACGGCTGATGAGTTCACCGACGCGGCGTTCTGTAAAGAACTTAACTGACAAAGACTGTAGATGTTCATAGAGTTGTTTACGAATATCTACGACGATTTTCTCACCGACATAATTTAGATTGTAATTCTGGACAAATGTTGCAAATGACCGAAAGACAAATACCAGTAACAAAATGAGCGTAATCGTATTAAGCAACTGTAAGTCTGCATCAGTGAAGACAGAATCAACCACATTTTGGATGACAGCAGGGAACACCAGGCTTAAGCCAGAGCTAAATAATAAGCCAATAATGGCAAGCGATAGACGAAATTTATAAGGTGATAGATATGCAATCATCCGTCGCCATTGGACGGGTACATCAGGAACTTCACGTTTATCTCTTTTAGGTGATGGTGGGCGTCTATTGAACATAAGACTCTCATTCTGATAGTAGTTAATCTATATTGATCTGCCGTGTTTAAGATAGGCAAAACAAAATTACTCATGGATGATATAATGTTCGTCGCTGATGTCGACTGCTTCCCTGACGATTGATGCCATTAAAGAATACACATGCTTCGCCATCTCTTCTGGCGTATACTCAGGTGAGTATTGAACCCACCATTTCACCATCCAACTGAACATGCCTGCAAGAGATCTAGCAACAATGGGCATCGGTGTTTTCATTTCTGTCTCGGAAAATGCCTCTTGTAATTTTGTTGCAAAATGCTGAGCGAGGCTTTCTTCAATTAGATGCTGTATATACCCAATATCTAAACCCATTTTGTATATGATCGACTTAAATCGACCTTGATGTTGTGCTCTCGTTAGCAAGTCAATAAATGACTGTGGTGCTTCACCAGAAAGCCAGTCTTCTCGAGTTGAAGGAGCAATATTCAGATTTTCAAACCGCTTGCTATGTAAGTGTACAAGTATTTGAGATTTGTTCTGAAAATATCGATAAAATGTTGTACGACCCACATCGGCTCGCTCCGTAATTTCACCTACAGTTATAGGTTCATATCCCTTTTCTTCAACTAACTGGATAAAAGCGTTTGTAATAGCTTTTTCCATACGACGTTTCTGCCGTGTTTGTTTATCGTGCTGAAGTGGTGGCGGTCTCATTGCACAAAGCCTCTCTTTAACTGACATATATGGCGATATTAGCAAATAAGAGATTGCCACACCGCAATTTATTGTGATTTTCCATAATTGTTTAATGATGGATGCAATGTTAGTTGAATTTAAATATGAATTCAAAAGACAATTATGATGATTTGTTTCAAGTGGAACATAATCTTATATTTTGTACTATTGTGAAGATCAAAAAGCCCTCATAGTGTGAAGGGCTTGGTTTTTTAGAATGGTGTATCTTCGGATAGTTTCTCAAATGAGTTGAAAATGAATTCTTCTAGAAGTTACTATAAGGTGATATGTGTATATTTATGATATAGGGACAAAACTGGAGAATTTTTGGTTATTGTCCTCGCACATAATTTGGCTTATGCGACCGACCCAGACAGAGATACCCTACTTCGGTGGGGTATTTTTTGTTTCATAACTTGGCTTATAAGCATCAATCCAGACTGAAATGACTAAGTTTAGATAAGTTCCGCATTTTGTGTAAATCTTTCCGAATTAAGTGTTATCTGTGCTTAAGTTTTTGATCTAGTATGTTAAACATGCTCAATTGAAAATATAGTATAAAAAAGGGTAACAAAGCTGATGTCTAAACCACCTGAAATTTACAATCATTCAAAGTCAGAGAGTTTGATGTCCCGAGTTTTAAAGCTATTCTTTACTTTAGGTAGGATAAATCAAACCCTAGGTAGACAGTTATCAAATCTCGATGATTTCGACAATGACCCCGCCCCGGTTCCCGCATCAGTAAAAAATAAAATTGATGTAGTAGAGGAGTCGTTTGAAGGAAGAACTGTTTGGACACTCACCCCAAAGGGTTCACCTTCCAACAAGGCAATATTTTATATTCACGGTGGCGCTTATGTACTTAATATGGTCAGCATGCAATGGACTTACTTAGCAAAGATAGTCACAGAAACAAATGCAACAATTATGGTTATGGACTATCCGCTCGCACCACAAAATCATGCAGAAGAAGCCTATTCATATTTGCACAGTCTTTATGAACGGTTTGTTGATACATACAAGAGCCGAGATATCTTATTTTTAGCTGACTCTGCTGGAGCTGGATTAGCTATAGCATTTGCCCAATATCTAAATGAAGTTGGACTTCTTCAACCTAAGAGGTTGATTCTTTCATCGCCATGGCTGGATATATCACTTACTAATCCTGACATAGCTAATTTCATAAAGGATGACAAGGTTTTAGACGTAAGCAGTTTACAAAAAGCTGGTAAACTATTTGCAGGAAACATTAACACCAAAGACCCAAAAGTAAGTCCAATATATGGTCGATTTGATAATATAGGGAGGATTTCAATGTTTATGGGTACAGGTGAAATTTTTGTTGCAGATGCAAGAGCTTTGGTGAAAAGATTACAAGAAGAAAACATTGGATTTGATTATTATGAGTATCCTAAGATGGTTCATTGTTGGTTATTGCTACCTATACCTACGCCAGAGGCAAATGTAGCTTTAAATCAAATAGTTGATTTAATCAAACAATAATTACTATAGTCAATATGTTGGGAGCAGGTCCGATATAAGTCTGGCATCTTCAATCTAAGGGATGACCTGAAGCTATCAATTGTTAATCGAGAGAAACGCCAAATGTCAATAATTGAAATTAAGTCTATTAGCCAAATACATGAATTGATGGGGTATCCTAAACCTAAACATCCCTTAATTTCCCTGATCGATGCTTCCAAAATTCATATTTCAGAAGAGAAACTGAATATCAAAATCAATTATAACTTTTACACAATCTCAATGAAAGATAAGAGCTGTGGAAGGGAGTATGGGAGAAACTCATTCGATTTTGGAGAGGGTGTCATGGTGTTCTCTGCTCCAGGTCAGGTCTTTTCGTCAGTAGAGACAATTGAAGAAGGTGAAATTAATGGTTGGGTACTGAACTTTCACCCAGATTTAATCCGTAATACTCATTTGGGTGAAAATTTTGATATGTATACCTTTTTTCACTACTCTGTCATCGAGGCTCTTCATTTATCTGAAATTGAAGAAAAAACAATCAACTCTATGGTTAAAAATATAGAGACTGAATATGAACAACGGATTGACAATCATAGTCAAAGAGTAATTGTGTCCAACTTAGAATTGCTCTTGAATTATTGCTTGAGATTTTATGAGAGACAATACAACACTCGAACCAGTCAAAACAAAGATATAGTAGCCCAATTCGAAATTGAGCTTAAAAACTACTTTAAATCTAAAAAGCAGTTAGATTTAGGAATGCCTAGTATTCAATACTTCGCCGATCTAGCACATCTTTCTCAACATTATTTTAGTGACCTGATTAAAAAGGAAACTGGAAGAACACCCAAAAATCATATTCATGATTTTGTGATTGAGGAATCCAAAACTTTGCTCATGTCAAGCAACTCCTCTGTGAGTGAAATTGCTTACGGACTAGGTTTTAACTATCCTCATTATTTCACGCGTCTTTTTAAAACCAAAACCGGTTACACTCCCGTCGAGTATCGTGGGCAAAATTAAGACCAACTTAGATGTTGGGAGTTAATATCTTTGAACCAAAACCATGACTGTATAACTGTATTTGATTATGTTTCGCAGATTGTCACTTTTGCTTTTCAATTTCAGTGGATAGCAAAAAGAAAGAAAAATCGTAGTTAGGATGCTAACGATTTTCAGTTAGTCTGTGGACAAAACTGGAGAATTTTTGGTTATTATCCTCGGTATTCTTCTCTACACAATGAGGCATGTGTATAGGAGCAGACTGATAAAGTTGTCTGCCCCTATATTTACGAACGGATACTATCCGCTTTGTTGCAAGTTGTTGAAGTGGGTGTTATACAATGCACATAGAGCTGGATCTGAGCCGACATAGACGTAACTGATATTGTCGCCTTCGTAGGTAAATGTGCCAGCGTCCGCACACGGTTCAACTGCCTGAGCACTGAAGGTTTCTTCTTGACCACCAAGTGCACAATTAATGAATTCCTGATTCACACGGGTTTGGTTAATTACCAGTACCGCACCTGCTTTTGGTATGATGTCTGATGGGCTAGTTTCAACATAAGTTTTTGCGGCAACAGCACCACGATCTTGGAAGCACTGTAAGACTTGTTCCGCTTTAGCCAATGCCGCTGTGACTTGTAATTGTCCACCTGCGACCGATGCACCACCTGCCGCGGTAAACGCACCATCAATGGCCGTATCGACATCTGATGCTGTGTAATTGGCGAGGTTAGGCAGTAGACGTTGTGCTGATGCGGAATCGCCTGCTGTATTGCCGGTATCCGAACATGCCGCTACTATCAGCATGACTGTCATCAAGAGAAAGAATTTAAAGAGTCGCAAAAGGGTATCTCCTTATTGTTTATACTTGATTTCACAATTTTATTTTAGCAGATTTTACGCGCGAAAAGGGGAACAGTTCCCCCCAAAAATTCGGGGGATCCTGTATTATTTTATTGATAGATGCAGTTTAGGGTACAGATTGTCCGTTAGCTTTTTCGAGTAGAGTATACCATTCCAGTTTGCTCATTTCGACATCCACAGCTTTGACGCTGACAGGGATACGCGCAGGATTCATTGTGCCGAGGATTGGCTGAATCATAGCAGGATGACGCAACAACCAACCGAGTCCGATGGCTTCCACAGTGGTGTTATGTTTTTCTGCCATTTGTTTGATTTCTTCAGCAGTAGCTTTGACATTATCCGGCGCATCATCTGACGGTGCAAAAATTTGACCACGCGCAACCGGTGACCATGCTTGAATTACCATGTCATGGAGACGGCAGTAATCGAGTGTACCGTGTGCGCCTGTGTAAGATTGACCATGATTATTAAAGATCAGACCATCGTTAATCAGCTCGTTGTGAATCAGATTAAGTTCAATCTGGTTGATTACCAGTGGTTGATCGACATATTTTTTCAGGAGTTCTATTTGGAATGATGTGTGATTACTGACACCAAAATATTTGACTTTACCGCTACTGTGTAACGCATCAAAAGCACGTGCAACTTCTTCTGGTTCGACCAGTGCATCAGGACGATGTAAGAGCAAAACATCGACATAATCGGTATTGAGGCGTTCTAGTGTACGTTCAACTTTAAATGTCAGGTTCTCATAACTAAAGTCAAAATGTCCGACACTACCCTCATGGACTTCGCCGGGTAGGATAATCCCTGACTTTGCTTGCAAGATGATTTTGTCGCGCAAGGATGGGTCATTTTTAATGACTTCACCCACCAACATGTCGGATTTACCCCATGTATAAATGTCGGCAAGGTCAATGAAGTTGATACCGTGTTCAACAGCAGTGTGAATTAATGTATCGGCGCGGTCACGGGCTTCTTGAGTTGGTGGTGTGGTGTCCCATGTTTCACCAAGATGCCATGTCCCGAATGCGAGTTTAGAAACATCAAGGTCAGTATTTGGGATGCGATAGGTTTTCATAAAATAGCAATCCTCTTTTAATATCATTATTTTCTCTGTGCGATGATGATACCTGTCATATGACACACTAGACAAGGTGAATATACTCGAAAACCCTGACATAATTTTGATTATGGTATGGCAAACAGGGTACAATGTAAAAAAATTTAAAAGGAGTTTTTGCTGATGCCAAAAATTACATTTATCGGTGCGGGGAGCTTTGGATTTACGCGCAAACTTGTCCGTGATTTATTGACATTTCCGTTACTTGAAAATGCTGAAATTGCTCTGATGGATATTGATGCAGAACGACTCGATTTTGCAAAACGCGCGTGTGACCGGATTGTGGCAGAAGGTGAATATCCTGCGACTGTCACATCAACGTTAGATCGTGTGGAAGCGCTTAAAGGTGCTGATTATGTGGTTGTGACGATTCTCGTCGGATCGACTGATGTGTGGCGACATGATATCGAAATCCCAATGAAATATGGCGTAGACATCAACGTCGGCGATACCCGTGGCGTTGCAGGAATTTTCCGTGCATTACGGACAATTCCTGTGATGGTTGATATTGCCAAAGATATGGAAAAATATTGTCCGAATGCGCTCATGCTCAACTATACCAACCCGATGGCGATGCTCTGCCGTGCGATTGACCGCGAGACTGATATTCTTGTCACGGGGTTATGCCACAGTGTACAGGGTACATCCGAAATGCTCGCCAAGTGGATTGGTGCGCCCTACGATGAAATCACCTATACCTGCGCAGGCATTAACCACACTGCATGGTATACCGAATTTTTGTGGAACGGCGAAGATGCGTATCCGCTCATTAATAAAGCCATCACCGAAAATCAAGACACCTATAACGCCGAACAAGTCCGCAATGAGATGTATCTGGCACTCGATTATTACGTGACCGAATCCAGCGGACACAACTCCGAATATAACTGGTGGTTCCGCAAACGGCCTGAACTCATCGAAAAATATGCAACACACGGCACGAACTGGAATCCCGGACACCACGCTTATATCCTCAAAGAATATCAACGGCGCGAAAATGACTGGCGCGATGACATTCATGACTGGTTCGAAAATCAAGAGGTTAATCTCAATCGCGGGCATGAATATGCAGCTTATATTATGAATGCGATGGAAGGTGGCACACCATTCCAATTTAATGGTAATGTCCCCAACAAAAATCTAGTTGATAACTTGCCGTATGACTCCTGTGTTGAAGTCCCTGTCTGGGCATCACGTAAAGGCTTGGAAGCCGTCGCGGTCGGCAAATTGCCTGCATCGGTCACACCACTGACCAACCTCTACTCGCAAATCGAAGAAATGGCAGTTGAGGGTATTTTGACAGGCAACCGTCGCCTAATTTATCAAGCGATCGCCTACTCACCGCTATCAGCAGCTGTGCTATCCCTCGCCGAAATTCAACAGATGGTCGATGAGTTGTTTGCTATCAACGAGCCGTATCTGACGAAAGAATTTGCATAATCAGCTGGTATGCTATAGAAACTAAAACACTCGCCCCCAAATCACTGGGGGCTTCTGCTACAATGGATTCTAATACGATAGATCAGAGTGACAATGTAGAGGCATTGCATATGTTATTCAAGATAAGCTGAATCATGATAAACAAATATTTTGAAATGCTATATGGTGGACATATATTCGAAATTACTTCGTTAGGTAGTCTATCGGAGTATCAGATTAACCTTGAAGTTTATCATGATCCACCAACTATCATCGTGCAATTTAAAGATGTCTTCTGGGAAGTCTTGGAGATAGAAGATGAGTCTGGAAAAGTAATAGAAAGTTACGGATCACAAGAGGTTGATTTTTGTCTCAAATATACATCGACATTCAGCTTACCAATTTCTGCGAGAGGTCACATCTCCAGTTATGATAAAGAGCCATTTAATACCCGTTTATACTTCACTTTGCAATCAACAGATTGGGATGAGGCAATATTCTACATTGTTATAACTATTGCAAGTGGGATTCTGTTGCTAAGTATCATAATAAATAATACCATTTTAACTTTTACAGGTATGATTTTGCTCATGGGGTTGACTACTTACTTAATGATATTGGCATATTGGAAGAGAAAATTGTATCGGATAATTCATAATGCATCACATAATGCAAAATAACAATCATTTTTCATTGCTTTTCCCGATTGCCTAATCAAATAAAAACGAACTAAAGAGACTCATACGAATCCTTCTGATAAATCCCCTAAAGTCAACCTAATCTGCAAGAATTGCTACGATTTTCCGGTATGATGTAGCGTGGTTGATGAATCAGACATGGTGTGACCATCTCTTTGAGGTTGTGGGATGCTTCAGTAGTTTATTCAGCCGAGTATGACGAAACCCTGCCATATAATTCACACTCACTCTGTACGATATAATCAAATACTCCGATTGTTTCTTCGATGCGTGTATCTGGGAAATTACGTCAGAAGGTGCATCAAATCCTGAGCAAATGTTAGTTCGTTCACAGGTTTGGCAAAGTAGCCATCAAACCCAGCTTGCATCGCATCGTCTTGCATTGTGGCATTATCGTAGACTGTAATTGCAATACATGGGGTCGTCACGATGGCTTTAATTGTCGCTAGAAATTCCCACCCGTCGATACCGGGGAGTTTGAAGTCAACTAAAATGCCGTCATAGCGGTTACCATGTAATAAGGTGATAGCATCTTCTCCGGTGGCAGCAATTTCAACAACCATGCCTGCAAAACTTAAAATATCGCTCAATACTTCTTGACTATTGGGGTCATCATCAATAACTAAGATTTTCAAAATATTCCCTTTTTGTATATCCCATCAAAAGATGAACCCATATTATATGAATCAATGGATCATTAACCAGCCTTTAAACGTTCACGTAATTCTGTGCCAACTGTGTCAACATCATCCAGCAACACAACAATTTGCGATAAAAACGTGAGCGGATCAAGCGGTTTAGATAGATAGTTATGGTACCCACTCCGGATTGCTTTTTCACGATCACCAATCATTGCATGGGCAGTTAATGCAATTGCTGGAATATTACTCGTCCGTGGCTCAAGCTTTAACATCTTAATCAGTTCCCAACCGTCAATATTAGGCATCGCAATATCGGAAATTATGAACTTAGGTTGCGTTTCAACTGCCTTTTTAAACCCATCTTCGCCATCGACTGCTAATATAACTGATGCGCCATAAAATGTAAGAATGTCACTGATGACTTCACGGCTTGCGTCGTGATCATCAACGACGAGCACAACCCAACCTTCGAGAACATTTTTAGGAATACTATTATAACTACCCACGGCTAACCTCCTGTTGTAGTTCTGCTATGATTTTGACGGGGAGGCTAACATTAAATTGTGTGCCCTTCCCAAGTTGACTTTGTACGCTAATTTGCCCACCTAATGCCCGGACTAATTTTTTCACAATAGCTAGCCCGAGACCGGTTCCCTCCTGGTTGGCTTGATGATTTTCTAAGCTCCAAAACTCTTCAAAGATGGATTCTAAATTATGTGGTGCAATACCAATACCGGTATCAACGACTTCGATGAGTAGTGCCTGCTGTTGTGGAGACCAATCCATATGAACGGTGACACTGCCATTTTCTGTAAATTTTATAGCATTGTAGCCTAAATTTAAAACAATCTGTGTTAACCGACTACGATCGGTCTGAATAACTGGTGGAACGTTACTGTCAGACGTCACAACGAGATCTATGTCCTTGCTGGTTGCTTTTTCTGATAGAAAGTTCTTCCATTCGTCAACCAACTGCACAACTTGAATATCTTCTGTATGGAGGCTTAATTGTCCCATCTCCACTTTTTCAATATCCAGCACCTGATTAATGAGATCAAGCAAATGTTTGGCACTGTCATAAATACTCTGTAGTTTCTTATGCTGTCGCTCGGTTACGTCTCCGGTCATCCCCGCCAGCATCACACCAGAATGCCCGATGATCGCATTTAATGGGGTGCGCAGTTCGTGGCTGGTGTTCGCCATAAAAATTGACTTAGCAGCATTGGCGGATTCGGCTTCATTTTTTGCTATCAACAGTTCATCAGCATATTGTTCTAATTGTTTGCGACTCTCATTAACACGGGCAATCGTCGGACGTAATACACTCCACCAGACAATGAATACGGTCGTTAGCGCGCCAACTGATAATAGAAATCCGATGATCAGCGTAGCTTGGTTCGATTCACTTGCCTCTGCATCATATTGAAAGACAATTGTATTCATACCCTCGAGAAATTGTCTCTCGTTAGCAAGAATTATTTCAATGTATGTCGATAACGTATCGGAACATGATGCAGTCTCTTGATCATTAAGCAATAAAATACAGGTCGCAGCATCATATATCGCGATATAATGTGGATCAATTTCAGCAAATAATGTGTTAATTGTCTCGCTGTTATTTGATGGAAGGTCGAGTATGTCACTTCCAAATTGAAGTCCATTATGCGAGCTTGCCCAGAGGTCTAATGAAGTTTGCAATTCAGCGAAGGTGGTTTCATTATCTAATCTTGAATCAATAATAATTGCATTTTTAGCAATCCGCTGGCTCAGCATCCGTTGTCGACCGGCAATATTGATGACTCGCGAATCACTCGCTTGGCTAGCAACAACCACAAATTGCAATATTTGAGCAAATACAATAAAAATGATAATTGCAATTAACCCACCAATCGCCCGATTGCGAAGGAAGTTAGATCGTTCATGAGATGCGGTCATACTATACCTAAAAGTAAAATTACAATAAAGCCAATATCACTGAATAAAAAACGGATCTTTCAAAATTTCCTGAATAATTAAAATATTATCTAATATATTATTCAAATATAAACTACCCGATTTTTCTCCACTTTGCAAACATTTGTCTATTTTCAGACAGTACATCGTAAATTGCATTTAATACATGACTCTATTCAAATTTAGATTTTACTAAATTGATAGACTGCGCCATGTTGAGTAATTAAACTAAAAATCTCATACAGTTAAGGAGTACCTCAATGAAAATTCACAATCCAGATCAAATGCGCC
This sequence comes from Anaerolineales bacterium UBA6055, assembly GCA_002428985.1. Lineage (GTDB taxonomy): Bacteria > Chloroflexota > Anaerolineae > Aggregatilineales > Phototrophicaceae > UBA6055. The sequence continues at coordinate 7,553 of DIYL01000009.1, read as the reverse complement.
CAATTCCAGAAAAATTTTCGGCGATTTATTCTCATGCTGTCGAAACACAATTTGAGGGTGGTCGTCAGCTATATATCTCAGGACAAGTAGGTGTTGCACCATCCGGTGATGTATCTTCTGAATTTAGCAAGCAATTTACGCAAGCACTACGTAATGTAGAAGTTATTCTCGAAACGGCCAATATGACCACCCAAAATATTGTCAAAGTAACGTATTATCTCACACGACGGCAAGATTTAGATGAACTAGTAAATTTACGTTCTGAGTTGTGGCAAGGCGTGCGTCCAGCGGTGACTGTTGTATTGGTCGCTGGATTAGCAGATGAAAACTGGCATGTTGAAGTCGATGTGATTGCGCAGAAAGAAGAATAGGCTCATAAAATAAAGTATACTGATAATACCATCATCACTTTAGGGAGTTGATCTATGCCGATTATCAGTTATGACCATGCTGTAACCTATTATGATGCGACACGTAAGTATCCTGATGGTGTCCCTGAACAAATTCGGGATGCGATTGTATCTTATGTGGATGCCTCACAATCGACCCGTTTTTTAGAAGTTGCGATTGGTACAGGCTTGATTGGTGTCCCATTCATTAACGCTGGCTACAATTATGCTGGCGTTGATATTTCTGCACAAATGATGCAAGAGATTCCAGCAAAGTTAGCACAAGACAGTCTTCCGCATTTAGTACAAGCCAATGCGATGCAGACCTTACCATTTGCCCCAAACACATTTGATGTGGTGAATGCTGTGCGCATCTTCCATCTGTTGGACGATTGGCAATCGGCACTTGATGCATTACATCGTGTGATCAAACCATCAGGATATTTGATCATTGCACATGAAGTGATTGTAGATGGTGTGACATTCAATCCCATTGCCTCTGGGCATAAGCAATGGTATACGATATTAGAGCAATTGGGGGGACCTAAACCAAAATCTCGACCGCGACTTTGGGAAAGGTCTCCTGCTATCCAAGCTTATTTACAAACCCTTGACGCAACTGTAAGTGTGATTGATCTATGCCAATTTGACAGTGATCGCTGGTCGATTCGTATGGTTGTTGAAAACCACAAAAAACGTATTTATAGTCCAGATTGGAATTTGCCAGATGCGATGCACACTGAAGCGATGGGGTTAATAGATGATTGGTTGAAGACAGAATGCAAAAATCCTGATGAACAGGTTGTTATTCCGATGGCTTTGCGCGCAGTCGTCGCTAAATTTTGATAGGTTATATATCCGAAACTTCTGAACTTGAATCAGCTTGAAACTACGCAGAACTTTAAAATTTGATACACTAGATAGAGTATATACGCGAAGCTAGCTCAAGGTATCATGACTGCAACACAAACCTCTACAAAATATCCACAATCTGTTGTACAGGTTGCCTTCAAATTACCGTTATATATTTACCGATTGGGGTGGGGAACACTCATTAATTGGATACCATTCCTTGTTTTTACCTCTTGTAATCAAAAGACGGGTAAACCACGTCATGAGGTCTTAGAATACCGTCGACATGGCACAAAATATTATATTGTTGCCGCACGCGGTGAACAATCGACATGGTATCAGAATGTTATCAAAGACTCTCGGGTAACCATTCAGCATGGGTCACATATTTATGATGCTGTTGCCTATAAAGTAGAAAATCCTGCTGAATCCCTACGTGCACTCTATATGTTTAGCCGTAATTCATGGATATATGAAACGTTATTTGCGCGGATGAGTTCGGCACAAGCAGCAGACCTCAGTACACTTGCCGAAGTGGTTGACGAATTCACAGTCGTGCGGATCGATCCAACACCGAACCAACCCCATTTACCACCTGTCACACCATTCAATGAGCCTGTACGTCAAATCGCAATCGGCGTTGTTTGCCTAATGGGTTTATGGCTTGTGGTATCCTTATTACGACGAGTAATCAGCCGATAACTAGGGGGCTATGTGTCTGATTCAAAAGAGCAAATTCGTCTTTTACGCGATGTACGGTTAGCTTTACAAAAAGACGACTATCCAACTGCCATCAATAGCTTAGAACGCGCCGCTGAAATTGCTGGGAATTCCGGTGATGTTGGCATGCAAGGACGACATCTGGGGAACCTCGCGTTGATCTATAATCGGCTACGACAGCCACATAAAGCCCTCGAATATTCGCAAGAAGCTTTGCGCTTGGCGCGTCGTGAAAATGAACGCGCAACAGAAAATGGTCTGCTTGGTAACATCGGTAACATCTTACGCGAGATGGGGCGTTTTGACGAAGCGTTTGATTATCTCAAACAAGCCCTCGACATCGCGGAAGAACTTGAGGATAAACGTGGGCAAGGATTGTGGCTGACGAACCTCGGCTTATTGTATGATGATGTGCGCCAATTTGATGAAGCCATTACCTGTCATATGGAATCGGTCGCAATTGCACGTGAGCTTCAAGATATGCGAGGCTTAGCATCGCGTTTGGGTAATTTAGGTAATACCTACGTGTCGACCAAAGATTATCCTAAAGCAATTGAAAATTTCACGGAATGTATCGCACTCTTTGAACAATTGAATGATAAACAAGGCTTAGCGCTACGCTTAGGAATCGTTGGGAACCTCTATGCCGAGATGGGGCGTAAAGGCAAAACCCGCGCAGACCTCGAAGCCCATTCAGAGAAAGCACTAGATTATTATCAGCGTACACTCGATATTGCTGTCGAACTCAATGATTTACTGAGTCAGGGTGAATTGTTGCGGAGTATGGGGCATGTACTCGTCAACATCAACCAAATTGAAGCGTCAATTGAGTATTTGAAGAAATCACGTGCTATCTTCCAACAACTCGGTGATGCCGATAATGTGCAAACGACCGATGAAAGTTTGCTCGTCGTCTTGGAATACAAGAACAAACGCAAAAATCAGTTGTAAGCATTGAAAATTCAGCATTATACGGCGGTGTTATCAATCAGCTTGATGATTCCACTGATTTTAACCCCATGCGCCTTTCCCCTCCCGTAGATAATTGATTGCGTTTACAATACCTCCGTTTGCATATAACGAGAATACGGGACAACACAACTATGCGATTAGGCATTATCGGTCTGCCAAACAGTGGTAAGACAACAATTTTTAACGCGCTGACAGGCGGAAATTATGAAACCAGCGCGGCGTCAACAGGGCAATTTGAAGTCAATACTGCGACAGTGAATGTACCAGATGAACGCATCGACAAATTAAAAGCGATGTATAACCCCAAGAAAACAACCTATACCAACATCACCTATGCTGATATTGGTGGTCTGGATAAGGGGATTGGCGAGGGTGCACTGGCGGGGCAATTCCGCAACGAGTTGGCACAGGTGGACGGCTTCTTACATGTGATCCGCAACTTTGAGAATAATATGGTACCCCATCCCTATAACGAAATTAACCCAGCTAATGACCTTGAAGCCATTGATGGTGAATTTTTGCTGATGGATTTAATGAGTGTCGAGACGCGACTAGATCGGTTAGAAAATGAGCTTCGCGCAAAAGGCAAAAAAGCCGACGCGAGCATCGCAACCGAAAAACCTCTATTCGAACGCCTCAAAGCACAATTAGAAGATGAAGTCCCACTCCGTAATATGGACTTAACTGAGGACGAATTGAAGACAATTCGTGGGTTTGGTTTCTTGACGTTAAAACCTGTGCTTGTGGTCGTCAATATGGGGGATGAAGCGGTAGATCCTGCAACCCTAATTACATTAGAGTACGAGAAAGCCTCATTGGTTGGCATTCAAGGCGGGTTGGAAGCTGAGATCGCACAACTCGATGAAGAAGATGCCGAGATGTTCATGGAAGAGTACGAAATCACGGAATTATCCCGCTCGAAGGTGATTCGTCTATCGTATGAATTGATGGGGATTGAATCATACTTCACAGTTGGACCTGATGAAGTCCGCGCTTGGAGTTTCCCTGCGGGTGCGACCGCGCCACAAGCCGCCGGTGTCATCCATTCCGATTTGGAAAAAGGTTTTATTCGCGCTGAAGTGTTCACCTATGACGACCTGATGGAACTCGGTAACGAGAACGAGATCAAAAATGCGGGTAAACATCGCTTAGAAGGTAAAGAATACATCGTCCAAGATGGCGATATCTTGAATATTCGCCATAGTTCTTAAGTTATCAGTTGGCGGGTGAGGCGTATCTAATTTCATCCGCCAATCAATCATTTACCACGTCAGCGTCGGATTTTTGAACGGTACGAGTGCCATAATCACAGCTTGGACATAATACGATGTGCGGTCAACAGCGTCGTCCGTGAGTAAACCGATGGCACCATTGGTCTGCTTCGAATTCTCGCGCCCGAAGACTTGATCGTCAGCATATCCCAATTCGACACCCTCACGCACCAACTTAGCCACCTCCAATGGCAGATAAAAAATCGCTGTTTGTCCGCGTCCGACACGTTCATCCCTCCCTAAAATCACAACCCATGCGAAACATTGCATACCGATGTCTGTATCCTCGATACCACCTTCAATCCCGACCCAATAGGTCGCATCAGGTGAGGCATTTTTGGCATTTGTCGCCCGATTCAATGCACCTTGTAAGGTCTCAGCTTGCGTCATGGGTTGATCAGAGACACCGGATGGCACAGAAATGCCAGACACCTCAAATGTCTCGTCTAGGAAAATTTGTTCAAATGCGGTCCGCGTTGAATTGATTTTTACCGGATTTTTGGATGCGACGATTAGTTTAGGCATTGGCAAAATACGCTTTCAGGAACTCGTTTTGGAATGTGTTATTCGGATCGTATGTGTGGACTAAATCAGTAAAATCATCAAAGCGATCATAATGTGCTTTGACTGTCTCTGCTGGCATAGTATAAACCTTACCCCAATGTGGACGTGCATCAAACGGTTCAAGGACAGCTTCGATTTGGGTGAGCACGGGTTGAATTTGCTCCCACAAAGGCTTCCATGTGAAGTGGAAGGCGACGGTATCCTGCCCGTATGCCGGACTTAACCATAAGTCATCCCCGCGCATCGTTCGAATTTCGGAGACATACAATAGCGGTGTGATGACTTCGTGTAGACTATGAATCGCTTGCATTGCCTCAATCGCATGATGACGTGAGACAAAATACTCAGCTTGGATTTCTTCACCTTTACTCGGTGTAAATTCCATCCGAAAGTGCGGTAGACGATCTTGCCACGCCCCAACTTGACCAAATTGCTCGGTACAGCGCTCTGTCAGATCATCACCAACTGGACTACATTTGACTGTCGCTCGTGATCCACCATAAAAGTCATCACTAAATGCAAAATCTGTATCAGCTTTGCTCTTGAGCCATGCCTGTGTGACGAGGTTATTCTCCCAATGTGTAAACAGGCTGACACTATATGCACTGGCTTGAATCGCATCAAAGTTTGCATACACCTGCTCAAACGGGAGATTAAGGTAAAGATCTTGGCGCATCTCATATGTCGGGAGGATGTCGAGTGTAATTTTTGTGATAATGCCCAATGCGCCGATACTGACAACCATCGCATCAAACTGATCGCCGTGTTCTGTACGACTCATCGCGAGAATCTCGCCTGTACCCGTCACCATTTCAATACCAGATACCGCAGTCGATAGATTACGATTGCTTTCACCAGAACCGTGTGTACCTGTCATAATTGCACCGACCACCGAGATATGCGGGAGTGATGCAAGGTTATGCAGGGCATAGCCATTTGCGTGCAGATAGGTGCTTAATTCGCCATAGGTCATCGCACCTTGCACAGTCACTGTCATATTATCGGTGTCGAGATCAACGATCTTGTTCATCTGATGCAATGCCACCATCGTATGCGATGTATCAGCGATGGTATTAAATGAATGACGCGACCCGACTGCTTTGACTCTTTCACTGGATTTAACGATATGCTGTAGTTCCTCAACTGTGGTTGGAGAGACCCATGCCTGTGCATTGTAGGTGATGTTACCCGCCCAATTTTTTTGCCGTGTGGTGCTCATAATTTTTCCTAGTTTATGTTGACAATCATAGCGTGATTGTGGCACAGAGTCGTGCCGATCGGCAACTATAATTTGTAGAAAATGAGTAAGTTTGTCATGTGATGTCGAAGCGAATTACAATTTATATATACGATTTGCAAAATAAATTTTGTAGGGTTGATGTTATGTCATCAACTATTTATGGATAAAGTCGAAGACAATAAATAATTTTATCTATACACCATAGGAGAAATTTATATGATTTATAGTGCTGCAGAGACACGCTATGACACCATGCCATATCGTCGGACAGGACGCAGTGGATTGTTATTACCTGCTGTATCACTCGGCATCTGGTATAACTTTGGTGGCGTGGATCCTCTCGAAAATTCACGCGCAATGCTACGGAAAGCATTTGACCTAGGCATAACGCACATCGACATCGCCAACAATTATGGCCCACCACCGGGATCAGCCGAAGACACCTTCGGACAAATTTTTAAGCAAGATTTACACCCATACCGCGATGAAATGATCGTATCGAATAAAGCCGGGTATCTGATGTGGCCGGGACCCTATGGCGAATGGGGATCACGGAAGTATCTGATCGCTAGTTGTGACCAGAGCTTGAAGCGAACAGGGTTGGAGTATTTTGATATTTTCTACAGCCATCGCCCTGATCCAGACACGCCGATGGAAGAAACAATGGGAGCGCTCGATTATATCGTACGGAGTGGGCGCGCATTATATGTCGGGATTTCATCATACTCTGCCGAACAAACTGCCGAAGCATCCCGCATCCTCAAAGAAATGGGCACACCTTGCCTGATTCATCAACCACGCTATAACATGTTTGATCGTTGGATCGAAGATGATGGATTGTTGGATGTGTTGGGTGATGAAGGCATTGGTTGCATCTGCTTCTCGCCATTGTGTCAGGGCATTTTGACCAATAAATATATCAGTGACATCCCCGATGATTCACGTGCGAAAAAGCTCGATGGCGGCTTCCATTGGGGCGATGATGTAACGCAAGCACGGATTGAAAAAGTTAAACAACTCAATGAGATCGCAAAAGAACGTGGTCAAAATATGGCGCAACTGGCTGTGGCATGGACATTGCGCGACGACCGTATGACCTCTGCACTGATCGGTGCGAGCAAACCATCACAAATTGAAGACATTGTCGCAGGTCTGGAGAATATTGACTTTAGCGATGAGGAACTGAACAAAATCGAAGCGATTCTTGCGGGTTAGATCGCATAGCGTACAGGTTGAGATAGTCTTTGGCTGTCTCAATCTGTGTCTACAAATTGTCCGCGTTGACTTGTCTGACATGCTTGTTTTGCGTTATACTAGATGTGTTGCTGAGGCAACACCATCCTACGGGATTCTGATTTGATATTCTCCTTTTTAAGCGCGCCTATATCTATTAGATACTGAAACAATCCAGTGTTTCTATTCATGTACCATTTTGCACGCCCTTGAAACACCGCCCTACGGGGCACTGAAACTCTGGTGCGCTAAATACTTCTCGAAATTTCATTTTATTGCAGTAGCCTACTTGCCCTACGGGGAGGGAAAGAA
>DIYL01000049.1 GCA_002428985.1 Anaerolineales bacterium UBA6055 | reverse complement strand
TGGGACTTACAACCTGACCGTGCGAAACAACTCGTAGACGAATCCGCAGAAACGGTGCGTAGTGGCTTGCAGGAAACGCGTCGTGCCTTGCAAGCACTGCGCGCGGAAACGCTCGAAAGTCTCGGTTTTATCGAATCGATCTACGAATTGGCGAAGACAACACAAGCGCGTTATGGTTTCGATGTCAATGTGAATGTAACTGGCGACTTCGCATGGTTAACAAATGGGCAAGAGCATGTCTTGTATCGCATCGTGCAAGAAGCTCTGCAAAACGGAGCGAAACACGCCAATGCACATCATCTTTATATTACGATTCATGCAAGCGACAATACACTTCGTTTGTCCGTGGTCGATGATGGGATCGGCTTTGATACTAAAGTCATCGCGCGAGAGGGGCATTTTGGTATACAGGGCATGCGTGAACGTGCTCAATTAATCGGTGCTGAATTGATTATTAGTAGTCAGATCGAACAAGGCACTAGGATAGACATTCATTTTGAGAGGACAGCGAATGAAGATTCTTATTTGTGATGACCAAGACATTATTGCAGAAGGTTTAAAATTGATATTAACATCCCAGCCTGATTTTCAAGTAGAAACTGCATCTGATGGTGCAATCGCTGTTGAGAAGATTGCTGAAAATCAACCAGAGATTGTGCTAATGGATTTGAATATGCCCATTATGAACGGTATCAAAGCCACTGAGATTATCAAACAACGTTTTCCTGATGTCAAAATTTTGATTTTGACAACCTATAGCGACGATGAATGGTTATTTGATGCGATCCGTAGTGGTGCTGATGGCTATTTGCTGAAGGACATCCCACATACGAAGCTATTTGAGGCGATTCGTTCAACGGTTGCGGGCGAAACACACATAGATCCCAAAGTTGCTCGCAAGATGTTTGATCAGGTGACACAACAAACTCCTACCCCAGATACACAATTTCTGAAGAAACTCAGTGATCGTGAGATTGAAATACTAAAATTGATCTCACGCGGCTATACCAATACCAAAATATCTGAGACGATTCACTTATCCGAGGGTACAGTTCGTAACTACATCAGTGCATTGTTCTCTAAACTCGATGTTTCTGATCGCACGCAAGCCGCGCTATTAGGTCTGCGATACGGGCTAACAGACCTTAGGGACTTATGAGGAAGTAGTTATGGATACACTAAAATCCAATGGATTGAAATGGCGTTTGGAAGAATATCTATATTGGAATTTAATAACATTATTTCGTACTCAGAATATACTTTCCTAGTAAAGATAAGTTGAGATAATAATTCAGTTTCTTCTTGCAGATAAAATATAAAGCATCAACTAGATAATTGGTCAGATAAATATTCAATCCACTCAACGGATTTATTTTGAACTTGCAGCCATCTAGAAATTGTTACAAGGGCCTCACTGACGGCAGATGCCTGAACATCTCTACCATCTATTTGAAAACTATGTTGCGAAACCATAGATTGATATTCAGCTGCCGCCCAGAACATCCCAAGTATCTCATTTTTGTCACTTCCAAGTTCTTCATTTAAATTAAGTGCAGTTTGGAGCTTAATGCGTCCTAATTCTCCCCCCTCTATTCTACTCAAGAGGCTAGCAGACCGCTTTGTAGAACCTTCTATATTGGCTAGTGTCTTATTAGACTGTATACGCCTAAATCGCAAGTAAATTCCAACATCATTAAGAGTCACAACTCCATCATTGTAATAAGTCTGAAGTACCTCCTGTGCGCGATAATCAGATGGGTAGGCAAGCTCAGCATGATAAATCGGATTTGGCAATAACAGTCGATAAATGTCATTCTCAGAGAATGACATTATCTTTAATTCTGAATTTCTTTGCTCATATATAGTGGCAATTTGAAGTAGCTCACCTAAGATTTTACATCCTTTTTTAGGATCTTGGCCAAAGAGTATCAAAAAACGGTCTAAGTTGAAAAGATCAAGAACATTTACAATATGTTCGATACCATCATTAGATTCCATCTGAATTGTCTCGATTATCTCTTTTCCAACCAAATCCAAAATTAGATCCACAAACTGAACTTCAAATCCTTCACAAATTCTCAAAGCTGTATCAAGTGTAGCTTGTGTTCTCTCATTTTCGATCCTACTAAGTGTGCTTGCATCGACTCCTGTATTGCTAGCAGCAGATGTTAGGTTCCATCCATATTTTTGGCGTTGTTCTCGCACCCACTTGCCAAATGACAGCATCCATAATCTCCGAAAAATTAAATGTATTTTTCAAGGATGCTCTGATTTACTTGACATGGCTACAAGAATATTGTATTTGTACAAATGCAATATGCAAATAAACATATAGAATGGATATATATTATGAAACGAAAACCACCAAAAGATGATGTCCGTAGGTTCAAGCACATTCAAGGCAATCGCCCATCGACCTATGTAAATAAAGCAAATCGTACAGTGCAGTGCGAGTCGTTTCTGGAATATAAGCTAGTTGTCACACTGGATAACGATCCAAGTGTGAAGGATTTTATAAGCCAACCTGAGAAATTTCACTTTATTAGCAAAGATGGACAAAAGAGGTCATATGTTCCCGATTACCTCATATGGCGTGCTGACGAATCTATAGAGATACATGAGGTTACTGTACAAGAGCGACGAGAAAGCAAGGTAAGTATAGCTGAACGCGAAATAGCTGCAGAGAATATATGTGGGCAACGTGGTTGGAAATATGTGGTTCATACAGACAAGACATTACCATCTGGCAGTAAGTGGGCTAATCTGGACAACTTGGTTGCTTTTCGTCCTAAAGCTTATAACAACATCCAAATAAGTAAACTTATTGCTTCTCATTTGAGTAGCTTAGATAAGATTAAAATTTTTGACTTAATCCGTCTTATAACCGAGCAGTATAACTACCAACGAAATCAGGTTTGCTCTACGCTGCTCCATATGATCTGGCATGGTTATGTAAAGACAGACATGTGTATTCTACTTTTTATTGATTCATCCCCAAACAAACAGGCGAAGGTTTGGATTATTGATGAGGTGAAACATGACCAATAATTCACTGATACGTCTCGGAACATTCTTCTTTTTCCGAGGGGATAAGTACAAGATTGAAGCACTCAACCCAGAAGATGGTGTCATCAGTGCAATCCAGAACTCCACATGGAATCAAAAAGAGTTCACAGTTCAAGAGCTATTTACAGCTGAAGATAACGATCAGTTAATCTTTGCACCTACGATTGAACAGTTGAATGATATGATTGTTATACAACAACCAATGATTGAACCTGTTAATTCATTAGACCTTCCCCGTTCATTTCTCAATAAAGCAAAAGCTGTAATTGATGTTGTAGAAAATACAGATGAGTATCTAGAACACCTCAGGGTTGAAGCTGTAATGCGTGGAGAGGATTTCAAATATACGAAAGCCTTAGAACAAGCATTAAAGATGCTGGATAAGCCAGTTTGCATAACCACTTACTACAAATATCGTAATTTGTATATTTATTACAGTGGTAATGTCTCACAAATTGCTTCTAGTTTTCGCCGCTCAACATTTAATCAATTACGAACAACCCGCCCGCAGTTGTATTTCATAGATGTACTGATTGGCGAATATTACTCTGGTCCAAATCGTATGCGAAAAAGTCTGCTTTTCAAAAATGCTAAATCAATTCTAACTCGTACCAACAATCTATGGCCGCATCCTGATCGATGTAAGGGAGCAGTACCACGTAATCTGATTGAAGATTTGCTCAATTCTAAAGTTCCCATGGAGAACATTCTAAATAATCCAGATTATGAGCACATTCTAGTTGAAACGGCTCTGCCGTCACAACGGTGGTTCTACAATTATCTGAAATACTTTGAAAACGTACCCGAACTTGGAAAGGATGTCATCATTGCAAGATATGGTGAAGAAGAATGGGAGTCTCGTTATACTGTGTATGAGAGTTACATTCACAATGCATCCCGGATTTTACAGTATGTTTTCGCCGATCACTGGTTAATCGATCTTTATATACTTAATGAAGATGACGAACCAATACGCCTCTGGTTGACTGTTCTAATTGATGCATATTCTCGATCAATTTTAGGTTTTGCATTGCTTGAAGAATCGCCGTGTATTGAATCTATTCAGACGGCTTTGTTGCATTCAATTTGGCCGAAAACATCCCACATCGAGCTTGGTTTAGATGATGAATGGATTTCGTATGGAATTATGCAACATCTATCACTTGATAATACATGGGCGCACCACAGCCATAGCCTGGAAGACCTTGCCCGATCAATCAGCAAACAAGGTCAATATAATAGCATCACATTAGATTTCCGCCCGCCATATAAGGGGCGTTATGGTGCAATTATCGAACGCCTATTTGGTAATTTCTCAGATAAAATAAAACAAATGCTAGAAGGAGCAATTCAGTCTAGCGAACACAAAGATATTGCAAATGCAAAGAAAAAAGCTCGTTTATTCTATGAGGATCTTTATCAGTACATTCATGAATTGATCCTTAACTATCAGCACACTTCTCACAATGGAATTGGCGGCATGACTCCTCATGAGAAGTGGGTAGAGGGTCTCGAAATGAGCTTGCCCATTGTTCCAAAGTTAACCACAGGTATGAAGCGTCTTTTCTGGCGTATGGATCCTCAAACACGCAAAATCAGCGATAAAGGGGTTAGTGCATTTGGAATGCATTATATCTCAAAGGACATTCATACAGCTGAACGTATTGGTAAGGATGGGAAATCTGTTGAATATAGTATTCGTTATGATCCGAATAACATTAGCATACTTGCAATATTTCGTGATGGTCATTATATCGGTGATATCTACGCTAAAGAAATGCGGTTGGCAGACGGAACTCTTTTACGCATAAGTGTTGCTGAAAGAGAAATGGCGAAAAAACTTGCTAAAGATGCTGGTCAACCAGCAAGAGATTGGTTGAAATTCACGAATTAATGGCAAATGGTCAACGATCAACGTGGTAAAGAGTTAGAAGAGCGTAAACGCAGGCAGAAAAACGCTAAGGATCGTCTATCTACTGACCCCAATTCAGACAACATCGAAACTTCAGATACATCTCAAAGAGGAGATGATGAACCTTTCGATTACTATGACAATCTATTCTCAGATGAATAAGTATCACAACCAGACATCCAGATATTCCAATACAGGAGATTAAATATGCTCAAACAATCGATTAAGAGTAAAACGATACACATCACACTCGACCTCGATGTGCAAGATCGTTTGTCAGATCTACGTCAGTGGCGCACAGATTGGCAAACTGAAGAGAGTAAAATACTTGATTTCATTGATCAACTCACTGATGATTCTATTGATGTTCAGATGGGAGCCCAAGCAAAAGTTTTACGTACCTATAATCGGTTAATTTTAGCACAGGCTCCCATCGAGATTGATGCTAAGATGATTCAAATGCATGGCTATGAGGACTTGCGTAACAATCTTGTACAACAATTCTCTAAGCTATCTAAGTCTTCACGTAAGTTATGGCTTCAGAATTTCTTATTTTTAATGGTGCCTGATCTCCGTGATTTGTACGACAAAATCAGTCGTATTAGAGGCTTTAGATCCCTTGGTCAACAACGCAACTTTTTGCTTGGTGGACCCAGTGGAATGGGAAAAACATCATGCCTTGATTGGATGGTATTCAACGATCAACCTGTAGTTGAAACAGAGCGGAATCGTGTACCAATTGTAAAAATTGATGCACCAGTTAGTAATAAGTCAGTCAACCGTATCTTAAAACAAATGATATTGCGGTGTGGAAAAACTTATTTGAAAGGCGATAGAGAGCCTGTTTTACATGATAAAGTCGTTCTATTCTTTCAACAGTGTCGTGTAGAAGTTGTTGTCGTTGATGAGATACAACATCTTACAACAAAGAAGATGCGTCGACATTTACTCGAAATTTCAAACGAGAATCGAGGGATTCCTTTTATTTGTGCATCCTGTAACCCTCTTGAATTTATCCAAGGTGATCCTGAAATTGCGGGTCGTTGGAACGATTACTTCCCTTTAGAACCATATAAAGGAACTGACTTAGCGAAGTTCCTAACATTTATTGAATTATTGTTATCTTTCACTACAAGTTCTTACTTGGGTGTGCATAAATTCGAAGATAACTCGAATAGTCTTGTTCAATTCATCGAAGATAGTACTAAAGGTGTTTTACGGGACATTATGATTTTGATTGCTGACGCATCCATGCTTGCAATTGATCGCGGTGATGAGCCCTGTTTATCTTATACAACTTTGCAAGATTCTTGGCGAAATATCCAACAAAACGCCACAGATGATTTCCTGACCGTCATCGGACTACAATCCAATTAACAACGTTTGAACCTCAGAATATTTTATGAGGTTGATAAATTATTGACCTCATCTCTCCTTTGATTTGCTATGCTCAACATGTACATCTATAAGCATTGCTGCAATTGGATCGTTCGTGATCTGAGTGTATTTATCTCCAAATATAGATTTGAAAGTCGTTTTCGTTATTTTCCCATGTTCATCCATAATAGTTTGTCCTGCTCTATATACTTGATGAACAGAGTCGGATCCATATTCTAAAATGCCATCATTGGACCAAATGTAAGTGCCATTTTCTACTTCAAAATGCTTATCCACCATATCAAACAGATCAGACACCTTATACCCAAACATAGCTGCATATTCTACATAATGGCGATAGGTTTCCCCATTAGCCACAAATCTACCTTCAAGATTTGATGTTACGGCATTTTGCTTCAAGCCAAGTCTGTGATGAATTCATCCTATTTGATTCACGTAACTTACGCAATATTTTACCTACCAGTGCAATCGGGCATATGGATTGGGATGCTCACTAGTCTCTGTTAAACCTACAAAGTTATTCCATGATTCAGTATTAAAATTAACCGTGTCTTTTACTTCATCATTTAAGGAACATTCAGTGAGTAATTTGCCACAAGTTGGACATCTATTGTTTGTAGTTTGCACAAACTCAATACGTGATCCGCAGTGGCAACAAGCATCAAATAGTGGGAAGTTATCATGAAGGACACAGGTAGTTATAGACTTGAAACGCCATGCTAAGAGATGAATGTTATGCTCGCTAAGACACTTTGGGCAAAATCTTTGATAATTCACTAATTCACCTTTTAAGAAACGCTCCACAACTAATTTTGAGGCTCGCGAACAAATCGGTGCATGAATTCAAGAAGGGTAGTTTGTGAAATCTGTTCTACAGTATGGCCAGTAAGATTTGCAATAGAGTTAACTCCATAATGTCCGTAATCTAAAGTACTTGTTTGTAAATTTAAAGCTGGTTCCTTTGCCAATTTAGCAAGCTCATTTATTGTTATTTGATTTAACTCGAGCAAACGATTGATGTAACTAGTGAATAATTCAAATTCCTTAGGTTTTGGATGTAAAGGGAGTACTTCAAAATAGTAGCTCATTTCAATTTGTCCGCCCCATCTATATATTCACAGACAGACCAGACAGTAAGGATACCTATGAGCATAATTAAATATAGTAAATAACTTGCTCAGGATGAAGCAGATGTGGTATATTTACCCTCGCGTTTTGCTTAAATGCAAATTGCATCTGGTCAATTTGCTGATGTACATGAATCCGCCAGGATGTGGTACATCAGCAAATATTACCCTTATCATAGGTTTTGAAAGAATATAAACAATTGTATCAGATATGTAGTTTGAAATAATAATTTGTGAGATTGATAAAAGCCACTATTAGTTAATTTGGAGTTTAAGAAATGCCTGTTGAAGTACGACCCAGTACGGGGTCTTTATCTGTTAGTATACAACGAGATGGAACTATCAGTCTCTCAAGTGGATTATGTAATCGAATTCATTATAATGCTGGTGACTCAGTTGTATTATTCTATATTGCGAAGGGTCCTTTGGTTCTTCTAATTAAGAAAATAGAATATCCCAATAATGCGTTTTTCTTGAGTTATCTAAACAAAACACCAAATGGAAAATCAGGTGGAAAATTTAGATCAAAACCGTTTTACGATGAAGTGTTGAAACCGCGTGTCCGCCTTCCAAAAATACGTCTTCAACTAATCATACCAACCGACTGGACATATGACCTAGGAGTATTTGTTGACGATATATCATGGTTACACACAGAATTTTCACGCAATGGATTAGACTCGGTTGATAAATCTCGAACAGCTGTATATCGTTTGCTAGACTCACGAAATCGTATTCTCCGAATAGGGGAGGGGAATTTAAGTGAACGCTTTGGACGTTTTCTCAAAGATCCATTGCTCATCAAAGAGGTTAAATTTCTTGAATGGATATATATACCTGAAAAAGCTGATGCTCAGATTATTGAACGTCTCTTAATCGAAAAATATATTGAGCGATCTGGTACATTACCTCCACTTAACGTTCGGCGTTCATAATTATCATGATGCATTATTCATTTGAGGTTTTACCAGTACACCCCAAGATTTATTCATTAGAAAGTTTGACTGGATACTTAATTAGACTAGCAGTTCTTAACAAAATAAAATCAGTTGACGGTA
Organism: Anaerolineales bacterium UBA6055; assembly: GCA_002428985.1. Lineage (GTDB taxonomy): Bacteria > Chloroflexota > Anaerolineae > Aggregatilineales > Phototrophicaceae > UBA6055. Next base: position 63,984 of record DIYL01000049.1, on the reverse strand, counting down.
TTTCATTTACACTCTTTCCTGAACAATCAAAACGTGTTACTCGTGAGATAGCTGATTTTGTACCTTTAAATATAGAGACATTAAAAGCAGCAACAAATCGAACAGAAGCAGAGTTATTACAAGCAACATTCCATCACCTAGTAGTCAAATTTGGACGCTCAGCGCATCCACAAGCCTTGAGTCGCTTCGTCTCGAGTGCAATCAGCGATCATTTTCGATACTGTCCATATTGCTTATCAGAAACAGCGTACTATAGTCTCCTATGGCGATTTAAAATAATCACCGTTTGTATTAAGCATCTATCTTGGTTGAGGGATCACTGTCCCAATTGTGGTAAATTACTCCCACTATTTAAAGCTCCTTTTAACATTGGTAGTTGTCAAAACTGCGGCGGTAGCTTAGTTAATTGTGAAGCCAACCAATTTCTAAAAAGTTGATCATCCAACAAACTAATCGCTGGAACGATATGGTCTTTTTGCTATCACCGCAAGAGTGGGAATCAGATGTAGAACATACAATAATAACAATAGGTAGGTATCTGATGTTCCACCGACAACTTCAGGGAATAACAGTAAAGCAGCTTGCAAACCACCTTCATATTTCACAATCTGTTATTGAAGGTATTGAGAGAGGCAGAGTGTTGAGTCGTGGTTGCTCATTCAATAATTACGTCAACTATGCAGATTATATTGGTATTAGCCTAAGACAACTATTTAAGATTGCTTTATCAAGTAATCCAAACGATTGGGATTATATTGCTTACAGAAAGCAAGAACGTTTTGAAAAAGTGCAAAAAGCTATTATTGAGCTTCACGATAGAGGTATTGATATTACATGCAACACAGTTTCTATAGCAACCGACATAAGCTACCACACACTCAAATGGGATAAAGACTGCTATAAACTAATTCAGAATAGTTGACATCTTAAGGTGAACCTAAGATGTTGAAGTGCTGTTTTATTCCATTAATAAAATAGGTGTGATAATTCATCATTGGAATATATCACGCTAGGCAGTAAGTTCTGATCTCAACATAACATATCGATAGAAAGTTTGTGAAAGCCTCTGTTTTCTATAATTTATCAAGTCAGTATTATGTTCGATGTCCTGCGACTCTTCCACTAATCTAATAAATATTAAAAGCCTTCATTAACTGTCCTCAAATAACGGGAGTGCTAATTACCTATCGATTTGTGAGATAGTTTGATAGTTATTTTATTTCACGTTTACGCTGCAATTCGATAACTCGCTAATCTGATTTTTTCCACGCTTACTATGCAAAAATATAGATTTTCAGTTTTCTGAAGAAAATGATAAGCATATTTCATTTTGAAATATACCGAATTTTTTTGTGCTTACAGTGCAATTTCATTTTATTTCACAGTTACGATGCAATTCACATTGGCAGATGTGTTGTCTTGAGGACGGGAATGCATGGGAGTCGAACCCACCGTCGCCTGCTCTGCGCAACCGACCACCAATTTTGAAGACTGGGGCATCCACCGGGATACATGCACTCCCACATCGGATTATAGCGGGGGATAACGGGCGGGTCTATGTGGAGTCTCGAATCATCCTGATGCGTCATGATGCATAATGCATACAGATAGCATTGATGCGGTGCCAAAAATTAAGATGCCGTCGCTTGCCCCCTATGCAATTGCGCTTTACAATACGTGTAGCAGAAAGTTAATATTCAGTTCAAAAACTATCTGTAAGATCGACCAACATACCCTAACTGGACAAGTTGCATGAGCACGCAAACATCTGATATTACCGTCAAAATCGATGATCGCATTCGCCTCCTGTCTGTTGCTTTATCTGCAACAGATCATCCTGAAAAGGCGCAGCAACGTAAGCGACATCAACCGCACGCCCACGCCCGCTCGACTCGTAAATATATGCTCGATAACGGCTATGATTCGCATCCAGCGGTACAGGGATTACAAACTATGCTCGACCGTAATGTTCCGTTGGAGGCATTATTCACACTGTCGATGCTCTTCGATTGGTCAGATAAGTTGGCAATCAAAGCTCTCCCCCCGTGGGTTACAGAAAATTGGAACAGCAACCTCTGGGACTTATATGAAACGGCAAAAATTCAAACGTATTGGGCGGATGATAATAACGTCTGGTCACTAGCCGAGGCGCAGGCGAGTCAAGTTTTCCAAACTGTGAAATATCATGAATTCTTATCACCGTTTGTTGGCGACTTTGATGAGCATTTGATTTTTATGCCGAATTTGCTTTATCCGGCTGATGAAAATATTGGTATTCGTGTCGGTAATGATCTCGTCGCGATAACACCACCACCGTTAGCATGGGGTGATAGTCCTCCGTGGCCATTCGATGAGGAAACCTTGCTGAATCATTCTTATCGTGCATCTTTGACGGAATACGGACGCTTATTGTTAAAAGCATATTTCAATAAACATCCCGATGCACTTGAACAAGCATCTCAAAAAGACATGCCAGTCAATGACAACTTCAAAGCAGAATACCCGACGTGGGAAGAACAATTTATCGCGTTGTTTGTATCAGCATCAGTCGCGATGTACCTTGAAGATTATATGAATAAAGCCGAGGCAAAATCTTATATTCTGATGGAGAAAAAAGTGCGTGGTATGACAATTTTGCCGGGCACAGTCAGCGTGATGCGTCGCTATCTGCAAGAAGTCGGCAATCGCTATGAAAATCTAATTGAATTCCTTCCCATTTTCCCGGCTCAGTTGCGTGTTGCCAAGCGTATTGTTAAAGGGTAACTAATTCGAGAGCGACTTAGGGCATAAGATCGTATTGACTGCGTCGATTAACTCACGATATTTGATTGGTTTAGTCAATGCGCCTGTGATATTCAAGTCAAGGTGACTGTAGCGTTCTGGGAACGATGAGGCAATTAGCACTTTGATATGCTCATTAGCTAGATCCTGCCGGATATGACGAATCACATCAATCCCACTCATAGACTGATTCAGATTAATATCTACAATCAGTAAATCAATCTGTTGCTTTTTTAATATCAATAAGGCGTTGTCTGCAAATTCTTCTAAGGTGAATTTGAAGTTACTGCGCGCAAGATAAACTCCATACAATTGTAGAAGTGATGTATCATCCTCCAACACAAGAATATGGTAATCCATCTAATACAATTCCCCCGTTACATATTCTATTGTAATGGTAACACAAAGAGTTACGGTTTAAAAATATAATTCAGGTATTTAAGAATATACTAAGATTGACGAACTTGTATTTTTTGCCGGATTACCTCAACCACCCGTTGAATATCTAACGGCTTAGATAAGAACGCATCTGCTGCTTGAGCTTCTGGCGTATTGATAGCAGAGGGGTTCGCAGTGATGATAATGATGATCAAATTTTGAAGACGCTTGTCCGCACGAATCGCATTAATCACATCATATCCGTCAATATTGGGCATATGTAAATCGATGAGCGCAACATCCGGCTGGTTTGTTTGCAGATATTCCAGAGCAGCAGCACCACTCTCTACCACATCAACATCTATATTTGCACGACGCAGTGTTAAGGAGAGTACATCACGTGTAAAAAATTCATCTTCAACTACTAAACAACGTACTGCCATCTGAGTACTCCTATACACAGCTATTCTCTGTCAAGTCTAACCGATATTCGATTAATTTCATAAAAACAGTCTGTTAAGATATGGTTTGACACCATTTGACTATTATTACTGAATTAATTAATAGGGTAAGTTTTTAATTGAGATGGGGTTTTAACTCATACAGAGGTTGCTTAGAAAAAGAAAAGCCCGCTATACAACGGGCGTTTTCTGATATACATCATCTATAGGATTTAGATGCGTGGTGGGTGTGTACCATTACCAGGCCCCAACTTACGAGGTGGGTGTGTACCGTTACCTGGTCCTAACTTACGAGGTGGGTGTGTACCGTTACCTGGACCCAATTTGCGAGGTGGATGTGTACCGTTACCTGGACCTAAATTCTTCATTGTGAAACTCCTAAAAGCTAATGTTTTCGACACTTCTAGCGTCTCATTTTTCGCAATTGGAGTCAGTCGGTTTTGGACAAATATTGGACAGATTTCGGACAACTTATGTAATAATTTGTTATCTTATTGTAATTTATCAATTAATAAGATGTGGGATCAGCAGCGGGATATTATCAGACATATTTCAATTATCAACAAACGCAAGATAGCGGTATACTGGTTAGACAATTACGCATAAGACTAAATAAAGGGTGTAAAAATATGTTACGGTGGAAACTCGCATCAAACTTATCGGAAATGCACGATATTCGAGTGTTTTCTGGTGGGTCGTGTAACATTCGTGATGCGGAGGGTAGTTTGCTCCGTAATAAAGAACGCGATGACATCAATGATTGGTTAACAGAAAAGAATATTCGCTTTTATGATCCGCAAATCCATCCTGATACCCACGGGCGGGAGTACCAGTTTGAAATTGACCATATACTGGAAATGGAAGCCCGTAAACAATCACTGGTCAGTTTATATGAAATTTCGCCACGTACATTTGGGGCTGCTGCTAGTCTTGAAATTGCAATGGATGAAATTATAGAGGATCATGCAATCATTATCTTCTTTTCTGATGGCAAAGATGGGATCGACATTATCCCCGACCACAGCAAAGAGGGGTTCCCATTGTTTGTCCCTGATGGTATTCAGAAAAGCGAAACTGCCAAAAACGCGCATTATAATGAAATGGTCAAGAATGCGAACCGGATGCGTAAGTATCTGATGCGTTTTGCTAAAGACCTCGGTACACTGACAGTTACATTTAGTTCTAAAGGGGCAGTCGCGGACATCGAAGTAACACCATACCGTATGCACGCTGCTGATATTTTTGAAGCTGTAGAAAAAGCGGCATCAGGTCATCGTGTTATTGTTAACTTTGCTGGTGATAGTGACTCGCGTGATGAAAAAGGCAACCCTGTCTTCCTCGCGCCAAAAAATCCTGCTCCTGTCGAACGCGATTTATTGCTTGATCAATATGTTGACGAAGGCAATGCTCTACGCAAAGCGATTTCAAATTTGATTAAGATCAACGTCTATATGCGTGTAGTTTATACACAACGTGATGTGATTAATGCACTTGAAGATTTAATGCATATCAAAGGTGTGCTCTAACGTTTGTCTGTTATGCCGATGCTAGACTAGTTTTATGACTGATAAACACTATCACTACCTACAACCAAACCCATTCTGGCTGGCAGCGTTTCGGGTGACAGAAGACGAGATCAAACTCAACCGTGCCGGACAACTCAGCCAGATACAACGTCGCCGTTTATGGTTGGATCGTGTTCCGACGATGCTAAGTGCTATTGCATTTTGGCTGGCTACTGGAATCATCTATTCGATATTTCGTGCCGAAGCACCAACGGCAATCGCAACCCAATGCCTGGGTATTTTACTGATTATGGCTTTAATTGGGGCGATTGGTGTAATTGTAAGAGCATGGCGCATCATGTCAACACTAACGACCTCTGTTGCTACAGGTGTTGCTAAATTAGATGAACGCACCGATCGTTACGGTGGGCTCTTTCTTCATCTTGACGGACGCAATTTTGAGTTAAAACGCCATCAATTTAACCTCTTGCGCGATAATATGACACTCGCTGTTTACTATGTACCCTACCGCAAGCGAGTGCTTTCGGTTGAGCTAATTGTCTTCCATATACCAGAAGATAACATCTAATCCATGAAACAACCGATTACTATTGTTTGGTTTAAACGTGATCTGCGCATTCAAGATCATCAACCACTTTACACAGCTGTACAAAATGGTGCGGTATTGCCCCTATATATCATTGAACCGTCTATCATCCATGCACCAGATTATGATCGGCGCCATTATGATTTCGTAGTTGATTGTTTGATTGATCTGCGCGAACAACTTCGTGATCGTGGACAACCACTTATTGTTAGAGTTGGTGAGATAATAGACACCTTAGTGGCGTTACAGGGTAAGTTCGATATTGGTGCGATTCACGCTCATCAAGAGGTTGGCAATGCGCTCACATATACACGGGATATAACGGTCAGACGTTGGTGTGAGGAACAGAATATTTCATTTATCGAGACACCAAATAATGGTGTGATTCGCCCCTTAAACGATCGCAATCAACGACGTACCTTATGGGCAGAACAGATAAGTATACCGATTACACCTATACCTAAAACACTCATATCATTGGAAATCGAGGAAGGTAATATTCCAGCATGGGACGACCTTGGCATCCGTGATGAGGGGATTGAGTATCGTCAGCATGGGGGCGAAATTGAAGCTCATCATGTCTTACATACATTTTTACAAGCACGCGGAGCGACTTATCATCGCGATATGTCGAGCCCTTTAACTGCACCTGATAGTTGCTCCCGTTTGAGTACACATCTAGCTTATGGAACCCTGTCCTTAAGACAAGTCTATAATGCGGTTAAAGCACGTCGTGATGGACTGTATACTATGCCAACAGATGCCTATGCGTCACTTGATGGTAACTTTAAGCAAGCTATGAAAGCCTTTGAATCACGGATTGCATGGCGCGACCACTTCATCCAGAAACTGGAAGATGAACCCCGCATTGAATTTGAAAGTTTTGTTCCACAATATGATAGCCTGCGGGATAACCCAGAAATAGATGCTGATGCAAACATTCGCTGGAATGCCCTACAAGCTGGTCAGACCGGATTTCCTATGATTGACGCCTGTGTGCGGTATTTGAGAGCAACGGGTTGGATTAACTTTCGGATGCGGGCGTTGTTGATGTCGTTTGCGAGTTATCATCTGTGGATTAAATGGCAGGTGACCTCTGTATGGTTGGCACGTTTATTTACGGACTATGAACCGGGGATTCACTATTCGCAATGCCAGATGCAAAGTGGCGCAACTGGCATTAATACCTTGCGTGTTTATAGCCCTGTCAAGCAAGCGCAAGACCAAGACCCTGAAGGGATTTTTATCCGTGAATGGGTGCCCGAATTAACATATGTTCCAATTGAATATATCCATGAACCACATACGATGCCACCGATGACCCAACATGAGGCGAAATGCTTAATTGGAAAGGATTACCCTTTACCAATCATTGATCATAAAGCTGCGTCAAAATCTGCAAAGGATCAAATTTGGGCATTACGCAAACGTGATGATGTCAAAGCTGAGGCACAAAAAGTCGTTGAACGCCACGGTAGCAGAAAAGGACCGCGTCGTTTTGGGACAAAAACATGACGTAATCTGCACCAATCTCGAGGATTGGTTACTCATTCATCCTGACCGACGCAACCAATTCGGGACAAAATATATCCTCTTTGAACTTGATGTACATCGGGCATTTTCGATGCAATATACTGAAAGTGGTAATGTGGTTAATCGCTGGCGACAATCATAGACTTTACTCGATTATGATAGTTGGACATGCATAGGGTACGCGTCAGGTAAGTACAGCTACAGTTTGATATTGTAGGATTTATAGAGCAACCTATCACTCTGTGGACTTTCGTTATGATCAAACTGCCTCGTTATATTCTCTTAGTGCTAATTTGTGTGATTGGATTACCAACGGTTAAAGCCGATGAAATCAAACCACCATATCTATATTACTATTCCCGCATGTTGGGTGGCATTATTATCGAACGCGCTGATGGCATAGATAGCCGTCATATCGGTGCAGATGTCATTCCAGCAGGTATGACAGGTATTGGTGGACCGGGTTGGTCGCCATCAGGAAAGTATTTTGCAGGATATGGTGTCCAACACAGTTTATATTCAATCAAAAACACAACACCAATAATTATTGATACAAATGGAGATGAAGTGACAAATTGGTTAGGAGGCGTGCCCACGAACCAAATACAAATGGAATGGGCACCGACCGATGAAAACCTTCTGCTTATCATAGGAACAAATAATATATCTCAAACATTTTATTGGTTGTGGGATGTGGAGGCACAGCAATTACGTGTTGATTATGGAACGCATCTTGGGTCGCTTAATGCAAGTCCGATTCAGTGGGATGTTCCAAATGAGCAGTTAAGTTTTTATATTGCTCCGGAACTATATAACCTCAAACCATATTACATTACACTAAAATTCGATGGGACTGTCTTGCGTTCTCCCGTCACTACTGAAGAATATGTGCCAATACCTTTCATCCCACAAACTGATGAAAGACGTAATAGATACACAGGTGCTGATGTATCACCACAGGAAAAATACGAAGTACTGGGTCATCTACCATCTATTCTGACGAATATCGAGACAGGTATACAAACCGAATTACCAAGCCATTCACAGGGAACAAGTTGTCGTGATTATATCTGGAATTATGATGAAACCTATATAATTACTCTCACAGGAACAATCGTAGCAGGTGGTGGATGCGGTGGTAATGTTATCGGCGTAACCGATAACAAAGGTGAACTATGGCGTGAATTGGGTGGTTGCTCATGGGGAAATGCGTGTGTAGGGTGGTTACCTGAGCAAGTAAGCTTAGATATGTTGCCATCTGGATCAACCTATGCCGTTCAACTTGACCCTATTGAGATTGTTTATACAGACGACATACGCTTCGGCATCTACGAAGATGATGTAAATTTACGCTTATTTTGTACTAATCTCTATACCATGACAGTATCAAGTGATAGAACAGAACGAACGTACTTTCTTATGCGGGAAGACTGTCCATATACCACACAAGATAATTCTACTGAGCTAGGGCTTCCAATTGTTCTTGCAGAAGAAATGACTCGTAATATGCTAGCAACTTTCCATGAGCGTGAACCCTATGTGACAATCTGGATCCCACATATTGATTCGTACAAACCCGTACTCAGGCTAAATACTTATGGTTACGAGCTTGAATTCACAGAGGATGGGCAATATTTACGGGCACGTAATGTAGTAGGTTGGAAGGTATTCGCTGTAGCAGATATTTTGGAACAGATAGAAGTCAACTCACCATGAAGTTGAAACTTATCCTGATAGTTTTAATCTGTATGATGGGCTGGTTAACAGTCGAAGCCGATGAAATCAAACCACCATATCTATATTACTATTCCCGCATGTTGGGTGGCATTATTATCGAACGCGCTGATGGCACAGATAGCCACCATATCGGTGCAGATATCATTCCAGCAGGTATGACAGGTATTGGTGGACCGGGTTGGTCGCCATCAGGGAAGTTTTTTGCAGGATACGGGGTAGTGTATACCACATATCACAGACAAACACGCGGTGCATTTGTGATGACAGCCAATGGTGAACGCATACTTAACCGTTTAGGCCTTGGCAACGCATATCATATGGAGTGGGCTTCTACTGGCGAAGATATTCTCTTAATTGTTGGTGGCGGACAGACATGTGGTATAAATGCATTCTATTGGCTCTATGATGTAAATGAAGACAAAATATTAGCCGAGTTTGGTGCGTCAAATAGTGAAGCTTGTGGTTGGTGGCATACATTAACATGGGATGTCGCAAACGAGCAGGTTCAGTTTTATATCGGCGGGCCACTAATTGAACGAGGCTATTTTCGCGTTACTATGAAATTTGATGGCACAACATTGCGCGAGCCAATATCTCGTGAAGAATATCCTGATATAAGACGTAATGGATTTGACCTTATTGCCCATGACTATCTGTGGGTTGGATATGATGTATCACCCAGCGAGCGTTATCTCACTGAACGAGGAAAATTAACCGATACAGAAACAGGTCGTACAATTGATTTGCCCCGTCATACACAAGGGATAGTCTGTGCGGACTATATCTGGACAGAAGATGAACAACATATCATTGTCGTCAGGGGCACATTGCGGGCAGGTGGAGGCTGTGATGAAGCCGTATTGGGTGTCACAAATAGCAATGGTGAACTCTGGAGAGAGCTAGGATATTGTTCTTGGGATCGTCCACCATGTATCGGGTGGTTACCTGACCATATCGATGTGGGCACTCTTATTGGCGGAGCATCTATTCCAATACAAATAGATCCTGTTCAAATTGATTATGAGTCAAGACCAATCGAAGCAACACCATCGTGGGCAATATCATTTCGTATCACATGTAATGGTGATAGGGATAGAACACTAAGTATTATCCATAATGATACAGAAGAGATACATTTTACATTAGCTGGCTATCTATGTCCTTACAATCGCCAAACATATTATGACCCGACATATGGATATCCGATTGTTGCATTAAGAAATCAAACATCTGGTCTTTTGTCAACTTATATTACATCTGAGCGACATGTCACAATCTGGCAAGCTCGTGATGATAATGTCTATTATCCACTTTACCGTTTGAACACAGATGGTTATTTGCTTGAGTTTTCGGCTGATGGACAATATCTATGGGCGCGTAATGTGAGAGCATGGAAGGTATTTGCGATGTCGGATATTTTTGACCGATTGGAGCAATCCAATAATTAATCCTCAAGCAACCATGCTATGGCTTTGGCTTCTTCACTCGATTTGAAGAATTTTCGGTTGGCGTTCATGCCAGCTACTAGTGTCACATTTTGTAGTATTAATTGATGAGAGATATCATCTGAAATATGAGCGATACGAAGTACAACATCTGGTCTTAAATTAAATTTATTGATTGTCTCTTTTATACGATTGAATGGCGGCGTACCCACTTCACGATAGTTGTGTAATATTCGCATCGTGCTATCTACAGGTAATTTTGAATTTGCTTCGGTTAACCATTCAGCATATGCTTGGATTTCTTCCGCACTATGCGAACGCCAATACGCTCTATAAATGCCATTATCTAGTAGTTCAAAGATCCCTTTTACCATATCTGCGTCCCTGAAAAAATAAAAGATGTAATGTTGAAAGGTTGGAAACAGTGCATTAATGCACTACGTAAAATGGCACTATGTCTCTAGTAACCATTCAATGGCTTTGGCTTCTTCACTCGATTTGAAGAATTTTCGGTTGGCGTTCATGCCAGCTACCAATGTCGCATTTTGCATAATCAGTTGATAAACAAAATCATCAGAGATGTGTGCGACACGAAGCGTAATGTCATCTTTTAATTTAAGATTCTTCATAGCTTCTTTCAGACGATTGAATGGGGGAGCATTGATCTCACGGTAATCGTGTAATACTCGTATTGTACTTCCTGACGATAACTGCGAATAGGCATCACTAAACCATTCAGCATAAGCCTGAATCTCTTCGGTATTATGCGAACGCCAGTATGCTCGGTAAATACCATTGTCTAATACATCAAAAGTTGTTTTTCCCATGTTGACACAACCTTTATTTATTATTTTTAATAAAGTCTATCACAATATTACAATAGAAGCGTTAAGCTCGATGGGGAGGGGAAAAGAATCTGCCGAGAAAATCCTTAATAGAGACTTACTCGACAGATGAATTTGTAATTTAGAGGGTGTAACCGGTTGGTGGGATTGCCAAGACAAAAATCACGGATAGTGCAGCAATCAATAATGGGAGTAGAAGGACGATTGCAAACAGGCGATTATCTTCGCGCAAGTGCATATAAAACCAGATAACCAATGCTGATTTGATAATCCCAATCCCCATCAATAAAAATGCCTTTAGCGCTGGTAGTAATTGCAACGCGACAACCGCCGCATCACCACCTGTAGTTTGTGAAATTGCCGCTGCTAAAACTTCTGCGATAATCACTTCAATTAACGTTAGAACACCGAGTGCGCCGAATACAACTGTATAGACACCACCATAGACGGTGATCTCACGACCTAGTACAACCACCGTATCACTATGATGATCGTGGTCGTGTGCGTGTACGTCTGCTTGATCTTGTACCATTTGTGCCATTATGTCACACTCCTATACCAGATAAATCAGGGTAAACAACATAATCCAGACGACATCGACAAAGTGCCAATACAGCCCGAACATCTCAATACCGATTGGGTTGTTATCATAACGACCCTGACGACCACGACGAATAATTTCTAGTGCCCAAATCACACCGACAAGAACGTGAACACCGTGGAAGAATGTCGGTGCATAGAAGCGCATCCCAAGCGTCGACCATTCTGATGATCCGTCGAAGCCGAGTGTAACACCAAGATGAGCCAGTTCTGTATATTCGTAATATTGTCCAAATAAGAATACGGTTCCTAAAACTGCGGTCAAACCAATCCAACGAATCATGCCGTCGCGGTTGCCTTTTTGCATTTCGCGTAGACCCAACACCATCACATAACTACTCGCAAGTAAGATAAAGGTGTTGGCAGTAACCAATGCGACACCTAATTCTTCATGGACTTGCTTTACAATATCGGGTTCATTAACACGGAAGATAATGTATCCGACAATCATTATCGAAAAGAGCACAACTTCTGATGCTAGATACAACCACATACCCAGCTTCATATTTTCGTTGTGTTCTTCGACAGTCATATGACCGCCATGATCATCATGAGCGTCGTCGTGTGCGACAGCTTGTACTTGATCTGCTGTTATTGCCATATCATCATCCCCTATTTCTTATACCCGATAGCATTTGGAATCGCCCGAATTGCATCCGCGACACCTCCCGCAATCGTCCCGACTTCACGTATAGGTGTAATCTGCGTTCGTTGATTATCTGTTGTTTCTAGTTCAGTTACTTCCTTCACACCACGGTGAGACAGGAAGAAGAACAACGCAATCAAGCCTGCGGTGACTGCCAACGAAATAAACACAATCAAGATAAATCCGACGAGTACAGCAAATTGGCTTGTACCTTCAATCGGCTGATTGGTGACTTCGGTTGTCGGATCAAGTAGACTGACGATTTCACCGGATGGAATTGTAAATGTACCGATACCATTAGCGGCTGTATCTGCATTACCTTGATCCAGTGGCACTGTCTGTAAACGCCACCCCGTTGGCAATAGGGCAAACGCAAAGATCGCGACGATCAAAACAATCGATATTGTCATAATGCTGAGGACTTGTCCTGCATAGAAGACAACCAATTGGATAATCCATGATAATGCCATTACCGGAACGCCAAGTGTGATCCATAACCCTGCAATACCGCCTAAGGTAAATCGGGCAGGCGCATACAATAGGAAGAACCAGACGGGTGCCCAAATCAATGTAAATAAGCCATTGAAGAAGAAATTACCAGTCCAGCGCACAGGTTTAAATGGTATTTTTGCAAGTGCTGCCACAACCTGCGTAATGTACGAAAAAATAGTTAATAGAACAAATAGCGGGAACCACAAAAAGTAGCCAATCGACATACTAACGACATTCCCATTATCTGGTAACGGGAACGGTGGCGTTATTGGGTTTATCGCTAATAATGAAATACCAAACTTATATTGAATTTGACCGAGGTAGAATAACCATCCATCTGTTGTCAGGACAAATTCTTCTTCGGGGGCAGTCTCTTCAACATGTTCTTCTGCATGATCCCCATGTTCACTCATTTTAGGATCAAATGCACCAATCCCCCACATAAATGCACCCATAGACGCAAATGCCGCTAGTACAAGCCCAACTTGCGCGCCTTCGGATGTGTCTGCATTGGCCCATACAGGGTCCATCTGTTGTGCCGTGCGAATCCCATATACCAATAATAGCGATCCAATGAACGCTACTAACATATACGGTATCGCCCGCTGAAGTCCGGGTTTATCCATAAAAATACCACTCCCTCATGTATAACGCTTTAATTCCATTTGACATGGTACAGAGTATACCACCGCCTGCCAAACATCTAAAGTTTTAAAAAAGATGGCTTAAGCCAAGTAAATTTGTCAGCGGACGAGACAGGTCTCGTCCCTACGAACATCGATGTGATAATTTGTAGGGACAATGCTTGCGTTGTCCGATAATGTTACATTGTTTTTAACTCTTATGGTATCCAGTAGAGCACGATATAAAATAAAATCCATGCTACAGTCACAAAATACCATAGTTTTGCTGTGCCTTCGACCGCCCATGAGTCATGCTCATCGCCAGTATATGCACCTTGTTTACCCTTGCGGAAGATGTTCACCATAATCCCGAGTGTCACCAACGCATGTACAAAGTGAAACCCTGCCATTAGGCGGAAGGTATCGCCATATTGGGTTGCCATCGCCTCAGGTGAAACAGCAAAAAATTCATAGGTGATAATCACCATAAATACGAATCCGAGACCTAGCGCATATCGCCAGTTATTTAAGAATGTGTTGATATGACCATCCCGCAAGACTTTAAGTCCGTTATAGACCAACCACGAACTCACTAACAATCCGAGTGTTGCAATCGTTGGCAAAATTGGGCTGAATGGTTCGACACCGGGTGGGGGCCATTCGGTATAACTGTAGCGTAATTGCCAGTTGACCACGATAATCGCCACAAATGCCATAATCCAACTGACCTGAAAAATATTCATGCCAAGCCGATTATTTTTTAGGCGGATTTCTGCTTCACGTTGTTCACGCAGTTTTTGTTTTTCGTGTTGTTCAATAAAGGTTGTCATGGGTTGCTTATTGGTTGCTCGTTTTCAGTTATTTGGGTATATAGATTGTATTGCTATAGACGAAGGGCGCACCCAATTGCACGCCCTCGTTTATTTTCTTATAGTCGCACTGTTAGCTTAGTCTGTGCCTTCAGGTGCAAGTTGTGGTGTACCACCAGATGTAGGCTTTGGTTTATCAGGTGATGCCTGACGATCAAACGCAACTTCAATCGCATCGAGATAGGCAACGGATGCTTCTGTACCGTAACCGTATGGGTCTTCAAATGGTACAGGATCATCAACGAAGTTAGTTGGTGGTGGTGGAGAGGTTGTTGCCCATTCAAGTGTCAATGCACGCCATGGGTTTGCACCTGCAATCTTGCCACGGTTATAGCTCCATACCATGTTGTAGATTACCAGCACGGTGGAAATACCTAGAATGAATGATGCAAAACTAATCAGACGGTTGATGTCGGTAAATGCAGGATCGTATACTGCAACACGACGTGGCATACCGAGCATACCGACGATGTGCATTGGGAAGAATGTGAAGAAGAAACCGAAGTAAGTCAGAGCAAAGTGTAACTGACCCAGTGGTTCGTTCATCATGCGTCCGGTAATTTTTGGATACCAGTGATAGAGCGCAGAGTAAATCGCGAATACACTACCGCCAAACAGGACGAAGTGGAAGTGGCTGACGACGAAGTAGGTGTCGTGTACGTGGATGTCGAATGGCAATGCTGCCAACATAACACCGGAGATACCACCGACAACAAACATCGACAAGAAGCCGAGCGAGAATAACATCGCGCTTGTGAAGCGAATTTTACCGCCCCAAATCGTACCCAACCAACTAAACATCTTGATACCAGTTGGGACAGCGATAATCATGGTTGTAATCATGAATGGGATACGTAGTTCTGGTTGTAAGCTTGTGAACATATGATGTGCCCATACAGTAAAGCCGACAATCGCGATTGCCATACTGGAAAGACCAATCATACGATAACCGAAGACTGGCTTACGGCTGTGCACGGAGAGTACTTCGGAGAGAACACCCATACCCGGCAGAACCATAATGTACACCGCAGGGTGGCTGTAGAACCAGAAGATATTTTGCCATAGCAAAACATCACCACCGCCTGCCGCATCAAAGAATGTTGTACCAGCCATACGATCTAACAGGAGCAAGGTCAATGCACCAGCAAGGAATGGTGTTGCCATCACAGCGATGATGCTGGTTGCGAGAACTGCCCAGCACAACAGTGGCATTTGCCAGATGCTCATTTCTCTCGGGCGCATGTTCAAAATAGTTACAATAAAGTTGATCGACCCAAGAATGGAAGAAATACCTAACAAGTGAATCGACAATGCCCATAGGGTTTGTCCGTCACCACTAAATAATGTAGAAAGTGGTGGGTAAGAAGTCCAACCCGCTTCGGCAGGGCTGACGAAGTAACCCAACAGCATAATGACACCTGCGGGTGGAATCAGCCAGAACGCAAACGCATTCAGCCACGGGAATGCCATATCTTTCGCCCCAAGTTGCAATGGAACGACATAGTTACCGTAGGCACCCCACATCGGGATGATAAATAGGAAGATCATGATCGTGCCATGCATCGTGAACAGACTGTTATACGCTGCTCCTGATGACATGAAATCAAGTTGAGGTGTCCATAGTTCAAGGCGGATACCCATCGCTAATGCGCCACCGATTAAGAAGAATAGGAGTCCGACGACACCATACTGTACGCCGATGATCTTGTGGTCAACGCTCCAGCTGAGATATTCACGCAGAGCCGGACGCTTGACCGCTTCGACTTCTTGTTGTTGTCCCAATGGGACAGAAATTGTTGCCATAACTGCGCCTTTGCATACTAGATTGACAATAAAATAGGATGTGTTCGCTATGTCATAAAATAAATACGAGTAGGGGCACGACGTATCGTGCCTCTACAGAATGATTGATTTACTCGCCAGATTCTTCAGTGTCTTCTGCTTCTTCAGCACTGTCTTCCGGATCTGCTGCGGTTTCTTCAGTTGCTTCGCCTTCAGCATCATCGTCACCAAAGAGTGTGTCAAGGATTTGGCTTTCTGGTAGTGCGCTTCCAGCATCTGAGCTTTCGGCACTTGCATCCATACCGAAGGTGACATCGACCGTTACACCAAACTGGCTTTCAATGGCGGCTGGGATCGCTTCGGTGTTATTTTCCAGATCACAGTCAGAGTTTTCACCTTGTGTACAGAGGTAAGCCACAATTGAATACAGTTGTTCCGGTGTCATTTGGTTAATACCCGGTTCATTAGGACCATGAACTGGCATCAAGTTTTGATAACCAGGGGTTAGATAGACACCAGGATTCCAGAGCGAGTTCGCAATATATTCTTCTGCAGTTTGACCAGCAACACGTTCGCCAGCACGATCAGCGAGACCATTTAATGACGGTCCAGTGATACCTGCCCATCCGAGCGGATCAAGGACGTGGCAACCTGCACATGCGTATTCTTGAATAGTTGCTTCACCACGGAGTACTGGGTCAGCCGGTGGGTTGACAATCGCATCGACTGCTGGGTCGAAGAACATCTCGAGGAATTGTTCTTCATTTTCATAGACGACCACAACGCCGCGCATCCGACCATGCCCATCACCACAGAGCTCGGCACAGACAATCGGATATTCTGCTGGATAAGTTTCGTTTTCAACGAGAATTGGTGTGAAGCGCAATTCAGTCGGGCGACCACCTTCTTCAGGGTTACCGGGGAGCAAATCTTGCTTGACACGCATTGCAGGGATCCAATAAGAGTGGATCACGTCAGGTGTTTGCATCGTGAGCTTAACATTTTGACCGATATACACATGCAGAATATCACCGGAATTAACGACGATATTTTCACCTTCTGCATTCGGATTCGGCATTGTTGTTGCGTATTCATGTGTCCATGCGTAGCGTGCGCCTGTCACGTTATATTCGACTGGGGCACCATTGACCATGTTTTCATTTTCTTTAGGAGCTGTATTGTCGTTCCAGATTGCAAAGCTAATAATTGCGAGGAAGACAACAACAATCGACGGAATAATTGTCCAGACGATTTCGAGTGTCATATTACCATGATGTGCAGGACCATCTGTGTTATCTCCCGGTTTTGCACGGAATGCAATGACCGAGATAACCAATAACCCTTGAATCAAGAAGAAGACAATACCACCTAAGAACAGCAAAATATTGAATAAGTTATCAACATTTGCAGCTTCGGCTGATGCTTGTGCAGGGAAAATACTTGGTACAAAACTTAATAATAAAGCCGAGCCAAGAATCATCAGTGCGACACCAGCACCAATTTTGGCAAGCATTTCCGCACTTAAAGACGTTCTATTATTGTTATTATCCATATGGGATTACCACCTAAATCCACAATCCGATTTAATTACAGTTTGCCTATAATGAGATAGTGTACCCAACACGAATAACCCCTAGACGTTATTGGTGTCCGCACACAAGACTAATTTGCTTTTGGTTTGCTTGTTACATTTGTCACAATTCTACCGAAAAGATGTTACTTTTACAAGCAACTAAGCCTTAATTTATGCTGATTAAGCGCGACTCTAATATTAAACGTTTAATACGTTATGAAAATTCAATATTACATAAAACCAGAAATGAGCAATATTAGTTTTTGTGATAACTTGTTATAAGTTGATAATATAGTAATGGCGTATTTATCGCATCAATACACAGGAAACGATATGATCCATTCAGCGTGACCTTGTCTTCAAACAACTTTTTGTTTATGCTTTACGATTGCAATATGTCAAGGCACTGTCTCGTAAAATTTGGGCTAATTTCATTATAGAGTCTACATCAACCCATTCTTCATCAGCATGAATGCCATCCCCTGTTGGTCCAATAATCACTGTTTCCATACCCGCATCAGCTAGTAAAGTCGAATCCATCCACCACAACTCGCCGTAAATTTCTGGTTCAGATCCTAAAACATTCGTTGTACAGTCCGTCACAACTTGAACAATCTCTGCTGATGGATCAATTTCATAGGGTTTACGACTGAAAAATGTGTTGACTGTGGCTTTAAATTGCGGGTCTTGTTGTGCGAGCTTATCGATTATTGCTTGGATCTGTGCTGTAACATCACTAAGGGTATCGTCTGGTAATAGTCTGCGTTCAAGTTCGATGCGACATTGTGCTGAATAAACGGATTGTGATGTACCCCCTTCTATCAAGGGCACATGAATTGACGCTGTCCCAAGAAGTGGATGTGGAGTTTGCTTCAACAGTGTCTGTGACAGTGTTTCAATTTCACGCAAGACGCGTCCCATGTGCATATTGGCATCGATCCCCTCGTGATGTCTTGCCCCATGTGCGGCTCTTCCATATGTAATCACTTCTATCCATGCAAATCCACGATGTGCACAGCAAATGCGTAAATTGGTCGGCTCGGTCAAAATTGCGGCATCGGCTTGATAATGCTGAACGAGATGCTCTGTGCCCTTACTACCGTATTCTTCATCTATAACAGCTGTAAACAATAAATCACCCGCTAATGAAACGCCCGCATCGACAAACCCTTTCATGACAGTCAGCATTGCAGCAAGGCTTGCTTTCATATCATATGAACCACGCCCATATAATTTGCCATCGAGGATAGCACCCGAAAATGGTTCTTGCATACCCGTCACGCCAACGGTGTCTGTATGTCCATTTAATAGTAGCGACTTTCCGTTGTCTGTCCCTTTGAGAATCCCGACAACATTACTACGCCCCGCTTCAACCTCATGGATGATGGGTTCGATTCCAATTTGTTGGAGTTGCTGTGCAAGATATTGGGCTATTGCACCTTCACCGACTGCTCCTGCTTCTAAATCGGAATTGATGCTATCAATCTGCACCATTGCTTGTGTTTGTTGAATCAGATAATCACGGTCAAGTGGGATATTCAGTGGCATATGGATACTCTCCGGTGTGTAGAATCTAAGTGCGAGTCGTGTTATCTGATATGCCTGCAACTTGCTCAATTTGTTTAATGGAGGCTTTCATATTGTCTGCGAGGCGCGCAGGTGTATCTTCATCAAATCTGTTGCCCGCCATACCACCATTGTTCTGCCCAGCATAAATGGCTTTTTTACAATAGATGTCAGCTTTTTCGCGTAAGAACGTTAAAACAGATGGATCACCTACATATCCCAGTGCAATACCGACTGCCTCGGGATATTCTTCAAAGTAGTTCATCAATAAGTCAAGATGGATGCTATCTCTAAGTCCCCCAATAGCAATCAGCGCATCTGACGTATATTCGGGTACATCAAGTAAACTCACAAAGTAGTCGAACGCTTCGGTCGCCCCCATACGCCCAAGCACTTGGATAGCATGATGACGTAAAAAATCAGCATCAACAATATGTCCGTTGGCTTCCCCGTTTTCATTTTTAGCCACTGCCAATAAAGGCACGATTTGTTCTGTATCGCCAAGATTTCCCAACCCAAGTTGTATTACAATAATTGCAAGGGGATTTTGGGTTGTTTTTAGGTGATCTGCAAATAGTGCTTTCGCATTGGGATGTGTGGTCGTGGCAATGGCATCAACAATAATTTTGTATATCAACTCGATGTTTTCGTTTTCAAGTCGCTCAAACATAGCCGAAGCAACATTTGGATCGTGCATAAACGACTGAAGGCGCAATACAGCCCGTTCCCGAATAATTGCATCATCATTAGATAGTGCTGGGACAAGTTGTTCTGCAAGTCTACTATCTTGTGCTTCGACTAGTTTATTGAGCTTGTATTCAATGCTATTACGTAGGTTGATGGGTTGATAAGGATAATCATTCTTAAGTTTTAGCTGATAGCCGAGACTTTCTGCCATGAATAAATCGTACACAGAAAATAATGTCTCATCATCCAAATGCTTCCGCATAATTTTAGTAACGCGCAGGTGATAGAGATAATGTTGTCTCAGGTATCGGAGTATGAACTTTGGGATCATCAGGTGGCATCCTGTAAGTAAGCATGTGTGAATAGTATACAAGACGTGCACCATATTTGCTGGTTTCTAATAAAATCGCACATTTATTAACATTCAACACATAGAACATTTGACATACAAACAGATGTTCGTGTATACTCTAGAACAATTATGCTAGTAATGTGTCTTTTTATAATTTGCTTGCATATCCCATTTATATATTTTGAGGAAGACTCAATGAAAGACTTTAAGAAACTCTCTACCAGACAACAAAATATCATGCGGTTCATGTTCCGCTATATGGAATCGAACGGCTACCCACCAACCATTCGTGAAATTGGTGAAGCATGCAACATAAACTCAACATCTGTTGTCAATTACAACTTGAACAAACTAGTTAAAGCGGGTTATCTCGAACGCTCCGACAAGGTATCACGCGGGTTGCGCATTATTGCCGAGATTCCGGGTGTGTCCAGTGAAAAGCGCGTCGTCCGTGAAGCAACAGCAAACGTCAACAGTGTTCCAGTTGTTGGACATATCGCTGCTGGTACCCCGATTGCTCTCCCTGATGAAGCCGGACATAATATCGAAGAAGACGATTATATCGCTGTTCCACATATGTTATTGAATGGCTATGACGAAGCCGAAGTATTTGCGCTCACTGTACGTGGTGATTCGATGATTGATGCGATGATTCAACATGGTGACATTGTGATTTTGCGCCGTCAAAGTACAGCCAATAATGGCGATATGGTTGCAGCATGGTTGCCAGAAGATAATGAAACAACCTTGAAGCACTTCTATAATGAACCTGAGAAAAATCAAATCCGCCTAGAACCTGCTCATCCAACTTACGATTCGATCATCGTACACCCTGCCAATTGCGAAATTAAAGGCAAAGTACTATCAGTTATTCGTAGTATGCGCTAATCCATAGGGACAGCGACAACCCGTATGTCCCTATACAACAATTAAATACGATTACTCGTCGTCTAGATATTCTCCTAAGACAGCAATTTCGACTGCGCCTGTGTTACCCCTCCTGTTGTTACGATCTGTGACATCAAAACGCAAGGTCTCTGCTTCAAATTCTACTTCAAAAGTATAGGTTTATCTGATTGATAGGAGTCTTGTAGACTCAATCAGACGTCAATTAGTGCTGTCGCATGTTATAGTCAATGTATCGTTTTGCTCCTATTTAGAAGGAGGTTTTACATATGAGAACAGGACTATCTGAATTTTTTCACTATAACTTATGGGCAAACTTGACGTTGATCGATTTCTTATCCGATTTAACTGATGAACAACTTGATGTCACAATTGATGGGGTTTATGGCACACTCCGCGAGACACTCGTGCATATGCTAGCATCCGAGGAAGGTTATGCTAAACATTGCGGCTACACTGCCGAAGAACGTCCTACGCCGTGGCTCAAAGGGATGGCTGATTTCCCCGGATTCGATAACCTGAAACAACGGTCGACCTATTCTGGTCATGCCCTCATCTATGGTGCGGAAAATGCTGATATACGCAAAGGGCTTATGCTCGATGATGGTACATATCCGGCTCAGGTGATTATCGTCTTGCTCCAAGCGATGAACCATACCATTGATCATCGCTCACAAATTTCAACCATGCTGACACAGCAGGGTATCCAACCTCCGTCACTTGATGCGTGGTCGTATAACGATGCGATCTATTTGTCTGATAGCGATGCAGATACGGACTGAGTTTTACGGGTTATTTACACCGACAAGCGAGCAGACCTGCTAGAATTAAATAGAATACAGATGAACAATAACTTGACTATAAAGGGGACTACTCATGTCTATGTACGACTATCCATTGAATTTGCGTTTCAAACTCATTGCACTTGCCCCACGTATTATTGTTACCGACAACAAAGGCAAAGAAGTTTTATTTGTTAGCCAGAAAATCTTTAAGCTAAAAGAAGACATCCGTATCTATCGCAGTGAAGCGAAAGAACAAGAAATCTTCAATATCCGAGCCAACAAAATTCTAGACTTTAACACCCGCTATAGTTTCTATGAATCTGATAGCCAATCCCCCTTGGGAAGTGTGAAAGCCAAAGCATGGCGGTCGATCTTGAGTGCGACTTATATGATTGATGACAACGCCGAAAATCAGATGATGTGGATTAAAGAAGATAATCCATGGGTCAAAGTTGGCGATACGCTATTCCAAGAAATCCCATTTGTAGGCATGTTATCAGGGTACGTCTTTAACCCATCTTATACCTGCTACCGTAGTCCAGAGGTTGATGATAAATCACAACCTGTCATGCAGATTACCAAAGAAGGGGCATTCTTCGAAAGTTCGTTTAATATTGAGCTACTTGATCCTGAAATTGAACGGGATGAAGAAGTTAGTGCATTGCTTAGCTTCATGCTCATGGTTCAATTTATGCGTCGTCGTGGTTAATCCCTAATGCTGATAGGGGCGTGTCCTGTTGCATGCCCTTAAACAAGCTGTTTCGTCAGATATAGCACAAGATCATCATCGACCCGATAAGATTTACCTGCGACTACAGGGTGGTGATTATAATGTAAACCATGTCCATCAGGTACATAACCCCGTTTGATGTAGAGCCGTTGTGCCGCCCCATAATCGCGATATAACCCAAAGCCAATCCCGACCACATCAGATTGTTCTTTGATGCGCTGTTCACAGTCGTCGAGTAGCTGTGACGCAACACCTTGCCGTCGATAATCAGGGCGCACGTTTAAATCTTGAATTTCAGGAATCTGATTGTCTCTAAAATGCGGGTAATCTGGCGACCATACAATTTTGCAGTGCCCAAGATAATGATCACCTTGTGTCGCTACCAACAACACGACTTCATCCGCATCTTGTAATCGACAGACGTCTGCAAAGTAACCCGCACTTTTTGTCCAACCCATATGCGTATCGAAACTGGTCTGGAGCCACTCTGCATCAGACGACTTTGCTTGCCTAATATGAATCATTAATCACTCGACCAGCCATTAAAGCGTACAATTTCCTCGAAGGGTTTGCGTGTACCTTGCTTCGGTGGACGGTCTGGATACTCGTCTTTATCGGGATAGCCAAATGAGAGCATCAATTTCAAATCCCATTCATCAGGGAAGCCGAGGACTTCGCGAGCTATTTCTGGTCGTACAACCGACCCCGGACATGACCCAATCCCCATATCGGCAGCAGTCAATTGCATATAGGCTGATGCCTGTCCGACATCAAACATATCTTGCCAATAACGATCACTCTTTTCAGCATGTGGGCTCAGCAACATAATCGCCATTGCCGACCCAACCATGTGTTGGGTTGCACCACCGATATTGGATAATTTTTCCTGTAGCTCGCGGTCAGTCACAACAATGAATCGCCACGGCTGTGAGTTAAACCCGCTCTGGCATCGTCGTCCCGCTTCGAGAATACGGTGCATTTCTTCATCTGTGAGTGGCTTATCTTCAAATTTACGAATTGAACGTTTCTTCCGGATTAGCTCCCAGACGGACATAGCACATTCCTTTCTAAATTATCGTTTATGTCAATCATAACGGCTTGTGCATAGGGGCGCAAAAATTGTGTTTATCTATTACATCTCAATCATGTTGCTGTGCAATATTGTGTTATGATAAGACAGACATCTAATCACGAACTGGGGGCTGTCAATGAGTCAAAAACGTGCCAAAGCAGAAGCATTTAAAGCAGAAGTTGAAGAAAAAATTCAAACTCTCATTGCAGAATTTTCCGATGGCAAAATTAGTCGCGAACAATTTAACTTATTGTATGATCGCTATAATGGACAACTGACCATCGCAAACGAAGCACTTGCCGACAATGACAACACGGTATTGAAGGAAGCGCAAAATTTAGTCCCTACGATCTTTGTGCGTGAAGCCACTGCTGGTAAAGCCCTTGGCATGGCAATTTATCATCATCGTAGTGGGCGAATTATCGAAGCACTTGGTGATTTTGATGTGCCCGTCGCTCAATTAACCCCCGAATTAAACAGCATTCTGAGCCAAGTTGAGCAACAGGAATTTGTCGAGCCGAAAACCGTCAAAATGGAACGAAGTAAATGGTTGTTGTTTGAGGCGCGTCAATATACAACCGTTATTACCATCTTCCAGAATGAGCCATCCGTGATTCAAATCCGCGAGATGCAACGTTTACATAACGACTTTGAACGCGCCAATCAACGCTTTTTGACGACAGATACGGTTGATGTTGATGCACTAGCGTATCCATTCCTTGTGTTTGTGCAGAAAAAACTGGGGCGTTAGTTCCTTCTACCACTACTCATGAGGTATCGTGAAATCGGACTGTGTATTGAAGTTAGTTGAAACCCTGTAGTTGTCAGTTTAACCAGACACAGGTGATTGGTTTCCGGTTATTTGTTGTTGGTAACTACTATCGTTAATCACGCTTTTCCTCTAAAAACCAACAACCCATAACCAACAACTTAAGGAGATGTGTAAGATGCTATTGTTACTCATCGCAAAGTTCAATCGAAATAGACACACTACCTGAATTCCAAATAATCTTCTCACAACCCATGTTTGTGTTATACTCAGTCGCGTGATGATTAACGCAACAAAACAGGTGAATGGATGACAGAACTGACACAGCTTACCCTCTCGCAAGCATTAGAAAAACTCCGTGCGGGGGACATAACATCGGTAGACCTTACACAAGCACACCTTGACCAGATTGAGGCATATGACCCGCAGATAAAAGCTTATCTGACTGTGACAAAAGACCACGCCTTAGAACAAGCACAAGCTGCTGATGAAGCACGTGCCAATGGCGATGATAAGCCACTATTGGGTATCCCGATTGCGGTCAAAGATGTGCTCTCGACAAAAGGCATCGAGACAACGTGTGGTTCGAAAATCCTCAAAGGATATACACCTGTATTTAATGCGACAGCGATCCAAAAATTATACGATGCGGGTGCTGTTTTGCTTGGTAAACTCAATATGGACGAGTTTGCAATGGGATCATCCACAGAAAATAGCGGATACTTTACGACGCTTAATCCGTGGGATTTAGAGCACGTCCCGGGTGGCAGTAGTGGTGGGAGTGCTGCTGCAGTTGCAACCAACATGGCGATGGCAACACTCGGATCTGATACAGGTGGTAGTATTCGTCAACCGGGTTCATTCTGCGGTGTGACGGCACTCAAGCCCTCATATGGGCGTGTATCGCGTTATGGGTTGATTGCTTATGGGTCGTCATTTGACCAAACTGGGCCACTCGGTAAAACCGTAGAAGATGTCGCGCGGATGCTTGGTGTGATTGCCGGACAAGACCCGAATGACTCGACCAGTATGCCCAACGAAGTACCAGATTATGCCGCAAATCTATCAACCGATGTCAGCGGATTAACCATCGGGATGCCAGTGGAATATTTTGGCGATGGGTTACAACCTGAAGTTGATAAAGCGGTACGTGATGCCATTGCCCAATTAGAAAGTATGGGTGCGACAGTTAAAGAAGTCAGCCTGAAGCATGCTGAATATTGTCTGCCAGCTTATTATATTATCGCCGTTGCAGAAGCCAGCGCGAACCTCGCCCGTTATGATGGGATTCGGTTTGGGGCACGTGTCGAAAAGGCAGATTTGGTCTCTACATATAAAGCGACCCGTGGCCAAGGGTTTGGTGAAGAGGTCAAACGGCGGATTATGCTCGGTACATATACGCTTTCGGCAGGATATTATGATGCGTATTATGGTAAAGCCCAAGCGGTTCGTACACTCATCCGCCAAGATTTTGATACACTGTTTGAAGAAGTCGATGTTCTTATGTCGCCAGTTGCACCGACAACCGCATTTAAGTTCGGTGAAAATACAAGCGATCCATTGCAGATGATTCTAGCAGATATTTTGACTATTTCAGCCAACTTAGCAGGTGTAACTGGGATGAGCATCCCCTGTGGTTTAGATAATAACGGTTTGCCAATTGGCTTACAGATACTAGGCGCACCTTATACAGAACAAACAGTCCTGAATGTAGGACATGCCTACCAGAATGCCACAGATTGGCACACCCAAGTACCGACAATTTTGAAGGGTTAGGAAGGACGCGATGGCACAAAAATTTGTTTTTGCATGGGATGACGAAAACCATACATGCTTACGGATGGAATTAGGTATGGGCTGGTCATGGGGAGAATTTATCGAGGCAATTGACGAAGCACACGCGATGGTCGCTACTAAAGACCATGATGTTAACTTGATTATGTTGTGGAAAGCGAGTTTACCACCAGGGCGCGAGGCAATGCCTGCACTTCAACATGCCGGAGGTACACAACCCCCTAATTTACGTCATACTGTTATGGTCAATAAATCGACACGCTTCTTAGATATTCTCATCAAAAATACAGACCGTCGAGAAGGTTGGGTCGGCCCTAAGATTGTACAAAATATAGACGATGCCCGTAAGTATTTGGGGACATTAGATTAATAGCATAGGGAAATCGTAGTCAAACAAATTGTATAAACTTGCTACACTGTCTGATAGAGTCCTGTCAAATCAAGGGTGTACGTGCTTATGCGATATATTTCTATATTTGTCTTTGTATGGCTTGTCGGTTGTCATCCCTCAGCAGAAACTAGTATTCAATTATTGCATCGCGAAGTTATCACAACGGACAATATCCATCATCTCGAAAAGCTACAGCAATTCGAGAAAGGGATTCTCGGCAAGCCTATTTGGTCGCCTGATGGGCAATATATATTTACGACGAGTAGTTCAGGCACATGGCGATTTGATGCCGATGACCTAAACAAACCTCCGATTTATTTCGATCAATATTTTGCTCCTCTAACATTTAACACAGTCAATTCCACAGTGGCATCATTCGATGCAAATTACAATATCATTTTCTGGGATCTTCATACTGGTGAGTTCATTGAGAGGTTTTATGATGCAAGTCAAACATTTAGCTGGCTTACCGATATTGAATTTAGCCCTGATGGTGCATATTTAGCTGCTGGACGGGGTGGTGGTGGATATGCAGGAAGAAGAGGACATGTAATTGTATGGGATGTACAAACAAAAGAAGAAGTATTTCAAGCGAATGGTGTGCTTGATGATCCGGTTGAGGTTGCTTTTAGTCACGACGGTGAGAGATTAGTGGCGGGTGGTTATCAAGAGATTGTATTATATGAAACCACTACATGGGTTACATTACCGATCAGAAATGGTACACAAGTGACGAATCCACAGTTGAGTCTTGATCGAAACTGGCTTCTATATTGGGAATCTCGTAACAATATACCTGTCATTATTAATGTTCTCGATTCTACTGATTATTGTTATCCTCAATTTAGAGATGACTTATTTTATGGTCAAGGTAGTGCAGTTTTTAGCTCGACCAACTCCACTCTGTTTTTGATAGCATCCGGAAACGAAATTATATTTGGGGATGTTGTTACTTGTGAGGAAATCTCGTCAATCTCGGCTCCTGTATCTTATCTGGAATTTAGCCCTGATGGCCAGACAGTCGTAGGTGTTGGGAACGGTCATTTATCCCTCTATGATATTGCAACCCAAGAACAAATTGCTATGATAGATGGGTTTGTAGGTCACATTGGAACTATGACATTCAGCGATGACGGCTATTTGTTTGGATATGAGATAGATGAGAATGTACATGTATGGGAGACGACAGGATTTTCATTCATTGCTGATCTAAATGTGGATTCACAATTAAATGCTTACACGCATCCTTTTATGAAGAACCAAGTCACAATACAAGCATCATATAGTGAGCCTGATTCTCAATATATTTATCCCCCAAATATCACATTGGAGTCTAATTATTCGTATGAGTGCCCTGCACCACACAGCACAGATGAAATCAGAACGTTTGTTGACCAAAATACGCCATCAGATTCACTTATCAGGCATCATCAACTCGCGTTTCTGTCATCTGATAGTCGTATTCTAATCACTGTAGAAAATAGTAGTATAGATACTGTTGTGTGGGATACAACAACCTGGCAAGAAATCGGACGCTACGATTGGCAATTTCGTGAATGGCTGTATCTTTGCGATCTTGAACTACTTGTAGCGCAGTTACCCGGACAGGGTTTACTAACATTTTGGGATAGTCGAATGGGTAATCTATTACTTTCACTAGACACGCCACGAAAAGATGTGGAAGCTTTTCAGATTAGTCCAGATGCTACATTAATCGCACTACATTTTTCAAATGGCACTATTGAATTGTGGGGTGTTGGTGAACAGTAATATAAGGGGAACTTGAATAAAATTCCCCTCATAGTTCTAAACTGACTAAAACCGAATATTCATTGTATCCAGTACAACATCAATCGGTGTGAAAATTGTCGCACGGCTTGATCCTGCGAATAACAATCCGACAGCATTCAAACTTCCGACTTCAAAAATTAATGATCCCGAATCACCACCTTGGCTCATTGGTCCAGTAATAACTTGACCACTAAAGCGCGCTTGTTTGACACCAGACGGTGTATTGTACGAGACATTGACAGTCGCATTCATGAGTGTAATTGTTGCTTCGGTATAGCCTGTGGTGCGTCCGTGCTTGCGCACTTGCATCTGTAATGATGGGCGTTTTGTGGCTGAAGGTCTACCGATGCTCATGATTTCGCGTTCAAACATTTGCGGGTTATTAGGACGAGCCAAAGCGGCATCCACACTGTTATTGTGAATATAGGTCGATTGTGCGCTGATATTTTGTACAGGTGCGGTTGTGGTCGTAGTTTGTGCAGTTGCAGCTTGTGATGATGGTACACTGGTCAAACGTTTATCAGACCCATTCATCCGCGCCACAGTATTTCCAATCCCAACAATCAGATCAACAATATCGCAACTACTAGTTGGCGTGTCAACATTGCCACCATTAGTCGGTGGTTGTGTTGGTGTAGTCGGTGGTTGCGTTGGCGTTGTCGGTGGTTGGGTCGGTGTAGTTGGTGGTTGCGTCGGCGTTGTCGGTGGCTGAGTCGGTGTTGTCGGTGGTTGAGTCGGTGTGGTATCGACAGGCGGTGGTGTAGTCGGTGGTTGGGTTGGTGTTGTTGTAGGTGGCGCAGGCGGGTTGGTCGGCGTTGGCTCTGGTTCTGGTGGAACTTCACCATGATAATAAATGGGTTCGAAGCGATGTAATTGCGCCACAACATCGTTCGGACGCACCCCATGATCGGTTGGTCCCGGTTGCAAAATCGGATCACCAACGGTTGCAAAGTTACTATTCGCCAACACATGATTGTTGGACAAAATTAGGGGTTCACCAGTTGTTTTATCAAAGACGATACCACCGATTGTCCCGGCAGTAACCAAATAATGCCCAATACTTACTCCTGCTGGAATCGTCGGGCGAAAACGGTCACGCGGGGATGTCAATGCTTCTAGTCTCCCAATTTCGATAACATCCGTTGGTGCGCCATCCATCTCTGATGGAATCAGATCCTCTTCGGTTAATGCCTCGACTGGCTTTTTCTTCTCGACTAATACCGCTAATGCCAGTCGGTCAGTCGCTTCTTCTTTGTAATTTTTATAGCCGACAGCTACACCAACCACATTGGCACGACGTAACAAGTCTTCTTGAAAGAGGCGTTGTGCTTGTAGTAATTGCTGGAATAAATTCATGGACATCGGTATCGTCTTCCTCTCTAATCGCAAACAGTTTCCCAACCATTGTAGCGCACAATCCGAATTGCGGATAAACAACAGCAGATTTTTTTACGATAAACACACGCTATTTGTATGAGAACACCGTCTGCGCTATAGTCTGCGTGATGGCAATCTATCGAGTATAGGCGACCAATGACTGATACAATTTTTGATATTCAAAATATCACCCTTAACCGCGGCGACCAGACGATTCTCAAGAACGTGAGCCTGAGCGTCCAACGTGGCGAGGTACTCGTCATTATCGGACCAAGTGGGAGTGGTAAATCCTCATTACTACGCTGTCTCAATCGCCTCGAAACAATCAGTGATGGCACAATCCACTATAACGGGAAAGATATTCACAACCTGCCAATTTTGGATTTGCGCTGTAAAGTTGGCATGGTCTTCCAAAAGACTGCTGTCTTTGATGGTACGGTTGGCGATAATGTCGCATATGGTCCGATGCTACGCAACAAAACTCTCAGCCGAGAGACTATCTTACACCTCATGGAACAGGCATCGCTGACCGATAAGCTGATTGATCGCGATGCGCATGAACTCAGCGGTGGGCAAGAACAACGCCTATCTATTGCCCGCGCCTTAGCCAATGAACCCGATGTGTTGCTTGTTGATGAACCGACGAGTGCGCTAGATCCTGTCATCACGCATCGGATTGAAGATATTCTCTTACGCTTAAAAAATGAAAATGGGCTGACCCTCATTTGGGTGTCGCATGATGTAGAACAAGCCCGTCGCATCGCCGACCGCGTCTTACTAGTAGAGGATGGCAACATCGTGCGGTTGGACACTGTTGATGCAATGCTTGATCCTGAACATGGTGATGCGCATGTCTTGGCGTTTGCACAAGGTCTAGAAGATTAATCACACTCAATCACCCGAGGAAAACAAACATGCTCCCTGATTTATTTGGCGGAATGGACGAACTCTCGCGGCTTCTATTATCAACAGTCTTTGTGTTGATTGCAGCGGCAGTCTCGCGCTGGCAACATGCCGACCTCGAAAAAGATTTGCTAATTGCCACTGTGCGTAGTTTTGTGCAACTGATTCTAATAGGTTATGCATTAGAACTCGTCTTCGAGCAAGACTCCCCGATTTTTACGACCCTCATCTTGGTGATTATGATCTCGATTGCGGGGTATACTAGCGGTGGACGCGCCAAAAATTTGCAAAAACCGCGCATCGTCGGCACGATTGCGATCGGCATTGGCACAATATTGACAGTCGGCACATTGCTACTCTTAGGGGTATTTGAATTTGTCCCGAATGATATTATCCCGATAGGTGGGATGGTAGTCGGCAATGCGATGAGCACGGCAACACTCGTCATGACACGTTTAAGTGTTGACCTAAAAGAACAACGCCTCTTGATTGAATCGAAACTGGCACTCGGTGCAACTAGTCGTGTCGCATCGTTGAGCCAATTTCGTAAGTCGATTCGTGGTGCAATGATCCCGATTGTCGATACAACCAAAACCGTTGGATTGATTAAACTCCCCGGTGCAATGACAGGCATGATCCTCGCAGGCGCATCCCCTGTGGAAGCGGTTCGCTTGCAGATTATCGTGATGTATATGCTGGTCGGTGCGGCGACATTTACCGGATTAATCGCATCTTATCTGACCTATCGCAACTTCTTCACGCCGGATCATCAATTTGTGACGTAATAAGTGCTCCGAACTATGATTTGGCAATTTTCCGGTAACGCGCGATATGCATATTGCGACGAATACGAACGGTGTAGCTATCCTCGGGTTCATCGGCAGTCAGTGATTCGACTGTCTCAATAATTTCCTCGGCTAGCACACTCCGCCGGAACGATCCGCCATAATCGCGCAAATCATCGGCTGTATCCATATCGGTGATCATTTCGAATATCTCTTGATGCTCAAGTGCATACCAGCCATCTTCAACTGCTTGTGCAATCGCATTATCAGCAGCTTGTTTATCCGCTGTTGTAGCTGATGCATCAATCATGCCTGCATACAATGTCGCCGAGACAAGATCAACTTCCACGATACGATCGCCAATAGCCGGACGTAAATCGAGCAAGATACCACCAGGTTTCAAAACTCTGTGAATATCGTGTAGGGCATGAACCATACCCTCAAGCATAATTCATCAGAATGACCATGCAAACACAGCACGGTCAAAGGTATTGGGGGCAAATGGTAAACGAATAGCACTCCCCACCATAAACGACACTGATTGTTCGAGTGGTTGGGGGCAGGAGGATCGTGCAGTTTGTAGAGCAGGTACTTCAACATCTATCGCTGTGACTTGGTTGGCATGCTCAGCATATTGCCATGTCATACGCCCATCGCCACACCCTATTTCAAGTGTGCGACCCTGTGCTACATCAATCATATCCAGCAGATAGCGTTGTTCTATTCCAGTTGTATCTGTACGAATTGGCAAATGTTGTCTTCCTAAAGTTTGCAAATTTTGCATCTGACAATTATGGTGTCGATATATATAACGATTTGACACCTCAGACTATTATAGACCAACCGGAGCAACTTATGCCAAGTGAAAAAAGCCTAATTATACGAAAAAGCCTGCATAAACCTGATCAACCCGATACGCGCCCCTATCCGATACAGCGTAAAGAATGGGAAGACGCAGTCCGTGATGTGCCGCTACCTACTGGAACAACAATTGAAAAACGGCAAATTGACCATATCTACTGTGAGTTGATTCAGTGCGATATTGTTGATGCATCAACGCTAATTGTTTACCTGCATGGGGGCGGATTTGTTGTTGGTTCGTGTATGACGCATCGGTTACAAGTTGCACAGCTAAGTCAGGCTTGTGGGATTCCTGTTCTATCAGTGAACTATCGGCTTGCACCAGAGCATCGTTTCCCAACTGGGTTAGATGATGTGGTAAACGTGTATCGACATCTAATCGAAACAACATATCATCCATCACAAATTATTTTTGCGGGCGATTCGGCTGGTGGCGGATTAGTTGCCTCAGCCATGCTTAAACTGCGGAATAATCACATCGCATTACCCAAAGCGGGCATCCTCATTTCACCATGGCTTGACCTCACACTAACCGGAGATAGCATCCAGTCTCAGCGTGATAACGATCCAATGATAATTGAGTCCGATTTACGGTATACCGCCAGTCATTATGTCGATGATGCTTTATTATCTGATCCGCTTGTATCACCGGTTTACGCATCATTGGAACAATTACCTCTATTACTCATCCACGTTGGCGAACATGAAATCTTACAAAGTGATGCCGTTCGTTTTGCCGAAAAAGCGCAAACAGGCGGTATCAACGTTCAACTTAAGGTTTGGGACAGTATGTGGCATGTCTTCCACGCACATGCACCCGACTTACCCGAGGCACAGCAAGCGCTCGACGAAATAGCTGAATTCGTCAAATCTCTATAATGATAAAAGTCTTGTGTAAGGTTTTTTCTGCATGATGATGCTAAACGACGATTGGATAATTACCATGAAACGGCATCATCTCATTTTTTGTATCCTCCTATTGTTTATCGGGTTACCTAGTCTGCCTATAGTCGCACAAGAACGCGAAGTTTTCACAACTGACGGTATCGCCCATACCGTCCCTCTGATGGATATCATCTTTGATGACTTCGATAATATGAGTAACCGTGCATTGCGCTATACAGAAGCAACACCTGCTGACCGTGAGCGTTTACGCGATCGTATCAGACCGTTATGTCATGGTGAGATTGCCGAATGTCTCCCCATCAACTATGAATCTGCTGATGATGTGGTGTGGATGGGTGATAATTTCATGGTGATCGGATATGTCGCTGACGATAGGCAAGCCTACGCGTACCCATTTCATATTTTAAATCGACATGAAATCGTCAATGATACACTCGCAGATGTGCCTCTGCTTATTTCATACTGTCCGCTGTGCCGAAGTGCAATTGTTTATTCACGTATCCTAGATGGCGAGGAATTGATCTTTGGAAACACCAGTGCCCTCTATGAGAGTGATATGGTGATGTACGATACTGATAGTAACTCTTATTGGTTTCAAGCTGAGGGTGTGTCTATTCTGGGTGAGCGCGTCAATCAAACTTTAGATATTTTGCCGTTTGTTACAACTACATGGGAACAGTGGCGGACGGATCATCCGGATACAGTGGTGTTGATGCGTCCGACAAACGCCCCGTATCACCTTGATCCATTCCGAGATTATATCGACATCCTCAATTCTGGACGAAGCTTCTTTCCTATTTCCGCCGCGATTTTAGCCGACCGTCGCCTGAGCCCGGGTGATCATGTCCTTGTTGTAATGCTCGATGACGAGTCGGTTGCTTTTCCATTAGAAGACCTTGCGCCATCAGCCACGACAACGATCATCGAAGATCAAGAAATTGTTGTACTTGCCGATAATGCGGGTGATACGGGAGTCGCTTATTTCACAGCGTTAGGTGATGGATTAACAGTAGATTTATCTTATGTTGATGGTGAGTGGGTTGATCAAAATACAGGCAGTGAGTTTAATATCAGCGGGCAAGCGATCAACGGCGATTTAACCGGACAAGCCCTTGAACCTGTGCCTGCCCGATTTTTATTGTGGTTTTCTGCTGTCTCCAGTACCCCTGATATTGAGGTGTTTGGAGACTAGTCAGTACCTTTGCCTTGAAGATAATCAATAGCATATTGTGCAATAATCGCAACGGTTGGATGATCTATCGTTGCACCAACTGGCTTGCGATCATCATCTAAGAGTGCTTCAATTGCTGGAATTGCCTCTTTTGCTTCTAGTAAATGCAATGACCAACACGCCTCATATCGTACATCAGGGTCGGGATCACTCAGTTGTCCAATAACGAAGGGGACTTGTTCATACCTATGCAATTCCCCTAATGCTTCGGTTGCCATTGCACGCATGAGATTAGACTCGTTTTTATCTTTGGCGATTTCGACAAAACGATCAATCATTTTATCCGTTACATGCGGGTTCATCCACATAATCGAGCGGATTGCAGTCAGACGCGTTTGTTCATCGGTAGTATCAACAAGGTTGTCGAAGATAAATTCTGTACCCTCTTTTACTTCCAGCATACCAAGTGATTGTATTGCTGTTAGCCGTGATAGATCATCGTCAGAGTTTTGGATAATATTGATCAATGGTTGGACAAAATCATGATGCCGATATTTTGAGCTAATGACTAGTATCCAATGCAGTAGATCACTCGACTCGGATTGATCTTGCAACACCTGAATCAACATCGGGATATGTTCTTCATCTTTTTGCCACGAGACAGCTGTTATCGCCTCTTTACGTATTGCGTCGGGTTGTGAGGTATCGGTTACTAAAGCAAGAATATCATCAAAGGACTGTACGCCATGTTTTATCAGATTTTCGGTTGTCTGGCGCATGTTTGGATAACTACTGTTCTCCAAATAAGGTAAAGCAGACATAAGTCCACTTTCCAATAAATCAAACCAATATGGATTGAAATCTGTCAATCATTGTCTCCTGTTATGATTTTGCATCCAATAGTTGGCGGGTCATGCCTGCATGTCCGAGGTGCTCTGCGGTATGGTCAAGTGCATGTAATATTGCCCAAGCACGGGTGCATTCAAATGGTCGGTCGGGGAATAGGGTACTTTTGACGACTTCATCAAATTGACTCACAGAGATTGTTTCAAACGCAGTTTTATAAAATGCACGATTCGCTTCAAACCGTGCTAGCAAATCGTCTAAAGTATGTCCCTGTGCTATGAATTCTGCATCACGATCGCGGTCAATGACATTATCAAGCCCCAACCCGATCCAATAGCGTTCAGCTTGTGTCACATGAATCGCCAATACACACAATGAGTTCATATCATCGGCAGGTGACCAGTCGAGTTGTTCGGTGCTCAAGCCTGCCATGTATTGCGCGTAATGTTCATGTAATCCTTCAATACGATCGAGCATATCAACAAAAAATTGTTCCATGGGTGATACCTCCTGCTAGTGTGTGGTTTACAGGATGCAGTGTATCATATTTGAGGTGTTTTACTGTTACCTATGGCGTTACTCTGCCAAGTCGTAGGTGGGTTGCATTGGTAGCTTAATTATAAATTCGCTCCCAACACCGGCTTCACTAGTTACGGATATATCACCACGATGCAACTCTATAATGCGTTTAGCAATGGATAAGCCCAACCCGAAGCCACTGAGTGAACGAGATGCATCAGCTCTGAAAAACCGTTCAAAAACACGGTCTACAACTTCTTGTGTCATACCAATACCTGTATCACGAATCAGGATCATTATATTTTGTTGGTTAAGCGTCACCCGCAGGCTGATTTCGCCATGATCATGTGTATAGGCAATAGCATTTTCTATAATCGAATACAGAGCTTGTCTTAGCAATGTGGGGTCACCATAGATGTTTGATACTTCTGAGGATACATCAACGTTTAACGTCAACTGTTTCTCTACCATGCGCTCCTTAAATTCCATCATGAGATCATTAAAGAAAGTTTTCGCTGGATAATTTTCTTTATGTAATTGAATCCCACGGTCAAACACCATCATCTGGTTCATCATATCAATCAGGCGGGTTAATGTAGCAGTTTGCCGATTAATTTTTTCAAGATATCGTACTTTTTTATCAGGGTCATCACTTTTACTTAGCAAATACGATGTACTCTGAATCGTAGCAATTGGATTACGGAATTCATGAGACGACCCAACAATAAAGTCTGATAAAATTTGTCGTCGGGTACGTTCTAATTCAAACTCGATTTCGCGTTGTTGCGCTCGTTTTTGCTCGGTAATTTCACGGTTAAAGCCTACGAGCCCCACAATATTTTTATCTTCATCATATAGGGGCGCTTTGGTAGATACCCACCATTGGTCGAGGTTATTTGATGTCACCGACTGGTGTTGAATCTCCTTGTTAACTATCGGTTTGCCATCATGGATGACCTGTTGTTCTTCTTCATAGAACTTTTGGGCAACATCATCGGGTAAATAATCAAAATCGGTTGTTCCCACAATATCTTCGTATTTCTCTACACCAGTCCCCTTTACGACCTGATGATTCGCAATAATAAAGCGGCTCTTAAGGTCTTTAATAAAAATTTGCCCATCTAACATATTCATCAACGTGCGGAGGAGATTACGTTCTGCTTCAAGATCATGTTCAACTTCTTTTTGGCGCGTGATATTAATATTGACGCCAACCAGCCCAATGACATCACCTGATGCATTACGAATCGGTTGTTTTGATGATAATAACCACAGCGGTTGACCGTGTCTATCTATGGAAGATAGTTCTTCATTCAATATGGCAGTGCTTGTTGATATCAATAATTGCTCTTTATCATAATTTTCATGAGCAACAGACTCTTTCATAAACTCAAAATCTGTTTTGCCTAGAATATCGCTATTAGACTCTTGACCTAAAATATAAGCGGTATGGCGATTTGCGAAGATAAAGCGACTCTGACGATCTTTGATATAGAACGAGATGGGGAGAAAATCTATTGCTTTTGTGATGAGGTCAATATTTTCAGAAATAAATGAACTATCAAAATCTGGTTTTTCACTTAGTGGTTGTGTTTCGTTTTCTATGATGCGAATCACACGAGACAATGTCTGGTTATCCGGTATTGCTATACGCAATTCACCAAGCTGGTATGGTGTTAATTTCATACAAGCATATTCCTAGTATATAACCGTTTATGAAGTTAATCGTTTAAACGGCATTATGATGTGTGTTTGGAATGACTTAGCATTCCATGATCCCTATCCCTATTATAATCATGATCAGACCAATTTATCAAAACAAAAGGGAAATATATGGGAAATCCAACGGATAATATCACCTAAAGATTATTGTCGGTGGTCAATTTATCTTATACACGGTGTGGTTTACAGATTAATATCGTCACCTTTATTACTATCATAATGTTGGATAATAGTTTGTGCGATAACATCAGGGGATTTGGCATCGTCCGGTTTTTTGAAACTCACTTGCTCCCAGAAGGGCGTATCGACAGCGCCGGGACGGATAATTGAGATGTTCATGCGACGGTTTTCTTTGCGAAGCATTGTAACAAGTTCGGCAAGGGCAGCTTT
This sequence comes from Anaerolineales bacterium UBA6055, assembly GCA_002428985.1. GTDB lineage: Bacteria > Chloroflexota > Anaerolineae > Aggregatilineales > Phototrophicaceae > UBA6055. Next base: position 25,784 of record DIYL01000049.1, on the reverse strand, counting down.
AGCAACAGCATATGCCCCCATTTTGGGTAAACGAATATGATCAATATATGCCCCGATAAACATGAGATGCCCACCTTTTTCCATAAGGTGCAAGCTTTCTGTCGCACATAAAAATGCGCCATTCAGGTTACTATTCATTGTTGCCATCCAACCATCGTAACCGATAGCATCCAATTTATCATAAGCGAGGTTGCCAGAGAAATATACAGTTAAATCAACTACGCCATCAACCTGTTGTGACACAAGGAAACAAGCCTGCGAAATACTATCGGGAGAGTCAGCATCAAATTCGTAGGTATAATCAGCAGTTGAAGGGATTTTAGAGGTATCGCGGGCAACAGCATAGGTTGTCCACCCTGCATCGCTGAGTTGGTTGACAAGTGCTTGCCCCATACCACTGGATGCGCCCCAGATAAGTGCATTCGGCATCGTGTGATCCTATTCTTGACTTATATAATGGCATCATAATATATGCTTGACCTAAGCTAGCGCTTAATCACACATCAGGTCTCAATGAAATTAGACGCATAATCTAGATGTTTTGATAACTTATATTGAGAATCTACACAGAAGTTTGGACTTTTAAAAAGTAGGTATAGAGTGATGGTTATATAAAGGGAAGCTATCAATATGAGCATGATAGCTTTCAAATATTGTGGGTAATTATGGGATTGTGTGCGTTTTGGTATTGCCATCTGGATGTGTCGAGACAACCGTATATGTTCCTAGCGGAGCTAATCCACCTGCTGACCGTCCGATACATTCGCCCCCGGATGCAGGATTTACAAAAATACCATATAGTTCGAGGTTTGTATCATATGCTAGGTTGCCATAACTGGTTAATGACAACTGAGCATTGGCACATGTGGTATCAACCGCCAACACAAAGCTAGTTTCTGTCAAACATCCAAAGGCAGCATTGGGGTCACTAAAAACAAGCTGTTCACCCGAACATGTGCCCCCTATATCACAGTCTTCATCCCCGCGAACTGTACAGGCAATTGATGCAAACATTTCTCCTGCGTCACCACTAAGTACAGTCAGAATAACGATTGATGCAAAAGCAACAAGGATAATAACTAAGGCGTATTCTGCCATTCCTTGTCCTTTTTGCATTGATGAATCATTCGCTCTACGATTTAAGTTCATGATAATGTCTCCCTAATAACTATGAATTGACAGGCGTTGGCGCATCTCTATAAACATCAATGAGAGTCTGTGCAGTGGCTTCGTTTAAGACCTGTGGATAAATCAAAATACTATTATTGAGGTATTCGATAGACGTATCTTCAGCTTCACCTTTTAATACGATCTGATGATATGAAGCTTCTAAAAATGATCCATAGAACTGTACCGTTACATCATGTGTTTGTTCTGCATCTGCTATCTTTAAGATGTATTGATTGGTGATATTGAAAGTACGTGTCACAATTGTCCCTAATCCATTGTCCATCTCGACTTGTAAGACCTTTTCTTCATCACTTAGTTCAATCTGGTCAATTTGTTCAATTGTCAATTCACTGGATTCAAAGTGATTTATAAATGTATCGGTCTCTAGATTGAATGGGAGTGGTTCTGCCTCCAAACGTTCAACCACAGGTGGTGTAGATGCATCACTTCCAGAAAAGATGCTACTCAAGATGACTAAAAAGCCAGCTATCACCATGACAAACGTACTCAAGACAATTGATATTCTTTGATAATGTCCCATGCCGCCTAATAAACGGCTATCTTGTCCAAAATCTTCTACGAAGTACCAAGCTCGTGTCAAGAAACCATCACTGCTTTGTTGTGTAGTGCTGCCGAGGTCGTTCAGCATATTTAGGGATTTAACATGACGTTTGTCTAGCTTCAGAGCACGTTGGAGGTATTGTTTCTTTTTAGTATCATCATTAGATAATTGTGCGGCTAAATACCATGCTTCTGCGCTGGGGTTTTTGGTGAGGGTTTCTTTTAATAACTTGAGGGCTTGTTTTTTATCTCCACGATTAATTGCATTCTTTACATCCGATACTTTTGCCAACTTACACCTCATTGTAACTAAGTAAACGGTTGAGCTTGCTTTAAGTATTTATATGATAGCATATTACCAATTTGGAGTTATAGTACTTTCGGGTACAACAGATTTAGACAAATAGCAAGAGATGTTGATATTTATCGTCGTTTAGTTTTAGCTAAGCGCAGCATTGGTTGAGGTTTACGCGAGTTGGTATAGTCAAGATAATTTAAGGCGATTGTTGCCCTTTTCACTTTATTGAAGAGGGCAACAAATTTAGATAAATGATGATTATAACGATCCTAATGATGCCATAAAGGTCATATGGTCAATTGGTTTAGGGTGATAGCCATCGAAACCAGCCTGCAAGGCTTGTTGTTCCAATTCTGGTGTATGGAATGCTGTCACTGCAATACACTGCATTGTATGTCCATCTTGGCGGATATTTTGGAGTAACTCAAAGCCATCCATTTCTGGTAAGGACAGGTCAATCACGGCAAGTTGATAGTGTTTTTCTTGTATATTGACGAGTGCATCTTCGGCTGAGACAACTGAATCGACATCTCCTACAGATTTTAGTAAACGTGACATCACATCACGGGCATCGTGTTCATCTTCGACAACTAAAATAGTTGATGACATTGTGTAAATCTCCTTGAGTGTAATGTTATTGGAAGTGTTTGAGTGCGTCTTCGAACTGTGGCAAGTCCACGAGAATATTCACCAACTGATTGATCAACTTGGACAAATCTAATGGCTTAGAAATGTAGTTATGAAATCCTGCTCGAATGGCTTTTTCACGGTCACCGGGCATGGTATGGGCTGTCAATGCAATAACTGGAATATCTATGGTGCGCCGGTCTTCTTTTAATGTTTCTAGAAGCTCCCAACCATTCATGTGAGGCATCGACAAATCCGAGAGGATGAAATCTGGTGTGCTATTATTGAGGATGTCTAGAGCCTCTTGTCCATTGCCTGCTTGGAGTACCGTTGCTCCTGCTAACGTCAGAATACGGTAGGCGACATCCATGCTATCAGCTTCATCCTCGACAACTAAAACAGTCCAACCATCAAATGCTTTTGGAATGCTATTCATTATATGTTATTCACTTTCTGTTGTAGTATCGTGTATAGGCAAGTTAAGTGGTAATGTCACTGTAAATGTGCTACCGACATTGACTTCACTTTCGACATTAATGGTGCCGTCCATCATCATGACAAGGCGTTTGACAATCGCTAAGTCTAGTCCAACACCACGGTGTTGTCGCTTCATCGAGTTATCCATCTGTACAAAATCATCAAAGATAGATTCAAGCTTTGATGGCGGAATGCCTTTTCCAGTGTCTTCGACTTGTAAGATGAGTGTGTCATCTTTACAGTTGACTACCGCTTTAATATGCCCATCCTCAGTAAATTTAATCGCATTGGTCAACAAATTAATGATAATCTGGGTGATACGATCGCTATCATGTGTAATGGTTTCGGGGATGGACTCCTCAACAACCATCATAAATTCAATCGGTTTATCCCCTACTTGTAATGAGATATCCCTATAAATCGTATCCGTGATCGTCTTGATGGAGACATCAGCAGGGACGATTTTGAGTGTACCTGCATTAATACGTGACAAATCGAGGATGTCATTAATCAGTGTTAGTAGGCGTTTACTATTGCCGAGTGACCGTTCAATCATATATTGATTGTCTTCTGAAAGTTGACCGCTAAACAATGACAGTTGCAAATATCCCATCATCGCATTCAGCGGGGTGCGTAATTCATGACTCATTGTCGCGAGGAATAAGTCTTTCAAGCGGGTTGCTTCTTCGGCTTTTTCCCGTGCTTCCCGTTCGCGTTTCAGTAAGTCTTCACGCTCTAACTCAAGTTCGACGCGTTGTGTGATGACTTCGGTATACATCACAAGCCCGCCTGTACCGCCATCTTTACGAAACCACGGACGTACTTCCCAGCGGATATAATCCATTTTGCCATCTGCCCGTGGAAATGGCGCACGGTCATTACGATCAATATCTCCGGCTAGACAGCGTTTATGAATCGCTTTCCAATCATCGCCAATTTCGGGGAAAATTTCATAGTGGCTTTTACCGATAATGTCTTGGTCACCGAGCCCATAACCATCAATCCACATACGATTGGCAACCAAATATTCCATATTCGTATTAAACATTGCAATAGATAGGGGGATGTGCTCGACAAGTTGTTCAAGTTGTTGTTGCTTATCTTCGAGTTGCCCGAGCATATCTGTTAAACGACCTGTTTTTACTTGTATGTCTTGCTGTGACAATATCTCTTACTCCTAACAATAAAATAGCTATATGCAAGTTGATTATATATTAATTATTCATTTTGATAATTAAGGTTTTTAATTATTGCGATTGTCTAATATTGCGAGCGGTTGTGACACAATTTGGCGTTAGGAATCGTTGAGGTCTGTTTGCGTTTGTTTGATGACTTGTTTGTGGAGATAGTCGTAGTTGGTATGGGTGCGATTGGTTAATGCAATAATCTTCCGCCCGCGTTCACCAGCAAAAAATCCACCAATACGATAGACTTGTGGCAATTTAGAGGAAATCAGCATAATACCCTCAGCCGGTTTATAACGTTTACGACCAACAACCAGCCGTTTATTTACTTCATGATTTTGGCGTGGTAACAGCGGATAATACGCGACACGGTCGATCTCGTCCCATGTCAAATGATGCGGTTTGCCGATAAATGGGTGGATCGTCATGCCCTCGGCTGAAAGTGAGACGGTCGGAGTGGTGACAAGATACAATAACAACGGCGCGACAAACAACAATGTGATAATTGCCGACATGTAAAATAACATCGCCTGAGGAAATAGCACAGCAATCATGATCTGTAGTGGGATTGTCAGTAAGAGAACAATCAACCCAATTAAGACTAAAATTTGGGTGATGCGATAGGTTGTTGAGTTGGGATGTGTGTAGGTTTGTGTCTGTGTCATGCCGATATTATAGCGCAAAATTTGGTGAATCGTAGATCAAACCGTTATGTCATAGGAACTATCCGATTGACAAATCTTAATGTGCATACGATACAATATGACAGATTTTATAAGTACAGTGGATGAGGAAAACGATTTATGGAAAAAATTGTTACATTAACGATGAATCCATCATTGGATGTCAGCACCAGCATTGGGACGGTAGCTCCCGAAATTAAAATGCGTTGCGAATCCCCGACATTTGACCCCGGTGGTGGTGGCATCAATGTCTCGCGGGCGATTAAGTTCCTCGGTGGCACATCAACGGCTGTCTATACCAGCGGTGGTCATACAGGTGTGATGCTCAAGGAACTACTGGATGAAGAAGGAATCACCAATCAACCCGTCGAAATCGATGGATTAACCCGCGAAGGATTTGCTGTTTTCGAAGAAAGCTCGACGCTACAATTCCGTTTTAATATGCCAGGTCCTGAGCTAAATGCCGATGAATGGATTAATGCGATTGAAGCGGTATTTGAACTTGAGCCACAGTATATTGTCGCTAGTGGGAGTTTGCCCCCTGGTGTACCGATCGAATTCTACGGCGAGATCACGCGTTACGCCGCCGAATATGATATTCGCGTCATTGTTGATACATCCGGCAAACCCCTCAGCCAAGCATTTGGTAAAGGCGTGTATATGCTCAAGCCGAACCTCAAAGAACTTGAGACATTTTCCGGTGAAGAAGTGCTCGGTGAGGAGCATCTCATTTCAATCGCCCGCCGTTTAATTTCTGAGGGGATGGCGGAGGTTATGGTTGTATCGATGGGTGCCGCTGGTGCGTCATTAGTGACAGCAACTGACTACGCCCATATGCGTGCACCACTGGTCAAAGTCCAAAGTAAAGTCGGCGCAGGTGATAGTATGGTCGGCGGTATAGTCATGGGGCTGGCTGAAGGGCGTGATTTGATTGATGCAGTTCGTTGGGGAATTGCAGCGGGGACAGCGACGGTTATGACACCCGGAACCGAACTCTGCCGTAAATCCGATACTGAAAAGCTATACGAGAAGATCAGTGTGGCGACATAATGTGCCACACTATGAAAGTTCTAACTATGCTTTTTTGATGGGTACCCACAGTTCAATACCACCCGTGCCAGTTACCGGATCAAATGTATCATCATAGCGTTCGAATGTGGGTGCATCAATAAATTCGTAGCCAGATTCTGGTAAAGTCTTGTTCCATAAGGTGTGCCAGCTCTGGCTAATTGTTGAAATATGGTCGGTATGAGTGAAGACAGCATAGAGCTGTTCAGGCAATGAAAATGTTGCTAGTTCTGTAGGCACATTCTCAAAATCTGAGACAGCAACACTTGCTATATAATCAAAGTCGCCATTATCGTGCATATATGTGCACACACCATATGTTACATGTTCGGTACGGTTCGGGATTGCATCGAATGAATCAAGATATTGACCAAATCGTTGCCATTGCGATGGAATATGTGCAGGGGCATTATTACTATAGCGCTCGGTGAGTCCGACAAGCCGGATGGATTTTCCCGTAATTATTTGGGGCGGTTGTAGATTATTATAGGTTTGTTCTGTCATGATAATTGGCTCCACTAGAGATATATTTTCCAGATGCTGTTGCCGACGCAAGGCTTCCGGCGTAATTCCAAATTGATTACAAAATGCACGGGTAAAAGCTTCATGTGAGTTGTAGCCAGCATCAATTGCGACATCTAAGATATTCGGCGCACCTGTCACTAATTTTTCGGCGGCGACACTCAATCGTCTTGCCCGCACATACCGCATGACTGAATAGCCCGTTGCCGTACCAAATGCCCGCACGAGATGATGCCGTGAGACATAAGACATATCGGCAATAGTCTGTAGGTTGATATCATCATCAAAATGACTCTCAATAAACCAAATCGCTTTATTTACAGGTGTCATGGGGTTACCTTTGCGTCTATATCTTTACTCTAGCATATTGCTATCCGGATCATTTGATTAAAATTGACATATTTTACAACAACCGACCGCTCATTATAAATTCTAAGCGTTTTCTGCGTTGAATTGGTATGGGTTTCTCGGTAACTTAGGGGCATGATAAAACAGTCCATAAGAAGGGAAACCATCATGCTAAACCTAACCGTCTATCTTTCTGGTGAAATTCATAGCGATTGGCGCGAACAAATCTCACAGGGAGTTGAAGCCCATAATTTGCCGATCACGATTCTCACCCCTGTTGTAACCCACGCCGCCAGTGATAGCGTGGGTGGTGATATTCTCGGCGATGAGGACAAAAAATTCTGGTACGACCATAAAGCCGCCAAAATCAATAGCGTCCGCATCAAGACCGCCATTGAAAAATCTGATGTGGTGGTTGTTAAGTTTGGAGATAAATATCGTCAGTGGAACGCCGCATTCGAAGCGGGGTATGCGACTGCGAAAGGCAAGTCTGTGATTACACTACATGCGCCAGACTTAACCCACGCGCTCAAAGAAGTAGACGCATCCGCGATTGCGACTACCGAAACACCTGATCAAGTCGTTGAAATTTTGAAATATATCACCACTCAGACATAGAACATAATGGGGGGAACATCCCCCTATTTCATAGCCTTAACTTGTTATGGGAACATAACGTAAACCCACTGCACCACCCTCAAACAACTTGGTATCAATTAGTCTAAGGTTAATTGATTCTTTGATAGTCAAGAAAAATGGTTTCCCACTTCCTAATATAATAGGGCTGATGTTGATTCGATATTCATCAATCAGATTGAGTTGCATCATCGTTCGGGTCAGCGTTGGGCTACCGAGTAACCACATATCTTTACCGGATTCTTGCTTCATCTGTTTAAATGCTGTCTCAATGTTTGATTTGATAATGTGAGTATTCTTCCAATCTGAGGATTCAAGTGTGGTTGATACCACAATTTTAGTTGCTTCATTGACCCATTGGGTATGCGGATAATCAACATCGTCTTCCGTCATAGTTTCAAGGGCAGGTTGCCAGTAATTTTTCATCATCTCATAGGTCACGCGACCATAAATGGCGGTATCGGTTGACTCATGTAACGTGTGCGCGTCGTCTGCAGCATCTTTATTATAAACAATCCAATCCATCTCGCCATTCTGTCCAGCAACGAATCCATCAAGTGACATGTGCATTGCAAGAATAATTTTACGCATATCAGTTACCCCTTTATGTTTATATCATTGCAATTATCATAGACCGATCATTCCTTAATGTCTTGAAAAAAACGGACATCTATTTGGATTGAACAATAATTGCTGATGGAGACATCCCGTAAAATCGCTTAATAGAACGGGACATATGAGCTTGATCACTGTAACCGACTTTATAGGCTATATCGATAAGTGGAGTGCCAGTATGTAATAATTTAACCGCCTGATGCGCTCGTTCGATTTGCTCAACTAACTTGGGGGTAATGCCTGTTGTGTGACGATATCGTCGTCGAATTGTACGAGGTGAAGCGTCTACAGATTGATACGAAGATGTTACAATTGGGTCAACTTCAAGAACTGCATCACGCATCAACCACTCGACAAATATTTCAACATTGTTGTAGTCTGGAAGTTGTCGAGAATCACCATTCAACCAGAAGCGATTATCAGAAGCATTTGGTAAGTGAACATCCCCGTTGACCATACGATCCGGTGTCAAATATGGCATATATACACCTAAACTAAATTTAATCACAAAGAATTCACGTCCTGCATACTGTGTTTTAGGTACGTGTTGTGTCGTTGCTCCCTCGACAGTTACACGAACCTTACCGTTTTCTCTAGTAAACAGAAGATTCCAATTCTTATCCGCTGGACAGATTGGATGGTAATCGGCTTTAACATGACCCTGCCAGAAGTGTTCAATGTAAGGGGAATCCGATATACGACCTTCAAATATAGCTGTCATGTTCTCTCCATTACTCGCGAGCTTCAGCTAATGTATGACCAAAGTACACAGTTACACTCGTTACTTTTCCATTGCTAATTGTCATATACTCAACATTTTGGAAGGCTTTCCCATCGTGTAACTTGCAATTGTAACGAACGAACGCAGTATGCTGAGTCGTGACAATGTCTAGTAAATCAAAGTTTGCAATCACATCACGATGTACCCAACACACATCCCAATATGCTTCACGAGATATTGTGTCATCATTCGGACTCGTGAACGTAAATATGTTGGCTAACAAACTATCTAATAATGCCTTATTATCTGTTTGCCATGCTTTAAATACTTGTTTGACAATATATTATCCATATGTATATCCCTGCAAACTTACGGACTATTCTTTTTATTCACATACATAGTATAGTACGAAATTAGAATTTTTGTTCTGTTTTTAATTAAATTTAATTGACGCACTTATATCGCATGATAGAATAGATGCGTTATATTAACTTTGTATCTAGTCCTTGGATTTACTTTGACACATCATAAGATTCGTATTCTGTTTATCCTATCTTTATTCATCTCTGTTTGCTTTACAGATGCCCAAGAGGATCAACAACTGATTATCTTTGCTGCCGCGTCTCTGACTGATGCGTTCGAAGCGATGGCAACGGCATTCGAGGCGGATAACCCAACAGTTGATATCTTATTCAATTTCAGTGGATCATCCACACTCGCGACACAACTCGACCAAGGCGCACCTGCTGACTTATTTGCCAGCGCCAATCCAATACAGATGCAACGCACAATTGACGGTGGACGCATCGCAGGTGAACCACAGATATTCATCCAGAACAAATTGACACTGATTGTCCCATCCGATAATCCTGCCAATATCATCTCATTAGATGACCTCGCAACTGAGGGCATCACCTTGATATTAGCAGCTCCCGATGTACCAATCCGCACCTATACCGATACCTTATTTGCCCTCTTGGTATCCATGCCAGAGTATGGGGAAGCTTATTACACCGCAGTTATGGCAAATTTAGTCTCGGAAGAGCCGAATGTACGCCAAGTATCTGCCAAAATTGCATTTGGGGAAGCCGATGCTGGCATTGTGTATCTATCCGATGTGACGTCTGATATTGCTGATGATGTGCTTGCGATACCCATTCCAGATGCGATTAATACCATTGCGACGTATCCAATTGCTATCACGGATGATACGAATCAACCCGAACTAGCACAGTCATTCATTGACTTTGTGTTATCCCCTGTGGGACAAGCGATTATGACGGATTGGGGATTTACCGCCATTATAGCCGAAGAGAACCCGAACGCTTGCATTTTGTTGTGTCTTTTTAACGCATTGGATGAGCAATAATGCGACGACTGGTACTGGTTATAATTGGGGGCATTGGCATTCTATTTCTCAGCTTGCCAATTGCTGTGCTCGCACTGAACAGTTTAGAATCGCAGGCATGGCAGTCTCTAGATAGTTCGCTTGTTCCCACTGCGATTACACTCAGTTTAGTGACAACTGTCATCACTGCTGTGATTACGATTTTATTTGGCACACCCTTAGCCTATATTCTAGCGCGGTGGCAATTTACAGGAAAACGACTCATCAATGTGCTGGTCGAATTGCCGATTGTCTTACCGCCTGCGGTTGCAGGGCTGGCGTTACTGCTGACGTTTGGACGACGCGGATTTTTGGGTCCGACGCTTGATCAACTCGACATCACCCTACCTTTTTCAACAGCAGCAGTCATCATTGCCCAGACGTTTGTTGCTGCACCCTTTTTTATACGCTCGGCACAAGTTGGCTTTCAGAGTGTCCCACGTGAGGTCGAAGACGCGGCACGGGTGGATGGGGCAAGTGGATTGCAGTTGTTCTTTTTTGTAACTGCTCCGCTGACGGCACGGGCATTAGCTGCCGGGCTGGTCTTGAGTTGGGCACGCGCATTAGGTGAATTTGGCGCGACAATTTTGTTTGCAGGCAGTCTACAGGGACGCACTCAAACAATGCCCTTGCTCATCTATAATATACTCGAACGTGATATTGATGCGGCGGTGACAACTGGATTGATTTTGGTTGGATTTGCGCTGGTGGCGTTACTGGTTTGGCAGTGGTTAGGTCATGTGCCGGACGATGAACATCAACCCTAGTTATGATTATCTAATCCCACATAACTAATTTTGATGCTTCTAATGCTTGTAGAAAGTCGGTAGCTTCTGTCCTGAACGCGTCATCGACACGTATCGAGACGTTTAAGTGTTTTTGCTCATCTGGATTGCCTTGGTAAATCGAAACACCACCAGATCTTTCGTGCACAATATGTGTCTTACCATCATCAGCCCCAAAGCTAACTTCACCACCAATTTGTGGGACAAAAAAATATAACCACCATGAACCGGCACTCTCATGTTGTCTACGACTGACAATGCCGTCATATCCCCAATAAGTATTGCAGAAATCAAGGCATTTCAGACGATCAATTGTGTATTTTGTTGCTTGGCGTGCATATACATAGCGATTGTCATGAAACGGCATAAAAGTGTACTGAAATTCAAACTCGTGTATTTCACGACAAATTGATTGAAAATCCGCCTTTACCGTCACAAGCTTTGCAGGATCAATTGAAATTATATATATCAAATCACTATTATCCGGGCAGTGAATGAGTTCATCACTATTATATGATGATCCCAACAAGATCGACTTCATAATTTGCTCATAAGTCATGACATCCTGCTCATTATCAAACCAAGGTTGTGCGGCACCATTAGGTCGATAAAAGTCATGCCACATATTACGATGACTTTCAAGCTCATCTAGGACCATTTTAGGTGTGCGAAAGGTAATTTCGCCAGCAAACTCTCCATAGCCAAATTGTGTCATCAACATTTTATAGTCATCTGACAAAGTCGTATTAAACTTTTCTTCAAGCATATCAATCTCAGATTGAGGTACAGGCGAGATATGTTGCGATATGAGGATTATGTCGTTAGGAGTCATATGTAGGTATCACTACAGTAAAATACAATAAGAGAGGAGGGGAGAAGCGGGTCTCAGATAACCCGCTTATTATATACAGATGCCTACACAACTGGCTCGGTACGAACAGGTTCTACGAACCCCTTCAAGATTTTTTCAAGTGCCATTGTGTGACTGCATACACCACGTTGTTGGAAGAAGGATGCGGTGCTTGTCCACTTACCATTATCATATGTGATTTGGTGTGGTTTGTTATACCCTTCAAAGGTGCAATCGAATGATTTGATTGTGATGCGGTCGGTTTCGTCTGCGTACCGTTTTGCTTTCTTCACATCACTGACAATGTTCTGACCGGGTGCATACGGTACGGGTTCGCGTTTAATTATGGGTTTGAACAATTTTTCGAGCGCCATGATATGTGGGCAGATGGCGTATTTTTGGAAGCCAGGGCAGGTGCATGACCAGCCATCATTGCCAAGTTGAACTATATAAACGCTATTATCCCCACGGAATTCCACGGTTAGGCTGTTGAATGTTGCACGTTCTGGTTGATCAGCATATTCTTTTGCTTTTTGAATCTTGTTAATCATGCTTGCATCCATGATTTGTCCTTTCGTCTAACGTCATTTAAATTCTTTAGAATAAAAAAACGCGGCGCAATTAAATGGTATCGCGTCCGCGTTTTATGTTTGAGTTATGAGTCTATCTACTAATTTATTTGGTATCATATCGGTGGATAGCCCCCTGTTATTAGATACTAACAGTTTAAGCTAACGTTAAGCTGTTGTCAAATAAAACCCGATTTATTTAACGTGTTTTATAGACGAATGTCACAAGCTGTTTTGCGGGTAAAATAACCGCTAATTTTAACTGTATTTTGTAGTGAGTAATTCGCTTGTGATGTATCAAAAATAGGGTTTTCACATCGAAGCGTTTAGATCAATCCGATGTGTTCTGTTTACAAGTTATCTATTCGAATTTCGCCTCAATTGACACATCGACATGTTGCAGAAATGCAACAGCATCTGCTCTCGATTGCATCATCCGAAATCGCACTTTGAATAAGCTGGTGATAACTTGGAGGAAGAAACTCGACAGGCGATCTGTTTGACCATAAACCAAAAGCCATCCATAGCGCGGATGTGAAAAGAGGTCTTTGGTGGCATCATGGAGCACAGGGATACTTTTGGGGTATTCATCGACATGTGTATTATCCACAATAACATGGACTAACGGCATTGTTGAAGACTCTATCATGGTCATGGTCTGCGACATAGCTTGACGAAACTCATCGGCTGTAATCACTCCGGAATATTCACCAAAGATAACCCGATCTTGTACTAACCACTGTAGTTGAATTGGCATCTGAATGCGTCCTTGTAATTTTCAATATATGCAACAATATCAATCGGTTTACTATGACACAACAACGACTAAGCCGTTTATTGTTGTCCTAATTTGCATCATAAATTTATGTTACATGATTTAAAACTACCCCGACACACCCACATGAGTGAAACATACGTTCTTTTTGTATTAAAATCAGAAAATAGGTCAGTAAATATCTGAAAAAGTATCTGTCACGACCGCCTCGCAACTGCTGAATACAATTCCGCTATTAATATTTGCGATCTTTTTCGTATTCTGCTTTGAGAGCAAAAGAATCATCCTGTGGATCATAACCAAGGATGGCTTTGGTATTGCTGATGTCCTGACGTTTGTAGAGATTGTCGGATGTGCCATTAAATACACCATAGCGTACATCATCCGGCGCTTCGATAGAGGCCAAAATTAGGCGGTAAGCATCTTCGTGAGTGAGGATCATGGGTAGCGCGATTGGGTTGAAGAAGCGCTCGACATTGGTGCGTTTTGTCAACCAGCCGATGCGCAGACAGATGCACGATAAATCCTTCTGATCAGCATAAACTTGTGCCACCATTTCGCCCCAGACTTTAGTTGCGCCATAGAGATTACCGGGGTGTGGTGGTAGGTCTGTGCGTAGTTGAATGTCATCTGGATAGCCACTGGCAGCATTGACACTGCTAGCATATATAACGCGACGGCATCCGGCTTGATGCGCTGCTTCAAAGGCGTTGTAAGCACCAATAACATTGGCGGGGAGCAGTGTTTCCCAAGGAGCGGTGGTGCGGCGATCTGCTGCCATGTGGATAATGGTATCAACCCCCTCACAGGCTTTAATGAAGTCATCTAGATTGGCGATGTCTAAGTTGATGAATGGATGGTTGTGTTCGTAGTCTGGTTCGCGGATGTCCGCCAGAACAAGATCGTAATGATCTGTTGGTAGATTGTTGAATAGGATGGTACCAATGTCTCCGGCAGCGCCTGTAATGAGTAGTTTACGTTTGCTCATGAAATCCCCTTGAGTGTATATTTTCAGATTTATAGAGTATAGCGTTATCCACGTGTGTGAATCACCCTAAAATATAGAAATTGCTGTATCTGATTTGCCATCTTTTTAATTTGTCGGTGCCAAATCTACGCTGGAAGACGGTACGGTATAATCCAGTCCGCCTTAATATCCATGCCAAATCCGGGGCCATCGCTCGGTGTAACTTGACCGTCTACTGGCATCGCCATGCCCGGAATCGGACATACTTCGTCTAGTGGAACACCAGGGTCTGTTCCTAGCCAATATTCAGCCATTGGGCACTCCGGCATCGCAATCGAAAAATGCTGTCCATAAGGGTTATTGGCACCACAATGCAAAATCGTGGGAATACCGGCTGCTTCAGCAATCGAATAAATTTTGAGCGCTTCTGTCAGTCCGCCACACCACAAGATGTCCGGTTGCACTACATCAACCGCACGATGCTCGATCAATTGACGAAAAGCGTGGCGTCCATGATGATGTTCTCCGGTGGCAATCGGCATCCAAGGCACAGCCCGTTTCAATTCAATATGGCTTTCCAAATCAGGTGGGATCAATGGTTCTTCCATCCAGCGTAGATAATAAGGACGAAGCCGATCAGCCAACTGCACCGCAAACGACAGATTATAGGCCATAACTGGATTTATCATCAATTCAACTTCATATCCAAGTTGCTCACGTGCATTGGCAACCTTCTCGACCATCTGATTCAGACCATCAATACCCATCTCATAATGCACTTGATTCGTGATTTTGAAGCGTTTAAACCCCAGTTCCTGCGCCCAATCCAGATCATCACAGGTGGCATACAACGGAATTGCCTCCCGGCTCGGTCCACCAATCAGCCGATAAACGGGCTGGTCGAGCAACTTGCCTTTCAAATCCCACAAGGCCAAGTCAACCCCACTTCGAGCGATGTCGGCATGACCAGCCGAACCGACGGGTTGCGTTGCCCGCCACATTAGATCGTTCAGATACTCAATAGCAAAACAATCCCGCCCAACCAAAAGCGGTGCATAGATGTCCTCAATAATCGCTACAGTTGGACGGCCATATTGACAGCGCCCCAGCCCCCAACTCCCGTCTTCAGCAATCACCTGTACCCAGACCTCGCCCCCACCGGAACCGGGATACCCTCCGGGCTTGGTCAGGAATTCTGGGTACTTACCAATAGGATGGGCTCGCGGTGTGTGTTTGCTCCACGATTCACGTCTTGCAGGTGTTTTGGGTTTCTGTTTGGGCAGTTCAAGTGAAACAGCTCGGACTTCTGTAATTTTCATAATAATCCTATCAGTTAATAACACTCTTTATACTATCGATTCGACCAAATATTATAGTAAAGATAGATCGTTCTATCTCACTTTATCATAGAACCTTGATTGATTTGAAGCAAATTTTTGTCATTCTGCGGACAAGCCTAGAATGCTGTTCCTATGGACAATTGCGGAATTTCGTAGAGACGCGATTCTTCACATCCGCCACCCCACCGAAGCTGTTGACTGCAATAAAAGCAAAAGGTATTTGTGATGGATTTCGGACAGGCAGAAGCCTGTACCTACAACGGTTTGCGCGGATTTTTGTAGGGACGCGATTCTTCGCGTCCGCCACTTCACCGAAGCTGTTGCCTGCTTGGAAAGCTGAAAGCTGGTGTCGAGGTCGGTTCTTGAGTATTTTAGAGAGTTAACCTAATCACTTCGTTCAGAATTGGTAGGCTTAGATTTTTCATGGACTGAAAGGTTAGCATCACTCAAATCGTATATACTTTTGCTAATGATACTAGCGAATATGATTCCCAGAACTCCTGCTAGCACAACATTTGCTGACAAATAATTATTACTCAATGTTGCAAGCGAAATAGCGATATATATAAGTCCTATTAAGAAATGTAACTTGCGTCGGTTAGCATACCCAATCTTATCTTCTAAGTATCTACCTGCCCAATTCCAATACCATTCCCAATCATTACAAGTTGCTGTAACTGTAATTATCCCAAAAATGAATGTAAAAATTATTACCCCGTCTGGTGAAGGCATGTTTATCTCCATAGTCGATGCGAACTATATAATCAGGCTACCTTTGCAACCACTGCATACTAAGTAGTCTTATCTATATTATCATAGGTATAGTCGATCAGTGGCACATAGTTTTGATTGAGTGGCTTCGCAAAACCGTTTCGAGAATAGTCGCCTTGATACCTATTCGTTTACTTATATCGTTGGGCATGATCCTCCACGTCTGTAGACTGAGAATATGTTTCTTGAATATGCAGTCGATAAGATCGTAGAAAATGTTTGGCATGACATGTTCTAATAATTAACTTGAATACAAAGTTACTGTACCATCACGCCTGAATCTCGACCACGACACCTGTCTCCGCCCATGAATAAAGTAGTTGCATATTGGTATCATGGAGCAAGATACAGCCATAGGTGACTTTGCGCCCCAAGCTATTTTCCCACAATAATTGTCCGCCACCCCTTGTCGGGAAGCCATGAAATCCGTTGGTGAAATCTGCACCGGGTACAGGTTGATATACACCCATGAAGTTCGGCATGTATAAGTTCCAGTTGGCGGCATAGGCGTTATCAATATGAGATTGAATCTGATAAACACCTGTCCATGTTGGGCTATCAGGAATACCTGTACTCGCAACCCAATCCCATTTGAGCTGATCATTTTCATAGACTTTGACATTTTGCTGGCTGATGCTGACGACGATACGTTTTTGTGGATTAACAGTTTCGGTCAAAAATATGTCGGCAGGTGGAATGCGAATTTGTTGTCCTGTCGAGACGCTATCGATGCCATCATTCAAGTTTTGGACGTAGAGATAAGGAATGCCATAATCCCATGCGATGCTGGTGATTGTTTCGCCAGCTTGGACTGTATGCACCCGCTCATTGTGTTGGACTTGCACAAATCCTTGCGATGGTTCACCGCGTTGAATTGCTGATACAACGTTCTGAATACCGGATTCAATATCCAGCGTACGGGTGCTATCTAGTACATTGGCAGCCTGTTCCAACATATAAGTGCGGATGGAGTCGGGGTCAGCATCTAATGCCAGCCCGATTGAACTTGTACTATCGGGTGTGACGGTTAACCACTGTCCCCACACATCCGGCATGGCGGACCAGTAAACAGAATCACCTGTCACTGGATCATAAACACGAATGTCTAATGGATTGGATAATAACGCTTGTGCTTGTGCAACGAGTGGTGCTGCATCGCTGAGTGCAGGGGCAACCTCATCCATCACCAAGAAAATCTCATTGATTGGCTGTTCGTTCTCTATCGCTTGAATCAAACTACTGAGGGTTTGTTCGGTATTCAGTGAACGGCCATTTTGTGGCGGTGTTGCGATGACCTGTCTATTCTCAAAATCAACGCCTGCATCAATCGGCGCGATATGTACTTGGTCAGCAATTCGTAGAAGCTCTGTACCAGTTGTTGTTGAATCAATTGATACAATCGGACTCACTGAAACATTTCCAAAAATCGCGCTGATAGGATTTCCTCCCGTCCGACCGATAGCATAAGCTTGGTTGGCAGTTGCTGACGCATCTAATGTCAAACCAAGTGTCTGCGGATTTACTGTCCATGTTCGCTCACCATCACGTAGCGTAATCGTGTTCCAGCTACGACCAAGTTTTGTGCTAGCTTCACTCTCTGATAGTCCACCTAATGCCACATCATTAACCGTCACACCCGGCAAAATCCCATTAGCATAAATCACACCTGTACCTAAAAATAGCGCCCCACTGCACATGAACATCATGCCGAAAAATGCCAATCCTAAAATCCAAATCCAGCGTGCATTGTTTTTTTTCTGACGTCCTTGTGGCAACGGCGATGCATACAATTGATGTCCTTGCATCGATGGTCGTTGTGGAACAGGGATTGGCTGGCGTACTGTCCGCTGACTACGACGGGTGGTTTTTTCGTGTGGTTGTAAGGTCGGATTGGGTGCAGTTGGTTGGTTAGGTGGAATATAATCGGGCATGTTTGGTCTCATACTTTGTATCGTAAATATCAGGCTTGATTAGCGTCTATAGAGATAGACACAAAAATGTGATTGGGCGTTCCATAATTATTATATGCGAACTTTGATAAGCGTATGTTTGTCGGCGGGGAGGCGTAATCGTAGCGTAAACGTCAGATTCCTGTGTATAACTTCTGTATACAATAGATGAACGTGCTAAACTAGATTTCATGGAGTCTTATGCGACTGGTCTATATTCTGAAACGGACACTGATGGGTATCGTTCTGGCATTGTTATGTATGGTGGTGTTAGCGGTTGGGTTTATGTACTGGTACTTTCACCGTCCACTGCCACCAGCAATTACAAATCAATCTTTGTATGAAGGTGTTACCTATACCCGCATCGTACAATCCGAGCCTGTACCACAGATTATTCATATCGCCGAAATTGATTTACGGGCAGATGGCTTATCATTTTTAGTCACCCCATCTGGTGAACTGGATAATTTTGACTTTACCGGACTGACGACCTCACAATTTCTAGATGCCCATGATTTACAATTAGCGATTAATGGTGACTTCTTCGACCCGTGGAAAGATTACGGGGTGTTCAATTATTATCCGCATGTGGGCGATGGGACGAATGTACGCGGATTATCGGCATCACAAGGGGATATAACGACAGTCGGGTATGTATCGCCCCGTTATTATGCAACCCTCTACCTGAGCCAAGATAATCGCGCCTCATTTAGTGCACCACAGGGTGAAATCTATAATGCAATCTCGGGTAACTTATATCTCCTACGTAATGGCGAGATGCGCTCATTCCGGAATGAACCGTATATTCAAAAACGCCACCCACGCACAGCTGTCGGATTATCGCAAGACGAAACGACACTGTATTGGGTTGTTGTAGATGGTCGTCAACCTAATTATAGTCAAGGTGCAACCATACCCGAACTCACACAGATGTTGCTTGATGCTGGCGCGTATACAGCGATTAATCTTGATGGCGGCGGATCATCTACGATTGTGATGGATGATGATGGGATACCAAATATCCTTAACTCGCCCATCCAAAGTCGCTTACCTGCCCGTGAACGTCCGATTGCTAATCATCTTGGTTTGTACGCGAAGCCGTTACCCTAGATAAAGAGGAGGTATGATGTCCAATCCATTTCTTGATAAATTAGTGCAAGATTTTGTCACATGGGCAAATGATATTGAGGCATGTCGCAGTATTATTTTGTACGGTTCGGCTTCTCGTATTGATGATCATCCTGCTGATGAGTATGCCGACTGTGACATCATGGTTTATGCGACAGATGCTGATAGTGAACCTTATTTGGATTGGATGCGTGACTATGCGCCATTATGGACGGTGATTCAAGAAAAAGAAACACTATGGATTATTGTCTTTGCTGGTGGGCATGTCGTCCATTTGTCAGTTGATCCGATCGAAACATTACAAGATCATGTCGATAAGCAGGAGACGTGGTTTAGACGCAGTTATCAAATATTGCTCGATAAAGATCATCTGGCAGAAAAATTGCCGTCGCCGGAAACGCCAACCCAAGATGTACCACCCGAAGCTGAATTCCTAAAAATCGTGAATTCGTTTCTCTATGGCGCAATACTGCTGATGAAACAAATCAAACGAGGCGACTTATGGAAGGTCAAACGCGATGTGGGCGTACAACAAAGGTTTATGCTTCAGATGCTCGAGTGGCATGCGCGTACCTTAAACGATGTTGATACATGGGATCGTGGTGGGTTTATGCAAGAGTGGGTCTCTGAGGACACGTGGCAAGCCTTACATCATATCTTCGCCCATTTTGATGCCGATGATAGTCGACGAGCACTTTTAGAAATGACCTCACTATTCCGCAAATTAGCGCAGGAAACGGCATCTCACTTGAACTATACACTTCCTGAATCTGTTATAGATGATGTAACTGCTTATATTGAGGGATTATAAGATTAAGTTTAGTAGGCACGATTTGATTGCATGATTGTCACTCAAATAATACTTCCTGTGCACGGATTTTTAACTGTCTTACAAAATGCTCCAGTTGCAAATACATCTCTAGCTCTGCCTTTTCAGCGTCCATCAACGAATCATTTCGATTACCTTCGAGTAGATATTGAACCTGTGCTTGTGCTCCTGATGAAGGACGTAAGGCAATTACTGCTTCCGGGGATGGTTTTGACAGTAAAAAGTCAAAGACTTCGTCTGATGGATTGGGTGATGCGTGTTTGGGGAGTGCCATGACATATCCTTATAATTCTTTTGCTTATTATACAAAGTATTGTGGGGCTACCATCTTCTTTATTACTCGCCTGTAAAGGTAGGTGATCGCTTTTCAAAAAAGGCAGCAACACCTTCTGCAAAATCTGCGCTACCAAGTAGTGGGGCTTGTAAGTCTATTTCTAAATCTTGACTCTCACGCAAGGATAAGGATGCGCCTTGGTTGATGATTTGCTTGGCGATCTGTACGGTGCGCGGTGGTAACTGACTTAGCCGGATTGCAAAATCTTCGACAACTTCATCTAATTCTGCGATCTCAACGAGGTTATGGAGTAACCCATAAGATCTTGCTTTTTCGGCATTAAAGCGTTCTGCCATCATGACCATTTCTTTGGTGTTAGCAATGCCAGTGATGCGTGTCAGACGTTGTGTACCCATAATCACAGCAATCCCAAGTTGTACCTCGGGTAAATGGAAACTCGCGCTTGTATCTGCCACACGGAAGTCGCAACAACATGCCAATAATAAACCGCCGCCGATGCAATAGCCTTTGATTTTAGCGACAATTGGCTGGGGCAGGGCTTCAAATGTATCGAGGCAGTCTTGCAAATCGCGTAGATTATTCCGATAGGTTTGCTCATCTTGACCGACCATTTGCTGGATCTGTGAGACATCCATACCCGCGCTAAAGTGATCGCCTTCACTCTGCAAAATAATCGCCCAGACATCATTGTTATTTTTAATGCTGTTGGAAATGTCGCGTAATTCGTAGAGTGTCTGTGGCGTCAGTGAATTTAATTTCTCGGGACGATTGAGGCTTAGTGTCGCGATTTTTTGATCAATTTCGAGTATCCAGTTTTGATAGTCGGTCATGAGATGTCCTTACCTAATCCGTTGAGTAATCCTGATGCTATTGTAACGTGGATTATCAAGACGCGACATCATCCTATTTTAAACGTGTTACTGACTACCTTCGACGGCGCGTTTGAATGCGTTTGCCATCGCCATACCACTTTTGTGTCGCTGGGATGGCTTGCGGGCAAGTGCCTTCAAAATCACAAATTTCACTTCTGGGGAGAGGTCTTCATTCAAATCGTCTGCTAATGAAATCGATGCACTCATATGGCGATGAATAATCTGTGATGCGGACGCATTATGGAACGGCGGCTGTCCGGTCAGCATCTCATGCAAGACAACGCCTAATGCATAAATATCGGCGGTCTTGGTCAGATTTTTGCTACCAGTACATTGCTCAGGGCTCATATATTGCCATGTGCCAACAATGGCAGACCCAGTAAGATCGACAGGTGTATCTTCAATGAGTTTCGCAACACCAAAATCAACTAGCTTTAGGGTATTATCACTGTCGAACATAATATTAGCGGGTTTAACATCACGGTGGACGACATTGTGCCCGTGGGCATGGTCAAGTGCAGAGCCGAGTTGTTCTAACATTTGTGTGCATACATCAAGGGGCAGCTTACCATCACTGAGGCGATCTGACATCGTACCGTGGGATAAATGTGGCATCACAATATAGGAAGTCCTGTTTTGTTCACCAAAGGAAATGAGCGACAGAATATTCGGATGGTTGAGGCGTTGAATCGTTTCGATCTCACGTTGAAAGCGTAGTTGATACGTGTCGTCATCGTAGAATTCTTCTGGCAATGTTTTGATCGCAACTACTTCACCGGTATCGACATGTTCACCACGGAAGACACGTGCCATTCCGCCATGTCCGATCATCTCAATTACCTTGTACCCGCCTAAAACAGTATCAATCATTTTATATGCCTTTTAAATGTATGATACTTCTATTGTATGCGAAACTCACGTCCCTTTCTACAAAACTTTAGTGGGTAATTTTAAACGAAGACAATTTCGGGGAAATGACTGACTCCATCCCAATGCTTTTTCCAACTCGGGATGACTTCATTTGATACACTGCGTATATTGTAATCGTTACCGAGGTTAAGTGTCTGGCGTGTTTTTGTGATGAATAGACCAAGATCATATTTAACTGCATAGAAGGTGAGTGTAAAACCTTTGCTATCTGCATCTAGAAGTGCATAATATGCATGCCCTATTTGATGAAACGTATTACTTATACTACCTGGATTCATAATATGCATGTCACCTAAGCTCCGATGTAATGGTGTATGAAAATGCCCCACACAAACTAATCCTGCAGATACATCTTTGAGCATTCCCCGTAGTTCTTCATCTGTACGCGATGGATTCAATCCCTTGCCCTCATCTGTATCAGGTGCAGAGTGAACTAAATAAACTCCTGTGCCATCGGGTAAGGTGATTGTCTGATCGAAAGGCAATGCCTGTAACCATGTTGTCCAACCGGTTGCATCTAATGCTCCGCGTGTCCAATGAAAGTTGCCAGAAACCTCTGCTAAAATTGGTACTAAATCGGGATTTGTCTGCGCAGATGCTATATAAGGTGGCGGCAAATCCATAGACGATACATAGCGGTCAGCATTTCCTTTAATCGCTATCAAATTTGGTAGTGCGTCAAGGCGTTCTAGCACACCAACTGGGTCAAACCCGAGTGCACATAAATCACCCAGAACCCAATATGCATCAACACCTCCGCGTTTATTGATGTCCATTAATGCGGTATCGAGCGCAATCGAATTACCGTGAATATCAGATAAAATCGCAATTTTCATCGAGTTAGCCTTTTATATACCTGATTACACAACAACTACAATCAAACTTTGAAAAAACCTCAATCGTGTCGCGCGCTAACCTCCATTATAATAATCAAGCAGCGTTTGATCATCACAAAAGGACTTTACATGACACTCGTCGGACAAACCATTAATGGATATGAATTTGTTGAAGGCATCGCTACTGGTGGATTCAGTGAAGTGTATCGTGTTCGTCGTCTACAAGATGATGTTCAAGTTGCGATTAAACGCATCGATGCTAGCAAAATTGAAGATGGCAGTTTTGAAGAGCGTTTTAAGATTGAAGCCCAAGTTGTTGCTGACCTCGATAACCCCAATATTTTACCTGTCTATGGGCATTGGAATGATGAACACGGGATGTTTATGATAATGCAATGGATGTCTAATGGGAGTCTAAGACGACGTATTGATGCTGGTGGGGTACGTGATATACCCAAACTTGTCAAATGGGTGCATCAAATTGGTTCGGCTTTGCAGACAACACATAATGCTGGCTTGATTCATCGTGATGTCAAACCGGACAACATCATGTTTGGTGAGAATGATAACGCCTATCTTGCGGATTTTGGTTTAGCAAAAGATACAAATCGTGATGAACCCATTACACAGATGGGCTGGAAGCTGGGCTCGCAAGCGTATTCATCGCCGGAGCAAATTTCTAATGATGGTGAGGTTACGCCACAGAGTGATATTTTTGCATTCGGTGTGACGATCTTTGAGACATTAACAAGTACACATCCATTTATTGACGGGAGTGCCGATAATATCAAATGGATGATTAAAGCATTACGTGAACCGATGCCACTTGTTCAATTCATTCACCCAGAAATTCCTGCCCAAGTAGATGACATACTACAAAAAGCTACTCAAAAAGACCCCGCTGACCGTTACCAATCTGTAGCTGAGATGGTTGCGGATTTTGTTAAATTAGCACCTAATAACATCACTGATTTGCAACTAGAAGAAAATGTTGTCAAACCAACTCCTGATACAACAAAAGCGACCCCCAAAAAGGGTATACTTGGTCGGTTTTTTGGTCGATCGTAAAACCGAGTGTTAAATTAATTAAATAGCCATTAAATTATATAAGTAAAAGATTTAATAGTGTGTAACACTTCCCTTAACATTGGGGAGGGCGTCTGTTAACAGATCTTCGGTAATCTCACACCCGTGTGAATGAATCACACATAAAAAGCATTTTATATAACGTTACAGGAGAAAATGTTACACATGCAAAAATTACGCTTTGCATCACTATTAGTTGCATTTGTCTTCGTCCTTACTGGCGTTTTCGCCGCAGGACACGGACTCCCAGATGTTGATCCATTGGACTTCACCGAAGGTGAAATCATTACAGCAGGTAGCTCCACCGTATTCCCACTGAGCGAAAAAATGGCAGAACTATGGACAGAAGCAGGTGGTGTTGCACCCGCAATCGCATCCATCGGTTCCGGTGGTGGTTTTGAACGCTTCTGTGTTGAAGGCGAAACTGACATCAGCAACGCTTCCCGCGCAATCCGTGACAGCGAAATCGAAAGCTGTGAAGCAATCGGTCGTACCCCAATTGAATTCCGCGTAGGTACAGATGCACTTGCTGTAACCGTATCCGCAGAAAACGACTTTGTCACAGACGTAACCATGGAAGAACTTGCAGCAATCTTCGGTTCTGCAGAAACTTGGGCAGATGTCCGTGCTGAATGGCCAGCAGAACCAATCGAACGCTTCATTCCAGGTACAGACAGTGGTACATTCGACTACTTCGTAGAAGAAGTATTTGACGAAGATGAAGAACCAATCCTCAGCGTGAACCCACAATTGTCCGAAGATGACAACGTTCTCGTACAAGGTATCGCAGGTAGCCCATTCGCAGTTGGTTTCTTCGGTTACGCATACTACTTGGAAAACAGTGACACCCTCAACATCCTTAACATCAATGGTGTTGAAGCTAGCGCAGAATCCGTAGAAGCAAGCGGTGACGATGCATACCCATTGGCACGTCCACTCTTCATCTACTCTGACGCTGGTATCATGGCAGAAAAACCACAAGTTAACGCTTTCATCAACTACTACCTCACCAATGTTAACGCTGCAATCGTAGAAGTTGGTTACTTCCCTGCATCCGAAACAGCACTTGATGGTGCAGTTGACGCATGGCGCGTTGCTAACGGCATGGAAGCACTCCACGCTGATGACATGATGGAAGACATGGGCGACGACATGATGATGGAAGACATCATGCTTAATGCTATCGATCCATTGGAATACACCGAAGGCGAAATCATTACAGCAGGTAGCTCCACCGTATTCCCACTGAGCGAAAAAATGGCAGAACTATGGACCGAAGCAGGTGGTGTTGCACCCGCAATCGCATCCATCGGTTCCGGTGGTGGTTTTGAACGCTTCTGTGTTGAAGGCGAAACTGACATCAGCAATGCTTCCCGCGCAATCCGTGACAGCGAAATCGAAAGCTGTGAAGCAATCGGTCGTACCCCAATTGAATTCCGCGTTGGTACAGATGCACTTGCTGTAACCGTATCCGCAGAAAATGACTTTGTCACAGACGTAACCAT
>DIYL01000041.1 GCA_002428985.1 Anaerolineales bacterium UBA6055 | reverse complement strand
GTTGTTGAGCTTGCCGCCTGTGTTCATGCTATCGACAAAATCAGCAAATTGTGGAAAACAGGTGATGCACAAGACAAACAGGGCATGGCAAAGAATATCATTGACTATGTGGTGTTTGATTTAGACACACATCGGATTGTGGATTTTAGATTGAAGCAATGGGCAGATCGGTTTATTACTGTTCGAGCGAAACTCTATGAGGATGATTCTGATGTAAATAAAAACTCACCTAGAAGAATTCTAGGTGAGGGTAATGATGTAGCCCCTACGGGCTTACGGACTTTCTTTGTACACTCGCTGTCTGTATCGTTGGATTCGTTGCCATCACTGTTGTTATCATCACTATCTGTTCCATCTGGATCGGTAGGGTAGAGTGACCCACGCAACGTCAAGTAACGGTCTGCCCAAGGTTTCAATTTGAAGCTCACGATTCGCTGTGTGTCCTGTCCAGATTATAGACAATCTCAGTGAATAGATTTTGTGCCATCCCCTGTTTATCTTCTTGATTTGCCACATCCCACAGCATGGCAACCTTAGAG
Organism: Anaerolineales bacterium UBA6055; assembly: GCA_002428985.1. Lineage (GTDB taxonomy): Bacteria > Chloroflexota > Anaerolineae > Aggregatilineales > Phototrophicaceae > UBA6055. Next base: position 21,196 of record DIYL01000041.1, on the reverse strand, counting down.
ATAGCTTCCATGCACATAGTCAGTTCAAAAGCCATCTTTGCGCTATCTGATGTCCGGGCTTCCCATTGAGCAATTTCACGTTCATTCTTTTCGACACGTCGCAAGTATTCTTCTTTGCTGATACGACCTTCACCGAATAAATGGACTGCTGCTTCAATCTTGTGGTTGCATGATGCAATTTCAGACCGTTTTTGTGCTTCAATTTGTTCTGCACTCATTGAACCACCCGATTTGATGGTCTGGATTCCGAGTTTCAACAATGAGTCCAGTTGTGATTCGTCGACAACAAGCAAATCTAACAAGCGTTTGAAGTCAGCTTCAATCACACCACATAGAACAGACCGATTTGTACAACCACACTTCACACCATGTTTGTGGCGATAGCGACGTGAATTACCATTGTTACTAATCCATCCCCCCAACCGTGAACGTAATTTCGGGTTGTCGTGCTTAATGGTCATTTCTTCACAATGAGCGCAATAGACCAACTCGGATAGGGCATAACGGTGATTAGTCTTTGCAACACCCACATTGCGTGGTTTTGTTGTCCGTTTCTTACGAACTTCTGCAACTTCATACAACAGAGTGATAGGAAAAACAGCTTTGTCCGGGTCTAAGTCGATTCCTTCGTAATCGACAACCAATGGGTGACGATCACGGGCTTTTTTGTTGCCAACAATCCCGCCATATTCAGCCCAATTTGCACACACTTGCCTGACATCATCCCCGGTGAATGGACGTGGTTTGCCATAGCGGTCACGATATGCCCACCCAAGTTCTTGCATCTTGTACGCAATACCGATTTGACCTTCACGGTTTTGAGCGTAACGGTGCAGAACTTCTTTAGCGGCTAGATAGTATGGTCGCCACACTGCATTGTCATCTGGTGGACTGTCTTCTTCACCAGCTTGAAATGTACCATCTGGCATTAACCAAGCACCTTCAAGCGATGGTTGCAGAAAACCATTATCATCACGAATTGTTCCGAATGGTGGAATACCAACGGTGATTCCTTTTTTCTTGCGATAGGCAACACTATCTTTGGCGCGTTGAGCAATATCGACTGCATACCACTCATCGAATAATGCACCAACTTGGGCAACGCGATACGCCCTTGTGGTGTGGAAAAGTCCATTTGTTTACCCGGTGCGGCTAAAATCAATTTAACATCATGTTCATCGACAAAATCGAGTAAGTCACCTATTCGCCATCCCTTACGATGTAAACGTGACAGGTCATTGGCTACCAATGCAACAATATCTGGATCACTTAAACGCTTTTTCAAAGCTAACCAACCGGGGCGATTCTTCACTTTTGTCCCTGATTTATGCCCTTCTGCGTCTTCATACCATTCGGGTGTCCATCCGTTTTGTTCACAGATGAGTTGAATATTGGCACGTTGACGGTCTGGACTATTCATATCGTTGTCATCACGGGTATATGATTGACGAACATAACAAAGAGCAACATTGGCATTATCACTATGGATAGGTTTTTTCTTGCGAGGCATGACAGACTCCATTCATATAATTAGATTAACAAGCGGTAGCACAAGTCCTACCGACATGTTAAAGTCTGTCGATGGGCAATGTACTAGGTAAGTTAGTGCATGTCCGGGTGATTCGGTGGTTGCAACACCGGATCACCGTTTAGATTTGTTCTGAGAGTAACGTTTTTCAACTTGTGTGTCAACTGAATTCAGGTGTTTCACTTGAATACGAGCAGATACTTTCAGAAATTCGACTAGCGTAAAATTGTCCCCATCTCTACCGTCACGTTTATTCAGCTTGTGCAACACATCCCTGAATTGTTCTTCTGCTGGCATTTCATATGTGACTTGCGGTTTCTTCTGTGTGCTATTTGGCATAAGTCATCCTTTAATCACGTTTCTATAATTCAAGAGTAGTGTATTTGCTCACGTATGACACGGTAATTTTGCCAAAATCATGGCAAATTTTGCCAACTTTCAAAATTAGTCGATTGAATCCATTTTCTGAGGTCATGACCGGACAGAAAACAATCGGTAATATCCCCATTGTTCGGTATATGGAGTGGTTGCATTCTTGCTGAAACGTTCATCATCTGCTGGACACGATTTTGTCCGGCTTCATCGTTATCATATGCAAGCCACACTTTACGGTAGGGGAGTAGCATTGTTCGATTAAGTTCATTCAGTCTCTTAGATGCGCTTCCCAATGTGTAAACATCAACCAGATCACTGGTTTCTTGATGAAGAAGCATAGCATCGAATTCACCTTCACATATCACTGCACTTTCATTACAGTGTCCGCTAACCAGGGTGTATGGAATGTGTGGTCTGCTACCTTTAACCATCTGGTATTTTGGTTGTCCACTTGCTCGTCTGACTTTTAATGCCCATATATCATCGAAGCGAATCCAAGGAATGAGGATTCCGCAAGGAACAGACATATCATATAGCTTTGTCCATTGGGTGTAGTAGCCGGGAATATAGCCAAGTTGTGTAGTTTCTATTGTTTCATCTGTCAATCCACGTCGATGCAGATAGTCACGGGCAAACTGACCAGAATCACGCCATAGATTGTCGATAGACACCCTGATAACCTGTTTTGCTTTCATCTGCCAAGTTTTTGAGGGTGGGTGTATCAGTTTTTCTTGTTTTCGCTGGTGTTTAGGTTGCTGTGATGTTGGTTGCTGTCCGAGTGATTGAAGCGCATCAACAAAGGTAAGTTGTCGATACTTCATCAACCATGAAATGATGTCACCCGATGTATCACACTTACCAAAGCACTTATATCCATCTGCCCATACTGCGAGACTATAGCCGTTTTGCTCACGATGGAACGGACATTGATACAAGTTAGCGCGTCCACTTCTGGATTGTGGCTGTCCTAAGTCACGCTCAACGATGTCTCTAAGGTCAAATTGCTGTTTTATTGATTGAATATCGCTTATTTTAAATCATTTCTCTAATTGGCATTAGGAATAAGACACGTGACAATTGACAATTAGAGCTAATTGTCACGCGCCTATAGGATTAATCTGCTTCTACGAGTCGATAGGCTTCTGAACGGACTCCCGGTTTCGGTGGCAAGTCAATTTTCATGATTTTGCCATCTGCTTCGAGAGCTTTAAGAGCTTCAACAACGGGTTTTCGTAGTGATCGCATTGAACGATATGTTTCACGGACGGTTGCACTACCACCCGCATCTTTCAAGAAGCTGAGAATTCGATTTTCTAAGCGCACTTCGGAATGGTTGCCAAGGTCTGATAACAAACGGTGAGCAGATAAACGCCATTCTTCTGCAATGAGCTGTGCGCGATACCAGTGTGATTCAGTTACCATAGGTTTATTGGTTACAGGGTTATCTGCCCAATCCGACGCTGACAACAAAATAGCCACTTTGATAGCCTGCACATGCAAACGCCCATAGATTGCACGTAAACGATCATCTAGTACGATTCCGGGGCAGTCATTTCACGTAAGGCTTTTTCATAACTGAGACAATGTGACCATATATCCGCAGACAGTGACCACGATGGAATTCGATCTGGTTCAATAGGTAGTTGTTCATGTAGTTGTTTGAGTCGTTTACTCAAGTCACCTGTGTTAGTAGATGGATTCGACGGACGCACACTATAGTCATTTTCCGGTGTAAGTAGGGCAAATCTGGCAAGGTTTCCGTTAAACCAATCACCTGAACTTAAGGCTGTGGATAGTTCAGCCGGAGTAGCCGCACCCAAAATCGACAATCCAGCATCTTTGATGATAACAATTCCCTTATTGTTGGTGTTTGAGTCCAGATAGGCGGGACAGTCATATAGTGTCATGATGAGTTCTTTTAATCCTGCCATATAATCACGTCCCATCGACTTAAACAGACTGGAGATTTCATCTCGAATCAGTCCACGTTGTGCCGCAAATCTCATTCCAAGTTTTAAGCGTTTCTGGTCAACTTCGGGTAAATCGGAGAAGTTTGGTGGTAAGACACCACCCAACATCGACATAAAGTTTTCTGGCGATCCCGGTTGCGGTAACAACATATGTGGAATGGCATCCTGTGCAATCTGACGTGCAAGATTTAACCCGGCAGACTTACGATAATATGTGGATACGGCAACAATCATGACGTATAGATTCGGGAATATCTGTTGTTGCCAAGGGGCTTGTACATAAAGTCGTCTACCGATGGCAATGGATAACAAATACAGACCTGCTCCAATATGAAAGTTGAACGGTGTTTCATTGGCAGACTGTGAAGACCACGACACATAATCGTTAAGCCAATGTCCGACAGTCTGCGCTTGCTCAATTTGCTTAGATGAAAGTTGAGCAGAATCGGGTAAGGCTGGTGGTAGAAATGAGACTATGCGTGGTTGCTGTTGTTCCGGTGGAATGCTATCCGGGTCAACTTTCAACACCTGCACCATATTCTCACGTCCAAGAATACGTTGTAAGAACGCCATATCTTCATGTGAGCGACAATCCAGTTTTGATAGCATTAGACGAATTGACATACTTGGATGCAGTCCATCCCAATCAAGTCCGGCAAATAATCTAGCAAGGATGTAATGATCCGTTTCGGTCAAATTGACCTGTAAATCTGTGGTGGTCATGTGTTTAGCCCTATGTAATTTTAGAAAGTCCTACACATTCACCGTATGAAATTACATCACCTAATGCGAGGTAATCTTGCCAGATTTGTGGCAAATTTTGCCAACTTCATGGCAAAATTCCGAACTGTCTTGCCTTATCTATGATGAGCTCTGATGTATTCACGTCTAACACTTCACGCCATTTGTTTTTGATTCGATAGATTGTTCGCTATGATGTGCCTAGCTCTTCGATCATGTCATCAACTGTGAGTCCGTTGGCAATACATCTCAAAACCTCTAAATCACTATCTGTAATCCCGCCAAGTTCAAGAATTTGACGTGTATTGAGATATTGTCTCAATGCAGTGGGTGATATGCTCATCATATTCAGATTCAGCATGTCGAGAACACTGAAGAAATGCTGTTCCATGTCATCCCGATAGATAAAGCCTGTATTTGGATTTTCCACAACTTGCCCGATATAGCCTGTATTGAGATAAAGACTCAATACGATGATTTTTAACTTGGGTGATGGCGACGAATAGCGAGATAATGTATCAATAAAGTCCTGTCTCTGTTGTTTTGAGTCATCCAGAATCATCACATTGCTATCGCAAGACATGGATGAACGGTCAAATTGTTCAATGTTGTTAAGTTTTGTGATGTAATTGGGTGAGTAGCTGTTTTCACGTAAGAATGCAAAGATACCCTCATGCAAAATCAGGCTTTGACTCACAATGACAAAGCTCAATGCGTTCATAGAACAACCAATTTTAGAATTTATGTTCGATAAAATAGATTGTCAGTATATAACAAAAAAGAAACTAAACAACACATTTGATAGGTTGTGAGGGTAGAAGACGGGATTAATTTGATTTGAAAAGAGTTTCTAATTGGACACAATCATTGGATTCTTCAGTACGCCAATTACATACTTACTGAGTAAAATCTTACAGTTATTGATTGATATTTGCAGGACAATCTAATTGATATATGGGGAATTGCAATCTCATTCACAAAACTTCAGATAGTTGTAATATTTGTGACATTACTATACCGTCTATCTCCAATCCATCAGATAATAAATCATCATAGTCTCTAAATTTTGTTACAATTTCTATTAATATAACAGGATGTAGATTTATTGAAATTCCAATTTCAAGGTCTATGTAAGATTCATCACTATCTCCATCTGATGAGGATTTATCATAAACTGTCATCTCATTTCCGATTTTACACAGCCATGCAGATGTATTGATCGATTTGATAACAACCAATGAGCAGCGAAGCATTCTAATTGGCATCACGTTACCGTCGTGAAGGGGAAAGATTATTCTTCTTTGATCCAATATCCATTTGAAATGTGATATCTCATTTAAGTTCAAGATAATGATCTGAGTGTCTGCAGGGGGAGTATCGAGTAGAGAAAGTACATTCGCATCTGTAGCTTTCTTTCCTGATTTAACACCGTAAGATGTAGCAATCCAATATCTTGCCCGCTCATTTGCAGTATTTGGATCTGCTAGATGCGTTACTATTGATTTAAGGAACTTAGTTATCGAATTACCATCAATGGCTACTTCAACTTCTGAGGGCTTCAATGGGAATGCACCAATGCTTGGAAGAGTTTCATTGTGTCTCTTATATATTGCTTCTTGATCACCCGGATAAACTATGTAAGCACCCTCCGTTTTTCTGACTGCATCGCAATATGCGTGCATTACAAGAAGATCAGCACGTTTATAAATCTGATCATGGTCAAAATCATCGTCTCCGAAAATATCTGTGGGATTATCAATCCGGTACTTCGCATCCAAATGAATCCAAATTACTTCATTACTTCCAGTACCTAATGCTGGTTTTGTAGAAAATTTAATTGAGTAATCTGGTTTCATATCTCTCGACCATGAGCCATCGACAGAACTTTCGTTTGATTTGAATGTTCTGTTATAGTAAAAATCTATCGAGATTATTCTCCCTAGTGATTCTGCTGTCCCCCGCAAAACTAATCGCCTGCCACGCTTGATTTGTACACTTAATCCGTTGCTCTTCGGCTTGATTAATTGACTATAATCAACGTTCGTATGATTGCAAATTGAGGCAACTATTCTCGTCATGTAAAAGAAAACCCAAATTTCATAGAGAGTTGCCACATCCTTCTGACCTAAGCTGAAAATATCATCTCCAGCTTCCCATGTTATACGTGCAGCAATTTCAGACTGGAGATAAGCTCTATACACTTCTCTATAGCCTTCACGTCGCTGTAAAACTGTGCTAGAAGTTGGGATAAAAGATAGATTCCCAACTTCTCGAAAAAGACTGTTTGACAGAACACGATTTATGATTGTAATTACTTCTTCAGCTTCTCTGATACCTCGATAAACGGAATAAGTTCTTCTCTCTTGTAGCAAGATTTTTTGTAAGTTATAGGCAATTTCTCGCCAACTCTCTAAGACAAATTTCAAAAAGCGATTTTCTGGGTTATCTATCTGCTCAGTGTATGAGCTAACGGGAATCTTCTTTGGAACAGAATTTAAATTGGGGAGAGTGGGATTGTTGAATGGAATTCGTTCACCACGTTTACCAAGCACTTTCAGAAGATTCGCACTTTTTTTGAGTCCTTTTGTAGTCAGAGATAGAGTAGATTCTGTAGTCCAACTTCGGTAAGGTGAACTTATAATTTGAGTGATTAGAGCATCAAATTCGTGACTAGTAACAAAGGATTGTAAGAACGCAAACTGCTGATATAGATTTGCTACGTCTTGGTATTCACTGGCAACAAACCTTTGTGTAGAGGGCGCGAAGTATCTAAGTATAATATCTGTAGCAATTGATGAGATATCGCGTAGCATCCAACGATAGTGGGATAGATAATCTAGTTTTCTCGACAGTACCTCAAAACGAACTTCACCTATATTAGAGGAGCTTGATCGAATATTTAATTGAACTCCACCAACGTAAAGTCCTGTCCTGATTCTTCCTGTAAGTCCAGATTTATCATCAGGAGTTACCAGTTCATTCTTATCAAATGAAATTTGATCCACATATTGCATTCGATCAACTAATTCTATTCGGTATCGATACTCATTGCTTTCAACCGTTTGTATTTGTTCCTGATATGTTTCGGAAGACTCATAAGATAAATCAAACAGAATTGCGCGATCAAGTTGCTCGGGCAAAACTTCAAGTATAAATTGTCCAGTAAGCCTATTGTAGTCGTCTCTCAAGTCAAATATAGCTGAATGAACTACATCCATAAGCTACTCTGTAAAACTTGTAAATTGATTGATCATCAAGTTGCCGTGCATTTTCAGAAGCTTTTGATAACTTCTAGGTAATCTTGCTTGCTCAATCGAGTTCTGTTCGGGATCAAAATCCTCCGTGATTGCTTCTAAATTATCTGGATTGAAACAAAATGCAGCAATTCTTCTGAGGGTTGGACCTAATTTTCGTTGCGAGCCGTGTAAACGAGGAAGGATCTTTTGATAGATTTGTATGTCAAGTGCATCTGTATATTCCAAGTGACCTGTTTCCTCGAAAAACGCATAAAATCTTATTGCTTCAAAAAACACGCGATGGCCAAATTCAAATCCACCGATAGATAGAATTCGGTGAAGGTCTCGCAGACTATCAGCGAATTCTTCAACACCATTAGGAGCATTATTAAGTTGCCAATCTCGGTCTCTAGTTAGTGCTAACAGTGTACGTAATGAACCTTGGTTTCCTTGTTCTATACTCTGTGGACGTTTTAAATTGTAATCTAAGTCATCTGCTTGGACTTTGAATTCTAGAGTATTCGCGCGATCTAAGACTTTAGGTGAGAACATGTAGGTAGTTTCGTCAACATTCACTGTTCCAATAACATATAAGTTGTCAGGTATTGGAATATATGGTTGTTTTGGAGATTTGGATCTCCAACTTCCGTCAGTTAGTGAAAGATTGGGAATTACGGGTTTACGTGATTCAATACCAGATAGAAAATCTCCAAAATATCTCTCAACATGTGCTAAATTCATCTCATCTAAAATCAGTACAAATGGATCGTCTGAATTATTGTGTGCGGCTAACATGAATTCTAGGACATCGGGTACAAACCATGATGGTGATGTTCCCATGTCCAGTGCATTTTCATATCCAAATAAAGCATCACCGCTCGTCCAATCAGGACGCACAGCGACCAGTAAATGATTTGCTTTTCCAAGCCATTCACCAAACTTCAGAGCAATCTGTGTTTTCCCTGAACCAGATAATCCTGTAAGAATAATAAATGGCTTGGTTACAAGGCTAACTAGAAATCTAGTTACGAATTCATCATGATAGTCACCAAACCGAACACCACTTTCAAAAATAGCGTCCTGAAATTCTCCTACGACATCTGGAAATTGCCTAGAAACTCCTGGAGCAACATATTCGGACGGTAGTAAACTACGTCTAAAATCTTCATCACTTGGCCTCACTGCAAGAATATTATCGGGCCAAGGAACGCTATTATTTACGTGAAATCGAATCAAATACTCTTGAGGGAATGTAGATCCTGTTCCAAGATGTTGTTCTTGGAAGTTTACAAACAGATCGTGCCACGAATTTACCGAATCATCAAAACCAGAAAAAGCGTATAGCCATACTAACAACTCTTCAAAGTTAAAAGAACTATCGAGGTTGTCTTCCCATTCTCGCCAAAAATCTGTCTTCAATCGATACGATGTTCCACTACCTCGTCCATCTTTCTCTACCACATCTTCCATTTCGCGATAACCACGACTTGAATAGTTATTACCCCATAAGTTAATGCTTTGATGGGCAATAAAATCAGCTGGTTTGTTTTGCACGTCGCTGAATTTTGGTCTAATAGCATTACCAGTGTTCAGGTCTGGTAAACCAATCAAATTCCCACCAAAATACTGACTCAGAAATCGATCTGTACCAGCATTATTACCTTCATTAGGGTTTACAAGTCTTTGGTTATCTATTCCGTTAACTGCGAATACAAGGGGGATTAAAACCCACTTGCTACTGTAATTTTCTAAGTGAACTATAGCCTGCTTAATTCGTTCGATAGTAAAATATTGTGTCACTAAATCAACTCATTTCTTTTTCTTGTTGGAGCCAGGTTTCCTGAAATTTGCTCGGTTTCCACTCCAGTCTTCCCAACCAGATGGTTCTTTATCTAACAATGCACGATGATCTGACCAACTATCAGATTTATATTCACTTTCAAGAAGATGCTGTATAACTTCCTCAACGTATTGTGAATTCAAGTCTATTCCAATACTGTGTCGCCCTAACTCTGTTGCCACATCTAAGGTAGTGCCACTGCCTACGAATGGGTCAAGAACATAGCCACCATCAGGTGATCCTGTAAGAATACATCTACGCACAAGCTCTGACGGAAAAGCGGCATTATGATCAATACGAGTTGATCGCTCGATGGGTATGTTCCATACATCTTCTTCGTCACCTAAACCAGATCTATCATAGGAGTAGAAACGGTTTTTCGAGAATAGGAAAAGATGCTCATGTTGTCTGTGTGGTCTATCTCTAGCACTAGGTTCAGAGAAAGCGTTCACTCTATTCCAAACAATGTCACTTCTAAGTGTCCATCCTCTTTGCTGTAATTCTAGAGCAACACGCCATGGTACGCCAATCAAAGTTTTCTTAGGTATATCCCAGCCAGACTGATCGACAGCTCTGAACTTTTTACGCATGAAATTGCGTGAAGGGCTTCGCGGGTCTTTACCTTTGGGTTGTCCATTACCAGAGTAGTAGGTATCTCCAATGTTTAAGTAAAAAACACCCTCGGGATGTAAAACACGCTGAACCTCATCAAAAACATCGGCTAGTATGTTCACGAATTCATCAACACTATCCTCATGACCAATTTGTCCATCCACTTCATAATCACGTGCCCAATAATACGGCGGGCTTGTGATTACAACGTTGAAGGTGTCATCTGGTAATGCTTTTAATCCATCCAAGACGTCACTTTGTATCAGAGAAGTGAAAACTTTTACCTTTTTCTTGAGTGACTTGGATAGAGTATTAATTTGCATATTTTCAACTTGTAGTTCTTCGATCTTTTGCTCATCTAACTCTTGAATATTCTCACCCATACTAATTGATTCTTTGCTTTCTTTTTCATTAGAGGTACTGACATGATGTAGTGTATTATAATACAGAATTTATAGCAAATTTGTTCCACACAATAGCATAAAAGCTAGTAGGCATCACTCACTAACAGCTTGGCGATCATTGGTGTGGATAGGTTTCAAATGTGAGCGCAGATTCGCAATCTCGCGTAAGTCTTCCCGATATTGCTCACGGGTGGTCTGATGGGCTTTCTTTTCTTGCAGATAGAGCCATGCAAAGATACTCCACAAACCCAAAGATTGAACGACATCAAGTACCTGAGAAAAATCAAATTCAGATGTCATGGTTATAGTGTCTCCAAACAGATGCCATCAACATAGATTGTGCCTGTTGACGATGCGCCACCGACTGGCAACCACTCACGATGTATAATAACAACCTGATTAACTGTTTTGTTCGGATCAGATTGAGGAACACTATAAGATTGTGTACCAACAAAACCACTGGACGGTATATCGAAGTTAGGCATATTCAGTTCCTCTTGTGTTCCATCTGTATAGACGTATCGAATATAGTTTTGATTGATATTGTTGTTTCGACTATTCCCACCTGAACAATCCCAATCAATAGAAACACCAACAATATTATTCAAGTTCAGACCTGTTGGACTGACAAGTGCTACACGGAAACACCCCACAGCATACCGTTGATTAGACCGCATACGGTAGCGATTGCTCAGGAATTCACCGCTACTTGTTGAGTCACCCCAACCCGCAGAACCGTTCGCAAAATCCCAACATGTTTGAGTCGTCACACAATTGAACGAAGTACAATCGCCAAGACCTTTGTCTGCATCAATAAATGCCCATAACGCCCATTTGCCATCGGTCACGGCTTCAATAGCTTGCCCGATGACACTCTGCGTAACAGAAGACCAGCTCACAACAGATTGCGCCCATGAAATAGCTGTATCTTTGTCTAATTCGCTACAATACAACTGTTCAATGAGAGAAGATTTCTCCGCGTTGAACTCGTTAATGATGGTTGTGCTGTCTGCTGTTTCCAGTAGTCCTATGAGTTGCTGTAACACACTCCCATTCCGCCCACCCGGCGATACTAAGAGAGCTTCAAGAACTTCGAGATCGGTAAATGTCGCAAGGTCATTCACAATATCAGTGACGAGTGCAAGAATTCTATCTGCTATTCCGGTTGCGGCTGAACATAGCTTGTCTGTTTCAGCCAATGTGGGTGTTGATGGTAGGTCATTATTTGTACCTGTTTCACCCTGTTCACCCTTCAGGTCATCGAGTGCGATTAAGTCAATCCAAGTGGAATCCCTGACATATCGCCATTGGATATGAGTTGTAGACACATTGAATTCAACTTCACGTCCATCTGTACCATCTGCTCCCGGTTGCCCATCAATACCATCTACGCCTTTGAGGTCTGCTAGTGTTACAAGGTCAATCCAAGTCGAATCCCCAACATATCGCCATTGAATATGAGTTGTAGACACATTGAATTCAACTTCACGTCCATCTGCACCATCTGCACCGGGCATTCCAGCACAACCGGATAAGTCAGCAAATTGTGTCCATGTCTGACCATCAGGTGACGACTCTAAGATACAGGGATTACTTGGATTTTGGCGTAGCATAGTCACCTCATTTCACAAATCAATCACGGTCTGGAAAGTTAACCCGCCGTCATAACTCACATCAACACGACAATCATCAACAACGTTGACAATCGGAACAGGGTTGTTGATACCGGGTGTCAAGTCATCACCACATAAGACAACTTTTCGCAGTCCACCACCAAAAAATAAGAACGGAACTTCATCATTTAGACGTGGGATGAAGGTTACATAGATTTCATGGTTTCCGGGTGTTTCGAGTGTGATTTCCTCGATGTTGTCTTCATCCAGTTCGGGTGGCACAGCCAATACATCACGATTAAGCTCAATAAGTTGGATATTGCCTGAGATAACACCATTAAGGATGGAGAGGATGTCTGGTTGTACATCCACTGAAACAACAGCGATACCACCAAAAGGTACAGCAAGAAGATGTAATTCCACAACACCTGTGCCGGATACGGATACTTTGAATGTCGGATAGCCATTGTTCATCTCCGGGAATACTGGCGAATTGACGATAGGGATAGATTGCAAGAACGATAAAACATCACCACGTTGATAATTGGTCAACTCACTGGCAAGACCTTCAATGATGTCTTCAAAAAATGCCGGGATAAAATCGGGCAAGTCGATAAAATCTTCAAACCGCACAAACGGTGGCGATAAATACCCACCGGGAACTGTGCCGGGATCAGTAAAGGGATTCTGGGGAGTCCATTCGATAAAGGGTGCATAGGGTGGATATTCGTTGCAGTCCCCGTCATCCGGTAAGTCATTGTCCATTAGGCAGGGTGCTTCATATTCCCGTCCAATATACTCAATTGCTTGAAAGATACGCATGATAGGCGCATGGTCAAAGTCGGATGTCATGCGCTTGTAGTGATCCAGATGATAGATCAGTTTCATCAGGTCGGGTAAGTCGATGCAGACCGGAAGTAAGAATTCACCTGTTTGTGGAATGGTCGGTGGTGTGGGTAGTTTGTTAAACATGGTTAGTCGATGCAGTCCGCTTCTGTTTCACGTCCAATGAATTCAATTGCCTGATAGACCACAATTGCAACGGGTTTACCCTCAACTGCATTGAGTAACTCTTTCAACTGTTCCACATTTAAACAGACCGGGAGTAAAAACTCTCCGGTCTGCGGAATCGTGGGTGGTGTAGGTAAGTTACGAAACATGACCTACGGGTTATCTTCACCAGGTCCATCTGCGGGTGATCCGGGTGGTGGTTCAATGACACGTCCAGCATTTGGAACTTTGCGACGTTCTTGTGGTGTGGATGTACTCAGGTAGCCCCCGTTGTAACCCCACAACTGACCGACAACAAGGTCTTTGTTGATGACAGCATTGAGGGCAACCAGCAAATCATTGATGATGTTTTCCTGTGCATCACCACCATCACCTGTGGCAACCGGGTCTTTCAAGGTTACACCTCCGGTGAAGTATTCTGCTCCGGGTGCTGGAATGCGAATCTCACGTGTATCCAGTGTGTCTTGCTTCTGGTAGAACAGAATTAGGTCACTGTTGATACCATGTGACTCATCCATGATGGTCACATCATTGAGCGAAATTTCTTTCCAAGTCCCTTTGACCTTGTACTTCAAGAGTCCTGCATTTGTGACAGCAGACATACGACTAATCATCGTGTCGATTTCTGCTTCGGTCACAGTGGATGGTGGATTGGTCACAACCCGACTCTTTTGAGTCCCATCTACCCATACCCATGTTGCGCGTACATCTTCTGCACGAACAATGGGTGTTACACCTGCAAAATCTGGCATATATCTTTTCCCTTCAATCGCGCGTCGGTGCGCGATTCTAAACATATTGTCAATGTTGACAACTATATTGAATCACAAATGAGACAAAGTATCAATTAAAATTAGATAATATGTTCGATAGGATTTGGTTTGTAAATGATACAAAATCTCAATAATCTATGATTCATCACGTCCCCATCGCTGGATAATCTGGTGGACGCGGGCAGTAGAAATGCCAAAATCGCGGGATAGCTCTGCAAGAGTATCACCACGTTCATGTCGTTCTATGATTTGCTTGTTTCGTTCTGTTTTGGGCAGTCTGAACTTTGTGACAGGTTGTTGGGGGAGTTTCTGAGAACAGTAAAGCCACTCAACAATATTCAGAGTAGCTTTTTCAAGACTGTGTACAATTGTAGCCCCTACGGGGTTTCAACACATATCATTACCCTCACTGAAAGGCAGTGTTTCCGAGCTATTGAGAATTCTATATGATGGAAAGAGTGCGAATTTGAGTCCAGTTAGCTATGCAAAACCCGAACGAATTGTCAGAAATCAAGTCATGCTGGAACGGCATAAACAAGGCTACACATTAGCCGAAATTGCCCGTGATTTTGACTTATCAATTTCGAGAGTACACCAGATAATTGAGAAACAGAGAAAATGATAAAATGTGATGTTCTGTGAATTCCGCGAAGACGATGATTAGTGAGTCGCTTTCAATTGCTTAAAGAGGTACAAGAGTCTGTGAAGTTTGTGAAACTGCTCTAGTTATTCCAGCTTGATGAACAACTTCACAGGCCTTATAGAGTGAGTAGTTTATTTACCCTAGATTTCAAGCATTCTTAGCGACTTGCTCGCGGTCGCCGTAGGCGAATTTAACGCCAAATACTAAATGGGCTAAGGTTGTATAAAATTGGTAAGGGTAAAACAGTTTTGATCAATTCTATTTGAAATTTAGTAGGCTATTCTTTGTTTGGAGACCATCCTTCAGGTAAATTTAAAAGACGATTCCCATCAATAATTGTTTTCATATCAGATATGATTCTATCGGCACTGGATTCCTTATCGATTGCCCCCCATGGTCTTAGCTCAGGATTTTCAAGGGCATAACGTTTAAACTTATCTTTGTGATCATCATAGGAGATAATTACAGTTGGAATATCTGGGTATTCCTCCTGCATTTCCTTGAGCAATTTGAAACCAAACTCTCCGTATTCACCGTCAATTTGAGCTTGGCGATATATATCTGTTGTTACCACAGTAAATGTATTCTCACCTAATGCCTTCATTGCCTGAGAATTAGATCGTGCTTGCACGACTTCCCAACCTTGGTTTACAAACAATCTTTGTAATCTATTTTGCGTCCTCGATTCGTCATCAACTACCAGGATTTTGGGTATTGAAGTGGGTATTAGTTCAACCATTATCTCGTTAGGGTTTCTATATTCACTGTCATACACGTTATCACGCAATGTTTCGATGAGTGTATCGAGATTTAACGAATAATTTTCCCCGCGCAGATCAATATACCGAGTAAGCCCCAACCCCATAGAGATACTATCAATCCAGTTTTCGCCATCTACCCACAAAGGATGTATACGCTTATTTGCCATTTGTGCAATTGCGATTTCATCACGTATATATGTTGATTGACGTGAATCAGGTGATGCAAGTAGAAGTACCGCACCAGCTTCTCGAATAGCGTCACGCAGTGCCTGTTCCCAATCGTGTACCCGGCATCAAACCAACGTAATCAACCCAAACTTTGATTGCCGCATCTTGCAAGTCTTGACGTAATTTGAGAGCAATGTCCAAATTAACTCTAGAATATGCCATAAATACATGGCCTGATGTACCTACCTCTTCATTATCAACGATTTTCTGAACTGGTTCAATCTCACGTAGTCTCTCGTGTAAGGCATTAATAAGCATCGGGAAATTTGAAACATAATTATCTCCACGCACATCAACATACTGTATATGCCCCAGACCGAACCCAATACTCTCAAGCCATTCATCGCCGTCTGCCCAAACGGGGATAAGCGGTCGATTGTATAACTGTGCAAGCTCCAACTCGTCCTTAACATAATGCGAATTTCTAGAGTTGGGAGTCGCGATTAAGACAACCGCATCAGCATAATGAATCGCATCTCGCAAAGACCGTTCCCAATTATATGTACCCGGTGTTAGTGACTCTTTGTCGATCCACGCCTCAATATTGTTACGCTTTAAATCTTCTCGGATGCGGTCTGTAATCTCTTTGTCTGCACGAGAATAAGCTATGAATACGTATCCCGATTTTTCTTGAAGATCCTGAGATGTAATCCAATCATCTTCGTTTAGTGGAAAATCAAATAAATATATTTCTGGGATCTCTCCACTCTGAATAATTTCAATTGCATTAGTGACTTGCTGCTCGAGTAATTCTTCGTCGGTGCTTTCTAACCTGAGTATTGGTAGTGATACCAATTCTTCATACATGGATGCAATTTCATTTAACACTTCAACTGGGGTATTTGGCATCAAAATGATCACTATTGGTTTTTCTAAGTCGATAGCAATAGCAAGCTCTTCTGTAATGGATCTTGATGCTATACTTGATTCACCTATCAACAAAATCATTCCAGTTATTTCTGAAATTTTTGTTTCACGCCATTTATCTACCATCGGAAAATCAGCACTCTGATAGTCACGTATTGAATTCCAAGCTCTAATCGGAATCTGTTCTAATACCCTAAGGATTTTTAGGGAGGTTTGTCCTTCATCATTTGGATATCCGACAAAGATGTAGTCAGAATTATTATCGAGTGGCAAGTCGTCAATGCTATGTTCTTCTTTGTCTATATGTTCACGTGGTTCAAGCACGTCAAATGTACCTTGATGGGGGTCGGTTTCGCTGTTCAATGCACCGATTGCACCCGCGATGTTCTCACGATCCAGTTCAATACCACCACTCAAGCGAATGTCAATGTAATTCACAATATCCGTTGGGGGATTTTCGTTCTCAGCAATCACAAACCGCCAGCGAACATTCGAGCCTATGCACAATCCCAATTGCACCATCGTCAGGGCGTTTTCAGATCCATGATGACGGTTGCCTAATTCCTGCGAATACAGCAGTACCAACTTACTGCGCTTGATGGTATGCAACCAACCACATAGCTGCGTATCGTGGTCAGTGGATGGGTCGAGTGGTGTCATGTTGAATTCACGGGCGACCTGCTTCATATTACGGCGCAAGCGTTTGTGTTCGCTCTGGTCACTATCCGCGCCCAACAACAGATACGACCGTTCCTGTGTATGCAAGTTCTTGCGACAACTGCATGATTCCTGCTGGCAAGTCACACAGTAATAGGGCTTGAGTTGTTTATCAAAGACCTCAATGCGCTCACGCACGACATCACCAATCTCATCGGCGAGGTCATCATCATCACCATAGTAGAACGGATTCAGGACCTCCAGAAAATCCAGCAGAGGTTTATCAGCAGTCTCAGCGACGACCACCGTCGGGTGATTCAACCCGAGTGAAATGCCCAATTCGATCAGAACATTGGCGTTGTATTTGCGCCCGAAACTGACATCAAAAATACCCGCATCGGTGTTGATCATTTCCTTGACCAGCGTTTCGAGGATCGTTCCAGAATGAACCGGCGCATACACGGGTGTATAGCCAGCATCACGCAAACCATCCTCATAGGCAAAGCGATAGTCTCTCACCTGACGCGGGGCATCCCGCTTGTCATCTTCTTTACTACGCCCTGAAAAATCATGCGCGATGAATATGCCCGTTTGTGGCAACGGCATGCGTGTAAATTCTTTAAACCCACCAATGTAAACTCGACGTTTCATAAATGCAGTCCCAATGGTTTATATATATGATGACAAAACTTCATATCCTTATAAGCTTGATCTAGCCACTGTTGCGCTTGAGCGTAATCATCAGATTCGACACCTGAAGGTAATTCGTCTACAACTCTACCTCTTTCCATTAAAATGTAGGTCAAGGCCCGTTCATGAAGCATCAAAACATTCTGGACTTCGTGATTAATTGAATCATATAATTCAGTTGCACGATCAAGGTGTTTTAATGCTAAGATATAATCCTTTTGTTCACGATATATGACCGCAAGATAATACTCTTGGTCTGCTAACGTCTGGATATATTCTGAATTATCAGATGTTAACTGATCAAGACTATGTTCTTCAGCAGACTTTGGTGGTTTAAGCACATCTTCTGCTACATCTTGGAGATGTTCTCGACTCTTGAGTGGTAATTTATCGATACTAAGTTCTTCATGCTCTTCAAACTCAGGTAGTTCAAGGAATTCATATGTTCCCTGATATGGGTCTGTCTCGCTATTGAGTGCACCAATTGCGGTAGAATCATCATTCCTTGGATTCGATGGGATGCCATATGGGCATTAAAAATCAGACGGGCAAGCGGTCAACCTAAATATCAGATGGTAAAGGGCAGTAAACCTCATATTCCGTATACATTGGTTGATGGGCAATGCAATAAAAACGCTGTCTTATGTGAAGGTGAATTTGATGCCATGTTACTGCATCAAGAAGCGGGTGATGTTGTTGATGTGTATACACTTGGAAGCGCATCTAAACGAATCAATGAACAAAATCGAACAGCCTTGTTGCTGTACCGCAAGATATGGCTTGCCTATGATAACGATGAAGCGGGACAGCAACGGATACAAAAGTTACAGGAAACATCCAATAGAATGAATGCGATTCAGCTTCCAATGGGTTGTGATATTGGCGATATTTATTCTCAAGACTATAAATTACGATCTATCATATTACAAATGGGTCATTGAACCGACCGAGGTGTAAGTGGTAGACGTGATTGCAATTCATCGGAAATCTGTTGAACAAGACTAATAATATCTGCTCTGAATGTATCACTTTTCATGTAATGGGCATTCCGTTTATGTAGTGTTTTTAAGTCATCTGGGAGATTGTCAACAGATGGGACTTTTCTGTGATCGATTAAGACTGGTATAACTAAAATATCACTTGACAGAGCTGTAGCTACTTCTTGCCTTACATAATCTTTTGCGTCATGCAGTCTTATGTTTTCGTCGTCATCTGTAACGGTTTCCCATTTATCGCCTATGATTGCCAAGAGTACGGCAGAAACCTTTAATATTGCTTCAATTTCTTCATCAAAAGCTCTACCTTTTCCAATTGTTTCTACATCATAGAAGACGTTTTCAGAGCCAAATTCATTAGTCAACCAGTCATAGATTCGCCCAGTAGCCATAGCACTATCGGATCTGCGATAACTAATAAATATTTTGTGTCGTCGTTTTGGATCGTCTTTGATACCAAGTGAATACATCACAATGTCTAAATGCTTCTTCTTCCAGTCGTTTTCAGCTAGAGTGTGACGATATGACAATTGAGGGACAAGTGGTTTGTCGCTAATTCCGTTTAGTGTTTCCAATAGTTCTTGTCCAGCACCTCCAAATACACCGATTAGCAAAACATACTTCCCCTTTGCAATTGCTTGGTTCGCAGAGCGGTGTGATGAACTGCTACCTCCCAGAACAATAATTGCATCTGCAATATCTATTATATAGTCATGAACTACTGTCCATTGATCGCTACTGTTCATATTTTGCTCAAATTCAGATTCAAAATGGTCAAATTGAATCATATTTGGATATTTT
This sequence comes from Anaerolineales bacterium UBA6055, assembly GCA_002428985.1. Lineage (GTDB taxonomy): Bacteria > Chloroflexota > Anaerolineae > Aggregatilineales > Phototrophicaceae > UBA6055. The sequence continues at coordinate 1,451 of DIYL01000041.1, read as the reverse complement.
GAGTACTCTTCTTCAAAAATAAGACTACAATCAACACTCGGAGTTCTACTTGAGCGAGGAGCTTTATGCCTCACTACAACCAACGGTGCGGAATCAAATGTTTGATTTGCAAATTGTTTAATTGTATGTGTTACTACGTGATAATCCACTGTACTATCAGAATCACTTGCAACAATAAATTGATGACCATATGAAACTACTTCACTAGTTATTTGCTGAGCAACTTGAATAAAATCTTCCTGTGATCCCTTATTATCCAAGAATCGATCACCTATTTGATTATAAGTTCTACGCCAACTCCCAAATATAGCTATCTTCATTTTTTGCTCCAATTCTTATATGAATACCAATATCGCATTTACTTCTCTTTGCTCATCACTTCTTGTCTTGAACAAGACAAATAATTCGATCAATCATCTGATCTAATGTTGACAATAGATTAACGTTATAACGTCGACTAGTAATTTTAAGATTTTGCCGCCTATAGTAACCATTTTCAGCACCTAAGAGTAATTTCCCTGATCTCATATATAGTCCAGTTTCAAGCAATGAAATAGGAGCTTTGGATGCGGCTGGAAACCACATCATAATCAAACTTGCGTCTTCAAGTGCCTTTAACTCCCAATCTATTTGTTTATCGAGCATATCAGGTGTGAAATTTTCCTTGCGTGGATTCAAAATAACTATATTTTGAAAAATATCTAATGATTGTATTACTCTAGATCGCCAGTTTTGTGCTTGCCCCATATCAATTGCACCACCAAGAAACAGTTTAAATCGACTGTCAGATTCATAATCACTAGTGGCTGTAATTACTGTTGCCATTTTAACCTCGATGGTAACTAGATCGATGTGAATAAGATACGTGAATAATTCTATAGTAGTTTGTAGCTCAATACTACGGATCTAAATCTTATCATTTTAGGCAAGAATTTGAAAATTAATGTATGTTATTGCTCTATTTGGCAAAAATTGCCACAAAACTGTCAAAATTACCGTGACTCTGTTTCGAAAATACCCTAACCTTAAATTATGAATACACGCAATAGCAAGGAAACAGCCTATGTCTAAAGGTCAGACAAAATCTAAATTAAAATACAATCTGCCATCTGAAAAATCAGCCCGAAGCTTTGCGCGTCATGTCTTCGATGAGCTAGATGAAGACGAAAATGTGAAAACTAGACAAGAGAATATCAATGGACTATCTGATTTTCTGGTGACCGTTGCCACTGTGATAGCCAAGTCCAAAGCAAATGATTAAGTTGACAATGATGGGGATATTCGTTACTCTCAAGGCAGGTAGCAGGGTGTTGGTAGCACCCTACTACCCTAGTCAATGCACTAATGCAGCTAGTACAGTGACCTCCAACAGACTTTATCATGTTGGTGGTTTTTGTGCTACCAATAAAATATAGATAGGAGTCTGTTATGCCTCGCAAGAAGAAGAAGGT
>DIYL01000013.1 GCA_002428985.1 Anaerolineales bacterium UBA6055 | reverse complement strand
GGAGCTAAACTTAACAATGCAAGTTTAGTGAGTGTAAATCTAGCTGACGCCAATTTAATAGATGCAGATTTGCGCGGTGCAAATCTTGCAAAATCAATTCTAGCTGGTGCGGATATTTCCAATGCTTCTTTTGACGAAAACACAATCCTTCCAGATGCTATACTTTATCAAAATGAATATAACAAGAGATGGAATACGGATACTGATATGGAACGTTACACCAATTCAGATCATAAGGACTTTTGGCAACGTACGTAAATGTAAAAACGATTCAATCACAATTGAATTGGTGACTGCTCGTAAATCATTATCATTCTATGAATTGTGGCAACATGCAATTTAGTATGAGGCATGTATCTTGTTCCTAAATTTGGAACCTCTTGTCATATCTTCCCACTACACTTAACAAGATGCGTAATTCCTTGACACTGTCCATTGTTGGATTTGATAGAATATTTGTGATGCGCTCATCAAATGCAGTGGGTACGTCATCAAACCCCATACACTCAGGAATTATGGCTTTATCGCTGAGAAAATATTGTTCATTATTGGCATATACGATCTGAACAATACAGGCGACGGTTCGGTGCAAACAACCGACTAGGGTATATACATCCCCTCGCTTACTCGCATTTTCGGCATGATACAACGTAAAATCAGCCATCCAGCTAAAATCTGCTCGAATCTTTTCTTTAAGTTTTGGTGGATAGGGGCGAATTTGTTTTTTGAGATCAACGAGTATGTTGTTGGGATCAAATAAGAGTTTGCAAATTTCTATCTCGCGCAGATAAATATAGCTGTAAAATCCAGTTGCAGGTTGTTGATAGTAGTCGAGTTCAATTTCACCTGCTTTGCTCCGATCGATCCATGTTTGTAACGTATCAACACTACGATATAAAAAGTCTACACGTTGTCCATTGATCGTCAGCCATGCACCACCGTTAACCCATTTGCCCCAATCACCAAATCCTGTCACGGTCGGATTTTCCGTATCATTGACTTTTTCAGCTAGTGCTCGAATATGATCAATTCCAAAGGGGTTGTCATCCCTATAATACAAACCCAAATCAATATCCGAGGTCGGCGACGGATTACCCCGAGCAAATGATCCACCAACTGCAATGGCTAACATACCATCAATTTGCTTGAGGTTTTCTGTAAGTTGTTCTACGATTTTGGATTGCTTAGGATTAAACAAATCTAGTTGCATACTCTAATCTCACAGATAAATTTTAAAAACTAGGACTACATAGTGCTAAGAGATATTGTGAATTGATTGGATTTTAATCATCTTCCCTCGGATTTTTGAGCTCATGAATAATTGCTTCACTCTCTATTGCAACATGCTTGTGTAATTCATTGATAATCTGTAGAAAGTCTGTCCACTCCAATGATTTGTTATCTCCATTAACAGAAACGACGATTTTCCAAGTATCTTCAAAGAACCATAAATACGAGAAGAACTTTTCGTCGATGTCGACCTGCAAAATAAGTGAGTCAAGCTTTTCATTTTCTACATTGCTAGCTCTTGTAAAACTTATTTGGGGTTTGCTATCCTTCTCACTCATTATTCTACCCAAATTGGATTCGTAACTGCTTTCAAATCGCCATTCTCAGCGCGGATTTCGGCGACATACCATTTAGCAGGCTCATCAATAGTTGCAGTGATACGTTTCGACTGTGTGGCATCCTGCTCTTGGATGATTTGCCCCTCGCTAATTAAGCGAACATTATCTCCTTCATCAGTACCATCCCAAACAAGCATCAACTTAACGGGTGCATTGGTTGTAAGTGTGTCGCCCATCATGGCTTGTTTCCCGTCAGAAAATGCGATGGATTTGATGTCGGGACCACTGCTCAAATATGATTTCCCCTGACGAATCGCGTTGAGAATATCTGCTTCTGTCAGGTCATCAGCAAGGACGATATTAAATCCGGCACTTTTCACTCCGGTAGGTGGTTGACCATGAATATCAGTGCCGGCTGTCATCACCAGTTTATGCCCTTGATTGAGCCACTCATAATATAGCTCAAGCCCTTCTTGATTGTATGAATCCCACAGTCCATTCCACACTTCAACAGCGTGGGCAATACCTGGCATCATGTCATCGAATTCCCACCGACAGCCAGTGCATTGTGGATCACCTAAACTACGCGGGTGAGCAATCACATATAATGCGCCACTATCAATAATGTCTTGGGCGAGATCACGCATGGTTTTGCCCTGATGTGTGCGCCATTCATGCCATTGACGTGTACCTAATGCCAGTGCATGTCCATAGTAAGTGGTCAGCTCCATGCCGCCCATCGTTAAGACATCATCGGATGAGAGACTATCGACCTCAGCTAAAGGTGACATAGTATTGTGATCCGTCAGTGTGACAAAATCGAGGTTATAATCGCGCCCGTATTGTACGAAATCTGCTACGTCCCAACGCCCATCGGAGTGATGTGTATGACCGTGCAAATCACCGCGATACCAACCTTTTCCGCGTGACGCTGTTGTGCCTTTAGGAAAATGTAACGGTTCATCTGTAATCGGATCATTGCTAATTTTGACTTGGATTGTATATGTTAGTGGGTCGGGTGGCATAATCCGATGTATATCTATAACGACCGTCCATTGTCCGGCTGGCAGTTCACCGGAGAGATAACCCGGCGATGCTTCGGCTATACTTAAACGTATTGTCTGGTCTGCATTGTTATGTCGCGCACCACGGAATCCAGTTGGGTCAAATAAGCTTAAACTAACTTGATTGGCATAGGGTGCATCTTCTGCACGTTGTGGTGAATGATCAAATGTAATGTGCAAGAGAGTTGCATCGGTAGGCATTTCAAATTGATGTTCGATGTGCTTTTTCATATCTGCGACTGTCAGCTCACCGTCAAATGTTATCTGCATGGTTTTATCCTTGTTTTGGGTGGAGAGAAAACAAAATTAATTATCATAAATGTTGTTTATGATTTGGGTTCAAATCTGTTAAATTTTGGCAAAAACAAACAGGACAGAACAAGATTGTTCTGCCTGTGTTTATTATATGCAGTTTTCAAATTGGATTATACGGAGATACCCATGAACTTCTCAATGGTAGTGATGAGTCGGGTCTTGCTCACTGGTTTTTCGAGGTAATCGTTAAACCCTGCTGCGAGACACTCTTCTTTCATGGCGGGTGATTCGGTGGCGGTTAATGCTATGATTGGTGTGGTTTTGAATGTGTCTAATGACCGCAGATGTTTGGCAACATCTACACCATGAATATCGGGCAATACAAGATCAATAAGAATGAGATCTGGTGTTATTTTTTCCGCCTGTGTGATGCCTTCTGCACCGTCGTATGCCGTAATCATCTGATACCCAAGATCGCTAATGATCTTTTTGACAATATAGGTATTGATAGCACTGTCTTCTATATAGAGTACTTTCTGCATGTTAAATGACTTTCTCTATGATAACGAATTTATCATACGATAAACTAACCATATTATAACATAAAATTAAGTTTTATTGCTTAAGACTTGCTCGACTACTTGTCAGAAATTGATATAAATTCTTATCTGCTTGTTGCAGAAATCTGATAGAGTGAGGTTGGGCATGGTAAACGACTTTAGTATGGCATGGCATACTAAAGTACTAAAATAAAGAAGCATTAAGATACCTATGTTGACAATACATAGAAATTCGATATATTGAAAGTATAAGTCATTTAAGTAGTGGTGAGTGAGCGATGATAGAAACGCATGAATTAACGAAAGAGTTTGGCGACTTCCGTGCAGTGGATCACCTTAACTTAAAGGTTGAACCGGGTGAAGTGATGGCGATGTTAGGTCCGAATGGTGCTGGTAAAACAACAACTGTACGCATGATGACATCTATCCTAACACCATCATCGGGGTGGGCAAAAATCGATGGATATAGCGTAATTGACCAACCCGAACAGGTGCGTTCTAGGGTTGGTGTATTGACTGAACAACATGGTCTTTATGAGCGAATGCAAGGTATGGAATATCTTGATTTTTTTGGGCGAATATACCGTTTGCCTGCGCATGTCCGCAAAGAACGTTCCAAAAATTTGATGGATCGTTTTGGTCTTGGTGATGCGCTTAACAAACGCCTTGGCGAATTCTCTAAAGGTATGAAGCAAAAATTGGCCTTGGTACGTGCGATGTTGCACAATCCACCTGTCCTATTGCTTGATGAACCAACATCTGCAATGGATCCATTAAGTGCGAAATTGGTGCGCGATGCAATAATCGAACTACAACGTGATGAACATCGTACCTTTCTGATTACCACACATAATCTGACAGAAGCTCAATTATTAGCTGATCGCATTGCAATTATTCGACATGGCAAACTTGTTGCACAAGGAACATTTGAGGAGCTCGCGCAATCGTTTGTGGGGCAACAAATGATGGAATTACAGGTTAATGGTGAGCTAAATGGACTCGCAGATGATTTGGGTGAGATGGTCGATATTGAATCGGTAGGTATGAACTGGATACGCTTTACTGTGGATGATCCACATCAAACCAATCCACAGGTATTAAATCGGCTTGTTGGAATGGGTGTGGAAGTCGTGACATTGGCATCTGTTAATAAGTCACTAGAAGACATTTACTTACAAGCTGTAAAAGAAGATGAAGCGGAGGGGGAACAAAATGACTAGTACAGCTCAGTCCAACACAGATATGATGAATGAAAAACCTAAATCATCATCAAGCAGTGTATTCACAACATTGAGCAATGCGTTGATTATTACACGTCGTGAAGTCCGTGATAGCTTTCGTGATTGGCGTATCATCGCACCGATCATCATTCTAACGTTCTTTTTCCCGTTCTTGGCGCAAGATGTCGCAGGTCGTTTTTCGAACTTCTTGCAAGATTTCGGTGCAGAACTCATTGGTGATCGCTTGATTCCGTTTTTGTTGATGATTGTTGGCTTCTTCCCGATTTCAATTTCACTTGTTATTGCACTTGAAACCTTTGTCGGTGAGAAAGAACGTCGTAGCCTCGAGCCGTTACTGAGTACACCGCTTACGAATACTGAACTGTATATTGGCAAGACTCTGTCCGCCATGATTCCACCTTTGATTGCTAGCTTTGGTGGTATGGCAGTTTATTTGATAACATTGCTTGGTGGTCAACTCCAATGGCGACCTGAACCTGCCCTGATTTTGCAAATTTTCTTGCTCACAATTGTACAGGCATTGGTAATGGTGACTGGAGCTGTTGTGGTTTCTAGTCAGACAACCAGTACTCGCGCTGCCAATTTGCTTGCGAGCTTCATTATTATCCCGATGGCTCTGATTATTAATGGCGAGAGCTTTATCATGTTTATTGCTCCTGATGCAGATTCTCCAAGTGGGATTGGTGCATTATGGGCGATCATTCTTGGTATGTTCATTGTGGTGATGTTACTGCTACGGATTGGTAACAGTATTTTCAACCGTGAAGAATTACTAGGGCGCACAATTGATTCGCTTAATTTACGAAATACCATCAAAAATATCTGGACATGGATTGTGGCCGTTGATGATGATGGAACGCCTGCACGGAATATTGTTCATTGGTATATTCGTGGAACTGCTTATAGTCTTAGTAAGCTCAAAACTCAAGCATTGATTACAGTAATGGTATTCACAATTGCCTTTATCGGAGGTTATGGGATTGGCTTACAACCTGAATGGCAACTGCCATTGACACAGGACACGTCTGATATAGATGCCTATAACACGACTGAGGATTTGTTTGATAATTTTTTCGGAACCGTTGGTAATCAACAAGTATCATTAGTTCGATTTGTCATTTGGCAGAATGCCCGTGTGTTGATCGCTGCTACATTGCTTGGCATGTTTAGCTTCGGTGTCGCTCCACTCATCTTAACCCCAATTGTCTATGCGATTTTAGGATATGTCTTGAGTCAGTTTGTGATTGCTGGGTTCGATATATCCATATTCCTTGCTGCGCTGCTCCCACATGGCGTTGTCGAAATTCCCGTGATTCTGTTAGCTACCGTACTCGCATTTCGTTTAGGCGTTGTTATGACGAAGCCACCGAAAGGACAAACAGTGGGGCGTGCTTGGACGATGGCATTTGGCGATACCGTAAAGCTCTGGATTACACTAGTTGTGCCGGGGTTAGTATTAGCGGCTGTCTTAGAGGTTTTCTTGACACCATTAATGGTTGTTGCTGCTCTATAGACTAATGCGATTTACTTACATAAATGCAGGGTACATGTGTGCCCTGTATTTTGTTTTAAAGTAGAAATTAAGATAGAAAATTCAAACAAAATGTAACCTCTGGTTAGAGTTCTCTGTACCCATACAAATATATACAGCATAAAATGTTGAAACTGCGTATAATGGAGTGAGCATTATGTAATTATTCGGAATTAAAGGCTATTGTATGGCGCGCGTAATTATTTTAGGGTCAGCTGGGGCAGTGAATGATGCCAATCATGATTATACTCATTTCTTATTGATTGGCGATGGAGGCACTCCTATTTTGGTTGATGCGGGATCAAACCCGCTGGGAAAAATCAAGAACCTCGGTATTAATGACGAGAATCTGCAAGATATCATTTTGACGCATTTTCATTCCGATCATGTTGCAGGTGTGCCTAATATGATGATGCACATGTGGCAACTTGGGCGGAAAGCTCCCATGCGTTTTTATGGGATCCATCATTGTATTAATCGTATTGAAGACACCATGGAGATGTATGGTTGGCAAGAATGGCCTAATTTCTTCCCTGTATCATTTTATCGGGTCAGCCAACGTGATAATGCACCTCTGCTAGAAAATGACGATTTTGAAATTCGATCATTTCCTGTTGTGCACTTTATTCCAACTATTGGGATGCGTATCACGAACAAGCACAATGGCAAGATTTTGGCGTATAGTTGTGATACAGAACCATGTCCAGGGGTACTTAAGATTGCTCAAGGGGCGGACATTCTTATTCATGAAGCTGGTGGCCCACCACCGGGGCATAGTACCGCACGTATGGCAGGGGAAATTGCAACACAAGCGGGCGTGAAAGAATTATACCTAATTCACTATCAGGTATGGAATCAAGACCCAGAACCACTGGTTGAAGAGGCTGCTGAAACATTTGATGGCCCGATTTACCTCTGTAAGGATTTTGACGAATTCGAATTTTAACAAAGTGGGAGGTTGGTCTCCCACATGGTTTACTCTTCGGTTGCCAATGTTTCGAGTGGAACAACTGTTGCATGCAGGAATAAGAAGTCGCCACGCGGTGGCATGATCTGGTGAATCTCAACAACTTCACATTCCACTGGCCCCACCATAACATGATCGCCTACTTTGGGCTCGTCAGTTTCGTTTTTGATGCTACCCGGATATTCTCCGCTTTGTACCACATAACTAACTTTATAAATCATCATAGCACCTCTTATGTATCTGAAGGATCAAAATCTCGATGGCGCAATTTAAAGGATAAATCCTGTGCAATATTGCGCATCATAATGTAACCGATGGCTGTATCTGCGACACACAGCGCAGTAAATTTGTCATTCGGGATGGAGTAGACAACTGTCTCATCTTCAACACCAATAACCGAGGCTGAACGTGTCCCTTCGTCGACGAGTGCCATTTCACCAACAAGTTGTCCTTCACCAAGATACAATGCCGAATAACTGTTGCCACTATTATCACGTACATTAATTTCGACCTGTCCTGACGTGATAACATACATCGAATCACCGGTATCACCCTGTTTACAGATCGTATCGCCTTTAGAATACATTTCTTTCTTACTAATCTTGCTAATTTCTATGAGTTGTTCCTCACTTAAATCTCGGAACAGCTCAACAGTCTTGAGAATTGTGAGTAAGTCTTCCATTACCAATTTCTTCCGGTTGGAATTGCAATATAAGTTAGCATCATTATACGACACTTTTTTTTCACGTGCATATCAACAAATGTCATGTTATCCGGTACTGATACGCATGAGAATTTTATCCAATTTGGTGTTGAGGTCGTCTATGTGGTGGTAGACAATCGTGTGCTGAGCAATCCCAGTCATCGTTGTTGATTGTTTTGCGGTTTGATGGCGGCTGTAAATGATTGGTTTTTTATATGCAGCAGCGTATCCAGCTTCAATCCCGACACCAACAACCTTGTGGGTTAAGTCGGCAATGAACAAATCACATTCACGAATATGTCGAAACGATGTTTGCATCATGTCGGTGGTTTGGTCGAGTGTGAAAGTATACTTGCGTACAAAAATCAGCGGTGTATAACCATGAGACGATAGCTGATGGCTCAATGTATCGAGCACATCTGCCATCGCTTCATGATGTTTATAACTCGTCGCAACGAATGCGATTGGCATGATGGATTATTCTTCTGCCCAAGCTTGTGAGCGTTCGACCGCGCGTTGCCAACCGGAATACATCGTATCACGTTCATCAGCAGACATGATTGGCTCGAATGTCTTTTCGATTTGCCATTGTTTTGCAATTTCTTCCTGTGATCCCCAGAATTCGGTAGCGAGCCCCGCTAGATATGCTGCACCGAGTGCTGTGGTTTCTGTAACAGCTGGACGTTGAACGGGTACACCAAGGATGTCGGCTTGGAATTGCATCAAGAAATCATTGGCTACAGCACCACCATCTACACGTAGTGTGCCTAGGTCAAGACCAGAGTCTGCGATCATTGCAGAGACCACGTCACGGGTTTGGTAGGCGATTGATTCTAATGTTGCACGCACGATATGCGCACGACCGCTACCACGGGTCATACCAACAATTGCACCACGTGCATATTGATCCCAGTACGGTGCGCCGAGTCCGACAAATGCTGGTACGACAAAAACACCATCGGAACTATCAATACTAGTTGCAACCGCTTCACTTTCGGCAGCGGTACTGATGACTTGTAATTCATCACGCAACCATTGGACGGCAGCACCTGCCATAAAAATACTACCCTCTAGCGCGTATTGCACATTTTGGTCGGCGACCTGCCATGCAATTGTGGTCAGGAGATTGTTCTTTGAGGCTGTGGGTTTATCGCCTGTTTGCATCAGCATAAAACAGCCCGTACCGTATGTATTCTTTGTCATACCCGGTGTATAAGCAGCTTGTCCAAATGTTGCAGCTTGTTGATCGCCTGCCATGCCTGCAATTGGGATGGCTCTACCGAAGTACTCTGGATCAGTTTCACCATAAACTTGACTACACGGTACGACATCTGGGAGGATTGCACGAGGGATGTTTAAACGATCGAGAATTGGCTGTGCCCACTCTTTTTTATGGATGTCGAATAACAGGGTTCGGGCGGCATTACTGACATCAGTGATATGTAAACGTCCGCCTGTCAATTTCCAGACTAAGAAGCTATCTATTGTGCCAAATGCGAGCTCACCAGCTTCGGCTCTTTCGCGTGCACCCTCGACATTATCGAGTAACCATTTGACTTTAGTACCAGAAAAATACGCATCGGTAACGAGTCCTGTGTGTTCAAGAATTGTTTTGTCGAATCCCTCGGCTTTTAGTTCATCACAAAATGAAGCGGTACGCCGATCTTGCCAGACTATCGCATTGTGGATGGGTTGCCCCGTGGTTTTATCCCAGATGAGGGTTGTTTCACGTTGGTTGGTAATACCAATAGCCACAATATCGTCGGCATTGTCCACAACATCTTGTGCGACCTTAAGTTGCGTCTGCCAAATTTCATCCGAGTTATGTTCAACCCAGCTTGGCTTCGGGTAGATTTGTGTGAATTCTTGTTGTGATGTTTTGACGACTGAGCCATCATGATCGAATAAGATGGCACGGGATGAAGTTGTCCCTTGATCGAAAGAAAGAATATAACGTGACATATAACCATTTCCTTTTATGAATAGTTATCTAAGTTGTCACGTATTTTAACCTAATCTGTGGATTTAATGTCCCCTTTGTCATCAGATTCTATAGGTCGCATTGTCCAAAATAAGATGATCCCGAACAAAAGAAAGCTACCACTGACTGCCCAGAAAGGGAGCCGTGTCAGAGTATCGAGCATCATTTGAGGGGGATAATCAGGGAAAACATGCGCATGACGCACGTTTTTGAACAGCATCAATAAAACGGTGACTAATGTTGCCGCTGCACCAATAATCGCGCCAATTAATGGGCTGATTTTGAGCAAACTAGTTTGTGTAAAATGTTGTCCGCCCATATTTGACATGATGAAGATAACCACACTTAATGTCGCGACTACCCAACCCAGTAGACTTACGGCGACAGCATTATTATCTTCAAGCCCCGACCACAACAACACCGTGATACCAGTCACAATGATGATGAGGCGGGTTTTATAATTTGTGGGTGGTATGGTAAACATCATGCTCATAGTATAGCGATTGTGTCTAAACAAAATCTAACAGTGGACATGATGCTAGTGTTTAACGTCGTCTGCGCGAAACACGACGTAATTGGCTAAACTGATAAATATGAGCGCCGTAAGGAGCAACATCTACGAGTAATCCGTCATCTAATAGACGATCACCTTCGCGATAGGTGTAGCTCTCACTAAGCACATCATATAAACGCCAGTCGTAATTGACTAACTTATCCCAATGGGACAAACTCAGTTTACAATGTGACCACTCATGAGTGAAGTTGACGACGATTAAGCGATATTCATCGGCATCATGCCAGCTATACGCAATCAAATTGTGATGATTGAGGTTGCTATCAAATGCGGGTTGCGTCTCTAGCATCGTCCATGTGCCATCTTTGTAAATCGGATCACTACTTTCCATGAGCAGACGTTTATAAAACTGCTCAAGGATTGGGTGATTGGTTTCGTCGGGCTGACGATTAATCTGCACAGGTAGCTTAACGCGTCGACCATGGAATTGCCCATCATGTAGAAGTGTTGCACCGGGCAAGGTTGATATCATAGTTGCTGCCGGACGTTGACGCTCTAGCCCGAAGGTATCCATCGCACGTGGTTCATCATGATTCTCGATAAAACGCACATTCGCTTTGAGATAGGATAGGTCAGCTGTTAGATGCGCCTTAATTTCCCCGACTTCACTATTTACCATACGGTCATAGAGTGTTTTGTCGTAGGTATAATCAAACCCCTGTTGTTGGAGCTCATGTTCTAAATCCCAGTAGACCTCTGCCATAAACAACATATCTGTATGCTGTTGACGGACGGCTGGGATGACTTCATTCCAGAAATCGATTTCGGGAACATCGCCTGCGCGTTCGCCCCAAGTTTTCTGGAAAATATGGTTCATCATCAACATCGCCATGTCACAGCGCACACCGTCACATTGGTTACCGATGTCGATCAGTGTATCGATTGTCGCTTGCCTTAGTGCTGGACTGAATGCGTTAAATTGTGTCGTATCAATCCATGGTGGGAAATACGGATCGCGTCCTCGGGCAACGACTGCGCCTTGACCATCAGCAGTGTCTATATGGAAAAAGTCAATCGAATCGTGATCGCCTTCTTCTTGTGTGCCTTGTATGAAATAGTCAGGATGCGCATAAATCCATGGGTGATCAGTTGAGACATGATTCGGGACGTAATCCAAAATGAGTTTCATATTATATTTTTGGAGTTGCTTACGTAGGGTTGCTAAGCCTTCACGTCCACCAAAATGCGGTTCAACGTGATAACCACCAATGGCATACGCTGATCCTGATACATCATCCTGAGTAATGTCGGGTAATGCGCCTTCATATTCATGAATGTAGTTGAGTGCGCTATCTCGTGTTGCTTCACCACGATGCCATACTCCCATCATCCAGATGGCATCAAAGCGATAACTTGCGAGTTTTTTGATTTCATCATCTGGCACATTGGCTAGCGTGATGGTCTCGTTATAATCTTGGCTGAGTTGGTTTAACCATACCCATGTATTGATTTCGTAAATTTTGGGACTTGGTTTCCATGTTGTATTGCTGTTTTGCATAATACCTTTAGAGATGCGTTGAAGCAGTTGCATGATGTTATCTTCTTACCTATATCGGTTGTTAGGTGTGCATAATTCTATCATTTAAACGATTCAAGTGAAATGAAGATTGGATGTGATTATTCGAACCCCGAATCGGTTCTGAAGTTACCATACATAGCTTTGCTGATAACACTATTTGTTGTCTAAAGAGGTAAGTTATAGAATTAAAGTGGGAAATAGATATGGGGTGAGGGATGGAAAATACACAATTGCAAATAATCAGCGAAGGACTCGAACGCATCAATTCTGATCGCAATCATGTGATTGTTGTTGGTGCCGGGATGGCGGGGCTTGTTTCTGCTTATGAGCTAAAAAGGGCTGGATTTGAGGTCACTATACTAGAGGCGCGAGATAGAATTTGTGGACGGGTATACACCGTGCGTGAACCGTTTGAAGGTCAGTTATATGGTGAAGTTGGTGCGATGCGCATTCCAGTCATCCACAATCTAACGTTGAATTATGTTGAGAAATTTGATCTTGAAACAATACCATTTAATACTGACATGCCATACAACTTTTCTTACTTTAATGGTCAACGTATGACACCTTCTGACATTGCATCAAATTTTAATGTTATTGTGTCTATATTTGATAAATTGGACCAAGAGGCAAACAATATTCTGAATGCTGTTTCATCAGCTGGTGGGGATTGGTACGCATTACTTGAGCAATATGACGATGTGTCATTGTATGATCATCTGCTCAAAGTGTTTGGAATTCACGAATTGGTGCAAACATTTGGACACATATCTGCGTTCGACTGTACACTCGATGGGTCGGCTTTAGAATTACTCCAAGTTGCTGCGGGGTTTGGTGCAGACAAAGTTCAATTAGTCGGCGGGATGGATCAACTACCGCAAGCATTTCTTGATGACATTGAGCAAAATCTTCAACTTGGCGCACAAGTAAATGCAATTGATTATGATGGTTCATCGGTAACTGTTTACTACGCCAGAGATGGTGCTGAACTTACACTAACAGCGGACTATATGATCCTTACAGTACCATTTTCTACAGGTAAGCAATGGGCAATACGAAATATCCCGTATATGGATGCAACCAAAGTGCTCTTACAATTCAAGCGCCGCTTCTGGGAGGAAGATGATCAAATCTATGTAGGTGGCACAATCACAGAGTTGCCAAATCAATTTATCTACTACCTAGAACGTAAACATGTTGATCGAGGCGGCGTGTTGATCGGAACTTATGCAGTTGGGGTTCGTGCACACCGCTGGTCAATGTTGTCTGACGAAGAGGCAATTAGTGAAAGCCTAAAGCGTATTAATCAGATTCACCCTAGTGCAAAAGACGAATTTGTAAATGGCTTTGTAATGGACTGGGGGCGCGATCGTTTTGCTGGTGGGGCATTTGTCATATTCAAACCTGGGCAGAAAGAACAATATTACACAGACATGGTTTCCCCTGAAGGTCCAATCCATATAGCCGGCGCGCATGCTTCCCATTACCATGCATGGATTGAAGGCGCGGTTGAGTCTGCATTGCGCGCTGTCCAAGAAATTTATGACCGCGTCATAAACGAGAGCTAATCAAATTTTGAAATGTAGAACCTTATGACAATTCTTGTTGCTGGACATATCAATATCGAGACAACACTGAAAATTGATGGTTTTCCAATTGACTATCATCCGGTGCGCTATCCATTTAATGAGATTCGTACAACTGTTGCCGGTGTTGGTTTAAATATCGCAAAGGCACTGACCACATTAGGTGGTGAAATGCGATTAGTGTCGATGATTGGGTCTGATGCAAATGCCATACTCGTTCGCCAAACATTGAATGATCTCAATATAGATGACACCTATGTGCGCTCAGAAGTTGATGAAACCGGACAGTCAATCATTCTGTATGATACAGATAGTAAACGCGCGATCTATACGGACTTAAAGACGATTCAGGACACATCGTATCCGGTTGAAATTGCGAAACAAGCATTAGATGGATGCTCACTAGCTGTGATCTGTAACATTAACTATACGCGTCCTATGCTTAAAATTGCCAAAGAAAAAGGTATCCCGATTGCGACAGATGTACATACAATTAGCGATTTGAATGACCATTATAATCGCGATTATATGCAAGCGGCAGACATCTTATTTATGAGTGATGAGTCTTTACCTATGTCTCCAGAAGATTGGGCGAAAGCTGTACAAAATGAATTTGGTATAGAAATTATCGTCATTGGTTTGGGTAATGAAGGCGCCCTTTTAGCAGTGAAATCGGAGAACTACATCGGACGAATTCCTGCCTTAGAATTGCGCCCAATTGTTAATACGGTCGGTGCAGGGGACTCGCTTTTTTCGGCGTTTAATTATGTTTACGCTCAAACAAAAAATCCGCATGAAGCCATTCGCAAGGCGACCATCTTTGCCTCATATAGAATTGGTGAACGTGGCGCAGCTGAAGGTTTCCTAACGGCTGATCGTTTGCAGAATTTCTACGATAGTATTTACTAATTGTTACTGTAATTCGAATTGAGGTGTTTGAATCATTCTTGACTTGCTTTTTGAAGATGCTCTAACGTAATACGATAGAATGCGTCAGCTTGTTCATCTTGTACAGCGTGACCGCAGTCGAACATTTCAACACGCCCGTGTTTAACCTTTTTGGCGAAGTTTTGTCCATATTTTTCAGGATTGAGGGT
The DNA here is from genome assembly GCA_002428985.1 of Anaerolineales bacterium UBA6055. Taxonomy (GTDB): domain Bacteria; phylum Chloroflexota; class Anaerolineae; order Aggregatilineales; family Phototrophicaceae; genus UBA6055. The sequence goes on along the minus strand of DIYL01000013.1, from coordinate 318,111 downwards.
GTCGTCTTTTCCAAGCATGATAATCAGTGGACATGTGATTTTGTGGGCGTTACCCAAGCTAATATCACCACCTGCATCAATCATACGTGTGGTTGATCGCACCCAACCCCGTGTAAAACTTGCCGCATCAGTAAAGCCATGCTCCTGTTTTTCTTCTTCGGTAATCCAGTTTCCAGGATATGTCCGCTGGAAAACGGGACGCAATTCTGCGCCAAAATTCCCGACTGCACCGATGGCGATGCAAGAGACGATTCGCTCGGGTTGTTGTCCGGCTGCAATCAAGACGACTTCGCCACCATCGGAAAAGCCGATGAGATGTGCTTTTTGTATATCTAATGCATCCATAAATGCAAACAAATCATCTGTGTCACGATGATAGAACCTATCTGGAAAGTCGCGGGGTTTGGGTAATGATTCACCATAGCCACGTAAAGTCAATCCGATAACATGGAATCCATCGGCATCGAGTTTGTCCATCGCATGACCGAGATGTCCACGCGCTGTACCTAACAAACCATGGATGAAAATAACAGGCGTATTCGTGCTGTTGGGTTGCATATCTTCATAATGTAATGTCGCACCTGTTGAAATATTAATGAATGGCATAAGGTTATTCCTTAACTGAAATGTTGTTATATCGTCGTAATGCGGTTGAGACAGATAAGCCGATAATTAAAATTGATGCGGACAGAGCGATCATTTCTGGTTGGATTGCTAATGATCCATCAGCGATGCTACCTGTGACAGAACTACCAATAAAGACACCGATTACATTACCGACTGATCCACCTAATAGAATCCCCAACAAAAATGGGCGGAACGGTAAATGCAAAACGCCAGCTAACGAACAGGTGAGATCAAGGGAGATATACGAAAGTTGCATTGTTAAAACAGCTTCAAATGGGTTGTGACGCATAAATGCAATAAATTGTCCGCGTCGTCCGTCCAACTCGATACGTTCTGCCATCAACCATCGCGCAATAGAGTAGGTGACCATTGCTGAGATAATGTTGGCGGAGATTGAGATGGGTATACCATTAGGAATACCATATGCAACACCGGCAGTTATTGTCAGGATTGTACCGGGGATTAACAATAGCGGGCGCAGAACGTAGAGAGCAATATATAATAAGGGACCATACCATGCGTCACGCAATATGCCGATGATGCTGTCGGCAAGTTGCAACAAGCTAAGATCATAGGTATACATATAACTACGCGCTATGACGAAAATAACTAACCATAGACCCAGCGTGAAAAACCTGAGTCTATGTTCGTTAACGAAGGCTAAAATACGAGACATGGGTTAATCTTCAGGTTCGAGGAATATTTCCCATTCACCATTCATACCGTTTTCCGTCACCCCGTAATACACGCGCACCCCGTTATGCACTTTTTGGACGAGATCATAGCGTACACTGTTGCTTTTATGATATTCACGCCATAGTCCGATATTGCCTTGCCACTTCACCTTATCATCTTTGACGGGATTACCTTCATATTGTTTAATCGCATAATCCCATAATTTTCGTGCTGATGATTGTGTTACGTTGCGGACAATGCTACCGTTGCGTAAATCGTGCATTGTGTAATAACGCGTTTTATCACGATCTTCGGTAGCGATAATTTCAACACCTGCTTTGGGTGGCTCTGTTCCATTGTTTTCGGGTTTATCAGGGGCTTCATTTGTGATGGATTGGACAGCATCGGTTGGGACGCTTCCATTACTGCTATCACTCTGGAAGATTAAGCCCTGTTGTACGAGATTGACGATTTCATCACGTACGGCTAGATTACTATCTGTCTCGTCCCGGATATAAATATGCTGGTTATCAATCGCATACGGGCGATATTCACCATAAGGAACGAGAATCCGAATAATATTTTTCCCCTGTGTCTCTTGTGAGTCGATGTCTACATCTAATGATGGTGTGATGCGTCGACTAATTTCACGCTCTAGTACCTTGACAGCATCACCAATAGCATTGACACCCACAGGTTTCTTTTTGGAATCTTCGCTGATACCCACGTAAACAGTGCCACCATTTGTATTGGCAAATGCACAAACATCCATCACAATTGCATGTAAATGTCCGCCTTTCGGGGTCATTTGCTCATGGAATGATTGTACGATACTTGCGCCATCTTCGCGTGTCGATTGGATGTAATCAAACGGGGTTCGGTTTGGGTTGTAAGGGCGCGTCTTTGAAAAATCTGTACCACGGAAAACGTCGAAAATTGCTTCAAACGACCGCTCTGGTAATTGAATCTCTGTCACACGTTCACCGACACCATAACGTGTAATATGTCGGTCTTGGGTTGTATCAAGGCTATGTGCATCTGACCCTTGAATGCAGTGCATGCGACGTGGATATTCGGGTTTTGTACCATTAAAAAATCGTTGAGTGGATCCACGCCCACGTTTATTGAGATCTGTTAATTCGAGCGCATGTAGATGCTTGTCTTGTGTATAGGCAATCCGTGTTTGTCCGCCAAAATCAATACCACGCATCGCTACACCATGATTGGAGTTCGCGTGTGCCGCAATACATAATCCACCTGCTTCATCAATCATCTGGTAAGCACTTAAGACATCATCGGTTGAGCCTGCTGCTGCGTCACCACGTTCTAATACATCGAAGGGAACGTTAAGACTCATCAAAATATGTTCAATATAGCGGACAGGTGTTTCGGGAGAAAATATACCGATGATATGGAAACCAAATGTAGCAGTAAATTCAAAGCCCGGTAATACAAGGACTTTATCTAATAAGCGGCGGTATTCTGCGAGTAGTCTTAATTCATCAGCTTGAGCGCGTCCCGATTGTTCGAGGAATTGTAGGCGATCAATATCATTCATCATTGTCGCATATCCGATGACCGTATTATGGTCGGTAAATGCGAGGATGTCGATGCCACGTTGTTCTGCGCGTCGCAGAATATCAATATAATCGGCATCTTTGTTTAAATAATCTGCCGATGCCATAGTATGGACATGTAAATCCATGCGATACCATTGCAATCGGCTTTTTCTTCTATTTGCCATAGGCACTCACTATAGATTGTTCTTACTAGTTATTAAGTAACTGATTAAATATTACGGGAAGCTCAGACGGTTCAAATGGTTTAACCAGAAACTGGTTTGCGCCTGCCTCCATAACTTCATCTTCAACATTCATGCCAGATGCAATCACAACAGGTGTCTCGCTTAAGTCTGCGTGTTTACGAATATCACGCAAAATTTCGACACCGTGAATATCTGCAAGGTGATAATCCATGAGGAAAATGTCAGGTTGAAATGCTTCAGCTTCTGGAATGACATTCGCACCCTGATATACTGCTTTGACTTCAAAGCCATCTAATTCGAGTAACATCTCTAATAACGACACGGTTGTTTGGTCGTCATCGACAATCATAACCTTTGGCACTGTACCCTCCATACGTAAACAACAGTGCCCTCCCTGAAAACTCAGGTGGACACCGTTGAACATTGTCTTTAATCTGTGAGTAGTGTAACCGTTAACGCACGATGTGTCTAGTTTACTCGTCTTCTAGCGCGACTTCTAATACATCATCAACGTGGCTAGCGAGGACGAATGTCAGTTCATCACGAACGTCTTCTGGGACTTCATCGAGATCGTTCTCATTTTTCTTTGGCAAGATCACTGTATCTGCACCAAGACGATGAGCGGCAAGCACTTTATCTTTAATCCCGCCGACTGGGAGTACTTGACCATTGAGTGTCAATTCACCTGTCATTGCAACATTACTGCGGGCTGTGCGTCCAGTGAGCAATGAGGCTAGCGCTGTTGCCATAGTAACACCTGCACTTGGACCATCTTTGGGAACTGCACCCGCAGGGACATGCAAGTGGATGTCATAGTCTTCGTAGAATTTCGGATCGACACCTAGGTCGCCAGCTTTGGAGCGCATGTAGCTATAAGCGATTTTTGCGCTTTCTTGCATGACGTCACCGAGTTGTCCTGTATACTGGAATCCTTTGCTACCTTTCATCTTGGTCGCTTCGATGAATAGAACATCACCACCAACAGGTGTCCATGCTAACCCTGTGACGACACCGGGAACTTCAGTACGGTCACGCATTTCGGTGCGATGTCCAAAGCGTGGCTTGCCGAGTAACTCTTTGACGAGTTCATCTGTGACATTGATATGGTCACTTTTGCCCTCAGCTATGCGTGTAACGACTTTGCGGGCTGCTTTGCCAATTTCACGTTCTAAATTACGTACGCCGGCTTCACGTGTGTAATCTTGAATGATGGTCAGCAGTGCTTCATCAGTAAAGTCGATTTCATTTTCACGCAAGCCATTTTCACGGGTTTGACGTGGCACAAGATATTGCTTAGCGATAGCTTGTTTTTCGAGTTCGGTATAACCACTCAATTGAATGATTTCCATACGATCACGCAATGGACCCGGAACCGTATCCAGTGAATTGGCGGTTGTGATGAACATAACATCACTTAAGTCAAATGCGACATCCATATAATGATCGCGGAATTCGGCATTCTGCTCAGGGTCAAGTACCTCGAGTAGCGCAGATGCAGGATCACCACGGAAATCACGACCGAGTTTGTCAATCTCATCAAGCATAATCAACGGGTTCCGTGATTCCGCACGTCGGATTGTCTGAATGATACGTCCCGGCATAGCACCAATATATGTGCGGCGGAAACCACGAATTTCAGATTCATCACGCACACCGCCAAGACTCATACGAATGAACTTACGTCCCATCGCACGGGCAATGGATGCACCGAGTGATGTTTTACCAACCCCCGGAGGACCAACAAACATCAAAATTGCACCTGAACGATCACGACGAACCGGATCGTCGCCACTGGTTTCAGCGAGTTCCTCAGCACGTTCGGCACGGAGTTTACGCACTGCCAAAAATTCGAGTATGCGTTCTTTGATGTCATCCAACCCATAGTGGTCTTCATCGAGAATTTCACGGGCGTGAGCAATATCTAGTTTGTCCTCAGTACGCTTATCCCAAGGCATCGATGTCATCCAATCGAGATAGGTACGGATAACACCATATTCTGCTGCTGCCACGTTCAACTTAGATAAACGGTTGAGTTCACGCTCGGCTTCTTTTCGGGCTTCTTCTGGCATATTGGATTGTTCAATTAGCTCGCGGAATTTTTCGACCTCTTGCTGATCGTCATCCTCACCAATTTCACGTTGAATTGCCTTTAGTTGTTCACGCAGATAGTAGTCACGTTGACTTTTTTCCATCTCTTGCTGGGCATCTTCCTGAATCTTACGACCCAGTGAAAGTACCTCATACTCTTTTGAGAGAAGTGCAAGCAAGTTACGGAGCTTATCTTCGATATTGTCCATCTCAAGCAGAAGCTGAGCTTCTTCAGCATCAATGCGGACATAGGTTGCAATCGAATAAACGAGTTGTAACGGATCTTCGAGGTTGAGTGCTGTGTTAACAACTTCGCTTGGAATATTCGGGACAAGCTCTGCCAAGTTTTGGAAGCGGTCAATCACACTACGCATTAACGCTTCGAGCTCGATGTTGTCTGCGAGTACAACTTCATCTTCAGGGATACGGGTGACCCGTGCTTTAAGATAAGGCTCTGTCTTGACAAACTCATCGATTTGAATGCGTTCCAAACCCTGAATAATCAGGCGTATTGTGCCATCCGGTGTGCGGAACAAGCGATGGATTGTTGCCAACGTACCGACTGTCTGTACTTCATCAGGACCGGGCGTATCGAGTCTTGGGTCTTTTGATGCGACGAGACCCACCATACGGTCGCCATTCACAACATCGTCAACGAGTTCAATGCTACGTGCTTGACCGACTGTTAATGGAATCGCTGTTTGTGGATAAACGACCAGACCGCGCAAGGGCAGAATTGGCAATTCATCAGGAATCTCGAGTGCTATTTCATCATCATTGTCTTCGTTTAGATTGATGTCTACTTTAATTTTCGGCGAATCATTATCGCTCATAAATGTGTTCCACATTGCCATGTTAGTTGTCCTTATCTTCTTCGTTCGCCATTACAACTTTGACTGTTTTCTTAGGTAAGTAGGGCAGTTCGATACGGAGTAATCCGTTATCATAATTCGCCGTTACCTTAGTGTCATCAACGGGTTTTACAAGTTCATACGCTAGGCGGAATTCGCCTGTCTCTATTTCAACTTGATGATAAGAGATGCTGTCTTCAATATTGGGTAGGATGCGTGTGCCACTGATAACCAGCTTGCGATTCATCAGTGATAATTTGAAATCATTTGCATCCATGCCCGCAATTTCGACTAGAATGATAAATTTATCCTCAGTTGCAATTACATCACTGGGGGGCTTGAATTTACCCCGTTCTCTATTTCTCAGCATCGTTTCTTGCTCTCCGATGTCAGGTGATAAATTGATTTCTCTGTTCTATGGATGTTTCGAAGTGTCTTTACTTTACAGAGTGGCGTGTTAAAACTTTATCAGATAGCAGGTTTCTGACACGATTCTTAGACTTCACCAATCCATTTGTTAGATATCGCTTTGTAAGGACTTTGGTTTGAATATGCAGTAAAATGAAAGAGGCTTTCGCGTTATATTGTTCGTTCGATAAAATAAATTATAGGTCTTGTCTGATGAAGCCAAATAGATGAGACGAAGAATTTAATGTTTAAACAAGTTATGTTGGAAGATTTAACTTATGGATGATTACAGCCGTCAAGAACGCCGTCGAGGGGAAAACCGTCGCGCTCGTGAGCGACAAATGGCGCGCAAACGTCGCCGTGAATCCCTCAATAAAATTACAAGTCAATCTGTTCCAAAAATTACAGAGACAAATTTGCCTGTACCGAAAGGTCTACCGTCTGTTCTCGGTAAAATCCGGTTAATACTCCGTGATTTGTTATGGATGTTTGTTAGCCGTGCGCCTGTAATGAAAATTGGGGCGTTGGTTATTGTCGGTATTGCACTCGTATTTGTAGGGAGTTATGTTTTCTCGGGAAATATTTTCCCAAATATATATGCTATGGGTATGAATGTCGGCGATATGTCAGTTGAAGAAGCATCGGCAATGCTTGCTACTGAGTGGGAAGAAAACACCATGATTAAGCTCGTTATGGATGGGCAAATCATGACAGAAGTAGATCCGTCGGAATTGGGGCTATCTGTAGATACACAGGCGATGGCTGAAACAGCAAAATCACTCGGCATGACGGGCATTCCACTTGGGGCATCGGTTGACCCCGTTGCTGATGTAAATTACGCAACCGCACAGACCTTCTTATTGGAGATGACTGATCAGATTTATATCCCACCATTTGAAGCGGGTTATGAATGGGCAGATGGCGAGCTGATGGCTCTGCAAGGAAGACCCGGTAAACAGCTCGATATTTCATTGACCTTGGAAAGACTGGAACAAGACCCGACTGGTATTGTGCAAAATCGTCGCCTTGACTTGATGACGATTGATTTGTTGCCGACGGTTATGGATGCTTCTCCATTTTTAGATGAAGCCTACGCGTTCCTGACCAGTGAAATCAAATTACAAGGCTTTGATCCATTTACGCATGAGATGATTTCTTGGGAAGTTGGAAGTGAAACTGCGGCCACTTGGTTGGTTTCTGGTGTGAATGGCTTGTCCGTACGCGAGGATACTTTTACGGAATATATCAAGAATATCAATGATGGGTTGGTTAACAGTGACAAACCGCGCTATCTAGATGAACGCCACTCACTGGAAAAGTTGCAAGAATCACTACGTACAAGTAATCCTGAAGTTTTGCTTCGTGTCCGCTATTTGCCGCAACCCTATGAAATCGAACAACAAGACAATGGATTTTTGATTGGACGTAAAAATGGAATTCCATTCCAATTAATTGCCGATGCCAATCCTGCGGTTGAGTGGAATCAACTATCGATTGGTCAACGTATTCAAATCCCATCGCGTGATGAACTGATTCCAGTCGATCCGCTTCCAACTAAGCGTATTGTTGTTGACATCGAAACTCAATGGTTGGTGGCGTACGAAAACGATGAAATTGTCTTTAGTTGGGGGATTTCATCAGGACGGGATACGGCACCAACCTACCCAGGTGTTTTCCAGATTTTGACGCGCGCAGATACCGCATATGGTAGTAGTTTTACGCTATGTGGCGAGGGTGGCACAGATTGTGGTCAATGGGAAATGTATTGGTTCATGGGTGTCTATGAAGTTGTTCCCGGTTTGATGAATGGTTTTCATGGGGCAGTGCTTTTGCCAAATGGTGGATATCTAGGTGGTGGTGGGGTACATACACCATCGACATTCGGGTGTGTGATGTCACTTGATGCGAATGCCCAACGCCTTTATGAATGGGCAGAGGTCGGCACTATGGTTGAAATCCTCTCAGAAGATTTTGCACCGGAAAGCGAGTTGGGACGCAATGCGCTCGAATTTATCAGGACGATTGACACAACTTATCGTCCGGCGTCTGCATAATTTTTGCTGAATATGACATTTCAATGAGATTATGACGGGGATACGAAGACAGTATCCTCGTTTTGATTGTACAAAATATACAAAATCATTAAATGTGCGCTAATGTCTTAAACTTGTTTTAATAATGTATAGCGTTAATTAAATTAACACTTCGTTTATGGAAAGGCGGTCTCGAAATTTTAGAAAAGGTTATGAAGGGTCACATGGTTGAATTGATATATTGCAAATTAGCGATAATCGAAACTTTTACTTTTCAGAACATGATCATAGGGTAAATTAGGTAGTTGACTTTTATTCACCAAAAGTTTATATTATTGACAGTTAACGCGACAAGAAAATAAACAAAATTTTTATTACTAATTTTTTAAACGCAAAAGTGCCTCCTTCACACAGAGGCACTTTTCATTTCCCCTCAACACCCCATTTTGCGCTACAATAACCCCAATACATTAATTCATCATTGAAAGGCAAACTCATGGCAAATTCCTATGGTACATGGAATAGTCCTATTACAGGTGAATCAATTGCGAGTGGAATTCGATTACAAGATGTTCAATGGAATGATGCTGGCAATACCCTTGTTTGGTGGGAACGACGTGCAAATGGTGGCGCTCTTGTTGCGCAAACCGGCTCTTCTGCCCCACGTGATTTGACTGACGACACCTTAAAAGTATCGGGTAGTGTGGGATATGGTGGTGGTGGTTTTACCGTGGGTGGTGGACAAGTTTACTTTGCATCGAAAGGGCGTTTATATCGTCAAAATTTAGTTGGTGGTACTGCTCAACCCATTACACCTAAATTCGGTGCTTATGCTTCCCCAACCGTATCCCCTGATGGTAGTTGGGTGGCTTTTGTTCACTCATATGAACATGTTGATGGAATTTCGATTGTGGATACTGCTGGCGAACAGTTCCCGCGTAAGTTAGTCTATGGGACAGATTTTGTCATGCAACCCACATGGCATCCTGCTGGTACACATATTGCTTATGTCGCATGGAATCATCCGCAAATGCCGTGGAATGGTTCGGAGTTGCGTTTAATTCAACTCGCAACTGATGGTAGTGGCATGCCATATGCTGAACATATCGTTACATTAGAAGGCGATCCAACCACTGCTATTTTCCAACCTCAGTTTTCGCCGGATGGACATTACCTCTCCTATGTGAGTGATGTAACCGGTTGGGGTCAAATTTATGTCTATGATCTAGAAAAACAGACACATATACAACTCACAGATGCTGAAGCTGAACATGGTACACCCGCGTGGATACAAGGCATGCGTATGTATGGTTGGGCGCAAGACAGCCAATCGATATATTATCTAGAAAATGATCGTGCTTTCTTCAGCTTGATGAAATATGATGTCAATACTGCGACATCTGAACACGTATCGGGCTTAGAGCACTATACACATATGGAGCAAATTACAGTCTCAGCTGACGGAAAAGCCGTTACTGTTATTGGGGCATCTTCAACGATTCCACCACGGGTCGTTACGTTACATCAAGATCATGGTGAGATTGTTCATCGCCGTAGCCAAACCGAAAATCTGCAAGAGGATCAACTCTCATCGGCAGAAGCACTTGTTTGGCAAGGTGATGATGGGGATGATGCCCACGGGTTATATTATGCACCTGTGATGCAAGATGAGATGCCCGATAGTGCGCCACCCGTGCTTGTTTACATTCATGGTGGCCCGACTTCGCAACGAACTGCTAGTTATTATCCTGAAGTGCAATTCTTTACAACTCGTGGATATGCTGTGCTACAGGTGAATCACCGCGGTAGTACAGGATATGGTAAAGCTTACATGGATATGCACAATGGTAATTGGGGTGTATACGATGTTACAGATTCGGTGGCAGGTGTGACCTACCTCGCTGAGAAAGGACTCGCTGACCCTGATAAAGCAATCATTATGGGTGGTAGTGCTGGTGGATACACCGTATTACAGTCACTAATCGACTATCAAAATTTCTATAAAGCAGGTGTTTGTTCCTATGGTGTGTCGAATCAATTTGGCCTCGTTATGGATACTCACAAATTTGAGGAACGCTATAGTGAGTGGTTGTTAGGGGCACTACCTGAAGCTGCGGAACGGTATCGAGATCGTTCCCCGATTTTTCATGCCGAAAAAATCATTGATCCGATGATTGTATTCCAAGGGACGGATGACCCTGTTGTACCGCAGGATCAATCCGATTCGATTGTGGCATCACTCCGACGCCGTGGAATCCCGCATGAATACCAATTGTATAAAGGCGAAGGACATGGTTGGCGTAAGCCTGAAACGATCAAAGATTTCTATGACAAAATTGAACGGTTTCTGTTGCAATACGTCATTTATGCCTAGCTTCTAGGTAGACGCAATCGCTAAATATCAGTACACTGTTTAAGTTTGACTAAAACCTATCTATGGGACTTGACTAAACATGCTCGAAAACTTGGGATTGGTCGTTATTGGACTAGCTGGACTATTTTTTGGTGGCAATTGGTTGGTGCGTGGTGCATCAAATATTGCCATTTCGTTCGGCGTATCGACCTTGATAATCGCACTAACATTTGTGGCGATAGGCACATCTATGCCAGAAATGCTTGTTAGTGTGCAAGCGGCGTTACAGGGTAATAGCGACTTATCTCTTGGCAATATTGTCGGGTCTAATATTGCTAATATTGGTTTGATTCTTGGGGCAACAGGACTTGTTACGCCAATTGCTGTACAGGCGGTTTTGCTAAGGCGTGAAATCCCCATCATGATCCTTTTTACAATCTTTACCTATATCCTTACACTTGATGGTCAGATAGGGCGAGTTGATGGGTTGTTACTCTTATTCTCATTTGCTGGATTTAATACGATGTTCTACTTCCTAGCAAAACGAGAACAAGATGCGGCACAACATTTGTTAGCTGACCTTGATGAATCATCCAAAGATAAGGTCGACCGACCGAAAGAATTTGCATTTTTAGTCGGCGGGGTTGTGGTGCTAGTGGCTGGCGCAAATTTCATGGTGCAAGGGGCAGTCAATATTGCTGTGGCACTTGGTGTGCCCGAGCTGATAATTGGTATTACACTGGTTGCGTTTGGTACATCCTTGCCAGAACTTGCAGCATCCATTGCTGCGGCATTTCGAAAAGAGAGCGATATTGCGATTGGCAACGTTGTTGGGTCGAATATCGCAAACTTATTACTGATTCTTGGTGTTACATCGTTTCTTCAACCGATCAATGTCAATAGTGCGGAAATCCAGTTGGAATTTCTTGTAATGCTCGGCTTTGCATTCTTACTTATCCCGTTTGCGCGTAATAGGGAATTGGGACGATTTGAATCTGCTATATTTTTAGGTGCGTATATTGCATTTATCTTATTTAGCTTTTTCGGTAATGTTTAAGATCTGTTATAATGATTGTAACGATACCATAGATATAAGGTATAGATATGCACCGTGCAATTGACGAAATTTTAGATTTTGTGACATCGTCGCCAACCCTAAATGAAATCAGTAACTTTAACTACTCAGATGATACAATCGAACGCGTAAACTATTTGACAGCGCGCGAGACCGAAGCTTCCCTAACATCAGAAGAAATTGATGAATTGCGTGAGTTTCAACATGCAGCCCATGTGATGGAACAACTGAAAATTCGTGCAAAACGACGCTTAGGTACAGCTGCAAAACTAGATGATGCGTGGTAAAACACGTCGACTTGACCCACTTACATAGAAAGACTCAAAAGTAATGAGTAAATTGCCACCTGTTGAACGTTTTGAAAGTAATACAGGCGTGATAATTTATCGTATCCCAATGATTCTCTTTCCGAATGATTTTATGGGGTACGCTTATGTGCTGAAAAATGCAGGTGTTCTTACACTTGTTGATACTGGGTCGGGGATGGGGCGCAGTAATGATGATTTATTGGTTGGATTTCAGGCGATTCGTGCTGATTTTGATGAGTCGTTTACACTGGCGGATATTGAGCGGGTTATTATCACTCATGGTCATATCGATCACTTTGGTGGGTTGGCATTTGTAAAAGAACATACCGATGCGTCAGTTGGTATTCATGAGCTTGATCGTCGGGTACTAACGAACTATGAAGAGCGCGTTATTGTAGCAACCAAAGACCTCGGCATCTATTTTCAGCGAGCTGGTATCAAACCGTCTATTCGTGAATCCTTGTTTAAAATGTATGGTTTTGCAAAACGACATGTGACATCAATTCCGGTTGATTTCAGTATCGAGGATGAGCAAATTATTGATGATATGGAATTTATCCATACACCGGGTCATTGTCCCGGGCAAGTGTGTATTCGTATTGGTGATGTCTTGTTGAGTGCTGATCATATCTTATCTCGAACGACGCCACATCAAGCCCCTGAGAGTATTACACATTATATGGGCTTGGGACATTATGCTGATTCACTTCGCAAATTAACCCATGTTGAGGGTATCCGAATTGCACTCGGTGGGCATGAAGATCCTATTCACGATTTATATGGTCGTATTGGAGAAATCCGTGCGAGTCATAATCGCAAATTAGACCGTATCCGCAAGATAATGCGTGATCATGGCGACCCTATGACGATCAGTGATATTTCTAAAGCGATGTACCCTGATGTAAAAGACTACAATATCCTACTGGCAATTGAAGAAGCAGGCGCACATATCGAATATCTATATCATCACGGACATCTGTCAATTGCAAACCTCCATGAGGTCGAAACTGAGGATAATCCAGCAATTCTATATACTTTGATTGATTAACGCTTACGGGCACGGAAGAATGCACGTCCTACTTGGTCAAGCTTAAAATCTTCAACAGCATCAAAGACTTCTAGCCCGATGAACCCTACTGAGGCGAGTGTCTCGAAAATCTCCTGAATCGTATAAGCACGTTGTACAAGAACGACATCATTTCGCTCCCACAGGTTATCCTCATTCTGTGTGAAGGTTGTGATGTTGCCTGTTGCTAATTTCTGTTCAACATCATAGTCTGACTTGACAATGACCACGACATCATCTTCCACAATTTGGAACGGAACGGTCCACCGATGTAAAAATCCGGGTTCAAGATTCATATCAAATACAAATACACCGTTTGTTTCTAGCTGGCGATAAACATGCCCAAAAACTTGCTCAAGTTCACCGATTTCAAGCACATGATTGAGACTATCAAACGTACTAAATGCAACGTTAAAACGCGCCATCAACATAAATGATCTTACATCGGATGGAATGAATGCGGTTGTTGGTGCATTCATCCGTGCATATTTTAGCATTTGTTCTGAACTATCAATTCCGGTGACTTCATATCCTTGTTTTGTTAGTTCCGCCGCCAATTGTCCTGTACCGCAACATAAATCTAGAATGCGTGTGTTTTGAGGGAAATCTTTGAGTACGATTTCCTCTAAGATTGGAAGAATTGTAATTGGGAATTCTCCCCAAAAGCGGTTGTATACATAGGCGAAATTATTGTATGCAGTGTATTTTTGCATGATTAGTAGGTCTTTTCTAAAACTTGTTTGATAACATATAAGATGCGTTCGTTCTCAACTCGGATACGCGAAACAGCCATGGGACGAAATAACTTGAGGATACCCTTAAATGCAACCTCATAATTTCGAATGACAGTTGTGCCGTCATGTTCTTGCACCAGGACATAATCAATCGTGATGTCCATACCGGATGGAATTAACCCCAACGCACGAAAATTTGAAATCTGATGAAATGTAATATTCTTCGATGGTTGGTATTTTTCGACCTTGCCATGCATTTCTAACTGACCTTTACCGTCAGTATAGGTCGTGCCTTGCTGAATTGGATTGTGTGAGACGTGACGGATGCCATAGAATGTATTTGAATTAGGTAACCACACGTCATAATCATCAATATTGGCGATGAGGTCAAATGCTTGTTGGATCGATGTATTGCTGATATGGGTACGGAATACCATCTGCATGATTATACCTTCTAGGATGACAAATTGACTTGTTCAAAGTGATATACGTTAGGGAATGGATCATAGAAGTGATGGAGCAGTGCTTTCCACTCTTGATATTCTTCTGATCCTCGAAATCCCTCAGTATGGTCTTCTAGTGTCTCCCATTTGACTAACAGCAAATATAAATGGTCGTCTTCAAGACAACGCTGTAGGGTATGCTCGATATAGCCATTCATGCTCGAAATAATTGCTGATGCTTGCTTAAAAGCAGTCTCAAAGGCTTCGGTTTCATTCGGTTTGATGTTTAGATAAGCAGATTCCAAAATCATAAATATGTCATCACCGTAAGACAGGTTGAGTATGTTGTTGTATGATACAACAGAGTGTAGTATCGAGCGAATTGGAAACCTCATCATGACAGACTCTAACATAAAACAAGCCGCAGAAGCGATTCATAACGCAACCAAAATTGCTGTATTGACTGGTGCTGGTGTCTCTAAGGAATCGGGCGTGCCGACTTTCCGTGATGCACTGGATGGATTATGGGCAAAATATAACCCCGAAGAACTGGCAACACCCATGGCATTTAAAGCTAATCCGAAATTAGTATGGGACTGGTATCAATTTCGGCGTGAGTTAGCTGGTAGTGTAAAACCAAATCCGGGACATGTCGCGCTCGCGGAATTGCATAAATACAATCCAGGGATGGTAGTCATCACACAAAATGTAGATGATTTGCATGAACAAGCAGGTAGCCGAAAGGTCATTCATTTACATGGCAATATCGCTGAAAGTAAATGTTATGACAACTGTCAAGGTACGCCCACACTCATCGACTTAGATTCATTTGAATGGGATCGAGATGATGGGCCACCTGCATGCCCGCATTGTGGCGCAAATGTCCGACCTAATGTGGTTTGGTTTCACGAGATGTTACCAGAAGATAACTTGTCATTAGCCTACTCAGTTAGTTTGCAATGTGATCTGATGATTGTTATTGGCACATCGGGTTTGGTTACGCCAGCTGCGACGTTGCCTAAAATTGCGAAAGAAACTGAGGATAATCCAGCTAAAATTTTAGAGATTAATCCCGACTACAGTATGATTACGCGTTATGCTGATATTAAAATTGAAGCACCATCGGGTGAGTCACTACCAAAAGTTGTTGCTGAAGTTGCTAAATTACGCGCAAACTGAACATCCTTTTTACATTCAGATTACAACTTTGCGCTTGATTTTGCGTACACTAGAACAAAGTAGAGGAGTGCATGTATGGAAGAAAAAGCTAAAAATAGTGATTCATCACAAGTTGAAGTCTATGAATTAGCTGGATTGGTCGAGCGACTGGCGGCAAACATTATTGATAATATTGTATTGATAATCCCGATCATTATTGTGCAATTGATTATCTTCTCGCCAGAAGATCCGTTGCCAGCACAGTTTGCACAGTTTATTTTGCTTGCTATTCCGGTGATTTATCATTGGTTTTTCTGGACACGCCGTAACGGGCAAACGCCTGGTAAATTTGCACTAGGCATTCGTGTGATACGATATGATGGTAGTGAAATGAGTGATATTGATGCACTCATTCGGGCAGTTGGTTACCATGTCAGTGGAATTTTGTTCGGTCTAGGTTATATCTGGGCGTTTTTTGATAAACGCAACCAGACATGGCACGATAAAATGGCGCGTACATTTGTTATCCGCAATGAAGAACAACGCAAAACAGTCGAAATCCCAGTCTAATACTGGTACCCTAATCCGCTTGCAACTTGCATCGGGTCGAATACATCCTCAATGATATACACGGCGATGGTCGGTGCGACTCTGATCATCTCGTAAACAATGCCTATATTGTCGAGAGCTTGCTGTAACGGTGGATTTTGTTGTCCATCATATATTGGTGTGATAAATACGGTTGGATTTGCTGATTGGATTTTTCCTAAGACCTGTGGTTGACGTAATAAGCCACCTGCCAAAAATACAGAATGATAATCCTCTGTCAGAATTGCTTCTTCTGTTAAAAACATGAGAACGTGCCCTATGCCGCCATCTACCCAAGCGTGGTTTATGTTACGCGCCTCTAAAAAGCTGATGAGTGGTGATAAGTCTTCGGGCAAACGATCATAATAAGGTGAATCAAACCCGCGCAATGGATCCATTGTTAGTGTGCCAATTGTATTTACAGTTAGAATGCTGACGAAAAATATGGCCCCGATTTGTTTGCGAAATCGCCATAATCTATCGATAAGTAATGCTACACCAATCGGTAAGATACTATGTAACATCAAGATATAACGTCCGGTGGCATCTATTCCCCACGGGTTAAACTCAGGTAGAGCATTACGACTGTTTGTGCTGAGGGCATATAGAAGTGGCACTGTAAATACAAACATTGCTAGAATGATCGGTACTGGCTTGTTTTGCTCGGTTTTTTGAACAATAAAAGCTAGTCCGATAACATAGATGATCGCTAGTAATATTGCTAAGTTAGTTGCTGAATACCCCCATGCCGGATGTCCAGATACTAAAATTGGAAAGCGTGTTGTCACAAAATCGCCAAGTACACTCATTATTTGTGCAGGTGTCATCGGTGCATCAGATGTAAAATGTATGAAGGTCGGCATTCCACGTGGAATATTAAATATCCAGAAGGGCGCACTCCCAACAAAAAAAGCGAATCCTCCGATCCATCCCCATTTTATTAGAAGGTGACGACCTTTCCACAATAAAACGAATCCTATTGGCACAAAATAATAGAATCCGAGCCATGTCAACCAGAACATAACGCCAGCGATAAAACCAAGCCCTGTCATCCAACGAATTGCTTGTCGTGATGAATTACTTTTAAGCAAATAGAAGGTCACAATAAACAGTAAATTGCCCAATAAGATTGTCTCGACATAACTACTCCACAGCTTCATGCCGACAAATTGCATATATGGCGGGGTGAGGCTGGCTAATCCCATCGCAAAAATACCAATGCGCTTATTGTAGGCTGTCGTCGCTAGCCATCCCGTTGATGCGATGTATAAAGCTGACCAGACTAGGGATACTAGGCGAAATGTGACTGCAGATGATCCTAAAATTGAAAATAAGATGGCTAGTAGATAAGGTGTCCCTGTTCCACCAACAACTTCTGGCGGAGTAAATAAGGGGCGCTGTCCGTTTAAAATATCAAATGCTAGCAAACCATTAAATGCTTCATCGAAATCTATTCGCCAACTTGATTCCAACGTTATGATAAGTCTTAATATTAAGCCAATTATGATCCATAGGCTGACCCATTGTCGATATGATAATCTCTGAAAACTCTTCAATATTTGGGATATAGACACGTAC
This sequence comes from Anaerolineales bacterium UBA6055, assembly GCA_002428985.1. Classification (GTDB taxonomy): domain Bacteria; phylum Chloroflexota; class Anaerolineae; order Aggregatilineales; family Phototrophicaceae; genus UBA6055. The sequence goes on along the minus strand of DIYL01000013.1, from coordinate 300,361 downwards.
TCAGCCTTTATATGTCTGAAAAGTAATTTTGCTACTTGACATGTAATATTAAGAAATATACAATTTATTTAAACATTATACATGTAATGTTTCTGTTGCAGGGTAAGGCTATTGGTTTGGATTATCCAGACAATACTTAAGCACCTGATGATGTAAGCTATGGTATGTAATTCCCATGTTTGTGTAGTTGAATCCTTCTGCACACATGCAAATCTTTAAAAGAAGTCTTATCCTGAGCCATGGAGTTCCCCATCTTCATGGCTCAAAACTTTCCATGGCAAAGTGGGCGAATTCCTCCGCCCCTATTCTACTTAAGCTATCCGTTAAATTCCTTCAACACGCGACGTGCTATGACCACCCGTTGAATTTCGCTTGTACCTTCGCCGATTGTCATTAGGCGTTGATCACGGTACATACGTTCAACTGAATACTCTCGACTATAACCATAACTACCATGAACTTGGATGGCATCAAAACATACTTTTTCGGCGACTTCTGTTGCTTTTAATTTAGCAATCGCAGCCAGTTTTCCGTAGTCACGCCCTTGGTCTTTTGTCCATGCAGCTTTATATATCAGGGTACGGGCAGCTTCAATCTCCATTGCAGCATTGGCAATTTTCTCTTGAATGAGTTGTAGTTGAGCAATGGATTGGCCAAATGCTTGACGTTCACTAGCATATTTGACCATTTCTTCAAACGCACCTTGCGCCAATCCAACGCTCAAGGCACCGATGCTGATACGCCCTGAGTCCAATGTTTGCATCGTTTGATGGAATCCGCGACCTTCTTCACCTAACAAGTTGGAGGCCGGTACACGCACGTTTTCAAAGGTGATCATTTGGGTAGGAGAGCCTTTGACTCCCATCTTCTTTTCGGGTGGATGTAGAGTCACACCGTTAGTATTTGGTTCAACCAGAATCATGCTAAATCCTCGTGACCCAGCTTCTTGGTCTGTGCGACATAATACAACAATGACAGGTGCATACATCGGGTTAGTAATCCAAGCTTTATGCCCATTGATCACCCATCCATCACCGTCACGTTTTGCGTAAGTTTTTGCACCATTAAGGAGGTCAGACCCTGCTTGTGGTTCAGTTAATGCCAGAGATCCCAGATATTTGCCACTTGTAAGTGTTGGTAGATAGGTTTGCTTTTGTTCGTCAGTGCCCCATAACATGATAGGACCGCAACATAGCCCATTATGTGCTGAAACAGATAATGCTGTTGACCCACAAACGCGACCTAATTCTTCAACGGCGATGGATGCACCAATTGTGTCCATTTCGACACCACCAAATTCCTCGCTGACTTGTAATCCAGTCAAGCCCATTGCAGGCATTTTGGCGATCACATCCATGTTTAAACTCGCCGACTCATCAATTTCTTGGGCGTGAGGTTTTAACTCATTTTCACAGAAGTCGCGTACTGCACGTTGAAACATCTGTAATTCTTCGGGCAAATCAAAAAACATTTTATAATCCTTCGGTGTTTAGTCAGTTATTTTATCGATTTCTTGCTATGATACATTACAATAGAAGCATAATGATTATTTTCAGTAATTTGCTCAGGATTCCATTATGGCACGACTTGTTCAACGTTTAGGCTTGACCCGTTACGATGCTGATGAACACTATAAACAGGCATTGCAGGCATTCAAAAAACAGAATATTGAAGAAGCCTATGCCCAGATTCGTCAGGCAATCCAGTTATTACCATCATTAGCTGAATATCATGCGGCGCAGGGATATTTCTATTTTGAAGATGGTGCTTTAGACAAAGCCAAGGAAGCCTTCAATAAAGCTCTAGAATTAAATCCATTTGAAATGCTGGCAAATTATGGACGTGGGATGATGGCGTACAATGAAAAAAATTGGGAAGATGCATCGACTTATTTTCTTGATGCACTTGCTGCTCAACCTACCCGCCCTGAAACACAATATTACCTCGCGATGGTTAATCATCGGCAAGGGGCGAATACACAAGCACTAAAGTGGATGAATGAAGCCAGACAAGGGTTTGAAATAGCAGGTGATAGACGTGAACGAACGGCTGAACGCTGGATACGTGAGTTTGAAAAATTGGTTGAAGACGGTGTGTTACGGTTTAATCCTGATAACCCCGATTCACCACAATTGACCTAATGTAACTGGATTGGTTGCGAATTTCGTAATATCTGATTTTGTCTCATCGTCTGTATAAAAGAGAGAATACACAGAGAGACATAAACATGACATTCAAATTGCATCCAAAAACTCAAATCGGTGCTGTATCACTAAATATTCGTGATATGCAACGTTCCCTAGATTTTTATACGGACAAGCTTGGTTTTCAAATTCACAACCAAGATGAACAAACTGCATACCTTGGGGCAGGTGATAAAGATCTACTAATTCTCCATGAAGACCCAAATGCACCAGCCATCGAAGCACAAGCAGGACTTTTCCATTATGCGATTCTAGTCCCATCACGCTTAGATCTCGCTAAATCGCTACATCGTCTTGCGGTTACTCAAACACAAATTCAGGGTGCATCCGATCATTTAGTGAGTGAAGCTATCTATTTGGCTGACTCTGATGGGATTGGGATTGAGATCTATCGCGATCGGCCTGAAGATGAATGGACATGGGTCAATGATCATCTGAATATTGACACACTTCCGCTTGATTTGCAGGAAATGTTAGATGATTTATCATCCGATGATACAATGTGGACGGGTTTATCCGCAGGTACAACCATTGGACATGTACACCTCAATACCGGACGAAACACTGAATTGAGTAAGCGCTTTTATATCGATCAGCTTGGCTTCGATATGATGATGAGCGCAGGGGGATACTGGCACTTTATCGCAGCTGGAGGGTATCATCATCATCTTGGATTGCGTCCAGCAGGAACGCGCCAAAATCAAGCGTCTATCGGGCTACGTTGGTATTCACTTGATTTACCTGATGAAAATGTGCTTCATGATACGGTGAATCACCTACAGAAAACAGGCATCAATGTGACTGAAACTGATGAAGGATACCAGTTTTATGATCATGCTAATAATGGGACAATGTTGCGCATTGCATAGTCTTGCTTGACCAAATCGCCACCCTTTGACATTATATGGCTATCTTTAAAATCGTGTACTTAAAGGTAGCCTTATGACAGATAACTTACAACTTTCTTCTTCCTCACAATCCGATGAAAACCAAGGTTTTATGCAAGCCTTGGTGTTATTTATTGCTACAGCAGTGTTGCTACTATTGCTGTCGATAGGGGCATCACCATCAGCATCGATTGCAGCCGGTGAACGCGCACTTGCTGATAATTGGTGGAATGAGCGTGTCTTTTACGAGATCTTCATTCGTAGCTTTAATGATAGTGATGGTGATGGTATTGGTGATATTCAAGGGATTATCGACAAACTCGATTATCTCAATGATGGTGATCCCAATACAACTGATGACCTCGGTATTACAGGTATTTGGTTGATGCCACCTGCCGAAGCCTATAGTTATCATGGTTATGATGTCACTGATTATTATGCAGTTGAACAAGATTTTGGTACCCTCGAAGATATGCAACGCCTGATTGAAGAGGCCCATAATCGGGGGATTGCGATCATTATTGATATGGTCGTGAATCATTCATCGAGTCAGCATGAGTGGTTTTTAGCATCGCAACGTGGCGAAGCACCTTATGCTGATTGGTATATCTGGGAGGATGAAAACCCCGGTTATAATGGACCGTGGGGTGATGTTGCATGGCACGAAGCAAATGACAGATATTATTATGGTGTCTTTTGGGGTGGCATGCCGGACTTTGACTATCGCAACGAAGACGTCACACAGGAAATGTATGATATTGCAACCTTCTGGCTGGCGGAGGTTGGGGTCGACGGTTTCCGCTTAGACGCGATCAAACACTTGGTTGAAAATGGTGAAGTTCAAGAAAACACACCGGAAAGCCGACAATGGCTGACGGACTACGAAGCGCATTTAGAATCGATCAAACCGAATAGCTTCACCGTGGGCGAAATCTTCAACGGAGCATCCTTTGTGGTCGCACGCTATGTTAACGAAGGGGCGATTGATACTGGTTTTGATTTTAATTTATCCGAGCAAATGATTAGGGCGGCGCAACGAGGTTCAAATCGAGATATTGCACGTGCTTTTCGCAATGCTATGCGTGATTATCCGTTTAATCAATTTGCGACCTTCCTTACAAACCATGACCAAAATCGTCTTGCGAACCAACTCCTTGAAAATATTGACGCGAACAAAGTAGCTGCATCGCTTCTATTGACAGGCCCTGGTGTCCCATTTATGTATTACGGTGAAGAGATCGGTATAACAGGTACAAAACCTGATGAACGCCTCCGCACCCCGATGCACTGGGATGACACTGAGTTTGCTGGGTTCACGACTGGCAATAGTGTTTGGGAAGACTTACAAGACCCTGAAAACGTTGCTGTAGCGAACGTTGCTAATCAAACTGATGATCCTGATTCACTCCTCAGTCATTATCGTGAGATGATTCAATTGCGAAATGCAAATCCAGCATTGCTCACTGGCGACTTAACTGCGGTGGATAGCTCTGATAACGGGTTGTATGCGTTCCTGCGTCATACAGATAGTCAGACGGTATTGGTGCTGATTAATCTGGGTGATGAGCCTATCACAGACTATGAACTCACACTCGATGACTCGGAATTAGATTTGTCATCTGCGTCGCTGATTTACGGCGAAGGTCAGGTTGTGTCTCCAGAAATCAATAGTGAGGGTGGATTCGACGTATATACACCAATTACCGAAATCGCACCCTTTAGCACAGTTGTTATTGAGTTCTAGTCGTTTGACTGTCTATTAAACTTAGCTGCTAATTGAGGATACAGACTGTCAACTGTGTCCTCATCCCATTCTACGCCAGTTAATTCTGGATGATCTCTTGTAAACAGTGGCATTTCTCGTTCAGTCTTTTGTTCAAATGCTTCCCATGCGACATAGTTCATCGCTTCTAAATATGCTTCGCCAAATGATCCATAATTTGTTTCTATAACCTTTGTGACATCCACAAGTGTCTCAGGATTTTGTAGGGCATTTACATAAGCTTCTTTGCCCCGTGAAATTAACCATGCTCGAAAATCCATAAACCCATCATCGCTACATCCACCGTTAATAATGTTTGCCGCTGCCCAAAGGTTGGTGGTGTAGGCTTTATCGTGATATTGATCATAGATTTTTTCAAACTCGTAAATGTCAGGTATAGATAGTCGTACTAGTTTATCAGTGATTATCTCGATGAATGTATCATCATCACTGGATTCTTTTCTGCTGTCTTGGATAATGTCCCAAAATTTACTATCTGTTACTGTAACGTGGTCTTTGAAGGACATTAGTTTGGTAGGATTCACATTTGCTGTTGCAATTTCTTTGTGATCACCGCCCATAAATTTAACGTCAACTGTACTATCATCATGCGTATCTTGCACTTGACCAATTGAATCTTTGGGTACAGCAGGAGTTTTAATTGCTTCTAATAGCATTACAAGATCAGTTTTGCTGAGTTTACTAGCCATTCCATCTCCTCTGATGAGAGCATTTGTTCTATTTAAGCATATTCAATTTTATTGTGTCAACTTCTATTCCGTTATAAAATTATTCTCAATGACTACCAACCACAAAGTAGGGTCTTTTGGAATTATTCATCGGCGAACTGACTGCACTCGGTGCGGCACTCGCATTTGGCTTTACCTCGACATTTTTTACCTTAGCTGGACGTAAATTAGGGGCGCTTACATTACTATCATTCAGTTTGCCTATCTCCGTTACCTTGCTGACGATTATTCATACAATTATGATTGGTGAAGTTTTTCCACTATCTGCTGGATTGGATCGCTGGTTCTTTTTAGGTGTTTCCGGGATCATTGGTTTTGTTTTGTCGTCGAGTTTGTTGCTTCGTGCGTTTCAATATATTGGGCCTCGGCTTTCATTTCTGGTTGCATCGTGTTCGCCTATTATGGGGGCGATTCTGGCGTGGATATTCCTCGGGCAGGAGTTACCTGCGAATGCAATCTTAGGGATCGCGCTTGTATTAGGTGGCATTCTGTGGGTTGTATCCGAGGGAAGTAGCGACGAAATCAAAACTGATGCATCCAACGCAAATTATCGTAAAGGTGTCACTTTAGCGTTTATTGCAGCGTTGGGGCAAGCTGTCTCTTTTGTGTTTTCATCACAGGGGGTATCTGGCGAATTTTCGGCAATGAGTGCGAGCCTTATGCGGGCATCTGCTGGTGCAGTGACTGCGTGGCTATTCATCATTGTTCAAGGTCAGGTACGTCAGAATATCAAACTTGTGTTAGCTAATCCGCGTTCGATGCTCTTTGTTTGTATTGCAGCTGTATCAGGTCCGGTCATTGGTGCATCGCTCGTCTTAGTATCGCTTCAATTTACCAGCGTTGGGGTATCATCGACGCTTGCCAACACCACGCCCATTATCCTCATCCCAATTGGCTATTTCGTCTTTAAAGAGAGGATTACGATGCGGGCAATCATTGGTACGATTATAGCGATTGTTGGTGTTGCCGTTCTATTTACTTAGCAGGCATATACAATTAATCGTGCGCGGAGTTTGTTACATTCAAGTATAGGTATTTGCATCGCGTGTGAATACGATAAGACGATGATCTTGTGTGATTAGAGGGTAACGATGGACTTCCCAATTGGTGAAATTGCAGCACTATTGGCAGCATTTAGCTTTAGTATGACCTCGCTTTTCTATACACTAGCCGGACGCAAAGTGAATGCGATTATTTCACTCGCGACGAGTTTGCCAATTTCTGGTGTTGTGATGCTAGGCGTTCATCAAGTTGCACTGGGGCAACCATTTCCGTTTAGTGCTTCAATTGATCGTTGGGTTTACCTGAGTGCGTCGGGCATCCTCGCATTTGTGATTTCCTCTTACTTCATGCTGACAGCTTACCAAGACATCGGTCCGCGCTTGACGATGTTAATTGCATCATTTGCACCTGTCCTTGGTGCGATTCTCGCGTGGATATTTCTTGGTGAATCTTTGCCAACCCATGCTCTACTTGGTATTACAGTGGTTATGGTTGGGATTATTTCGGTAGTATCGCAAAGAAGCCCACAAAAATCCGATACACTGGTGGTTGATATGCGCCGTGGCGTTGTGTTTGCTTGCCTCGGGACACTAGCACAATCGACTGCATTCGTATTTTCCTCACTCGGTGTATCTGATGGTTTCCCACCTTTCAGCGCCACACTCATTCGTATTACAGCAGGAATCATCACATTATGGGTTATTGTCGCATTACAGGGCAATATCCGTATGGTACTTTCTATTTTTAATGATGATCGTCGTACACTCCTGTTGATTATCGGGGCGGCTGTATCAGGCGCGGTGATTGCTGGATCGTTATTACTCCTTGCGTTCCAATTTGTCACTGTTGGTGTCGCTACAACACTCTCGCATACCACGGCGATTATGCTCATTCCACTTAGTTACATCGTCTTTAATGAAAAAATAACACCTCGTGCAGTTGTTGGGACGGTCATTGCAATCATCGGAATTGCCATTTTGTTTATCTAACTGTTTGGGTCGTCACTTTTGTCACAGTATGTTTACGTCTATACTATGTCTCGAATAGGACTTTAATTTTATGCTGTTTTTGAGGACACAATATGCGTATAACATCGAGACTATTTTTACTACTAATTTTTACACTAATTCCTATCTTGACGATCAATGCTCAATCGCAGGAATTACCTAATGCCGATTGGTATGCAGTTGTCTGGGCGCGTGGAGCGGATACACTTCATTGGATTAGTCCCAACGGGGAACCCGCGTCAATCGTTCGCCCACGGCTACCGGATGAGGCAATTAACGCAAACCCACAAATGCGTTTCTCTCGCGATGGGCGCTATCTAATGTTGGTTGCCGAGCTTTCTAATGGGCTGAATGGCATCGGAATTTACGACATTCAAGCTGGACAGTTTACACAGACACACCAAGCTCAACCCGATGAAATCATTTATTTAGGACGTGAGCATACCTCCAATGTATCAGCAACTCAAATGGCGGTTGGATTTGCATCGGCAGGATTTGATGATACTGCATGGCGTATTATTATTTTTGATTTGGATTCAGGGGCTACTGTTGATGTTCTTGACAATGAAACTGCGTCGTGGGAGATGGATATTGCACCGAGCATTCCAGTTGTGACCTATTATGAGGTTGATGAAAGTATCGGGCAAGAGGTCATACACTTTAAGATGATCCCTAAAACCGAAGCACCAACCGAAATTGTCCCCTCGTTTAAGTGGTACCCGGCATTAGATGCACCGAATGATATGGGACTGAGTGCATATAATCGTCTTTCTGCTGACATTAATTATCAAACTGGTGAAGTTGTCCGCCCATATACCGATCCCAATTTCCCATCCTTGCCTGCACCTGAATCAGGCTTGAACAATAATGCAATTGGTCGCTCTGTTCCGACATTGGAAGAGATTCCACCGACGAGTATCTGGGTTGATACGCAACGGTATCTCTATAATCCGATTTGGGCGAATAACAGTCAATGGGTCGCATTTTTTACCGAATCTAGTGAAGATGGTGTAATTGCAGGATGGCAAGTAACTCCGCGTGATGGCTTATTGACTGAGAAAACAATTACGCCTCTGTCTGCTGGTGCTCGCGAAGTGTTTGGGACACCGCAGGGATTGTTGGTGATTGATATTGAGAATCAGGTGTCGCATGTGACATCGTTAGATTTGGTGAGTGGCACGTTATTATATCAGTCGCCCGATGCACAGCTCGCGCAAATTGTTTATGTTGCACGCGATTTAGAGGTATTCTCACTGAATGCAGTTGGTCAATCAGCTATCGCGACGAGCACTGTACCGACAGCCGATACCGAGACAGTGGCTCAAGCTGATGAAACCACAGAGCTTACAGGCACAGGCGAAGAACCGACGGTTATTTGCGAAGGCACATTGCCGAGTATTCTGAGTATAGGAGCCGTTGCATCGGTTTCAAATACAGATGGCATTCCATTACGCGTGCGTGAAGTACCTGGCGGCACAGTCGTTACTGAAATTGTAGAAGGTACACAATTTAATGTATTAGATGGCCCAGAATGTTTTAATGGGTATACGTGGTGGCAAATTGAACTTGGGACGGGTGCGATTGGATGGTCTGCCGAAGGGGATAATGAAGATTATTGGGTAGCCGTATTGAATCCACCAGCACCGCTACCTACTGCCACAACAGAAATTAGTCCGGCATCAATTCCAACTGAAGCAGCAGCGGACGATGCGACTGACGAAAATCAAGAATCCGACCCTATCCCAACTGTTGCTGAAGAAACAACAGAGACAACAGAAGCAACTGTTGATGGACAAGTTGGTGATGGTAACTGTGATGCATCGCCAGAAACCCGCATCACAGTTGGGATGAATGTTATCGTACAGGCTGCTGGTGGATCACTCGCATTTCGTGCGAATCCACTTGATAATGCGCCTGTGGCTCAATTACCTGATCAGACAACCTTACCTGTTGTTGGTGGACCTGCTTGTCGGACTGGATACCGCCAATGGCAAGTTCGCGCGACAATTGATGGTGTACTCCGCGATGGTTGGGTAAGCGAAGGAACAGTCACCCGATATTTTCTTGAGCCTTCCGGATAACAATTTGTTATATAATAGGAGCGGATATTTATTCGCTTCTATTTGGGGAAGTACGGTTTGTTATGGTGTATTCGCTCGTTTTAGACCATTTTGTGGTAACGGTTGAGGATTTAGAACAAGCAATTAAAGATTATCAGGAGTTAGGCTTTCGGGTGATGTATGGTGGCAAGCATGCTGCTGGCACAACCCAAAACGCATTGATTCCGCTATCTGATGGTATTTATATCGAGTTAATTGCCTTGACAGGTGACGAACCTATACAAACCGATGTTCAAGATTTTCGTAATTTTTTCCAGTGGGGTTATGGCTCTGCTGGTTATGCATTTAATACCGATGGTATTGAAGAAGATGTCTCCGATATGAAAGAGCGTGGGGTACTGGTTTCTGATATTCGCGATGGTAGCCGTGAATTACCAGATGGACGGGTTCTCAAATGGCGTATTGCCCAAGTAGATAACGACGTGTTTCCTATCTTTTTACAAGATGATACACCAAGACAGTGGCGTGTACCGAATAGCGATCGTCGGACGCGCCACGAAAATGGCGCAAAATCTGTCGCCCAAGTGACGTTTATTATCGATGACCTGCATACGGGTATTGCGAAATATCGTGCTATATTGGGCGTGCCACCACAAGTTGATCATACAGCTGCTTTCTTTCTACTAGAAGACACTTTGCTCCATATTATGCTCCCAACTGATGATGCAATGCGTGAACACTTTAAAGTGCGCCGTCACGCACCCTACGAAATTAAGCTTAAAACACGATCTAATACCCACATAGGTACACTAAATCAATCAAAATCACATGGGCTCAATATACAACTCATTACCTGATTAGCTTCTTTATCAGCTTTTTATAACATTTTTGTGACATTTTTATCAGATTTCTGAGCAGTCTCTTCACTTTATTTCTAAAATGAATATGTCGAAGCCGAATAAACGGCGTTTATAAAAATCAGGTGAAGGGATTTTTGTTATGACAAGCGCAAGTCTTTTAAAAAGTAAGTTACGTCGGATTGAGCGTGAACTGGAAGAGTTCGAACGTTCATACTCGCCAGACGGTCTGATCAGCCGTCTCAATCAATATAGTGCTGATGTACAGCAATTCCGGGCGCAAGGCTACAATTTTTTCCAAGAAGAAATTGAAGGAGCGGTCGAGAACCTTGTTGCAATGGTTGAAGAACGTCGCCAAATGCTAGATCGTCATATGGATGATAGAGTACGTCGGATTATGCGTGAGTTGCGTCAGGCAAGCTACTATACAAATCTGTCAGATGATGCATCAGAAGCTCTCCTTGAACGGGCTGATGAAGAAACTGATGATGCTGAACGTAAACTTCGTGAAGCTAAGCGTGATTACATCAAAGGTCTAGATCCGCTGGAAGATACCGAAAAACGAATCAAAAAGTTGATGAAACGTATTCCGTATTACTTTGAGATGCGCGATGAAGCTAGCTTTGAATTTGGTGCTGATGAACAAGTCGTAATGGCTGATAAAGCTGAATGGGTCGTAACAGGCAAAGGCAAAGAAGACCCTGATGGTATCTTGTTTCTGACGAATCAACGGATGGTGTTTGAGCAAAAAGAGAAGACTGGCAAAAAATTTGGGTTGTTCGGTGGTAAGATGCAACACGGCATCCAATGGGAATACCCACTCGATCAGATTGCTGGTGTTTCGTTCGAAGACCGAGGGATGATGGGACGTAAAGATATGCTGATGCTCCAAATGCAATCCGGTGCTGATCATGATGAAATCACCCTCGAATCCAAAGGTGATGACGATAATTCTGAATGGCATGAAGTTATCGAAAAAGCCCTGAATGGTGGTCTTGCCTAATATGATTTAGCATCTATAGGCGATACTACTATCGCTCATAATCGAAGCCTGAGACAAAACTTTTCTGCGGTTTGACATTAGATATGGTGTATCTAACTTAACTAGACCTGCGGAGAAACTAATGCTCAGGCTTTTTTCATCCCCAAAAGTGTCTACAGTAGTAATGCGCATACTGCGCAGTTTCGCTTATTTTCTGTTGTTTATTTGTGTATTGATTGTATCAACGCTATTGATATTTTTTAGTCCATTACTGCCTTGTAGTATTGGTTTGATGGATTGCAGCTATATTGCATTTGCAACGATGTTTATTGCGCCACCTTTAGGATGTTGTATTAGCCCGATTCTGTTTGCACTGCTGTATAATGCAATACATTGGCTACTGAATCATCAATCTAAACAGAAACGCAAAAATAAGCATATCAGCGAAGGGTTTGGTTAATGCAACAGAGAGTGCTCAGATTACTGCGTAATATCCTTATCATCATAGTTGGATCTATTGTATTGTTTTTTGCAATGTTATTAGCACGATAAATATTGGGTGGAAGTGCCGATATGATTCTGTTTGCTAGTGTGGTAATTGTTGTTATTGTTTGGCGGTCTCGAATCATATTACAAGCTGATAATAATAAGCAGAAACGTAATCACGAGGAAGTGCAATAATGCCGAGGGGCTGTCATAAGGCGATCACTTATACAATATTGGGATTTCTAGCGATGACTTTTCTGTGTGTTGGGATGACGCTCGCACGAGTCATTTTCGGTGGGATTGCAGATATTTGGTTTGTATTGATCGTGCTTCTACTTGCCTTGATTTGGCGCATCTATATGCTATTTTTCTATCAAAGACCAAAACAAAAACGCAAAAGGATAGAGAGTTAGATCCTCCTGCGTTTGATATGCTGTTTAGGGCTAATTCCCTTCAACTGTAAAGCTCTCGCCCTCAGTTTTTGTCAAATCTACAATAACTTCTATTCCTCCAAATCCATCTACAAGTTCATGTGCGCGGACAGTGACCTGTGTCACACCATCAGGAATGACCAATCCTGATTGACTGCGAGTGAAAGGTTGCTCTGTTTCATGCGGGTGTAATAACAAGCGGGTGAATGGATCATCTGGGTTACGTTTGAGTACTGTGCCATCGGGTAGTACAACATCCCAACCATCCACATAATCTTCCCAACCTGTATCAGGATGACTTACCGTCACATGGAACGTCCATGTATCGCCATTGTTGACTGCTCGTACAAACTCTACATTCGCATCTGCATTTGGATTGACCATTTCAGCCTCGTCTACACTAGAGATTGTAGGCGGTATAGCATCGCTACCACTGTTCGTGTCGAAAAATATTGCTTCACAACCGCTGACTACCAGTACAGATGATAACAATAACAAAATCAAACGGGTCATAATTGTTCCTTTGGTTTATATCAACTCCCACAAGACATTGTACACAAAATGCTTAACCTTAGATTACGTTGGTGTTACAGTTGATGTTGGCGTACAATACGTTGGTGGTGTTGGTGTAAATGGGATTGAGTCCACGACTATGCTGTTATCAATCTCGTAAATTTCTTGAATTTTATTCTGCGGATCAAGCTCAATAACATCTGATTGATTATAATCAAATGGGATTTCAAACTGACGTGTTTCACCTGCTCTCAACAACCCATATGTTGTAGTCTGACCAGAGAACTTTAGCTCAAATCGTTCAATGTCCAGATTCCCACTATTCATTATTTTTACTAATACAATTCGTATATTTTCAGTCCAACAATCTTGGCTTACATATGTATAGGTATTATCCACAGAGTGAATTTGTAAATTCGGTAATTCGATAAACATCGGTATCTCAGTTCCCGGATAGGGGCGTTTGGTCGGTGTATGCGACGGAGTCAGTGTATTCAATGGATTACGACTCGATATTGTAAGCGTAGGCGATGGTGTTGGCGCGTTTTTGGTTGCGGTACAGATGGCGATAGATTCCATACCCGGCACAGCTGAATATGGTAAGGGATGCCGATACATATTGTTACTCTCATCAGATTCTCTGACGACATTATCGGCATCAATAACGCCACTAGCTTCCATCCATACCGCCATTTGCTCACCACTTACTCTAAATGTGATGGTTTGTTGAGCTCCGGCGTTTATTCGTAGAATATCCGCTTGTTGATCGTGTAAGCTGAGTACGAAATTTTCAGCCGGGAATGTGCCGTGATTTGCAACCGTAATATGCACATCAACACCACATTTCCATGCTTGTGACCATTGCAAACGAACATGCTCGACGACTAAATCAGGTAAACTCCATTCTGACGATGGGACGAGTGTTAGTCCCATCTCGCTACCCGTATCGGGCTGACGACATGCACCGAGTGCTAGTAAAAGGATAAGTGTCCAAATTATGCGCATTATGATCGCCTTTTCCAGAGCATCCAACCGATGCGCGAACCAATTAAACCAATAATCGTCAAAATAAGCACAAAAGGACCGCCGACAATCGCGAATCGGATCAAGTTGTCAATGACATTTTGTGTTGTGTCTTCTAATTCATCCAATGCAGATGCGATTGTTTCCGATGGATTCCATTCTGGTTCAATATAAACACGAGGTGTTGGCGTTGGCACAAATGGATCGACATTCACCGATACACTCGAAAATGTAGAGGATTCATCGTAATAACTCAGTTGCCCTTGAATAGACTCAATCTCACCACGAATGCGCGTTAATTCGCGGAAGGTTGCTAACACATCAGTGACATTGTCTGTGCTCTGCATAATTGCTTGTAGCTGAGTTTCACTTGCTTGTAGATTCTTCAGCCGACTTGCCATATCAACGTATTGGTTGGTGACATCATTACCAGAAATAACTTCTGATACGACAGAAACGCCATATCCTTTGATTGTTTCGACCACATATTCCAACTGTTCAGCGGGAACGCGCACGTTAATTACACCATACATCCGGTTATTTGTCCGTGAATCAACATTCGAGTTGACAATCCAACCACCGAGGTCTTCTGCAAGTACACCAATTTGATCGACCGCAAAATCTGGATCATTGGCAACGATGCGCAATGTTGCCGAATAAATGACGATGCGCTTTTGTTGATTAGGCTCTGACTGTGCATCATCTGAGCGTTGATTACGGTCTTCAAGAATTTCTGATGCAACTGTCATCGTTGCGGCGGGTAGAGCATTCATCGCGGGCATGGGTGTTCCTGTAGATATCACCGTTAGCATGCCTTGATGTGACGATGATTGTGTGGCGCGTATGAGATACTCGGTTGTTGAATTTGCTTCCCCGATGGCTGTACGGGTCATATCTAACTGCGGGTTTGGCGTGATACCAATCGTTATGATGACGGATAATGTAAATGAGATGACTACGATACCGATAAGAATGGTACCTAATGTCCACTTTTTCATAATTACTCCCTCCAATGTTTACTTACTGTGACTATGAGGAGATCAAATACGAAAAAAGGTTTCGGTCAAAATTTCCATTTGGTACAATGCGATGGATTTTACAATGTATTGGAGCAACCTATGCGTAAGTGGATACTGCTCAGTGTCGCCAGCCTCATTACTCTAGTTATCGACCAAGTTACCAAACTCTGGGTCATCAATAATCTCGAACTTTATGAATCGATCCAACCAATACCATCACTTGTGCCATTGTTCCAGATTACACGTAGTACCAACACTGGCGCTGCCTTTGGGATTTTGCCAATGGCGGGTAATATGTTCTTAGTGCTGGCAATTATCATCATTGTGGTGATGCTCTGGTACTTCCGCGATACGCCTAACTCTTCGCGACTAATCCCCATTGCTGTTGGTATGGTTATTGGTGGTGCAATCGGTAACGTGATTGACCGCATCCAATATGGACATGTTGTGGATTTTGTACACTATCAGATACCGAATATCATCTCGAATGTATCAAATCTTGCCGATCATGGAATTGTATTTGGAGTCTTTTTGATAATCGGGGAAAATTTGTGGCGTGAATATCAAGAAAAGAAACTCGCCAAAACTGAGCCAACACCTGATAACCCAACAGGGCGGTCTACTTCTGTAGAAACCACCCCGTCGGATTAGCTATCATTTTCACTTGGTTTGTTTTGACTATCAAAATTGATGTAAATGCGTGCATTTGCCATTTTTGATAAATCGCTTAACGTCTCTAGTTCTGTCAACCGTAACAGTGCTGGATGATCACTATAGGCTTCTGCTGCACGTGCCCGCTCTTGTAATTCACGAACATCGGCTTCGGCACGGATGCGTTGCGCTTCTGCTTCGGCTTCCGCATTTTGACGTTTGGCTTCGATTGTAGCCAACCCAAGATTACGTGTATTTTCGATTTTAGCTTCGGTTTCAATCCGCTCGACTTCGGCTTTAGCACGAGCGTCAATTAACTTAGCTTCTGCAAGGCGTTTGGACTCGAGCACACGGTTCATGATATGTTGTAAGTTCCCTGGAAAGATTAAATCTTTCACATCGGCACGACCAATTTCTACACCGTACCCTTCAGCGATTTCTTTGACATCCTCAAGAATGTCTTCACTAAGTTGGTTACGGTTCGTCATGATACCTTCCAGTGTCATAGATGCGAGTGAGCGACGTGCCGCTAACTGTACATCTGTGTAGATTCGGTCTTCATAATTGTCGACGGCATGAACAGCTGTTTCTGGATCTGTCACACGAAAACGCACAACAATACTCACTCGAATAGCAACCTTATCAGATGTCAAGATTTCTTGACCTTTAATTGTCAAATCCCGCTCGCGCATATCCACCAGAACGATCTCGACACGAGGTGGCTCTTGCGCAAAGTGAAACCACTTGGGCTCAGGGATTTCATAACGACCTGCTGACAGGACTTTTGCTAATACACCATTTTCGTACCATAACCCGCGATGCGTGTCTTTAATAATGATTGATCCTTTGGTCATAGGCACTCTCCTAGACTTGTTTGACAGAATGGCTGAATGCGTCCTATCCCTTTTGGCATAAAAAGGGAAGTCGGAAAAGCCCCTAAACGAGTCCATATGAAGGACAAACGAGACAGATGGGAAATCTGGAACCAGTTTTTACAGTGTAACCTGGCAAGTTACCGTATGAAGGTTTGCTTCTTACCCGCTGGGGCTATAAATAGTATATTGTATTTTTTAAGGTTCAAAAAGGTTCAGGTGTAAATTAAGACAATTCTCCAACAAATGTATATTCTTAGAAAATCTACGGTCAGTCTGTCAATTAGTTAGATTTATCTGAAGACACTCCAAAATGTGGCAGAAATAAAAAATAGTATGTGCAAGCGTAAATAGTAATGATTTCAATATTAACTTTATTTTGTAATATAAAAAATAATAATATAAGTAATATAAGATTAATTAAAATATTTATTGGTTTACAATATAATAATATTTGGAAAAACTTTCTAATTAAGGGGTATATTATGTCTATAATCAATTTGTTATTTGGTGGTAGTGCATCATTTGGTAGACCACTTGTCTTGCGAAAATTCGAGGTTAATCAAAAAGGTGATCCCCTAATTGATATTACGGGACGGCAGAGTGGGATTGTTGCATGGGCTCTTGTAGCAATGGGTTTAGATGCAGAAACAACACTAACTGTCACAAGAACAACATTAACATTCAAATCATCTAGTTTCTTTGGGACAACATATAATACCGTCCCGCTTTCTATGATTTGCAGTACTCATGCTGGCTACACTAAATCTGCTCCGTTATTAATATTCGGTCTCTTCTTGACAATATTTGGTTTGCCGACAATCATTCTTTCGTTAGTTGGAATTGTTATGCTTATTGCTTATTGGCTATCCAAACAATTAACAATCTATGTGGAGACTACTGGGGGAATGATTATCGGATTGTCATTTAAGCGAAGTGTCATTGAGAACGTAAAAGTAGATATTGACCAAGCATTAAAAACAACGCACCTAATTAATCGCCTTGTTCTCTATTCACAATCACGGAAATCAGATTAAATGGAGCTCTGGTGACCATAGATTCTATTATTGAAATTTAAATTGAAATCATTCCCTGACAATAAATTTTGTCAGGGAAATCGATTCATTTAAAGGCGTTTTTCGAGTTCGATTTCGTCGCGGATTGGGATGCCGTCAAGTCCGGTAATCGGGATTTGAGGCTTGATGCGACGGGCTTCTGCAATTGCATTGCGATGAATTTTGACCAACTCATATCCGCGTTTTTGCCAGAATTTTAATGCGGCAAGGTTGTCATTTGTTGTGACTAACCAGAGGCGTTTGATACCTGCTTCTTTCGCCCATGTCTCCACTGCCTCGACAAGTGCAGTCCCAACCCCAGCTTCTTCATTTAAGCTATCTAGTGTTGTTACTTCACACTCTTTTTCTTCGACATTGACTGTGATGAGTCCGAGATATTTTTCTTCTTCTTCGGCTTCTTCTGTATCGGTGGTATCTGTTTCTATTTCAGGTGCTTCTGCATCATCTCCATCTTCAGTTGGTGCACCTCGCTCAGCTAAAAAGCCGGGTAGCAAGTGTCCATACACTGCTCGTCCACGTGATACAATCTGTGTTGTGCCCCAGCGTTCATCCAGAAAATGGGCAACCCATTCACGGTCTGTTCGTTCTAATGGACGGATTGTAAATTCGGTCATCGCCTAGCCTCGATTTCTTCTTTCGATATTGTGCGTAATTATACCTGTATTAGGCTCTCTTGAAAAATTTTGCGTAAGATTCGTTTGCCTCCAACCTATCAAAGCTCCATAATATAGATTATAGACCAAAGCAAAGGACGCATTATGCAAGACTTGTTCATCGAGTTGTTCCCAATTCTTGCGACAAACTTACCTGACCTCACTGCTTACCAAGTGACATT
Source organism: Anaerolineales bacterium UBA6055 (assembly GCA_002428985.1). Taxonomy (GTDB): domain Bacteria; phylum Chloroflexota; class Anaerolineae; order Aggregatilineales; family Phototrophicaceae; genus UBA6055. The sequence continues at coordinate 281,945 of DIYL01000013.1, read as the reverse complement.
TGATGGCGAAGATGTTGGTAAACGGGGTGGGAAGATTGCCTATCGTCTGAATCAGACATTTCCTGGGGTATGGGTGTGGTCAGAGAACATCATTATTACAAATGAGCCCGTTGCGCCAATTCAGATGGAAATTGCTGTCGACCAATTACGGGCTGACATCCCCATGTTATACAGCAACCTTCAAGAGATTGAAGAGATTATGAACTGGCAACCGTCTCCAATGAACCTAGCCCGTTATGTCTTTTGGTCACAAATCATCCCCATAGAGGAAGATCTCCGCCTTGCGTTGGGTAAAATGAGTGTTTCTGTCGAACGTGGGCGTATTGAATATGAATACCATCTCAAAAACTGGGTTGTAAACCACCAACCAAGCTTATCACTCACGATTAACTCCCAGCTACTCTATGAACTCAATGTACAGCAATATGTGGAAGATATATCCGATCGTAGCAAAATCATCGGTTTACCTGTCACAGACAAAACATCGACGATGTTCGGAACAGTAAAATCTATAACAGGAACAGTCTTTGACCGCCGCACTGAACTTCTCGAATTAACACGCCGTAGTGTGATGCAAACGATCTTAAGATATGCACCTGATGATGAATTGACGGTCGAGGTCACTACTGGGAATTACACTTATGAGTACCCAGCTAGCGCATTGCATATCCTCATTGAGCCTGATAATCACGACCTGCTACAACAATTTAATATTAGCCCGGCTCATGCTCAACGCGCCTTAAAGCTGAGCCCAGCTTCTCATGCTCAGTTGGTTAAAATTCTTTCTGATAAGCTAAAAGAAGCCAAGATCATAGATAACGCATTCAATACACGTACGCTGCCTGAGATATTCAAACAGGCAACATTCGAGCCGACTGTCGAATTTGCTAGGGGACGCACCCGTGATGTTGAATTCTCGACTCTTGCATATCACTTCCAACAAAATGGCATGTATGAACGCTTGTCTCGCTTTGATAAGTCACCAATTAAGATAGCCATTATCAACACGCTCGATGAACCCATTGACGATTTTGTAGAAGCACTGCGGCGAGATTTAGAGCGTAATTATGACTTCAAGATTGAGATGCTCCGTGAGCGTAAGGTGCGTGTCATTTCCAACAAAAATCTTGAATCTGCGGTCAAAGTTGTCGAAAAAGAAGCACCGCACATCGTTCTCGCATTTTTGCCGAATACTGATCATGATAACCAAGAGTTATTTGACCCTAATCTACAGCAGATCAAGTCGATTGCATTAGGCAAGGGGATTGCTACACATGCAATTTATCATAAAACGATGCACGATCCTGAATCTATGTCACGTGTGATTATGGGGATTCTTGGTAAAACAGGGAATTTCCCATATGTATTAGCTGAGCCAGTTGAATATGCAGACATGATTGTCGGGATGGATATGGTGCGCCAAGAGCTGACTCAATTTGACCGAGTGACAGCGATGGCACGTATTTATGATAATGTCGGATGTGGACAAGGGTATATCATGGAGACTGTTGAACTCGATAAAGGCGACCCTGTCCCTTATATTGTGATGCAGACTTTGTTTCCTGAGGAACGGTTTGGGGGAAAGCGTGTAATTGTACATCGTAAAGGTGCATTCACAATCGAAGAACTAACGATGTTAGCACGTTGGGAAAAAGTCATCGACATGACATTTTATCCCGTTGAAATTGAAACTGATATTGTCCCGCACATATTCAGCTTGAAGCAAAAAAGGATTCAGCAACCGGAGTGGGGGACAATGTTTAGGCTTAACAATATGGAGGCATTTATTGTCACTAGCACAACTGATGCCGATATGATGCCGATGCCACTATACGTCAAAGCACCATTTGATCTTGGTATTGAATATGCTTTGCATTCGATCCTGATGTGGACAATTCTTAACTATGGAACGATCAAACCCTCACGTCTACCGATAACTATTCAATATGCTCATGAGATGAGCCAGTGGTTGTCGCGCGGACAACTACCAGCGGCAACATCGGGTGATGTTCCATTTTGGTTATAGCGTTTTATTATAGCGATTCGAGCAATTTCGACTTACCAGATTCAAATTCTTCATCAGAAACTGCACCATTTCTGTGTAATTGCTTGAGATCCCGTAACAGAGCTTTGACTTCTTGTGTTGTGCCGTGTTTAGGAGGCTCTTGTTTTTTATTGGTTGATTGACGTTTTTTATCTTGCATGAAAAACTCCTATCCTCTATGTTCTACAAATTGTAGACGCTGTAATGGTGGAAAAGGTTCAAAATATGTAAAGTTTCCTTTAAATCCCACCAACTATTACATTACTTTATACGAAAATGCTTACTATTTGGTTTCACTGCGCCATACTTGTGCCTTAACAATTGTCTCTTGAATAAAGTCATGTTTACCATCCATATAGCCATAAATATCATTTGGATTCGCTTGAGCAACCTTACGCTTTAGATCTGCATAGGCTTTGGCGCTCTCGGGATGTGTTTTGAGATAATCTCGAAAATCAAGATGCTTGGCAACCTCCGGATTATTGGGTTCGTAGGCATGAATATGATGACTCCGATTTAAATGGCCACCTTTACGAAAATAACGTCTGCCGATGATGCCGTTTTCTCCCATTGGCTCATACCCCAATGCAATCAAAGCGGAATTTAGCGTATCGACTGCACTGATTTCCGTCACAATAGGCATGATGTCAATAACTGGTTTGGCTGGCATATTAGGAATGGATGTACTACCGATATGATGAATCTCAATTAATAAGTCCCCAAAAATTGGTTTGAGTTGCTCGGTTTCGGTATTAAAATTCTCGATCCACAAAGGATCATATTCTGCGATGTAAATATTACGCATATCACTCATATAGAACCCGTTCGTTTTTCTGGTTTTCTAATTTCGACTTTTGGGAATTTCTTGACAACCCAATGTGACCCATGTTAGACTTTTGCTGACTTATATGCAAGGGAATGAACTTGGAGGTACGTATGGCAAAGGTCTATGTAGCAGAAGTGAGAAATGATAGCGCGCTGGAGATTGCTGGCTAGCGGGTCATACATGTAACAATACCCGCCATATACCCCAATTGAATAGGTAGAATTACGCCAGCTATAGCGCGCCAAAACAGGTGCGGATTTTATATTCCGTACAAAACGGTGTGTTGTGGCTGTTTCTATTTTAGCAGTCATAGCCTCATGGCTGTTTTTTATTTCACAATGAAGATAACCCAAAATAAAGCATATAACCCTGAAAAGGATAACTCTAGCAATGCCTAAATACAGTAACTACAACGACTTTGAATTGTATGACGAATTTGGCGACGATTTTGACCCGATGCAAATTGATCGTCAAGCACGTAAAAAACGCAAGAAGAAAGTCAATCACATCCCGAAGAAAACGGTGGATGAGATCTTAGACGAAATTGCTGATACTACAGGTATCGAAGGTGATTTTGAGACAACATATAAACCAGCTAGACACGAAAAAATCTGGCTCTATGATTCGCTCAAAATTTTCTATCAACAAGCACTCATCACCGATGTGCTGGCAATGGTCAAAGGTGGTAAAGAAGCCAGCGTTTATCGTTGTAAAGCACATGAATCAACAGGAAAAGACTTGGTGGCTGTAAAAGTTTATCGCCCGCGAATGTTTCGCAATCTGCGTAACGACAAGATGTACCGTGAGGGGCGACAAGTCCTGACTGAATCCGGTCGTCCAGTGGATGCACGTGATGTGCGCACGATTCGGGCAATCGGTAAAAAATCGGCTTATGGTCAACAGGTCGCACACACGTCATGGCTGATGCATGAATACAATGCGATGCAGGACTTGTATAGTGCTGGTGCTGATGTACCTGAACCTATTGGTGCAGGGGAAAATGCGATTGTCATGGAATACCTTGGGGATGACGTGCTACCTGCACCTCCATTGCATACTGTTCAATTGCATGTGGACGAAGTCAAACCGCTTTTCGATAGCACGTTACGCAATATGCTACTCATGCTCAAGCAAGGTATGATTCATGGGGATTTGTCAGAGTATAACATCCTCTATTGGCAAGGTAACATCACATTCATTGACTTTCCGCAGGTCGTTGAGGTCGAGACAAACCCACATGCTGAAAAAATCCTGAAGCGTGATATTGAACGTGTCTGCCAATACTTTAACCAATTTGGGCTTGGTGTTGATGCGAATGCTATCCATGAAAAATTGTGGACAGAGTACGGTGTGATTGATGACCCTGATTTCCTCTATGAACTTGTGGATGAAATGGACGATGACGACGCGTATGACGCCTAAAAAGTTGCCCAAAGTCATCGAGGGGCAAAAGGTAAATCTGCGTCGGATTCGTACAGAGGATATTGAACCATTCTATCGGTTTGTCAATGATGATGAAAATGTACAGTACATGTTCTTTGAAGATGAACAACGGACTCGAGAAGGTGCACGAGGTATGGTCGAATGGGTTGTGAACGCCTATGAAACGGACGAGCCTGTGTGCATCTTTGCAATAGCTGATAAAGATACAGATGAATACATGGGTAACCTTGGCGCACAAACGATGAAAAATACAGACGATACCGAATTTTTCTATGCGCTACTCCCTAAATATCGCGGGCATGGCTATGTAACCGATGCTGTTCGGACATTTGTATCCTATTTGTTTGGTGCGGGTATACGACTTGCTGTAGCTATTATTGTGCCTGAAAATGTAGCCTCAAAGCAGGTTATGGCGCGATTGGATGCAAAGTTTGCAGGGCATTGTCTGATTCATGGTGAAGCAGGTCTGCGCTACGAAATCGACCAAGATATTGTCAATATATGGACATAGAAAATATCTGTGAAAAGTCTGCTACACTATCAGCATGACGAATAATGAATGAGGATTGAATGGCAGACTTTAAAACACTCTCGCTCGATGAGCAAAAAGTAATTTGGATGGAGTTGGCATGTACTGTTATCAAACGCTGGAATTTGACAGTTAAAGATGTTTCATGGCTTGGATATACCAATAACGCGGTGTTTAAAGTAGATGCTGAGCAGGGCACATATGTCTTGCGCTTACATCCACCCGGACGTATTGACATCCCGACGCTGACATCAGAGTTACAATGGTTACGTGTGATTCGTCGGAATACGAACTTAATCGCACCATTTCCATATGAAGCACAGATTGATGGTGAAACGATGTTGTTTGCAACCGCTTACAGCGACAAACTGCCGTCACCCAATATTGTGTTTTGTACACTTTTTGAATATGTCGAAGGACAAGAGAAATCATCGACTGCGTTAACAGTAGCTGATATGCGTCATGTTGGTGAATTTCTTGGTAAATTACATACTGCCGGACAATTCACGCCATCGCAGAGTTTTGTGCGCCCGTGGCTGAATTGGGAAGGTCTATTTGGTGAAAATTCGCCATATAACCCGCGCGAAAACGCTCATATCATCACAGATGAACAACTATCTGTGTTCGATATAGTTGCCGACCGTGTACAAGAGACGATGCAAGATGTAGGACAAGGTGCAGATGCATTTGGCTTAGTCCATGCCGATATGCTTGTGAAAAATATCTTATTCTCTGAAACCGATGTTCGCGCACTTGACTTTGAATATTGCGGCTGGGGCTACTATCTGTATGACCTTACACCATTGCTTTGGCAACTCAAAAGTGATCGTAGCGATGATTATGACGTGCTGGAAGATGCATTATGGGAGGGATATACAAATATCAAATCCCAACCAGACCGCTATCGTGAATTATTAGATGTGTTTATCGCGGGACGACAATTGGCATCATGTCGCTGGCTAGCTGTTAACCTCAATCATCCTGCGGTACGCGAAGTCGCTCCACAATTATTGACACAGCGCACCAATGAACTTAAACAATTCTTGGAAACGGGTAAACTAGACCGTCAATCAAAGACACTTTAATCAGTTAACAAAAAAGGATTGCTACCAATGACAGTCTCTTCCTTAACAAAGTACGCAAAACAATGGAATTCTTGTGACAGGATTATGTCACATCGCGTAATTGTGTAGGAACTTTGCATTGTTCCGACACATGCTATCGAATAGTGTAAGGAACTGAAATGCTTTTAAAATTGAATATAAATGCCTATTGGCTCTATCTGTTCATGCAAGGGATGGAGAAATTTGCATGGACAGTAGCTGTGACTGTCATCATGGTCTATCAGGTAACAGAGGCGGGGTTAAATCCGCTACAACTGGTGTTGATTGGCACAGCGATGGAGCTAACTGTTTTTCTGTTGGAAATCCCGACAGGTGTCGTTGCTGATGTCTATAGTCGTCGTTTGTCGATTATCATAGGTTATGGCTTGCTTGGATTTGGCATCATGCTAGAAGGAATATTCCCAATATTCGCCATTATTGTCATTGCGGAAATGATTGATGGTGTTGGTTATACTTTTTTAAGCGGGGCAACATCTGCATGGATTGTGGACGAAATCGGTCAAGAACGGGCGAGTGATGCGTTTTTGCGTGCGTCACAAGTCTCACAAGTGATGAGTTTCATCGGAATTTTTGTCAGTATCGCAATAGCAAGTATTAATATCCAACTGGCAATCATCACAGGGGGTGCGTTGATTATTCTGCTGGCAGTTATTCTTGTATTTATCATGCCAGAAAATGGATTCCAACGTGTACCCAAAGCTGAACGTGAGAATTGGTCTGATTTGTTTTCGACATTCCGAGAAGGTGCCAAACTCGTACGGGCAAGTCGTATTCTGATGGTTATTCTGTTGATTGCGCTCATCTATGGTGCATTTACAGAAGGCTTCGACCGACTGTGGACAGCGCATGTTTTGACTAATTTCACATTGCCACCACTTGGGCAGTTTGATGAGATTGTTTGGTTTGGAATCATTAGTGCTGTTTTCACACCAATCACGTTACTTGCAACAGAAATCGTACGTCGCCGTACCGATTTAAATAGTAGCCGTGCTGTAGCTCGAGTCTTGTCATATGTCTATGCAGGCATGATTTTAAGTGTGCTTTTGTTTACATTGGGCGAAAATTTCGGACTGATCTTGCTTGGCCTGTGGATCACAGGTATGTTACGGACGGTTAGTTACCCATTGATGGAAGCATGGGTAAACCAACATACTGAATCAAAAGTCCGCGCTACAGTGCTTTCTATCTGGGGACAAACGGATGCCCTCGGGCAGATTGCAGGTGGACCAATGGTCGGTGGGATTGGGTTACTTGCCGGTGTGCGTGTTGCGATTACGATCTCTGCATTGATGCTGACACCTCTTATCGCGGTCTTTAATTACACCCTCAAAACTGAAAACTAAGATAAACTGAAGGGCATAGGTAATCTGTGTCCTTCTCAAAAAGGTGTATTATGACTCCCATTCGAGTGTTTCTGATCATGCGAGGCGCAAGCCAGCTCAGTTTTTCGATTGCATTTACCCTTTTTGCCCTCTATCTTCTACGAGATCTTGGCGCGACCCCATTTGAACTTGTCTTACCTGCCTTTATTTATGAAACGATGACATTCTTGTTTGAAATCCCTACTGGAATTGTTGCGGATGTATACGGTCGCCGTTTGTCACTTATTACTGGGTTTATCGTGATGGGAATTGGCTTTGTTATTGTTGGGAGTGTGCCTACTTTGCTCGCACCGATTATTGGCATGGCTATTGCTGGCGTTGGTTCAACATTTATCAGCGGTGCTGACTCTGCATGGTTAGTTGATGAGGTTGGTCAAGAAACCGCTGGGGATGCGTTTGTTGTTTCTCAACAAGTCAAGATGATGGGTGGGCTCTTAGGTATTCTCGCGAGTGTTCTGCTCGGTAGTATCAATCTTCAACTGACGCTAATTGTTGCTGGGCTTATCTTGATCGCCCTATCTGTTTTGCTGATTTTACAAATGCCAGAAACAGGGTTCACTCGCATTCCTTCATCAGAACGTGAATCATGGCGAGATTTGTTCAAAACATTAAATGCGGGGCTTAGCTTGATTCGATCACGACAAATGTTGATATGGATTATGCTTATCACAATCTTTTTAGCAGGCTTTGGTGAGGCATTTGGTATGTTGTGGCAAGCACAAATTCTTGAAAACTTTTCATTGCCTAATTTAGAAGGTCTGTCGGATATTGTTTGGTTTGGTGTCATTAGCGCAATTTTTACACCAATTACACTGGCTGCTCTCGAATTATTGAAGCGACAGGTTGATTTGGCTAACAATCGTATAGTTACACGTACTCTTATGCAAGTATATGGGGCGATGATCCTTACGGTTTTGTTATTTGCACTGGGAAATAATTTGTTTCTTGCGTTGCTCGGCTTATGGTTAACGCGAATGCTGATGGCAATGGCAAACCCATTGATGGAAGCGTGGGTTAATCAACATGTCGAATCAAACGTGCGGGCCACGATTTTATCGGTGAAAGGACAAATTAATGCATTTGGTGAAATTCTGGGCGGTCCATTTGTTGGCGGTATTGCGACTTTAACATCTGTACGTATGGCTTTGACTTTCACAATTTTGATACTTCTCCCTGCGCTTCCGATTTTAAATCGAGCTCGAAATAATGGAGTTGAATGAGTCATGTTATACTGATGATATTGTTCAGAACTTCACAAGTGAATCTTTATGACAGATCGCCAACGTGCTTTACGCGCATATTATCTGTTTCGTACAATTGCGCCGTTTGTCTATTCGATGTGGTTAACGGTTGCTATGCTTTATTTTGCAACTGTGATTACATCTGACCCCTTTCAACTTGGCTTACTCGGTATTGTGCTCGAGACAGCGACGCTGCTATTTGAAGTACCAACAGGCATTGTCGCTGATGTGTACAGCCGTAAGTGGTCAATAGTGATTGGTTATGTGATCTGGGGGATTGGATACATAATTCAGGGATTGATTCCAATCTATGGTATTGTACTGATTTCACAATTAATCTGGGGACTTGGGTTTACATTTGTCAGTGGTGCACCCGAAGCATGGCTTGTTGACGAATTGGGCGAAGATGAAGCGTTGCATCTATTTGTCCATGGGGCACAAATTGGTAGAATTTCAACGATTGTGGGTATTATTTTTGCTACCGCCATCGGTACGATTAGTATGGCGTTGCCGATAGTCATTGGTGGGATAGGCACGATTCTACTAGCGGGTATTCTGGCAGTTACGATGCCTGAAAATGGATTCCGACCCTTACCAAGGACGGACTCACGCTGGCAAATCTTTGACACATTCCGTGCGAGTGTACGTGAAGTACGTGGCCATGCTGTGCTACGATCTGTGATTATAATCGGTATCATCATTGGAATATCAGTGGGTGGATATGATGCCCTCTATACGCCACATATCGTTCAAAATTTCGAGATTCCATTATTTGAACCTGTTATCTGGTTTGGTATTTTATTTGGTGGTGTAACCCTCCTCAGTATACCCGCACTCGAAGTGGCTAAACGCTTTCTACAGAATAATCCCGAATTTCCTGTGTCTATTATTCTTGCTTGGTTTGCGGTTGGTACAGTTTTAGGAAACCTGATATTTGTCTGGTCAGGTAGTTTCTATTTGGCTCTGATTGCCTACTGGTTTAGTCAAACTCTGCGGAGTAGTACTAAACCTTTGTTTATGGCCTGGATTAATCGCCATACAACGTCAGGGGTACGCGCGACTGTGATTTCATTTTATTGGCAATCGAATGGGTTTGGGCAAATTATCGGTACGCCAATTATCGGTGCTATTGGTTCTTTAATTGGGCTTCGCGTTGCCTTAACAGTATCGTCAGTTGCTTTGTTGCCTGTTGTATCGATATATCATCGCCGCCGTGATGATTCTTATACAACAGTAACTTAACTGGTTTAATTTCTAATACAAAAATTAGAGACTCACGCTAGCCTTTATTTAGTTTGATAAATACAAGACGGGAAAAATAACAATGATGTCAGGCAAACGGGTCTTAATCACTGGAGCAACAAATGGTATTGGTAAAGCCTCTGCGTTAGAACTCGCCAAAATGGGTGCAGAGCTTATCATTGTTGGACGTAATCCGCAAAAAACTGAACGGGTGATGAACGAACTCAAATTCGAATCGAGTAACCACAATATTGATATGCTGATTGCGGACTTATCTTCAATTGCTGAAATCCGCAAATTGGCTGATGATTTCCATGCTAAATATGATTCACTCGATGTTCTTCTTAATAATGCCGGTGCAATCTTTTCTGATTACACGCAATCAGTTGATGGTTTAGAAATGACCTTTGCTTTAAATCATGTCAATTACTTTCTGCTCACGCACCTCTTACTAAATACACTCAAGCAGACCGCCCAAGATAAAGGGGAGGCACGGATCATTAATGTGTCATCTGGTGCACACCAAGCGGCAGGTGGTGGCATGAAATTAGATACAATCAACGATGAAGACGGATATGGGTCATTTGGTGCATATGGTAAAAGCAAACTGGCAAATATTCTCTTTACCTATGAGCTTGCTCGCCAACTTGAGGGAACGAATGTCAGTGTAAACGCATTGCATCCGGGATTTATTGCAACTGGCTTCGGGCACAATATGAATGGACTAATGGCAACGTTGACCAAGGGAATCCAGAAGTTATTTGCTAAATCAGAAGATCAAGGGGCACAAACACCTGTTTATCTCGCATCTTCGCCGGATGTCAAAGGTGTTACTGGAAAATATTGGGATAACAAAAAAGCAGTTAAATCTAACACCATCTCATATGACCGTGACGAGCAACAAAAATTATGGGATTATAGCCTTGACATGACTGGACTTACTGCAAACGAGAAAGTAACTCTCTAACACAATGGACAGGCATTATCTGATTACGGGTGCAACTGATGGTATCGGTAAAGCGACGGCACAAGCAATTGCAAAAAGCGGTGCCACAGTTGTACTCGTCGGACGTAATCCCGATAAAATCAATACAGTGGTTGACCAGTTCAAATCGGATACATATAACAAAAACATTCACGGACTCTGTGCCGATCTATCATCGCAAGCACAAATACGCCAGCTTGCTGATGATTACCATACTCAATTTAACCGCTTAGATGTATTGATTAACAATGCAGGTGGTTACTTTTATCAACGTCAAGAAAGTGTAGATGGCATCGAACTGACGTTTGCATTGAATCACCTTGCTTACTTCATGCTCACAGGGTTACTCATTGATATGTTAATGATGACAGGGCAAACAACAGGTGATGCACGAATTGTGAATGTATCATCCGAAGCGCATCGCTATAAGCGCAAGGGCATCCCTTTTGATGATCTACAAACTATCAACAAATACAACGCCATGAAAGCCTACAGTCTCTCCAAAGTAGCCAACATCATGTTTACCTATGAATTGGCGCGGCGGTTAGAGGGTAAACCGGTGACAGCAAATGTTCTGCATCCGGGATTTGTTCGGACTGGATTTACGCGTAATGCTCATGGGGTCTCACAAACAATCTTTTCAATGATTGCACGTTTTTTTGCGCAATCAGCCGAAAACGGTGCAAAAACGTCAATTTACCTCGCCACCTCTGATGATGTAAGAGGGCAGTCCGGTCAATATTATGGCAAATCTAAATTAGTTGATAGTAGCGAAACATCGCTTGAGCTCGAGGCGCAACAACGTCTCTGGGATATCAGCCTCCAAATGACAGGATTAGAGGATTTCCTATCTGTGGATGCTGATGCTACAGGTGTTTAATTGATCGCTTCATAGAATCGTCTATGGCAAATTATTTGGCAGAGTAAACCCGTTCTCGCCTTCGGGAAAATCAATTATATTGACAACAACTTTAACAGGAATCTCACCATAGACATGAGCAAATAGTTCGGTATCCATCTCGCGTGGTGCGCGGTCTGGATCAGGATGCGCTGGGACTTCCCAAACTAACTCTGACCCGAATTGTGTGTCATCTATACACAAAATTACGAGGTCATCATTGCCTCGATAAAATGTATTTGCAACATTCAAGATTTGTGCGCGGGACGAGTTATGAATAAATCCTTCAGTTTCAAGTGATGGCGCAGTATATGCGCCTTTTTCTTTTGCCTTTTCCCATTCATCTCGGCTAGTAATATGATAAATCATGATAAAGCTTGCTCCATATCGGCGATAAGGTCGTCAGGATTTTCTAAGCCAATTGATACTCGGAGTAGATTCGGGGGCGTTGTAGAATTTTCCTCAATCGATTCACGTTGTTCAATTAGGCTATGTGTACCACCAAAGCTCGTTGCACTTGTAAATAGCTTAAGCCTTTGCACCAATCCAACAGCTTCTTCACGTCCACCAACAACTTGGATAGACATCAAACCGCTACCGACGCGCATTTGTCGACATGCCAGATCATATTGTGGATGGCTTGGATGATGTGGATAGAGTACCCGTTCGATTTTAGGGTGATCTGCTAATGCTGATGCAACTTTGAGAGCATTGTCACTGTGGGCACGCACACGGTAGGAGAGGGTCTGTATACCGCGCAATGTCAACCAGCACATCATGGGTGATAATACTGCACCACCAATTTTTACGAGACGGGTGACACGATCAGCAAATTCATTTTGTTCTTTAAAGATAATCACTCCACCGAGTACATCGTGATGTCCGGCGATATATTTAGTCAAAGAAATTACTGAGATGTCCGCCCCTAGTTTTAGAGGATTTTGGGCGATCGGTGTGGCAACCGTATTATCGACAAGTACCAGTGCATCATGTTCGTGTGCAATATCGGCAATTGCTTGAATATCGGCAAGGCGAATCATGGGGTTTGTTGGGGATTCAAAAATAACCAGTTTTGTTTCTGGTCGCATCGCACCTTTGACTGCTTCAAGGTCGCTCATATCAACAAATGTTGTCTCAATCCCCCACGGTGCGAAAAACTCATTAAGTTGAACGCGGATGCCGAAGTACATATCATCACTTGATACAATATGATCGCCAGGACGTAATGCTTGAAAGATTGTCATCATTGCAGATGACCCACTGGGTACAGCATGTGCCAGTACACCATGTTCAAGGGTTGCTATGGTTTTTTCAAGGGCAAGGCGGTTTGGATTACGATTACGTGTATAAATATATTCGTCATCACCATGTGGCTGACCAGTGGCTTCATATTCAAATGTGGTAGTAAAGACCAACGGTGGAACAATTGCACCTGTGGTTGGGTCAATGGGGGTGCTATGCACAGAATTTGTTTCAGTTTGATTTGTCATGAATTTTGCCATTCCTCTGCTAATAAACTGTAGACATGGACATTGACATATCGGTCGCGCGATTTAATTCCCTGTCGTTCAATGCCTTCATGTTGGTATCCTAAACGTTTGGCGACTCCTGCACTGGCATGATTATCGACATCACATCGTATCACCACCCGATTCAACTTGACTGTTTCAAAGGCATAACGGGTTAACTCACGGGCGCAGCGTGTCATAATACCCTGTCCTGTTGCCGATTCTGCCAACCAATATCCAATTTCTGTATGATGATTGACAGTATTCCAAAATAGATAGCCTATCATACCGACTAACTGGTTATCATGCCAAATTCCAGCTTGCCATCCATCATTGTTGCCATATTGTGTTAACGACTCTTCTACAAAACCCATGGTGTCATCAACCGACTTTGTATTATCAATCCAAGGTAGGAACTTGCCAATATGTTCACGATTTGCATTGCAGGCGTCAAAGATGGTTTGGGCATGTTGTTTTTCGACTAATCGTAAGTCTAATCTATCATCGAGTTGATAGCGCAATATAGGAGGTTCTTGTGGATGTTGCCACTCCTGTTTTAGCATCGTATATATTTGATGATCGACCCATTTGCCATTAATTTTATCATTTTGACGCAGGGTGCCTTCTATTGTGAAACCTAAGCGTTCAGCAACGGCTATACTGCGTGGGTTATCGGTGGCGATACCAAGAAAGACACGTTGAACATCCCAATGTTTAAACGCGTAGTCCGTCAATGTTTTGGCTGCACGGGTGATGATGCCCTTGCCGATAAAATCTTTGCCGAGCCAATAGCCGATTTCGGCACCGCTGATGCCTTCACCTGTACGATCTTGAATATTGATTAATCCGGCTGTCTTCCCTTGATACGTAATCAGTGTGATGATTGCACCGTTTTCTGCAAATAACTTCTTCGAACGTAAACAGAGCTGATGTACTTCAGCCTTATCTTGGGCAAGATTTGCTCCCATATGTTCTCTTAGATGGTCACGGCTTGTTTCGATAAGCGTAAAAAGATCATGATGATGATTTTCTTGTATCAGATGCAACGTAATCTCATGATCCACTTTAATTGTGAACATTGTTGTCTCCCCTTTAATGAAATGATTCGGGTAGTTTATAGTAGTTCACTAAGGTTCACAAGTTGAAGTTCTGTAATTTACGCTGTTAAATCATCTACACATCGAAAAGATTCAACAGTAGACAAGCGATTTGGCTCTTAAATTGATACAATACTGAGAATATTTTTATTGTTCGAAGGAAATAAACATGCCTGATATGCTTGTTAAATTATATGAATTACCTGATTTGCACCCTGTACTGGAACGTCAACGTAATAACGGGATTACGGTGCGCCGCGGGATGCCACCTGAAAAAACAACTGTGACGAAATGGATTGGTGAACGATTCAATGAGTTCTGGATCAGTGAGGCAGATGTCGCATTTTCAACACATCCGACCACCATTATGCTAGCGCATAGAGGCGATGAACTGCTTGGATTTGCCTGTTATGATACGACCCACAAAGGGTTTTTTGGCCCGACTGGCGTTGATGAAGAAGCACGTGGTACAGGAATTGGGACTGCACTCTTGTTGATGGCGCTCCATGAGATGCGGAACTCTGGTTATATGTATGGGATTATTGGATGGGCTGGCCCGACTGAATATTATGAAAAAGTCGTCAATGCTACGGTGATACCGGATACAGAGCCTCCTGGTAGTTATCGTGGTTTGCTTGGAACAGATGCGACATTTAAAGCTGATGATACGAGCGACCCATTTCTTGGATCGCCCTAAGTTAGTTGTTGAGGCGTTTCTTGGCTTCGTGGACAATGGTGTTGACGATACCCATTAATCCTAGACCTTTGCCCATAGAAACATCTTTGCCGAAGAATGTATAGATGACTTCGCCATCAATAGTCGCGACTTGTTCTAATGGCGCGCCAGAGCAGGATTCTTTGAGAATGGTTGACATGGCCATTGCTGATAAACCTTGTGGATTGAGCACATCAAAATGGAAATCTACGGTGCCGTCTTCACGGTCGATTGCCCACACAAACGCCTCGGATTCGCATCCAACCACCCGATGGGATTCGTCATAAGGTTTTGTCGCGACGGATTCTGGTACTTTTTCAAACTCATCAGCGATTGAAATAAGGAAATCCGTACGTTCTTCACGGCTGGTCACAAAACCAAAGTCGTCAATATACTCTTGCAATTTGGGGGGGTAATTTGTCATTTAGTCTCCTAAAGTTGTCGTTTGTAGGACAGAGTTTGAAAATCCTGCCCTACAGAATGTTACACATTATAGATCAATTACTTCTCGATGGGGACGCCGACACTATTTCCCCATTCTGTCCATGAGCCATCGTAATTCTTGACATCTGTGAAGCCCAATAGGTTTTTGAGCACAAACCAAGTGTGGCTACTACGTTCACCGATGCGGCAATATGAGATAGTCGGTGCATCTGGGTCGAGACCTTGTTCTTCAACGTAGATTGCTTTGAGGTCATCAGCGGACTTAAAAGTACCATCTTCGTTAGCTGCGCGTGACCACGGGACATTATTTGCGCCTGGGATATGGCCACCACGAACTGCACCCTCTTGTGGGTAACCATCCATGTGTAACTTTTCACCACTAAATTCACTGGGGCTGCGAACATCGACTAATTGTCCCTGTGTGTTGACGTGGTCTAAAACTTGATCGCGGAAGGCGCGAACAATACTATCGTCACGGTCCGGAGCTGTATAGTCGGTTGGGGCGATGTCTGGACGCTCACGGGTAATTTCACGCTCTTCGTTTGTCCATTTAAGGCGGCCACCGTCCATAATGACGGCATTGGTGTGACCGAACAGTTCGAATACCCAGAGGGCGTAGGTTGCCCACCAATTGCTCTTATCGCCGTAGAAAACAACAGTGGTGTCTGGTGTGATACCAATTTTTGATGCTAAAGCAGAGAAACCCTCTTTATCGAGGTAGTCACGGCGGAGAGGGTCATTGAGGTCTTTTACCCAATCAACTTCGACTGCACCGGGGATGTGTCCACTAGGATACAATAAGGGGTCTTCATTAGATTCAACAATACGAACGTTCTCGTCATTGAGATGTTCTGCAACCCAATCTGTCGAAACAAGTTTATCAGGATTGGTATAGCCTCTATCTTGAATATTGTTCATAAAACGTGCTCCTTGTGATGGTTAGAAATAACAGATGATATTGGTAAACAGCGTTGTTTGTAATTAGATCCCGAAATAAAAAAGCCAACCCGACGGGCTGACTTTATTGGTATCAAACAACTAATAGCGACCAAAGTCAAAATTCACCCGTCTAATGATGGATGTCGTCACAGCAACAACAGGTTGCAAATTTAACTATGCTTTGGCTCTTCATATTTATAAGCTAACATAGGCATTACGACAAATCAAGCGATGTCTGCAATGTCTATTGAACTTCTTATGCAACAAGATTATTGTACGATATTGACCTTGACTGATCCCCGTGATTTATCATTTGCGACTTTGAAGGTCTCATCACCATCCCACGATGGCTATAGTACAAGTCCATCATGCCTACTCCTTAGAATAGAGTACCGGATTAAGTTCGGTTTGAATTACATCGCTGATAGCTGTATTCGGCATCCATGTTTTAAGGTCATTTTGTTGAGCTTCACTATTTGGTTCCGCAACCCGCATCCCATCTTCAAGATAAATGATGGTCATCACTTTACGCATCGTCTCGGTTTGATTTGGGCCAGCTCGATGGAATGTCCAACCACTATGAAAACTGACTTCACCCAGATCATAAGCACTATTGTCTTTCGGAAAATCTTTAAGCGATTGTCCAATTTTACGTTCGCTTTCATCGCTGATACCTAAGTTACGATGTTCCATAATTTGTTGGCTACCAACAGCAAATTGTAGTGGTCCCATTTCTAGCGGTGTTTCTTGCAGTGGGACCCAAGCTGTGACACAGTTTGACGTACTTAAGGGCCAGTAGAATTGGTCAACGTGCCACGGTGTAAATCCGCCACCGGGTTCTTTAAATAATGCCTGATCGTGATACATCCGTACGCCATCGACTTGCATCAATTCGGTTGCGATTTGTGCGAGTCGTTTGGAGAAAGCAAATGTCTTGGCACGATCATCATTCACCCACAAATTTGAGATTTGTAAAAATGCCATCCCATAAGTGTCACGTTGCTCGAGAGGGGTGTGCTGTTTATTGTATTCTTCGACAAGTTCCATAAACACATCACCCCAATACGTGATTGTTGCTTCATCAAAAACATCTTTTAGTTTGATGTAACCGTCGCGTTGATAAGCTTCAATATGCTCTGATGTAAGGATATAAGGGGCATCTAATTGGGCGATCATAAAATAAATTTCTCCATCCATAAATATTGTTTTACTCATGATAGGGGATGGATGATAATCGTACAACTCCATCTGTAGAATTGTTATATGATGACTTATTGCGTGTCAGATTTGGGCTGAGGTGTGAAGTTTAGGGTTGTTGTTAGGTCGTCTAAAGTTAATCGACATTGTTCTAATTTGAGCGTGAGATGAGCGGTGTGAGGCAGTGTAATCATAAATTTTGCTCGCCCAATTGTGCCAATCAGTGGTTTACGTTTACCGACGATATACACACCAGCATCATCTTGGTCAGTGACGATTTGCCAGCCAAACCCTGCCTCAATCTCTGTTTTTGCGATAATCACATTGTCATCATGCCGTTTGAGGATTACATCTGCGAACTCGATATCAAGATAGAAGGTCAATGGAGGGGTAACGTCCCACTGATAGGTTTTTGACTCAACTGCGAGATCACGTACTGACCCGACAAAATTGATTGCTTTCAGCAGATTTTCAAGGTTTTGCATGGGCGATTATCCTACTCAATATCAGGGATGGTTGAGTGTGTAACGTAAGCAATATTGTTGAATGGGATACAGTATTCTCGTATATGTGAAAGACCAGATTCAAAGATACAAACATAATCACCTCCGATTTTACCAATAAAACGTTGTCCTATTACGTGACCTTACTCTCGATTTCTTCAGGTATATCCCAGCCTATATATATTCCATCAATTAGATGCTTAAATCCCATATAGAATAATGTGTCTGTATCCCATAGTCTCTGCAGGTGATCTTTGTAGTCTTCTTCTGAACGTATTTGGGCTTGAGGTTGTGATGTCATTAACCCAAATATTGCAATCCCACTGAAAAACAAGACTATGCTTAGAATAAGGACTTCTTTTCGATTCATTCTTTGTGTCCTCTGTGTCTTTGTGGTGAAAATTTATAACTCCTCAAGATGCTCAGACATCCATGCTTGATAGGCGTGACGCAAGGCTTTTGTCTTTTCACCGACTGTACCAGCACCGATTGAAATCCCATCAAGTTCGACAATTGGAATAATGCCTCGACTGCTGCTGGTCAAAAATACCTCGCTGAAGTTAGGAATATCATCCATATGAACAGCCTCTTTACGTAACGGCAAAATTGTCTCGCATATGTCAAACACAATTCTTTGAGAAATTCCCGCTAATACACCCTCACCAGCAGTACGAAGCTCGCCATCTAAAATTGCATAAAAATTACTGCCTAAGCCTTCTAATATATATCCATCAGGCGTAAGGAGGAATGTATCGTATATCCCATCTGGCATCGCTTGTTCAAGTTTTTTTCGGTCGTGCATCCAATCAGTCGTTTTTGCAGATGGGTTATGTCGGACACCTGCTTTTGATGTGATGCAACGGGTGCCGTTATCAATCATGTGCTGAGATGGTGGCGTGAAAGGTTCGAGTGTAAGAATAAGCTCATCTGGTGTCGCGCGGGGTACTGTTACTCGGAATTTAACATCGCCAAAGTCTGCATCTAGTATCATTTGACGCAACGCCGCTTTCAACAGAGAACGATCATAGCTTAAATCGATAGTCTCACGTTGTGCCGAATCTTCAAGCCGATCAAGATGCGCATCAAGCATCAGCGTTTGGGTTGTGTTGTATGTATTTGTGACAGTGTACACACCATCTGTCGGTTCATAGTCCGTTGCCGATTTAAGTGTGTCGGCATGGTAATCAACATCAGATAATCCATCAGGCGTGAGGCGTTTGATATAAGTTGGCATAACAGTCTTTCTACTTTAACGATTCAACCACTTTTGTCGGTATACATCCCACTGTGTGTCACTTAGATCACGGTCAGTGAAAATCGCAATTCCTGTTAGTAAGCTTTGATCCTCAGGCTCAAATTGACTTAGCCCAAGGTTGACACCATCCAATGCGGCAGCGATGGTCTCGATTCTCGGGTTATGGGCAGCACTTTCTGTTTGATAATTGGGCACACTGACCAGAATACGTGTGTCTGTTGTCAGATCAGATATTAAATTGACATAGGTTTCAACTTGATAGGCGACCCAGTTGATATAATCTAATGGGTTATCACGGTAACTCTGATATACCGTAATCACAATTTCATTGGCAGACAGTAACACACGTTGCTTAAAATTGTCATCCCAGACCGTATCGGGTGCAATTGCATCAATGGGTGCGACATCCTCATCGTCAGGGGTTAAGTCCGCGGGGACAGCCACTACAATTGGCGTATCTAGCCCGACACTAGCACGCACACCACGTATCAATCTCAACAAATCTTCACTTCCAGTAAATAATGGTTTGACATCCAAAAAGACACCATCAAATCCCATTTCTTCGACCATACGCAGGCTGAAATCAGCAACATTGTCTTGTAGGTCTTCATCATCTAAACGATACCCATCATCAACATCTAGGTTCGTCCAGATTTCGATCCATCCATAGATTTCCACTGTAGGGTAGGCTTGGCGTAAATTTGTGACAAAGTCAGTCACATCATCACGTGATTGTAAAAAACTACCTGATCCAGTTTCTCCACCGACCCAATTATTGTTGATATTGAGTGTACTCACATAAGCATAGACTTTACCAATTTGGTTGCGCCGGAGCGTATCGGCTAATCCGTTAATCTCGTCGCTGCCACGCTCGCCATATGTCCATGATTTATCCACCCAAATGGCATTGCTTAGGACGACAGGGTCTTCTGGCTTGAAGAATGCGAGTAAGGCAATTGCACCCACAACAACAAGGAAACCCAATGGAATACCGATAATGATTCGATTTTCAGGTAAGCGAATTGCTGGTATTTTGATGCGGGACTGGCTTCGAATCTGACTGCGTGATTTTCCGCTACGTTTTTCACCACCTCGCGCAACCATTGCTTGACGCTGTTTGCGCTTTTGATGACGTTCACGAGCACGTCCACCTCGTTTGACTTGTTCCTGCGATGCATCCATGTGGAAACCTCTTATGGCAAGACTATCTAATGTGTATTTTCATAACAACTGTTGCATTAAGTATACTCGCTTAGGAGTTGGTTTGCAGGACTGCGTTGGGAAACCGTTGGTCGTTAAGTCGTTGGGGGGATTAAGTTGAGTTTATCGAGCAGTGGAGGCCCCAAAATCAGTAAGCCGATGAGAACCGATGCCACCACACCCAGTAAGACGGCTGCGGATGCCACATCTTTTGCGACTTTTGCCATTGGATGATATTCCATTGTTGCTAAATTTACCGTGGCTTCAACGGCTGCATTGATAAATTCTGCCATCCAAACAACTGTAATCGTCAAAATTAAGATTGCCCACTCAATAAGACCGATACCGAGCCATAAGGCTAGTAACATAATAGCGATGCTTGCTACCGCTTGAATGCGGGTATTTTTTTGATGGCGAAGCATGTAAATCCAGCCTGCAACCGCATAACCCAAACTTTGGACTCGGTTTGGACTTGTAATCATACTGTATTCATCAGGGTTAATCCGCATTGTGCTCAGGAGATCGTCAAACATCCGCTTAAACATCGTTTGTTCCTCCATATGTATCAACAATGGTGGGTTCTATATGGATGATTTTGAGTGCATCTGCTTGTGCTGACCACATATCAGTTTTTTCTTCATCGGTTAGATGATCGTATCCTAATAGATGCAGTGTCCCATGAATGACCAGTAAACAAAACACATCATCTAAATTGGCATTGTTCTGTTTTGCTGTGTTTTGAGTGTACGGATAAGCGATAAGCAGATCACCAAGATAGGGTTTTTCTTCGCTTATGTCTTGGGGTAGTGGATCAGCTGGAAATGATAAGACATCCGTTGGTGCATCAATTTGGCGATGTGCAAGATTTAATGCACGTTGTGCTTTATTATCATGAAAAACAATTGTTAGACCCGACTCACGATCAATATCGTGTTGGTCAAGTACTGCCGAAACAGATTGGATCAGTCGTTTGGTATCAACCGAATATCCTTCATGTCGTATATCTATGGTGTAGCTCATGCATCTTTGTCCGATTCGTCACGCTTAACGACGGGTGGTGTTTCTTGTGTCGATTTGCTGCCATTGCGTTTTGGTAGTGGTGGGACTTCTGGCATGGGATCCTCATCATCAACTGCCGACGTTGTACCTGTATCTGTTGACTTTACTTTAGGGATTGCTGTGTCAGTAACAGATGATGGTGGCTTTGGTGAGGTTTGCTTCTGTTTGACCTCTGCTTTCGCGACTTCTACTGATTGTTGGCTATCATTGGTCGACTTTACTGATGTATTCGGTTGAGTCGCTATTTTAGACTTTGGTTGCATGATTGGCGTTGTCGTTTTTGGCGTGCGTTGCGGTTGCTTAACTGCTTTTTCGTAGTCAATTCGTGGGTGAAATAAACCCTTAAATATGTCGATAAATGTCTCTTCAATTTTCTTCAGCTCGTTAAATGTCAGGTTGCACGCATCTAATTGACCTGCTTTGCGTTTCCCCTCAATAATTCGCTGAACCACTTCGGTAATTTCTTTATTACTTTGTGGCTTAATTGCGCGAATCGCGGATTCGCAACTATCTGCCATCATAAGAATGGCAGTCTCTTTTGTCTGTGGGATAGGACCGGGATACGTGAAATCATTGATGTCTACGGCGTCTTCACTGCCTGCGCGCTCTACGGCCCGTTGGTAGAATACATAGACTTCTGTTGTCCCGTGATGTTCCCGAATAAATTCACGTATGCGGTTTGGCAGGTTATATTTCTTGGCAATCGCATCGCCTTCTACCGCATGATTAATAATAATATCTGCACTACGATAGGGGTCGTTTAATGTGTCGTGTGGGTTTTCAACGTGTTGCTGATTTTCTGTGTAAAATACAGGATTCGTCATTTTGCCGATGTCGTGATATAACGCACCGACATGTGTCATCTGAGCGTCTGCACCAATAGCCTCGGCTGCCTGTTCTGCAAGATTCGAGACTTGTAGTGAATGCTGATATGTACCCGGCGCTTCACGCAGTAGACGTTGTAATAATGGTTTGCTTGGTTGGGCTAGGTCAATCAACTTAAACGGTGTCGGTAAGTTTAATAGTACCGTCATGGCGTACATACCAGCAAAGGAAATTGTTGGAACAATCACAATACCACTAATAAGAGCTGCTAGTAAGTTCGATAGATTAAGCCCACTGTTACCGACTAATAACGTGAAGATTGCAACGACAGCACCATTGGTGATACCTACAATCGCACCAGAAATGAAAAAATTATTCAGTCTCCCAGCATTACGAAGCGTCAAGATTGCTGTCAGGTTGCCAGCACCAATAAATGTCGCGACCTCAAGTGAATTTTGCCCCATCAACCCACCGAGGAACGCAAAACCGATCGTGCCAATAATGGCTAGGTTCGCATTCGTAATCGCAACGTAAAGAATACCGAGGGTTGCAGCGGGGAGCAAATACAGGTTTTCATTTGGCCCGAATACCCGCGTAACAACTAAGGCGATTAAAAATAACACACCAATTAACGTTAATTGCATCGGTTCGGTGTAAAACAGGTGCGGTTCGAAACGACTAATGTATAGTCCTGCTAGAACCATAACCAATGTACTAGCAACAAACGCCCTTAAAATGCTTAACCCGCGATTTTCTTCTTGAGATAATAAACCTAGTTGTTGCAAAGCTTCTAAGGTTAAATCGTCTATTGGCTGGTTAGCAGGTGCAACTGTTTGACCAATGAAAAAGCTACGTTGTTGAGGTTCGACAGCATCGGACGCTTCATTTTGGGCTGTTAGTGTTTTTTCAGGATTTTCGAATGTATTCGGTCGTATCACATCAATCGTGATCGCTGTAGTAATAGCGCTTTCTTGTTCACTCAAACGTACACTAACTTGTGTTGGTAACTGGTCACGTACACTTGGTAATTGTGATTCCCGAATAGATTGGCGCATTACGCGCTCAAGGACTGTGACAATCTCGCTCCGTACAATCGACCAACTGTCATCAGTGAGTTGTAGCAGGCTTAGAATAGTTTCATCTTCGAGTGTTAAGGCTGTAATCTGATTGATATCTGCAATTTGCTGGTCAATCGTTGCGAACGAATCGCTACGAACATTATCAATAAATTCCAAGATTTGTTGGGTTAGTTGTGTTTGTTGACGCGCAACATCAGGATCAGGTGGATCATACACCGCAGGTACGATGTTGCGCGCATTGTCTTGCTCTTGTTGTGTCAGAATTTCACTCGTAAATGTGGTATCTTTACGGGTAATGACGTCATCCGATGGCACAGAACCAATGGTGAGATTGGCTACATTGTTGAACTGCGTGAAAACATCATCGAAGCCTACAATGAGTGTACTGCTAAAAGCGAACAAAAGCGACGCAATAACAACGATTGTTCGCTTGATAACCAGATTTGTTTGTTCTGGTGCAATATTAAAGCGTTCGTCAATCAGCTCTGTGAATCGGGTTAGCATGAAATTAGCCTAGCAACTCTTTGACCACTGCGTTAACTTGCCGTCCATCGGTGCGCCCTTGTACTTTAGGCATGACAATCTTCATGATATCTCCCATCTGCTTCATAGAAGTTGCACCGACCTCGTCGATTGCTTCCTGAACAATGGGTTTCAGTTCTTCAGCGGTTAGTTGTTTAGGCAGAAAGTCTTCAATAACAACGAGTTCAAATTTTTCGTTTTCTGCGTCTTCGGCACGACCTGCTTTTTCCAACTCGGCAATGGATTCACGACGTTTTTTGGCTTCTTTTTGCAGAATTTTCATCACTGCATCGTTATCCAGTTCGGTTTGTTCGTCAACTTCAACTTGTTTAACTGCACTTTGAACAAGGCGAATGACGTTACGGCGTTCTTTTTCTTTGTTTCGCATTGCTTCTTTAAGTGCATTTTGCAATTCTTGCTTAAGGTTTTCCATGACTATCCTTTTCTAGTGTTTAGATATGTTTAACAAATTGAGGAGACCGCTTTTATTCTATCACAGGTATGCCGAGGATTGCGCCATCAACATAGTCTCCCATGTGAGTAGTGGTGATATGATTTGTCAGATCGCGTGGATGAACAGCTTTCACACGCATGTAATTATCTGTATATCCTGTATTCACAAAGCCATCAGGCGTGGAGCCTGTAATTTGTTCCCATAAGACAGGCTGTGTGGTTTGTCTTATGGTTTGTGCGAAGTCTGCTTCCATCTGGTTGGATAGATCTCTGAGTTTTTCGCTCCGTAATTTTTTGACCTTTGTTTGGATTTGATTCCGCATCCGGCTAGCAGGCGTACCTTGACGTATGCT
The DNA here is from genome assembly GCA_002428985.1 of Anaerolineales bacterium UBA6055. Classification (GTDB taxonomy): domain Bacteria; phylum Chloroflexota; class Anaerolineae; order Aggregatilineales; family Phototrophicaceae; genus UBA6055. Next base: position 257,082 of record DIYL01000013.1, on the reverse strand, counting down.
ATATCTAAAGACATGAAGACCTGCAAAATTCATCTCACGGATAAATGCCTCGCTGATAGCAAATTCCTCATCTGTTTCACCGGGAAAACCGACAATCACATCTGATGTAATGCGCACATTATCTATTTTTTCACGGGCACTGTTCATGAGTTGGCGGAATTCTGCTTGGGTCGTATTGCGTCGCATTCGCTTGAGTGTGGCATCACAACCACTTTGTAGAGGCAGATGCAGATGACGGCATAAACGAGGATTCTCCCACATGTCAAAGAATCCGTCAGATAAATCCCATGGCTCTAGAGAAGATAAGCGAATACGAGGCATATCTGTATCGCTTAGTAGTGCTTGTACTAAATGGACTAGCCCGTCCGTGTCTCCAAAGTCGTGGCCAAAACTGCCAAGATGAACGCCTGTCAAAACAGCTTCTTGATAGCCGATGCTGTAAAGATAGTTCACTTCTTTGACAACTTCTTCGATTGTACGACTTTGACCATTCCCACGAGCAACTGTTGTTACGCAAAATGTGCAGGCATTATCACAACCATCTTGGACTTTTACAAATGCGCGAGTACGACCTAATGTTCCGGGGATATTATCTCGTTCAAATGGCTCCGTATCGTAGATTTCGACGGTCTCACCAGTTAATTGGCTGACGATTTGTGATTTGTCTTGGTTATTGACGACACGCTTAACACCCGGTAATACTGTAATATCTTGTGGCGAAATTTGAGCATAGCATCCGGTGACGGTCGTTTCTCCATCAGGATTCATGCGATTAAATTCACGGATGAGTTTCCGGCTGGTTTTTGTTGCCTCATTGGTTACAGCACACGTATTAAGGACAAAATGATCAGCGACTTCTGGATTATCGACAATCTCATGACCGAGTTGCTCAAATTGGCGTGCCATTGTATCAATTTCACTTTGATTTAGGCGACATCCAACCATTTTGATATAAACTTTCATGCGTTGGATTCTCCTCCTGCAATATCATTGGACGGACTAAATACAGTCAGGTTATCAAACTGGATAACAACGCCACCACCACCTGTTTGTGTAGCTTGTGCGATCACACCGATTTGTCCAGTTGGAATCGTTGTATCTGTCAGGACACCTTGCATAGTGCCATCAAAACATTCACCACCAGAATAGGTACTAATTGCATCAGGGTTATTAGGAATACACAATAACACCTGTTCACCATTAATGAAAAACTGGAATTGCGACCCGCGTGCAACGACACGTACTGTATTTTTTGCATTCAAATCTTGATTAATTGCTGGTGTTTGAATCCATGCACTGAGGCGTTTTTCGACACCATCCTCAACACGCCACACCGAATAATAGCCATCGCTACTGATGAGGAATGTATAGTAGTTGATCGAATTTGCACCTGCAGAGCTATTGACGAGTTGTCGGATACCAATATTGAGTATGGGTATGGTGTCGCCAACGCCACACAAGATAATATAAGGCAAGTCACATTGGGTATCTGCACCCGATTGCAAGCGGAAAATAACACCGAATGCGTTATCAATAACCGGATTATTGGGGTCTATGATTGCCTGTGTCTCGACAGTTAAATCAAAATCAGCAAAGGTCGGTTGTGCTGTTGACCATGTGGCTTGACCGATGGATGTCACATCAAGTTGCATGGTATCATCGACAATCTGTGCACTTTGTTGTCCTTCGTATAGTTCCCATTCATCGAGAAATCCATCAAATGCGGATACGTAGAGTAGCTCGTTAGCGGGTTTTTCGAGAATTATTTCGGTTGTGTCGATGGTCGCGTAAACAAGATTGGCAATGACAAGCATTGCTAATAGGATGGCAAAGATAGTCACTCGTATCAGCCAACGACGGATAAAGTTTGTATTGGATGTTGGTGGATTTGTTGCTTCAGTCACAGTGGTGTCCAGCGGTCACTTTATATTAGAAACAGAATTCTAGCATAGAGGCTAGTGGTCGTAAACGTGAGTCTTATTCTGGTATTAGGCCTTCGAGAATTTCTGTTGCTTCTGTTCCAAATGGTGTATACGTCTGTGCAATTCGCTCTAATAGTGGGATGGCTTCGGGTCGACGATCGGTCTCAATGAGAATCTTTGCTTTATCAAGCAAGGCGCGTAGGTTATTGTTATCAATTTCTAGGGCAATATCAACTTGTTCCAACGCCCCTTGAGAATCTCCTGTGCTATGTAATGTCCAGCCATATGCAGATATAAGGTCTGGATTATCAGAAGTACGTGAAATATCTGCCAATGAATCGATTACATTGGATGGTGAGACATAGGCTGTTTCGATGTAGAAATTTTCTAGAATTTGCTGATATTCGGGTGTATTTGCGGAAGTAGAGACTGCATAATTCAACCAGAATTCTGCTTGCTCCAGATTGCCTATCAGACGGAATGCTGTACCGAGATCAGCGTATAAAGCGGCATTTTCCGGCGCAAGTCGTACGGATTGGGCAATGGCATCAAGGCTTTGAATGTAATCGGCTTGCGCGCGGAAGTGTAACCCACGCAAATACCAGATTTCTGGGTTTTGTGGGTCGAGCTGGGTTGCTTGGTCTATCCATGAACTCCCATCTTTTCCCTGACTACTCTTCACCCATCCTAAATAAGCAAGTGCCTGAGGGTTGGGGTAGGCGATGTCAGATGCATGTTGGAAAGCAAGCTCAGCGTAATCCCACAAACCAAAATTGACTAACGTCAAACCGATACGGAAGCTAATAAGTGGATCATCGGGTTCTTGACTCAGTTCATTCTTGATTGCAATAACTTGCGGTGTAAATGGACTCTCTAATGGAATTGCATCGAAGAATAAACGCGATTTAATAGGATTAAACGGAGCAAGAATCATACCCATCTGATAATTGCTCCATTCATCATCGGGCTTGAGATCTAGCAATTGATCAATTGTCTGGCGTGCCTGTGTCCATTCACCGAGATTGATATATGAATTAGCGACTGTTCGTAACAAATCCACATCGTCGATTGTTTCTAATGCAGACGTCCAATATGGGATGGCCCGCGAAATATCGCCCATATTCCACCATGCATCACCTGCTTGGCGATATAATTCAGGTGTCCAACCCATGTTAAGTGCATCTTGTTCAATATGGTACAAAACTTGCATCCAACGATTTTGGTTCCGTGTGTGGATGATAAGATTAGCAGGGTTAGATGTGGGTTCAGCTGTTGGGTAAGTTACAAGAGGTGCTGTCGTGCTGAGCACATTGGCTGTGAACACAGCAAGCATAATACCGAGATACCCGAGTAGCAGGATAAAACCTACTACCCACTTCCAGTTACGAAATAACGACATGAGATGTGTTTTTAACAGTTAGCTTTTTACGGGTGGATTACCAATTTCATCAATTGAATCTGGCTTTTCACCATGAATCGCCATTGTGACGAGACGTTCAACATGATCGGGGGTAAATGGTTTAATCAAATAGCTATGAATTCCCTGTAGTTTACCAACAAGGCGATTAGCAGCATCATCATAAGCTGTGATGACGATGATTGTCGGAAGGTCGGTAATTTGTTTCTTTTGTTTCATTTCCTTCAATGTATCGAGGAATTTCCATCCAGTCATATCGGGCAACCCGATATCGAGCAAGATAATTTCAGGTTGATTCGACTTATATTTATCGAGTCCGATCTCTCCGTGGGCTGCGACGACCACATCTAATCCTAGATTTTCTAAGGTTGCTTGAATAACCTCGGCTAACTCTGCCGTATCTTCGACAATCAAAATCGGCTTATTATGTGTCAATTTTGCACTTTTGGCTGAAGTTGTTGCTGCAACGGGTGTTGTGACCGGAACATGTTCACCACTTGTGGCTGATCCATCTTGGGTCTCATCTGTTCCCTTGCCTTCCGCATTACTATCCACAATCGCATTTGTCCCAGTATCACTTGTTGGTGCATCTGGGGCTGTGGTTAGCCGCGGCATTGCAGATGTTTTAAAAGGGTTGAATGGTTCTTGTTGTTCCATTTTGGGTGCAGACCCTTCGGCAAGATCATCAAATTTGACCTTAAGATTTACTGCTTGCTTACTCATATAATTTGCCTCTAGGAAAATAGGCTATAATTGTGTGTCGAATTCGATCATATTATAACACACGGTTACGATATAATCATAAAGTTTTTTTAAATGATAGAACCATTGTATCGTGTCTCAAACATTGTAACGATAGGAAAAATTTGTGTTAACAACTCTTGAACATTTGGTGACGTATGATCTGTTGTATGGTGGGGACTGCAAGTTACTTGGCGTGACTCACGATGGACATATATACATCGAAGAACTCTACGGTGATGATGATTGGCTGGCACAACATGATGTATCTATAGATGGCGGTATTGTCCATAGCGTTGATGAAGCGCAGGGTAATAACCTACATATCACCTTATTAGAATTACCCGACGGCATAATCAAACCAAACCCCAAATCTTGTTGCGACTACTTAGAATTTTCAGGTTCTCGTCTGCGCGGTATGCTCGCTGATGAACGAATTGAAGAAGTTGTGTATCCGTTGACTGTTGAGGACAAAATTGCATTAGTCGAGTTTATGGAATGGGATATTGCCCCCCCACAAATTATTGGTATTGCTGAGAGTACTGTCTTATCTCATACACAAATATCTGAGTCGATAATGCTAGTGTGCCGAAGGATTCGTATTGCATACCGCTTGATGCAACCAACAGTAAATTACGATTATGATTCGTTAGATGTATTTGTATTGCATGAACACATGCTAGATAGTAATGCTATGCCGGAATTGGTTGATTGTTTAAATGATATTGATGATGTGGTATTGTTGCGCCCGATGGATTGCCTATATCACAATGGATATTTATTTGTTGCTGATGGTGGTGACGGCGAGGAGGTCAGCGCAATCCATGTGTTTGAACAAGAAAAATCGGATAATTCATGAGACGTTTTGTAGTTATTATTGTTAGCTTCTTGTTATGTAGTTTCCCGGTCTTAGCGCAGACGATTGTAGAAGAAGTCTGCCCCTCTTCGCCTATTATACGCGCCACTGCCGACTTTGAACCGTCTGGCATTGTGGTGACCAGTTTTGATAGTGCCTCGTTATGGGTTTATGATATTGTTCGGGCGACCCGTTATCCATTACCAGATACTGTGCCCTGTACGAGTAATTGCCGATTATCACCGGATGCGACATGGTTGACCTATTACAACAGCGGGGATAACACGATTTCTATGATGCGCCTAAATGGTACAGAGCGGCGTATCTTAGCAAGTCGTGCGATCGATGTGAACTGGTGGTCATGGGATCGTTTACTGATATGGACAACCATCAAAGATGCTTATCTACAAGTTATTGATGATCCGACGATACGCGAACCGCTAGATGTTGAATCGGTACTTATGGTACAACCCTCAGGTTATTGGGCATTACGCTATTTGCAGGTTGATGATGAATTTCAATATCAACTTGTGAACTTGCAGAATCGTGACGAATTTGTTCCACTAACATTAAATCGAGATTTTCAGAATGATGCTGCGTGGTCGCCTGATGGACGTTGGCTGGCGTATACGGGTAACGGCCCTTTTGATGCGTCAGTCGGAACACAGGGTGCGGAGATATATGCTGTCTCCACTGAATCGTTTGAACCACAACAGTTAACTTTTCTATCTGCAAATTATGGGGCAGTCCGCATTAACGGGCATGATATTTCTGGAATGAGCTGGTCACCGGATAGCAAGAAACTCGCTTTCTGGGTGATGGAGTTGTTTGGCGCGAATATCGAAACCAATGCAGGGCAAGCACGGATTCATATCTTAGATATTGAGACAGGTGAGATCAAATCTTATTGTGGTTATGGGACAGAAGAACATACTCCTAATCCACCGCAATTGGTCTGGTCGCCTTATAGCACACACTTGGCATTTGCTGGTAATATACCGGGAGATAATAAAGGCTATCTTTTGTTAGCGATGGATATTGAAACAGGCAATATGACGGAGTTAAGTGATGGTGTCCATCCGAATTATGGCTCACCAGATGTTATTGCTTGGGGACGTAGACCATAGAGGAATAGGATATGTATACGTGGTTTTTATTTAGAGCATTGCGCACACCACCTCAAAAAAATCCATTATTCTTACAGATGCAACATGTCGTACAGCCGTCTTGGTTAGATCGTATGTGGAATATATTGATGGGCTTGTTGCTTGTTTTATTGTTTGTGAAACCACCGCTGTTTGTTGTTATTTTACTGATGATACCAATTGCATATCCTGTATTATCGAGCACCTACTATGGGGTCTTGTTTTCACTACGCACCTCATCAATGATTTTTACACGACGGCAAGAGGGGAGTTATGATCTAATCCGATTAACACCGGGGGGCGCTTGGCAGGCGTTTTGGGGCGTGTGTGCTGGTAGTGTCCATCGTAATGGCGACCTTGACCGTTTGCAACATTATCTCAAACGGATTTTGACTATTCTCATGACGATGGGCGTTTTTATTGGATTTGCATCGTTGATACTGCCTACTGTTGAGCTAAAAAACGAATTCCTCGTGATGGATATTGTCGTTTTTACTGTGATTGGATTGATGTTGCTTGAATTTTCGCAGTCATCTGTGATGAGTACATTAATGGGTATGACATTCGCAATTTATGGGCGGACGATAGTGGATTCACGAATAGGGGCATTGGTTGGATTTTTAGTAATCCAGTTGACCACATACTTAACTGCGACTGTTCTAGCTGTATCAGGGCTATATCCACGTTTGCTTATCACCGATATACCAGCTGCATTGGCGATGTTGGTGGGATGTTTAAGTGTGGTGCTATATGTGGCGATTCTGCGTGAAATCATTATTGCATGTTTATGGCGACTCATTTCACGCCGCCTGAACACAGCACAACATGACATGCGTCAGTTAATTCACGCTGGATAGCTTTATTCGATGATCTCTGCGAATTTCCCAGTTAGGTTGATCGGATTTGTGCCATCAGCACTAATGACCCAGATCGTTGTGAACCCCTTGAATGACACAAACGCAATACGATCATCAACTGGTGACCAGACTGGTGTATCTACTTGTAGATTACCATTGGTCAAATTTCTCTTTACTCCAGTTTCTAAATTGATTGTCCAGAGATTCCTAATTATTGGTGTGTCCGTTGAAAATGCCATGTATGCAATGCTAGAACCATCGGGAGACCATGAGGCATCGGCATCTAATCTGAGATTCTCTTCTGTTAGATTTGTATAGCTATCCGATTCCGGTTCGTAAATCCAGACATCTAAATTGTCGTTTCGCCTTGATACCATTGCAAATTGATCCCCGTTTGGCGACCAAATAGGTGAGGTTTCCAATCCATCAATGGTGAGTTCTCTTGGTTCTCCGGTCGGTGTAGCCATCCAAATTGTTGTACCACCACTTATCGGATCTGTCGCAAAAGTGAAGGTGTTTTCGAATGGGTGCCAGTCCGGCACACCTGAGTAATTGATTGGTTCATTTTCTGTGATATTGATTGTTTCGCGGGTTTGTAAATTGAGAACAATAATATCTTGTTTGTCTCCAATCCTTGAGGCATATGCTAGATACTGACCATCGGACGAAAGATCCGGTGCGAACTCCATAACAGATGGTGTATTCGTAAGATTTACCTTCTCGAGGGTTGGCAGATACATTAGGAATAGATCGGTTGTATCATCCCGCTCTGAGACATAGATAATGCCTGATTGATCAGGTAACCATTCAGGAGCGTAGTCATTGCCTATGTGAGATGATGTTAGGTTAACGATTGTATCAGCCGCAAAGTCGTATATCCAAACATCTGCGTTGCCACCACGCCAAGATTCAAAGGCAATTTGTGTTCCATCCGGCGACCATGTCGGATTAAAATCTCCTTTGGCAAGCGGAACTTCTTCTTGAGTATGTACAACGATAACATATACAAAAAGCAATATGGTGAGAACAGTGGGTGATTGACGGAGTTTATTCATTATAGATTGTGACAAATATCCGTTAAAGTTATGAAAACATACCCTTATTGTATATCAAGATAAAATTTAATATGGGAATTCCTTGACAGGCTCATAGAAATACGTTAGAGTTTGAGCGGAATTCGAGAAAAAGCGAAAAATAATGGCTTACAAAGTTTACTTCACTACCACTACTATGATGACTATGCCCAACCAAGCGCGGGGTGGAGGTTTCAGCTTGTTGTAAGCAGACACGAATTAGTGACTGACAGGCGTGTGGAAAACCTCCACACGCCTTTTTTATTGTATTGGCAAAACGATTTGCGAGGGAAACAGATGACAAGATTGACCATGAAGTTCGGTGGGACATCCGTAGGATCACCCGAAGCGATTCAGCAGGTGGTGGCAATTGTTCAAGATCATTTAAGTAAAGGCGATGACGTTGTCGTGGTTGTTTCGGCAATGTCCGGTGTGACGGATATGTTGCTTAAGTCAGCAAACGCTGCAGTTTCTGCTGATAAGTGGACATATATGAGCATTAATGAGGACATGCGCGAGAAGCATTATGAGGTGATTAATCGACTCATGCAACCGAGTGATGACCGTGACGCAATTCTCAATGAAGTTGACGCCTTGTTAACTGCACATATGGAGTTATGCGAAGCAATCAATATTTTGAGCGAAGCAACCGCACGGATTCTTGATTCAATTGTGTCTTTTGGCGAACGGTTGAGCAGCCGTGTGATCGCTGCAGTCATGAGACAACAAGGTATTAACGCCCAACAATATGACTCGAGCAACTATATTGTCACTGATGCTGGTTATCAAGATGCTGAACCTCTCTGGGAAATGACTGAATCGCGTATCGCAGGTAACATATTGCCTGATGTGCAAAGTGGTATCACCCCCATCATTACTGGCTTTATTGGCTCGACACCTGATGGTGCAATCACGACCCTTGGACGTGGTGGTAGTGACTTTAGCGCAGCGATTATGGCGGCATATGTTGAGAGTGACGAATTAATTATTTGGACGGATGTTGATGGTGTGATGACAACCGACCCACGGATTGATAAACGTGCTAGAGTGTTGCCATATGTCTCCTACACGGAAATTGGTGAACTTGCATTCTATGGCGCGAAAGTTCTTCACCCCAAAACGGTTCAACCTATTATTAATCGTGATATACCGATGCGTGTACGTAATACCTTCAACCCCTCGCATGAAGGCACACTCATCGGTGCAGAAATGCAACCGACAGATACAGTCATTAAAGCTGTCACTAGTATCAAAAACGTCAGTATGTTGACGGTCAGTGGTAAGGGGATGCTTGGTGTACCGGGTATTGCCGGACGTACATTCTCCGCTTCGGCTGGTGCAGGTGCAAATATCTTGATGATTTCCCAATCATCCTCAGAACAAAGTTTTTGTTTTACTGTGGTTGACCCTGTTGCAGATAAGGTTAAAAATGCTGTAGAACAAGAACTTGAACGAGAAATTTATCAGCAAGATGTTGATAGTGTTGATATTCTAAGCGACATTGTGATTATAACTGTTGTCGGTGCGGGTATGCGTGGCACCCCGGGGGTTGCAGGGCGTGTATTCTCACTATTGGGTGAACATCGCATTAATGTGCTGGCGATCGCACAAGGGTCATCTGAATGTAGTATTTCGTTCATTATTGGGGAACATGACTTAAAGCAAGCTGTAGCTGAGTTACATACACTTGCAATCGAAACGGTTGAAAATAGTTTGGCTAATGGTCATAAAGCTTAGAGTTTGTCATTAATTTGTGAGCTAAATTGACTATCAAGATAGGGGTCAACTTGTTTGAGGAAGGTAATGGCTTCCGGAAGTGAATTGACCTCTTTACGTTTGTAGTTATATTTCATCGCTACAATTTTCCCACCTACATTGATGTTACGATTATGAATGTTAAACGTGACGACCCATCCAAATAAGGGATGACGAATTAAGTTGTCTCGGGCTTCTGCAAATTCAATACTTGAGGTTGATCGTCCGACTAACTCACGCACATCAAGATCATAATTCGGGTTATTGGTTGATGAAAAATCAATCAGCATGTGGACTGCAGGGGGCTGACCATCCTGTTCAACTAGTTTTAATGCGTTGGTGTTGCGGGTGATCATGTCTTCTACTTTAACAACATCGTAGCAATACAAGATATGCCCCTTCAGATACCATGAGACATCACTCATATGCTGAAACTTTTTGAGGGTTGGATCTTGTTTACGTAAGAATTCCAATGCACTTTCCATATCCTCTGTCATATGCGTGCGAATCTTAAACAGTTGGAATGTTATATCACCTACAAAGCGCAATAATTTTTGCTGTACTCCAAACACAACAACCCATCCGAGCTTATCTGTAAATGGATTTTCGTGAATATCAATGGCTTGGCGAATATGACTGAGGTTCGTCGGGAATGACTCAAGTCCACTCCAGTCATGAATGAAGTGGATGCGCTCCCCTTGACTTTCGGCTAAAAATTTACCAGAAACTACAAAGGACTTGGTAATTTCCTCTATAGTTAAACGCCCTGTAAATGTGACTTTTACAATGTGATCTGGCATAAACCATTCTTGATGAAATGGCATGTGTATTTCCTTACTGTTGCTAGATATCAGCGTTTCATAAAATGAGCTTTGTCAATATTATTATTTGTTTACTAGTGAATCTAAAATTGCCTGCCAATGTGAAAACAAAATAAGATGTCCTGCCTGTGGGTCAAGATGAAGTGTACTGTTAGGGATATAGTCTGCCATGCGTTGTGATACCATCGGCGAGACAAACGCATCTGCTTCACCACACCAAACATCTACAGGTGTTTGAATAGATTGTAATTGGAATCCCCATGATTTGACCAATGTCACCATCTCATCAACAAATGCATCACTGCCATTGCGTCTAATTGTGTCCCACATATCAGCTCGATTTTTAAATACAAGCGGATTATGCATAATCGTCTGATCAACAGCTGGCATTGATGTGGTGAGCTCTGCTATATAGTGGTGTGGGTCACGCCGTCCATCAATCCAGAAAAAGCCCTTCATGATGAGGCGGAAAAACGACTCCATGCCCTGTGCTAGTTGAAATAAGCGTGAATAATTTGCATTAACTGCTTTAAATCCTTGTGGGTCATCCATTGGTGGTAAGCTACTAACGATCGCACAGCGTGTCACTATCTGTGGGAATCGATAGGCACAAGCCAACGCATACGGCGCACCTGCCGAATAACCAAGTACAGCAAACTTATTGAGTTTGAGAGCTTTGGAGAGGAGCATTGTATCGTCAACAATATCCATAAAACTTCGATTAGGCTTACGTGTGGACATACCGTATCCAGCACGATCCATCCCAATAAGCCGAACACCAAGGCTCTTAAGGATGTTCATATCAGGATGACTCTGATTACGATTCCCCCACAAGTCATGAAACATAATCACGGGTTTGCCATTTGGATCACCAAATTCAACAAATCCCAGTCGTCGCCCATCTTTAAGTTGTGCTTGTCGTGCTGTTGCTACCTGCGCTAATTTTGCCATCTATTATACTTTCCCATAAAACACGTTATCTAATTCACCTCGAATAATACGATGTAAGTCTTGCCCTAATTCTGGATATAACTGTATTGTATCTAGTTTTTCGAGTGATACCCATCGGATACCAACTTGGGATGGGTCAGGTTGTTCTGGCATATTAGGTTCACTATCTGCGACTAATTCACAGTTGAATAGATGCCCAATTTTATGAACATTACCATAAGGATCATCTTCCGGTGGGATATATTCCCACACAGCCATTAATTTGCCTACCGTCACCCTAGCACCAGTTTCTTCCCACACTTCGCGTTTGACAGCATCGTGTAATGTTTCACCTAAATGAACACCACCACCTGGAAAATTATAGTGTATTCCACTTGCATCATTATACTCTGCCAATAGGAGTTTGTTGTTCCGCAAAATCACGCCTGCGACGTTTATTCGAGGTGTATTCATAAAATATCCTATGAAAAAGTGAACGGATTTTATTGAATATTTCACAAATATTTTACATCTTAATCAGAACAACTGTGAGGCTTGTGCGTAAAAGAAGTAGAGAATTTGAGCATAGGAGTATACGAATGGTTTTACGCATATCGTTATTTTTGATGGTAATGTTTGCACTTGTAGCATGTAATCGTGATAATTTTTCTGCTGAGCGTAATCCCGCGGGTGGTGTTGATATTACGGTCATAGCAACAGAAGCTGAGATTAATGTGATGCTGGCAAATGCACTTGCACAAGGGAGTGGTGCTGTCCGCAATGCGTCGATTGACTTACAACCCGCTCAAATGCTAGTAACAGGCGAAGTTGAGCAACAAGATGGCTCTGGTAACTTTGTACCTGCCACATTCACAATAACCGTGACGGTTGTTGATGGTCAATTATCAGCACAAATCATAAATCTCAACGTTGCAGGTTGGTCTGCGACGGATGACCGCGTCAGCCAGATTAACTAACGGATTCAAGACGCATTACAAGGACGTGGGCAACGTGATAACCCCAATGTGAACTTCACCAATGTGACGATTACAGATACGAACCTGACATTTGAATTGAATGCACAACGTCGCAATCGTTAACGCTTATAGACAGCTAGAATGGCGGGGACAGGATCGAAGGAGCCAAGTCGAAAATCAATGGCTTGAACGCTCATCATGCTAGACCCGCCACCATCCAGATTCAGCGCATGAACAATATCAAGGTCTGATGTTGCTAAGTATTGGCTTAGATCAGGTAATGATAACCCTAGAAATGGTGATACGATGAGCAAAATATTGTCTTGCGAGTCCTGTGCGATAACTGTTCGGCGGGTGCGTTGTGCGCGATTATTACTGGTATGAACAGATTGCCCGTTTTCAACAAGCAACGGAAATCCTTCGATGGCTTGTTCAACTGGCTGACCACTATAAGGTTGTGTGATATTTCCACGGATAGATGGGATACCATTTTCTATAATGAATGTACCACCTGTTCGTCGGAATCTGTCTCCGAATCGAATACCGTCGCTGACAATGATGCCGAGTGCTGTATTGTTCGATTCAAAAAAATTAGCGTTAATGATAGCTACAGGATCATCTAATGTTGATTCCCAATCGCCCAGAAATTTAGGGTCTTGAGGCGTGTATACTGCTCGAAACCCATATATAGTTGGATCAATTCGGAGGATGTTCATTTGTGCAAAAGCAATGCCATTCGGTTCAATCACACGCCATGCCAATCCATCGTCAATCACTTGCCATGCGTCAGTCTCTAAAGAGTCTGGCTCACTAGTGGGTATCGTCTCTTGTACCAGAATTGGGCTGTGCTGAGATGTTGATTGTAGTGTACTGTTTTCTGATGGGCGTTGAAGTGTACATGCTGTGACTAGAATTGAAATTGTCAATACGATGAAAATACGATGCAATGGCAAGACCTCGTTTAGTTACAAATGGCTTGCCATCATATCGTGTTCTTTATCATGTGAGAAGTATGACTACAGTAAATGTGCCATCTTCTGAATACGCTCGACTGCCTTTTCGAGTAAGTTTCTGTCAGTGGCGTACGAGAAACGAATATTAACACTATCCGTTACACCGAAAGCGCTTCCGGGAACACCCACGACCTGCGCTTCTGTTAGGATGAGCTCTGCTACTTCGGCGCTAGATTTTTCTGTATTTTGGATTTGAGGAAGGGCATAGAAAGCACCTTCAATCGGTGGGCAATAGATATTGTCGATACTATTGAGCGATTCCACAATAAAATTACGACGTTCCTCATATGATTGACGCATGGTTTCGATAACATCCTGTGATCCATTTAAGGCCTCAACGGTAGCATGCATCGTGAAGGTTGCAGCAGAGGTTGCTGTCTGTGAGTTAAAAATTGTGGCAACATCTAAGACACGCTTAGGACCAACTAACCATCCCAATCGCCATCCTGTCATTGCATAGCCTTTAGACATCCCGTTGATAATCAGACTACGATCTTTAAGCTCTGGAATACTTGCTAGAGAAACGTGTTGCCGTCCATCGTAGACAATTTTTTCATAAATTTCGTCTGTGATAATCCACATGTCGGCTTCTTGTGCGACAGTTGCGATTACTTCAATTTCATTTGATGTTAGCATTCTTCCCGAAGGGTTGTTGGGCGAGTTGACGATAATAGCTTTGGTATTTGGAGTGACACACTCTCGTAACTGATCAAGGCTAATCGTGTAATTATCATCGATACTAAGGGGAACAATGACGGGTTTTGCACCAACTAGTTTCACCATAGATGGATAGCTAACCCAATATGGTGCAAGGATTAACACTTCATCTGTTGGATTTAGGATGGATTTAAGTGCAAGATATATCGAGAATTTCCCACCGGGGGTTACAACAATATCTGTTTTAGGATTGACACTGACGTTGTTATCACGCTCTGTTTTTGCTGCGATGGCTTCTAGTAGTGGTGTGAGACCTTTTGATGGGGCGGCATAATGTGTTTGTCCTTCACGAATTGCGTTAATACCTGCCTCAATAACATGGGCTGGCGTATCGAAATCAGGCTCACCACCGGCTAGCGCTATAACATCAACTCCCTGTGATCTTAGTTGATTTGCTTTGTCTGTTAGAGCAATTGTTGGTGATTTAGGAATTTGTTCGGCAAGTTGTGTTAGACCGGGCATAAAATAACCTCAACATATAATAAATATTGGTTGATGTGCTGTAAAATCAAGTTAATTGAACAAGTAAAACACAGTGTAGTGCCTTTGCAAAAAACTTAAAAGGGTATAGCCGTATCAATTGTGTGTACAAATGCTTGTAAATTTTGCACCTTCTTATGGACTTGTTATAATATAATCTGTGAATTTGATTCACGTTAATGAAGTATTTTTATGAAAGGATAAATTTATGTCCAAACGCTCTTTAATAATGGTAGTGTCACTTGTATTGGCATTGCTTATTGTTGCTATCCCGTTTGCTATCGCACAAGACAGCAATGTAGACGTATATGGTCGCGAATTACCTGAAGATGCTGCACCATATGAAATGCAGGTAATGCGAAATCTATGTAACTCTAATCGTACCGAAATCTCATTGTCATCCGCTGTTTCTGTTTATTCCCGTATCTGTGATCAAAATGGGTTTGACAGATTCTCTGATCCATTAGTATGGCTCAACAACAATATGGAACTTGTTCCTGCAGCTGCTGAAAGCTGGTCAGTTTCCGAAGATGGTCTAACATGGACATTCAACTTGCGTGAAGGTCAAATGTGGAATGACGGTACACCTGTCACCGCAAACGACTGGGTTGCAACATGGCAATTCATGGCAACACCAGAAAACGCATATGACTTTGTTTGGCTCTGGCTTGGTATTATTGATGGTTGGGACGAAGCTGTTGCTGGTGAAATCCCTGTAGAAGAAATTGGTTTGGTAGCGGCTGATGATCTCACACTAGAAATCACCACCCAAACACCATTCCCACCACTTCCTGCAACCTTCTACTTCTGGCCTCCAATGCAAGCTGATGCACTCGCTGAATATGGCCCAGACTATATGCTTGACCCAGAAACAGCTGTTTCCGCTGGTCCATATGTTTTGAGTGAATTTGTTGCTGGCGATCGTCTTGTTCTAGATGTTAACCCAGATTACACAGGTCCACGTCAACCATGGATCCGTCAAGTTATCGGTGTTTATGGCGACCAACTTAATGGTAGCTTCCTTGCATTCCAAAACCGTGAAATTGACCGTGTCAACTACTCATTCTTGAGTCCAGCTGACTTCGAAGTTATTGAAAATGATCCTGAATTGCTCGATAACTATCGTCCACACGGTGGTGACTTCCGTACAGACTATCTCTTGATGGATACCTTCAATCCACCATTTGATGATCTCAACGTTCGTATGGCATTCGCAAAAGCTGTTGATCGTGTCTCTATTGTAGAGAATGTTATCGGCTCACGTGCTGGTATCCCTGCATACTCCTTCCTTGCTCCAGGTTTCCCTGCTGCAAATAGTGAAGGTCTAAGTGACATCCAAGCTTATGACTGTGATGCCGCTCAAGCATTACTTGCTGAAGCTGGTTACCCAGACGGCGAAGGCTTCCCAGAAATTGAACTATCACTTCGTGGTGAATCCGAATTTATCGCTAACTGGTATACTGCTGCAGCTGCATCAATCAGCCAATGCTTGAACGTTAGCATTCCTGTTAACAATCTTGAATTCCAAGACTACATGACCCGCTTGTTGGAACGTCCAACCACACTACAATTTGGTGGTGTCTCCTATGGTATGGATTACCTTGATCCTGCAAATATGATGGGTGTATGGGTTTCCACAGGTCGTCACTCATGGCGTAATGAAGAATTTGATAACCTCGTTCGTGATGCAAACCAATTTACTGGTGATCCTGCAGAACGTACCGCAATGTATCAAGAAGCAGAACGTATCCTTGTAGAAGATGTTGGTGGTATTTTCCTCGCACATCGTATTCAAGGTGACCTCTTCCAACCATATGTCAGCACCACAGGCAACTGTTGGGAACCTGATCGTCAAGGTATCACAGCAACACACTGGGGTAATGATGGTTGTATCGGCGATTACTACATCACCGAAGCTGTTATGGACTACGAAACCTATCGTGGCGAATAATCGCATCGTAAATTAGATTTTCAATGGGGGTGGGTGTATGCTCGCCTCCATTAGTTTTTATTGGTTATTACCTCGTACAATGTTCTTGCAAGTCCCGATATGAGAGGCTCAGTTTAGCTTATGATCGGATATGTTTTGCGACGTTTAGCGTCGTTATCGTTTGTATTATTGGTTGTTTCGCTATTAGTTTTTGTTTTAATGAATATGGTTCCTGGTGGTCCATTTACGCTCGCCGACCGTGGATATTCTGGTGCTGCATTGGAAAATCTGGAGCGTAAGTATGGCTTAGATAAACCTGTCCATGAGCGCTATATCAATTATCTGACGAGTGCATTACAGCTGGATTTTGGTAATTCATTTTCTGTTGCGGGTAATCCACCTGTTAGTGAACTCATTGCTCGTGTCTGGCCTGTGACATTCCAGCTGGGGTTATATACGATTATCCTGTCATTTGGTTTAGGTATCACGTTGGGCATTGTCGCTGCTTACTATCGTAATGGCGTTGTCGATAATTTTGTGACATTTATTGCAACAACGGGTATTGCTGTACCTAATTTTATTATTGCAACATGGTTCTTATTAATCTTCGGATATCAAATTGGTTGGAGCGATCCGTCAAATTGGATTATCCCACCACTGACACAAGACGGGTATGCGATCTTATCATGGGATTATTTTCTACCTGTGATTACCTATGCGCTTGCGCCACTTGCATTAGTTTCCCGGTATACACGGTCTAGTTTTTCGGATGTGCTAAATGCTGACTTCATCCGTACAGCTCGGGCAAAGGGGCTTGGTGAGCGATTTATTATGTTGCGGCATGTGTTCCGTAATGCGCTCATTCCAATGATTACTGTGCTACTCCCTCAAATCCCTAATTTGCTGACAGGTTCACTTTTTATTGAGGTTGTTTATGGGATTCCGGGTTTAGGCAAATTTTTTGTGACGAGTATTTTTAACCGTGATTATCCCATGATTATGGGGCTTGTATTGTTGATTGCGTTGCTCTGGGGACTAACTTATTTATTGACAGATATCCTCTATACCATGGTTGACCCACGTATCCGCCTTGGTGGTTCGAAAGGGGCATAGCGATGACAGAAGCGACAAACGCAAAACCTGTTCAATTAAAAGTGACCAATACAGAGCAAATCCAACAACGATCATTGATACGCGATGCTTTCCGGCGTTTCATACAGAATCGTTTGGCGATGTTCGGGTTCATTGTGCTGATATTATTGATTTTGACAGCAATCTTCGCGGATATAATTGCGCCCTATGGCTTAAATGAGGTTGATTTTACGATTACACGGTTGCTCCCATTCGAAGACCCTGATCATATTCTTGGTGGAGATGGTGTTGGGCGTGACTATTTATCACGTTTAATTTATGGCGCGCGTACATCGCTATTGATCGGTTTGGCTGTGCCATTGATTGCGTTTGCATTTGCTGTACCGTTAGGAGCAATCGCAGGGTATCGTGGTGGATTTTGGGATTTTACAATTTTACGTATTATTGAAATTGCCACAGCGATTCCACCATTATTATTCGCACTTTTCCTCATTAGTATTGTTGGGGCAGGGTTAGGCAATGTGATTTTTGTGCTAGCCATCACCTCATGGATTGAACCTGCACGGATTGCACGCGCACAGTTTTTAAAATATCGGGAAACTGAATTTGTAGAAGCTGCGAGAGCGTTAGGGGCATCTGAATTCCAGATTATTACCCAGCATATTTTGCCCAATTCACTCACACCGTTGTTGGTTTCATTTACATTTGCTGTGCCTTTGGCGATTTTTGCCGAAGCTGGTCTAAGTTTTTTGGGCATCGGTATCACTGAACCAACTGCAAGTTGGGGTAAAATGGTGGGTAGTAGTGTTGGTAGCACCATTGCAGTGTATTATCACCTAGCATTGTTCCCAACGATATTGGTGGCGGCAACAATGTTAAGTTTTTCTTTTGTTGGCGATGGTCTACAAGAAGCACTTGATCCATCACGGGGGAAATAAAAGGAGATTTTTATGTTTAAACAGATCAAACTAATTAGCTTATTATCTATTCTAGCCATAGTTATTGTTGCTTGTGGCGGTAATGACGCTGATGGTGGAGCATCGGGTGATGCACAACAAGCTGAGGAAGAGGCAACAACAACACCATTCCCGACCTTTGAGTTTGTTGCACCGACGAACCCGCCTGTATTCAACCAGTCTGCAGAGGAAACCGAAGAAGCTGATAGTGCTGAAATGGACGAAGAAACTGAAACTATTGAACTTGACGAACGCGCTGTCAGTCGTGGACTTGGACGCTATGAGGCGTTGGCCTGTGCAGAATGTCATGGTGAAGCTGGTGTTGGGGTTGATGGTGAAAATGCCCTAATTGGATATTCAGCAACAGAAGATGAATTTATCACATTTATGCGCACGGGTGGTGATATTGGTAATGATCACCAATTTTCAACCGATCGTTTAAGCCAAAATGGTGCGACGAATTTGTATCAATATCTGCTATCCCTGTCACAAGGTGAGTAACCAAAATTATGCAGAAACGAGTGATATTAACGGGCATACTAGTTGTCATTGCGTTGATTGCATTGATGATTGGAGTGAGCTCGATTCAAGCACCTGCTGATGCTAATACACAGCCTATAGATACAATTATAACACTTGATCCAGATTTGTTTGCAGTGCAAACACAAATGGCGGAAGCAACGCCCTTATCAGGTGCAGACGCTGAACCCTATTTGATGTTAGGCGAACAGATTGAAGCGTGTGAGGATTATACCGACGAGCGACGTGGGCAAATGTTACAACATGTGGAATGGCTCATCGACCCCTCTGATATTCCAAATGATGCCATGTTAGCGATGGGAACAAACATACAGGGCAGTTTGGTGTTTGGTATGGCGAGCTTTACTCAGATTGAGTGGCGAATTGCTGAACGTCCATCCGACTCTTGTCTAATCGACATCGGGCGTGAGTTAAATGTCTTGCTGGAAACGTTTGGGCGTGAGCCGTTAACAGTATATGATGAATAAATAACAATATATTTGAAGTAAAATCAGAGAGGGCGATGACATCAAACTCTCTTTTTTGACACAACTTATTAGAAAGATTTTTTGTGGTGAACCCGATTAAGTTCAATAATGTGATGTTTACTGATGGATTTTGGGCAGAGCGCACGCGTATCAATCGTGAGGTAACATTAGGCGCAGTCTACCATCAGACTAAAACAACTTTCCGTTTTGAGGCAATTAAAGGTAAATGGACACCCGATGAAACCCGTTACCGCCCTCATGTGTTCTGGGATTCTGATATTGCAAAGTGGATGGAAGCTGCTTCGTATACCCTCACAACTCATCCAACCGATACACTACAATCGCAATTAGATGACATTATCACTCGCTACGAGAAGCTACAAGCTGAAGACGGTTATCTCAACTCCTATTATCAGCAAGTCGAACCCGATAAACGCTGGAGTAATTTACGCGATTTGCACGAATTATACTGTGCTGGACATTTAATTGAGGCGGCAGTAGCGCATTATGAAGCCACTAGTGATCGTCGCTTTCTCGATGTGATGTGTCGCTATGTGGATTTAATCGAGAGTTTGTTTGGGTTAGATGATCATCAATTGCAAGGGTATCCGGGACATCAAGAATTAGAATTGGCATTGATTCGCTTGTATGAGGTAACAGATGAAGATGGTTATCTTAAACTCGCACAATATTTCATTGATGCGCGTGGTACACAACCACACTATTATGATGAGGAAGCGACTAAACGCGGTGATAAGCCCGAAAACTTCTGGGCAAAAACCTATGCCTATAATCAGTCACATTTGCCTGTACGCGAACAAACAACTGCCGAGGGACATTCCGTTCGGGCATTATATATGTATTGTGGAATGGCTGATCTCGCACGGCTGACAGGTGACGAAGAACTCAAACAAGCTTGTTTGACGTTATGGGACGATGTTGTTAAACATAAACTCTATGTCACGGGAGCACTGGGATCGACACGCTTAAATGAAGGCTTTACATCTCCCTATGACTTACCTGATGAGACAGCATATGCTGAGACATGCGCTTCGATTGCATTAGTGTTTTGGGCGCAACGGATGTTTTTGCTTGATCCTGACAGCCGATATATTGATGTGCTAGAACGTGCTCTCTACAATGGTTTTTTGAGTGGTTTGTCATTAGATGGTTCACGATTTTTCTACTCCAATCCATTAGCAGGACATCCCGCCATCGACCCGTTTAATATGTGGTCGCCTGTATTAAATACATCTGGCAAAACATATGAGCGTGAAGAATGGTATGACTGCGCTTGTTGCCCCGGCAATATTGCACGACTGATTGCTAGTATTGGTGGCTATTTTTATGCACAACATGACGACACCATCTATGTAAATTTGTATGGAGCAAACGCAGTACAGTTTAATATTCAGGATTCGCCTATCAGACTGATACAAGCAACGAATTATCCCTATAACGGTCGCATTCAGTTGTCAGTAGATGTTGATGCACCCACACAATTCACGCTCGCTCTACGGATCCCATCTTGGAGTTCATCGTCTAGTGTATCTGTTAATGGCGAGGCGATAACTGGCGAGATAACCCGTGGTTATGCAACCATTACACGAGAATGGCAGCAGGGTGATGTTGTCGAAATTGACTTCGATATGTCAATTCAGCGTGTTCGAGCGAATTCCAAAGTGCGTCATATGGCTGGTAAAGTTGCATTACAGCGCGGACCACTTGTTTACTGCCTTGAAGAAGTTGATAACGGCTCAGAATTAACCGCGATTAGCCTACCTAATGATGGTCAGTTTGATATTGTCTTAGGGGAAGACATATTAGAAGGTGTTCCAATTATTCAGGGTTCAGCATATCGTCAGGACACAAGCAGTGATATGTTATATACCACGCAGAACCTTGAACTAAATCAGATTAAGGTACAAGCGATTCCGTTTGCATTTTGGGCAAATCGTGGCAGCGGTGAGATGCGTGTCTGGATAAGGGAGACTTAATGAATGGGTAAAGGGTTGTTCTTCAATATTCCCGCTATAGGTCACGTAAATCCAGCGCAAATACTCATATCTGAGCTGGTTAACCGTGGCGAAGATGTCGTATATGTGTTGACACATGACTACCGTCAACAAGTCGAAGCGACGCGGGCAACTTTTATCCCATATCCGGATATCGAAGAATTACGTCACATCAGTCAACTATCACAAGGCGGTAATATTCCTCAAAATGCTCATAGGCTTATCCGCATTGGTGAACAATTATTACCATTTATGTTCAAACTGATTGAGCTCGAACAGCCCGATTATGTAATTTATGACTCCTTATGTGGTTGGGCAAAAATGGCGTTGCAGAAGTTTGACATCCCAGCGATTGCCACCTTTGCAACATTTGCTGTACATCCACTGGCACCACCACCAATGCCAATAGGTGATCTTGCCAAGACAGCAGGTCAGTTATTAGGTGAAGCCACTGGCTATTGGCAAACACGTCAACGTATTCAGATGAAATTCAATATCAAGAGTATTGGCTTATTCGAGGCCGTTGCATGTCAAGGTGATCTGAACATTGTCTACACGACTCGTGAATTTCAACCTGCACAGCATCGGTTTGGTGACAAATTTCGTTTTGTCGGCCCGTTGGTTGATGATCTATTATTGCAAGATTTTCCCTATGAATTCCTTGATCAATCACCATTAATCTATATCTCTCTTGGGACAATTAATAATAGAAACCTAGACTTTTATCAATTGTGTTTAGAGACATTTAAGGATTATGCAGCATATTTTGTGATGTCTGTGGGTGAGCATACTGACATTAGTCAGCTAGGCGATATTCCGGATAACTTCTTGGTAAGGAATTATGTGCCTCAGATATATGTATTGCAGAAAACCGATGTTTTTATAACACACGGTGGATTAAATAGCGTCCATGAAAGCTTATTAGGTGGTGTGCCGATGATCGTTGTTCCCCAGCAAATCGAACAGGGGTTAGTTGCAAACCAAGTGAAGAAGTTTGGTGCAGGTATTATAAATCGCCGCCCTAATGAAGCATCCCTGATTATCGATTTGAAGACAATTATTGAGGCTACAGAGTATACGGATACTGCAAGCGCACTGGGAAACACTCTCCGGTCGGCTGGTGGTGTCAAGCTAGCCGTGGATGAAATCCTGTCATTCGTCCGCTAAACCTTAGTGAATTTATATTATTTCTATACCTTTGAGTTGCATTTTTGACTGTACAATGATTACATAATTGTAGTCCTTAAACCTGAACTGTGAGTATGATGTCCTATGCAATCGTTGAATGCAAAATTATTGAAGTCATCAGCATATAAGGATTTATTATATTTTGGTGCACGCTGGTTCCTAATTATCGGGCTAGCAATTACAGTATTTGCATTTCGTCAATTTAATTTTGATGCTATATCCGATATTTTGACTGCGGTTGCCATTAGTGCGGTTGCAAATATCGTGCTATTGATATTTGCATGGTTCCAGCCATTACATGCATATTCTCCGCTTGTAGCGCTGGTGACTGATTGGATCACTATTGGCGTGTTTGTTCGGGTTGTAGGTGTTAATAATCTCCCCTTTGAGCTGGTAAGTATCTTGGCTATCGCAATTACTGTTGGGTTCTTAAGGCATCGTTCTATGATGGGTGTTGTCTCGACGACAGGCATTATTATCAGTGCTGTTGTGGCAATGGTGACATTATTCGGGAGTGAATGGTTGACACAAGCATTGGATATTTATTTACCAACTGTGATTGTACTCGTCGTGCTTAGTGCGATTTTGTCAATCTGGTTGTATTTCCAAGATGCCGTGCAGGAACAATTACTAGTACAGGAACGCAAAGAGTCTGAGGAACAAGCTAATACCCTCGCTCATATGCGTGAAAGTACACATGCACTATCTGAGATGGCAATGGAGCTCAATTCCACACTGCAATATAATCGGATTTTAGATGCCGCATTGAGTATTGGTCGTATTAGTATGCAAGCAAGTGGACGCAACCGTCTAGCAAGTGTTGTCTTGTTGTATTCATATGATAATCGCCTCGAAATTGCGAATTCACAAGGGATCTCGCATGTTGATGAAAACCGCATGTTCGATGGTAAGGATGGTATTATTGCACAGGCATTGGCTGAAACACGCCCTGTCTTCGGAAGCGCCGCTCGTAATGACCCTGAAGTACGCTCGATGATTTCATTTCAGAATGTACGGTCTATGTTGTGTATTCCACTGCGCTCTGGCTTCGATAATTATGGGGTTTTGTTGTTTGGTAGTGAGGCACGTAACGCATTTAATGAAGATCAAGTCGAATCGTTGCGGATTATCGGTACACAAGCGACGATTGCGCTCCAAAATGCTGTCTTATATCAGGGCTTAATGGAAGAGAAAGAACGTATCATTGAACTACAGGAAGATGCACGTAAAGACCTCGTGCGTGATTTGCATGATATACCCACTCAGACAATTGCTGCAGTCGCTATGCGTTTAGGCATCATTCCCAAAATGCTTGAACGTGATCCAGATAACGTACCAGATGAAATTGAGACGATTCGTAATATGACATTACGAGCGACTGAAGAGATTCGCCATGTATTATTTAAATTACGTCCGCTCGTACTTGAGTCGCGTGGGTTAAACGCTGCCTTGCAACAACTTTCCAATAAGATGGAACAAACATATCGTCAACCGATGCAAACGTATGTTGAACAGCAAGTGGAGCATCTGTTGGATGTTCAGCAGCAAGGGGCTATTTTTCATCTTATAGAAGAAGCTGCGAATAATGCTCGTAAATACGCGGAGGCAGAACTAATTCGTGCTAGTGTGACCATCCAAGAGGATAGCATTGTTGTACGCATTGCTGATAACGGAAATGGTTTCGATGTCGAAAGCGTTACAGGTGGTTATGATCAGCGCGGTAGTTTTGGAATGGTCAATATGCGCGAACGGGCTGAGCTATTAGATGGTGTGTTGGATTTAAAGAGTGTTCCAGGTAAAGGTACACAAATTACTGCATTTATCCCTGTGCCTCATTCTAGACCGACATCTAAATCAATTGATGATACGATTTCACGTATTCCACGTTCAAAATTATCCCTTGATGCCCTTGAGAAAAAATAAGCATTCTGCGCAATTGTTAAAGGTTGTCCGTTGATTAAAACTTGTAGTCTTTGTTAAACTTCTGCGGTTGTGATTTTAAATTGCATCAACAGTGATATTATCTTTTATCTTGAAATACTTGAAAAGTAGAAAACTATGACACAATCCGATTTGGCGGCATTACGAGGTGTTCCGAGTTATGTATGGCGCGCAGGACAAGAACGTCGCCTAATGATGATTGAAAAATGGGCAAAACTAGAGAATGCACATGTATTGATCGATGGTTGTGGTGTTGGGATGTATGCCTCACAAATTCGTCGACGTTATACACCATATGTTGAAGCATTCGATATCGAATATGAACGGGTACAAACTGCCCGCGAAGAAATCCCTCACGCATTAGTTGCAGCGGGGGAATATGTTCCCTATGCTGATAACACATTCGATACGATTTTATCGCACGAAGTCATCGAACATGTGCAAGATGACCGTAAATCAGCGCTAGAAATGGTACGTGTACTCAAGCCAGGCGGGCGTATTGTTATGTTTTGCCCAAATCGTTGGTATCCCTTCGAGACTCATGGGCATTATTGGAACGATGAGTATTACTTTGGCAACACGCCACTAATTAATTATTTGCCGGATCGCTTGCGTGACCAACTTGCACCTCATGTACGCGCTTACACCGCGCGTGGTATCCGACAGCTTTTTGATGGTGAATCGGTCAAGTTTATACATCATTCCCGCATTTATGGTGGTTACGATAATATCATCGCACGATTGGGTAAGCCTGCTCAGGTTATTCGGGATGTACTTTATAAATTTGAGAAAACCCCACTAGACACATGGGGTTTATCACATCTATTAGTTGTTGAAAAAGTTTAATCCTTTACAAATGGGATAAACTTACGTAACCATCGCAATAGGATATTTTTGCGGGTATCACTCCATGCTTTATCTGCTGTTTCTGCATGACGGGCGTGTTCTGTTGGGTCATTGCTACGACCACGATAACGTTCGGCAGTATATAGCTCACTGATTGCGCGGACAGGATCTTTCGCCGCTGGAATACGTTTTTCGATGTCACGTCGTTTTTCAAATGTTGTTTTGTGGTCGCTTTGCCGAATACCAATTAGGCTAATATAACGTTCGATTCGTGCCCAGGCACGTGATACCGGGCTCAGGCCATTCATGCCTCGCCATTCCCACCACCAGAATATGAAGGCAATTAACAATGCTATCGCGACGAGAACAAGTAAAAAGAATAACGCCGATAATGCAAGACTGACCAACGGGAAGGGTGGCGAGTTTTGTGGCGCAATTGGTGGTTCAACTGTTGGTACAATCACAGGTGTTGCTGTAAACGTTGGGCTTGGTGTAAATGTGGCTGTCGGTTGATCCTGTTGTTGTTGTAAGGCTTCTTGTGTTGACTGCGGGGTTGGGCTTGGCACAGTCGTTGGTGTTGCCGTTGGTGTTGATGTCGGTAATGGGTTTGATGATTGGGGTTGTGGTTGAGCAAGGTCATCACCCTCACGATTATATGGCTCTTCTGCTGCGGTCGGTTCAAATTCAATCCAACCATAACCAGGGAAGTAGACTTCAACCCATGTATGTGCATCCCGTTCGCGCACAATATATTGTCCGGTTGTGGCATCAAAATCGCCCTGAGAGAATCCTGCAGCTAACCTAGCTGGAACCCCTAAACCTCGTAACATTGTAATCATAGCAGTGGCATAATATGTACAGTAGCCTTCCCGCACATCAAATAAAACCCATTCTACAGGGTCAACATTTGGTGGTGGTGCAGAAATCGACTCGTTGTACACAATATTCGTGCGTAACCATGTTTCGATTGCTTTGGCTTGGTCATATGGATTAGTTGCACCGGCATCATTGACAATTTGTTGCGCCAGTGTCAGCACTCTTCCACTTGATTGTCCAACAAATAGATTTGGATTAGTCACCCATTCAGGATAGGTGGTGTTGGCAGCTCGTAAATCATTGGCAGTGGCAACACTCATCAAACTTGTCGCATTGTAGGTTTCACCACGTGATAATACTTGTAAGGGTCGTATAACGGATACATTCATCGAGTCATTAGTTGGGCTGTCAGTATAGATTAAATCAATGCGACCTGTACCATCAATGAAACTTGGCTGTGGGGCCGTGTAATAAATACGTGAGTTTGACATGCCGATTGTGATCTGTTGGTTAACAGGTTGGCGCTGTTGTCCAATAACTTCTGGGCTCATGCGAATGTCGACCGGAGAGGACTGATCTGTAATGCGTAAATCAGCTGATGGTGACCATTGTCCATTGGCATAACGTTCAAAGACACGCGATCGCCAGTAGTAACGTTGCCCCTGATTCGGCGCATTAACTAGAAAGACTACCTCATCGCCGAGGCTAATCGCACCCCCTAAATTGAGCAAGTCGCCACCGTAATAGTCAGTTGTTGCGGGCCCTTCGGATTCAATTGGAGCAAACAGACGATTCCATACTTCAGACATTTGTTGTATCGGGTCAGATGCGAGGAATTGTTGAAAACTATTGAGGCGTTCTTGTAAATTACCAGTTGGTATACCCCAAGCTAGTGATAAAGCCAGTAAAGATAACACAATACCAATGATACTAAATTGTCGGCGGACGACTCGGGGGACACGGATGCCGTTGATATACCATTCCCATTGCCGTGCGTCTAAATTTGATCGCACGATTAGTAACATCGACATGAGCAAGAAGATGACGAGATATAAATCGAGGGGTTCGTCGCCTGTGTAAATGACTAAATTGGTTAATAAGATGAGGCCGGGTGGCAGAATAACCCGCCATACACGATCCAACCGGAAAATATGCCATACGGCGTTATAGGCTAAAAACCAAAATAATGTTGCTACAAGGATTGTGAACACCAGACTATCTTGGTTGATACCGCCTGTGAATAGATCAATCGACCAACGTATACTACGAATAATGACTGCGGCAATTGCTTGGAAAAATCCCGTTGGCTCGTTTAATGCGGCAACCATAATCACAAAACCGATGCCATACATCGAACTGACAATTAGTGCTAGTAGCTCGTTATATTGACTGCGGGACAGCATAAACCCGAATGCAACACTCAATAAGGTGATCGGAACAATTGTACGCATATCAAGCGCCCAACCCGCTACAGTTAAGGTCAGCGCGGGCATTAGCAACAGGACACTAACAATCAATAATGCAGAAAAATCGCCGACATTAAAGATCGCTTGCCAGCGATTTGTGAATCCACGTTTTAGTCGATTTGGGATTATACTCATAAGTCTCGGGTTACGGCTAATTCAATATACGTGTTTAGCTTATGCGATTTTGTAGGTTGTGTAAAGCACGGGAAAACTACGGTTCTCCGACGACACTGACCACTGACTGGTACATCGTGAGACGGTATAATTATTTTTCTGGGTTGACGAGGGAATCGCGGTGGGTCATGAGCTCATCGAGGAAAGTCCGCACTCCATAGGGTAACGATGCCGGATAACGTCCGGGCAGGGTGACTTGACGGCAAGTGCAACAGAGAAGAGATTGCATCCATCGGATGTGAGGGTGAAACGGTGTGGTAAGAGCACATCAGCGCAGGCAGTAATGTTTGCGGCTAGGCAAACCCCATTGGGAGCAAGGTGAAACAGATGCATTGGGGCGGCCCGCTCCACAAAAAGCATCGGGTACACTGCTTGAGGTGTGCGGTAACGTACATCCTAGATAGATGATTTCCACTCCATAACGGAGGACAAAATGCGGCTTATGCGACTGACCCGGACAGAAATGCCCTACTTCGGTGGGGTATTTTTTGTTTTATAATATAGATTCAATCTGGATAGAAAAGATAGTATTCTATTCTTAATTACGATCTTTCGTCTTTTGCAAAACTGATAATAAAGTTACATTCCAAGCAACGAACTGTGACAATCTTATTGAAACTGAACAACTTCCTATCTGGTCGCCTCCAGCTAAGCCCTCCACTGCTTTGTAATAAAATTTCCTCACCTTTATCATGCCCACAGTATGGACATACTATCGTATAGGTCTCTTGTTTTTCTTCTTCTTGGTGCTTGCGTTTGCGTTTTCTCATATAATCTCCAATTCTGTATGTACAGTGTAATGCGATTTATACAAAATGAAAATTTAAAAGTTCCACAACGTAGATATTATGTAAAGAAGTATAGCTCGTGCGATATATCACACCAAATAACTACTTTGAAAGGATGTTTTCTTGTAAAGAGTAGTGTGTAAGATATAGGTCTTGGAGGACAAAACTGGAGGATTTTTGGTTATTGTCCTCGGTATTCTTCTCTACACAATGCCGCTTATGCGACTGAACCAGACAGAAATGCCCTGCGAAAGCGGGGCTTTTTGTTTTGCATAATTTAGCATGTGCATGCCTACCTAGCACTCATTCTGGGGAGAATATCCTCCATCTGCGAGATTGCAAGACCTTAACCAGTCAAGCAGTCTTGTCGCTTTTAACAACTTTTAATTTACTCATCCCTTGAGGGTTGCCAGAAGTCGGGATGTTTACGATTTAAACCCTTTCTACAGGCTCGGCTGAAACAACAGTATGTGTATCGGGCAAATAATAGATCACATACTCATCAAGATGGCGAAATGACTCTGCACCACGCTTACTAGCCTGAAAATACGTATCCCAAACGCGAATTTTCGATTCATTTACCTCAGCACGATGAGCAACGGTTGAAACTGACACAGGGCCAACAACATATTCGATAACTCTGTTGTTTAATTCTTGCCTAAGCCGCATCATTTTGCGGTGCTCAAAATAGACTACTATAAGGATTGGTACAATTACGATAACACCCAGAATTGAAAAAAATCTATCAAAATGCGGGCTTTGTGATACTAACAATCCGACTCCAAATGGAATCAATAGTGTAAGAATTGCACCAAAGTAAGCAAACAAATACTGACGGTAACGTTTTATCAAACGGTTTAGGTGTGTTTTAAACTGTCTATCAGATAATGATCCATATCGATTCATTGCTAAGTCATTTCGCGTAAACGTCAGCCCATGCCCCAAAATTTTATCATAATTCATTTTGGGAGTTGGTGGGCTAGTGTTTTTTTGCGTTTGCGTTTTTGTTTAATCATACAAACTATCCTGATTATTTTCTGACTTCTATTATACTATGATTATATTATTAATTATCAGTGCACCATCCCCTAATAATTAGGGGAGTAGCCTCGACTCTATTATTATCAGTCTAAATACGAAAAGTCGTGCCCAGCATGAATGGTGAGTTTTGTGTTAGTTACTCAAAAGAGTTTCATTCGAAAAATCATTTCAGATAGTAGATTTTAGAAACTTTATACTTGGCTAAATATTTGAGGACAAAAGACGAGGATTTTGGGTTATTATCCTCAACATAATGTGGCTTATGTAATTGACCCAGACAGAAATGCCCTACTTCGGTAGGGCGTTTTTGTTTCAAAATTGAGCTTATGCGATTGATCCATGCAAAACGCTCTACTTCGGCAGGGTGTTTCGCCTAGTGTTTGTATGTTTTAGCGCGTAAAAGATAGCAATTGAAGACATTGTTTTATTCGGTTTATGTCTTCAGATGAATATAGAGCAAGAGTCGAAAGGCTATACAGAATCATATGCCAACGGTGCAATAGTTTGGGCAGCGTTAAGAACATGCCATGGTTTTGGCATCCACATCAACTGTAGTTGATCCATGTGTGATTTAGCTGGTTTTTGATATGCGGATGTCATAATTATAGGCATCTGTAATCCTAATTCTCGTAATTTCTCAGCAACTTGTAAACCATTGTATTTACCTGGTACTCGAATATCGAGTACAAAGACCTTTGCTTTAAAATCATTAGCTTCAATACTTTGATCAACAAACTCCATAAGCTCATTACTATTTGCAAATTGAATACATTCAATATTAGGATCATATGACTGTAAGGCAATTATAAATATCTCTCGTAATGGGTTATCATCTTCTAGATGGACAATCTGTGGCATCCTATAATCTCTCATTACTATTTATGTATGATATGGCAAATGATTATTAGTGATGAAAAGTATGAATTCTTATCACTTGATATACATATAATATATTATAATCGAAGATAGAAGATTGTTAGTAATCGTAAGAAATCATAACAATAGCTTGTAAGCGATCTAATGAACAAACTGTATCCCAGAATCAGTACACGTTTGACGTTACCATTTTTAATTGTCATATTAATTATGGGAAGCGTTTCTGTATTTGTTGTCACTCGTTTGGTTGCTGGCTCTATTGAAGAACGTATTGCAAATCAACTTCGTAGTAGCGCTCAATCAGTGAGTAACTCGACAATTGAAGTTGAACGTCAATACTTAGCAGCACTAAGATTGATCGCCTTTACAGAAGGTGTTTCCTCCTCAATTTTAACTAACGATATCGAAACCTTACAAAATCGCGTTAATAGTATTGCATTAAATGATTCTTTGAACGATACAATGATTATTAATGCAGATAGACAAGTTTTATTGCGCGCAACATTGACCAATTCTGATGAGGTCAATGCAACAGCTTCAGTTCCAGATGTTTCAAGTTGGCGCATCGTTCAACGTATATTATCAGGACAAGCGGATGCTTTAGGGGATAAATTTATTGAAATTCAGGATGTGAATGGCGATATTTTTATTTATTTCGCGGCACCTATTCGAGACGAAAATAATGTTATTATCGCTGCAGTGCTTTCTGGGATTCGTGCTGATCGGTTTATTGAATATGTTAGATCGCAATCACTTTCAGATGTAACCCTCTACCAAAGTAATGGTGACGTCATTGGGACTAGCATAACGCGTGAAAATAGCGAGTTTGCCTCTCCGCAGATAGTTGCCCAACTCAACACTCAAGTTAATCGGGCATTACAAATAACAGATACAACCATTAATGATCTTTCCTATGAAGTTCTCTACGCTCCCTTCGTTTTACGGGAGACGCAAGTTGGGGTCCTCGAGGTGGCACTCCAAACAGATTTTGTTGTGGAGCAGATTAGTGTCAGTCGAGATAGTATTGCACTATTGTTTATGGCTTTGATGACAAGTGTTGCAATCATGGGCTTGATGATCGCACGCTCAATTACAAATCCAGTTGCGAAAATGGTATCAACTACACGATTGATCCGGCTAGGAGATCTTGAACAGCGTGTCGACTTAAAGACACGGGATGAATTAGGTGAATTAGCTGAATCATTTGATTCGATGACAGAAAACTTGCTGCAGCGTAATCAACGTATTGAAAAGATGTATAAACATCAGCAACGTGAAAATGCACAACGTGATGCAATCTTAAAAAGTATTGGCGATGCGGTAATTGTTCTCAATAAAACTGGTAAGAGTATTTTGAGTAATTCTGCTGCTAAACAACTCGTTACAGAAATAAAGAAAGATAATGCTGAATACAAACGTTTTAAACGCTTAATGAGTGAGCCGAAGGCACTGCAATCATCCCAATCTGTGTCTTTTTGCAAACAGTATTATAGTGTTTTGGCAACGCCTGTAATCTTACGTTCCGGATATTTTGTTGGTTATGTTGTAGTTCTGCGTGACATCACAGAATTAATTGAAGCTGAACAACTCAAGGATGATCTAATTAAGCAACTCTCACACGAACTTCGCACGCCTCTCAGTGCTGCAATTGGCTACGCTCAACTTGTCGAAATGTTCGCTCAAGATGTAATGACTGATCAAAGTAAAGACTACATGGCAAAGACTTTATCACAACTAAACACCTTGTCATCCATGGTCAATCAGGTTATTTCAGTGAGCTCAATGTTGAGCGATAACTTAACATTGGAACTTGATGGGGTAGATTTGGTTGATATTGTTGAAGATGCAATCGAGACTCAACGGGAATTAGCAAACAAATCGGATATTACAATTATCTATAAATCGCCTGTCAATCAGCTATGCGTTGATGCTGAATCGGAGCGTCTAAAAGAAGCGATTGTAGAAGTGATCAATAATGCAATCACATATTCTTTGACAGGTGGGTCGATTCGAGTATCTCTCGGGCAAACTACAGTGGCCAATATCGTACATATCATAGACCATGGTGTTGGCATTGCATTACATGATCAACCCAAAGTATTTGATCGACTCTATCGTGGAGAATCTGCCGATGCAGGTATCACCGATAATCGTGGCTTAGGGGTGGGGTTATTCATTGCTAAGACGATTGTTGAGGCACATCATGGGCAGATTCGCCTGAAAAGTAAGCATGGCAAAGGCACCCGTGTTTCAATTGCTTTACCAAGGAAAACAAGCTAATGAGTCAACATAGCACAATAGAGCGACAAGAAACACAAAGGTTGAGAAGGCGTGTGTTGTTGCTATTATTACCATTTCTGCCTATTATGTGTGCAGTATTCCTATGTATATCACAGTTAGCTGTGAATAATGCTCAGATTCGCGAATTATTTGTGGGTGTAAGTGCTGCAGAAACAGCAGATTATAGTCCTTGGGAAAACGAAAATTTTGCACCCATCAAACCTGCACTGTCGACGGAACTCGCAGTTGAAAATGATGAAGCTATTAGCTTGTCACAGTTAATCACACAAGCACCGCTACCAACAGAAATTGATGTGAATACTGTCGAAGAGACATCTACTGTGGCGCCTACAATGACAGTTGAGACAGTTGAGACAACTCAAATAGTTACACTAGTAGACGAACCTTCAGAAACACCTATAAACTCACCAGATGCGACTCTGACACCAACTCCGAGTAATACGGTTACTTTAACAATCTCGCCGACACCAACGCTAAGTGAAACACCCTCAAGTGTAATTGCTCCCCCCATATCAACAGCGACAGCAGAACCACCCGTAGCTAATTTTTCAGCTGTAGCTAATGGGTTAAGCGTTACCATCACGAATTTGTCGAGCGGGTCAATCACATCCTATAGTTGGTCATTTGGGGATGGTGCAAATAGTACACTGGCATCGCCTGAGACGTATACATACAGTAGTGCAGGAACATACACAATTCTACTAACTGTTGAGGGTATTGGTGGAACGAGTTCATTTAGTTTACCTGTAACTGTAAATACAGTATCCAATGACCTAGTGTTATCGCTTTCTTCAAATATGTCATCAATAAATAACAATGATTTTTTTGTTGTGACAGCTAGATTGAGTAATCAAAGCGGACAACCTGCTGTCAATACTTTTACTAACATCAATATCCCATCTGGGCTAGAATTTTTTAGCTCCAGTGGTAATGGTACACTGGTGGGATCAAGTTGGTCTGTTGATTCGATTGCTTCTGGAGCGACAGCTACTATTAATCTCACATTGCGTGCAAATGCTGCAGGTACAGTCCAAACTATTCAAGGGCAGATTACTGCACAGAGCTATAACGATACAAATTTAAGCAATAATACATCAAATGTAGCTGTCACGATTCTTGCTGATAATACCATTGATATTCAAATTACAGAGTTTTCACCAAGTAATACAACGCCTCAAGAAGGCGATACCATTACCATTACACTATCGATCCAAAATGCTGGCACTGCCACTGCAACAAATTTAATTATTGGAACATCTGGTGATTCCGGTCTGATTAATGGTATTTATAATCCAACTCAGGGGAGTGTCACAAATGGAGTATGGTCAGTTGGAGACTTGGATCCATCTAGTACTGCAACGCTAGTAATAACGGCGACCGTCAATACAGGTACAGCCGGAACATCAATTACCCGTACACGTTCTTTACAATCAGTGGATCAAACTGATAGTAATAGTAGTAATGATAGTGATAACCTAACATTGACTATACTTTCGCCCACCGATGCTGATTTGGAATTTGTGGTATTTACATATGATAATTTAAATCCTGCTATTGGCGACATTATTACAGGGACTGTTAGTATTTTAAATAATGGGCCAGCTACAGCTACAAATGTTGTTGTAAGTAGTGCAGTTGGTAGCGGAGGGTTTGGGACAGTTCAATCTTTTAGTGTAACTCATGGCACTGCGCCATTTAGCGGTGAATGGACGATTCCGAGTTTAAATAGTGGTGAAACCGCAACCTTGACAATTGTTGTTCAAATTAATTCAAGTGCTGCGGGTACAACATTCACGCGTTCGCGAGAAATTATAGCTAGCGATCAACCTGACCCTGATTCAACTCCAAATAATGCTGTAACAACTGAAGATGACTACAATACCTATACTCTTATTGTTCAGCCAGCTGTTGATATGAATATAGCTAAAGTTGTAGATAATCCAACGCCAAACGCTGGTGACACGATTATGTATACACTAACTGCAAGCAATAATGGTGGCCTCGCGGCAACAGGTGTAATAGTCAACGATTTACTTCCGACAGGCGTGACCTATGTGTCAAGCACGCCGAGTCAAGGTACCTATACAGCAGGAACTGGAATCTGGGATATTGGCGCATTAGCAAATGGTGCATCTACTACGCTTACAATTAATGCAACCGTTGATACCGGAACAGAAGGACAGTCAATAACTAATTCTGCTAATATAAACTCCAACGAACCTGATTTAAATACTAGCAATAACAATGCCAGTGCAAATGTTTCTGTTGGTGGCACATTTGCTGATTTAGAATTTACAACTTTCACTTTCAATAATTTAAATCCGTCTGTGGGGGATACCATTACATCGACTGTTAGTATTGTTAATAATGGTCCAGCTACAGCAACTAATATTGTGCTTGGCGATTCGTTCGGGTCTGGAGCACTTGGTGCAGTCCAGTCCACTAGTTTGACACACGGAACTTCCAATGGTAATGAATGGACAATCCCCAGTTTAAATAGTGGTGAAACTGCAACTTTGACAATAACATTGACAGTTGAGCCTAGTGCAGCTGGAACGACTGTTACGCGATGGCGCGAGATTATCACGAGTGACCAACCTGACCCTGATTCAACTCCAAATAATGGTGTAACAACTGAAGATGATTACAACACCTATACAGTCATTGTTCAACAAGCTGTTGATTTAAGCATAACGAAATCGGTAGACAATGCGACACCTAGTGAAGGTGATACTATTGAATATTTGTTTAATGTAACAAATAACGGTCCCAACGTAGCTACCAGTTTTACCGCCAGCGATTTACTCCCGACTGGTGTAACACTTATTTCAACATCTTATACTGGCAGTGGTGGTACACGTTCATATGACTCTGTTTCAGATATTTGGACAGTTACAACATTAGCCAATGGTCAAACTTCGGGTTTGCGTTTACTAGTAACAGTTAACGCTGGTACAGCTGGACAAACGGTGGATAGTATTACTAGTGTGACAGCCAGTTCGTTAGATCTCGACATGAGTAATAATAGTGACTCGGCTCCAATCGTAGTTGCTGTAAACGCAGATATGGAGGTAACCGTTTCATCAAATAATTCTAATCCTGCGGTGGGTGAAGGTATATCAATTACGGTAAGAATTCAGAACAATGGTCCATCTACTGCAACCAATGTACAGGTGAATTATCTTTTACCTGCTGGATTAACGGCAAACAGTTACATACCTAGTAACGGAACGTATGACCCTGTCACAGGAATTTGGAATACTATTGAAGGCTCAATGATTTTGAATAATATTGATTTTTTGACCATCCTAGCCACAGTAAACTCTGGTATGGAAGGACAGACAATTACAAACAGTGCTAGTGTAAGTACATCTGCTACAGATTCTAATACAACAAATGATACGGCATTAGATACTATTATTGTTAAACCCCCGGAAATAACTGACTTAGTACATACATTGCTTACTGTTGATAATGTAAACCCAAATGAGGGTGACATAGTTAATTTTGATATTCGTATTAGTAACCTTGGACCAGATAATGCAACAGGTATTCAAGTAAACAGTGGTATTCCATTGGGATTGACTTATGTCTCACACTCAACAGTAAACGGTACATATGATCAGGCAACAGGAGTATGGGCTGTTGGTGCATTAGCAAATGGTGGTTCTACCGTAGCTGTGTTATCGATTAATGCCCAAGTTAATGTAGGAACGGCAGGACAAACTATTAACATTAACTCCGCGATCAATGTATTCGATCAAGTTGATCCTGATTTAAGTAACAATAACGCGAGTACATCGCTTACTGTCCAATAGTTCGGTGGAACAACGGATAAAATAAGGAACAAACCTGCATCTCTTACCCATCGAAACTCAAGAGGGTTATTAGCATAGTAGATATTAAATCATTCGGTAGTGGTTAAAAGTAAGTGTTGAGTGTGATTTGATATACTCACCGCAACGATTAGCAAGGTTTGTCCGTAAAAACTTGTCATTTTCCAAGTGTGACATCATGCATCATATTCTGTTGGAATGGTTTATTATTGAATACAACTTGGACGTGGTATCACTTACTACTCAACCACAACCTCCTTTCTTAGTCCTAATTTATTCATCCTTAAATTGCATAATTACGTGTCTCGGTGAATTGGTAATCGAACAGTAAATTGAGAGCCTTCGTCGATTCCTTGACTTGAGGCTTCGACTATCCCGCCATGAATCGTCACAATTGCTTTCACGATAGCGAGTCCTAATCCAGTGCCGCCTTTGGCACGTGTGCGATTGGGGTCAACACGGTAGAAACGCTCAAAGATGTGCTCGAGTTGGTCTTGTGGTATGCCATTGCCAGTATCAACAACACGTATGACGACATGGTCATCTTCGGCATAAGCCCGGACTGTTACCTGACCACTGCTTGGTGTATGGATGATGGCATTGTTAATCAGATTATTGAGTACTTGTTCAATACGTTCGGCATCGACATTCAGCGGTGGTAACGTATTGGAGATGTCACTGGTTAGTGTGATGTCTTTCGATAGTGCAACAGGTTCAAAGGTTGCTGTTCGTTCTTCGATCATCAGTTGAATATTCGTCATTGCTAATCGGAGTGGGAGTTGATTGGCTTCCGCTTGAGACAATTCGTGTAGATCGCTGACTAATCTGCTCAAGACACGCGTCTGGTCATATAGGCGAGCGACTTGTTCTTTATTCGCTGGATAGACATCGTCAAGAATAGCGTAGATATTGCCTTGTAAGACGGTTAATGGTGTGCGCAGTTCGTGGGCAACATCCGCGACCAAATTGCGTCGAAGTTGTTCTGCATGTTCAAGGGCATCAAGCATTTCGTTGAAGGCTTGCGCGACTTCATTAACTTCTATCGTATTATCTGATAGGACAACTCTCTGGCTGGTTTTCTTGTCACGAATCGCACGGGCAACGGATGCTAATTGTCTGAGTGGTCTTGTCAAATATCGGCTGATAATCGTTCCAGCAAGGATACCCACAAATGCGCTCATCAAAACTACGACCAATAGGGCTCGTTGAATTTCACCTAAGATAGTTGCCTGCAAGGTCGAATCCACAGGAAGATTTCTAGTAATGTCTGCACGAGGATCAATTATATCCACTTGTAATTCTGCGACGGGTTTATCATTGATGACAATCGGGATGGCTGGACTCACGACATAATTGGTCTCCCAATCCGACGGCAAATTTGTTGAATAAATAAATTCGCCATCCAGCGTAGTCAGACTAAACTCAATCGGAACTTTGACTTGTTCATAGTTTTCCTTCAACTCAGCAATGATTGGTATCACATCTTCCCAGCGTTCGGTTTCTGCATATTGTGTTGTGATCTGCTCGACAAGACCACCGCGCTCTGTTAGTGTCTGCGCGACACCAATCTCAACAATATTCTGAAGACCTCTGCTTGAAATAAGCAAAGCGAGAATAATGATTACGCCTGTCAAAATCAAAGCAGAAAACGAGAGACTTAAACGTACCCACATCCGATTCATGCGTCTGGCTCCGTAATGCGATAGCCTATTCCATAGACAGTCACAATATATGAAGACTCTTGATTCGGTGGGTCAATCTTTTTACGGATGTTACGGATATGTGTATCCAGTGTGCGATCCAACCCGTCATAGATGTACCCGAATACCTTCTCCATCAAATCAGCACGGGGTAACACCATGTTTGAGTTGCTCATCAACACTCTCAGAATTTTGAACTCAGTAGGGGTCAGAGATATAGATTCGTCATCACGTACAACTTCACGGGTAGCTTCATCAAGCGATAAACCACCACACACCAACTTTTGTTGAACATCAACCGTATCATCATTCGCATAACTCACGCGACGCAAAACGGTCTTCACACGGGCAACAACTTCACGTGGGTTAAAGGGCTTGGTGATGTAATCGTCAGCACCCATTTCCAAACCAATTAGCTTGTCCACATCTTCGACCCGCGCTGTAAGCATAATGATGGGGGTTCGCTTTAAATGTTCGTCAGCCCTTACAGCTCGAGTAATGTCGAAACCATCTCGATCCGGTAGCATCAAGTCGAGTACGACCAGATCAGGACGTTCGCGTCGAATGATATGTAATGCTTGCTCACCATCATGAGCTGTCAGTACTCGAAATTGATCATGTTCCAGATAACTTCTCACTAACTGAACGATTTCTTTGTCATCATCTACAACCAGAATTGTCGATTGTGAATATATCATAGTTAACCATCTTTTATCTTTAATGTGTGATGGTGTTACCATATCGTTTTCCTTCAGCCTCCGCAACTAGACTACTCGTAGCGTAGTGCATCAATAGGGCTCATGCTGGCGGCACGATTCGCAGGGAAGACGCCAAAGAAGCCACCTACCGCCGTTGAGACTAATACGGCTAACAGGATGCTGCTCATCTGCACACTTATATCAAAGTCAGGCACAAACAGCGTAATCAACTCTGATGTAAAGATTGCTATAGCTGTCCCAACCAGACCACCTAGTAGAGCAATACCAATCGCCTCAACCATAAATTGCAGAAGAATATCGATTTTTTGTGCGCCGAGCGCTTTACGCAACCCAATTTCGCGGGTACGTTCGGTCACTGTCACCATCATAATGTTCATGATGCCAATTCCACCTACAACCAGCGAAATTCCTGCAATGAATCCAAGAAATATGGTCAACGTTCCGGTAATAACTGTTAATGTGTCGGTAAATGAACTTTGGGCAAAGACCAGATAGTCCACATCGTCTGCGGGGTCAAGATCACGGTCAGTCCGCAATGCGGTATCAATCTCATCAACAATGACATCAACATCAGCATTGTCATCTGCAAAGAAGAAGAAGCGCGATAACGGATAATCACCATCCTCAGTACGTCCACCACCCAGACGAGTTTGCGCAGTTGATACGGGCATAAATACCGCATCACTGTCTACAAAGACGCTAGTGGACTCACCCATGACACCTACAACGCGCAAGTTAACACTACCCACCCGAATTGATTCTCCAATCGGATTTTCACCATCGAAGAGATCATCAACAAGCTCAGCACCAATCACCGCTACACGTTCGCGACGATCAATATCATTTTGATCAATGCTACGTCCACTAGAGACGTCTAACTGCATAAGATCCATATAGTTTGCACTAATGCCTTCGACGGTGGGATCCGTATCCTTATCGTTGTAGCTGACGGACTCTGTGATACTGAGTGAATATGCAACATCTTGCACATTGCTGATGACCCGTGAATCGGTTAGCAGGTCAACATCACCCTGTGAAAGTTCTGCACCAAAATTTTGTCGTCCAGGTTCTGGTATACCACCACCACTATCGGTGGGAATACTGAACAATAGAACAATGTTCGATCCCAATTCTTCAAATTCTCCGATAACGAAGCGTTCAACACCTTGCCCGACGGACAGCAAGACAACAACTGCCGCAACACCAATGGTGATGCCGATTGCCGTCAAGAATGTACGGACTTTGTTTGATAGAATTTGCCCATAGGCAATAGACAGTGTTTCCAGATAGCGACTGATACCCATTATTCAAACCTCAATGCGTCAATCGGGTGCATTTTTGCCGCGTTGTTCGCTGGCAATAATCCAAATACAACACCCACTACAATGCTTACAAAACTTGCCAATAATACGGCATCAATTTCAATCGATAGTGTTAAATCAGGGACAAGCTGACTTGCCGCGACTGTGATGACGACTGCCATTAACAGCCCCAGCGCGCCACCAAGTAGTGAAATAACAAGGCTTTCCATCAAAAACTGGGATAGAATGTCAAGTGGACGTGCCCCAACAGCTTTACGCAACCCAATTTCACGGGTGCGTTCGGTAACGCTGACCAACATAATGTTCATAATGCCGATACCTCCAACTAACAGTGAGATACCTGCGATAATCGCGAGAAAGATTGTGATGAGTCCGGTGATGTCACTGACAGTCGTCAGCAAATCACTGGAATCGGTGATGGTGTAATCTTCCTCGTCTACAGATCCAATATCATGGGCTTCGTAGAAATAGGTGTGCAATTCCTCGACTGCTAGGTCGATATTGCCCTGATCTGAGACTTGCAAGTAGATGGTTGATACTTCATAGCCACCACTCACCCGCGCATCAATCAAGCGTGTCTGCAAGGTTGTGATAGGAATAATGACCATGCCATCCTCACGCCCTAAACCAGAACCAATCGGTTCCATCACACCAATGACTTCAAATGTCTGGTTATTGATTTTGATAATGTCGCCCAATGGTTGGTAGTTTTCATCACCATATAGGTCTTTGACGACATCCCTGCCTAATATCACCACACGATCCCGATTGTCGATATGACTTGCTGTAATGTATGATCCAGCCTCAACGTCCCAATCTTCGATGATGTTCATGTTGGGGGTGACCCCGCGAACTGTGGTTGTGGTGTTGTCCGCATCACCAATGATGGTTGCATTGGTCGTGAACAACGCACCAACATCATCAGCAACGGACACGATATTCTTGTTGCCTAGCGCCTCGACATCCGTCATGGTAAGTGGTTCAATTCGTGTTCGGGTATCACTCTCCGGTTGAGATGAGACAATCGTAATTTGATCTGCGCCTAAATCTTGAAAAGATGCGACAATAAATTCCTCAAACCCACGCCCCAAACTGAGCATAGCGACTACCGAGCTAATCCCGATGATAATCCCAAGCATGGTCAGAACAGCACGTCCACGGTTGAGCCAAATGGCATTGAGAGCAACTTTTAGACTTTGATTCATGCGATTCATGTTCGGCTCCTAATTGTATTCGCTCTCGTCGCCACCATAGTAGGTTGCGTCAAAGATACCCTGTAGCTGTCCTGCACCGGACGGACGTTCCGATTCTCCTGCGACTAGTGGCTCATCAATCTTCTGATCAGCGATTACCTTGCCATCACGCAACATGATGACACGGTCAGTGTGGCGGGCAATCCACGAATCATGCGTAACGAAGATAGTTGTTTTCTTCTCTTCACGATTGAGACGCTGGAAGATTTGCATGACTTCAATACCACTCTTGGAATCAAGATTACCCGTCGGTTCATCAGCTAGAATCAACGATGGTTGGGTGACCAGCGCACGAGCGATTGCCACCCGTTGTTGCTGACCACCAGATAACTCTGCTGGCGTATGATCGAGGCGTTGACCAAGCCCAACAGCTTCTAACGCCTCTCTTGCCAATTGTGACCGTTTGCCTTTACTGCCATAGATCAGTGGCAATTCCACCTGATGAAGTGCAGTCGTTCGTTTGAG
This sequence comes from Anaerolineales bacterium UBA6055, assembly GCA_002428985.1. Lineage (GTDB taxonomy): Bacteria > Chloroflexota > Anaerolineae > Aggregatilineales > Phototrophicaceae > UBA6055. The sequence continues at coordinate 214,646 of DIYL01000013.1, read as the reverse complement.
TAGGTTGAAGTTCTGGAAGACGAAGCCAATTTTCTGATTCCGTAGAACTGCGCGTTGCGTTTCGTTTAACTTGCTGGCATCACTATCATCTAGAAAGTATGCACCATCTGTTGGTTCATCTAGTAAACCCAGAATATTCATCAAGGTTGACTTACCAGACCCGGATGGCCCCATAATCGAGACAAATTCACCTTCTCGAATGGTGAGGTCAATGCCCTTTAAGACTTGGAGTTCAAAATCTCCCATCTGATAGGTCTTGGTGACATTCTCAATGCGAACGACTTCGACGCCTGTTGCGGTTTGGTCTGGATGAGGTGTAGGTATAACTGACACCTCAGTATCTTCGTCTTGCGCTTCTTCATCATTTATTGCTTCATCTGTCGACGCTACTGGCGATTGTGTCTCTGATGCTGTATCAATTCCTTTGACGAAAGTCGGTTCATCATTGTCGAGTGCGTGTACATCTTGGGTTGCTGTTTGATTCATGGTTTTGCTCTCCATAACATCATCTGAGTTCGCAAGGGTATTTGTATCAGTTTGATCGGACACTATGCACCTCCACCAAGTAAACCATTCGCAATTCCACCACCAATGGCGTTGTTGGGGACAATGACAACACTATCACCAACTTCAATGCCTGATAAAATCTGGCTGACTGTATTCGTTTGGACACCGATTGTCACCGGTTGTCGTACAAGATTGCCGTCACTATCAAGGGTTTGAACAAAGGAAATCCCCATTTGGTCTACGGTTGTGATAAAGCGATTGGGAATGACAGCGATGTCCTGATATTCTTCAAGGGTGACGAGGGCTGTTGTACTCATTCCTGAACGGATACGCTCATCAGTATTATCGACCACCACCAGTACATCATATGTGACTAACTCATCTGCGATATCGGGTGAGACAGCGACTTGTTCAACCGTACCGACTAGTTCGACATCGGGCAGAGCATCAAGACTAAAGCTGACAGTTTGCCCCAGGTCAATGTTGATAATGTCGACTTCATCAATCGGTAAATTGATTTCAAAGGCTGTTAGGTCAACTAGTGTGACAGCATCATTTGGCGGAAACTCACCAATAGTCAAATTGTTGCTCACAATCAAACCATCGAATGGGGCACGGATAATCGCGTCTTCCAGTTGTGCTTCGGCTTCTGCCAGTGCAATTTGCGCAAGAGCAAGATCAATTTGAGCATATGTCAGTTCAATATCATCGGGATCACTTCTCAAATTGATGAGATCAATCTCTGCTTGTGCTTCCTGAACGATGGAATTGCTTCCACCATAATCTGTAATACGGTTGGATTCGGCAACATAGTCAGCTTCTGCATTAAAGATTGCATTTGTCTGTTGTTGTAGCGTTGCCTCACTTTGCATCAGTTGCGTTGCTGAACGGTCGCGATTGTTGACTGCATTGTAGTAATCTGTGGTAGTTTCACCTTCTAAACGATCGATTGTATCTTCTAGATTTACTGCTGATGTCGACAAATTTGCTAGTGAGACATCACGTTGTAATGCACTTTGCCATGCGCGATTTTTGGCTAGTTCGACTTCTAGGGCTTCAATTTGCTCATCAATAGACCCCTCACCAGAAATTGCGGTTGAACTGCCATATGCAAGTTGTGCCGCCAAATATTCGGCTTCAGCTAGTGCTATTTCTTCTTCGCTTGGGCTGGCAAACAATGCTTCAAATTGGGTTCGTTCTGATGCTAGACGTAACTCAGCATCTTCATAAGCATGAGTTAACGATTCAGCATCTAGGATTGCGATTATATCGCCTGCTGATACAAACTGTCCTTCTTCGACCATGATTTCTGTGACCTTACCACTTGTTTGGAAAGATAGGTCTACTTCGCTTCTTGGGACGAGTGTACCTGGAGCATTCAGGGTGATTGCAATGTTATCTGTGCGTACAATTGCTTCTTCAATGATGTCTACAGATGTCACATCTTGTGTCTGTCCAGTGATGAAGATCCCACCTACTGCAATGCTGATTCCTGTCACAACAACAACTGTAGACCGTATTTTATTACTGAGATTGGTGTGTCTTGTGAGCACCCAAAACCCAACAGTGACCAGTCCGAAAATGATGATTAACGCTAGCATTATTGCCCTCCTCCTAAGATTGGTGGACCTTGAAAACCACTACTGTTATTTATTGCAATTTGCATACCTTGATCGATGCCACCAATAACTTCGCTATACTCTATGCCGCGCAAGCCAAGTTCCACTTCGATTTCTTGGAGAGTGCCATCGTCACGAAGAATGTTGACAAAGGCCGTATTTGAGGCACGATCTTCGCGCAAGAATCCATTCGGGACACTCAGCACGTCAGCGCGACTATTTGTGATAATGTTGGCTTCGGCTGTCATACCGACACGCATTTCTGGTGTAATCTCATTCAAAATGACATCCGCTTCGTAAACTACAACACCGTCCACTGTCATTGACTCCGATGAAATTGTGCCAAGTTCAGCGTCCAAGACTAAACCTGACATGGCATCTAAACTCACATCAATCGGCATACCAACATCTAGTAACCCTAAATCGACTTCGTCAATCTCAATCGTGAGTTCAAATGACGAGATATCAATGATTTCTGCTACCAGCTCCGTATTAGAAACAGTCGTGCCGGCTTCTAAGTTCATTGATGAAATATAGCCGTCGTAAGGGGCAACTAGATGAGTATCTACATAATCTTGATAGGTACGATCTACCTCTAATTGCGCCATCTGAACATCAATTTCTGCCAGAGTAATTTCATCGGCTGTGGGCCCTGCCAACAGCAAATCTAACTCTGCTTGTGCTGTGATCACACCGCCCCATGATCCATTTGCATTGGCGTTTTGTTGTGCCTTTAGGCGCTCAATTTGAAGTCGGGCAATTTCTGCATTGAACGAGGCTTCACCCGCATCCGCAGTTAACTCTTGGTGGTTTTGGCTACCGTATCCACCGGGAGCGCGAGAGGCTTCATTAGCAGTAAATTCAGCAAACGCAAGTGCATTTTGATACTCGACCTCGGCGGCAGAAATATCTTCATCCGTTACACGTCCAAGACTATAGTTATATGAACTCCACGCACTGAGGACATTGGCTTCAGCAATTGTGAGCGCGTCATCATCAATTTTCTGGATGTCGAACAATGCTAATTCTGCACGATTTAGTTCCAAAGCTGCTCTTTGATAGGCTAGCACCTCATCTGTGTTATCGATGACTGCGATGACATCTCCTGCACGCACATATTGATTCTCTGTGACAAAGACCTCGACAATTTCACCAGATGTGTCAAAACTTAGATCATTTGTGTTTGTTGCTTGTATCTTGCCAAGTGCCTCAACAGTTGACTTAACCTCATTGTTCTCCACAGTGTGTGTATCCAGACTAGCGAAACGCGTGATTGTTTGAACTGTTTCCAGTTGCGATTGTGCCCTAAGCCCGACGAATGGTAACAAAAAGGTGACAATTGCAATCATGACTAAGACAATTTTGACTCTCATATCGATCTCCTTTATCTATGCCTAGTTCCAATTGCGGATTGGAAGGCGGTTGCAGGTTTCATCTAGAACAAGTAAGTCACCAAATAACCAACCCGCGTTATTATCAGTTTGCATATAGAACCACTCACCGTTGGTCTCTACACCTATTAATTCCACGACGATGTTTTCATTCATTACACCAATGACTGCGCCTGCTGATGTGCTTGGCAAGTCGCGTAGGTTCAGGTTGGTCGATACAACTGCCGTGCAACTCGTTGTTACCTCTGGAATCGGGGTTGGTGATGAAAAGAACAGGACTGGCGGTTCTAATGTTGGAATAGCTTGAGCGGTTACGACTGGTGTGGGAGCAGTCAACATCATATTTGCCTGAATAGGGTAATCCACGCCAGATTCTGGTGACGACGAATTGGATAGTAAGTTCGATAGTTGCGACAAATTCACTGGGGAATCTGGACTCGTACTACTACCATGTAAGGCAATCGGGAGAGATGATGTTGACTCAGGCAGATTCTGAGAATATATAGGAATCGCAAATGAAGCGACAATAACGATGATGGCTGTTCCAAGTCCAAGAAAACCGTGCGAACTAAATGGCTTTTCACTAGAGAACATCTTCCAAAAGCCAATTAAACCAAATATCAAGCTGAGTAGTATTGTCAAGAGTTCTAGTTGTCCAAAACCTTCACCTGCAAACGCATGAATTGTAAGTGCAACGATTAGAAGGACAGCCCCTACGATGACGAGTATCAGCTGACTAAACTTAACTTTTTCGTTCGGCTCACTGCTGCGCCGAACCATTACTACACCAAATAGGGCAATAAAAAGTGTGGCAAAACCGAAGAGTGTCATTTCCATAACTGTGATTTATCTCCTGATTAGAATTAGTTACAGTATGAAAACCAAATCTCAAGATAATCTGAAGATTTTGTACAGACATTCTTGAGATTAAGAATCATGGCTCCGAAGTTTGAACGAACGATTGTAGGTAGTTCTGTACGGTCAATGGAATGTGATATCTTTGAGTTTTAAATGTTTTATATATACGATTTGTGAGGACAAAACGGGAGAATTTTGGGTTATTGTCCTTGACATAATACGGCTTATGCGACTGACCCATGCAGAAATACCCTACTTCGGAGGGGTATTTTTTGTTTCATAATTGGGCTTATGCGACCGACCCAGACAAAACGCTCTACTTCGGTAAGGCGTTTTTGTGTTGAATTATTAATGGTTGTGAGAAGTGTTAAATACAAGATGATTATGATACCTTCGTGTACTTAAGTGTATATTACAAGTCCCAGCTAACACCAGTTGCTTCTTCTGATACTTCCCATAGCCTTTTGGCAACTTTCTTATCTAAGGCATGTGATTTGATACCGTGATTACCAACAGGACCAACCCAATTCGATCTTCCTGTAGGACCATAAAAACCTCTCTCATCCAGATTCGGTTCTGTGGCGCACATGATTTCAGGATATGCACCTTTTTCTGCGGATTGAGTCATTGGTGATAAGGACATCAAACTAAATATAGCTCTCATTGCTAGGCTACCACTCGTTGTAATTAAGGATGTTCTGGAAGATCCTGGATGGCAGGCATAGGCTTTGACATTTGTCTTTCCTGCTTTTCTCAATCTGTCCTGTAGTTCATAAATAGTCATGATCTGTGCCAGCTTACTCTGGCTGTAAGCATCATTTCCTTGATAATCCCTATCCCAGTTCATATCATCGAACTTGATTGTTTTGATACCCATGTCGTAGCCCATGCTGCCCACAGTTACGATACGTCCATTGGATTTGTCAATCAGTGGGAAAAGTAATGCCTGCAGTGTCCAGTGACCATAATAGTTGACACCGAGCTGACTTTCGAATCCATCAACCGTCATGACTTGTTTAGGTACCTGAGCAATAGCACCGTTACATATCAGTGCATCGATACGGTCCACTTGCTCAAGAATCTCTGTTGCTGCCGCTTTTACAGAAGATTGATCGCCGAGGTCTATACGGATATAGGATACATTTGCATTATTGCCAAGGTTCTGTTTGATTGCTGCGATGCAATCCTCTGATTTTTGGGGGTTACGGTTCAGCATCATTACCTTGCCGCCTTTGGATGCGATAATTTTCGCTGCTTCAAACCCTGTACCACTGCTTGCTCCTGTGATCAGGTATGTTTTTCCTTTGAGAGATTTGATACGGTCGGGTGTCCAACCATTTCTTCCAAATTGAGTGTCTGCCATTGTTTAATCTCCTTGTTTTGTGTGCCACTGGTAAGGTTTTATTCCCATTGCTGGTTGTTGTAGTTGATTATTTGTTTGTGTGATAGATGTTGAAATAACTATAAATCTCAAAATTGTGTGTGAATAGGCGAATTAGTCGCGAATATATGCCTAATTGTATCGTTTTTGCTGGATTTGTGTCTTGTGATGGTATATTGGTTGCATGAACAAACAACAAATAAAACAACTCATTGAAAACAAGGTTAGCGAGGATGGTTTGGTGGCAACTGGAGTGAAGGGTGTTCAACTCTTCCGAGTTACCGAGCCACTTCGCTGCGCCCCTGCAGTGTACGAACCCTGCGTGGTGGTCATCGTGAACGGAGCTAAAGAAGCTATTTTGGATGGTAACACATATATATTTGACAGTAGACAATACATGTGTTGCACTATGTCGATGCCTGTCGAGAGTGGAACCCCCACTGCTTCGCCAGATAATCCCCTTCTAGGAGTTTATATCTCCCTGGATACAAGAGTCATGACTGAACTAGCAATTGAGATAGAAAGTGCCTCTGGTGCCATCCGAAAGCCCAAGAGTGGACCACTTCCACAAGGTTTTGCACTCGCTTGCTGGGATGATACATTCACTGAATCGTTATTGCGATTGCTGCAACTGGGGGATAGTCCCGTGGATACAGCGATACTTGGGAACGGTCGTCTTCGGGAGGTGTACTACGCTATATTGAAGGGAGATGCGGGGAAATCCGCAAGGCGCGCATTTGGGGTGGGTAATGAAATCGCCCGAGCAATTGAGTATTTGTCTTCTCACCTAGATGAAGCGGTTACGATTGAAGATATGGCTGCCCAGGTAGGGATGAGCCGTGCCGTGTTCCACCGTAAATTCAAGCAAGCAACCACTATGTCGCCTATCCAGTTTGTGAAGTCCATGCGACTGAACAGTGCCGCTGTGAAGATTGCCCGAGGAATGAATGTGAACGAGGCCGCTATGGAAGTGGGCTATACGAGCTCTTCTCAATTTAGTCGAGAGTTCAAACGCATGTATGGTCAGTCTCCTAGACAGTGGAGTAACTCCAAATTACCGCAGGGATTACCGGAACAGATGTCTCAATTTTTTGACCAATTCAAGCAAAATATATAGTGATCCTATCAATGCTCTTAACAGTATTCCATTCAAGGAAACCAAAATCTTCTCATATAGTAAAGGGCTTGGTTTTGTTTAGAATGCTGTATCTTCAGAGATTTTCTCCCATGAGATGATATAGCCTTTATATTTATGATATAGGGACATAAATGGAGAATTTGGGGTTATTGTCCTCGATATAATGCGGCTTATGCAATTGATCTAAGCAACTGGGTAGGGCGTTAAGTATTATTGGCTTAATATCTGCTTGCGAAGTGCCTTAAAGCGATTGATGACCATATTCTCTTTATAATCAGACCTACGTTTGCACATAGTATGCTTACCCCCTTTACTCTAAGCGAATATTCTCAGATACTTGTTTTCAATAATTGGGTTCTTAATAGATAAAAGAAAGAAATGATGAAAGAACAATACAGTGAAACAACAGCTTATCACTATGCGGCATATCGACCACCCTTACATCAATTGATCTTAAGTAAGGCATTATCTGATGCAGATCATTACAAGAATGGGCTAGATGTCGGATGTGGCACAGGATATTCTAGTGTAGCGTTAGGATCATATTGCCAGCACGTATACGGTGTTGACCCCAGTCGCTCGATGCTAGAAAAAGCAACCCCACATGAAAAAATCACCTATATGGAGGGGGCTGGTGAAAATATCCCCGTAGAAGATCAATCTGTTGATATAGTGACATTGGCAGGCGTGCTGTCTTACACAAAATCAGATAGATTAGTGGCAGAGTTGAAAAGAGTGTGTAAACCAAACGCTATCCTTATCCCCTATGATTTTGCTGTCTTACTTGATGACCTGTCACAGCAGTTTGGCATCCCTGTTCAGAGAGACATGTCAGATTATGATCATTCGTTAAATTTTTCTGGTATTAGTGATTTTCAAGAGCTTATCGTCGACGTTCAAGAAGTGAGTTTGGGTGTTTCTGCAACCGCACTCGCTCATATTTTGCTCTCTGATAGCCACCGTTATGATGCATTTTCCAAGAAATATCAGATTTCAAATCCATTTCAGCTATTGGTTAATGACCTTTCTAAGGCTCAACATTCTCTAAAAGCAAATATCTTCTTTTCGAAATATCAAATTCGTTGATACACAAGAGTCATCGTGTTGTGGACTTAAGCCCTACACTGAGTCACAACACCGGCAAACAACGGGCTTCTATCGCTTTGAAACGATTACTACAACGATTATTGTATCTAATAGTTCCCAAGATGCTGTCTGTTGTTTTTGGACTCAATTCCTCTCAGATGTGATTGCGTGGTGTCACACATTTAATACTGCTGGAGTCCACGCTTTTCGCGCAAACCATCACGCCACGCTTCATAATCATTGTGTCGATGGAGTTGTTTAACATTTATACCGGACGTATCATCATTTGAGTATGTTTTGTAGTAGGTCTCAAGTTGTTGGCGCAATTCAGATGTCAACTTTTGGTAGGCTTCATTTTCAATTAGATTGGTTAATTCATGTGGATCTTTTTCCAAGTCGAACAGGTCATGTGGTCCATCAGGATAACGAATGACCAGTTTGTATTGCTTGGTACGGATCATCTGTAAATCACCATACTCACCATAGATGGTATCATCCCAGTCTATCGTTTCACCACTGAGCATGGTAGCAAATGATGTTCCGGCAAATGATTGCTGATCATCTAATGGTATTCCAACAGCATCTAGCAGGCTACAGAATGTATCGTAGTGAGTTACTCTGGATTCAACAACATAACCTGCTCTAGTATCTGTATCATTCCAAATCAAAGGGACACGTAGTGAGGTGTCGTACATATTGAGTGGACGTGTGCTATTCCCTTTGCCCCAGAACCCATGATGTCCAGTGGTCAGCCCATGATCGGATGTATATATGATTATGGTATTTTCTGCTAGTTCATTTTGCTCCAGATAATCTACTATGCGAGCGATGTTGTTATCAATTTCGGTGACTGCTGCATAGTATCCTACATAATGATCTCTTAAATCTTGTTCTGTCGGATCTTCAAATGAGAAACCTTCATTCTTCACCCATGGATGCGCTTGATAGGGAGGTATATCTACAAATTCTGCCTGCTCGTATAACGCTGTCATTACTGGGTCATGCGTATTTTTATGGTAGGGTGAATGGGTTGCGATGTAGCCGATATTTAGAAAAAACGGCTTATCTTCTGGTACGCGCTCCAAAAACTCAATCGCATGATCCGTGATTAGTTTGGATTTATTCTCGCTACTGACAAAATCCTCACCATTTTTGATGTAGGTGTATTCAGCATTGTGAGTACCTTGCCAGCCGGGTAATCCAAAATGATAGTCTGCACCTTTTGGCGCAAGATGTGATTGACCCAAGTGCCACTTGCCTGATAAGCCTGTATAGTAATTAGCATCATGGAAATATTGAAATAGTGTCTTGTTATTCCCCAACCAATCACGGTTACCAATATCGTCATATGCTTCTTGTAACCAATCGTGGATACCAACCTGACTTGCTGTCAGTCCAGTTAGCAGACAAGCACGGGCAGGTGAACACACAGGGGTGGGTGTGTACGCATTTGCAAATCGCACACCTGTGTTTGCTAATTTATCTAGAGTGGGGGTCTGGACTTCACGATTTCCATAACATCCATTTGCCCATGCGCCGTGGTCATCTGTCAGGAACAATACCACATTCTTTTGTGCCATAATCTATTATCCTTAACTTCCTGATGATACTGGTAAACCAAGTCGTTCAAATTGCTCGGAGGGTGCGTCGTTTTGCTCCATGAGATCCACCATTGCCTCAATCATTCGATTTTCAGTTGCTTCATCTTGGATTGGATTGAGTTGACCCGCATCAGTTTCTAAATCAAATAGGAAGGTTTCGAAATCAGAAAGCCCCCATGGCGTGGATCTTGTTGGGATTTTTAGTGTTTTACAGCGTTTTGTGAAGTCAAACGGCGCACCTAACTCTAATGTTTGTAGCTCCGCAACTGTAAACATCTGACGCATATGAGTTGGCATTAGGGTATAGTCATAAAGCTGAACATCGTCGTTTTCAGTTGCACGCATATAGACATATTGTCCATCAGTCACATTGACATGACCACCATATACACCATAGAGTCCCGACATGCGTACCGGTGTATCATCATATATCGTCTGAACGAGTGGCTGTCCTTGCATATCTGGTGGACGTTCAATATCAAAGAACTCAAGTAAAGTCGCTGGTATATCAATCGTCTGGACTAGACTACTGCGGTGTTCGTCGGCTTTTTTGCTTCTTGGATCCCATATGAAGAATGGAATATTCGCAAGCTCATTGTACCATGGCATCCTTGCTTTAGCCCACCAATCGTGTTCACCAAGCAGGTAGCCATGATCTGTATTGACAATCAGCATTGTGTCATCCCACAGGTTATGTTCATCCATCTTATCAAGCACTTTGCCGAGATAATAATCACACATGGTCATCAATGCAGCATACTCATAACGTACATGTTCGACAGTTCTGGGAGGTTGTGTTACACGATCATAGGGAGGCCAATCAAAGTTCGGACCATCATATTCATGGGGATAGGGTTCCTTCCATTCGGGTTGTGTGAAGAATGGTTCATGGGGATCAAAAGTCTCTAGTTGGAGGAACCAATTGTCTGCGCCTTGGTTTGTTTCTATAAATTCTAGTCCGAGTTCAAAAGTTCGTGCCTGTGGCATCATTTCCTCAGACTGAATATAGGTACGATTTATTTCATCTTGCCCATACATATAATAACCAAGGATAGACTTATCAATTGATGGGTCGGGAGGTTTGACCACACCTTTCCATAAATCGCCTTCTTGACCACGTACGAATTCATAAGTACTGAACCGATTATGGTATGTCGCGCCACCATCTTCCCAATAGTGTTGATGATCTGTTACCAGATGGGAGTGGATGTCATTGTCTTTTAATATTTGTGGCATCGAATCGTCGAACGGCTCAAGTGGTCCCCAACTGCGATGCAAGAAGTTATAGCGCCCTGTATGCAGCTCGCGTCGTGCAGGCATGCAGGGCATACTACCAATATATGCGTTATCGAAGGTCACTGACCGTTTTGCAAGCCTGTCAAAGTTTGGTGTCTCCACCCAATCACATCCATAAGGTTGCAACATTCTACGGTTGAGTGAATCGAACATCACCATGATTGCTTTCATAAAATAACTCTTTTCAGTCGTCAAAAATAAGTAATTCTGAAAACGTTTATCCCTTCAAACCATTTGTCAAACCACCGCTGACAAGGAAACGTTGCAAGAAGAGATATAAGATAGTCACTGGGTAATTGCTTGCACTGACTCTACCCATTGTGTGTCATCTTTTGATTGTACCAGAGTGTGGGTAAATCTTGGCGATGCAGGACTCTGAAGAGTTACATTGCCCCTTGTAGACCTATTGGGAAATCTTTCTAATTGTACTCTTCATCGGCTTTGAGTTAGTTGTTAGTTGGGAATGTCTAGCGATGTCATCGGTGGTGTCTACATTGTGTTAACTTGGAAGACATCAATGACATGGGACTGAGTTTTTCAGCGATAGATCGAGACGAGAAAAATAAGATTTGGTTGCGGATTATCAAGTAATGCAAGAACCTTATTGGATCTACTTGTTTTTATACATTTTTTACTTCATATTTCCATGCCTTCATAGATTGTCAATACAATAAAGACAGTGTTCTAAGGAATCTACTGTAAATAGACAGATGCTATAAATGATAATTCAGCATTAGGATAATGAGATGTTTCGATTGATACAGGTCATTGATTTGCTAATCTTTTTCCCAATGTTAATTCTAGGATTGATGGTTGGTCTTAGTGGGGGTGGATTGAACCCATGGGCACAGAAATTGGGTGGTATTATGTTTCGTTTTTCCCCTATGTGTATTGTTAGCGTAATCGTAGCAGAGTTTGCATGGCGTTTTAACTTAGAATTGATTGCGTATGGATTGGTGCTTACACCGATTGTTGTATGGCTTTGTTTGTTGATTGTCTTGCAAAAGAAAACACGGTTCTTCTTTCAAAAGAAACGCTAATTACGGTGAATGTCTTTACTCTTTTGTTTGCGAAATAATGATTTCACAGGGGCATGTATAGCTTTCTTTGCTCGATAATCTCTGCATATGTCTTAAAGGATAAGCTAGTAGAGTCGCTGACACATTCAGTTCCAAAAGTACTCTGATAATAAGTAACGAGGATAATTATGCTACTAACAGATGCTCAACAACAAAAAGCAAACGATGGACTCAAATTAATCAGGTCAAGAGATCGCCATCAAATCGAGAATGGCTTAGCTACGCTTCGTTCACTCGGTGATGATGCCAAACCTTATCTTACGTATCTGTTGCGTAGTAGTAACTCTTATACCCAATCAATTCTAATTGCATTAGATACGTATCGAGATTCTTGGGCTGCGCAACTGTTATACGAGATCTTAGAAACATCCGAGAGTCAAAATCAAGCACGCACTGCATGGAATAGTTTGCGTAGTATGGGTAAATTGCCCAAAGAGTGGCGCAGTCCCAAATTTACGAATGAACTCTGGGAGAAGTGCCGGACCAAACCTTCGGAAATCCCTGTGACAACCGAATCAGAATGGATACCGATTGTTAAATGGAACTTATTATTTAAGCTAATGGAAGATGATAAGATTGTCAAAGATCAGATCTTGGATGAATTTGGTTATATTGGGACAAAGGCAACGCTGGGTTTATTATCAGCGCTGGAAGAAGGTGATAGTGACTTAAGTAAGACAGCTCTACTCGTACTTAAACGGGTAGGCGATTCCCGTGCTGTCGAACCACTACAAACCTTGCTAACACATGAAGATTCGATTATTCGTGTGATGGCTAAATCAGCATTACAAGCGGTTTCGCCACGTGAGTATCAACCTCCGCAACCTTCACAACAAAAACAACACTTACCACCTAGCCAAGAAACGTTAAAACAACGCGAGGAATGGTCAAAACAGATTATGTCTCCTTCGATCTCAGGACAATTTGATCCGCAACTTGAACGTCGGGTTGTAAGAGCCTTATTGCGAGCGTTTACACCTGACCCAGATGAGAAAATTGCAGGGTGGAAAGAATTTGAACGGCTTGGCGAGTCCGCATTGCCGATCTTGCGCTATTATGCTGATGCCGGAACTGATGCTCAAAAACAGCAAGCGCAGGCTGTCATCAAGTCGAATTTTTCAGGTTAAATAGTGTATCGACAAGTCTTTAGCTCATCATCGGTATTCTGAGTATATACGAAACCATTGTGACGAATTCTTTGAGTTTCGATTGATACACTTATTGTAGAATTCTACATCAAGTACAAAAAACTAATAAAGATATAAAGCGCATCACAATTGCATGCTAGAATAATTTCGGTATTAGTAGCAACGAATTGTTAAGATGGGGACTTCGATGGAATCAAATCAGAAAATAACCCGTAACCAATTATCGACTATTTATCGCGGTTGGGATAAGCAGCAATTTGATCATAGAGAATTTATCGACCATCTATTAGGTGTCGGGTTGACATTGTTAGACTTGGATATTGCAATTGTCAGTCGCATTGAAGGTCGTAAATATATTGTTGAACACTGCGTCGGTGGGGAAATACCTATCGGTCAAGAATTTCGCCTGAGTATCACATATTGTTCCCTCACAATCCAACATCAGAATACATTTTCCATTCATGATGTTGCAGTCAGTGAATATCTTGATCATCCATGTTTTAAGGAATTCAAGCTGACACGTTATATTGGTATCCCGATTATGAAAGATGGGCAGATTTATGGTACGGTCAATTTCTCAAGCCCAGAGTCACGTACTTCACCCTTTACTACAGGTCAAAAAGCGATCGTAAAGCTAATTGCAGAATCAATAAATCTATCGTTATATGCAAGAAATGTAGAAACAAATGATCCGAGCGTATAAAATGACTCAGGAACGCGTATTGATAAGATCGGATATTGCGTCATAGGCGGTAAAGCTTAACCAGTTTTCATCAGGGTCTTTGATAAAGAACACACGAGGTTTTCCATCTTCTAGGATAATCCCACGTTCATTAAAGTGGATGTTGGCATCCTCCGCCGTGAAGGTTGTTGGTATCACGCCTTTTGTTTGGAGATAATCAACTGCTGCTAATACATCATCAACATAAAAGTTCGCGACTGTATGCTCACCGGAGGTAGCGGTGGAGCGTTGGTAAATATCCAACATGGTATTGTTATCTAAGCGGTAGCTGACCACACCAAAACGTGGGACTAAATCTAATGGGATAAAACCCAATACACCTTCATAAAACTGACGTGCACGCGCCAAATTTGTCACCGGAATAGTTGTAGTGACCATTTTGATACCAAGCATCACATTTACCCTTAGCATAAATATTCCTCAATTATAGTGTAAATGCAAAGTGATGCAATGCGATTGATCTATACTGGAATCCACATAAAAATCTTCATATTGAATCCTGTTTATATCTCCTCAATAAATTAAAGCTGATGGCTAAGCGAAAATAGATGTATATGATGGGATAGGGAAGAACTTATCTATCCATCGAAAGCTAAAGCGTGTTTGTTCCAAGAATGTCTGAAAAGCATGGCGCAAATCACATAAATGTTGATAATCACACAAAATGCCAACCGCATAGCGTGCTTGCTTCCAGACATGCTTTGTGGGTTGAGATCAGGACAAGTGGGCGGGAAATACATCATATCCAATCGATCATGTGCCTCAACGAATTGACGAGCAATTCCCTTGTGCCATGTGGCCCGATCCCATAACAACAAAATGGGGCATCGGGAATGCAACGTAAACTGTTTTGAGGTTCTAGATATTATCCAGTCACATGATGAATTTGCCGATATACCTGTTGTCGCCTATAGTGTTCATATTGCTCAAGCGAACGAAGCAAGGCGTAAGGGATTTCATAGTTTTCTGAGCAAACCCATTAAACAGGATCAATTCGACGATCAACTTCTACGAATTTTGTCTGGCAAACCCGTTTGGGATATATAATACACATACTCACAGATGGATAAATACATAAATTGTTGGCTATTAAATTTGTCCGCTGGGTATATGACAGGCGAAATAATTTGAGTTGCCCATGCCTTATAGATGTCCAATGAGACAAAACGCTCTAACTGTGTAGGGCGTTTTGCTTAAATTATAGGACCTGAAACATGAACCAGAGAGAAGATAAGTGGAAAATTTGATGGTGTTGCACTTAAAATTTGACTGTGCATAAATCCCCTGTGATGTTGGCTTATGAAGTTGTTCTACTATGTTTATTATATGTAATTCTGTATAAGCTCCATTGCCGCATCAAGAGATGCCGTATCGATAAAATCCATACCGAAAGAGTTGCCCGTCATTTGCCACTGTTTTGCGGATAACAATGTGAGTGCTGATTGAGGTAAAACAGTAATAACAGCTTTGGTTTTATATTTCTCTAAAGCAGGAAACATATTTGTTGCAAACCAATCTTGGTCGGATTGATCGAGCATACCTTTTGCTTTTCTTGTGTCTACAACAAATACCTTGACATCGTTATTTTTTGCGCAATCTAGTTGTGCCTCTAGACATAAACGTAGATGTTCAAATGAATCAAAGCTATACCAAGTAACAATGATTGATTTTAGATCTGAATCATATATGGCTTCTACAATATTGTCGGCTTTGTAGATTTCTTTTTGCATGTTAGTCCCCTTACTTTACGTTGTATGCTAATAGATATGTGCCTCTTCTTCTAGGATATAAGCTTTATTGTGTAAAAAAAGTTGAGAAACTTTGCGTATTGGATATTATTGTTTTATTCACCAAATTCGTAATAAATCTATGAATATCTTGACTGAGTTGAGTTATGAAGGGGATTGAACTGTATGCTATGATAATAAATGATTCTACTTATCAAAACTGATAAAATAATAAAGAGAGTTTGATATGAAAAAATAATTTGGGAACAGGCTCGGGCACCCGCCCACCAATAACAATAGGAACAGGTTCAGGCACTCGCCTACCAATTATGGCTGCTTAGTGTCTCGTAAAATACTTTATGATTATTGAATAAGCTTAAAATGCCTCACTTTAATGGGGCATTTTGCATATTCGTGAATTTTAACGTCTCATGGAATTCCTGTGTGTACCATATTCCCCACTCCTGTCTTTATCATTACTGGCAAACATCACGGACATACGATATGATGAAATTGGGCTAGCATCATATAAGGATATACATATGAACATTACTGGGTCACATAAAATTATAATCAAAGCACCCATAAAAGATGTATTCGAGAAGTTTAATGATCCCAACATGCAAAGTGAGTGGTTTGTTCAACCCTACACATTAAGTGGTTATGAACCTCCTTTGCAAAAAGGTAGTACCTACACTGTCAAAGGTAAATTTATGAACAAGCCTACCGAATTTACCTTTGAAGTTGTTGAATTTAACCCGCCTACCAACATCGTGCTAAAACTCAAAGGCTCTGGTACGGGATTTATTGTCGTAACCTTCACAGAAGTCAAAGACGGAACAGAAGTTGATTTTGGATTTAATCGTGATTTTTCGGGTTGGCTTACATCCCATACGGCAATGGAAATTCACAATGTGCTGTACGACATCAACGAGGCTGATCTCAATAGTTTTAAGGCGTTTGCCAAAGACTAGCTGTAGGTTTCAAATCTGTTCAAACTTAATGCTTAGACAGCATATGAGCCAGATGTTTTGTGCAACTGGCTCATTTTTGTTATAGAGCTATTTAACGTTCGTAACCGTGTCTAATAGGTTACGTTCATATCCGAGTAATTCGATTGTCGTATCCCACAGTTTAGTGCTTGCCTCTCGATCATAAGTTTGCTCAGATGATCGAGTGAGTTGCCCACTGGAATAATACAATCCGGTCTTATCAGCTAGCTCAGGCGACACTGCCATCCTGATAATGTCTTGAGCAACATCTTTGGTTGACCGTGCGCTAGGCATCAAGCTCATAAGTGGGGCTAGCATGTTGAGATACCACGGCATTGATGATCGCTTGACGGGCACGAAACCTGGGCAAAATGCATTCACAACTACACCTGTAGCGTCTAGACGATGTGCTAATTCATGGGTCAACATAATACGATGAACATTTGTCCATCCGTACATCATTGGCATACCAAATTGCGCCGCTGGAAAATCTTGCTCACCTTGCAAATTATCAAAGCTTATATCTTGCCATCGATGTGCTTCTGAAGCGGTATTGATGATACGAGATGGCGAACTGCTGATCAATAGATCGATAAGTTCGAGTGTTAAGGTAACATAGGCGAGGTAATTCAATGCGAATGTTTTCTCAAACCCTTCATCAGTTTCTTGACGCGGTGTATACGCAAATCCGGCGTTATTGATCAAGATATCAAGCCGATCATATTTTGCTCGAAACTCTGAGGCGACGCGCTTGACCTGTGCTTGGATTGTAAGATCTGCGATCAACAAATCGGGTAACTGACTTGTTTCCTTATAAATTGCTTGTTGTGCAGTTTCACCACGCTTTTGACTCCGGCAAACCATTACAATGGTTATACCCTGACGTGCTAGTTCTTTTGATGTCTCAAAACCAAACCCATTATTTGCCCCTGTAATTAGACAGACTTTTGTAGCCATCAAGTGTTGTCCCTCTGGATAGATTGTTTATTGATTATGATGTCGGTTTTTCAGCACGTAAATGCATACCAAGTGCTGTGCGTGGTAAGAAACCTGCCCAATATGAATGCTCATCCGTCTGATTACCATCTGCATCAACACTATAGATACCATCATTCGAGTGCTCTACAGTGGGATTGAGATATTCACTATAATCTTCGCCATTGAGATATTGATTTAGGAATGCAGTCACAAAATGCTGATTGATATTGTTCAAGCGGCGTTCGTCCCACATAGGTTCGTTGAGATGTGAATAAACATCAAAATTACTGACCGTATCGGATGGTGGATTTGGTGCGACGTTGTGCAATGCATTGTCATAGGTCAGCAGATACCGTTCTGAATTGATCGTATTATCGAACATACCGACAATTGCATCATATCCGGATACATCATCTAATGAGCCTGAAATCCATAAGGTCGGGACTGTAATATTGGCGAATGCCTCCGCATCCCAAACACCCATGCCAGTCATCCCGAATGCTGACAAATCGCCACCCCATGGTGCGAATAAAACAGCAGCTTTAATTCGATCATCCAGAGACGCAACATAGTCCGCATTCCCCGCGCTTCGATTTTCTAGGATCGGCAAAAAGCCTTGTAGTACAGCATTATATCCAGCACCAATTGAATTTAGTGCACCGTAGCCACCCATCGAATAGCCAATGATTGCCGTATTATCTGTATTGATTAAATCTGCTAATGCATCGTTACTCTCGTTGAGCTTTGCCATTTCATCGAGTACAAATGTTTGATCAAGTGAGCGGTTATAGAGTGTGCTCGAAAAATCACCGACTTCACTATACGTTGAATCAGTATGGTCGATGGCAACCACAATATACCCCTTCGACGCTAGATTTTCCGTTAGATACGACATCATATAGCGGACACCTGGGTAACCGTGAGAAACAATCACGAGAGGGTATGATTCACCTGAAGTATCTACATCAGCATCGCGCAAGGCCCGTCCTACAAAATCAAATGATTCCAAAGTACCTGCATCGCTGCGACCAATAAAACTAGAATAAGTTGTTAACTCATCGGTACCATCTGGAATAATTGCCGGATACCACACATCAACCGTAATCGGACGATCATAGCGTGCCGTTGGGTCAGTTGCTAAATTTAAGACATCAATTTGGTCAGGATTGACAAAATCTAATGTTCGCACGCCAACGCCATACTCGCCACGTTGGGCTAATTCTGGTGCATCCGCCAGTGCGTCACCATATAACAACTGCTCATCTTGAGCCATGACAATTGCCCCCAATGCCAATAGTATTAAAAGAAAAATACGACGTATCATTTTATCCATATCCATTCGCTCGTTCTGGTTTAATAAACATAATTACACCATCTGACGACGGCTCACTATCATAGTCTTTACCCGTATACTTGTTCGATATCTCGTCAAGCCATTCCCGTGCGCCTTCTTCGACATATTTCACATATTTACCACGTACCTGTACATAGCGATATACTTCATTCGGGTCTTGGAACACGATTGCGACATCAGGACGCGCAATCATGTTTTTGGTTTTGAGTCTTGATAATCCAGTGAAGACACAAATATGATCATCAATAACTCCAAACCAAACCGGGGCAATAATTGGTGATCCATCGGGCATATTCGTTGCTAAATATGCAATCGCAGTCGAGTCGTTACTGACCAAATCACGATATGCTTCTGGCACAACTTGCATAGTGTTTCCTCCTTGGTTGATTGCGATAAAAATAGGCTAATTGTTTTCTTCCAATTTTTTGCGAACACCATCAATAAATAGATCCAGCCTTTCATGTTCTTGTTTACTTTTACAATATCGCTTTGATGCTTCAAAATCTGCAATTGCTGAATAAAACATATTCAGATGGCGAAATACATGCCCTCGGTTACGTAGGGCATTATCAAATGTTGGGTTAATCTCTAGTGCTCGATTGTAATCTGCTAATGCAAAGTCATATTGCTCTAAACTTTTGTAGGCACTTCCACGCCGATCATATGCATGATACAAACGTGAATCAAGTGCTATAGCTTTGGTTAATGCTTTAATTGCCTTATCATACTGTTTTTCAAAATAGTGTTTTTCACCAGAAAGATAATAAGAATTTGCATTATGATTATCGTTAACTGACATCAGATGATTCTCCCTAAGCTACATTATCTTAAATGTATACCAGACAATCGTGAGAGGGTTATAAGTCGTCTTCGCTTAACAAGGGCAGGACATAAACAACAATTTCCTCATAAGGATGTGCCTCTTTGATCGCTTGGACAACCTGTTTCGCGACTGATCGCTCACAGAACGTCTCAATCCGCACTTCTGCGACGCGGTTGACTTGTCCGACTTGACCTACATGTGGGTCAGCTGAACCCGCTGGCTTGAATTGCCCATAGCCCAAATGTGTAAATGCGCAATGCGTATAATCACCGACAATCCCACCCCCTGCATTGGTAATTGCATCAAGCACTGCATCCACATGATCAGATGGTACACCTGTTATAATCATTACTCGTTCTGGCATGATCATTCCTCCTATTTTGTTTAAGCGAGCATACTGAGACTTTGTACACCTCAACAGCCCCAATACCCCTAATTGCTGGGGGTAATTGTATGCTGTTAGATGCTATGCTTATCTCAGTTCAACTACAGGAGAACCCCACATGACGACACAAGACATCTTCGCGAACCAAAAACGCGTCTTACAAGAATATCCGCTAACATACTCACTAACACTTGGAATTGTTGTCTTATTGATTGGTATATTTATTGGCGCACAACTATTTACAGATCATGTAACAGGTGAAGATGATGGTTATACAGTCAATCTCTACACTGAGATTATCAGTGTTATTGCAACGGTGTTTATTCTTGATCGTATCAATGAAGCTCGACGAAAGAAAGAACAGTCTGAAAGAGATATATATTTTGTAGAAGAACAACGTAAACGAGATCAATTACAAGCAATTTCCGAATTAGAACAAACACATACACCAGAAGAAAGACAACCCATAATTCAACATATGATTAGGTTAAAAATATTGGAGGGCATTAAGTTAAATCTAAAAAATCTTGAAGATTCATCATTCGATTCGGCAAACTTAAACAATGCTCATATATCCAGTTCTAATCTTAAGGGTGCAAGATTTTATCGTGCCAAGCTCAGAAACGTCTTTCTCGTAGGCTCGAATATGGAGCATGGGAATTGGGAAGGGGCTGATCTTCAAGGAGCAGATTTAAGTCAGACTAAGTTATTGGGAACAAATCTGAGTAGATGTAATTTACTCGGAGCATATTTGCATCTTGCAGAATTTGATGTTTATACGAGCTGGCGGCATACAACTTTACCAGATGGAACGCTATGGAAGTCCCCAGATAAATTAGAACGGTTCACAGACCCTAAACATCCTGAATTTGATTCTACGCTTGCACAAATCAATAAAAAGCGTCAAGAACTTGGATATAAAATAACATTTACAGGGTTTAAGAGCTAATCAAAGCAATCAGATATCGATCACAAATACTTTAGCTTTCACTTTCTTGGTGTTGCAGAGTTTGCGATACAGGTTTGCACTACATCGCAAATCTGACTCACAAAATGCGCTATTTTGCCATAGTTATTCAGGGTTAATTCAGTGCATTGCGTAAGGCACTACATGCCGGGCAGACACCGCCGGGACGCACAATTGCATAGCCCATCTGTGGATCAACACCAAAGCTAGTTGCATCCACATTCCAGACGATCATCAAGCGGATGCCGCCTTGTCGAGCTAAACGTACCGCTTCGGCTAACCAATTGGATTGATCTGCAAGCGTATTGTTTGCCGCCCATGCATAACTTGCAGGTAATGCGCCGATACCTTCGCCTGTCAGATAACCTAACTCGGTGAAGCACAATGGTTTGCCGGGGAATACGCTGATATACAAATTCACAATCGATTGATAGTACCACGAATAGTGTTCGGGGCTACCGACGTTTGCACCACTAGTTGCTGATGGGGGAGTGCTCCCACTGTTATAATGGATGCCGACACAATCCATATAATTAGCGGCTCCGGCTGCTGCCATATCACGAATGAAACAGTCATCATCCCCACCTGCGGTCGTACAACCACCAAAACCACCCGTTGGCGCAGGCGCACCACTGATTACTAATGTACCTGCATTCCGCGATTTAATGACTGGATAGGCTGTCTGCAACATCTGCGTATAATTCGCGCCACTAATAAATCCAGATGGCCATTCTCTTGCAATGTTCATCTCATTCCAGACTTCAATAGCATCTGCACCGCCGGCTGCCAACCCACCA
Source organism: Anaerolineales bacterium UBA6055 (assembly GCA_002428985.1). Lineage (GTDB taxonomy): Bacteria > Chloroflexota > Anaerolineae > Aggregatilineales > Phototrophicaceae > UBA6055. The sequence goes on along the minus strand of DIYL01000013.1, from coordinate 192,777 downwards.
ACAAAATTAGCATAATTCTGATAATATTGCGTCGGGTTCGCCGCCAGTTGATTTTGATCCCCAACGACACTCAACAACACCTTAAAGCCATTGCCCTTGCTACTATCAATAATAAATTGGAAATTACTTGCCGGATCACTGCCATTCCAACGAATTTGTCGCTTAACCCATTTCATCCCAGCATCACGCATCTGTTGTGGATACGAGAACGAAATCGCCTGTCCACCCAGTTCAAATCCAGTCGTCTGCGCCGCATTGACTACTGCACTACTGCCAGTGCTTCCACCTCCACTATTGTCAATGATTGTGTCGGGTACTTCCGGTGTAATCGTTGGTGTTGGAATAAATTCGACTGGTAAATCTGGTGGTAAATCACGATAGAAGTCGATCAAATCACCAAATACCCATCCAATCTGACCGGAAAGTGTTTGCACTTTATACCACTGTGTATCAGTCGACATCGCTAAAATATTAATCAGGTCATCTTGGTCGAGTGTCAAAATCGGTGGGTTGAAATTGGTGCTCGGCCCGCGACGTAAATTCACCCCAGCCGGATTTGAAACATAGGCATCGCTTAACGGTGTTGGTGTAACAGATGGCGTTTGTGTATTGGTTGGGCTTGGCGTTAGTGTGACGGTTGCTGTCGCTGTGGTTGTTGGCGTTTCTGTAGCGGTTGATGTTGGTGTGAATGTCAAAGTCGGTAGTGGGGTCTCTGTTGGTGTTGACGTTGCGGTAGGTGTATCGCTTGGTAAGGGGGTGTTGGTAATCGTTGCGGACGGTAGAATTGCAAGCGTCGGCATCGTAATCTCTTGTTGTGTTGTTGTACATGATGCAATTACTAATATAAATACGACACTTAGTCGCAAATACCAACCCCGTTCCATTTGCTGTCCTTCTATTTACTTACGCTATATTTCAAATATAGCACACAACCCAAATCACGCATTTTCAGTAGGGATTCAGTTTGTGAAGATGCCCCACAATGAGTGGAGCACCTCATATATCAGATTAGGATTAGCGGTTAATCTGGAAGGTGATCTGAAGTTGTACATTCACCGAAAGTTGCCCCGGTTCAATAACTGCACCACCACCGCGACCGCCAAAACCATCTAATGCAAACTGATTATAGGGATCAAAGCCACCTTGTAATTCATAGATACTGACAATGTCGCCTAACTCAACACCAGCCAGTTCAGCGAGTTCCATAGCTTTTGCACGTGCATCCTCAAGGGCATTTGCTCTCGCTGATGATGCGAGTGTTGCTTCATCTTGAATCGCAAAGTTAAGACCATAAACATTGGTTGCACCAGCATTGATGGTTGCATCTAATACTGCTGGCACATTGTCAATATCGCGTACCGTCACACGGACATTATTTGATACAAAGTAAACAGGCTCAGGTTGTCCCTCACCACTAAATGCTGGACCACCGTAGCGATCTTGATAGACATTCAGACCGACAGTGCGAATATCTTGGACTTCTACACCAACGTCCGTCAACGCGTTTATGACATCATCAATGAGTGCATTGGTATTGCTGTAAGCTGTCGATGGATCACTTTCAATTGACTCGACGCCGACTTCTAAATTGGCAATGTCTGGTGCGCCGGATGCACTTCCAAACCCTGTAACAGTAATCGTATCGGTTTGAGTAGGAGCTTGTGCTAATGTTGGCAAAGCTATCATACTCAATACAATAACCAGAAGTGCGAGAATGATTGTTAATTTTTTCAAGGTAAGATCTCCTTGTCTGTGTTTTGATAAACGCATCACATGATGCTGTACTCTTAAGACGAAAGTCAAGCAGAATTTGTTCCAAAATTGTCGATTCATTTGTTAGGATTTTAAAGATCGTTCGGTGGTGGAACCCGAAAAACTAACTGGTAGAAATAGGTTGCCATCGCGTATGTATCGCCAATTTCAGGATGTTCTAGCCAATATTCTAATATTTCTAGGAGTGCGCCTGTAATAAATCTTGCTCCAATATTTGGTGGCACATCAATCATCAAAGAATAAATACCTATACGCAATTGATTCTCAAATGTGGCGATGAGTTGGTTTTTTTGCCATATCCGTAATCGGTAGGCTAAATCACTATTCAATTTTCTATAAAATTCACGTTGAAACGGTATAGATTCAAAAATCATATACCATGCAACCCATTCCCGCTTTGGTGACTCTAGGTCTTGTGTGGCTTCGAGTACTTTTGCATCCATTATCGCTAAATTATGTTTGAGAATTCCCCAAAAGAGATCCTCTTTATCAGCGAAGTGCAAATAAAATGTACTCCGACCATAATCCGCTATACGACAAATCTCAGTGACAGTTACTGCATCGTAACCCTTCTCCATAATCAGTTGGATGGCAACTTCAAAAAAACGATAGCGGATACGTTGTTTGTTAGTTTCGAAACGATTAATAGTAGACATTTGTTTATAAGTGGACAACTTGACGGTTAAAAATCTAATTTCTTATTATCTTCATAATCCAATGAATAACTAGAGAGGTTTACTATGCCTAATGTTACATTTGAAGAAAGCCAATTGATACATACTAGCCCGAAAGCCGTTTACGATCTATTGGCAGATTACGAATATGGACATCCACTGATTTTACCCAAACCATATTTTTCAGATTTAAAGATTCTGCAAGGCGGTACAGGCGGGGGTACAATTATTGAAGTCGTTATGGAAGTCTTTGGTGTAAAGCGTACCCTGCATATGGAAGTGGTTGAAATTGAAGCGGGGCGTGTACTCGCTGAATTTGACCATGATGCTGGAATAGAAACTCACTTTATTTGTGACGAAGTCGACTCAGGATGCTTGCTGACAATTCGTACGACTATGCAATTTGCAGACGGTGTTGTCGGTTTTATTGAAAAGCTAACTACACCACGCATCACACGGAATATCTATCGTAAAGAATTACAGCTTATTGCTGAACACTGTGAAAAAGACTTGCAACCATCATAGCTCACATTGTTGTCTCGCCTATAATCGAATATCACATTTAGACATTATCGGATACAAAAAATCTGACTTTAATTTGGACTTTGCCTAATGTCACTATGTCGCCATCTTCAAGCACATAATTACGCATTGGGTAAAGTTCGGTTTTATCAATATATGTTCCGTTGGTACTGTTATAGTCTTTGATATGTAGAATACCATCGATCATTGTCAAAATCGCATGTTGACGAGAAACGCCATCAGTTGCCCCTGGAATATCATCAAGATCAATTTTGTAACCTCTATTCAATGTAGCTGCTCCGCGCCCTAAAGTAACTGTGGCTGTAGTTGGAATTGGAATAATCTGCCCATTGGGGAAGAAAAGCTGAACTGTTTTAGTCGCTGAACTAGACGATTTAACTCGGTTTGACGGATTTCTGAATCGTTTTAGAGGCTGATTTAAGGGTGCAGTGCGTTTCGAGTTGTTATCCATATTGATACCTTAATTACAATTTATCTTTCATTTGAGGTCAATATAACATAAATGTTGCACCGCAATAATAAAGGTCATACATTATTACACACTATTATGTCAGAAAATTGTATTGACGTTCGTTATATTGTAATGTTTGCCTTTTGGATCGATGATGGGTCATTCGATTGTCTAGGACTAAAGAACCACATCACATATCAGAGTTATATCTTTTGTAACAATTGTCCTGATTTATAATTTAGTGAACATGCTTACATTCATCAATTTACTCAAATTAATCAGGAGTATATACAGTGCGATTAACTTTTAAACTTCTATTTGTTTCTCTCATGTTAATGCTGGTCTATCAACCGATTTTGGGGCAAGACGCAGACAATATAAGCATTAACTGGAATCAAGATATTCTAATTGTACTTAACACAAGTGGGGAAAGTGTTAATGCATCAAACATGGACTTTGTCAGTGGCAATGGGGCAGTTATGGCAACCGACTGGGTCATGAATACTTATGGAGACTCGAATTTATCTTACTCACTCGCCGAGCTACAACCCGGTGCATGTTTACTTGCATATCTTAGTGCAGATGAACAACCTGCTTTGCCAGAAAATGTCGAATGCACACTGACTGTCGGTATTTTTACAATGACAAACTTTGATGACATTGTTTGGGATGTTGCACAGGGCGGATTCAGCGTTGTAGTAGATGGTGCATCTGTTGCTGATTGCGAAATTACAGGTAATTCGTGTGGTGCTAGTATCGCGACAACAGCAAGTAACGCAAACGATGCTACTGAGGTTGCTGAAGATGATAGTCAGGCGGATCTTCTTGTTGCATGGAACACTGATGTTTTTGTCATCGTCAATACAAGTGATGACGAGGTAACAGTCGCTGATCTTAGCTTTACTAGCTCTCAAGGTGCGATTCTACCCGAAAATTGGGTTATGAATCCTGGTGAAAATAATATTTTGTATTCACTTGATGATCTTGCGTCGGGATCTTGTTTAATTGCTTATTTGAGCGCAGATGAACAGCCTGCACTACCGGAAAACGTAATTTGTACACAAACTGAAGGCGTCTTCACCATGACAAACATCAATGATATGGTCTGGGATGTGTCACATGGTGGATTTTCTGCGGCAGTTGGCGGTGCAACAATTGTGACTTGTGACATCAATGCGACAACTTGTGTTGTGTCTGTTGCAACGACATCAGCATCATCTGACGATATGGTTGCTATGGATGATGATGAGGCACAATCTATCCGTGCTATTTGGAATACGGACATCTTTGTTGTCGTTAATACCAGTGAGGTTGCTGTCGATGTTGCGAATCTCAGTTTTGCGAGTTCCCAAGGTCAAATTCTACCTGAAAATTGGTCTCTGAATACTTTTGGTGCCAATAATTTACTGTATTCCCTTGAAGATTTTGCACCGGGTTCATGTTTAATTGCTTACTTGAGCGCAGATGAACAACCTACGTTGCCTGATAATGTGACCTGCACCCGTACAGAAGGTGTATTCACCATGACGAATATCAGCGATGTTGTTTGGGATGTATCACAAGGTGGCTTCAGTGCGCTGATGAGCGGTGTTGTTACGACAGAATGTGATATTAACCGTACCCGTTGTGATATTGGCCTAGGTGGCTAATCCCCCTGTTTCATAACTAGGTTTCTCAGTCGGCTCGCTTGTACTCAGTGAGCCGATTTTTGTTATAATAATCCCGTCTGCACTAGATGATCGACACGGTTGTGGTCATATAAAATCCAGTCGGCAAATGATTCATCTGGATGATATTCGAAGCGTGTCCATCCAGTATTTTCTGTCATGACACCACTTTGTTTATACGCCCCGACATTGAAAACTAGATCGAATATCGCAGAAATTACACCAGCATGCGCTACAATATAAATTGTTTGATTGGGGTGTTTTTCGTACATTTCATGAATGAATCGTCCAATGCGTATGCGAAAGTGCATCCAGCTTTCTGCATTATCGACATCGGTCACAGTCGCAGCAAATGGTTCTTCGGTTGTTCTAAGGTGTGTATAAGCGCGTGGCAATTCTTCCTCTTTGACAGGTCGTCCGTCATGATGTGAATTACCAAATTCACGTAGGCGGTCATCAAAAATCGGTTCTAAATTAATCCCTTCACCTACGTATTGTGCTGTCTCTCTTGTTCGACGCATTGTACTAGCATATAAGACATCGACGGTTGGTTTTTGCTTAATCAACCAATCACGAAGAGCGATAGCTTGTTGTTTACCCAAGTCCGTTAAACTTGTATCCATCGTATCGAGCTCTTGCCAATCATCAACGTTCATATAACTCTGACCATGACGAACAACAATTAGTTTCATTTCACTCCCTTCCAATTCATTGTTTGATTCATAGTATCAAAAGATGTTGAAAACTGGACGATAGATTCTTCGCTCGTATACAAGAGGATGATCAGTTATGTTGATGCTTTGTGCTGATACATGATCAGAAAAGGCTATTTTTTGAATAAAATTGTGTTTGAACTGATATACTATACAAGCGTGTCATCCAATTTAAGTGTGAATCTAAGGTAAGGAATTGTATGTCTGATTTTAAGAATATCCATTTTGTGATTAATCCGGCTGCCGGACAACCTGAACCGATTTTACATACGATAAATAAGGTGTTATATCCACACGACATTGAGTGGCACTTGTCTTTGACAAAAGCGGACGGGGATGGTCAACGGCTAGCTAGAAAAGCCATCTCCGATGGTGCAGATTTGGTTGTGTCGTATGGTGGTGATGGAACAGTTAAAGATGTCATTAATGGTTTACTTGATTCCGATGTACCCTTAGCAATTCTACATGGTGGTACTGGGAATGCAGTGGCGTTCGAGTTAGGAATTCCGAAGCCACTGGAACAGTCTGTTGAACTGATTGTCAGTGAACATCAATTGCGCAGTGTGGATGTCGGGAAAGTCATCTGTGATGATGAGCCGGATAAAATCGGTTACTTTATGTTGCGCATGAGTATGGGGCTACAGACAAAAATCCTAGAGACAGCGAGTCGTGAACTCAAGACGCAATATGGCAACTGGGCATATGTAATGGCGAGCTTACGAGAAATGCGTGAATCTCAAAATGAAACATATCAATTTGTTATTGATGATAAAACCGTGGAACAGGGCGGTTTAACTGCTCTGATTGCTAACTCCGCACATGTTGGCGGGCAGCTTAATCATAGTATTGCACCGACTGTTAATCCATCCGATGGATTATTAGATGTACTGGTGCTTGACGACAGTTTTGACAGCGCCGTTAAGATGCTTGGGAGTGCGCTAGAATTAGATGGCTTTGAATTTGCCCAACATTGGCGTGGAAAATCTATCCAAGTCAACGCCCCAGAAGGGCAGTTAATTACATTAGACGGTGAGATTTTTGGACATACGCCTGCACATGTTGATATTATGGCAGACGCTGTTCAAGTTGTTGTTCCATTGGATCATGAAGAGAAGGGCGACGACAATTAGCAAAGTGAGTCCCAACCGATTACAAGACGATTTAGCTGTTCCTGAGCCAACGCCCAACGGGATACGAAAAATGGTGGCGATTATTCGTCGTCGCGTTACGCAACAAGGGGTATGGACGACATTACGGTGGTTATATGTGATTTTGTTATCAAAATTATTTGGGTATATTCCTCTGTCATATAGTAAAGTAACTGAGCAAGTTTACGTAGGATCACAACATCGATTATTGGGTAAGTTGCGCTTGCGGTCTGCTGGTGTTACTGCAAGTGTAAATCTACGTGAAGAATTTGATGATGCAGAGAAATCATTGATATTCAAAGATTATTTGTATATCCCTGTGACTGATGAAACACCAGTTTCAATAGATCAATTACATGAGGGCATTACATTCATAGAGAAAATTGTGGAGCAGAATGAAAAAGTCTATGTACATTGTGCAAGTGGTGTTGGGCGGTCGGTGATGTTGGTGATTGCTTATTTGATGACACGGGGGATGAGTTTTCAGTCTGCATTTGATATGGTCAAAGCTGTACGACCATTCATATATCTATTTCCATCACAACAGGCGCGCTTGTTGGAATTTGAGGCGTTGCTGTAAATTTTTGAATCGTTAACGCGATTTGTTTAAATTGCACATGGCGGAATACTTTAAGCCCATGTTAAAATAAATTGCAATAACCGTAGGGTGAATTGCACCTTGCGGTTTTTTTGCGCCTTGTAATTGCATAAAATTAGATATTAGGGATAACTTGATATGGCTTTACCCATTCAAAGTTTGAATGTTGCGCGCAAATTAATTGATGAAACAACGTTGCAAACTCGCATCGCTGAACTCGGTGATACGATTTCTTCACATTATGTGGACGTTGATGAACTTGTACTTATTGGCATTCTTAAAGGTAGTTTTGTTTTTTTAAGTGATTTAACCCGTCAAATTACTGTTCCCCATATGATTGAATTTTTACAAGTATCGAGTTATGGCATTGGTGCCCGTGAAAGTCGTGGGACGATTAACCTTAACCTTGATATTCAAGCAGATTTGACTGATAAACACGTTTTGGTTGTTGAAGATATTATTGATAGTGGCAATACACTTAGTTTTATTGTGCAACATTTGCGGCGTTACAATCCGGCAGATGTGGCGATTTGTACACTTCTAGACAAACCGACTCGACGTAAAGTACATGTTGATGTTGATTATGTTGGCTTCGAAATTCCCGATGAATTTGTTGTTGGGTATGGGATTGATGCGGATGAGCAGTTCCGCCATCTGCCATATATTGCATCAGTTGATGGATAAAATCTTAGGACGATTGTCCCCTTAATGTTCTCCGAAATGCGCATATAATATAGGCACAGATGATATGTGGTAGGAGTATGTTTTGGTTGGGTTGTATCGTTCTTCACAGTTGGTTATTGGACTTTTCATCAGTTTATTGCTGATGTCTGCTTGTGGTACATCAACAGATACGTTGCCGACTGTTGCTAGTTTGCCGACCGTAGTGGATATGGTGGATACTCCAGAACCTGTTGTGGTAGCTGATAATGATGTTAGCGCCGAGGCAACCTTACCAGCTACATGGACACCCACTGTTACTGAATCGGTGACACCAAGCCCAACTGTGACCGAAACCTATACGGTGACACCTAGTTTGACGATTACAGATACCCCCACAGTCACTTATACCCCCTCAGCTTCACCTACACAGATTCCGCGCCCTATCGGTGATTTGATTCAATTAGCATATAGTGCCACAATTTTACCGACGGATTTCCAAGTGCCGTTTCGGGAAGGAATTGAGGTCACATTGGGGCCAGATGCTGGTTTGGATGATAGTGCTCCTACTCCTACAGCGAATACCACGAATAGTACTGGGAATAGTGGTGTGATTGTGATTGCGACGGCTGATACGGGGCAGGCACAATATGATGCGTCGGTAGATTGTCCATTTTATCCTGTTGGCGGATTTGCAACTGCTTACACATCGGATCCTGTTACGGCGCAATTATTAGGGTGCCCCTCAGGGAATCCACCAAATACCACACAGGTTCAGACTGCGTATCAGGTGTTTGAGCGGGGTGCTATGCTCTGGGTAGCAGGTAGCCCAAATCAAATTTATGCACTCTATAATGATGGGACGTATCAACGATTTGGTGATACCTTTACTGATGGTGTTGACCCTGAATCTGGTGGTGAAATCCCACCCGAAGGCTTGCTTGAACCAACACGAGGTTTTGGTAAAGTATGGCGTAATAATAATGCTGTGAAAGGATTTTTGGGGTGGGCGGTCAGTCCAGAGATTGCAGATAGTGCAACACAACAATTGTTTGTGCGCGGGGCAATGCTATATATTCCATTACGCGGTGATGTGCTTGCACTGATGACCAATCCTGATGGTGGGACTGGGACATGGAAACCATTGCCGGGGTCATTCTAAATATATATGCAAACGCCTCCAATAGAGATTTCCGCTGGAGGCATTATGACGTTGTCAAATGTGTTGTGGTCTAGTAATTATTACCACCTGTGTTGCCGTCACTTGTGCGGACGACATTGCTGGCTTGTTTGCCTTTTTGACCCTCAGTAATTGTGAATTCTACCTCTTCACCTTGTTCAAGACTGCGGTAGCCGTTGCCCGAGATAGCCGAATAGTGTACAAAAATGTCGGGACCATCCGATTGCTCAATGAAACCGTAGCCTTTTTCTGCGCTAAACCATTTCACTGTGCCTGTGATACGTTGTTCCATTGTAAAAAATTACTCCTGAATTGTATTAAACGAACTATCCTCAATAACTGGCAATTGAGTTCACTCGGCAAGCGATTACCATCTATTGAGGCTGAGTTGTAAATTATTACAAAATGGATTGCAATTTATTAACTACTCATTTTGACTATACACTGTCCTGAAAATTTGTGCAATCAGATTGAGAATAATTTATTCAAGATTTAACTGTCCTAGTAATAAGCGTCCATCAGGAACTTCCTCACCGGAAATCATAGGCGCTAAGCGAGAATTATCGGCGTAAAAATAAACGCCAACCCATACATCGTAGACACCGTTTGTTAAATCTTCTGGGAAAATTAATGTAACTTGATCGGTGAGTGTATCATCACTTCGCCATGCGCCTGTTGGATATGTATCTGCGCCAAGTGATCTGTCTGCTTGTGCGACGGGGCTAGGACTATCAGTCGGGGTGACATGTAGAAATAGTGAATAATCACGGTCTGGTCGATTGAGAACAGACCATTCAAACGTGAAATCTAGCGCGGTATCTGTAGATACATCCCATGTATCGCCATAATCAAAAGTTTGCTCGTTGGCAACTATGTCTAAGCCGGAAAGTTGTAGCAAATCACCAAATTGAATTTCTGTTTCGAGGTCTGCAACAATTATGTTTGATGATGGGGCGGTGACACGTAAATCAGGTGCGGATACGGCTGTATTCTCTGCATTTACAGATGCACCTTCAGTAATTAGGGGCTCATTGTGCAACATCCGATATAGTCCTGTGCGTAAAGTGTAGCGCCCTACAGGTAACTCATCCGCTAATTTGAGCCAGTGATGAGTTGCTGTCAGTTCGTCGGTATTCCATATGCGGGTGCGATACATACCGTTATATGGAAAATCGTGAGTAGCCCCGACCACATTGCCATTATCATTGAGTATTTGAACAAATATTTCATAATCTTCGCTGGTACGTTGTAATGCTTGCCAGTAGAGTGTCACGAAGAGGGTGTCGCCGGCAACTAGTTCATCAGTCGAGACTGTATAGCCATGCACCTTAACCTCAGGTTGTGAAGCATCCATTGGTAAACGGAAGGTCGCATCAATAGGGTATTCAATAACATCACGACTAGCAAATAGACTATCTGGGGTGTTGAGTGTGTAGAAGTTGGCGATTTCAGTGTCACTTCGGTCAATATACGGTTGTGCATCGGAATTATCAATTGCCGTAAATAAAACCTCAGTTTGTTCTGGAGTGAATGGAGGTAAAAGATAGGTTTGACCGTCGTGGAGGAGTACCCATGTCCGTTGATACCATTGTGTTACACGCCCATTATGACGGATGCGATAAGGATCCGCAGTAATCATAACCTTGAGTTCATCGGGAGGATTTTTAATGTTAAGTTGTCCGTCAGCGGAAATAGCACTATGACGGTCACGGAATTCATACATCGTCATGTATGCAATATTTGAGCGCGAGTATTCATCATAGGGCAGTAAGTAACTATCATCGGGATTATCGAGGATGTAATTGGCAAGGTCGATGTCGATTTGTTCGTCACGCCAACCAGATTCCTCTCGGGTATAGCCTGCCGGAATATACTCATTGAGATACGTATTCATGGTGATGAATGTGGGAACAAGTGCGAGTATGAGTAGCCCACCTGCGACGAGTTGTTTTGAAACACGATGTTCTAGCCATGTCCATAAATCGGATAATCCGACCCCTGCCAGAATAAACAGGAAGGGTAAAACACCACTCTGACGCACAGAATGAATCTCAACGACTGCACCACTCATGAGATCAGTCGAGAGCATAATCGGTAATCCAAGCAATGCCCACCAATAGACAATGCGCTTGGGATGTCGGATTGCCATGAATAGGGTAACGGTGAACCCAATTGCAAATATCGGTGTGAGCATTGGACTGTTCATCACACTGTATGGACCTTCCCAATGAATGCCGACAGCTAAGGCTTCGAGCCCGATTTTTTGAGCGACGATGCTGATGAGTTCGCCCACACTCTCTGTATGATCCCATGCCCATCCGCCTGTGGTTGCACTTCCGGTATCGGCTCGGGCACTAAATGCTTCGGGCGTGGTTGCGAATGTGATGAGATTCGGTAGCGTCAGGACAAATGAAACAATTGCCATCACGATCCAACCGCGAATCGCACCTTTCCATTGTTCCCGATGGAAGATGAAACTGTGAACAAACCACAACGCCAAAATAACAGGTACAAGTCGGGCAGGGATGTAGTTATATTGCATGATGGCGAGTGAAACACCGGCTAACGCCCATCGCCACCAACCGCCTTTGCGCCATGCCCATACAGTCAACCAGACGACGAGTGCTAATAATGCTGGGAACAAGGCAGCCCGCATTCCCAGCCGACTGACATAGATGGCGTGGACCGACATAGCTGCCGCGAGTGATGCCAGTAAAGCGGCACGTTCACGGACATGAGGTTTGATGTTGTCGCCAATGAGCCACCAAGTCGCGGGAAATAAAAACAAGACAAGCAATACGCCAAAAATGACTGTTGCTAGCCGTGATGTAAAGAATGACGGCCCTAAGATCGTTTGCAAAATGGCAACGACTTGTACAATCATTGGTTCTGGTGCGTAGAGTTCAAACACATAGTAGGGGAATACCCCCCGATCAACCCAATCGAGCGCGTTAATGCCAATCCATGCCACATCGCCATGACCGCCCCATGGCGCAGTGTCCAGTTGGATGAGGCGTAATCCAGCAGATACGATAACAATTATCAAAAGCAAAAGTGCTGTTGAACGGCGGATGATTGGCATAAAAACCTCTTAGTTGCTATGTGTGTAATTTGTCGGACCTAAACCTAATTGAATGTCTTGATTGCCATCAGGTAGATTGATAGGCAGGCGGGTGTCGGGTTGATCGACTTCGGGAATGATAGATAGGCTCACCCAATAATCACCCTGAATTGCGTCATCCGGGATGGGTAAGGTAACTTGATCGCTCAGAAATGAGTTAGGTTGCCAGCAGGTGGTCGGATAATTTGTCTCAAATGGTTGCCAGACAAGTGCCTCTCCGGCGGGATTGCCCTCAGGATCGACTAAGAGTGCTGCAAACCAGTACGGACGCAAAATTTGCTGACGTGCTTTCCATGTGAGCGTGAGTACAAATTCATTTTCTATGACGTCACCTTGCCAACCGACAAGACGTAATTCATTGTTAAATGTGACATCTATAGGGCGTGTGTCAGTGATGATGTCTGGTGCAGGTGGCGGTGCGGTAAAGTCGAGCACATCCACTGCTGGAATGGTGATACAGACACTTAGCATGAAAATCCCTTGTGCCCAAGTCATCATCCAGCCTGCTCGACGGGATTGTAAGTTGAGGATGTGGAATAATTCGACGACACCGATCAATACAAACGGCGAAAAGAATAACCAGACGCGTCCCGTTTCCCCGCGTGCCGTGCCACTGATGACCAGTACGAGTAGGGTCAACAACACTGAGATTGCTGTCACCGAGCCTGTACTACGCAGCCCCAACACTTGTTTGCCGCTTGCCCAAATCCAAAGGATAACCAATGGTATCCCTGTAAAGAATGCCCATTCCCAGAAGTGGAAGACTACCCACGGCAAATATAATCGTTCTTGACCAAGGTGTCGTCCCATCGCGACATCGAGAATATCGAGCGGGGTTGTGCCGCCACTGACGATGTAATAAACGATCCATACGGAGAATGTGCCAAGTCCGAACCACACCCCAATCATCAATGGGCGGTAGAAGGGTTTATCGTGGCGTTCATTGCGGAAGTAGTGTAGGAGTGTATAAAAGCCGAACACCCCCGGCAGTGGTGCAAGCGAGACATTTACAAATGTCAAGAGACTGACGAGAAATCCAGAAATCACCCATGAGCCAATAGCTTTAAAACGGTGTGATGATGATAGCCCGACCAGATAAAACCAAAATGCGAGTAATGCTAATAACGGGTAGAGGCTGTTCCAGTTGGGTGTGAAAATAAGCAATGATGGAATCAATGCCCACCAGACGATTACCCATTTCGCATAGTGACCTACTAATCGGTTAGCGCAGGCATAGAGTGGGAAGATTGCTAATGCTGACCATAAGGGCATTAACACACCAAAAAGTGAGGATGTCCATTCAGCATGCGAATAGTCTAGCATCAAAAAATTATGGCATTGGTTGGGTAATAATTCTGCATAAACGGGTGCGGTAATGGCGGGGAAATTTTCTAGGATAGCATTTAAGCCACCGTGAAACATTGGCAAACCCGGCGGACTAAGCGCAATATGCCCGCTGAGGGTGTCGAAATCCCACATCATGTCTGCCCATTGGGTGAGTGTGCGAGTACTGCTCCAATCAATGACTGCACCCGCGAGATGTGGCCCTGTAGTTAACCCTGAGACTGTACGTAACCATTGCTCATAGAGCACATTGTCAAAGCGTACATAGATAACCGCGAACGACAAAATAATGGTGCCGATCGTACTCCATAGCATCAACCAGCGGGGACGACGGTTAAATAACAATCCGGCAATCAGCAAATAGATAAACGTGGAAATGATCAGTGGAATTGCGCGAATATTTGGCTCAAGATAACTCCATTGCCAACTGAGGATTTCGTGACCACGTACCAATGGAAATAGATCAAATAAAATCGAAACTGCTAATGCCAATGACACTAGCAGTGAAAATGCAATAATACGTGGGAAACGGGTCATCAGGATTTAAAGCGCAAACCTAATCTGTAAAGCGGAATTTAAGCAGTGTCCATGCAGCAATCGGCGCGTCTGTCCACTTGATTTTTTTGCCTTCGTGATACTCACGACCATAATACGAAATAGGGACTTCAACGATACGAATCCCTTTTTTCAGTATCTTAGCTGTAAATTCTGGTTCGAATTCAAAACCGCGTGCATGAATGGTCATGTCCTCGACAACTTCGCGACGGAAGCATTTATAACATGTTTCCATATCACTGAGGATTGCATTGTAAAGAATGTTCGTAATCAGCGTGAGGCCCTTGTTAGCGACCATGTTCAAGAAGTTCATGGCTTTACGTGTTCCGCCGAGGAAGCGCGAGCCATAGACGACTGTTGCACGTCCCTCGCGAATTGGTTCTAACAATAGCGGATACTCGTTAGGATCGTACTCAAAATCAGCATCCTGAATGACAATTACTTCACAGGTTGTATGTTGAAATCCTGTAACCAGAGCGGCACCCTTGCCTTGATTCTGCTCGTGGTAATAGATTCTGATTTTTTCATCTCCGGTTTCCTCAATTTCTTTGAGGACATCAAGTGTTCCGTCTGTCGAACCATCATCGACAATGATAATTTCTGTGACAAGTTCAACCTCAAGCACGAGGTCAACTAGTTCTTTGACTGTTTTGACTTCGTTATAGCATGGGATGACGACGCTTAGGGTTGGCATCGGTGCATTTGGAGTAGGTGTTGGTGATGCTGGATGTTTCATAAGGTATCCACAATATGTTGTCTGTTTAATGTGTTCCTATTATAAGGCAAGCGGAATTATATCATAGTGGTTGGGTTTGACTAGACCGACGACTTATACGCTTTGGCTACGATAGTGCAGATTGGAGATGTTCAATCAACAAATCGATATTTGAGTAATGTCCAAATAACTATGGGAACATCTTGCCACTTAATTGTCTTGATAGGTACATATTCTCTTGCCCTATAGTGTATAGGGACTTCATAAATACTTGATTTTTGTTTTAGAATTTTCGCGATTAGCTCGTAATCACTCTTGAAACCTGACTCTTTTAGAGAGATATCTTCTATTATTTCCTGAAGGAAAGAACGAAAGCTCGTGTCCATGTCAGTCAGGATTGAGCCATAGAGATGCTTAGTTATTAATTTCAGACTTTTGTCAGTAAGCATGCGAAAAAAGGATATTGCTATGCGTTGGCTTCCAAGAAAGCGTGAGCCATAGACCGCTTGTGCATTCACTAAAGTAATCGGGGTAAGCATTAGACTATATTCGCGTGGATCATAGTCCCAATCAAGTTCTTGGATGATGATAATGTCACCTGTTGCTTTCTGAAAACCCCTTGTAAGTGTTTTTCCTTTGCCTGTGTGTTGAGCGTTATAGTAAATGCTGATTCTAGGATGTTGCTCTTGCTCAATTATTTTGAGTACATCTATTGTTCCGTCAGTTGAGTTATCATCTACGATAATGACCTCGTTAACTTGATCCTGACATAAAATTAGCTCAACCATTTCTTTTACGATTTCTGCATTGTTAAAGCATGGAACAACTACACTTACTATTTGTGCATGTTTGTCAGTTATTTTAGACATATTGGAAATGACTCACCATATAATACTTTGACACCAATATAGCATGTTGATTTGTTTCTGATTGCTACGCTTTGTCTACGATTGTGTGAATCATGTGTCGAAAATCCGCAAGGTGATATAATAGGTACTATATCAGGACTATTGTCTGATTGTTTGATATAACGATCTTTATTATGATTTAACAGTAGAGTACGTTATCATAGCTGAATAACTGATTGCTGACCACTGAGGAGCAGGGTATGAAACGGTATCGCCTCATTCTTTTTTTACTTGCAATATGTTTGACCATCGGATTTAGTCTGACTCAACAACCTCCTGTCGTAATGGCGCAGGATTTTGGGTCGGATTGGACAGGTCAATATTATAACAACAATAGTTTTTCGGGATCGCCTGCGATTACCCGTATTGATAGCAATATTAATTTTAATTATGGAACAGATAGCCCGATTGATGGATTTGTTGGCGTGGATAACTTCTCCATTCGTTGGACGGGCACACAATCTATCGCAGCGGCGACCTATGTGTTTACTGCTACAGCTGATGATGGTGTGCGTGTGACAATTGATGGTACAGTTGTCATTGACCAATTGAGTGCGACAGGAGTGAATACCTTCCAAGCAACTGTTGCCTTATCTGGTGATTCGCATTCAATCACCGTTGAATTTGTTGAACAAACCGATTCTGCGCAGATTTCGTTTAGCTGGACGCAAAGTACAACTGCTACTGCAGGTCCAACTGCGACAACTGGTCCGACGTTGACACCATCAAATACCGCATTGCCACCAATCCCAGCAGGTGCGATTACAGCGACTATTATCCGTGCGGCTGTGCTTAATGTCCGTGATGCGCCATCATTGGGCGGTAACGTGATTGACCGAACCTTACGTGGACAAACCTATCAGATTATTGGGCGCGATCCCAATGCGCGGTGGTTCTTGATTCAACTGGCAGATAAAGTCGGTTGGGTATGGGGTTATTATTTGTTTATTGATGGAAACGAATTCTCTGTTCCGGTATCGAGTGCAGCATCAGCAAGTGGATTGCCAGCAGGAGTCGCTGATACGGGTGTTATTGGACAGACCCGCGCAGGCATGAAATTGCGTGGCGAACCAACGACGTTATCTGATCAAACTGGACGGATTACATGGGGTTCATTTTTACCGATTGTAGGACGTACGGCTGATAACACTTGGTATCAAGTTGTTTGGAAAGGGACTGTCGGTTGGGTTTGGTCAAACTTCGTACCGATTCGTTTCGGCGACCTCAATAATGTCCCCGTTACCGGCTAATCAAATTCTTGCAGATCATGCGCATCGCCCGTGGCAACTACCACAAAGTCCATGGGTGATGGCGCAATCATGGCAACGTCTTTTGTTTGCACATTGGGCGCTACCGGTGGAAGTGATGCGCCCGTATATCCCATCTGCACTAACTTTAGATACATTTGAGGGCATGGCATATATTGGCATCGTGCCTTTTTTGATGAATCATGTCCGTGCACGTTATTTGCTCGAAGTGCTTACGACACATTGTTTCTTGGAATTAAATGTGCGCACTTATGTCACTTACCAAAATAAACCGGGTGTTTGGTTCTTTAGCTTGGATGCTGATCATTCGTTAGCTGTACGTGTTGCACGGAAGGCTTTTTATTTGCCTTATATGGATGCTGATATGGCATTGACGCATCAGCGGCATGGCTGGATTCAATATAATAGTCGGCGTACCCATCGTGGTGAATCATCAGCGGATTTTATCGCGCGTTATCGTCCAATTGGCGATGTTCAACTTAGTTCCGAGGGATCCTTAGATGAGTGGTTGACGGAACGTTATTGTTTATATTCGATGGATAATAGATCGAATCTCTATCGTGGTGAGATTCATCATGAAAAGTGGCAACTTCAACCTGCAGAAGCTGATATTGTAGTTAATACAATGGGGCATGCAACAGGTCTGACACTCCCCGATGTCCCCCCAATTTTGCATTATGTGAAAAATATTGATGTACTGGCATGGTATCTGACACCTTGTTAATCACGAGGTGATGGGGATGGCTTTACGAAATGCTTTGGCTAGGTCAGTCATTTTTGTATAACGTTCTTGTGGATTTTTGGCAGTAGCGATTTTTAGTACATCATCAATATCTGATGGTATATCAGATTTGTGTCGAGAAAGCGATGGTAAAGGTGTTTGTAGATGCTTGAGGATTAACTGCATTTTAGTATGTGAGTCGGCATATGGATGCACTTTTGTGATGGTTTCAAAGAGTGTAACTCCCATGATGTAGATATCGGTTTGTGCTGTAACGGGGTGCTTTTGAATTTGCTCTGGTGAGAAATAAGCTGGTGACCCGATCATAACGTCTGCACGGGTTATTGAATCCGACTTAAGTCGTTTTGCGACGCCAAAATCATGGATATATGCTGTGCCGTTGTCGTCGAATAAAATATTATCTGGTTTGATGTCTCGATGAATGACGTTGCGTTGATGGGTAAAATCAAATGCTGGGCTGATGTCATCTAACATATCTGCAATTTTAGCAAGTGGCATGTCATCTTTTGATTCTATTTTATCGCGTAAGCTACCACCTGGCATATATTCCTGTACTAACCACGTGCCTTCTTCATCACGCCAATAGTCAAGTAGTGGAACAATATTAGGATGTTTGAGACGGAAGAATATAGTCGCTTCTATTTGAAAGCGTTTGACTGCTTCTGAATCTTGTGCAAATTCGGGTAATGTGCCTCTGACTACTATATCGTTTTCATATTTATCATGATGGGCTAGATAAACTTCACTCTGTCCACCTGAACCAAGCAATCTTTTAAATGTATAGCCGTTGATAGTTTGTCCGACACGATCGCCCATAAGTTTTCCTAATGAAATAAACTGTAATATAAGTGTACATCAGTTTTGAGGTTAGCTCAATCAAATTTGTGTAAAATATATCTATGACAGCGCCTAACTCAAGACTTCATTTGGCACAGATTGCATCATTGTGCCACTGCTGGCGACGATTCGAATGGGTTGATGTGGTGTGACGACTTGGTATAGCTTGGCATAATCGGTGACAGACGCATATGCATCGGGAAATTGCCGAATGGCTTCTCCTACTAATCCAGTTGCTAACATCAAGTCTATACAGTCACTTTTTTCTGCGATACTAAAATTTGCACCGAGCCAACTCATAGGTGCATCGATATAGCCGACATCCGAGAATAATAGATAGAATGCAGGAATATTTTTTTGTCCTTGATAGACACTTAAATAGAGGCGTGATAACTTACGATGATAGTGAAAAATTTGACAGCGATAAGCGTTGGGGTTTGTGATGTTAAAGATATTGTCGCTACCATGTTCTACTTTTGCCATAGGTGAGTTACTTTTTCCTAGTTGATTACGATAATGTGCACACTGTAACGCATTCTATGGTATTGAGATAGCCACGATGTCAAAGAATGGTAAATCCACGGTCATAAAAAACTGCATAAGTTACCAAAATAGGCTACACTTGGTTGGTAAGTGGTCATTGTAGGGATAAATTTATGTCTGATTTAGAGTCCTTATTGGGAAAAACAATCCGTGGATATAAAGTGGAGCAGTTGATTGGCAAAGGTGGTTGGGGTGCCGTATATCTTGCATATCAACAAACGGTAAATCGGTACGTAGCAATGAAGATGATTTTGCCGGAATTTGCTAATCAGCCTGATTTTTCCAAACGGTTTGAGATTGAAGCCCAAACTGTTGCTCAGTTACAACATCCTCACATTTTGCCATTATTTGATTATTGGCGTGGTGATGAAGGTGCGTATTTTGTGATGCGCTATGTTACTGGGGGCAGTTTAAATGATTACCTCAAAGAAAATGGCGCGATGCCGTTGGAGGATGTGTCGAAACTGTTGAATCAGTTATGTGATGCGTTGTCAGTGGCACATGGTAATAATGTCATACATCGTGACTTAAAGCCAGCAAATATATTGTTGGATGAACGTGGGAATGCGTATCTCACAGATTTTGGTATTGCTAAGAATAAGGATAGCAATGCACAGATGACGCAAGCTGGCAATATTATGGGTACGCCTGCTTATATTTCGCCAGAGCAGTTAAAAGGACTAGATGTAACACCACATTCTGATATTTATGCGATGGGGATTATGTTATGGGAATTATTAGCTGGTATCCACCCCTATAAGGGTGAGACGGTTGCCCAGATGATGGTGCGTCATATTGCTGAGCCCCTACCAACGATCCAATCTGCTAATAACTCTATGCCCATAGAATTTGATCGTGTCATACAAAAGTCAACTGCAAAAGAACCGGAAGATCGTTATACAGATGTTCTTGCAATGGCAAATGATTTTCGTCAGATATTATCGCGACTGAACCAACCACGCCAACAGTCATCACCGAGCCAACCTGCTATATCACAGGATAGATCGCCAGCCGATGATACACCACTGACACAGATGCAGACCATCATTCCTGATGACCCATATCGGAGTTATTTGAATGCATTGCGCCAACAGATTGATAATTACTTAAGACGAGCTGTCATTTCGGCTGTTCCAGGAACACAAATTGTCACACTAGAAGCAACGAATAATCCCTCGGCAGTTGCAGACCAACAACGGGTGAGTGGTGGCGCGTTGCCAATGGCATTTTTTGATATGGCGGGTATCAGCAGTGACAGTATTGATGAAGATGAAGAGGGCAAAGTTTACTCAACATTTGAAGGTGCGTTTGATGCACATGATGGACGTTTATTGTTATTAGGTGATCCCGGTGCAGGCAAGACCGTCACACTGATGGCGATGGCACGTACGGCTATTGATCGCCGCCTATTAGACCCGACCCAACCATTACCAATCCTTGCGCCAATTGCGACATGGAATATGCAAAAGCGTCAAGAGTTTAACGAGTGGCTAGGACAAGTTGTGCCTGTACTCAAGAACGATATTGATGACTTATTGGTGAATGGGCAATTGATATTGCTCTTAGATGGGCTTGATGAATTGGGTGGCGAACGTGACGACCCAATGACCCATAAACGTTTTGATCCTCGATTGCGTTTTATTGATATGTTGCCCGATAACAATCAAGTCTTACTCAGTTGTCGTGTGCTAGATTATGAGGAAGTCGGAACGAAAATTCCACTGAATGGATCAGTTGTTTTGCGCCCGTTAACCGATGATCAGATTCATACCTTTTTAGCGAATCTACCTGATTTGTGGGTTGCATTGAAACAAGATGATGAGTTGCGCGAGATGGCGCGGAATCCGTTGCTATTGAGCTTGTTTACGTATGCTTATGCTGGATTAGGTGAACAAGCCCGCCAACTGAAGGATTTGACGAGCGGGGATTTGCGCGATATGATCTTCACGACTTACGTCCAACGCCGTTATCAACATGAGGCGCGTAAACCGAATGTCCGCTTACCATTCAATTTACATGAACTCTATACAGTGGTTGGCAAGGTGGCGATGTGGGATGCAGGTAAAATGGCGGGCACTAAGAATATCCTATCGACATGGTATTTTGAGCAGGTAGTCGGTGATGAACAAGCCTCAGAATTTGTTGAGATGGGGAATCAACTCCATATCCTACGGGGTAGCGGGGCACAAGTGCGGTTTATTCACCTCTTAGTACGAGATTATTTTGCTTATCAATACTCGGTTGATCATCTTGATGATCCTAATGAATATGCTTTGACGATTGCTGCGACGAACCCTGCGCATACATTAGGTATGCTGGGTGATATGCGAGCATTAAAGCCAATGCTGGAGTTGTTGGCAAAAGACTCGACGCATAATGATATTAAATCAGGATTGATTTGGGCGGTTGGGAAATTAGGGGATAACCGCGCCTTTGACCTATTACGCGATATTATGTTGGATCGTTCGGCATCGCTAGACCATCGCATGAGTGCGACATATTCGTTGGGTCAACTTGGCAATTATGAAGCGCTAGGTATTTTGCTGGACATATTAACTGATCAGAATGAAAATGTATTGGTGCGGTCAAGTGCCGCGTTTTCATTGGGACATTTGAATGACGAACATGCTGTGCCTGCATTATTACAGACACTCTATGATAAAGAACGCAGTTTACGCGATGGCGCAGTTGATGCGCTTGGCGAAATTGGTGATGTTCGGGCGGTTTTGCCATTAGTAGACATGCTCAATGACGAAAATCCTTCTGTACGAGGACGTGCCGCACGAGCATTGGGGCAGATTGGTGATCGTCGTGCTGTAAGCTCATTGGTGGACTTACTCGCAGATACAGAAATGCCGCCTGTTATGTGGTCAGGTATGCCAAAACGAATCTGTGATATTGCTGCTGAAGCTCTGACAGAAATTGGTACCGCGGATGCAGTTGCCGAAGCTGAAGTGTTTTACACTAACAACAATGAGTAGTCAGCGACAGTACATTATCAAAGAACATCCTTATTATGGTATCTATCCGGGACGTTCTGCTGATCGAAAACCATTGGTTGCTTTTAGTGGCTATCCTGCTGTGACAATGGTCTATTTTGATGCTGACGGTGAGATGATAGATGAGACAACCCATCCTCCATTTAAGACAAAGTCGACGAGGCGTGGTGAAGATGGAGTTATCGAGTCGGAACGCAAATATCTCAAATCTCTCGGAATTGCAACATTTGAGTCGGTACACGTACAAAAATTTTGGGCAAGTGATATGATTGGGATTGAGGATTATCCGTCATCTTTTGCACTTATTTTACCGGATCATGATGATGAATATATAAAAGAGCGTGACCTCTTCAAAGAGTTCTATGGTGAGAATTGGCAACAAGCATTCTCGGATGAAATTCAAGACCTCAAACGACAACTACGAGAGTGGGATGAAGTTGGTGCATGGGTTTTGTTCTACGGTAATGACTATTGGGTCGATGCGCAAGGGAATATCACAGATAGCTAAGTCAGTCGTGGCAACAATCTTAGTGATTTGATATTACTTATTAGTTCAATTTAGGTAATGACCGTGGTTGTGGAATAGTCTTCAGAATTTCATCAACAACGGCTGCTGTACGTTTGCTATATAACCACACCATACCCGGTTTAACATCCGTATTACAGATGACAGCAAGGGTGACTGTATAAGGTTGACCGAACTCAATGATGTAGACACCCATCTCGTTACCTTCGAAGTAGGTGGAGTGGAATTTAGTTTCGGACAAAATGTCAGCGAGTGACCGTTGTGCGCTGTGGTCGATACTCAATGCTTGTGTGAGCAACTGCAAATCAAAGTCGTCCAAAGTGCCAGCTGCACTAACCATATTGCCATCAGAATCAACTAAACCGACAAAACCTGCACGAACGTGACCCAGTAGACGATTTAAGGCTGAATTGATATTTTTAAATTGGTTACGGCTTAAGCGCAGGGCGGCTGACCGTGTACGTGGATCAAGACGTTTTGCTCGATCTCGTGTCACTGGGACTTTCTTTGGCTTATCGTCTATTTTCGGGACAATTTCCTCACCCCGTTGGATTTCAAGTTGACGTTCTATTTGCATCAAGACGAAGGACAAATTAAGCGGTTTATAGAGATAATCGACTGCACCAAGACGGAAGACCGCAACAGCACTTTTTGCCGACAAATCATCATCAATGACGATGACGCGTGCACCGGGGCGCAAACCACCAACAACGGCTAATAGATCCATTCCGCTGAGATCTGGAAGTTCTGCTTCGGTAATGATGAGGTCAAAGTCGGTTAACAGAATTTCGCTGAGGGCTTCTTCAAATGTGCTGGATTGCACAGTCGCATACCCGCCTGCTTGTTCAAGCGTATCCACGAGCATTTCTCGTAGGTCTTCGTCTTTAGCTACGATTAAGATACGCTCTTTTTGTCCGTCAATTGCCATATTTCTACCTGTCCTCAACCTCTTGCTTGGCGATTGTCTCCGGCAATAAATTTTCAATGATTGCAGTTAAACTAACGATCTGAATGAGTTTATCACCATAACTAGCAACTTCTTCAATCCAGCGTCCACCGCCGGGCGCAACTGTTGAATCACCTTGCTCCATATATTCTACCTGATTTACCGCATCAACGACTAGTCCAACCAATACACCGTCATGTTGCGCGACAATAAATAACACATTTGAGTCAATCGGCGGGACATGACATTGGAATACAACCCGCAAATCAATTAATGGCATAACCTGACCATGACGATTGATGAGACCGAGTAACGCAGGATTTGCATCGGTAACTGGTGAGTAGTCGACCATTGCTGCTACTTCGACTACCCCCTCTATTTTAAGGGCATAGCTTTCATCCCCTAATGTAAAGGTTAGTATGGGTAGTTTATCATATGTTGCATCGGTCATCGTGAAGTTGTATCCGTATCACTAAGCCACATAATCATCAGAATAGTCGGTGGGTCTCCATCTTCAAGCATAATTTCATCAACAAGATCTCCCATCTTAGATTTTAGAGCAATCAGCACATTATTGGCTGATACTCCTGCTAACCATGGGGTTTCTGAAGAAATTTGTAAACCGGATTTCATCCCTTCGGCAATCCCATTGAGATGAATGGTATGGGCTTCCCCTGTTTTGAGGACGAGTTCAGCGAGTGTTGCGGCGGCACTAGAGAGTTGGGCACGATGAGCTGGTGTAAATCCAATCAGCGATGATGCGCGACGTGTTGTATCACGGACGATCATGATGTCCATTGCATCTTCAACCCGCACAGACATGACAGGGGGGCGTACTTTGTATGGTCCTACATCAGACATGAAAAACCAACTCCATTTCTTGCATTTGTACTAATCTTCGAGAATGCCGAGTTCATGTAAGGTATCAATCAAGTGTTCAGATGCGAATATATCTTTAGGGATATAGTCATCTGCTCCTGAGCGTAGACCAGACATTGTTGCTTTGGGACCTGCTTTTTCGGTTAACATCACAACCGGAATATCTTGGGTTGCAGGGTTACGTTTTAACCGACGACAGACTTGGAAGCCATCCATACTCGGGAGTTTTACATCCAGTACAACCAATGCAGGTGGGTTTGAAATTGCATCACGCAATCCATCAGGTCCATCATATGCGATACGAACACGAAGTCCGACACTTTCCAATGTTTCTTTGATTTGCTGTGCCTGTGTTTTACTATCTTCGACCAGCAGAACTTCTAATGCCATGTCATCCTCTGCCCCAATTGGGTCTCTAAATGGTTGCGGTTTGCTAAAATAACAAGTATGAAAGATTTGTCTAATACCATTATAACATTTTTAGTATTTCAGGTGCTAAACTTGATAATGGGACGACTGAATTCACTGCACCACATAAAACAGCCGCATTTGGCATACCATACACAGTTGATGATTGTTCATCCTGTGCAAATGTTTTGGCACCCGCTTGTTTCATTGCTAGTAATCCACTTGCACCATCATCGCCCATGCCAGTCATAATCACACCAATCGCATTACTGGCACAGCTTGTAGCTAAGGAATTAAAGAGCATATTAATTGATGGTTGATATTGTGGATTGCCACGATCTTTAATCAAACGCACTATCAAGTTTTCATTCTGTCGTCTTACTGTCATATGTGCTGTACCTGGGGCGATATAGACCCAATTAGGCATTAACTGCTCACCGGATTCTGCAATTTTAATGTTTAGACGTGTTGAGCGTTGTAACCAGCGTGTCATACCCTGCAAAAATTCGTGTGGCATGTGTTGTACGACGACAATTGGTACAGATGTTTCACTTGGGAATTCTTTAAGGACGCGCTGGATTGCGCTTGGACCACCCGTACTTGCACCAATGCCGATAATTTCTGGCTTTGATAAACGGTCAGTTACTTTTCGAAATTCTTGTATCCGTTGTCGATTATCAACATGCTGTTTATTTTTTCGCTTACGCGAGACAACACTAACCCCTGCCATTGCCCGAATCGTATTGATTAATTGTTTGCGCTTATCTTCGAAATCGGGACTATTACGATCGGGTGGTTTTTCAACGACAGCCAATGCACCCGCTTCAAGAGCCTTCATAGACAATTCGATATCTGATTCGACCAATCCGCTCACAACCACAACTGGTGTTGGAATATCAGCCATAATCTGACGCGTGGCTTCTAAACCATCCATACGAGGCATATTTATATCCATTGATACCACATCGGGCTTGAGCTGATGTACCATTTCAATGACATCCATCCCATCTTTTGCTTCGCCAATAATTTCCATATGAATCGAATTATTGAGAATGGCTTTAAGATAATGACGGATCGTTGCGCTGTCATCTGCCAGTAAAACGCGCACGGGAGAACTCATGTATTTGTCCCTTACAGCACTCTAAAATTAATCATAGTATGAAAGTATATAAATGACATAGGACTTTTGGTTTTAATTTGGTTTGCATGGTGTTGCTATTTGTTGGTTAATGAAATAATAGGCTGTTCCATCCTCTGACTGTATACGATTTACTTCCTCGAGGCTAGATTTATATTATATCAAAGTACCGATTGTATGGTTTCTAACAATGCTTTCTGGTCAAATTGAGATTTTACAAGATAAGCATCGGCTCCTGCACGCATTCCGGCCTCGCGTTGTTCTGGCTTTCCAAGTGATGTGAGTAAGACAACAGGTAAATGATCGGTATGTGAATTGTTCTTGATTCGTGCTGCTAGTTCAAGTCCAGTTAAGTTTGGCATTTCAACATCACTGATGACGAGATCAACATCAATTTCAGTGAGCATTTGCCATGCTTCAAGACCATCCATCGCGACATGAACCTCAAACCCAGCAGTTTCCAAAATATTTTTCTCTAACGTACGAGTTGTAATTGAATCGTCCGCGACGAGAACACGAACGCGTCGAATTTCTGGTGCTTGTTGACGGGTGATGGCCACACGGCGACGACGGGATAGTTGAACACCTGTTGCTTTACGAATTAAATCGTTGGCATCTAGTACGATTATCACCTCGCCGGTACCCAGTAGTGCCGCCCCAGATACAAACGGTACAGCTTGTAATTCTTGTCCGAGCGGTTTGAGTACGAGTTCCATTTCACTGGTCAATTCGTCGATTTCGAAGGCGACGTTACGGTCAGCTGCTTGCAGGGCGACTAATGGGAATTCATCACGATCTTTATCAAAATTAGCTGGAATATCGAGGATTGCACCCATTGAGACAAATGGCATCGGTTGGTTATTAATTGTTACCATATCTTTGCCTTCAGCCGTAAAGACATCCTCACGTTGATACGTCATCATACGCGTGACCATAATTGACGGGATGGCATAACTTTCTTCACCGATTGTCAAAATAATACAGCGGATACGCGTCAGCGAGACAGGAACACTTATGGTGAAGGTCGTGCCAATACGATATTGACTACTAATGGTGACACGTCCGCGCAATCCTTCGATGCGGTCACGAACAATATCCATACCGAGTCCACGCCCACTGATGGCGTTGACATCATTGTTGGTGCTAAAACCTGAATGAAAGATCAAATTTTGCGTTTCTTCATCACTGAGTGCATTGGCTTCTTTAGTTGATAGAATGCCTTTTTCGACAGCTTTCATGCGGATGCGATTAAGATCGAGACCTTGACCATCATCAATGATGCTGATAAGGATTTCACTACCTCGTTGTTCAACTTCGATACCAATTGTACCTGTGGGAGATTTGCCTAGATTTTCGCGCATTGCTGGTAATTCTATCCCATGATCAATGGCGTTACGTAACAGATGCATTAGCGGGTCTTTAAGAGCATCCAATACGGTTTTGTCGATTTCGACACCGGATCCATGAATGGATAGCCGGATTTGTTTGCCCATGTCACGAGCAATATCGCGTGTCATACGTTGAAATGCCCCAACAATCGTTTCAAAGGGCATCATGCGCAGGCGTGACATATCGTCTTGAAGTTGATCGGCAAGCGTGCTGAGTTGCATATTATCTTGAGTCAGTAGTTGTTTCAGTTGAGCGACTTCACGATTAGTTTCCGCAAGGTATCGTTGGTTTGCTTCAAGGAATTTAAAGATCGTTGTTAGTTCTGGGTCGGGTGTGTCACTATCTTGCATACGCCGTGCGAGGCGAATATAAGCTGCCCGCACACTGCGCCATTCTCTCTGCCAACGGCTGAGCTTCTGTAGCATATCTCCGACGTTTTTGGTGCGCTCTTCGCCTTGCATTTTGTTGACGATGAGTTCACTAGTTTGCGCCATGAGTGTATCTAATTTGCTGACAGTGACACGTATCGATTCTTCCGCTGGACGCATCGCCATTGTTGGCATAATTGCACCAATTTCAAGCGTTCCTGTAGATGTGGATGTACGCTCGGTTGTTACTGGCGGTGTTTCGATTGGATGCTCAATAGTTGGTTCGGGCTTTGGTGGTGTTGGTGGTGTGGATGGTGCATCAAATTGTAATGCTGGGAATTCATCAGTCGCTGTTTTGATTTTCTCATCAAGTAAAGCATTGAGCTTTTCTTGTTTTGTGATGGCTTCTTCGCTATCTTCACTATCATCACTGATGATTTGGTCGGCATTTTTCTTTAAATTTGCCAGAACCTCATCAACCACTTCTTGATTATTTTCGACACCATCAACTACATTTTGAATGAGGTCAAGCCCATCGTAGATGCTGTCGGCAATTTCTGGTGAGAGTGTCAACTTGTCGTCTAGAGTTGCATTAAAGAGCTCTTCCATATAGTGGGCGGTCTGTTCGATAAAACCCATACCTACAGCTCGTGCTGCACCCTTCATACTGTGTGCGTAGCGGTTCATCTCGGTGAGGAGGGCATGTTGTTCATCACCTTCCATCATCTCGACTTGGAGTAGGCCCTCGTTTAATGAACTGAGGTATTCACTCACTTCTTCCCAGAATATATTAAGCAGGTCGTTATCTGCCATATGTCTTACCTATTCTCAATGCCGTTTCGTTCGGCACATATGCGATATTTTTGTTGCATAGGGGATTTTTTGTAAACAGTTGTCTACGCACTTTCTTCGTCTCCGAATTTTAATCCAGCTAGGACATCGTTGACACGGTTGGCGGCGTCACGTAGTCGTTGGACACTGGCTTCAACCTGCATCGTGCTACTGACTGTTTCGGTTGTGGCGTGTTTAATGGTGCGCATTGCGTTGGTGAGTTGATCCATACCAATAGTCTGTTGGCGGGTGGATGCGGCGATTTGCATTGCTGCGAGGGCAGCATCTTCGATTGCTTTAGATAATTCCTTGATTGATTCACCAGCAGCATTTACTTGTTGCTGTCCGCTATCGACACCTTTGCTACCTTCTTCGGTCACCATGACGGCTGAGTTGGTTGAGCGTTGAATTTCACCAAGAATCTCGCGGACTTGGACGGTTGCGTCACGATTTTGGTCGGCAAGGTTACGGACTTCCATAGCAACGACCGCAAAACCTTTACCTTCTTCACCTGCCCGTGCTGCTTCAACTGAGGCATTTAGGGCTAACATACGTGATTGATCGGCTAAGTTATTAACTGTCGCGATGATTTCCCCGATTTGCTGGGTATGTTCTGATAGCACAAGGATGTTATCGGCGATGTCTTCCACACGGCGGCGGATAATATCCATACCGGCGATGGTTTCGTTGACAGCTTCGTTACCAGACTTCGAAATATCCACGGATGTTTGGGCGGTCTCGGCAACACTTTGTGCTCTTTCAGCCGTTTCGGTGACAGTTGCACGGACTTCATTGACGGTTGCTGTTGTTTCCGTCACAACAGCATCTTGTTCATTTGCCATTGTGATTTGGCGTGAGGTCGCATCTAGGATGGCTTCAGTATCGGCTTCAAGGCGTAACATCGCTCGATTAATCTCGCTGACGATTGATTCTAGTTGATCGAGGGTGCTGTTGATGACATTTCCAAGTTGCATCATCATACGCCCATCAACGGATTCGCTATTCATATTGGGAATCGTCAAGCGTTGGCTGAGATCCCCTTCTGCTACACGATCGAGTCCTTCAATATAATCGCTAAGGGTTTGCTCCAGTTGGTGGAAACTCGAATTATAGACGTAGATTCCAAATGCTGCACCCGCTATAAACGCGAGAACTGGCGCAAGTAGAATAGCAGAACCGATACTAGGGTCATTCAATAGAATTAGTGATAGTATTAGAACTGGAATAGCGGCTGAGACCGCCATAGATAAAACGATGCCACTGGATAATTGGGCAACAATACGTTGGGATGTGTTGGATTGCTGGGTCATGAATGATCTACTCCACCAACGATAAGACGCTCGCTGGTTAATAATTGCTCAGTATCTAAAACAACGAGGCGACCAAGGGTGACCCCGCGTGCATATGTCATTTCAATTGGTTCGACCGCTTCTACTGGGATGCGTTCGACATCCGATATATGATCAGCCAAGATGGCTAATTCAAGTTTATTATACTCCACGACAATCAGTTCGGGCGGGACTTCTGTGATATCTACCCCAAGGGATAGCAAAATCCGTAAGTCGAGCACAGTAATAATTTGCCCACGCACATTAACGACACCGCGATAAAACGGTGGAGCACCTGGAACGCGGGTTAACTTGGATGTGGCGCGCACACTTGTCACAATATGGACATCAATACCATAGCGTTCTGGTCCAAGATCGAATGTCAGGAGTTGATAGGTATTATCTTGATCTGCCTGAAAGCTCTCTTGTTGTTTGGATGGCTTGGCATATTGTTGGGCACGTTGATGAAGCCGTTCTTTAATCGCTTGTTGTTGGCGGTCGGTATCATCCCAAT
The DNA here is from genome assembly GCA_002428985.1 of Anaerolineales bacterium UBA6055. GTDB lineage: Bacteria > Chloroflexota > Anaerolineae > Aggregatilineales > Phototrophicaceae > UBA6055. Next base: position 162,011 of record DIYL01000013.1, on the reverse strand, counting down.
CGAGTGATTGCCAGATGGCTTCCCAATCGATGCTTAACGTATCGCGAATGTTAGAATCTTGATCGGACATAATGACTCGTTAGCTTATTTCTTAATGGTTGTATTGTACGGGTGGTTTGATATTTGCTCAACAGACTGAATACTGTCGTGTAATTTCATACACAAATCGAACCAACATGACATCTTAATTATACGCGCACTTCAACTAGAAAACACAAAGACTTGCTGTTAGGCTTCTAAAAATGATGTGGTAAAAGGATGCTGTATGGAAATTGTTGTTGATATTGTAGAGTCACAAGAGGGTATTTTGTTTGTAACGGGATATGTTGAAAAGTCGATAACAGTTGGTGAATTGTTTAATGTGTTAACAGTTTATCAACTGCCAAAGAAAAAGAAACAGAAGCCCAAGAAACTCAGTGCAATGTCAATTGAACTAACTGTTGAAACAATCCTTGTTGATGGTGAACCACTTGAGGTGATCAACGTGGGGCAGACGGCACAACTGGGTTTAACAGGCGATGCTGAACCGATCTTAGCATTGATGTCTGAACATCAATGGCACAATAGTAATGGTCGATATTTTTTACCACGTAAAGAAACACGCTTAATTACACTTTCTGGAGAATGAATGATGCCCCAAAAACAATGGAATGTCGCGATTTTTATGTTTGATGATGTCGAAGTTTTAGACTTTGCTGGGCCGTTTGAGGTATTTGCTGTATCGCGTTATGAGGATGGCACACAACCGTTTAATGTTTACCTTGTAAGTGAGGATGGCGAACGGGTTGTTGCTCGGAATGGCTTGAAAGTGGATGTCGACTATAGTATGGAAAATTGCTTACAACCCGACTTATTGCTAATTCCCGGTGGGCAGGGCACACGTACGTTGATGCATAATGAAAATGTTCGTGCATGGATTCAATCCCAATATGATGATGTGGAACATTTGTTGACGGTTTGCACAGGATCACTTGTAGTTGCAAAAACAGGTTTATTAGCGGATCAAGCAGCGACAACGTATCACACAGCTTTTGACTTGTTGACGGAAGCTGAACCCACTTTGGATGCGCGTCCCGGTGAACGTTGGGTGGACAATGGCAAAATTATTACATCTGCTGGTGTATCAGCTGGAATTGATATGGCATTACATACTGTTAGTCGTTTATTGGGCAAAGATTTTGCGGATAAAACTGCCAATCATATGGAATATGAATATTGGTCTGTTGGTCAGTTTGGCGAAAAGTAGCTATATTGTCGTAAATAAAAATCCTATATTAAAATAAGACATATCATTGATGTATAGGAGATGATCTGATGCCAAGATGGGAATATGTACAGGTCGGGGTGATTAATTCTTATGGGATTCAATACCGGGCTAATGGCGAAAAACAAGGTCAGTGGAAAGATGAACCGCTTCATGTTGTCTTAAATGAACTAGGCAAGGCTGGTTTTGAACTGGTTGCCTATGATGGCGAAAGCTATATCTTCAAACGCCCGACCAAAAGTACTTCAAAATAAAATCATGACCGAATGAGGGTAGATTGCTTCTACCCTTATTTATTTGTGAGATAATTAATTATGAATCCTATACTTGACTTATTTAAAGAAACATTGGCCAAAGATAACCTCACGGATGATGATATCGCACAAATGATGCGTGAGGCGCGTGATCTTTTGTTAATGCAAGGCGCAAATATGTTACCGACCTTGACTCGGTGTTTACGTGATAAGAACCTACAAGTTCAACAATTGGCGGTAAGATTGTTCAAGCATATATCACGATCCGACAAGCAGAAGTCACTTGATGTGTTGCGCCACCAACTCATACTGGAAGAGCGCCGTACTCAGTGCGATAATCAACTTCTACGTGAACACATCCAGCAAATGATCGCTGAATTAGAAGCTCTACCGGATTCTGTGAAACCATCAATGCCGAAATCGACTGGTGGGACAAATGACATACTCCTCGAAAAATATGTGCAGGTTCAAAATATGAATATCAGAGGCGGATACGCACGCTTTCAAGTTGAATTTGAACAGAAAAATGACGTTCGCAAGTGGGTGCGCGTACTAGATGAAGATCTTATTCCAGCAATGAAACGTGTATTGCGTCATCATGACATTAAGACGCAAATGTGGGGCGTAGAACTTTGTGATGCTGCCCCCGAAAAATATAAACCAGACATTATTGAGTTGTTGCAGTTTCAGCTTAAGTTAGAAGAAAAACGACATAGGCGTAATAATAGACATTTGCAAAATTGTATCAAGCGAATGTTACTTGAATTAGGGGATAATAGCATTGCAGCAGAAGCATTAGCGAAACTTACTGAAGAAGATGATTACGATATTCGGAGGCAGGAGATTGTAACCCTTGGGCGAGAAGTGAGACAGCATCGAGATAAATTTATTGAGCTAGCAACGCATGATAAAGATGAACGAATTCGTCTGAGAGCTATAGAACAACTAAGTAAGATAGACGACGATAAGGAATTGCTGGATTTATACCGAAAATTCTATGAACAGGACTCGGTTTCCATACGGACGTGGGCAGTCTGCGCGGCATTAAAAAGTCAGCTAGAGGATAATCTGATATACGAAATTGCACTGAAGGCATTAGATGATGAAGCCAAGGTGATGATGGAGGTTATCTATGCGCTAGAAAAGCGGAACATGCCCAATATGGTGCCGAAGTTAATGACTATGTTAACCGAAATGAAGACGGCGTATGTTTGGCAAGTTGCAAAAGGTGTGCGCGCGCAAGTCCTGAAATTTGGCAATAAGCCTGACGACTGGCAACCCTTGTTAAATTTGTTATTAAATGCAAATGATTCTAAACCAGCGATACAATCATCACGATGGGCAGTTAGTGCATTGCAGGGAATGTCGGATTTATCTGCAATGCCCGTATTTATGTCATATTCAAAACGCGATAGCTTATACGAAGGCGATCCCGAATCTCGTCCAAGTTTTACGGTGTTGCGGATTCTTAAAAATATGCGAAAAAACATTGAATGGCGTGTGTATAAAATGGCACTACAACCTTACATTACATCTAATGACGAAGATGAACGATTAATGGTGGCGCGGATTGCAGTTTTTGCTGGTGAAGAAGACGGACGATCACTTTTGAGGCAGTTGCGTGAAAATGAAACATCCGAGGATGTTCTTAGTTTTATTGATCAACACTTACCCGCTTAACTATTTCTCATAAAATCGCGCTACACTGCTACCGTTTAGAGATTTTTTAAAAGGAGCGGTGTATATGAAACAAATGTCGTTTGACTTTGATTCGCGACGGTCAATGGTGGTGGCGCGTCGTGGTATGGTTGGGGCAAGCAATCCCTTGGCAGCACAAGCCGGATTGGATGTATTGAAGCAGGGCGGTAATGCTGTTGATGCAGCGGTTGCGGCTGGAGTTGTTATGAATGTGGTTGCACCCGCTTCTACAGGTATTGGTGGCGATGTATTCGCGCTATATTATGATGCAAAGACCAAAAAAGTAACTGCTTTAAATGGTAGTGGGCGTGCCCCACAAGCTGCTTCGATTGAGCACCTTACAAAAGAAGGTATCACAGGCGAAATTCCTCTACGATCTGTGCATGCAGTCACAGTGCCCGGCGCAGCACAAGCATGGTATGACTTGCTTGAAAAATTCGGCACTATGACACTTAAAGATGTATTGCCACATGCGATTCATTATGCGGGTGATGGTTATGGTGTATCGCCTGCGTTTGGTGCGGCATGGGAATCTAGTGGACAGACGTTGGCGAATGGTGTAAATACCGAAGATTATCTTCCAGATGGTAATCCACCCAAAGTAGGGCAAATTGTAAAATTACCGGGACTTGCTGATACACTTCGTGCTGTTGCTGAGGGTGGTCCTGATGCATTTTATGAGGGCAAAATTGCTGATGCGATTGTTGAAACGGTACAGTCGCTAGGTGGTGTGATGACACACGACGACCTCAAAAATCGTAAATCCACTTGGGGCGATGCCATCAGTATTGATTATCATGGTGTGACGGTTATGGAGCATCCACCTAATGGTCAAGGGTTGGCGGCATTGATTGCGATGAACATCGCTAAAGAGTGGAATTTAGCGCAATATGCATGGGATTCACCAGAGCGCTTGCACCTGATGATTGAAGCAATGCGCCTTGCATTTGCAGATATCCGCCAATATGTTGCTGACCCTGAATTTAATCCGGCACCATTGGAAGGCTTACTCAGTAATAGTTATGCTGCTGAACGTCGTGCGATGGTTTCTGCGGATAAAGCGATGCAACCACCGTCATTCGGGACACCTGATGGTAGCTCGAATACAATCTATCTGTGTGTTGTTGATGGTGACGGAAATGCTTGTTCATTTATCAATTCGCTATTTCATGGTTGGGGTAGCTCGATTGTAGCCAAAGGAACGGGAGTTTTCTTACAAAATCGTGGTGCTGGTTTTTCGCTTGACCCAAATCATCCAAATGCGTTGCAAGGTGGTAAACGACCCTATCATACAATTATCCCCGGTATGTCACTTAAAGATGGTGAATTATATGCTCCATTTGGTGTGATGGGTGGTGATATGCAACCCCAAGGACACTTCCAAGTGATGTCGGCGATGGTTGATGATGACCTCGACCCACAAGCTGCACTCAATCGCCCACGTTGGCAAGTGTTAGGCGGCCAACCGGATGGCACAATTGCACTAGAAGAAGGTATTCCTGTCAAAACAATGGCAAAACTTGCAGATATGGGACACAAAGTTCGTCCAATTTCTGGGCGAGGGCGCGCTATGTTTGGGGCTGGGCAGATCATTCGCCGTGACCCTGATACAGGTGTATTATATGGGGGTAGTGAACCACGTAAGGATGGGCTAATTGCAGGATATTAGGTCTATTCGTCAAGGAGACGAGAATGAAGATACAACTGATTCGTAATGCAACATTGCGGATAACCTATGCTGGGCATACTTTTTTAATCGACCCATATTTGGCAGATAAACATGCATATGACCCATTTGCGGGTAAGTCCCGTAATCCGACAGTTGAATTACCGATTCCTGTCGAAGATGTGCTTGATGGCATCGAAATGGTGATTGTGTCGCATTTACATAGCGATCATTTTGATAAAGAAGCACAACGTCTAATTCCAAAGGATATGCACATCTTCTGTGAACCGGGCGATGTAGCAACGATTATGGAGCAAGATTTTACCAGTGTTAAGCCTATTAGAAATATGCTCGAGTGGGAAGGGATTACGATTCGACGTACTCCGGGTCAACATGGATTAGATGATTGGGCAGAACGCATGGGTATGGTATCTGGCTTTATTTTTGAAGCAGATGATGAACCCACGCTGTATTGGATGGGGGATACGATTTGGTATGAGGATGTCGAGGATATTGTCAAAGATGTACAGCCCGATGTGATTGTCACACATTCTAGTGGTGCTGTCTTAGGTGACTCAGACCCGATTGTGATGGATGCAAAACAGACGGTTGCTGTGTGCGAATCTGCTGAAAACGCGATTGTTGTGGCAACCCATATGGATGCCCTTGACCATGGGACCATTACCCGTGTTTCATTGCGAACCTATGCTCATGAAAAGGGCATCAGCGAACAACAATTGCTGATACCGAAAGATGGCGAAATTCTGACCTTTGACTAAGAATCAATCTCCATCGACTGTAATACTCCCGGAGCAACCAACTTGCTAAATCGATATGCCGTTACTCTGGGGTATCTCCATCCCCGATTTAAGCCACTAACACAATGATCCGAGCAATACCCTGCTTATGAACGATTGGGCGGGCATAAGCAATACACCAAAATCAATTACGGACATTGGGCAATGGGACATGGTTTTGAAGGTGTCCGGGTAAAAACTGTTGACCAATTCTTGAGTCAATTTCTATAGGACATATGACATAACAAATGATTGAGGAAGGTCACTGTGGCCTTCTTTTTTGTTATAAACGTTTCGTCATGGTTGTTATTTAATAGTGAATAATAGACAATGACAGCCTAAATTAGTAGAAAACATCGATCATAGAAATGGTGCAGAAACGATGCCAAAATTATTAAGCTCAACACCACGTGCGGATGGTTTTAGGATGCCAGCAGAATGGGAAAAACACAGTGGCTGTTGGATGCTATGGTGCCAGCGCTCTGATACATGGCGCAATGGCGGTAAACCTGGACAAAGAGCATTTGTTGAAGTCGCCACAGCAATTTCACAGTTCGAACCTGTAACGATGGGAGTCAACGCTGACCAGTATGAAAATGCGCGTGCAATGCTCCCGTCACAGGTACGTGTCATAGAACTGTCAAATGATGATTCGTGGATGCGTGATTGTGGTGCGACATTTGTTGTCAACGACAATGGTGCGGTGCGTGGTGTCGATTGGGTATTTAATGCATGGGGTGGGCTCGAAAAAATGATGTACTTCCCATGGGATAAAGATGCGCTCATCGCTACAAAAATGAGCGAGATAGAAGGCGTGGACTATTATCGCTCAATACTTGTGAATGAAGGGGGATCAATTCATACTGATGGTCAAGGAACATTGCTGACAACAGAATCGTGTCAACTGAATCCGAATCGTAATCCAAAGTTATCTCGCACTGAGATTGAAACACAACTACAAGATTATTGTGGGATTGAGAAGATCATCTGGCTGGAACAGGGTGTGTTTGAAGATGAAACTGATGGTCATATCGATAACTTGTGTTGTTTTGTGCGTCCCGGTGTTGTTGCCCTGACATGGACAGATGATAAAAATGACCCACAGTATGAACGGTCTGCTGCAGCATATGATCTGTTGATGTCGGTTACAGATGCGCAGGGGCGATCACTTGAAATCCATAAAATACATCAACCAAACCCGATGTATATGACCCAAGAAGAAGCACATGGCTTAGATGTCGTGAATACGGCATTTCTACGCCCTGAAGGCGAACGGCTGGCGGGATCGTATATCAACTTTTATATCGCTAATGGCGGGATTATCATGCCGCAGTTTGATGATGAATATGATGCACCTGCAATGCAAACATTAGCAGAGTTATTCCCCAACCATAAGGTTGTGGGTATTACTGCACGTGAGATTTTACTTGGTGGTGGGAATATTCATTGCATTACACAACAACAACCTGCACCATAATGAATTGTTTGAGAAGCGTTTCACACTGTATACTGAGCGTAAGATCACGACGAAAGGCGATGACATGGAAGAGAACTATTACAAAACAGCACTGAAAATTGCACTAGATACGCTCAAGGAGATTAGCTCAGAAGCAAATGGTATGCAGGGCGATTGGGGTATGGTAAGTATGGATGCTGCCCCACAATGGACACACAACTTGAAAAAACTGGAAAATTTGTCTGATCGGGCATTAGGTAAAATAGAAGAATTGAGCGCATTTGATTTTACGCAACCAACACGCCCATCACCTCGGATTGATCCAATTGAACGTGGGATTTTGTTGAAGGCATTGCACAATAATGGTGGTATGGTGATGGATGGTGCAATTCCACCACAAGCGGTTATGTTGGTGGAGCGTGGTTTGTTCCATACGCTCTATGAAACAAGTGATATGTTGATTGTAACATTGACTGATGAAGGACGGGTTGCGGCTGAACGCCTAGAATAGAAAAAGAGCAGGAGTCTTGTACTCTGCTCTTTCTCTCTGAATAATCAACACCCTTCACGGTGAGGCGACAGTTATCTTGACTTTCCACATGCCGCAATGATTTTGGAAAGTTGCATAGCAGATTCAGATTGGTTCTGCTATTACCTATATACATAATATAACGAAATATAACGTTTTGTGGTTTGAATCTTTTTATTAAGTGTCTGAAAATGCTAACAATTGAGGAATATAAGCACTATGTCTGAATATGTCACTGTTGAAGTTGAATATACGGATGATCCGACTGTGGCAGATTTATTTATAAATCAGGTGTTAACTGAGGAAGGCGAAGAGGTCTATAACTCGCCTGAAGAAGGTGAAGTCGGGAGTCCGGTGGCGCAGATGTTGTTTACGGCAGTTGATGGGATCGAACGACTTGTTATTACTGAGGATTGCCTGACGATTACGCGTGCCGAGGATTACACATGGGAAATGATTATTGATGAAGTACGTGATGCTCTGCGTGACTGGTATTTGTAATGTTCTCCTACAGCAATAAAATTCATTAAACTAATGGCAATCTTTTGGTTTAAATTGCGCCGTAACATCACAATGGATGGCGATTTACAACTAGCGCGTCTCGAACTGCAATCATTTGTCTGTGATGTTGACGACGTCGATGTATTGTCATCCCGTGATTTTCCCACACTATCTAATGATGTACGCGAGGGACAACAGGGGTATTCTGCGCAGTGCGATGTGATGTTGCTGCCAATGTTAATCCGACGATTGACATTTATTCAACGCATTTATGTGATTGCTGATGACACAGATCAAATTCTGGAGATGCTCAATCATGTGTCACCTGTTGTTACATACCGCTCTCAGGAAGAAAAATTATATCTCGAAGCGATTCCTCACTATGCCTTGTTCGAATATGCTGAAGTAATTGCTCGCAAAGCTAAATCGGCTCAAGTGGTGAAAGCACAATTATCGCTGTTATTGGATGGCTTGTTAAATCGGCAGTCGGACAAAGACACACAGTCTGTTATTACTATGGTGATGTCAGCACAAATGACAACCTCACCGTTATCTCATGGGATTCATTATTATAAAGCGAAGTTTTTCCCACGTATGGCACGATCAATGTTGAATATTACATCGGGCTATCAAGATGTGTCAAATTTGACGGTGCTTGACCCTTTTGTGGGGAGTGGTACAACGCTCCTTGAAGCGGCTCAGCTCGGTATGCCAAGCTATGGCGTCGATCTTGATCCACTATCTGTGAAAATTTCTCATGCAAAACTCGATATACTCCATCAAGACTCTGATGCGTTTGCATCGGTGGTTGATGCATTACAACAAAACATCAAAATGGGACATGCTGGCTGCAATTTACGCCCCATAGTTTTCCCCGACTGGTTGATGAAAAACCGAAAGATGACATCCGAGCTTGCGAGTGATCTCATCACAGAAATTGATCATCTTCGTGCATCAGTATGTCATATTGATGAAAAAATGCGTGATATTGTCTGGGTGATAATGTCAGATGCAATTACTCGTCGGATTAAGTTTCGTTTTCTCGGCACAGGAGTGGGGCGATTTTCATTAACACTTTCCAAAACGCCACTTGAAAAATTATTTACTCACGCATTGGAGAATCAATATCATAGTCTCGTGGCGTGGGAATGGTTACGCGATACACTTGGACTGATATTGTCGGATGCTCAGATCATGACGGGTGATGCAAGGCGATTAGATGATATACCACAAGTTGATCTCATTGTTACCTCACCACCTTATTTACCTGCATCGAGTGGGCGCGAAAGCTATACAAAAGCACGTATGCCATCGTTGCTGGCGCTGGGGATGCATACCCAAGATACTATCGATCAACTGGTTGACTCGGCAGTTGGGTCAATGGACTCAGGACAAGGTAGATTATACCAAGCGACTGATGAGGTCATGCGACTTGTTAATTGGCTCGAAAACGATAATTTGCGCCAGACAAAAGCACAACCGACTGCCCGTTATTTCGCTGATATGCGTCAGACATTTCGTACAATGCATGAAAAATTAGTTGATGGAGGTCAGATTGTTTTGGTGAGTGGTCGACAAAGTACGTTCTATCGGTCGAGCACACGCGAAATCCTATATAGTGTGCCTGTGGCTGATATGCTGGCTCAAGAGGCTGAACTTGCAGGGTTACATATCGATCAGTTACTGCATATTCCACTTAAAAAGCTTAATCGAAACGCGCGACCCCGCTCACTAGATGACTATGATGAAACATTGATTTTTATGTCGAAGTGTTAGAGACTATCGACTTTTTCGCTAGCCGGTAAATGCCAACCTGCGAACCGTTCACGCCATGCATCGGCAAGGTATTGTAAGAAGACCTTGTGACGATCTGGTGCAATATCATCGTAAGATTGTGTCATCCAATAGGCGTAGTTTACGTAAATTGCACGACGGCTGAGCATCATTTCTGCACGGAAATCATGTTTATTCTTGAGAACAAGCTCATATAGGAATGTAAACATACCGTCTGCGGCAAAATCTCGAAATTCATGACGCGCCCCTTCAAATTCTTCACCATAATAGGCGGCAATCATCGTAATATTACCTTTGATATGTGAGTTGAACTCTGCTAATTTTTCAGCAGGCACCCATAACTCTTGGTGATGCGATTCGCCAACTGTTTTGGTTTCGAATTGTTCGAGATAGCTTGCGTCTACATCAAATTGTGTGACAAAACCTGCGTACCCAGATGCTTTGTCTTTTGTATTCCAATCTTGTGCAATTTGGTGTGCATAAGCTTCGTTTAGTACAGGATAGAAGAATGGTTGTTCAGGTTTACGTGGTGGAAATGCATGAGGCTCGGCTTCAAGTATTAGAATCATTTCCTCAAGTCCGACGGGACGATATAGTGTGGTGATTGCATCTGGCATATGACATTTCCTAAACAAATCCTGTAATACTGTTATTTTACGTTATTATACTCAATTCCCCAACTTGAATTATAAAAGTCCAACAGAAATCTAACTGTTTTTTGTCGGTTTGTTAGTTTTTTGTGACTTTTGAAGATCACTTTCAACCTTATTCATGCTCTGCCCGTCGAGTAACTTCTTTGTTGTGTCATGATATTGTGCACCTAACGCTGGGTCACCACCACCAACTTGTTCGAACATCTCGCCGACTTGACGCGAATCACCAGACTCCAGCACCGACAGCATCTCATTGGATGACATTTTGCTGTAGTCGCGTCCAGGTTTATTAATTGCAACACTTGTGATTAAGCGTGATAGATCTGTATGTCCGCAATTGGGGCACTGTGGTGTTGCAGAGTCGTATGCAGAATATGTTTTATAGAAAAGGGCGAATTTTGTTTTGCAATTTTTACAGCGGAAATCGTATTGTGGCATAGATTGATACTTTCTTAAGATTAACATATGTCAGGTTAGCATAGCATGAAAACGTAGGAAACAGGTTAAAATCATCTGTAATATTTAAAGCAATTGTTATACCGTAACAGGACAATCTAATGTGAAAATAAGGAGTAAACATGATTGTCACTAGCAATCGTATTCCGGTAAATTCTGAACATGCCGAAGCATTTGAACAAGTTTTCCAAGATCGTGCAAACCTAGTAGATGGGATGCCTGGATTTATATCTTTCCAATTGTTGCGCCCAACCAAAGAAGGCGATCCGTATATTGTGATGACAACGTGGGAATCTCGCGAATCATTTGAAGCATGGACATCATCTGAGGAATTTAAAGAAGGTCATGCCAAATCTGGGACATTGCCCCGTGAAGCATTTCTAGGCCACCCAACACTAGAAGTTCACGAGATTATACAACAAGCTTAGTTGTAGATTGTTGATAATTGGGGGTGGAACAGGACCACCCCTGTATGTACATCATGATACGTTTTAGCTTCTTTGGCACAAAGTAACTCTTTTCCTTGTCAAAATTGAGTTGTTCTTGTGTCAACATCTGGTATTTTCTCCAAAAATAATAGTTGTCAGCATAAATTATGCCGGAATTCGATGAATTTTGTGAGTAGGGTACAGATGATGTTTGCTAAACACACATTATTCAGCAAATTGTGTGCCGTTTTGTTCTCGGAAGAGGGTTGGCGTTCTACCATATTGTTTGCGGAATAACGTCGAAAAATAACGCGCATCAGGATAACCGATTTGTTGTGCTACTTCTCCGACTGGATCTGATGACTGAAGTAGTAAGTGGCAAGCTTTTTTGAGGCGTAAATCAGTCAAATACGTTTTGATAGTTTTGCCAGTTGATTGCAGGAACAAACGCGAAACATGACGTTCACTCATATGGACTTGTGCTGCAATGTCCCGAATCAGAATGGGTTGATGATAATTGTCTTTGAGATATTGGATGATTTCGCGGGCAACGGTTGATTGAATATCGCTGGGTAGGTTTGTCTGGATGGAAATATTAGTAACAGAACGTGCTGTTTCTAACAGTAATTTTGTCGTTAATGCCGTGATTGACTGAATGTAGCCTGCTTCATGGCGCATAACTTCATCCGCTAGTAAATGAAACACTTGTGGAATTGTTCCGACGTTCCGACTAACACTATCTGTAGAATTGATATAGGCATTGAGTAATTCGGTTGTATCTGTCTGGGTCGATTGTATTGATAAGCTGTATGACCAAAAATAAATCCCGAGCGGGTGATGGTGTGACGAGACAATTTCATGGTAATCACCGGGGCGTGCGATGAATAAATCTCCGGCACAGATGTCATGTCGCTGATTATTGCACAGGAACGTCCCAACGCCATCAAATGTATAGCAGATTTCGTAAAACGAATGGACATGCAGATAATTTCGCCACCACTCGTTTTCATACATACCCCACCAGAGAATATCTGCCATAAAATCAGATGTTTGTATACGTACCGGTATCTGATTCAATTGACGGATGGCATCTTGATGAGATAAGGACATATTAAGCTGCTTCTTTAAGTCGTTTCATTGTCCAACCGAGAATTTCGGTGCGCTGTGCAGTGTTGATGACAAAGGAAACTGTGATAGCGAGTCCTACCATCAAGAATACCCATACATTGACATTTTCATAGCTTTGTTGGACAACAAATTCGATCTGTTGGAATAATGCCTGCATGGGCTCTTCTGCATTGAGGAACATAAACGCAAACCCGTAGGCTGTCACGATGACATTAATGTCCGCAATACGCGCAGACCAAAATCGCCCACGACGCGCCATTTTACGATTGTCTTCAGCCGCTTTGAGGTCAGCTTGAGCTTGTGATTTTTCCATACTAGAACGGACAAAACTCTCACTCGATGTATCCAATGTTTCGATCATCTTATGGAGTTGCTCGTGTTTAGCGGTGTACTTTGCAATCATCGCATCTGCTTCGAATTCGCGCTCACGATAGTTAATTACTAACATATCTGCAATTTGAAATAATGCGGTGATTAGGATGGTAAAGATCATAACCATCACCCCATCCATCGGTGTTTGGTCAAGTGATACATAAGTTGTTAAGCCATCAAAAATCAGGGCAATAACGATCGCTAGTAACCAAATCGGCGATATATTACTTAGGTTACCTGTGATTCTGCGCCAGATGCGTTGAAAACGGGTTTCGTTGGCTTTATTCTCAAGACGGGCGACTGCTAATTGTGGAGCAACGTTCTGTGATAGGTCGGAGAAATAATAGTTCCAAAGTTGATCGATAGTCATCCTGCCGTCAGCGAAGAGAAAATTGCCTGCAATCACTTGCATCCCCGAGGTGTTTTGAATCGTTTTAACAAACATATCGTAGAGAAAACGACGATCTTTATCGAAGGTCTCTGGATATTGTTGCCAGCGGGGGAGCATTTTCTGTTGGATATACTCGCTCGGATAACCCATCAGATTATAAATCATGCCCCATGTTTCTTCTGCCGAGACACTGAGGATATTCATAGCAATTTCTTGTTTTACTTCTTGTATGTCGTTATCAGTTTTGACCACGATGCGTTTTTCATTTTCCTTTGCGTTATTCTGTACCTTTGTAGCCGACGATTGTGCTATTACAGGTTGTTGAGGCTTCGGTTGGGTTGTTTTACGAATGCTTTCAAGCTCAGGTGCAGTTACACTCGACTTAAATTCGACAACAGGTTCGACTTTTGGCTCAAATATTTCGTCATCACTATCGTAATATGCATCGTCCTCTGCATATTCATCTAAGTCAATGCCATACATAATATCGTCATAGACACCTTTTGACGTCGTCTCTAATATTTGTTCACTAGATACTTGTACAACATCAATACCTTCTTCTTCAATTTGTTCTTCTAGCTCTAATAATGCAAATTCGAGTTCATCTGTGTCGACTACATAGTCGCTGGACACACCGAAATGTAACGTAGATGAGAGTGTATGAAGCCCACTTGTTACTTGGTCAACATAAAACATTTCTAATGTTATGTCTGTGTTACGTTGCCCAGCATTGGTAATATCACTCATCAAAGTTTGACTCGTTGGTTTTACAGGTTCGTGTTTGTTGACACACCAATAAATCATCACATGAGCGATACGTTTATGGATTATTTCTTCAATAGTTTCAAACTGACCATTTAACTCGTGATAATGTTTGATAGGCTCTATTGCTAGTTCAGTGATTAAACTTTTAAGGCGATTAAGCGAGTTACGTACGCCAGCACGCTCAAACTCAATTTCAAGGAATTTTGGATCAACAGTCATCGGCGTTGGCTCCTGCTCATTGCTTTTCAAAACATCCCAATGGTTCTATCTAGCTATCAATTTAATGTTATTACGGACAGCACAAGTAATCTGTGAAGTATACGAATGGGCGTGAGCCGGATTGCTCATGATAGCTATGGGGATGCCAACAATTGACTCAAAAAACACGCTGATTTATGGATGGCAGCGTGTGTTACTTATTTTCTTACGTGATAAATTATAAGCTGACATGTTCCAGTGAGCAATTGTTTATCACAAAAGTAAAGATTATCTAATTTTTGTCTTACATAATGTGATGAGATAAGAAATTAGACACTAATTATAAAAGTAAGTGCAAGGGGCGCTATCACCCCTTATGTGAGGTTACGCTGTAGGAGGTGGAACGGGTAGATCATCTTCTGCTGTATCTTTCCATTTTTCGCCTTCATCTACAAGCATCACGGGAATACCTTCACGGATTGGGTATTTGTATCCACTATCATCACTGACAAGCCAGCTATCCTTAACAAGGCGCAGTTTACCGGGGTCATCCCCTTTGTCTTTGTAATGTACTGCAATAGGGCAACGTAGAATTTTCAGCAGACCTTCTGATACAGTTGTCATAAGATTTCCTTTTTGCACTATATTGAATCAATAAACTGAGTATAGCCCTAGCGATACATAGCGTCAATTCATCATCAGCGTGAATTACTTTTCTCATCCAGTTCTCAAACGTGTAAATGACACCTAACAATCTGCGTTACGCAAGTTTAGCAGTCCACGCTATAATGGGGTTATATTTGAGTGAAGCTGTCATGAATATGGACAGAGGAGCGCATCATTATGAAATATATTTGGCGATTATCCGTAATTTTAACCACAATGATTATTTTGGCATTGATGATGTCACTGGCGATTGTTTCGGCAGATTTTGGTATCAATTGGACAGGGCAGTTTTACAATAGTACCGACTTTAGTGGTAGCGTCATCGAGACTGAAGTTTATGTGAATGGTCTCAACTTTGATTGGGAAGCAAATCCTGAAGATGAAGACGGGACTCCGTTATTAGATGTTCAACCCGATGATTTCTCTGTACGGTTTACATCAACCCAAACTTTTGCCGCAGGGATTTATGACTTTGATGTAACAGCTAACGATGGCGTACGTCTATTTATTGATGGCGTGACAGTTGTCGATAGTTTTACGACGAATGAATTGACAACCTATGAAGTACAGGTAGAACTAACAGCTGGTGAACACACCTTACAAGTCGATTTCTTCAACGATGAGGATGATGCCATTTTACAGGTGCAATGGTTCTTGAGCACAACAGCTACTTCAGTTACAGCGACACCTGCACCAACAGCGACTCCGATTGTCGTGAATGCAAGTGTTGTGAATGTTGGCGGATTGTCATTGCGGACGGGACCTTATTTAGGTGCATCATTAATTGGTGTGTTGCGCCCTGGGAATGTTTATAACCTGCAAGCTAAGAACTTTAGTGAAGGTTTGTTTACATGGTATTACCTGACGACAGAAAGCGGATTCACCGGTTGGGCATCAGGGCGTTATCTTGAATTAACCAATGAGGACACAATTTTAGGTGAACTCGGTACCGCATTTGATACGGCTAATAGTCTGCCAGATACAGGGGTTATTGCTGTGCCACGCGCAGTGATGAATATACGCGTTCGCCCAAGCATACGTACCGATCGTTTGGGGCAAATGCCATGGGGTGGCGAGGCTCAGTTGCTTGCACGGACAGTACAAGGTGGTAATGACTTCTGGTACTTGGTGCGTTATGAAGGTATTGTCGGTTGGATCTACGCGCCATTTGTCGGCGTTCGTGGAAACATCAATAACGTGCCTGTCCTCTAGATAGATATTTCAGAGCTGAGGGTATTCACTCTCAGCTTTTCACATTCTCCAATTGATAGTGTTGATATTTTTATTGGCGGTTATAATAGCCCTCGGTTATAAATGTTCGCATGACGGTATCTGTGATGAGACTGCCTATCTTCATTGTCATATTATGTTGTCTGTGGTTGGTTTTACCGACAACTGCCCAAGTTCCGACTGTGCCCACTACAGCACCGGGAACACTGATCGAACAGGGATCATATATCCGTTCAGATCAGCTAGGAATTACCTTTATCAGTTCAATTGATAGTTATAACAATGCAGACCGATACCGCAATGCCTTGATTTTGGGGGCAGGTTGGAATCGTTGGCCTCTGTATTGGGATCGCGTTGAAGTTGGACCTAAACAATGGAATTGGTCTGCTTATGATGAACTGGTTGAGACAGACTTAGATAATGGACTGAATATTAATGCGATTTTGTTAGGTCGTCCGACTTTTCGACAAGATGGCACATCCATACAAGGACTGAACGAGCCAATTTATGCCGACAGTACTGATTCGAGTGGTGGTGAGATTAATCCGAATAACTATTGGGCGCAATTTGTTTCTCAGGCGGTCAACCGTTATCGGCCCGGTGGTATTCTAGCGCAACAACGCGGTCTTGATGATGGTGTACGTGTGTGGGAGGTCTGGAATGAGCCTGATTTTGCTTTATTTTGGCAGGGTGGGGTTCAAGCTTATGCACGTATGTTAAAAGTGTCCGCAATTGTCATCAAAGATATTGATCCTTCGTTGACAGTTATGTTCGGTGGATTATTGTATTCGACCGATGAAACTTGGCTTACACAAACATTGAACATTTTCCAAAGTGACCCGTTACGCGAGGACTACAATTGGTTTATGGATGTGGTTGCCATCCATAGTTATGATGACCCGTGGCGTAGCGCATGGCTAACTTTATATGTCCGACAGAGTCTAAAAGCATATGGTCTAGAACGTCCTATCTGGCTGAATGAAACGGGTGTATCCGTATGGAATGATTATCCGGGACCCGTTTGGTCAGTGAATGAGCCGGATCGTATCCGGTTAGCAACGTCAGCACAACAAGCTCATTATCTGATCCAGAGTGCTACATACGCATGGTCAGAAGGGGCTGACAAAATCTTCTTCCATCAACTATATGACGACTGTGGTAATCAACCTGCTGGTACAGATTTTCCGCCAAATAACGGTGAGATTTGTGGTAGTGGACCGTGTTTTGGTGATGCATTTGGTATATATCGTAACCCTAGTGATGCGATATGTTTTAGTCAGCATCCGTTTGCTAATACGCCCCGCCCTGTTGCGACGGCTTATCGTTTATTAGCTGAGGTATTCGGGCGCGAAACTTTTAGTAATGGCAAGCGAGATAGTATTGATGGACAGGTGACTGTGATTTCGTTTGATCGCCCCGAGACTGGTGAGCGTATTCTCGTCATTTGGAATGAGACATTTGAGCCTGTTACATTCCCACTAACGCCGACTAGTGAATCGGCAACAATCTACACATTGCAAGGTACACAATCACTAACCCCGTCAACTGATGGATATTATTATTTTGACTTACCCCCTGCGACAAGCTTTGGTTTCCCAGATTTAGACTCAAGCCGGACAACGGCAATTGGCGGTGAACCAATTATTGTCGTTGAGTCAGATGGTCAGCCGATTGTTCCTGCGGAAAGTTATGTGGTGGATGTTGCAGAGAATTCGACTGTCATTCGCCCAACAATTGTTCCGACGGTTGGTGCAATTACGCTTCAAGCACAGCGTCCAACTGTTGTACCAGAAGATGATGTGACGCCGCCAACACCGACGATGCAACCACTTCCAGCTGTTAGCCCTGACATTTTTACAGTCAAATGGGAGGCTGAAGATGATGGTGGAATTCAAGTTTACCTTGTATGGGTGCGCATTGATGGTGGCGATTGGTTGCCATGGCTGGAAACGACTTCAATACAAAGCGACTATGCGGGGGAGTCTGGGCGATTGTATGAATTTTCACTGTGGGCACAAGATTATGGCGGTAACTGGTCAACCAATACAGAATTACAACCAATGACAAGCACACAAGTAGAGTAATGAATGAGTAAACGACAGATCATATTTATTGTAGCAAGTGTTTTAGTGAGTGCTGTCTCATTAGTATTGGTCTTGCAAAATGTACCAATCGTTGAGGTATGGACAACCATCCAAGAAGCTGATGCAGGCATATTGTTATTTACCTTTGGGGTCATAACATTGTCCTTATTCACTCGTGGTATTCGTTGGTGGGGTTTATTAGGATATCGTTTGCCGCTTGGACAAGCATCTCATATTGTTAACGTGATGTTTCTGGGAAATCAGTTGCCATTTCGGATGGGGGAAGTAGCCCGTAGCGTCTTGGCAATACGTGGCGGTGTCCCAATTATTACTTCGGTTACAAGTATTGTCGTCGAACGGCTAGTGGACATGTTAGTTGTGGTATTGTTGATCGCTGGTGTAGTCAGCCAATTACCGGATGTACCGGAACAAATAACACAATCTGCTGCGTTGTTTGGTGTGCTAGCCGTTATAGGATTTACCGTATTATTGATCTTAGCGCGTATACCTGACTTTGCTCATACTATACTTGACCGAATCCTCAGCTTGATTCCTATATTGAAACAGCTACCGCTCAAAACAATGCTCAATCATGTCTTGGATGGGTTGCAACCTTTGACGAATATGAGGACATTAGCGTTTGTCTTGTTTTGGACAGCGTTTGCATGGACAGTGTCACTGGCCTCATTCTACTTTTTGCATTTGGCATTAGGAATTGAAGTCACTTATGCATTGAGTGTACCTCTTGGGATTGCACTAGCCTCTCTGAGTGTGGCATTACCTGTCAGTGTTGCAGCATTAGGGCCATTCCAAGCCGCAATTGTCTTGACTGGGCAAATTGTCGGGATGGATAGTGTCGATGCCGTGTCACTTGGATTTTTGTTACACGGCATGTCGGTATTGGCATATGCATTTTGGGGTGTTATTGGTTTATTAGCATTAGGTGTCTCACCATCGACTGCATTTAAAGCCAAAAATGAAGCTGATGAAGAAGAATCCTAATCTTTTGTGAGATATTTATGTACTAGTGATTGGAAGTGATGAACACCATTTTCACGGAGTACAGAAAAACGACCTGCTTCGTAAGCTTTGGATTTCAATCCGCGTTGTACCCATTCGCATAATTCGATGTCTTCTATTTGAATTTCATCACTAAATTGGATGATTTGTTGCATACTTTCCCAACCTTCACCCGTCCCTGGTGATTCAAAATACCACTCGAAAATTGTCAGTGTTTTATCATGTCCAACTGGGATAATGATGTTGATTGATGTATTATCGAGATACACATTTAGCATCACATTTGGGAAAATCCAATAGTAAAGTGCATCGGCTTCGCCATCTCCACTGCGTACATAACGACGGTCGCGGACTTCGCTAGAATCAACTTCACGGATCGGGGCGTGTTGTTTGGAATAATTTTCAAATGTCTCAACTTCGTATTTGTCGTAATCAACTTCACGGAAGAGCCCTGGATGAGCAATTGGTAAGTGATAACCTTCGAGGTAGTTATCGACATAGACTTTCCAATTGCAGTCGATCATATAATCACGACGTTCAACTAGGCGCATGCTATCCAGATTGAAGCCAGCATTCTTAATTTCGTTATGAATTGTCCCATAGACTTCGGACATCGGTTTGGCATCAGGGTTGAGATTAACAAAGACCCACGGTCCCCACGCTTCGACTTTGACAGGTTTGAGACAGACTTCATCTTTATTCCAATTATTGACACCTTCAAATTCAGGCGCACGCATCAGTTTGCCATTTAAATCATATGTCCAACCATGATATTTGCACTGTAGACTTTTACGGTTCCCACGCCCATGTGCCACGACAGCAGCCCGATGTGGGCACACATTGTAATATGCTTTGAGTTCATTTTGTTTGTTGCGGACAACGACCAGAGGCTGATCAACAACTTCACAGGTGAAGAAATCTCCAACACGTACAACATCTTCAACCCGTCCGACTGGTTGCCAAGTATTATAGAAAATCTTCTCAGCTTCTAGATCAAGGAATTCAGGATTTGTATACCAGCGGGCAGGCATGGTTTCGGCAGTTGATAGATCGTCAGTTGGGTTATAATCGCTTAAGTCTAAAGGGGTCATGTCTATCTCTCTTTCTGCGATGAATCAATTTTGTGTGAAGTATAAAACACGTCCGTAGATTATGGCAAAATTTGTATGTACAACATTTGTAAGTATTTTGCCGTATAATATGGACAAGCATCGAAGAAAATTTACAGGAAACTATTATGATTGATGGTATTGCGGATCGTAAAATACGTCGCCAGACGCTGTTGATCACAGCGCTTGCTTTTGTCGCTGTTTATATTTTATGGAATGTCCGTAGTTTGGATGTGATCGTTTATCCATTACGTTTATTTGTCACCTATGTGCATGAAGCGGGACATGCTTTGGCCGCATTGATTACAGGTGGACGAGTTGAGGGGTTTACGGTCTCCGCTAATGGGTCAGGTCTAGCTGTGACCGCTGGTGGTGTTCGTTCGGTCATTTTACCTGCGGGATATTTAGGGGCGGCATTGTTTGGGTCAATGTTGTTCTTTTTGACTAATCGCATTCCGCGTTGGGTACGTGGTCTGTCGATTTTTATTGGCGGATTTATGATTGTCTTTACTATCATGTTTGCACGTCCTGATGAGGTTGGGTCGCTTACAGCTCTGTTCATCGGACTTGGTTTTGGAACGATCATGGTCTTGATGGGATGGAAAGCACCTCGCATAGTCAATCTGTTTATGTTAAATACACTGGCTGTGATGACAGCCTTGAATGCCGTATTAGATGTTTGGTTCTTGGTTGGTAATAGTGATGCATCACGTGGGGCAGTCCGTAATGATGCTGCTGCATTTGCATCTGATGTCACGCCCTTATTATCTGCATCAGTTATTGCATTTATCTGGTCGATTGCTGCTGTCTGCATGTTTGGTGTGGCGCTTTATTTTGGGACGATAAAGCCGTTACGCCAAGAAATCTCGGACTCAGTAGATAATATATAGCTATCTGTAAACAATAAATAATGAATCTCTAAGATTTGTACTGGACAATCAAGTAAGATGTGATTTGCTAGTGCGTCTATAAATTGTAAGTACAGTGATTACAAATAAGGGAATAAACATGGCTAAAGCAATTTGGAATGGCAAAGTTATTGCTGAGAGTGAAAGTACAGTAATGGTTGAAGGAAATCACTATTTCCCACCAGAATCAGTTAATTCTGAGTATCTTCAGGAAACAAGTACACACACCACTTGCCCTTGGAAGGGACTTGCTAGCTACTACACAGTGGTTGTAGATGGTGAAGAAAACAAAGATGCTGCATGGTTCTACCCAGAACCAAAGAAAGCTGCTGCCGAAATTAAAGATCATGTTGCATTCTGGCGCGGTGTTACAGTCGAATCCTAAATCGACTGCATAGTAAACCAGCGAAAAGCTTACCAAAACGGTAGGCTTTTTTAATTTTAGAATATGTCTTTCAATGCCTGTAAGCGGGTTGGCTCATTTTTGACATACCAATCGTCTTGTGAGAGCAAATCATAAGCTTGTTTGGCATATGGTGCGGCTTTATCTTGCTCATTCTTTAGCGTGTAACAATGGGCTAGCTCCTCAAAGACAAACATTGATGGATTGCCGAGCTGTTCATACGTTGTGAGTAGATCTAATTGTATTGCTAATGCTTCGTCTACTTGTCCGATTTCACGATTTGCACGGGCAATACACCACTTTGCAATACGGATGTTTTCGTCTTTATCTTGTCTTTTGCGTTCGATTAATGCTAACTCGAAAATTTCGAGGGCTTTGGTTTGATCTCCATCGTTAAAGTATGTCCAGCCGAGATTGTTATACAGTGATCCCAGCCATTTGTGTGCCTCTGCCTGATCCGATGCTTTGACAAATTCTATTGTTTTCAGATTCCATTCAAGTATTTTCTCGGGTGTATCAGATGCGATTGCTAACATATGCCCTGCATCAGTAGCATAACCATCTGCTCTGATTTTTCTCCCTAAATCCCACGCTTCTAGAAACAGATCATAGGCTTTTGACCTCTTGCCAGAAGAATTATAGGTGCGCCCTAACTCAAGCAAATAGCGCACATGCGTTATGTTATCACTCGATAGTAGCAGGGATTTGGCCTTGCTAAGATAATCAAACGCATCATCCCATTTTGCTTGTAAACCCTGTGTTCTAGCTAATTGTGTGTAAAGCTGTGCAAGGTAAGATGTATTTTGCTCTGATTCTATTTTATCGAGAATATCTTTAAACTTTGCCGCTGTTTTGGTTGGGTTGTTATAATCCCACAGCTTGTCAAAATCTTGCATCCCACTATTCCTCTCTATCAAATATAGAACATGTATTCTAATTCTCTTCTGTCCAGTGAATTCTGTCAAGAACCAGTATGATTTACCTCACTAAATTATGTTTTAACTTTTTGATAAACTACTAATATACAATGGTTGTTTTATAAATTAACTTAGGTTAAAATTATAAAGTGTGGTATGGTAAAAATTTGATTAACTGAAAGGTGACACTATGAGTGCCCTTACAAAAAAACAAGAAATAATAGGGGATTCCCCAACAACTATAACAGATCTACTAACAGAAGATTGGCTTGCACCACGCCTTGTTGTGGTTACATTGATTGCAATTGTGCTGAGCTTTTTAGGTGAACGTGCTGGTTTTTCAGAAGGTGTGTTGCTACTTCTGAATGTTACATCATATGTTGCGGGTGGGCTATTTGGTGCAAAATCCGCGATTGAAAGCCTGCGCGAAGGCGAAATTGATGTTGATATGTTGATGGTATTAGCGGCTTTGGGTGCAGCTGTCGTCGGACAATGGCATGAGGGTGCGATTTTACTATTTTTGTTTTCCCTCAGTAATGTGTTGCAGGATTATGCGATTGGGCGTAGTCGCCAAGCAATACAGAGTTTATTCAAGTTGTATCCCGAAGAAGCTAAGGTTAAACGTGATGATTCAGTCGTTGTACTGAAGATTAATGAAATTCAACTCGGTAACACTATTTTGATTGAACCCGGTGAACGCATTCCGGTAGATGGTGAGGTCATCTCTGGACGGTCGTCGGTTGATGAAAGCCCAATTACAGGTGAATCGATGCCTGTTGATAAATTTGTGGGGGATGCTGTGTTTGCTGGAACACTCAATAAACAGGGCATCCTAGATGTTAAAGCAACCAAAGCTGCGGAGCAAACAACCCTTTCGCGGATTATCAAGATGGTTGAAGATGCACAAGATAGTAAAGCACCAACAGAACGATTTCTTGATCGATTCGAACAGACTTATGCAAAGGTGATTATCTTCGGTACGATCCTGTTTATCTTTATACCGCCGTTATTGGGATTAGCAGATTTTGGCAGTAATTTTTATCGGGCGATGGTTTTGATGACGGTTGCGTCACCATGTGCATTAGTCATTAGTGTCCCGTCTGCATTTATCTCGGCTATTGCATCGGCTGCGCGAGGTGGTGTGTTGTTTAAAGGTGGCGCATATCTCGAACAACTTGCGAGTATTAAGGCTGTTGCATTTGACAAAACTGGAACACTGACGATTGGTCGTCCTAAGGTTACATATGTGATCCCTGTTGATGGTGTGTCAAGTGATGAACTTCTGCAAATTACAGCGTCAGTTGAAGCACGCTCTGAGCACCCATTAGCGAAGTCGATTATCGATTATGCTGAAGAGCAGCAAGTCAAATTGTTGGATATTAACGATTTTACTGCGATTGCTGGTCAGGGAATCGTTGCCAAGCTCAACGATGATGAAATTCGTGTCGGTCGTGTTTCACATTTGGAGGCAGATTCTAAACTATCAGCAATACTTGAGCAAGAACAGCACAGGCTAGAAGGTGCTGGTCAAACAGTTATTGGCGTGACACGCAATGGCGAATGGCTTGGTTTAATGGCGATGGCTGATGAACTACGCCCTGAGTCAATACAGATGGTCAAACACTTGCAGGATAGTGGTATTGCTGTGGTGATTTTAACTGGTGATAACAAACGCGTGGCGCAGTCGATTGCTGAACAAGTTGGTATCCATGATGTTCGTGCTGAGTTGTTACCGGAGGAGAAAGCATCGGCACTTCAAGCATTACAATCTGAGTATGGTGAGGTCGCGATGGTGGGTGATGGTGTCAATGATGCTCCCGCGTTGGCTCTTGCTGAGGTTGGTGTTGCAATGGGGGCAGCAGGCACAGATGTTGCGCTAGAGACGGCTGATATCGTTTTGATGGCAGATAAAATTGAACGCCTTGGTGATGCACTTGAATTGAGTAAGAAAGCACGCCGAGTGGTGTGGCAGAATATTGTCTTCTCTCTCGTTGTGATTGTATTGCTGGTTATCGGGGTATTTGTTGTCAGCTTGCCACTACCGGTTGGTGTATTTGGGCATGAAGGTAGTACAGTGATTGTCGTGTTGAACGGGTTGATTAGTTTGTTACTTCTACCTGAGATTGTACGTCGTCGAGCTGGACAAACGATGACTTAAGCAGGACGGTCTGATAACAACGTCTCCATATGATTAATCAAGCTCGTATGGATCATATTTTTGTTAAGATGCAGGTTGATGCCTGCGTCTTTGCTTTCTTGTATACTTTGCTGGCGATTAAGCGATGTAACGGCAATGATCGGAATCCGTTTAGTCTGTGAGTGTTGACGAAGGCGACGTGTTAGCTCCCATCCATCAATATCAGGCAGGTTGATATCTAATAGAATGATATCTGGCTTGTAGTCGAATATTTTGTCCCATGCACTTTGCCCATCTTGTGCTATCAGAAGGGTATAGTTTGGGTGTTTGCGAAGACACAGTTGCATTAGACTGACACTAAACATGTTGTCTTCAACATATAAGATTTTCTTCATCATCCATCCCCGTTACGTATTATTACAATGCCACAATATCATAACCTAATTATTACAACAAGTAATAATGTTTAATGTTTATATAATTTTTACAATTATTCTGTTTCAAGAGTTCTTTGTAGTTTATAATAGTTCATGATAGGCTGATAAAAGGAGTTTGTATGCGAAATTATACATTGATAGTTGGGCTAGATGAAACTGAAAGTCAACAAATTCGTGATGCGTTGGACACATTTGCCATCAGCCATGTTGTTATTCCAAAAATTCGCGTGATAGATGGACAACTATATGCTGAGACTGGGCGCGGTGTACAAATGGTATCGATTTCGTCTGTAATTTATCATGGCATCTATGAAAATGATCTTGATTTCATTACAGGTTTAGGATTTTGGGGTGGACCGTGTTTGCCTAATCCACGCGGTATGATGGATTTACGACTGAAGCTACCCGGCTTATTGCGAGCATTAGATCATACGCGTTTTGGCCATCCACGCGGTTTTGTATCTGCGAATACAGCAATCCCCCCACAGGAACAAGAATTGGTCGCAAAATGGGGGAACTGGCATTGCGGGGAAAATAAGGAACGGTTTACCGATCGTTGGTCGGGTGAAGAGGCGAGTATTATTGAACCGTTCCTTGAAGGCGATGCTGTGCGGGTTGTAATTATTGGTGATAAACATTGGCAGATTAAGCTTGAAGGCGATTCATGGCTCAAGTCGATTCATCATGAGGTTGCCGATTTCATGGCTGTTGACCCTGAATTACTCGATGATACACGGAATATCCAACAGGCATTTGGACTGGAAATCATCGCAAATGACTATATTGTTGCGGATGACGGACAGAAGTATTTGCTTGAAGTCAATCATATTCCGAATGTCACGCGCTTCTCAGAATTATGGGATGCGTATCTTGCGTTTATTGTGGGTTGGGTGAATCAGCAAGCTGAAGTGTGAATCTGAGATTTGATAGCGATGTCTTAAAGCGTTATATTTGCAAGTATATGGAAACTATCTGAGTAAGGTTAACTGTATGGATAATCAATCTGTCTTAGAAAAGCTTGGTGTGACCGAAACTACTTTAACAAACGACGACATCGCATTTTTGGATGAACAAGGTTATCTGCCTTTGCATAATATTTTGTCTGAAGAACAAGTTCTGATGTTTCGGCAACGGCTGGATGAGATTGCTAAAGAAGAAGGTGAAAGCGCAGGTAAAGAAGTCCATCAGGAAGCTGGAACAACTCGCTTATCAAACTTGATCGATAAAGATCCGATGTTTGATATTTGCTACACACATCCGCGTGTTATTGCGGCAATCAATCATGTATTGAAAGGCGATTTTAAATTATCCTCGCTCAATAGTCGGGCATCACTACCGGGTGAAGGCTTGCAGGCGCTTCATGCAGATTGGGGTGCCCCTGTTAGCCCGGATGCATTTCAAGTTTGCAATTCAATCTGGTTGCTGGTGGATTTTACCGAAGAAAATGGGGCGACTCGCGTTGTACCCGGTAGCCATCTTAGCGAACAGATTCCATCCCAAGCTTTGGATGATCCGAAAGCAACACATGCTGATGAGGTGTTGTTAACTGGTGCTGCTGGAACAGTGGTTATTTTTAACTCGCATACATGGCATGGCGGAACAATCAATAAGATAGATACCCCACGTTATGCATTGCATTCATATTTCTGTCGCCGTCATCAACCGCAACAGCTTGATCAAAAAGCACATTTAAGTGAAAAGACGGTCTCGCGTCTAGATGAAGCGCAACGGCACATATTAGATGTGTAAATTAGAGCAATAACGTAAGGCGTTAGCGTACTTCTATTGTAAGGGGAGTTGCCTCCCCGATTGATTACCCTTTAAATTGTGTGTGCTCCCACTCAGTAAATAAATCTTGAAGTTTTAGACGTTGATATTTGCCGGTTGAGGTTACTGGTATATCTGTACCAAAAACAACCACTTTAGGCGATTTTTCGAAAGGCATTTTGTCACGACAATATGCGAGTATATCCGCTTCACTGACATTGACGCCTCGATCTAATACGACATATGCGCCGACCTCTTCTCCATAGTAATCGTTCTGGAAGCCAATGGCTAAACCAACATTAACTCCATCAATATCTAGCAAGACCTCTTCAATATCAAATGGGCTGAACTTGACACCACCACGATTAATTAGTTCTTTGATGCGCCCTGTAATGAAGAAAAATTTACGACCACGTTTATCGGTTTTATAGAAACCTTCATCACCACTACGAAACCAACCAAATTTAAATGTCTCGGTGTTGGCATCAGGGCGGTTGAAGTATTCTTTCATGACATTATGACCGCGAATACAAATCTCACCACGTTCACCTTCACTAAGTTGTTCACCACTGCCTGTCGGTGAAAAAATTGCCATTTCGTTGGCTTCAATGGGGCAACCGATGCTGGGATACCCATACTCGGTCATCCATTTTTGATGTGTTTCCCACGAGAGGTCGATGGGTAGGTAACATGAATAGCAGGTTGTTTCACTGAGACCATAACCATGTAATACGGTAAAACCAAAAGTTTCTTCAAATTCTCGTGCTAGTGCAACTGATAATGTCCCTGCACCACAGATGAAATGGCGGAAGTGCGTTAAGTTACGGCGATTGATGTTGTTACCGAACATCGTGTTACCATCGGCAATTTGTTTTACACTATATTCCAACAGGAATTGGAGCAGGGTTGGGACAACACTGACAATATTTACATGCTCTTGTACGATACGATCCCAAAACTGCGACACTGTAAATTTGCGATTGAGCACGGTTGATGCTCCAACGTATAACGGCGTAATCAGCGTCACGACAATCCCATTGACATGGTGAATAGGTAATACACACATCGTCCGCTGATTGCCTGTAATTGCTTGCCATTGACTGATTCCCATCGCATCGACCAAAAGATTGTATTGGGTCAAGATTACACCTTTGGGTGCGCCAGTTGTGCCACTCGTATAGACCAATAGAGCTTCATCATCTAAAGTCGCAGTTGCATCTGTTCCTTCGCCGATTGGCATATCGCCGGATTTTGTACCCGACTCATCCCCTAGGAATGTAGTTGGGCGATTTTTGACCGCCTCATGGAAATTGATGTAGTCATCACAGGGTTCGCCGCCTACTTCAATTAATAACTCTATATTAGGTGCGCCGAGTTCGCCTTCACTTCCGTTACCACCATTAATGATGGTCTCAGCACGGTCAAGATATTCTGCTCTTACAAAACAAATCTTTGCTTCACTATTTCTTAGAATATAAGCGATGCGTCGGTCATCTTCAGCGACATTTTGAGGTGCGACGGTTGCCCCGATGACCCAACATGCAAAATAAATGAGGACGGTATCAACATGATTGTATGCAATCGTTGCGACTCGATCACCGCGCCGGATTTCTAAGTCTTCGTACATAAAATTGGCGACCTGATGGACACGTGCGTTAAATTCTGCAAACGAGTATTCTTCTCGGTTGCCGTTGTCATCATAATGGACGAGGAATGTCGTGCGTGATGAGGTTTTAGTGTGTAAGGACAGCACATCACGGATATTACGGAAGGGTACTTTACGCGATTCGGGCGGAATACCATCTTTGATATGCGCGTTATATATATTATCAATTGTTTTCTGATCGAATGTATCTGACATAATTAGAGTAATCCTTGTAATAAATCCATCTTAAAACTCTGCACATTAGTATAACGTGGATCGTGACTTTGTCGCAGATTTAGGGGCGGATTGCAACATCTGCATTTGTATCTGGTAATTCAATGTGGCAGGCTGTTGTTGTTGTGACAATATCAACCTCGCATAGATGAAGTACATCGTCAATTTTCGTCTGGAATGCGATAGATTGGCTATCAGTTGACCATGTCGGTCTATACCAAACATCACTCGATAAATCTGTGATTTTTTGAGGTTCAAGTGTATTACGATCAAGTAGATATAAATTAGCAACCCCGTCACGATCTGAGACAATTGAGAGATGTTGTCCATTGGGTGACCAATTGGCGTAATTGTCAATGCCGATATGATGGGTGACCTTACTCATGGTTTCATCTTGTGCGTTGTATTGCACGATTTCGTGGCTGGTATGGCGATATGGGATGTAGTATGTTCCAATAAATGTCGTCTCATGTGGCGATAGAGTTAAGTTAGATAAGGCTTGTGTTCCATCAACCCAATCCCCGTGTAAAGTTGCCTCACCTGTAGTTATATCTAGACTATAGACACTATACACCTCTTGCCTCGATACCAGCACATGTATCGATTCATTATCAAGTGTCCATCGAATTGTTTTGACGAACGATAGCTCTGGTGAGCGTGCAATCACCTCCCCATCTTCAATAATGATAACCTGCCTGCTAATGAGTGATGTTGATCCAGCGCTGATTGTCATCATCGCTAATTTTTGGCTGTCCGGCGACCATTCTGCTTGGGCTATAAATGTATCAAATTGATGAAGCATTCGCCCTGATGGGGATAAGATCATTGGAATATTATCGCGGATAACGAGAACTTGCTGACCATCAGGCGACCAGAGCGGGGCGCGTTCATTGGTCGGTGTGTAGGTCATTCGATGGAGAATGTTCTTATACAAATCGAGCGCATATAATTCGCCATTCCCATCTGCTTCCTCTATGCGGACTAGCATTGTGGAATTACTTGCTGAGGATGTCGTACTTAAGGTGATCAGGAATAGTCCAGATAAAATTGTCAGTAAAACACAGAAGCCTGCTAAACGCGATACAACAAAAAACATAAATAATCACCACCAATAAAACAGGGCATATCAACCATGGCATGCCCTGATGATGATTGCTAGAGATTATAGAAGGCTTACGCGAAGACAGTGCGTGGCTTCTTCTGTAATTCGCCATCGATGTAGACTTGAACTTTTTCATCGTAGAATGCGACCAGATTTTTGATTTTTAGGGCTTCGTTGAATGGTTCATGGTATCCCCACAAATCTTCGTGTTCTTCGCCATTTACGTCAAATTTCCAGTAATCTGCAACACCTTTGTAGGGGCAGATGGTGTGTGTATCGGTACGAGCTGTGTCAACGATGACATCCTCTTTTGGAATGTAATAACGTGTTGGTAGACCTGTCTCGAACAATAGTACTGGACGATTTGATTCAGCGACTGTGACGCCATCAACTTCAATACGAATGTGGCGGGTGCTTTGGATAGTATCGACACGATGGTACGGATTACGAGGGTGTCCGATCACTTCTTCATTTTCTTCGTACCATGCATCCATGGCATCCCATTTGAAGGCATAATATCCACGCAAATCGGGGCGTTTATCTTTTGCTTCAGGATATGTCCACCCTGCATTTTCAACGGTTTTACCGTTTACAGTCACATTGAAAAGCGTGGCGTTTCCCTTGAATTTAGATTCGTTCAGATCACCACTTTCGCTGAGAAACTCTGTGCGTACATCATCTTGTGGGAAGTAGTAGTGCATTTCATATGGTGACTCGATCATAAGCATTCCCTTTTGGGTATCTGCAATGACTTCACCATTAAACTTCACTTTGAGGTGTCGGCGGGTTGGTTCCCAAATACCGTTCATCTTTAATGTCATGTTTGGCTTCTCCTAGTGATTGTGCCTTACATCACCTAAGACGTAATCGAAATTTACTCACTTACGAATAAGTTTCGATTTTTATAAGTTTTTGCATTTTTTCAGATCAATCAGGGTCTAAACATGAATAAAACACTCTGGTAAACTACCCGTCTTAGTATAAGTAATTTGCACAATCCCTGTGTACAACATACTACTAAGTGCAAATTCAATTAAAACATGAGGTAATCACTATATGAAAAATTTATGCGTTATAGGGTCAGGCTATGTGGGACTGGTCACAGGCACATGCTTTGCAGACCTAGGTAATAACGTTACATTGGTCGATATTGACCAACGAAAAATTGACTTGCTCAAACAAGGTGAGATGCCAATCTATGAACCGGGACTAGCAGAAGTGGTTGAACGCAATACTGCTGCCGGACGTATGCACTTTACGACATCTTATGAAGAAGGTCTGAAGGACTCAGAATTTGTCTTTATTTGTGTTGGTACACCATCAGGTGTAGATGGTGAAGCTGATTTACAGTATGTTCGTTCTGCTGCGACTACTATTGCTAAAACAATGAAAAAGTCACTAATTGTCATCAATAAGTCGACTGTGCCGGTTGGGACAGGGGATTGGACAACTGAGATCATTGAAAGTAATCAACCAGAACCGATTGACTTTGCTGTTGTGAGTTGTCCAGAATTTCTGCGCGAAGGATCAGCAATTGCTGACTTTATGAATACTGATCGTACAGTATTTGGTTCTACCAACCGTGAGGCTGCTGAAAAAGTTGCTGAATTATATGCACCTTTAGATGCGCCGACTGTTATTACAGATATTCGTACAGCTGAGATGATTAAATATGCCTCGAATGCGTTCCTTGCGACGCGCATCAGCTTCATTAACGAGATCAGTATTATCTGTGAGCGTTTAGGAGCAGATGTGACTGAGGTTGCGCGGGGCATGGGTATTGATAAGCGTATTGGACCTCACTTTTTACAGGCAGGTATCGGTTTTGGTGGATCATGCTTCCCTAAAGATGTAAAAGCACTAGCAAATATGGCTCAAACACACGGGATGCATCCACAATTGCTGAATGCTGTGATGGAAATTAATGCGTTTCAACGTCGTCAAATTACTCTGAAAGTACGCGAACTGCTAGGTGGGAATGTGAATGGCAAGACTGTAGGTGTCTTGGGATTAGCATTTAAGCAGAATACGGATGACACTCGTGAATCACCTTCTTTGACTGTTATCAGATCACTTTTGAATCAAGGTGCGACAGTTAAAGTGTATGATCCGGTTGCTATGGACAATGCGAGTGAAGAAGTCACAGGTATGACATTGTGCGATAATTCCTATAGTGTTGCTGAAGGGTCTGATGCACTGCTTGTATTAACGCCTTGGAATGAGTTCAAAAACCTTGACATGAATCGCATTTTCTCCGCGATGAATAACCCAATTCTTATTGATGGGCGTAATATGTATGATCCTGATATGATGCGTGAGATGGGATTTGTCTATCGCGGTGTGGGTCGTGGCTTTAATGGTGAAGGTATTATGGCCGAGGATGGTGGCGACTAGCCAAACTGATACGTGATGAAAATAAAGGCGAAGCTGATTACAACTTCGCCTTTTCTCTTATTTTGCGAGTGCGCGAATTGCTTCAACTGAGACAGTATGTGTGCCTTCGGCATCAGTATTCATTTTGCTTGTCGCAATTCTTAGGTATCCTTGTTTTGAACAAGCACCTGTGGAAATTGTTAGGAACGAGCGTCCCCCTGTTCGTTTCTGAATAATTTGACCAGCAGTCCGATAATCACCATGCGCAATTGCACGTAAGAATTCATCTACCGCTGCAAACGGAACATGACCGAGTTTCTTGAATTTGACCCAATTATTAGATGCAGTGCAGAATGGCTCTTGTGTGCGTGTACGTGTGAATGCTGCAATTGCAATCATTATGGCGGGTAATTCTAATAACATAGCGATGAGCATAGATGTACCCTCAACTAAAATCGGTATACGATATATCGTGAACTCGACTGCTAGTGTTGAACGATACATGAAGTAGCCTACTATGCCACTCTGCCCTGTTGTATCAAGTAAGAAGTCGCCAAATGCACCAGCATACCCAAATTCAGTAAAGAATAATTGTTGCTCATAGAGATACATGACAACGTAGAATCCTACCCATATGAGGAGACCTGTTAATGCCCCAATTACTATTGCTACATTACCATCTCGTACTTTCGTAAATTTAACTCCTAAGGTCATTGTTACGTATCCGGTTAAACCAGCCACAACAGCCCAAGCAATCGGTGCGTAATATGCCCAGATGACTAAAGCTGAGGTGAGTGCAATCCCGATTGTTGCTGCAATGATGGCTACAACGCCTAAGGTAATTGCGTTAAGAGCTTCACTTTCACTGGTGACAGCATCCGTTCGTTCTATATTCTTCGATTCGCTGATATTTGTATCGTACGTTTGATAAGTTGGCGTCGGTTCAGAGTCGTAAAAGTCATCATCTCCATCAAACTGGAATTGTTGACCAATAAGATGGTTGACTTTTCTTAGCCATTTCTCTGCTATTGGGTGGTCAATGGTTTGTAGAATTTGTTGTGCTTCTACATATTGTTTTTGCTGAATAAAATACTTTGCTTGCAACATTTGTTGTTTTGTAGACATATTTTACCTTTAGATGTATTCAGGGCGTATACCTGTGCGAGCAATAATATAGTGAGCCAACGTATCATAATCGGCGTAGTCTCGTGTAATTTTATGAACACGTTTCTTGCTAACCATGATGTGTAATGAAAAATCACGATACGTCATAAATGGGATACCAAGTGCGGTATATTGCATGGTTTCATCATGTATTTTGAGATTGGTTATATCCTTCCAGTACCATCGTTTGGATTGATTGCCATTGGTATGTTGTAATCCGTTGTGATATATGTCGATTTTCTGACCAAATGCCATAACAAAGGAGATGATTGTTGCAATAGCCCCAAAGAACATAAAGCTACTCAAAGCCAACGATAGATAACTGTATAGATCTTCATCAAAACTAATCGTCAAATAACTAGCCAAGAATGCTATACTTGCAATGAGGCAGACGATAAACATAATGAGCTTAAATAGTTGGAACTTGACACTAGTCTCGCTAGTGAAGATTAATGCTCCTAATGCCCTCGATCCTTGTTGTCTAGAACCCCTTCCTTTTGCCTGATCATTCATAGAATTTTTGTCGATGCGTTGATTGATCTTTTCAATCCATTCATCGGCTTTGGGATGATCTATGAGGTAAAGTTCTTCTAGAGCTTTACCATAGTTTGCTTGGGAGATGAGGTTTCGGATATATTGAAATTGTTGCTTTAGTGTAGCGCTATTGTGTTGCATGATCTCACATTCCCTAGATTAATATAAGATGAGTGCATTCTACATTAAAATACTTTTAAGTGCAAATACTATTATGTTAAATATAGTTTTAATATGTCATTGTGGGTCAATACGGAGAACGAGTTGATTTGTAAGATTAATTTTTGGTGAGTTGTTTTTGCAATCACATGGTTAGGGCGGTGTACCAAAACTTGAGTTATCATTTAATCGTCAAATAAATTGTTTAAAGGTAACCAAATGCAACAGCTTAGTAACCACGTTTATGGAATACTCACCAAATTTAATTTGCTCAATCAGTATGTGATCGTCAATGGTGATACGCTCACAGTTGTTGATATGATGCTTGGGGCTAGTGATGTTGATCATTTGGACAAGCAACTGCGGACAAGTGGGTGGACAGTGGCTGATGTCGATCATATGCTGATTACGCATGCACACCCTGATCATATCGGGGGATTAAATGCGTTCCAGTCTCGCTCAAATGCCACAACCTATGCTCATCGTATCGATGCACAGATTATTCGTGGTGAAGCTGATGGTGTTTTGGCTGACCCTGATGAATTGGGTTGGTTTAACCGTATGATATATAACATGGCTAAAAATAATGAGCCAGCGGCTCCATCGCGTGTTGATGTCAATTTAGGTGATGGCGATAAGCTGGATACAATACTTGAGGGGTTAGAGGTCATTCATCTACCAGGGCATAGTCATGGGCAAGTTGGTTACTATGTTCCACAGGATAAATTACTGATTGGTGGGGATGTTATGATGCGATTCGCGGGGTCTTTGAGGACGCCTCTACGCTCTGTATCGCCGGATTGGACTGCTGTTAAACAATCCATCCGACGTGTTGCACAGCTTGATGTTGAAATTTTGTGCCTTGCACATGGTAAGCCACTATATAGAGCAAATCCTATTATCCGCGCATATGCGGATCGTTTAACACCTTAATCAATATCAGGTGCATTCGAGAGGTTGTAGGCTTCAAGTTGATCTGCTACAAAGTCTTGTGTTGTCTCGAGTCCACTTGCAACATCAACATCTGATAGGATAATCTGATTGAGCCCAAAACGAAGTGCGTCACGGATCTCAATGGAGTTACCTATGACCGAATATAATGTAGAAGTTTCAGCTATTGATTCAGTCAATGCGCGGAGCACATTGATTTGTTCAGGGTTAGTTTCTGCCCATTCACTCTCTAATAAGAGATCATATGCTGATTGTGTGAGAGGTAAAGATCCTGTTGCTTGATGCCACTCGACATTATTTTCTGGTGCGGTTAAATATAGCGCAAACGCAGTTGCTGCTTCTGCAATTTCTGGCTCAACGTTTGCTGATAACCACAGATTTTCTGTATCCAATCGTGCGCCTGACCAACCAAAGTCCACGTTAGATGTTAATACATCTCCTTCAAACGCCATATCCGCGTTCAATATGGCTGTATTATCAGCAAACAACATTGGTGCACGCCCATCAATAAATGATTGGATCGCTGTATCTTCAATAGATGACGGGTCAATTGCATATCCAGTTTCAATTAAATAGCGCATATATTCAATGTTGGCAATAGATGCTTCACTTAGTAAATCGAAGCTTGTTGCACGAATATCTCGTCCATTATTGTTATTTACTAATGCGGTATTTTGTTGAGCTAACCAGTTTTCGAATAACCACATGTTATCATCCCATACAACACAGCTGTCTATTGAACCATCTTCAATTGCCGATTGTAGCTCCTCACAAATGAGTTCAAGCGTCATCAAATCTTGGGGCACAAATGCAAAACTGGCTTCTAGTTCGTTCAATAAATCAATATTGACATAGGTCATGGCTGTTGATGAAAATATTGGGATCATCATCCATGTGTCACTGAACGTAGCATGGGCGGTTATTGTGTCAAACCACTCTGATTGGTGTACGGGGATGTCCATAATTGTTTCTGCATCGCCAATTACAGCACTATATGGCTGGGTAATTTGAAGATCCATGATGACTTGTGTGGAGTCATCTGTTAGGTGCAGTAGTGCTGGCTCCGTACCTTCATTATTATTGTAAGTTGCTAGTAACTGGTCGTCATCTGCAAAGGCTTGTACCTCGATTGTAAAATCTGATTGCATCTCGTTAAACTCAGTTGCCTTAGCATTAAGCCACTCAAGTTCGGTAGCGTCGAATGTTGTCCAGACAAGGACTGTGTTTTCTTGTGCAAATGATGTTATGACGAAGATCAAAAGTATAACAATAGTGATAGATGTTTGTTTAAGCATTAAAGTATCCTTTAACTAGGTTTGCGATTGTATTAGATGTTCAATGTATTGTAATTCGGCACGACGACGACGATATGTGAGGGGTTCTGGGATATTTTGCGACTGATAATATGCTACAAGTTCAGTAAGATAGTCTGGGAGAGCAGTATATGACATATCTAATATATCTTTGCTTTTTGTATTATCTAGTTCACTCATCCAGCGTTCGCTAAAAGGGGAACAATCTGGCAAA
The DNA here is from genome assembly GCA_002428985.1 of Anaerolineales bacterium UBA6055. GTDB lineage: Bacteria > Chloroflexota > Anaerolineae > Aggregatilineales > Phototrophicaceae > UBA6055. The sequence continues at coordinate 125,294 of DIYL01000013.1, read as the reverse complement.
AATCCATTTGCTTCTAAATCGCTTCGTTTTGCTCGCACGATTTTGGGGGATACATTCATTAAGTTTCCTAATATGCCTAGAAACTCATCAAGCGATATACTTTCGTCTTGTGCGATATTGAAAGCTTCTCCCTTGCCTATGCCTGTCTCGATTACTTTCATAATGGCACGAATCACATCCATTGCATAGACATGGTTTAACGGATAGTTGGGGGTTTCTGGAACGAGTACATGTCCTCCATCTTGCAAGCGCAAATAATAGTTATAAAGACGATTAAATTGATCGCGTCCACTATTTACCATTGGCAGCCGGAAAATAGTGTATGGAAAATTAGATGTTAACCATGCCTTTTGTAATTTGTCTTCGACTTCGCGCTTTTGCATGCCATAGTTCCATTCTTCATGCGCGAAGGTGTTTTCTTTGGGAGATGGCATTAAACGTCCATCGTAATCTTGTTCACGGAAGGGGCGTTGAATACCTTCTCTTACGAGATAAACTTGACCCGTACTGATAACAAGATATTGTCCAACATTGCCCATGAAGATATTGAGGATGTCTTCTGTCTCGGTCCCTTCATAAAGGGCAAAATCCACTACTGTATCAAATGATTTAGCCAACAATGCCCGCCGTAACTGATTTGTATCGGTACGATCTGCATGTAAGTGATGTACAGTGTCGGGCAAATCTTCGTTGGTTGGACCACGATAGAGCAGCGTTAGTGTATAACCTGCTTCGGTAAGCTGTTTGGCAAGGTAATAGCTCATGTTGCGTGCCCCGCCAATAATTAGAATATTTTTTGACATAGATCACTACCCTATGTAGATGTGATTATAGGTATGCAATATACATGTTTAGTAAGCAATTTACTTTCGATATTAAGTGTCCCACATTTTCATTACAGTAGAAACTACCGTCTCATCAATTGTGGCAGATTTGTATAATATATACGGATTTTTTATATTGTAGAGTGCTGCCCAAGTGTGACTGACCCTTGAAAAACGATTGTGAAAAACTGTATAATTCTATTCTTAAATATTCAAAAGGCCTTGTAGCTCAATTGGCAGAGCAAGCGACTCTTAATCGTTAGGTTGAAGGTTCGAGTCCTTCCAGGGTCACTAATAAAATTTCAAACTAGATCTGAATTAAAAGCCACCGATAGAGAGTGGTTTTTCTGTTTTTGGGTTTAAGAATTAACAGAATTTGATTTCAAGAATGGTTCGAATCTCATAAACAGATACTGAGATTGATTAGATCTTTTGCATGTGTGTCTACCTACATTGGTGTAACTATGCTAGCCTAAACGAATCCATTTGGATACCAAGCGATTTTTTTTATTGTTCATGCATGTAGTCTACATATTGAAGTACTCTGTGCGTAATGTCTGCAAGCAAGTCATTACAGGGGTTCCAGACTGTCCCCGATCAAGGAGATGAGTCACTTGAAGCACTTTGTTTGGTTTATTGTCATCACGATTTGTCTAATACATTTGCCGATACAAACCGTTTATGGGCAAGTGTGTACGCCCTATCATGAAATTGTTGCCGGCTATGATGCAACGTTGGTGATACATTATCTTGAAACAGATACGATGGTGACGGTTAATCCACAACGTGCCGCCGAACGTAGGCCGCCTTTTTCGACGTTTAAGGTATTCAATGCGCTTGTTGCCCTAGAAGTCGGTACATTCCCAGATGTAAACACTCAGCTTCCTTATGATCCTACCATGTATCCTCTTGAAGGTATCCCAAATACCTATCCATTTGACCAGTGGCGACAAGAACAAGATCTTCGCACAGCTATGAGGTATTCTGTGGTTTGGTTTTTTATTGAGACTGCACGGGTGACAGGGCAAGCGCAGATGCAAGACTATCTTGACGAGCTCCCTTATGGTAATGCAGATGCATCCGCGTGGTTGGCAGATACGCCGTTTTGGTTGGGTAACGGCTTGGAAATTTCGACCTATGAGCAAGTGGATTTTTTGCGGCGACTGGTAGAAGATGACTTGCCGTTATTCTCTGATACCACGACGGCTGCAGTGCGTGAGATACTTATCTTGGACGAGCAACCGGATTACGACCTATCTGGCAAAACCGGAACAGACCTCAGCGGTGGGCTTGCATGGTTTGTGGGTTACATTCGGCAAACGAACAGTACAACAGTCTTTGCATTGAATGTGGAGCAAGGACAAACTGTACGGGATCAAATCACTGAAGCCGTTGTTCATCACATCACCAACTGTAAATGACTTAAAACCACTTCTCAGTCCGAATCTTCACCCTCGCCGTCGCATTAGCTGAAATGTTAGTCTGTCAGAGACCCAATTTAATGAGTTCGAACACCTTACACTGGTGCGCCTACATCTGGCTCAATATCGCTTGTTGAATCGGCGCGTCTGCTTGATGAGATGATGCAGTTGCTTGACAGACTTTATGAGTTAGATCAAAAGCAACAGCGTAACAGAAGTATCATCGAAATTTGGATACTGAAATCGCGAATTTTTCAAGTTCAGAACAATAATCTCCCAAATGCGCTTGCTGCATTTGAAGACGTCCTCAAACTCGCAAAATCGGAAGGGTTTGTTCGTAGTTTTGTAGATGAGGGCGAGGATATCAAAAGTTTGCTAAACGCAGCAATGAGTAAAAATATAGAACCCGATTATGTGCGACAATTATTGAATGCATTTAAAACACAAGATACACAAAGCATTGTCACGGTTGATCAGAAAGAGTTGATCGAACCGCTTAGTGAGCGAGAAATCGAAATTCTCGAGTTTATTGCTCAAGGGCTCACTAATCAGCAAATTGCCGACAAATTGTTTCTGTGACTTTATACTATCAAAGCACATGCCCGCAATATTTATGGGAAATTAGCTGTTAGAAATCGCACACAAGCAGTCAATAAAGCAAGACAACTTGGTGTGTTGCCCTCAAATTAAATCCCCTGTATTTAGTTCCATCGAATAGTTCTTTGGAGGTATGACACTAGTCCTACCGTTCTCCTATGCTGTTATCAAGTAAAAGCAACAATATAGGAGAAACTGATGAAAGCATTCGTCTGCGAAGCATATGGTTCGCCTGATGTTCTTCGTAAACAACAAATCGAAAGACCAATTCCCAATGCAAACGAGGTACTTGTCAAGATACATGCTGTATCACTCAATCCAGCAGATTGGCGTATGTTGCGTAGCAAACCCTTCTTATGTCCGTTTCGATACAGGGCTTACCAAACCAAAGTTCGGCATTCTTGGGTCGGATATTGCGGGACACGTAGAGGCTGTCGGTACAAATGTAACCCAGTTCCATGTGGGGGATGAAGTCTATGGTGACATCGGCAGGGGTGGTTTCGCAGAGTATGTGGTAACTACAGAAGACAAGCTCTCCTTCAAACCAGCAAACCTCTCATTTGTGGAAGCCGCTGCTGTGCCGAAGGCTGGCAACACAGCGCTACAGTCTGTTCATGACTTCGGTCAAGTAAAAGCAAGTAACTCTGTGCTAATCAAGGGAGCTTCAGGTGGTATTGGTACGTTCGCAATCCAGATTGCAAAGTCTGCTGGTGCAAAAGTAACAGCTGTCAACGGCAAACATGACATTGAACTGGTACGTTCTCTCGGGGCAGACCACATCATTGACTACACCGTAAGCGACTTTGCTGATGGTCAACATCAATATGACCTTATCCTTGATCTCGTTGGGAATCGTACTGTCAATGACTACCAACGAACATTGAAGCCTGACGGTACAGCACTCATCGTCGGTTTCACCACAATGGGGCACATGATTGGCGCAATAGTAAAGGGGATGTGGGCATCCAAAAAAAGTACCCAGATCATTAAACCGATGGATGCTGTGATTACACAAGCTCACCTCAATGACCTCAAAGCTAGGGTTGAAAGCGGAGAACTCAAGCCCATCATCGACCGAAGCTACGAATTTGATCAAATCCCAGAGGCAATGCGATATATCGAAACAGGTCATGCTCGTGGGAAAGTTGTTGTTCGGAGTGGAGTAAACTAATCATGTCGCATACCAATATTTTGCTAGCGGGCATCTGGATTGTTGTCATGTTGATTTACTTGCTTGGTGATGTGCTTCGTATATTTGCAGGTGATTTCACGCCGGGGCAAATGAACGGGCAACCAATCACACAAAGTGCACTGATGATTATGGCAGTTTTAATGCTATTTCCTATCCTAATGATCTTCACATCATTGGTTGCACCACAAAATATCAACCGTTGGGCAAACATTATCATTGCACTTGTCTTTATTGTCCTAAATCTTACCAGCTTACCAACATATCCCGATCACTATGACAAATTTTTGCTGCTCGTCAGCATGGTCTTTAACGGGATCACCATCTGGACAGCATGGAACTGGAACTCATAAATACACAAACACATGAAGAAGAAACTCCTACTCATTCCATTAGCATTCATTGGGATAATCGTGATTGCAATTGTCATCACGCTATCATCTGCGATGTCAATCGAGCCAATTATGGCTTGTGACCCTATTGGCGATGCGCATCCAATCTGTGGGTGGCAAAATCCCGAAGATATAGAATCCCTATCCGATGGACGCTTTGTACTTGTCAGTGAAATGGGGGATCAAAATGGCACGACACCCGGCATGATTTCTCTGCTTGATCTTGAAACCGAAACCCGCACAGAATTATATGGTGGTGGCGCTACTGAACTGGCTGGCGACTGGGGTGAAACGACCTGCACTGAAGTTGCAAATGGGGTCTTCAGCCCACACGGTATTCACTTGAGCGAAAGTACAGATAGCACATTAAAGCTATTGGTTGTGCAACATGGAAGTCGTGAATCAATTGAAATGTTCCAAGTCATTGAAACCGATAATGCATGAGAACTTGAGTGGCGTGGGTGTGCCATTGCACCTGACGGTAGCATGATCAACGATGTTGTTGCCACACTAGATGGTGGTTTCCTTGTCACACATATGATGACCAAGAGCGACAATGAAATGGCGACCTTTGGTGAGTATATCAAGGGTAACTTGCTCGGTAGTGACACAGGGTATGTCATCTCTTGGAATCTGACGGACGGCTTTGGCCAACTCGTAAACAGTGGTGGCATTGTATCGAATGGCATTCAGATTTCAGATGATGGCAAAACGGTATTCGTGAACTATAGCAATGGTGAACTGCGACGTATCAATCGTCTGACTGGCAATATTGAAGCTAGTAATGACACTTTACCACCACTCGATAACGCAACATGGACACCTGATGGACGTTTGTTACTAGCAGGTGGCTCACAGAATCCAGTAGATATGGTCGCGATTATGATGAATTGCACCAATCTAGAAGCCGGTACCTGTCCGGCAAATCATGTGATTCTATCGGCTGATCCTCACACATTGGAAGCGGAAATTATCTACGAAGGTGGCGCGGGTACACCTGGTGGTACTGACAATGTTGCAACCATGAGTGAGCTTGCATCATTCTTGCTCTCGTTCTTGAGCAATGTATTTGTAGATCCAGCAACTATGCCGGAGTTTCTACGTGTATTTGTCAATCTCAATCCAATTAGTCTCACGGCTACTAGTATGCGTGGTCTGTTACAAGGCAATATTGTTTTTGGCGATACGATATTACTGCGACTCTGTTTGCGTGTGCCATCATGATGTCAATATTTGCGCCGATTTCGATGTACTTTTTCAATCGTAAGAACGCATAAAAATCATCATGACACAGGTTCGACTGGTGTGATTTAGATGTGCAAGATCGTCTGATGCACACTAGTCGTCAGTACATTTATTTGTTGTTTAATACGAATCTTATTCACGGTTTATCTCAGAAGTACGCAAGAATAATCTGCTTAAAGATTATGAATGAACTTATTGCCTACTACTAAAAATAGTGATTCAATACATCATTAATTAGATCATAAAATACTGCTTCGTTGGCTTTTTGTTGTAAGCTTTCAAGATCACTGTTTGTGATCTTGTCTTGAACTTCAGCAAGTAGCATATTAACCAAGTGTGTTGGCATAGTTGATGTATCGGGGTGAGATAAAATAACAAACCCATAATATACTGCATCGTGCGGCTTCAGATTTCGTACCCGATATGCCTCTAACAGCAGTATACCCAGTTTAACAGGGATACGTTCCAACATGTTAGGATACATAAGCACGGACTGAATATAGTCATTGATCACAGATGCATCTTCTGTTTGTAAGATGATTGTTTGTGACTGGAGCGACTTGACAATGCCGTATTCATACTGGATCGTTTGATAACCTTCTAGCGCATCTTCAAAGTATTGTTGTGCATCTGATATTTCATCAGCGATAAAGGCGAGCTGCCCCAGCATTAGTTTCGATTCAGAAATACCATAAGCTTCATCAACAATCTCATACTTTTCGAGTGCTTTTAGAAGATATATCTTTGCATTTCTCCACTCTCTTTGTTCAAATGCAATTTCACCAAGCATGGTGAAGGTTGTTGCAATACCCCAATTATCGCCTATCTGTTGCTTCAATATGAGGCTATCCTCAAAAAGGTTATGCGCTAATTCATAATCTTGCTGCAAAAAGGCAACAACACCTAGATTATGTTTACTGAAGCTCTTACCTTGTATAGACTGTGTTTTTTGGCGTATGTCATATGCTTCTTGATGATAAGAATACGCTCTATCTAATAGCACCTTGCGTTGGGGATCATTTATGGATAATTGGTTGGCACGTTCCAACTCTATGATCCCCATATTATTATAGCAAACTGCAATTGGTTCCAGTTCGCCAACTGCTTTCCGTAATGTAATCACTTCTTGATATTTTGAGAGAGCTTCTTCGGAGTGACCTGTACGATGAAGTACTAACCCTAAGTGGTTCAATGTATAATCAATTCCAACATTATCAATTTGTTTACGTAATGCCAGTGCTTCCGTAAAATACTGATGTGCTGAGTCATAATCATTGCCATAATATGCAATGATACCTTGTGAATCCAGATAATTGGTAATCATCTCCTGATCATTATGCTCTTTTGCGAGTGATTCTAACTGATTCCCATAAAGCTGAACCCCTTGTGCATCTCGTAAAACTTGAGATGAGAGAATTAAATGATAAAGTAACTTTAATCGTAGTGGGCTTCGCTCTGGGAGACGCTCTAATGTATCACTGAGGATACGACGAATATTGATATGGTCATTGTCGATTTCAATTTTACGGTGACTATACTTCTCAAGGTAATAGACTTCTTTATCTAGATCGTTGGCTTGACGCCATAGCATAAACAAACGCTCGACATACGCAGTATCATCCTTATATATTTTTTCAATAGTCAATGCCAATGTTCTTGATATGTTTTGTACTTCTTGTTCGGAGAGGTGGTAGATGATCGTATCACGCAATTTGTCATGTGCGAATTGCCACTGCTCTGCTTCTACACTTAATATGGCGTTTTCAGTAGCTAGGAATAACCATGAATCCCACTCTGCGTTTGGCAAGATAGATTGTAATAGGGTAAGATCAATTCTTCGTCCACTTAAGGCAGCAAGATGGGTCATCGGGCGATAATCTTATGGGAGTCGGTTTAAGCGTCGCTTCAGAAGTTGTTGCATACCATCTGTCAATATATTGCGGGGTAATTGATTCGTGTCAAAGGATTTCATGTTTCCCGTTTCTTCAATAAACTGTCTTACCACTTCGACGATAAAGAATGTGTTACCCTCAGTTTCCTGTTCTAGTAAAGTCATGAACTGCCTGTCTGCAACCGAATACTGCAACATATCTTGGCTTAGTTTGGTAATATCTTCAGTTTCCAAACGTTTCAGATGAACATAGGTCATCTCCATTTGTATTAAGTCATATTGTGAAGTTAAGGGTTCATCATTACGAAATGTAGCCACAATCATGATTTTGTTAAGCTGATTGCTAAAGGATAGCAAATGTCGCAAAATCTCAATACTTTCGTTGACGAAATGCAGATCCTCTAAGAGGATGACTATTGGTTTAGTCTGCTGTTGCAACATGAGCTTCAACACATTGACCAATCGCAAATAGTACGCATCGCCTTTTAAGGGTGATGGGTCGCCAATAATGTCACGTTTCAATAGCGTCCTAATATCAGGAACAATATCCTTCAAAACTATAGCTTGCTGATCGCTTATCTGGGAGGATAAAACCAGTTGTTGTATAATACTTTTCCATAGGCTGTACAGAGCACCTTCGCTTGACCCCTGTCCCCTCAATACATATGCAGAATCAACCAGAACTCTAATACGAAATTCATCAATTAATCGTGTTTTCCCTATCCCAGCTTCCCCACCAATCAGAAAAAACTGATTACCTCCTGTTTTGACTTGATGCCAACCTGTCTGGAGTTGTTCCATAATCTGTTCCCGACCGACAAAAGGAGCTGCTTGCAAATAACTTTCGCGAATTTGTTCGTGGTTTGAAGATTGTGTTGCTGTCTGATGAATATTATATAACTGCGCTAGTACATCACGAGCTTTTTCTGGACGGTCTGTTGGATCTTTAGCCAAGAGAGGACGAACAATCGTCTGTATTTCATCATCAAATATCTGAAAGTCTGGTTCCTGCGCCAAGATTTGGCTAAGCAGAGTCGCCATATTTTGTTTATTGAATGGATGATGACCTGCAAATAGCTGATAGATAATGACCCCAACTGCATACAAATCAGACTGGATTGATGCGGGTTGATCTGAGAACATTTCAGGAGCAATATATGCCATTGTCCCAGCTAGCTTTGACCATTCCCTTGTCGATATATCAGGGGATAATGCCAACCCAAAGTCCATGACTTTCAACTGGTTAGTCTCTGTGATCAGAACATTTGATGGTTTCAGATCTCGATGAATAACCCCACGATTATGTAAATATGCCAATGCCTCCATCATATCAATCAATAAAGACAGTTTTTTGTCTTGTGAAGCATTAACCACTACATCAGTCAAGATTTTAGCATTAGGGATATATTCCATCGTATAGTAGGGGAAACCCATGTCGTCCACACCATAATCAAAAACGCTAATGATGTGTGGATGACGCAATGTGGCTAACACACTGAACTCATGGGACATAGAGATCAATCGATTTGAACTTGATTTCTCAGATACAAACTGCATCTCGTTTACATTGGCCTTGACTTGTTTGAGAGCAACATTACGGTTATTCAAACGGTCGAATGCCTCGTAAACAGTACCCATCCCACCTGAACCTATTATCTTGTGAACTATATATCGGCTTGTGATCTGCATAATGGGTCTCTCAATTAATCTATGTTGCAAAGATTTAATCATATTATGATTATGGATGATACCTGAATACCGAGATGGGGTGTATACGATCTTGAGGGCGAGTTCATGCAACTTGCTGTCAAAGCTTTTGAACTACATCCATCTAAAAAATACGATCATACTATAAGTCTGATATGTATAAGGCTTTCCCAGCTTAGTTACTTTATCTGATGACTGAACGAACGCCTCAAATTGATTATATATTAGGTCTACATAGTAGTTGAATATTGGTTTCATAATCCCTGGAATAGGATTTGGTCGTTTTGTTCAAGAGATTGTCCTATTTCTGCGACTACGGACATTAGATGTGCAAGATCGTCTGATGCACACTAGTCATCCGCATTTTGCTATATTTACCCCATCGCCACTAATCAATGTCGGATTCATTCTTGTATACTTCATAAAATGAATGGTTTTCAGGTGTGCAGCCGTCTCAAGCTTGAACCCGAAACCTCCCAAATACCTGTGTGATGCTAACGGCTGCAAATTCAGAGGAAGAGATGCAACGGGTGCTAGATGCTGGCGCGCAGACTATATTTACAAAGATGCAACAGAAAATGTACTAGCTGCTATCAAAGCATATCAGTTGATTCCATCATAGATTGATGAAATTTATGCAATACTCACTGTACGCATTGGGAACGAGTGGTATGGCATATTATGATGCTTGATATTCCTATAATCCTCAGTAAATACTCTGCCATATCCTAATCGATAATTTTGGCGCAATTAAGTGATTTCAGGTAATCAGACAATATATTCATTACCTACGATTCAATAACACGATAGTGATATTTATATTGTTTTACAGCAGAGTGTAGCTCATGAGCGTGTATCTCCTTCTGCACTTGCTGAAGTCGTTGGTTTATCTCCAGATTATTTTGCTCGTTTATTTAAACGAACTTATGGTATGAGCCCTCGTAAGAAGCTTGTTGATGAAACAATACAACTCGCTACTTCAATGTTGTTAGAGACACATCAATCCATTACTGAAATTGCATAATCACTAGGGTATACGGATATTTATTCAGCAGGCAATGCAAACAGTTTGTTGGCTATAGTCCTCGTGAATTCCGTCAAGCCATCAATGAGGCTTTGTTAAATTTATTTTATAGTTTGGCTAAAAATTAGAATTAATTGATTTGTTATATTGCAATAGACTAGATGATATTTAAAATTGGACATGTCCACATATTTTTGTTAATAATTTTGAATATAATTAGATATACAGTAGGTTCAGGTAACTTGTTCATAGAGAAATAAAGGTGTAAATGTGACTAAACTCTTTGTGATTGGTGACAGTATTTCAATTGGATATGAACCGCATCTGGCAAATTTATTGCCGAGTGGTTGGCAATACGCACGTAAGACTCGCATTGAAGGCAACAATACATTTGCTGTTGATGATAATGGGGGCAATTCCTCCCTAGTACTAAGCTATTTGCAACATCGTCTGGATAGTTCTGATGATTTTAACCCTGATGTAATTTTGCTCAACTGTGGTTTGCATGATATTCGACGTGACATTCAAACAGAAGACCTGAGCGTGTCCATTGAACAGTATGAAAGTAACTTGCGCGACATCCGGCAGTTGGTAGCGTCACGGGGGATACGTTTAATCTGGGTGACAACCACGCCGGTTGATGATGAACAACATCGTCAACATGAGTTCAGTTTCATTCGACGGAACGAGGATGTTCTAGAGTATGCTGCTATTGCAAGAACAATCTTTGCTAATGATGCAATTATTGATCTGTATACGTTCACGGAACAATTGACGGATGCAGGTATATCCATCTATAGCGATCATGTGCATTTTACTGAAGAGGTTTGTCGTTTACAGGCTATCTTTTTGAGTGATGCATTGGCGCAATTACTTGTCCCACAAATGTAAATCTAGGCTCTAGCATCATCGGAACAACATCACATAGACTTTGCCTAGTGGTGGCGCATACAGTATAGGGACATTTTTTGACAATGGACTGAAATGATGCGTGTAGATGATGGCATCCTGTATAGTCATCATCTGCAGAAATAGATGTTAGTGGTGTTAACTGATATAAATCAGTGTTGAGCCACGCCACATATCGGTTGACCATTTCGGACTATCCAGTGCAACTGATGGTATGGGAAAGGCAAACCAGAATTTGCTTGGGTCTGTCAATGTCTGTACAAGTTTTTCAAGATGTTCCGAGCTAATGTAGGGTCAATCTGTGACATTGCAATCGTATGAAATACGCTATCCTATAACCAAAGATTGCGATGTGGGATGCGATCTGGGGTAGACCAGTAATCTTGGAATGTCGCTTCGGGTTTGAGTGTATTGACTTTCATCACACTCAAGCATTTGTTTGCAAGACGGAGTTGATGATCATCTAGAGGGTGATGTAACTTCTCATACCATGCGAGTCGAGATGCTACGATTGTGAGTTACCCACAGTACATCGCCAGTGGCAACTGCAGTCTTGCTGTCAGTAGTATCTGGTAAAGTAACATTTAGGATACGTTGTGTCGGTGTGTGAAACACAAGCCCATAAGGCTCATCGGTGAAGGTAGCAACAAATTCACTGGCGACATTTGTGAGGCCATCAAGGCCAGAGAAAGCGAAAATTGTTCCTTTGCCGTATATATTCGGTATATTTGATAAATTTAGATTGAGCATGTGTCCATTCCTGAATCTAAAAAAATACCTTAATTGTAACCTTAATGTATTGCATGGTCACAGCGTACATGTTATCCTAATTGGACATGTCCACATTGTCAATAATAGGTAGAACTTATGACGCATACATTTCAAGAACTCCCATTCCATGTCAATATGGTGACCGATATGCAGTATGGGACTGCCGAGGATGGGACGGCACTCCTCATGGATTTTGCGTATCCACGGGCAACACCAGGTATGCCACCAGCTGAAAAAATGCCAGTGATTATCAACATACATGGTGGTGGATGGTACACAGGTAATCGCGCTATTGAACGTGGTTTATTGATGCCACTGCAAGGATTTTTCTATGCCAGTATCGAGTATCGTTTGAGTGGGCAAGCGCCTTTTCCGGCACAAATCTATGATGTCAAAGCTGCCATACGCTGGGTGCGTGCCCATGCTGAAGAATACAACTTAGATCCACAGCGTATCGGGTTATATGGTGGGTCTGCGGGAGGGCATTTATCTGCATTGGCAGGATGTACTGCCGATATGCCCGAACTAGAGGGTGACTGTGGATGGGGGGAACACAGCACTCAGGTTCATGCTGTTGCCGCTGCCAACCCGCCAACTGACCTGACTGTCGGTGAATCTGAATGGGAGTGGTTCTATGCAGAGAGCGAGATAATTGAAGCATTTTTAGGTGGACCGATTCAGCAACAGATTGACATAGCTAGATTAGCAAGTCCGATGACCCATATTAATGCAGATGCACCACCGCATCTATTCTTGCATGGTACTGAAGATGATATTGTCCCGTTTTCGCAAGCCAGTATGATGCACAATGCACTCCTTGACCTTGGTGTTGAGTCTACACTGGTTGCCTTTGATGAAATGGATCATGGTTTATTCGGCTACTCTGCGCTGGCGTGGCATTATATTATGCCGTTTTTTAAGAAGCATTTGGGACAACCTGTTAACTATGGCGACCCAAACAAAATTAAACTTATTAAGGATAAGTATCATGAATAATATTTCACCTTCGGGCGATCGCGAGATTGATGCGGTTCGTAGCGAGGTTTTGGATACGCCTACCGACATGTCGAGTTTTCCATATCGCATTTCGATTATCACTACATGGATTAACTTACTGCAACGCCAAGGGGCGAATTTAGAAATCTATGCACCATTTTTTGACCAGTTAAAAGCCACTGCCGACCAAGATGATGATGAGGCACTTTGCAAGACCATTGATACCGTATTCGATTTTCTCAACGACATCCAAGCCAACTTATCTCCTCCCGAAGTGATCACAGATGAAATACTTGTAACACCACTCGCTATAGCATCTGATTCAGCAACGGACTGGCATGTGTATGGAGGTAATATTCACCTGACCTCATACACAGCAGATGATGGTCCAGCGCAGGGTGAACTGGCATGGAAGAAACCAATTGGGCTAGCTTGGTATGCGCGTCCTGCAATCTCAGATGGTCGTGCCTATATGCCATCGCCGGGGATTCGGTCTATGCTCCATTGTGTGGATATGGAGACAGGAGAGACAGTCTGGCAAACCCGCCGCACATGGACACGTAATGCTCTGGGGATCGTCAATTTATCACCATCATCATATGTATTGCCGGGGGTAGCATCCACACCAGTCTTAACAGATGACTATGTGATCGTCAATCAGCTTGGTGCTCAAGGACGTGACCTAGGGAACAAACATATTCTCGTCATTGATCGTGAAACAGGCGATATTCAACGTCACATCCCAGCGAGAGAAGGCGACTATCGCATTGGGTATGCACCTGTTGCAGGTAATGATGAGTATCTCATTTATCCAACAGGTACACAACGCGCCCAAGAACGTCCACCACAATTAATCGGGCAGAATCGGATTATCTGCCAGCGCATGGATGATGAGACAGGTACAAGTCTGTGGGATTTCCATATCGGCCCGACATTTTGCGAGCCTGTCGTTGATGGCAATCTGGTGTTTACAGCAAATGCTGATGGGCATATCTATTGTTTGCGAATCGACGGTGCATCAGGGACACAACATTTTGGTTTCTCTGATGATCGACGGGTAGCGTGGCAATTCCATGCTGGTGCAGGTGTGAATAATCAGATGACTGTCACTGATACGTCTGTCTACTTTGGTGCGAATGATGGCGTAATTTATTGCCTCGATAAACAGACAGGTGCATTGCAGTGGCAAACTCAGACTGAGATTGAATCGCATAGTTTTAAACTCTTCTCAAAACCACAGTTCAACAACAATCATGTATATATTGGGTCAGCGACTCGCCATCTATATTGTTTGAACGCAGAAACCGGAGACATGCTCTGGTCATTTGAGACCGACGATTGGATACGGGCTGAACCCTACATCACAGACAATCACATTGTCATTGCGACGTTGGGGGGCACTGTCTATTGTTTGACATCAGATGGACAAGAAGTATGGAAAGCACAAATAGGCACTCATCCGATTTACGCTGATCTTGTCGGTGAAGGTGAACGGGTGCTCGTTACGGGATCAGATCTGCGGGTATTCTGCGTCGATGTCACCACCGGAGGTATTCTTTGGACAATTTATCTCCTCGATCAAGCGATCTGGCATGGTTGTCAGTATCAAGCTGATGAGTTGGCATGTGGTGGCTGGTTCCAATCGAAACCGACTGCCTCTGATGGACGTGTTTATATCGGCACACCCTCACGCTTTGTATTTGCACTGGACTATGCAACAGGCTCAGAGATATGGCGATACGAAGTTGGTGGGGCTGTTTCCGCTGCTCCAGCAATAGATAATGGACGCGTTTATTTTGGGCAAAAGGGCGAAGAATTCTTCTATTGTCTGGATGCACAAACGGGCGACATGATTTGGAAGCAGATGGTCGGCTGGGTATGGTCGTCGGCAAATGTGGCTGATGGCGGGGTATTTATCCCCGGCTCAGATGGCTATGTTTCATGTTTGGAAGCAGACACAGGTCATATTCGCTGGCGGTATCGTACAGGTAGCTCAACCGCACCAGAACCACCGATTGATAAAGATATGGTCTTCTTTGGTTCTTGGGATCATTATGTTTATGCACTGAATACCAATACAGGCAAACTCATGTGGCAGTTCCATACAGGTGGATCACCAGACTCGGGTGCTCCCATTGCTTACGAAGATAAGGTCTATGTTCCGGTTGGTGGTAATCGCCTCTTCTGTTTAGATCGTATAACGGGAGATATTTTATGGGTGCATCGTGTTACCGACGGCGATATGAATGCATCGCCCGCATTGGCAAACGGGAAATTATATATTTCGATGGGGGTACGCCCCGGTGCTGTGCCGATTGCGTCCTTAATCCAATGCCTTGACGCCAGCGACGGGCGAGTCATCTGGTCGCATGAAGGCGGAGGAATTACAGGTCCATCGGTCGCCAATGACAAAGTCTATTTTGCATCGACTTCATCACCTTATTTCTATTGCGTAGATGCCGGCAATGGTGCGTTACTATGGCGATATGAAATGGGAGAACGGGTATATGAGTCTGTGCCTGCGATCTATGGAGGCTTGGTCTATATCTTGAATGAAAACGGTTATTTGTACGCATTAAGTTAATTGTATCGGACGATAAATAAGGCAAACTTTTATGATAAAAGACATTTTGTTATTGCATCACTCACATACTGATATTGGTTATACAAATTATCAGTCAACGGTTTTTGCGTTACAACGCGAGCATATTCGCAATGCAATCTATCTGGCGGAACGCTACGCTGACAATCCATCTGGTGAACAGTTTAAATGGACATGCGAAGTTACTGTTATGGTCGAGGATTTTTTGAAGTCGGCAACTCCACAAGAAATTGACCGTCTGCAAGCTGTCCATAAACAGGGCTTAATTGATTTTGGCGGGATGTATACTAATCTTAGTGCGTTGTATACCGCCGACATGCTTGCGCGATCATTCCATTATGTAGAGACATTGCGCCAAGATTATGGTTTCGATATCCGTTATGCATTGAACTGTGACATCAATGGACAAAGCTGGGGAGTAATCGACTTACTATTGGATGCTGGTTTTGAGGGGATCGCAATGGCGATCAATCGTGCGATGGCACCTGATCCTCAACCACGTCCATCTGGTTTTTACTGGCAAGCCCCGAGCGGACGGCAAATCTTAACATGGCATGGTGAGCACTATGGTGATGGTAACAATATGGGGATTCCTCGCTTCCCACATCCGACTCCTGGAAAACGAGATTGGCGCTATAATATCGAGAAAGCCCACAACACCATTACAGACTACATAGAAAGCCTACATGCAAAAAATTATACACAAGACTTTGCCTTGCTCCAGATTATCTCATCTTATCAGTGGGATAACGGCGGACCAAACGAGCTATTGGTGAAATTTGTGCAAGATTGGAATGCTAGAGGTTATACGCCGCGTATGCGGATTGTCACACTTGATGAGCTATTTGCGCGTATTCAGACGGATGTTGTACGCACAGGGGATTGGACCGATTGGTGGGCGAAGGGTATGAACTCATCTGCGTATGAGACTGCACTCAACCGCGAGACCCATAATCGCTTTTATGCTGTCACACAGCTTGGCGCAATTTTAAACGGACAACCCGTCCCTGAACCCTATCCTTTGGGTGAAGATGCTGCCGCATGGCGCGATATGGCAATTTATGATGAACACACATGGGGGAGTAGTGAAAGTATTTCTCATGCGGACTCAGTACAATCGCGTGGCGGGTGGGCACGCAAAGCGACGTATGCCTATGATGCGGCCTTTGGCGCAATTCACCTACAACAACATGTCATGCGTGACCTTGCTAGTCGCATTCCTCTTCCTGATGAGCCTCATGCTGTTCTTTATAATCCACTACCATGGGAACGTAAAGTGCCTCTGCATTTACCACCTGTGCCTCGATCTGGTTGGGAACTCAATCGGTTTGAGCGTGAATTAGAAATCAGTAGTGCTCAGGGGGCAATTGCGCCAGTTGTTGATTATGGTCTAGTGACCTTACCCGCAGGGGGCTACACCACTGTGCCACTAAAACTCGAAGATGCACGACCATTCTCCTGGGCAATGCAAATGCCAGAGTTTGCTCCGCGTGTCCATCATTCCTCGACACAAGTAGAGCATCATGGATGGCGACTTCGTAACAACTATATGACTATTCACGTTGACTCTATTTCAGGTGGGATTCGTAGTCTCGTGACGGCTGATGGTCATGAATGGGTAGACAAATCCACTTCATGGAAATTGGGTCATATTATTCATGAGACCATCACCGCGATTGGTGGGCGGGCTGACATTGCTCTACCGAAACCACCAGAAGATTATGATTATCGTCCACATCTCGCGCCACAATATGCTGGAACGTCTCGTGTTCTAGAAAAACAGTATATTGCGGGCATAGGTAATGGACGACTCCTTATGCGGGTCGAGGCGCCGGGAGCACATGATGCTTTTGTGCAAATTGTCATCTATGATGATTTGCCGTGGCTTGATTTGATTTTTGATATCGACAAACAAGTTGTGAAAGAACCTGAGTCGCTATATATTGCATTTCCGCTCAATATTGCCGATCCAACCCCCCGTTATGAGGTGGCCGGCGCAATTGTTGAAGCAGGCGCACAACAATTGCCATTTGCCAGTCATGATTATGTCTCGGTACAGAACTGGATTGACGTCAGTAACGAACAACACGGTGCAACGATTGCAACGCCAGATGCCCCACTTTTCCATATTGGAGGCTTCACCAACAACCGCCACAAAATAGAAATCAGTAACGAACAACCATTGCTCGTAAGCTGGCCGATGAACAATCATTGGTGGACAAACTTCAAGCGTGACCAAAGTGGATGGACACGTTTATGCTATCGTCTGTGGTTACACAATACACCGTTTGATCCAGTAACTGCAACTCGATTTGGTATGGAAACTGCTGTGCCACCATTGGTGGGACCGCTGACGGATTTGAAACCAGGTCTCACACATCGCACCGCACCTGCACCTATACATCTGGAACCAGAAGCGACGCTATTCACCCTCGAACCTGATCATGTGCAAATGATTGGTACACAGATTACTAATGATGCGTTGATATTCCGTCTACAAGAAGTTGCGGGTAAAGTTGCAAACTACCAACTGAATATCACAGGATTAGGTACATATACGGGTACATTAGATCCGTTCCGTAGTACAGCGATTCATATTGAGAGACCAGGCTGATACAAGTAAGATAGATGGGCTTGTTGTTGTATGTTATGCACAAGCAAGCCCGTCAATTGCTTGACAGGTTTACGTTAGCGGTCTATAATTTTAGAAATTATTGGACATGTCCACATGGTCAACTACTGCTTATGACTTATTTGATTGATCCTAAAAATCCATTACCACGTTACTATCAGGTATATCAATCTCTCAAAAAACGTATTGAAGATGGTGAATTTGCGCCGGATAGTGCATTACCACCTGAACGTCAACTTGTTGTAGACTACGGTGTCAGCCGGATTACTATCGTTAAGGCACTCGATACACTCGAAAATGAGGGATTAATTCGTCGCGAACATGGACGGGGAACATTCGTCAATGCGCCGCTTGGTACTGAAGAAGATGGTGATAGTGTTCCTACGATTGCTTTCATGTGTGGTGTCATGTTTCACCCATACATTTATAGCGTACTGATGGGCGCAGCGCGGGTTGCTTCTGAATTAGGTTATAATCTCAATGTCATTGGTCTCAATGACGATACGCTTAATACAAATTACGCTATGCGTCAGGTCACTGCACAGAATACGGTTGGTGTACTTACATACCCTCGTCCTCATTATCAAGATTTAAAAATACATCAGGACATTACGGAGAATGACATCCCTCTAGTGATGATTGATCGTTACTATGAGGAAATTGAGTCAGATTATGTTATCTTCGAAGAAGAGTCTGCTGCCTACGAATTAACCCGCTACCTGATTGATCGGGGACATAAAGACATTGCGTTCTTGACGCATTATGAAGTCGAAGCCACCAGTATTCACAATCGGATTCGCGGATACCGACGGGCGATGGAAGAGGCTGATCTCTACCGCGATGATCGTCTGTGGTTCGATATTTATTCCAATCTTCATGTTTCTAAAGGTCAAATTGGTGATCAGCGCAATACAAATATGTTGCGCGAACGGCTTCAGACAAATCCTGTGACAGCGATGGTCGCTGTCAATCATGATGTCGCAGAGCGCCTCAACTACGATCTAATGTCCATTAATATGACAGATGCTCAAGCTGCTCTCGGTACTGAGAACGGCAGATCATACAGTGAATTAACTGTTGATGTGGCAGCATTCGCCTACCATGATTTAAAAGATTCTACAGCTTACACCGTAATCACAGGATTGCAGGCAGGGGAGGCTCTAGGAACTAAAGCTGCCCGCCTGCTCATTGACCGCATTGAAGGTAATGCGTCAACGGATGTTGTTCACCTTCATGTTCCTATCGAAATACTACCAGATGCTGAAGCAGAAGATATTAATCCTGCCTCCGCTGATAATCGTTTGAGTGAGTAGAAGGGGGACTGCAATAAAAAATATGTCACAAGTACTACCTGTAAAGTTATTTTACTTTGTCAACAAATAATTAATTTAAGGAGCTTAAAATGAAAAAGGGACTTTCAAGACGACAATTTTTGAAAACCATTGGTGCTGGTACAGCGAGTCTAGCCATTGCTAATTTGGTTGATTTGTCGCGCACATATGCACAAGGCGAAGAAGTTGTTGTTCGTTTCTTGACCACAAGCTGGGCCAGCACTGGTGATCGCCGCCCTGCTCGCCAAGTTGCATTCCGCTCAGTGATTGATAGCTTTAACGCACAATTTGCTGATCAAGGTATTCGTGTAGAAGAAGTTGTCTATGATGGTGACCCACTAACGCTTTCACAAGAAGTAGAAGCTGGTAACGCCGATGCATTCTGGTTCAACCATGGTTTCACAAAAACTCGTTACGATGCTGGTCAATTGCTTGACTTGCGTTCCTTCGAACCACAAATTGGCGATTTCTTCGACTTCGCACAAAATGTGTCTACGATGGAAGATGGCGCAATCGCAGCCCTTTGGCACAACACCGATACGCCACTCTACTACTACCGTACCGATAAGTTCCCAACACCTGCTACCACATGGTCAGAACTTCTTGAGCAAATTACTGCAATTCGTGAAGAAGAAGGTGGAAACACTTATGGTTTCGTGACACCTTATGTTGGTTGGACACAACATAACGTCGGTCTCTACTCCGCGCTTGGTGGCACATTCGTTGACGAAATGGGTTCACCAACAGCATTCACCGATGAAAATAAAGCTATCTGGACCTCGATGTTTGAACACTTTGTTGGGTTGATCAACAATGACTTGGTTCCTGCATCTGCAATTGGTAACAATCAAAATCAAATGTTACCTGATGTGTATGCTGGTAACGTTTATAGCTTCACCGGTAACAGTAACTTCCACATCCGCCAACTCCAACCGAACTTGCCACCAGAAGAATATGACCTCTGGTCAGCAGTTCCAATTCCATACCCAGATGCAGCAGATGGTGGTCTATACGTCGCTGGTGGTTGGATGATTGGTGCCGCTGCAAGTGGCGACGCTGCTAAAGAAGCAGCAGCAGCAGCATGGACCATTCATGCAACTGACGTCAATGCAATGGCCAGCACTTGCCTCGCTGGTGGTTGGATCCCAACTCGCCCAGGTATCTTGGCTGAGGATCCATTCTACACCAATGATAGCTATGCACAAACTACATTGGCAGCGTTGGAACAAGGCTATGTTGTTCCTCTGGATGCAATTTACAGCGACATGCGTTTGGCGATTGAAACCGCATTGCAACGTGCAGCGGCTGGCGATGTCAGCATCGAAGAAGCGATTGCTGAAGCACAAGCTGAAACCGAACTCGCATACGAAGCTCTCCAATCTTCGTAATCTCGCGAGCTTTCTCCTTAAAGTATTCTACGGAGTCGGGCTGCTTGTCCGACTCTGTATCCCCAAATTAAAGTTATTAAGGCGGCAAAAATGGGTGTATTGGGAAAAAAAGATTATAAAAAATCTGTTTCTGGTGCTCGATACGGCAATGACGGCTTATTAGAGCGACTGCTGGCAGGACCGTGGATATTTATTGTGCCAGGCGTTTTATTCTACGCAGCATTTGCGTTGTATCCGGTCTTCTACCAGTTCTTTGTCGCTGGGACCAATATGAGCACTGCAAGTCTGTCACAATTCGACTGGGTTGGTTTAGCCAACTTTCAGATCATTGCCAACGATCCGGTCTTCCGACAGTCTTTCTTATTTACGATTGCATTTGTGTTATTCACGGTACCTTTCCAGTTTATTGTCGGCTTTGGTTTAGCATTATTTTTGGATCAGAATTTGCCTGGACGCTTATTCTTCCGCTTGTCGATTATTATACCAATGGCAATTTCTAGTATCATCATCGGTCTAATGTGGCGTTTGCTTTTACACGAAAGCGATGTGGGGTTTGTTAATGCATTGCTTGGGGTGTTTGGCATAGACCCGTTCCCGTGGTTCAGCGAGGCGATGAATGCGAGATTCTCGCTATTTATTGTCAATCAGTGGCAAGCGGTGGGAACAACAATGATATTTATGTTAGGTGGCTTGCAGACGCTTGATCAGAATGTCATGGAAGCATCCACAGTGGATGGTGCAAACTGGTTCCAGCGCATCATTTACGTCAAGTTACCGATGCTCCGAACCATTGCCGGTCTCGCAATCGTGCTTATCTTTGCTGGTAACTTTCAAATATTTGAGAAGGTACTCTCGCTTACCAACGGTGGTCCTGCTCGTGCAACATCAACCATTGGTTTTGAAATGTATACCACCGCATTCCCGGATCAGGGTGCTGTCGGACAACTTGGTCTTGGTGCCGCTATGGGCATTGTAATGTTTGCCTTTATTCTTGCCATCACTGTCGTATACGTTTGGCTTGTGATCTTTGATGAGGATGATGCATAATGACGACTCCAAACCCAACACTTGGACAACCAGGTGCCCCTATAATACAACGATCATGGTATTCAAAGATCAATTCAAAAAAATACCTCTGGCGAGGTTGGAATTATTTCTTTGGCATCAGTGTTTCGTTGATATTCATTTATCCGCTCATCTGGCTTGTGAGCACATCTCTAAAACCGAATTTTGAGATCTATCGTGCGCCGCTACGATTGGTTCCTTCGGAAACACAGTTTGACGTCTATAATGAAATCTTCAACAATACGCCTGTTTTGGATTATCTGTTAAATAGTGTCTTGTATGCGTTTGGCGGTAGTCTCATCACGCTATTTTTCAGTATTATGGTAGCGTATGGACTATCACGCTATATGTTTCGGGGTAAACGTACCTTGATGCTCGGTCTGTTGGCTGTGCAATTGATGCCCAATTTGGTGCGCCTCATTCCACTATTTGTGATGATGAATGCCCTAGATTTAGTGAACACACGACATGGCATAATCCTCCTCTATGGTGCGGGCGGTATTGCATATGGTACGTGGTTCCTAAAGGGTTACTTCGATACGATACCGATTGAACTTGATGAAGCCGCGCAGATAGACGGTGCATCAAGACTTCGTATCATCTGGCAGATTTTACTTCCCACAATCGTCCCCGGTCTTGCAGCACTATTAATCTTGCAGTTTATCGGTCACTGGAATGACTTTGCTGTTGCATCTGTACTGTTGCGTCAACCCGATTTGTATCCATTAACTGTGGGGACATTTAATCTCATCGGGCCTGATGAATCAGACTTCCGATTGCTCGCAAGTGCAGCACTTGTAAACATTGTACCTGTTGTTTTCGTCTTCTCGATATTGCAACGCTATCTAGTTTCCGGATTGGCTGCAGGCGCGGTAAAGGCATAGTTTATGAGTTGGCAAATTGATACAGGTGTTCCCTATGGGAATGCCTGTGATACTGCCATTATTGAAGATCAGAACTATACGGAGGTCAGTTTTAGGGCTGACCCTCATGGTGGTCTAGAGGCGCTGTGGTTTTGCTTTAGATTACAGTATTCACAAGGTCAACCCAACAAACCCATCCGACTGGTACTCAAGAACCCACAAAATACATTAGCAGGTCCGTCTGTAGAGCGTTTTCGCCCTGTGATTCATCTTGGTGATGATTGGCAACGCTTACCCGCTGGTATTCCAGAAGACCTTCCTGATGATCGTCGGCAAGTTGTGTGGGTCGTCAATTCTCCTAGTCAAATAATCGATATTGCTTTTTGTTATCCATACGGGATGCCACAAATTGATGAGCTTGTTCAGGAAACATCTGGCTATTGGAAACAAGATACGATCGGCGTTACCCAACATGGACGACCCATTATACGGCTGAGCAATAATTATGGTGCATCCTCAGGTAATGAGGCTGGATTATACTTGCTTGCCCGTCAGCATTCTGGTGAGACGCCGGGTTCGTGGGTATTGGACGGATTCTTGCGGTATTTGGCAACACTTGGTGATTCGGTTCCGTTGGTTTGGGTAATCCCTTTTGTTAATCGGGATGGCGTCGAAGAAGGTGATTATGGTAAAGATCCATATCCCATAGATTTAAATCGTGGATGGCAACGACCTTTTCACCAGACTATGCGCTATGAAATACAATGCATAGAGCGTGATATTGCGTTGTGGGCTAGCCGATGTAAACCAACGTTAGGTATGGATTTCCATGCACCTGGTGGGACTGAAAATGATGGTATTTACGCTTATATTCCCAATAGTTTCTACCTAAAAAGTGGGCATTTAGCCAGTAAAGTCTGGGGAGACGCAATTGGTGAGGCACTTGATACGCAGTATCGATCCCCCGAATTTACCCGCATCACCACGCCTCAAAATCACTTTACACGTTGGGGCATACCGGAAAAAGCTGATCGTTTTGCGGAATATATGTGGAATGAACACACTGTCCCAGCTGTTTCACCAGAAGTTCCTTATGCATTATGTGTTGGCGATACGCTCATGACTCGTGAACGGTATCGGGAAGCTGGAAAGCAGATGGCAACCGCAGTAGTTAACCGAATCCAATCTGAAGGCTAAGATAATACTTGTGAATACCTTAGATGCCATAAACCATTGGGGAGTAAGATCATGTATGAAATAATTCACGAGCCACCACGTCAAACACCTGTTGCATACGATTGTGATGTGTGTGTTGTCGGTGGAAGTTGCACAGGTGTCTTCGCGGCACTATCTGCTGCAAGATTAGGTGCGCGAGTTGCGATCATCGAGAATATGGGGTTCTTTGGCGGGACGGCAACAGCAAGCAAAGTCTGTGTGTGGCATACCAATATGGATACCGCTTATGAAACACAGATCTTTGCCGGACTGACAATGGAATTAATCGAACGTTTGAAATCGCGGGATTGTGTGATTGACAAGGGACCTAACCCATATGCACAGTTTGTGTTTTTGCCAGATGAAATGAGCATTGAGCTAGATCAAATGTTGGTGGAAGCCGGTGTACGTCCGTTTCTACATACGCGTTTTGTAGGTTGTGTTAAATCCGATGAGGGACAAGTTGAGGCTGTACTTATCGAAGATAAGTCGGGACGGCGTGCAATCAAAGCATCGGTATTTATTGACGCAACAGGAGATGCAGATCTTGTCTATCAAATGGGTTTACCGACGCGTAAAGCAGACCAGCTACAGCCTCCAACAACTTGCGCATTAATTCAAGGTGTGAAAACTCTGACTGACGATACACAACAATTTATGCGTGAACACGTGTTTGACCCTAAATACCCAAACGCATTACCGAAAGGACATCTCTGGACAGCGTCAATCCCTGGGGAAGACATTATTATGGTTGCCGGTACTCGTGTGTATGGCGCAGATTGTAGTGACGCAGATGAGTTAACACAAGCTGAAATCGAAGGGCGACGACAAGTTCGTGCTATTGTCGATATTTTACGTCAACAACCGGGTGGCGAAGCCGTCAAGCTACATGGTATTGCATCCCGAATTGGTATACGGGAAACACGACATGCGATATGTGAGTATCAACTCACAGAGCAAGATGTATTGTATGGCGAGACATTTGATGATGCGATCATGAACGGTAGCTATTCAGTTGATATTCATTTGCCTAATGAAGACGGCATGGTCTTCCGTTTTCTGAATGGTGAACAAAAAACTGTTATGGCGAATGGTGAGCGAATTTTTGGGCGTTGGCGCGAAGCAATAGATAATATGCCGACCTACTATCAGATGCCGTATCGAACACTAATTCCGAAAGGCACAAAAAATGTGCTTGTTGCGGGACGATGTGTGGATGCAGATCCCGGTGCTTTTGGTGCGATACGGGTGATGGTTAATGCAAATCAGATGGGGCAGGCTGTTGGTACAGCCGCGTATCTTGCCCTGAATGCAGACCAGCGTGTAAATGAGATTGATACGAATAAGCTCCGGAACACGCTCAGTGGTTCGGGGGCACTGATGCTTTAATTATGTATTGGAAATTTGTCTACTAATGAATATGAATCTACAACGAGAGATAAGATAGTGACTGAAATAAATACAGAAATCGCTGTTATTGGCGGCGGGTTAGGTGGTTGCGCTGCAGCATTAGCAGCACTACAAATGGGTCGCCGTGTTGTGATGACTGAAGAAACAGATTGGATTGGCGGTCAATTGACATCACAGGCTGTACCACCCGATGAGCATCCATGGATTGAAGAAACTGGATGCACCCCTATGTATCGACGGTTGCGTGAAGGCATCCGCAATTACTACCGCACATACTATCCGTTAAAACCCAAATACCGCGAACAAATACAGTTTAATCCGGGTAATGGCTATGTCAGTCGTTTATGTCATGAACCACGTGTTGCATTAGCTGTACTTGAAGGTTTCTTTGCTCCTTATCGCTCGTCAGGTCAGCTGACATTACTGCTAAATACCCAACCTATTTCGGCGGAAACAGACGGCGACCGTGTTACATCGGTAACTGTCAAAGATTCGCAGTCTGGTGACGAAACCACCATTACCGCACCCTATATCATTGATGCGACAGAACTTGGCGACTTGCTCAAGTTGGCAAACGTCGAGCATGTTATCGGTGCAGAGAGTCAGGCACAGACTAATGAAATGCATGCCCTTGAAGGCGATGCTGATCCACTTGATCAACAGTCAGTGACATGGTGTTTTGCAGTCGATTATCTACCGGGCGAAGATCACATAATTGATAAACCCGATGATTATGAATTATATCGTGATACAGAATACGATTTTTGGCCAGCACCTCAACTCAGTTGGTTGGATACAGATCCTCCAACGATGCAACCGCGCACGCTAATGATCTTCGATCAGGAAAATCCACATGGTGAACGTTGGCGTTATCGCCGTATTCTGGATAAGAGTTATTATCCTGACGGACTTTACCCGTCGGACATCTCACTCATCAATTGGCCTCAACATGATTATTGGCGTGGACCATTGCTCGGTATCAGTGCTGAGGAACGGGCGAAACACGAAAAAGGTGCGATGGACTTGAGTTTGTCATTGATGTACTGGATGCAGACTGAAGCCCCACGCTATGATGGCGGACAAGGGTATCCAGGTTTGCGGTTGCGCCACGATGTGACGGGAACGAATCATGGGTTGGCGAAAGCGATTTATATCCGAGAGTCACGACGTATTCAAGCAGAATTTACAATTCTTGAAGAACATGTTGGGGTGGCACAACGTGGTGATCTAGTTGGTGCAGAGGTCTTTGATGATTCGGTCGGGATTGGTAGCTACCGCATTGACTTGCATCCGAGCACTGGTGGAACAAGCTATATTGATATTCCGAGTTGGCCTGCACAACTCCCGCTTGGATCTTTAATTCCAGTTCGAGTAGAAAATTTGCTACCTGCTAACAAAAACATCGGTACGACGCACATCACTAATGGATGTTATCGCTTGCATCCAATGGAGTGGAATATCGGAGAATCTGCCGGTTTATTGGCGGCACATTGCTTGCAAAATGAGTTGACCCCACGTCAGGTACGTAATGACTCCGAAAAATTGCGTGATTTCCAACGGTTATTATTCAATACATTTGGTATCCCATTAGAATGGCCTGCATATGCTCGTCGTAGCCCACGTGATGGCACGACCCGTCTCTGGAAATTACATCAGGAACTCCGCTAATATTAGATTTTAGTGTGGCTGGGATCATCTCAGCCACAAATTAGCTAAAATTAGAACGAAATATTCCACCTAGCTACTGACGAATCTCCTCCAATCCACTAATGGCTTCGGGGGGAATATCAGCTTTATTCCAATTAACTGCGCGATCTGAGCTCCATTTGGCATAAGGTGCATTTGTTATACGTGCGAGACTGACCAATACTTCATCATAATTGACACGCCAACCGACATAATGATCCCAACAATAATCGCGGTCAGGATTGACCGGAATGTTATATCGTTCCAGCCCATCAAGCACTTGTTCAAATTCTTCGCGTGTAATTTGAATCGGATCATCATGTTTAGGATTTGGGTTGTATGGAATTTTGAAGTAATCAGCAATAGACCTCAGTGATAGAAATCCAGATCGAATCACAACGCCCGCATATGGTCCGTGTTGTATGGGTATTGATGATGCCACAATTGCCGCGCAATCCAACACACATCCAGCTGCTGTTAGCCAATGACGATCTGGTGTTGGTGACCGATAGAAGTTCATCAAGGCGAGGGTCGTGTGTTGTTCTTGAATTTGTAAAAACCAATCTTGCCAGTCACCCCATTGGGCTTGTAATGCATCAGCATTTTCAAGTATACCGACATAGTGTAGTCGACGAATCATTTCGGTTGGGTCAGGTGGAGAGCCTGCAAGTGTTTCCAGCTTTGTGACCATTCGTTCACGCTCGGAGAATGCACCATACATAGTTGGCAAAAAACCGATCAACAATGCAATCAACATCATACTCAGGGCAGCCTGTGTGAATGTCAAGATGATGATAGGCATCTGGTCGTGAAAAGCCGCTCCCAGTGTCATCAAGGACGATCCACTTAAAATTAGTGCATCTTGTATATGCAACGAACTATCCAATGCCCAATACATGCCAGTGTAACCAATAATAATCAACGCGAGCCAGACAATTGGCAAAATGAACATCACATAGGGTGGATGCATTGCAAGGCGATTGTCTTTAGTTTTGAAGTCAGTTTCACCTTTAAATCGCATAGAGAGGAGATAACGGATCCCATTGACAATTACACCTGTCAGCGCAGAGCGATTAGCCCGAGGTAAAACAAATGTCCGTAAAGCCGAGTCGATAGTGTAGAGTGTTAGTCCTGCTCCAGCAAGAAAAACCAGAACTCGAAAGAATACTGCAATCGGTGTATTCATAAAATGCCTCTTTCTAATTAGGGTCACACTATTCTAACGTGCTTAGTTGTGATGTTGAGGTTCAATATCGCCTGATAATAATATTTCAAAAGGTCAGTATCTCAACTGACCTTGCAACAGATGAATTCAACTGATTGTGGTATCAAGATTTACAGGGTACTACGGGTGACCTTGTGACCATGAGGGATATAATCCCATTTTGTATTGTTCGCTTTCATAGCATGTTTGAGTAGGTGTCGCTTTATGAGGCTTGCAACAATATCATCTTCGATTGCTTGTGGGTCAAAATTTGAATAGAGTGCATCTCTTAATCTTGATAGGACGGTAGTGTATTCTGGATTCTCATGCAAATCGTGATGTTCTTTAGGATCATTGATTACATCATATAGACGGCTATCATGCCCATATACTTCGATCAACTTATATCGTCCATCGCACACCATAAAACATGGGGCGTTTACACCTTCCACATGCTGTTCTGCAAAAATGACGCGATCTTGACTGTTACCTAACAGATTGACCCCATCCATCGGTAGCTGATCATCTATACCCGCAATAGTGAGAATTGTTGGGGCGATATCCACAATAGAAGCTGGTTGTGACAAAGTTGAACCATGTTCACGTTTATCAGGGAAATTAACGATCAGCGGAATCCTAGCTGAATATTCATAAAAATATCGCTTTTGAATCAAACCGCGTTCACCCAACATATCGCCGTGATCGCTAGTAAAGATAATGACCGTATTGTCCCGTTGTCCGGTTTCTTCAAGTGCTTGAATGAGCTCGCCAACGCGCCGATCAATTTCTGTGACCATTCCATAATAGGCGCGTCGCATTTGTCGTAACGTTTCTGATTGTAGTAGCTGGTCACGAACCGGAAGAATCCCATGAAATCGATTGATCCAATTTTCCATAGTTGAATATAGTGAATCTAAGTCATCAGGCAAATCCGGTAGATCAATATCTTCATCGGCATAAGTATTCCAAACACGCTCAGGTACCATAAACGGTTGGTGGGGTTGTTGATAAGATACAGTCAAAAAGAAAGGGGGCTCTGGCGATGAATGCAGATATGACAAGGATTGTGCGTGAACAGTATCATCATAGGCTTGATTTTTTGCCCATGATGTCGCGCCAGCTTTAAGATAGGCTGTTGCATGATTATCTTGAGGTGACTCGCGTTGGTTGGTATGTTGCCATGAAAAATCTGCTGGAAATATGTCTCCTGTCAGGCGACGATGAAAACCATGTAATTGATCTGCCCCAATGAAATGCATTTTACCAGCAAGCACCGTATCATATCCTGCTAACGACAAATAATGAGCAACAGTTGGTTCTTCACATGAAAAAGATGATTTATTGTCATAAACACGAATATTAGAGGCATACTTGCCCGTCACTAATGATGCACGTGCTGGCGCACACAAGGGACATGATGTATACGCGGCATCATAACGAATGCCATCATTTGCCAGGTGATCAAGATTCGGGGTCTGGACAATCTCATGACCATATGTGGATGTTGTAAAGGGTGTCAGTTGATCAGCGACAATCAGTAGAATACTAGGTTGTTCACTCATGTATTACGCTCCCTAGGAAACGACCGGATTGCATTAGCATAACGATCATAG
The DNA here is from genome assembly GCA_002428985.1 of Anaerolineales bacterium UBA6055. Classification (GTDB taxonomy): domain Bacteria; phylum Chloroflexota; class Anaerolineae; order Aggregatilineales; family Phototrophicaceae; genus UBA6055. The sequence continues at coordinate 95,319 of DIYL01000013.1, read as the reverse complement.
CAACAATCAATTAGCCAATCTCGGAGTAGGTGTTGATGATGCAATATGGTCTGTGTTTCCTGCTCCGCTATATTGTTTTGTTCCAGCATATCATTTTGACGATCATACACTTCTGTGATTTGTCTTTGTGGATCATAGATAGATTTATGAGATGCTGTAATTACTCCTAATGCACCATCCCCAGACTCGCAATAGATTGCCTCACGATCGGAATCTTGTATATTTCCGGACAGGATAGAAGAAAGATCCATTCCCTGTGTTCTGCGCAATTTATCTGACTTAGCCAAGCTAATGAATGTCGGTGCGAGATCAACAAGTGAAGTGAGTGTATCTGTTTGAGTAGACTTGGATACATCTGCGCCTGAAATAATCAAGGGGGCTTTTGCTAGTCCATCGTAAGGTAAATTAGGATGTTTGAGGAATAAACCGAATTGCCCCAGATAGTCGCCATGATCGCTCGTAAAGACAATTACTGTGTTATCCATCAAGTTGGATTGTTTGAGGTAGTCAAGAATGCGTCCGACTTGAAGATCAATGTGCTCAATCGTGCCATAGTAAAGTGTTATAATTTGGCGCAACTCGTCTTCGGTCATATTTCGTGTATCGAAGAACGCTTCTCTCGGATCATGATAACGCTTTAGGAGCGGTTTATCCTGCCAGCCCGTTTGCGGTTGTGGCAACGGAATATCCTCAGGATTGTACTTCTGGTCATAAGGTGCAGGAGGGTCGAATGGGTGATGTGGTTTGATAAAAGACATCCATGCGAAGAACGGACGGTTTGTGTCACGCGTCTCGATAAATTCAAGTGTACGATCGGTAATCCATGTGGAGTGATAATGTTCTTCAGGAATATCGGAAACTTGACCACCATATTGTTCCCAGTAATGTGTGGGAGCAGTTTTGCGTTTTTCTTCAACTTGATCCCATTCATCCCATGTGTCGAATAACCCAATCTCATCAAGATAGGCATGATAGTCATCCATGTAGCGACCGGGTCCATGTTGTTCTGCTAATTCCATCGCATCAAAACCGTAGTCAGCGTACGGTGGATAGAAGTGCATTTTGCCGAGTGCGGCTGTTTGGTATCCGGCATCATGTAAGCTAGAGACAAAAGTAGCCGTGCCCTCTGGTATTGCTGATCCATTGCCTTTTGCTCCATGCTTTGATGGATACTGTCCCGTGAGAATCGATTGCCGCGATGGTACACAGACAGTCGCGGCAGTGAAGGCACTATCGAAGCGCACCCCATTTTCTGCTAGTGCATCAATATTCGGAGTGCGGATAACGGGGTTATCATAGCATCCCAAACAATCAACCCTAAGTTGATCTGCGGTAATCAGTAGAATATTGGGTTGTGCCTTCATAATATGTCCTCTCAACTCGTTGTCATTGTTGTACTAAGATCGTTTTGCGGTAGATTTCCACCATTTTCGCGCAGTGTTTCGACTAATTGGCGCGTATCTAATTCAAATGCCGATTGCCCTGTGTGTAAGTGCTGTACAGCAGCTGTTCCTGCTGCTTCTCCCATCATTGCACAACCTGGTTGATCTCGAATTGCACCGTTCACTTTAATATCACTACTGGTGCATCGCCCCGCGACCCAGAGGTTGTGCCAGCCTTTCGGTACAAGAATCCCATAGGGGATGCCGTAATATTCACCATCTTCAAATACATGATTATTGAATTCATCGTAATATCGTTCATATTGTTCTTCAGAGATGTCATAAGGGTGAATATCGACCTGTTTGTTGTAGATAGCGATTTGATCGGGAAAGTGCCGACACGATTTATGGTCATCGAAATCCAGTGTGTATTCTCCAATAATACGACGCGATTCGCGCACACCAAGCATTGCAGCGGTTGTGACGAATTCGATGTCCTCACAACCATCGAGATAAGTACGGCAGAAATTAACATATTCCTCTGCAACCTGCCGCCCTTTAATCATGGCTTCGGTCACACTCTTGGTCGAGGTCGCGTCAGTGTGGAACAAATGTCCGGCATTGAGAATCGCTGTTGTTAAACCAGTCCGAAACAAACCTGGAAAGTGTTTGTCTGGCTGAGAGAAGAACCCTTCGTCAACTGCACGTTCAAGCGGTTCTTGCTGTTGTTTTCGATCAAATCGGCTAAAGTCGATACCTGCCATCGCTGAACATAAAGTCGGTGGCATGATACCTAGTGTATCTCGTCCGGCTTGCAAATAATCCACACCACACAAATCGGAGATAATCGCATCCCCCGTTGCATCAATGACCGTTTTTGCTTCTACAAAGCTGTACCCCTCAATACTATGGAGTACAACACCCCGAATCACTTTTTTGTCGCTGTCTACATCTACATCAATAGCTTTGGTAAAAAAGCGAAGCTCTACACCACTATCCACACACAGTTGGTCCAAGAGACGTTTGTAATGTTCAGCATTGAAACCAGTACCACGCCTGAGACTTGTCCATCGCTCTGGTTTTACATCAGGTGGCAACCCACCTTGTTCATACAGCGTTTCTACAACCTCCAAGAATAACCCACCAATTAGGGAGTGTATGCCATTGTTCAGGTTCGACCATGCAGATACTAGAGCAGATGTCCCCATGCCACCGAGATTACCAGTCGCTTCGACTAACAACACTTTTGCCCCTTGGCGGGATGCTGCAATTGCGGCTACTGTACCAGCAGGTCCGCCACCTACAACCACTAAGTCATATGGACCCGTTACAGGTATACTGCGCTTTAATTCGTAAGTGTGTTGATTCATAATATGTCTCTTTCTACGTAACAGCCTGCTTTAAGTGTATAATGCAGGAACTTTACATGGAAATAGATTAGATGGGTGCTGTTTGCACTAGAATGATGAACGTATGCAAAAAATAGACCATGAGGCATGGATAGCAGGAATTGCTCACGGTGAAATCAACCTCCATACAGTTAATAGTGCCTGTGGGTTTGCCACATATCCTGATTGGTTTGGTTTTAACAACCGCAAAATTGATTACTTTGTCCTTTATATGCCATTAAAGGGAGTGATTCGCGCAACGTTTCATGACATTAACCAAATGATCACTGTGCAAGAAGGTACGATTCTCATTATCCCCCCACAAAGTAGGCATTCCATGCAACTTGTTGAACCTGACTATGGCATTACAACTTATCATTTTCGCTTCTATGCCCAGACACATGATTATCGTCGTGCAATCCTAAACAATGATTTTCTGCATGTGTCATATAGTGAACATCGCAATCTATATCGTGACATCGCCCGAGTGTATGATCTCACTCGCACCCAATCGGCTTATGCAACTATCCAGATGCAAGCGCTGTGGATGTTGATCTTTACTGAGATATTCCATATTGAAACCACATCAACGTCATCAGCGCTCACATCACAACAACGTACGTTGCTTGATCAATATATCACGCACAATATCCACTTAAGACCTACACCTGAAGACCTCGCCAATGTCCTCGGATATTCTAAAGATTATTTTTCACGTACGTTCAAGCGCACGTATGGTGTAAGCCCGCGTCGCTGGATTGTGCTAGAACGGATTCGCCGTGCCTCAGCTATGCTATTGGAAACAGAGAAAAGCATTACACAAATCGCCCATGAGCTAGGGTACAACGATGTATACTTATTTAGCCGACAATTCAAACAGATACAAGATTACAGCCCGCAGAAATATCGACAAATGTATGGGCAATAGCTATAGGTAATTTGTGCCTCATTTATCTGCCCACTGATTCAGCCCATCAATACCCCATGCATCTGCTAGAACATAGTGATCACCCGTTTCGATCATACGCTGACGCATTAACTGATGTAAACGGATAATCTCATCGCTTGTCTCTTCCGAATCAATCAAGTTGTTCATTTCATATGGGTCTTCTTGTAAATCAAAGAATTGCCATGGCTTGCCACCCGCAGTTGCATCACCAATAACGGTGTACTTGTAACGCTCGGTACGAAAACCCCGCCAATAGCGATCATGATAGAAATAGTGGGCAGTTCGTAAATCGTGTACAAATTCGAGCAGGACGCCTTCACGTTCAATAGTATCAGTCTCACCCTGAATTAATGGTGTGAAGTCTAAGCCGGGGAGTTCCAAGTTGGAGTTGATACCAACTAATCCAAGCAGAGTTGGGAATAAATCTTCAGTACTTGTTGGTGGCGACAGTGCCACATTACGTCTGTCGGTATGGCGCGGATCCATAATAATTAATGGGATACCAATGGATTCTTCATATGGGTCGGATTTACGGGTGGCGCGCAAGTTATGCGCACCATCCATCTGACCATGGTCGGAAACAAAGACAATGATGGTATTATCTGATAACCCTTCATCTTGTAGGAATTGACGCAGTCGTCCAACATTGTTGTCCAAGTTTTCGATCATCGCATAATAAGTTTTGCGTTGCTCAATTACGGTTTCGTCAGTTTCATTGTCTATTGTACGTCCGTTACCGGCGTAAGTGTCTTGAAAGCGATAATTGGGTGGTAACGTCACATCTCGATTGCGCCACCTCTTTAGATTGTCTTCAGGTGCTTCTAGCGGGAAATGTGGTGGCTCAACTGATAGGACACAGGCAAAAGGCTTATTAGGGTCTCGCGATTGTAACGTCTCCATGGTGATGTCAAATAATCCATCAGTTTGGAAACCATCAATAGGGTATGGTGTCGGATCATCATCTTTGAAGTAATACGTATCAAATGGGTTGTTGGCAACTTCGAATCCACGCCATACTTGCCACCGCCCTTGATGTTCACGTGGAACAGGTGTTAGATTTGCTTTGCGTGCTGGATGCTCTGGCAAATGTGCGTGCCCTCCATAGAGATGCCACTTACCCACATAGATCGATTCATATCCTGCATCATTATACATATCCGCCAGCGTGGTTTCAGCTGGTGACATGCGGTATTCAATTGCTGGTACAAAACGAGAATGCGCATACATGCCTGTCATTAATGTAAACCGAAAGGGGACACAAATAGGGAAGGTGGAGCAAGCATTATCAAACCGTACTCCCTCTTGTGCAAATGCGTCGATATTGGGTGTATCTACATCAGGGTTGCCATAACACCCGAGTGCATCACGCCTAAGTTGGTCACTAAAAAGGACAAGTATATTCGGGCGTTCTTCCTTTGAAATCTTAGGGTCTCCTTATCGCTGAGCATTCGTTTACTTTTGCAAAACAGAATGTTAGGATTCGGCGTTTAGGAGTATATTCCCGAGTAGTAAGAACACACTAGCTGTCCAAGTATAGGCGCGATCTCGAAGGGCTTCGCCACTTAAAGCATCGAAGTTCTCTGCCATACCATATTGTTGTGCCATATCACAGAACTTACGACTAATTTCATAAGCAAATTCTTTTTCGCCACAGGCTAACAAACCATCTACCAGAATGTAGGTCGAAGGTGCCCAGATTGGACCTCGCCAATACCCATCTGCTTCGTAGTAATCACTGTCAGGATGTTCTGTAGCAATACCATTAGCAGTCTGGAAGCGACGCAGCTGTTCAATTAGTCTGTCGCGCATAGCTTTAGGTAATCGTTCACCAAGGATTAATGGCATAAAGACCAGTGAGCTGTCTCCCTTAACCGGCTCGTGAGTGATTGCATGACGAGCGACAAATTGCTTCCCGTTCCATAATTTGTCTACTAAACGGGTTAGGAGATTCTCGGAACGTTTACGCCAATCTTTGGCTTCATCAAGCTTACCAAGTTTGTCGGCAACTTCGGCTAAGACATCCATTTGGATAACCAAATAAGCTGCTGCATCAGGACTTTCAACAGGAACAAATTCTGCAAAGACAGTCCCATTATCCCAACCGGATTCGTTACCATGATGATATTGGGGAAGACCGTCACTGTCTTCATCACGATATGTAAGCCACCAATTCGTCCAGCGTACTAAAGGTTGATAAATGGTTTCTAGTTTTTCCTGATCGATACCATGCGAGGATTGCATCAATTTGCGGAGTGTCCAACCGTGGACAGGTGGTTTATAGAAGCGGAATGAATATGATGCACTGGTTAGATGGTCAGGGATTGCACCATTTTCATCCTGATGATCGAAGAATAACATCAGTTGATCCCATGCTAACGATGGGTCTTGTTCTACAAGTGCGAGTGCATTAAAGCAATTATCCCAACTCCATACTTTGTTCATCCAATTTTTGGACATTAGCATGGCTGTACGTTTGTAGTAACCGTGAGGCGCAACTACAGCACTCCAATTAATATATGTAGCTAGCTCACGCCCTTTTTGCCATGCATCAGGCACCTGAATAGTTGTGTCTAGCCAACTATCAAATGAACGTTGAATCTCGTCAACATGCTCCTCAAACCCTCGTGTCACAGCGTTTGTATCTGGCTTCCATGAACTCTCATAAAGATGAATTTCTGTCTCGCCAAGTCCATCTTCGTCAGGTAAGAGGTCAACAATAATATAATCACTACTGACGCGATTCCACGGTGCATCAACTTGGATCGCTCCAGATAGCTGTCGTACACCAACCTTAATCTTTGCATCGTATGCGTTGATTTCCCACCGCTGCCCGTCAGGCGAATAAATATTGTCGAATTGTCGATCTACAGTTTGTCGATTCAGTCGCAATCCGATCCCTTGGCAACTGACATATGTAGTAGCTTCATCTATGATGCAAATTCGGATTTGACCGCCTTCGGCATCTAATCGGACATAATTACTCAGCATGTGTATCGTGAAGGGAATGGGATTGCCAGACGTGTTGACAACATCGAGAGAACATACTGCGATTTCGTCGTTGCCGAGGCCAGCGTACATATTCTGCATGAAAAGGTTGTTGTCACGCCATGTGAATGCAATGTAGGCACCGTAACGACTGTAGACAACTTGATCTTTATTAAATTCGATTTGTGCCATGGGGTTAGCCTTTAATGAATTATGATTTTAAGTACATAAGAATTTATAAAATTTTATCACCTCTTATTGGATATGTCCACATGTTCAATAGGTGCATTCTCATTTTATGTTTCTTCATGGCTGTTAACCAAATCGTTAGGAATTAGCGATATGCTTCAGCAAATTATTCACATGACGAGAATTAGGTAAATGCAAACGCTATTTAAATTTCTCTTACTGATTGTTGGTGGCGTTTTGGTTTTGACTGGATGTTCATCTGCTGATCTACCTGAGCCTTTGCAGCTTGAACAGATTGTTGACCCAACACCCACACCAAAACAAATGACACGAGAAGAAATCACAGAAGTGCAAGCACAAGCGGTTTCAACATCCTCGGATACATTTGTGTTCTATGATTCCTATGCCGATTGGTGAACGTCTTGTCGCCGAAATAGACCTGCCGTGAGCGGGTTAGAAGATACATTTGACGGACGTGTGGAGTTTGTTGAGTTGGATTATGAAGATCCATCACTAAATGATCAACGCCAAGCCTTAGGCATTACTGACCGTACCCAGTATGTCTTGGCTGATGGGGATGGCAATGTCCTCAAGCGATGGTATGGTTTGCTTAGTGAAGGCGCAGTTGCTTCTGAGATAGAAGCGATCATCTCCGGATAAATAGATTAAAAAGCAGGGCAACCATCGCTCTGCTTTATCCTCCCGATACTCAAACTGACTAACATCGTAGGGCAAACGTGACCTTTGCGTTCTGCAGGAATAGGCTACGATGGTTATAATATAATTGGTCATAATTATTTTTCAGTTGGAGTTGGGCTGTGGCATATCGTCGGGTAGCATTTTATGTTGTTATTGCGTTACTGATTGGCGCGTGTGGAACGAGTTTGCCACAAGTTACTCCTACAGTTGCTCCTACATCTACACCGACTGAACAAGAAACAGATGTTGCTGAAGTCCCGACACAAACACCTATTCTTGACCTTACAAATACACCGACTTTATCGCCTGAACCGACTCAACCACCACCGACTGATACACCAACCGTCACACCCACACCAACAGAGACATATACAGGTACTCCTCCACCTACAGATACGCCCACTGATACAGCAACGCCAACGCCTACAAACACAGCAACAAATACACCGACCGCAACTGCGACAGATACGCCAACAGCAACACCGACTCTGACATTTACACCATCCGATACGCCGACTGGTACACAAACGCCGTCTGTAACGCCATCGGATACACCAATACCCACATCTACTGCAACGCCAACAGCGACCTTTACGTTAACTTTTACACCAGAACCAACTGCAACGCCAACGAGTACAAATACACCAGAACCCACGCCTACGCCGATTTTGACAAATACGCCAACCCCACTCCCTACGGCGACGTTTACACTGACACCGACGGACACTTCAACACCAACACCGTCACAGACGCCGTCTAATACACCACTACCAACGATTACACCAACAGAAACACCGTCTCCTACTGCAACATTTACGTTGACACCGACGAATACATTGCCACCGACATTTACAGCTGTGCCAACATTTAGTGAAACTGAAATCGCTGAATTACTTGGGACACGAGAGGTGCCATTGATTCCAACTGTGCCACCGACATGGACACCGATTGTCCAACCCACATCCACTAATACGATTATTCCACCAACATTGAATGTAACGCCGACGATCATCACAGCTACACCGGGGGCTGATAGTGGCATTATCAACACACCACTACCGTCAACACCGGGTCCCGTTATTGGTGGTCCGACTGCTACGTTTACGCCACAGCCAACCTTGTTCCAACCGACTGTCGCTGTTAACGTGGATTTGTTGGTTTCACCAATTGCACCACCATCAGTTGGGCAAACGTCATTTAGCACAATTGGTGCGGGTGCATACCAATACGATGTAGGTTTGGGGCAGATATTCAGTTTTAATGGGCTTCAACTAAGTGGTGGTGTATCGTTATTTGCGCCGAATCCAGTTGATCCGTCTAGCTTTATGCGTACCGATCAAAATGGGATGCTGTTGTATCGACCAATTGGAACCTCAAATGAAGGCGTGATGACTTTTGCCCCGTTCTTCGATGGCTTTATTACGAGTGGTGCACAGGACAATAAGAACCGTGTTGTCGAAATTGACTGGTCAGCCGATGGACAACGTTTATCATTCCGCATTGATACACCGCCAAACCTTGATAATGTCAATGCTGGTGTGTGGTTCTGGCAACCCGAAATTGCTACCCAAACTGATCCAACATATCAAGTGATTCGCGATTGTGTTGAACCGGGGTACACATCATGTGGCATCGTCAATAGGAGCAACGCGGGGCTCTGGAAAACGACGGCTGTTGAGTGGTCGCCTGTGCCGGGAAATTACAGCATCTTATTAACAGTACGTTTGCCCGAAGAAAACCGGAATGCACTGGCGATTACACAGGCTGTACGTGATGCAGATTATTCAAAGAATGCGCCTAATTTTGTTCGCTATGACTATGGCTATTGGCTTGGTGATGGACAACGGATTATTGTAAGTGGTCGTCGACCTGATGGGCGTGTGATTATCGGTTATGTAAATAGTCAATTGCAGGGCGAGCAGGTTATATTTGATGCATCAGCAGCCGGATTATGGATACAAAATGCTGTACAACGTTCGAATGGGCAGATTGTTGCTTTAGGTCGCCCCGGTTCGCCGTTTGATGGTGGGCCTGTTGCACTCTATGATAGCTCTGGTAACGCGTTGTCTGCACCCATTGGAAGTGCGGCTCCTGAGGACGTTCGCTGGTATCCTGATCGTAGTGCTGTTGTCGTCTCTGTATTAGGTCGACAATATACTGTACGTGTAGATGGTGGCACAATTTCTGATACAACGAGTCTTGTCGCTAATCCATCATTTGGTAGTGGCGGTGTCGGAACATCACCTGTACCACAGGGTGTTATACAAGGTAGTGAATACCAACCGGGACAACAACTACGCATTGTCTTTAGTAACTTGAACATCCGTCAAGATCCATCAACCGGAAGTGTTATCTTGGGTGGTTTGGTGCAAGGTGATTATGTCGCTGTGATTGCCGGTCCTTATGAAAACGAGGGCTTCCGCTGGTGGAAGGTACAGACGGCGACGAATATTGTCGGCTGGATTGCTGGAACGATTAATGGCGCATTGACTATTTCACCCGGATAGTCTCATGATAAAATATACCGTTCGTATCACGAGTATTTTTGAGAGCTTATGTCAAATTTGCCATTAGTTAGCATTATTATTCCAACGTACAACCGCAAGCACTATATTACGGATGCTATTGATAGTTGTCTGGCACAAACGTATCCACATTGCGAGATAATCGTTGTGGATGATGGCAGTACCGATGAAACTGAAGTCTTCTTACGGAACACTTATGGTGGGCAGATTCGATATATCTATCAAGATAATCAAGGTCCTGGGATTGCACGTAATACAGGGATCGCTGCTGCTAAAGGTGATTTAATCCACTTCTGTGATGCTGATGACCAACTCGTTAGCCATAAGATTCAGACCTGTGTTGATTACTTACAATCTCATCCAGATATTGCTGTCATCCATACATATTATCAATTCGTTGCACCAGATGGAAAAACACCTGTTGATACGACACCATTTCCGCAATTTACAGGTGATGTTTTCTGCGCATTACTCCGGTTGACAGGAAATCATATTCTCATAAGTTCGACCATGATCCGAAAGTCTGCATTGGATGATGTAGGTGTATTCGCGCATGATCCTGATTATCGAAGTGCTGAGGATTGGGATTTATTCTTGCGTTTGACATCTAAATATAAAATTCATGGTATTGATGAAAAACTGGTGTTACGTCGCATGCACGGTAATATGTTGTCTGATGATCGTTATTATGGGGCGTTGGGGCGCCTTAAGACAATACATAATGCGCGTGATTACGGTTGGGAGCGGTGTATGTCTGCTGATGAGTTTGATCAGATCGAATCGGCACGCTATCACATGTTGGCATTAGAAGTATGGGGTGATGGTAAACGCTCTGAAGCGCGTGATTTATTTGGTCAAGCTATTGCGCTTTACCCTCCTGATGCACTGATTCGCCGATTGTACATGCTTTATACCTATGCCTTGCCCTCAGCCTCAGTTCAATGGACAATTAATGCAATAGAACAGAGTAAATCTCTCCTAAAAACGCTTCGCCAACGTCTCCTCTCAGATAATTCTTAATGATTTATTGCGTGACAAGTTTTAAAAAATACTGTATGCTATTGATACATCGAAATTCTATGCAATAGCAATCAAGGTATTATTATATGGATACACCTGTACAATCATCGTCTTATGAACAAGACCTAAGCGTGTCGACAGTCACAATTTTATTTCATGCCATTTGGATGACTGTTATTTTTCTCATCGTGCCATTGATTCCATTTAGTTTAATCTGGGGACGTGACCCATTATTAACTGCATTCACAAATCCTATGATTATTTTGCCTGCATTGGTTCTCGTTGTGATCCATGAGCTACTTCATGCCATAGCTTGGAAGTTTGCTGGTGGATTATCATTCCGTGAGTTCAAGTTTGGCATCGTATGGAAGACTCTCAGTCCGTATTGTCATGCCACAAAACCAATGGCGATTTCAGCATATCGGATTGGTGTTGTTGTGCCAGGTATTGTGTTAGGCATTCTGCCGATTGTACTCGCGACCCTTGTAGGTGATGGTGTATTGGCTGTTTTGGGTGGATTGCTGACAGCCGGGGCAGTAGGGGATGTTTATGTGTTGTGGTTGCTGCGTGGTGTTACGAATGATGCCCAAGTAATTGATCATCCGACACGAGCGGGTTGTATTGTATTATATGATAAGCCGCTTGATACGGATTCATAATTTTTAGATACCGAATCCGTTGTCAACTTAAGCAAGGTGACATATACTCAAATAAAAGCCCATTTTTGAGTATTATTGTCGAGAATATTATTATGTCTAATCGTAACCAAAACCCCTTTGAGAATCATATTGAATCCAATGAATTTAACATCAATCCATTAATTGATGCTGGAACAAACATCCCGCACCATGTTTTACACCCCAAATTCGAAGAATGGTTAGATGAAATGCCCTCATCAATGACACAGGGCAAATGGGATGACCAACTCGACAGTATGCAAAAACGGTTACGCCATAGCATTGCTGTGGAGATGATTGAACGCGGTATGTTTGATGAATTTTCTGATCAGCTTGAAATGATTGATGATGAGACACTGGTTGTGATGATGCATTATCCGATTACGCTAGCACTACTTAGTCAAGATCACTTCCGGCGCAATGGGTATCCTCACGATTGGGAATCGCTTGAAAAAGCAGATTCTGATGGTGATACTATACCATCTGATGCATCTGTGTTTGGTATCTGGCGACATTGGGCTGGTTTGATAGCACATTGTTTTCGGACATGGTTAGGTCGTTTATCACACGCGATTATTCCACGAAAGTAGCCAAGCTCTTTGCACGTTGTGTCACAGATTTAACTAAATATGATGGCAAGGAGGTAGATAAGAGCGTGGATTGTCAGTAGACCAATGATTATTGCGCAAATTGTGCTAATGAACTTTATTCTATCATGTCTGGTAATCATCTTGAGCCTCTTTTATGTTAAGTTGCCTTTGACCTAATTTTAATATATTTAATTTAAATTTAACATTAAGAGGATGGTGTTTTCAGGTCAAAGGTGACGATTGTCAGTAAATCACCTGATGTTTGACTTGCAGAGGCAGGTTAATTGAAGGGTAAATTCAGTGATTTGTCGTGAATGCGTTGAATCGCTTCTCTGGCAATGAATGAAATGTCACTAGAGATGTGGAGTGTGAAAGGTTGGATGTGCATAACAATACGATGGTCACCAATATGCCCCAATGACCAGATTACACCTCGTAACGTCTCTAAATCAACTTCATCGAGATGGTTAATCAAACATCTCACGGCTTTATTGGCACGATTACGCCCCAGTTGCCATGCCATCACACGGCGGACTTGAGCTGCTTCATGATCCATTAGTTGACAGAGAATCGTATTAATTTCAGGTGTTTGGAAGCGGGCAATCGCGCGACTAGCTGGGGTGAATATTTCATTATTAGAATGATTGACAAGATTTTGCAATAGCATTAGTGCATCGTCATCACCTACATCAACCAGGATGTCACATAATATAGATGCGATTGTATGATGTTGACGGTGTGACGTATCGTCAAGTGTATCAAGTAATGCTTGGATAGCGACTTCCCCTAGCTCAAATAATGCAGAATATGCGTCTTCTGAGTCAATCGCAGATTTTGAATCATGAGTGATCGCTTTGATTAACAAATGGATTTCTGCGATGGGGGTCATTTCTATGCTCCGTTTTATCTTGTCACTACTTAATTATAGCATTGACTTTGCGCGACGAAGCATGAAATTTTATCATTTTCGACGAAAAGGGTTTGCTCGACGCACTTCACCACTGAGTTTGATACTGAGCGGTAATTCATATAAATATCGGTGCACACGGGTCAATGGATGACTCGGTGTGATATCGATGCATTGGAAGTGGATACTGCAGAAATACTTCTCTAATGGAAAAATCCATGCACCAACGTAGCGTGATTTTGATTGATCTTCTGCTAGTGGCGCTGTGGTGATTGTTTTGATAGCTTCTACACCGTCAATTGCACGTAGTGTAACCTCAATCAGTTGACCGCCTTGCCGAGCAGCAATATCTCCATAAAACAAGGTTAATTCGCGAATATCAGGGTAATTCTTGGGTAAATCTGTTGGAGGTGAAAGGGTCAAACCCTGTGCCATCACATCCATAGAAAACTTGTTATGTTGCCATGTCTTATGGGCAGACTGATCGTCCATAAGCGACCACTGACTGGTGTCAAGTTGAAATGAATTAAAATTTGGCATGTGATTATTAATCTAAAACTGAACAATAAGAGATAAAAATTATAGCACCAACTTAACAGTTCGGCAGTGGTTGATGAATATTGCACCAAATTAACAAAAATCGCGTATAATCCTTATATAATTGGTAAATAATAAGTTGTAATGTTAGGACAAGACGATAATGCCTGCAAAAATAGATACCCTCCGCCATGATATTAACGAACTGATGAAAAAGGGCGACTTCAATACAATTGTTGATCGTTGTCATGTTGAATTGACGATGGCACGGCGTGAACGTCAACATCAGGTGGAGATTATTGCATTATTGGGTTTGGCAGATGCACAATGCTCACTTGGGCATTTTGATTATGCTCGTGATTATGCCAATCAGTCGGTAGAGCTATCCCAGAAAATCCATGCGGTTGGGTTACATGTTGATGCGCTTAATGTACGGGCACGTGTGCTCCGTGAAGGGTATTTCCAAACAGGAGAAGCATATCAAGATTATACCGATGCGGTTAACTTTGCTTATGAAGCAGGGGATATGCGGCGTTATGGACAGTCATTGATGGGTTTAGGTGAAATTTCCTCAAATGCGTCTGAATCAAATAAACATGCGTGGAAAATTATCGACATTGCGCGTGATCTGAATGATAAGCATCTTGAGGCACGGGCTGTACTCATGTTGGCAAACTCGTTCGTCCGTAAAAATGATTACGATAAAGCTAGCGATGGATTACTGGTTGCACTGGAATTAGCCAAAGCTAGCGGCGACCGTTTGCTGGAAAGCGTGATTATTGGTCAACAGGGATTGGTGCTGATTCAAAACCCTGAAACTTTCCAAAAAGGCTTAGAACAGCAACTAACAGCACTTGAAGTTGCGCGAGGGATGGAAGCTATTTTCCATGAGTTTATGCGTATCTACACGCTTGCTATGTCTATGCTATCGAAACAAGATATGGCTGAAGCCCGCAACTACTTCGATCAGATGTTAGCTCTTTCGCAGGATGTATCCCATCAACCGTATGAGATGTATACATTGGGTATGTTAGGACATTGGCAAGAAGTTAATGGTAAACCTGACATTGCGATTTCATATTATAGTCAGGCTGCAGATTTGGCACGTATTGTCAAAAATCCACCATATGAAGCACGTTTTCTCTATGCTGTTGGGTCAGTTCATCTCTCACAGTGGGACTTTGAAGCAGCACGTGACAATTACAATAAAGCAAAAGCAATCTATCAATCCTTAGATGACGGGCGTAATGCGACACGGATTACCGCATCGATTGTCTATAGTTATTTGCTAGCCTTTGCGTCGCAGATTATGAAGCTCGTGGGTATGTCCCCCAACAAACCTGAATAATAAATCCTCCAACTAAAATATCCCCCAATATCTGGGGGATTGTCACTTCAATAAACCCTGTATGCTAGATGTAGATAGTATTAAGGGGAATCATCATGCATAAACTTCTTCGACAACTTCCTAAATTCCGCGAGAAAAACGGCTGTAATTCTGCTATTTATCATTCTTGCAAACATCATTGAATTTTAGAAAGTTGAATATTATGAAACTCCTCAAGGTTCTGTCGAGTCTTGGCATTATCTTAAGCTTGTTTGCGCATATCCTTAGTTGGATGTCGCCGGATTTATTGCTATTTGCAGTCTTGGGCATACCATTACAAATTACATCTATGATGCTAATGGGGTGGCTCTACTATAAGCGTGTCATGCCACTACAATCTGACGCTAATTTACGCTGGTGGCATCATTCATCGTCATTTATTCACGGGATTATATTTCTTGCAGTGTTGAGTTTTACATTTCAGGGGGCAATGTTTGTTTTACGTGTATCCTTATTTATCACGTTTTTATTGCGGGCATTGAGCAGCATCTGGTTATACACGTATGCTGCTGGATATGGATATAGCTCATGGGCGATGCGATATGGCGGACGAGAAAAACAATCTCATCGCGCTCATTTTCAAAACCGTGCCCAACATGCTAAACCGGATATTCATGCACAGGTTAATACAACACCACGTCACTCATTTGGTAAACGATTCTCTGAATAGTTAACCAGACGGTGTCGCTGTTGCAAAAACAATACCACCTGCGTTTGGTGTTGGTGTAGGCGGCGCAACTTGTTGGTTTGTGTCAGTTCCTGTGTTATTTATGACAGTTGCAATGACAGGTGGGAGTGCTTGCTCACTTGCCTCTTCATTAGATGTCACGGTTTGAATGACAGGTGGTAAATCAGATGTTGATGGTCTATCTGCGTTGTAACTGACACGCCAAATATGTCCATATATAAAGTCCGCTACGACTAGTGATCCATCTGGGGCGACAATCACATCAATCGGACGGATCAATCCAGTGACAAACGGTTGCGGTATGTAATCCGTTTCATCATCAACTGGTAGATCTTCGGGATTTATCCAAACGATTCGTTGTGCAAAGTCTGTACCATTCCAGAAGGCGACGAATAAGGTGTCGACAAAATTTGCAGGGAATTGTGTGCCGTTATAGACGGTGATGCCACGTGGGCGGGTGTAATTATTGAGCAATAGCCAATCATCAGCACTATCCGCGCCTTCACGGGCGGGACATTCGGGGCAACCTCGTGTGCGCCAATAGGGGAAACCATAAAAATCGCCAGCGTTAACCTGTAAAATACGATCCCCTTGCCCGGTAACTAGTCCATTATCTGTGGCATACAGTTGCCCCTGTGATGTAAATGCAAGATCATAAGGATTACGAATGCCACCTGCATAGACTTGGATGTCACCCATATTGAGGTCAATTTGCAGGATTGATGCTTCATAGGGTTGTATCTCGGCGAAACGTTCACTTTCAGGTGTGCGTGATTCTCCACGATCGCTTAAGCTCCCAACACCCAAATACAGTAAACCATCATCGCCAAATACCATACCATTTGGTTGATTGTCGATTGAATAGCAACAGGGTAGATTGTTAACCACGACTGAAGCAAATTCTACTGAAGTGACTTGCCATACAACCCCAACACTATCGGAATTGAGTCGACTACTAACATAGAGCCGATCATTATTATCGAATGCAATGCCAATAGGTGACCAAAACCGTGGACTGATGCGTTCGGTTGTACCATCGTCATTTAATCGATAGACCGCGCCGCGCCGTGTACCTTGTTCAAGTATAGTGGCATGAAGCTGTCCACGACTGTTATAAGCGATTTGTAGCGGTTGTCCGGGGAATTGTCCAACGTGTGATAGGGTAAATCCATCGGGTACTTGTATTCGTTCTAGAAATCCATCAATATCATCTTCACAAGGAAAATCACCACATGACCATCCTTCATTTGATGTGACATCTACAGGTGCAACTTGGACAGGTAATGGATTTTGCGCAGACACCAAAAATAGTCCAAGAGTAGACAAGATGACAATAGCAATGAGGAATTGTTTGTAGCGGAATATGGATTGCATCAATTCAGACAACCTATTAATTCAGAATCAGCGCATAACACTACCTGAAAGTTGTCTAAAATCCAATAGCTGACTAGCTCTTATCCTTGGCATCGCCTCGTTGGGATTCACGCCGTTGAATCGCCTCTGTATCGCCCATATCCGGATGCCATTCGTCTGACATGGCATTGGCGTCACGAGTTGTAATCCAACCCCCGAGGTCGCGGGCAATGCGTTCCAACATGCGAGGTTGTACCCAGGTGGCAGTATCAACTTGTACAGCGACTGCACCGGCTTCAATAAAATCACGGGCATCTTGTGGACTATGAATCCCACCCGAACCGATAATTGGAATTTCTTTAGCGATTTGACGGCGTAAACGTCCGACCATGCGTAAGGTCATTGGTTTTACCAATGGCCCATATACCCTACCGCTGACTAGCTTGCCACTATGGTTATCGCGGGCTGTTCCTCGGGGCGCACCGGATACAATCAGCGCATCTGCACCTGCTTCAACAACAGTTTCTGCAATGCGATAAGTATCATAGAATGGGAGACGCACCAAAACAGGTTTTTCCATTTTAGCGGCGGCTTCAATGAGGGCAAATGCATCATCTTCACTGATGTCATCATTCAAACCAATCTCGACTGCGTCGATTTGTTCGACTTCATCTAATCGACGACCTGCGCGTTCCATATGGTCAACAGTTGTGCCAACAAGGTGCATAATGACCGGGACAGGTAATTTTGCCCAAACAGCGCGATACTGCTTGACAACACGATTAAGTCCTGGATTAGGTAAGCCCGTGTGTACCAGTACACCTGCATCGAGTGAGACTAAACGGGTACCTGTTGCAGGATTCCATTTTTCAATAGTGACAGGATTGGTAACGACTGCTCCAAGCTTCTCGTAATTGACAAGTTTTTTGTAATTGTCACCAAAGCCGACTGTACCGGCTGCAGGCATTACAGGGGTGTCGAGTGCGAGGCTATATTTTCCGGGACGTGTAATTTCGTAAGACATGGATTTCTCTTAGTTATTAATCAAGCTGTAAAGTTGTCAAGTCGAACGCGGGTCCGTCGATACATTGGAGTTTTGTGCCTTCTTTCATCTTAAGCATGCAGGCATAGCATGCACCCACACCACATGGTAAGGCATTGTGGAAAACCCCAAAGATATAATTTTCAGGTATGTCTGCGCGTCGTTCACGAATCAGTTTCATGATTTCACCGAAGTAAGATAACTCGTCACCTTGCCCAACGAGTGCAAATACTTGGTCTGCCCAACCAAGTGTCATTACCATATCGTCCCAAGTTAAGTTATCTTCTGCACGGATAATTTCAACTTCTGGTGGGAGGTGTTGTGTATCATAATCCTTTGCTGTGCCCATCAATACCATTGTAACACTCACATGATTGGCAAGGAGTGGCTTTAGCGTTAGAAGCAATGGTGCCGGTGACGTATGATAGACCATAAACAGGATATTGCGGAGCGAGCGTCGGAATCGAAACGGTTGTCCAATCGGACCCAGTAAGCTAATGAGTTGCCCTGGAATATACTGAATATTGGCGGGTTGTTCGACTACAATACTTGATGGTGATGGAACATCGACAGGAAACCATAATTCACGGAGATATGGATTCCAAATTTCTAGCTCGTAGTCTTTTTCGATACGTCTCGCTAGAACAGACTGTCCGGCACGTATGTGGCTCAATGAATTATCAACAGCTAACTCTAGTCGCTGGTAATTTCGATTGACTCGTATGATACGTTCAATGTAGGCTTGCGTTTCGTTCATAAAAGAGTGGTCTTTGGTTGGTTAATAATTTAATTATAGTCTGTTTAGGCGGTCTGCAAAGTGTTGATGTCTGACAATTTGTATTGGTTATGACCAGTTATATTTCCTAATCTATAATCAGAGTTAGGAGCATAGGCAATTAATCGGGAGTAATCAACATGTTCAAAATAGGCGATTTTTCAAAAGTGGCGCAAGTATCGGGTCGACTGCTACGATATTATGATGAAATTGATTTGTTTAAACCTGCACATATCGATCTTGAAACAGGTTACCGTTATTATACTGCCGAACAGTTGCCGGATTTAAATCGGATTCTCGCTCTTAAAAACCTTGGCTTATCACTCGATCAGATTGCCCGCATGGTACAAGATCAGGTATCAACTGAGGAAATTCGTGGGATGCTACTGCTTAAAAAATCACAGATTGAGCAAACCTTGCGTGAAGAGGTCAATAAACTACAAGCTGTTGAAAGTCGTCTGCGTCAAATTGATAAAGCTGGAGAATGGTCTGATTTACCCGTAGCGATTAAAGATATTCCCCCTCAACCGTTTTTGTCGTCAAGGAAACGTGATCTTGGCGATGGTGAATTTTATGCATTCTACAGTGAATTGACTCATGCATTGATAGCGAATAATACCAAAACGTATGGATCTTGTGTCTGTATTACCCACAATGATTTATTTGATACACCGCTTGACTTGGAGCTTGGTTATGTTGTCCGCGATAATTCGACTTCAATGTTGGCGTTACCAAATCATCCTGATATGGAATTTACTATTTTGGAAGGTGCTCAAATGGCAACGTTGGTACATGTCGGTGATTGGATCACAGGATTACAAAGTTATCAGGCACTTGGAACATGGGTTGAACAGAGTGGATATCAAATTTGTGGAGCCGGTCGCGAAATCTTTATCGATGTGAATATGACAACAAATGATGCGAATAATATTTTCGAAATTCAATTTCCGATTGAGCCTATTGAACCAGTTGATCCTTTATTATCGTAATGTGAAATATAAGATATTTGTACTATTTCGCGATCCTCTCGCTATAATATCTATACAGGATAGGTTAATCACGCTTATACTGTTTGCAAATTGATTTCCAACCTGTTTAATCATTGAGGGAAACGATATGGTCTTAAAAAATTTACGATATACCGTATTATTTGTGCTTATTTTAGTCATGATTCCGATTGGTTTTACCCAAGACATAGGTATCCAAGAGGACGAAAAATTACTTGTTTGGGTGGCAGAGGCACAGCGCCCAGGGCGTCAGGGAGCACAAAATCCTGGCGAATTATTGTGGATTGATAGTCAGGGTAATTTCGAACCGTTCATGGTGCTCCCACCACAGACGACTCATGTGATGACCTGTGGACGGACATCATCCTTATCACCAGATGGCGAAAGCCTCGCATTTTATGCCGGAGCAGATATTGGAACACTCCATATTTTGCGGGGTACAGATAGCCTATTTGTTGTTGATACAGACTTCCATGCGATGGGCTGTACAGGCAATGGTACATTCGAGTTTTTCCCAGACAGCAGTCAATTCGCTTATATTGACTACGCGCCGGGTTCGCTAGATGGCGCATATGGTGAGGGTATTCTCCGCATCTATAACAACACCACCTTCGAACAAATTCGTCAGTTTGAGCTCGCAACAGCGTTTGATGTTGAAGGTAGCGGCTTAACCTATATACGATTCTTCACAAATGATCGCGGTGAAGCTGTGGAAGCCGCAGTTATTTTATGGGATGGAGAATCTGATAGAGAAGTCGCGACATTATTTTCGGAAACAGACTGTGCTTATAACAACGCGAATGTCAAATTACTGCCTGATGGTAACATTATTGCCATTATGGGACATCGGTGTTCGACCGGAGATACACGCACGAATTGGCAATACTATGTGATTTCACCTGAAAATCGTACTGCAACTCAAATCACACAAAGCCCACAAGTTGGACGATTCTTTGCATTTTCACGGACTAACTCAATTTTGTCATCACCTGATGGTAGCACAAGCTATTTCACAGTTCCTGATGGCATCACCAATCATACGGTTGCGTTGATGAGTGTTGAGATGGGGAATATGATAATGACCCCTGTTCTCGACCAAAATACAATTATGCCACGGTATACGAACAATCCTTATGCGTCAGAAAATCATCCAAGTATTCAATCTGCTGATGGGGCTTGGTTAGGAGCAGTTCAAAATACTGCTGATAATGAAGCTACATTGTCGCTAATTGATATGTCGCAACCGGGTTTACCACCAATTGAGTTGAATGCAGGTTCGCGTGGTGATCAGATTGTTGAACTTGAATTTACGCCAGATAATAGTCGTGCGATTTATGTTGCAGGTGGTGATAACGGAGATGACAATTCACTGTGGGGTGTTGATCTGGTAACAGGAAATAACTTCCGCATTCGCCGTGGTCAGTACGGGTGGGGTGTTATCTCGCCAGATGGTGGACGTATCGCTGTGATGAATTGGATGCCAACTGAGAATAATCAACCACCATACGCTACGCTTGTAATTGTTGATATTGAATCGACTCAGGAAACGCTTTTGTTTAATGGTGGTGAAGTCGTGAATGGCGATTTGACAGGCGTACGCTTTGCGCTGCCTATTACATGGCGACGTTAATGTAACTACAATATTTTTACCGTACAATTATAATGTCCCTTAAATTATTTATTGGGGCATTATCATACCATTATCAGTTTGTACGGAGGACTTTATGTTTGGATTCATTACATTTCGAACATATATCATGATCGGTGTCGTTGTTGGCATCATCGTCTATTTGATTAGTTTGGTGGCAGGTCCACAGATAACTAATCTATTTTTACAACTTGAGGGCAATGCACTTGCAAATGGTGTTGCTCCCGCAATCGCGACCATTGTATATGGTCCGTTCATTTTTGCTTTTACCCAACCAATTTTTGGCGCAATTATAGCAGGGCTTTTGTGGCCTTTCATTATTGTGTGGTTTGTACTTGTCTTCTTGCTACTAATCGTGAGTGCATTCACCGCAGGCTATAACACTGCTGCAACCGGAACCGATCAATTTAATCAACCATAATTGATAACACTTGCTAGGGTAGATTTTGCCCTAGCTTTCTCCACCTTTTTCAAAACGATATAACTCAAATGGCTTGACACCTGCATCTGCAATATGGGCAGATAGAATAAAACGCGGATCTATTTCTTGTTGTAGATACAGTGCATCTAGCTCCGGTCTTCCCGGCGGCATCATCATATAATCAATTGAATAGCGTTCTGCGAGTTCTATCGTATCCTCGCGGCTTGCTAGTGGCATCATAATAGATTTGTAGCCAAAATAACTGATGACATACGGATCTTGTGCCATCAGACGAACCTCACCGTCTGCGGTTACATCGCGGAGTGTGTCCAGTGTATCTACCATCTTTTGAATACTCGCATAATAGGTGTTTGCAAAATCAGTCTCTCTTTGAACAATTATGATGCTGTTGAATGCTAGCCACGCTGTTGCGATAATGACAATCGCCCATTGGTATCTTTGATTTTTGAGCAGTCTGTTCAGTGCTATTAATCCGAGCGGAATGAGGAGCGGCATAACGGTCAAAAAGGCTTTTTCAAAACTACCACTCTGGCTTTTAAGCGGGAGCAAAATAGGATATGCAACCAATATCCCACCGATCCAAATAATTGCTGGTGCAACCAGTAACAGACGATCCCAATCACGTTGCCATAGCAATAGAAGTAATCCGATAGGAACAGTGACTGCCAGCAAAATATCAAGCGAAACACCCATTTGCTTAATAGCAGCAACCAGCTCAAAGATGCGTTTGTTGATGTGTTCCGTGATGGATTGACGTTCGAGCATAGTATCAAGTGTTAACTCGACACCGTAGGCATAATGGTCGCGCTGATCGACCATAAAGAACATCCGGCTACCTTCTGGTGTGCCTAACATACCAAGTTCTTGCTGATTGCGTATCAGCCACGGTGTTATTGTTAAAGCAAATACAATTGGAACAAGCAAAATACATGTGATAGAACTTCGTGCGTTGATCAGCTTTCGCCCGAAAATGCCGTATCCAATCAGTAGTGTGATTAGCATCGGTAGAAAGACAATCGAGTCGTTTCGAGTGAGATAGGCAAGACCTGTCAGAAACCCACTACCGATAAATGCCCACCATTGATTTTGTCGTAATCCTCGATTGAGTAAAATGACCCCACCTGCAATTAATACCATATTCAAAATCGTCGAGTCGGTTCGCATCGAATTCCAGACAATATCAGGCAATACAGTCGTTAGCAATGCTACCATGAGTGCGCTGTGATCTGGTGCATTGAGCTGCTTGGCGAAGATATAAACGAGTAACGGTAATAATGCTCCTGCGATAACAAACAATAAGATTGCGGCTTGTGGATTCTGTCCGCCAAGTGTCATCCCGATAGCGACAGCAACCCCAGCTAGTGGCATCCAATGATCAGTAGGATGCACAATATCATCCGGCAGGCTACTAAAATGCCAAATATAATCGATAGTAAAACCTTCGCCCTGTACCAGTCGCTGTCCCAGATTGTAGTAATGGTTTTGGTCGTTTAAGCCGGGGTTGTTGATGTAGGTCAGCAGGAACAAACGCAACAGGAGTCCGCCGATGATAATGAGAGATAATTTTGCTGATGTTGATTTCATACTCTGAATGAGTCTCTTTTGGAATTTATGCTAGGCTTGCGTTTTGCCAGACACAATACTACCATGTGCGAGTTGTAATCTGTCTAGTGAGAAACTGAGTTGATGCAAATTAATGACCGATATACACGCTGGCTCTGGATAATCCTCATCGTAGGGTTTGGGCTACGCATCGCATATGCTATGACACAACCGACCGTAGAGCTATTCTCGGGGGTAGATGGAGGAGATAGTAGCTGGTATCTAGCGAATGGCTGGGGATTCTTTAGTGGTAAAGAACACGGTTGGATTCGTAATGTACCCTTCTACTTGTCCGAATTGCCGACAGCGCCTTTTTATATTCTCTACGCTGGTATTTTCCAGACTGTTCTAGCCGAGCATGAAACGGTAGTTGTGATGCGCCTGATACAGAGTATCCTCGGAGTAGCCACGGCTTATCTAGCATACCGTATCCCGACAGTTGTACGCGATGATGCACGAGCTGGATTATTCGCCAGTATATTTATTGCACTGAATCCGGCATTTGTCATTGAAGCTTCTAATATCGCTACAGAGACATTCTATATCTTTTTTTTGACTTTGGGACTTTGGCTGTATATCGAATACGTGGTCAAAGCTTCAATCTTGGGTAAGCACAATGTGATGATATTTGTGGTTTTAACTGCGTTGGCGTTAGGGATGGGAACACTAACCCGCGCTGTCTTGTTGCTGTTTCCTGTTGGCATTTTCATTCACATGGTGATGCTTGGTTTTGCCGGTAACATGTGGTTGTGGTTACGACGTGGGATTGTATTGCTTGTAGTGTATACGATGCTGGCTTCTACATGGACAGTCTATAACTGGGGGATGTGGGATCGGGTCGTAATTGGTAGTACACAACTGATGCCTGCATTATGGCGTGGTGCGGTTGAAAACGATGGTACACCACAAGAAAATGATGCTCTCCTAATTGAAAACCCTGAAGATGTCCGTCCAGAAGGTTGTGAAGTTGATTGTAAATACCAGACCGATACCGAGACATATATCGAGCAAATCAACGAGAGTATTGGCGGGAGTATCGGCGTGTTTGTATCACGTCGAATTAACGAATTGACAAGCTCTTATCTGCAACCACATGGTACAACTTCACTCGGTGATGTAAGTGTGCGCGAAGGTGTACTGAGCTGGATACAAAATGAACGCTCTGTGTCAGGTTTAGTTAGTTTGATGCAGATTGAAGGGTTTGCCCTCAAATTATTGGTTTGGCTATTTCACTATAGCTCGATTGTTTTTGGGATAATCGGGATGTGGCTATCGCGTAAAAGATGGCGTTTAACCTTGCCATTGATTGGATTTATTGCCTACACCACACTGATACATTTCGTATTGTTGGCATTGCCACGCTATATATTCCCCGTTGAAGTCCCGTTCGCTATCTTGGCTTCTTTTACAATCGTTGCAATTCTTGATCGTTTACACCCTTTAAAAACATCACCAGAAAGTATCACGCAATGAAAATTGAACATACGCTCGACTTCATCAGAAAACTATTTGTCGATATGATCCCATTTCATCAGTTAATTGGAATGGAAATCCGTGAGTTTACGCCAGCTGGTGTTGAAGTTTACATCGAAATGAAACCGGAACTCATCGGGAATCCAGCTCATCAAATATTGCATGGTGGTGTGACGTCTGCCATGTTATATGCCGCTGGTGGATTGATGGCAATGGCTAGTGTCATCAACACACTTGCAGAATCAGAAGATGCGGATGTTTTACAAAAGCGGTTACAAAATGTTGCGACAATTGATATTCGCGTTGATTATTTGCGTCCGGGGCGTGGCAACTGGTTTGTTGTGACAGCAGAAGTCGTACGTCAAGGTAATAAAGTGGCTGTAACCCGCATGAATATGCATAATGATGAGGGTAAACAAATCGCACAAGGTACAGCCACCTACATGGTTGGTTAGCCTTCGCTTAATCATAAAACGGAGTTTAGAGAATAGGTCATGTTATGAAGATTCTGATTGCGACACAAAATCAACATAAACTAAAAGAGTATCGTCGACTATTTGCCGATGCTGATATTGAATTCGTCGGATTGGGTGATGTCGGGCTCGGTGATATGGATGTTGAAGAAACAGGAACAACATTTGAAGAAAACGCCACACTCAAAGTCAAATCCTATGCTGACCGTGCCAACCTATGGACGATGGCGGATGATAGTGGTTTGATGGTGGATGCAATGGATGGTGCACCGGGTATTTACTCCGCACGGTATGGTGGGGCTGATTTAGATCATGCTGGGAAACGGAAAAAAATGTTAGGCGAACTCCTTGATGTGCCTGATAAAGATCGTGGAGCAAAATTTGTGTGTGTGATCGCAATTGCCAAGCCGAATGAAGACGATGTTACACTCATTCGAGGTGAGTGTTTGGGGATAATCACACACGAGGAATACGATGAAGGTAATGGCTTCGGATATGATCCGATTTTTAAGCCCAATGGATATGATAAGACTTTTGGTCAGATGCCTGCCGAGGTGAAAAATGGACTAAGCCACCGCGCAATTGCCGCTGAAAAAGCATTGCCAATCTTACAAAAAATGCTTGAGGATAGTCTGTAATTGCACCTATTGATGTGCTACGCTATTGGTCTATTGTCAAGTAATCTAAAGTAGACAACAACGATGAAAATTTATACTAAAACAGGTGACAAAGGTGATACTGCACTATTCAGTGGCGGACGTGTTCCCAAACATCATCTTCGGGTGGAATCGTACGGCACAATTGATGAATTAAACTCGGTATTGGGTGTGGTGCGCTCTGCAAAGCCTAGTCCTCAGACTGACATCTGGCTCGAAAATGTACAGAATCAGCTATTTCATCTTGGTGCAGATTTAGCGACACCATTAGATGCTAAAGCCGATTGGGTCGTACGAGTCAAAGAAGAACAAGTGACGTGGCTTGAGGAAACTATTGACGAGATGACCGAAGAGCTTGAACCATTGAGTAATTTTGTCTTGCCAGGTGGCACATTAGCGGCAGCGAATTTACATGTAGCACGGACTGTGTGCCGTCGGGCAGAACGCTATGTCTCTGCTTTGCAAGAAGAGGAAACCATTAGCGAGTACGCGATTGCGTATATTAACCGTCTGTCTGATTGGTTGTTTACATTGGCACGCTACGAAAATAAACAAGCTGGTGAATCTGAATCCAAGTGGATTGTGCGCTCATAGTTTAGAGAATAAAAAAAGCCAGATAATGTATCTGACTTTTGATGCCGGAGGTGGGGGTCGAACCCACACGCCCGAAGGCACACGAGTTTGAGTCGTGCGCGTCTGCCAATTCCGCCACTCCGGCTTGCGGATGAATATATTACGCCTATGGACAGGGATTGTCAATGGCAAAACAAGAAATAACTGACGAAATTTTAATCGAACAATCCCGACAGGGTCAATTAGAAGCATTTAATCAATTGGTGCTACGCTACCAGAACCTTGTCTATAGTGTTGCCTATCGGTTGATGAATGACGGCGCATCAGCAGGTGATGTCACGCAAGATACGTTTATTAAGGCATATCAACGTATAAATACCTTTAAGGGTGGAAACTTTAAAGCATGGCTCACACGTATTGCATCAAACTTATGTTATGACGAATTACGCCGTCAGAAACGTCGTCCGCAAACATATCTAGAAGATATGTCGCCCGAAGATTCTGATGACCCTGTCCCGATACCATCTGATGACAGTACGCCTGAAGAAGTTGCACAACAATCTGAATTACAACAGGCAATCCAACAGTGTATTTCTGCTTTGAAAGACGATCAACGGACTGTCCTTGTTTTATCGGATGTGCAAGGGATGAGTTATCAAGAGATTGCTGATTCTATTAGTGTGCAGATTGGGACGGTTAAATCACGCTTGAGTCGGGCAAGATTAGCAGTACGTAATTGTCTGCAAGGTTTTTCGGAACTTTTACCGGATGAATATCGTTTATAAGATGAGGGGATCAATAGATAAATAAGAGACATGTCTTGTGATTTGTTGTCTGTAGATGGTATATGATTATAGGTGAAATAGAAACTCATGTCAGCCGAACGCAACCTTAGCCCAACTGAATACGAATTGCTGTCTGCATATATTGATGGTGAGTTAACTGATGCTGAACAGCAAGCATTACAAGAGCGGTTGGCGAGTGATCCGATACTCCAACGTGAATTGGATTCATTGCGTGTAACGGTAAGCTTGATTAATCTTGTGCCAGAAATGACAGTACCCCGAAACTTTACGCTCACTGAGGCGATGGTTACTCCGCAGAATGTCGTGCAATTTCGCTCACGTCCAATTGCAAGAAGCGCGTATGTATCCTTAGTGGCATCTGTTGTGTTGATGCTATTCGGCGCAATATTTATGTTCTCTGAAATTGGTTTTGAGTCTACTGAAGCAAGCTTTACAATGGCAGGTGCGCAATCTGCTCCTGTTGGTGATTCCGCTGAGATTGCCTTGTTACCGACTGAAACACCACTTATTGTCGAACAACAAGCGGAACGTGCGTTGATAGAACCTACCATATATGAACTTGAAACGATCGAAGAAGCTCCGCAAGATGTACCCGAGACTGCGAGTGATGCTGGTATTTTCCTGACTGTTCCGGTTGATGCGGATACCGCTGACGATGGCGCTAATGCCAGTTCGGGGATTTTTCTGGAAGCTGAAGATACAGCCGATTTCGAGGCTGAGACTGCTGATGAAGCATACGTTGAACCACCTCAGGTATCTGGTGCTGGAGGTGCAATCATGGCTGATGAATCACCTGATAGTGATGCTGATATGGCAGACAATGCATTCGCAAGTGAAGAGGAATCGTTTGACGAAAGTGATGATGTTACAGTAGATGACCCCGAGCCACCTGCAGGTACGAATTTATCTGCGCCAACCGCACCTATGATAGATAGCGAAGAGACCACTGAAACACAAGATGAAACCGATGATAGGGCTCTAGACCTCGCTGAGGCTGATGATAATGCCTTGGAAGCAATTACGGAAGAAGGTTCATCGGACGCAGAAATTACAACGCAGACCACATTAGATGAAGCTGAAGACGATGGGGTGGCTGACCTTGTACTTGAAGAGGCTGAAACTGAGACAACCGCGAGTGAGATTCGTGCGGATAATACGGTTATTCCAACAGAAGCCGAAGACCAATCTGTACGTCGTGATAGTGACCCAACGCCTATACCATCGGCTCCTCCGTCACAGTCCAGTGACCCGATAACGATTGGTGCGTTTGAAATCGGGATTGGATTATTGATTGGTGGATTACTGTTGATGATTGTATCGTTTGGTTTATTCCGTCGGAATAGGAGCTAAGATGTCGCGGATTGCAAATTATTGCCCAATTTGTGGTCAACCTCTCATCGAGAAACACCATGCTGGACGCGAACGCCCTTACTGTACATCTTGTGAGCGTCCAGTATATTTTGACCCGAAAGTCGCGGTCGTCGTATTTATCGAGCAAGATGATAAAGTGCTGTTGGTACGACGCGGAATGGATCCAGGGATGGGCAAATGGGCGTTACCCGCCGGATTCATCGACTATGACGAATCCCCTGAAGATGGCGCAATCCGCGAGACTCTTGAAGAAACTAACCTCAACGTAAAAATCGACAAATTGCTGGCTGTGTATCCTAAAAAAGATAATGGACTTGCTGACGTGATTATCTGTTACAGTGCATCGATAATCGATGGGCAAGCACAAGCAGGTGACGATGCCGATGATATCGGATGGTACACTCGTGATAACCTGCCTGAATTGGTGTTTTACCCCTCAATCACACTCACGACCTTGTGGCGAGATGGTGAATTAGAGTCCTATTAATATAATATTGTAATGTATTGCTTAATAAAATTAATGTAACACTATCCACATTTAGTTCTTGATATACTAGTAGTGATTTCAACGATCAAAGGTATATCAACTATGTCAGAAGAAAAACAAAAAAAATCATCATCAAATGCAGTAATTGTTGCAGTAATTAGTGGAATATTTGCTGTAATTGTAGCTATAGTGGGTATTATACCCGCACTTAGGGAAATTTCTGATATAGAAATAACTCAAACTGCCGTAGCTCTACAACAAACGCAGACTGTGGTAGCAAAGCCTCCAACGGATATATCCCCTTCAAATACATCAGAAGTAGTTCCTACAAATACGCCAAATGAACTCCCTCCAACGTGGACAAATACTCCAACACCTCCAACTGATGTACCTATAGATACACTAACAACACTTACCCAGACACTCGAAACTTTTGAAGAACCCCCTATAGGCACTGTTAATTTTGCTTCTGATTTACAATCAACAAATTTGTCTATAGGATTGCAAAATATATTAATTGAAGCATTTGTTGGTGACTGCACTGCATATATAAGGTGTTGGACTTCAGCTTCAGGAAATACTGAATATCCCAAACCGCGTTATCAATCATTTTCATTACAGGGTGAATCGTTAATCATCACTGCTATGGTGAATGAAAATGCTTATTTGAATCAGACTGAAATGTGGCGTGTCGGACAGAATGTTGCGGGTATTTGGATTTCTCCACCGGGTGAACAAAATATCGAAGGGTTGATTCCGCCTGCTTCACCTTCTAATACAACACATATTGGCATAGTTAGGGATAGTGAAGGCAACTCGGTTTTTATATTTGTTGTTTCGACACAGTAGTGGTTTAAATACATTAATGTTATTAATTTACATCGGGTGATGCTCATGCCGGTACTCTTACTGTTACTTGTATTGTTTGCTTCAAATGCGTGTGGAACTATTGAGACAAATCCACCTGTTCAAACTCTTACTATTGTTAGGTTTGATACTTTTACGCCGACTGTCACAATAACTGATGAACCTACAATAACTAGTACTCCACTACCTGACACATGGACACCAACTTCAACTTATACAGATAGTCCTACAGCAACACCAAGACCGACTTTGATGCCGACGTTTACGCTTAAACCCAGTGCAAATTATACATCCACAATGACACCAGCTAGTCTTGAATCAAACACACCGATTGAGTTAGCGCAATCTCAAATCGCTGCATCTGTTACATTGCCAGCTCCAGCATCACTATCGTCTAGTGGAACAAACGGTGTAACATTAATTAGCACAAGTATAAACCCAACATCCACATCGCTTGTAATTTCTGAGCCAACATCACCACCAGTCGTCATAATTATCAACCCAACATCCATATCGATTGCACAACCGACGACACAACCGCTTGTAATTTCTGAGCCAACATCACCACCAGTTGTGATAACGATCAACCCAACAACAGTATCAAATCAACTTGAAGAGTTGACTCCATCTATACAAGATAACAACTTGCCTGTGGAACATAATAACTTGCTTATTGAAGCTTTCTCTGCAAATTGTAATAATCAAAGTTATATACGTTGTTGGACTACTTCTACTGGTAACACGGAGTTTCCAAACCCTACTTTAAACGCTGATATAAAAATTGATGGAAGCATCATAACAATACTTACGAATGTAAATTCCAATTCATATCTTAATAAGACTGAGATGTGGAAGTCGTACAGGGGGGAGTATTCAGGGATTTGGATCGCACCTTTAGGTGAGGTTAATATTGAAAGGTTGGTTAGTCCACCTCATCCAAGTAATGTTACGCACATAGGTGTTGTACGCGACTCATCAGGAAAACATTATAAAATATATATCAAGCCGAATTAGGATTTTTAAGGGCATATCCGAAAATATGCCCTGATTGTATAAGTTAGGCTTCGCTAGCCTCAAAACTAGTCGACTCAAACACAAAATCTTCGCCATCATCAGTTGCGCTGATGCGGACGTGTTCACCTTCGCTGACTTTGCCTTCAAGAATCGCCATTGCCAGCGGATCTTGAATGTGGCGTTGAATTGCTCGTTTAAGTGGACGCGCTCCAAACACCGGATCCCAGCCGAGTTCAGCGAGTAAAATCTTGGCATCAGTCATCATTTCTACGGTCACACGGCGATCTGCTAAGATTCGCTCTAGATTGCGCATTTGAATATCAACAATACGGGTGATATTTTCACGGGTCAAACTGTGGAAGATTATCACTTCGTCGAGACGATTCAAAAATTCGGGACGGAAGTGATGATCAAGCTCACCCATGATGGCGTTACGTTGGGCTTGCTGGTTAATATCCGCACCCATCTGCTTGATTAAATCGCTACCAACGTTACTGGTCATGATAATCACAGTGTTGGTAAAGTTGACTGTACGACCTTGCCCATCGGTTAAGCGACCATCGTCAAACACTTGCAAGAAGATATTGAATACATCAGGATGGGCTTTTTCAATCTCGTCAAATAGGACAACACTGTATGGACGACGACGTACGGCTTCGGTCAATTGACCGCCTTCTTCGTATCCTACATATCCTGGAGGCGCACCAATTAAACGAGCTACACTATGTTTCTCGCCAAACTCGCTCATGTCGATGCGTACCATCGCGTTTTCATCATCAAATAGGAATTGTGCTAATGATCGCGCCATTTCTGTTTTACCGACGCCAGTTGGACCTAAGAATAGGAATGTGCCGACAGGGCGATTCGGGTCTTGTAATCCGGCACGACTACGACGGACAGCTGCTGATACAGCTGTAATCGCAGCATCTTGACCGACAACCCGATCATGGAGGCGGTCTTCCATCTTCATGAGTTTTTCGATTTCGCCTTCTAACATCCGTGTGACGGGTACACCTGTCCATTGGCTGACAATAGCAGCGACTTCATCTGCGTCAACTTCTTCCTTAAGCATAAGTAGACCTTCGTCACGCATCTGCGCAATCGACTCTTCGCGTTCAACCTGTGCTTTTTCGAGGTCAGGGAGTGTGCCATAGCGCAATCGTGCTGCCTCTTCTAGATTCCCCTGACGTTCGGCACGTTCAAGTTGGATGCGTGCTTCATCAATTTCGGCTTTAATTGCTGACATACCTTGAATCACATCTTTTTCGCGTTGCCATACAGCAAGTAGTCCATTGAGCTCTTCTTGCATATTGGCAATTTCAACTTCAAGGTCATCTAAACGCCGTTTTGATGCATCATCTTTTTCTTTGCGTAATGCTTCGCGCTCAATTTCCAATTGCATGACAGCCCGTTCAAGCTTATCTAGATGCACTGGCTTACTATCAATTTCCATCTTGAGGTGGGCAGCAGCTTCGTCAATGAGGTCAATCGCTTTGTCTGGTAATTGACGATCGGGTAAATAGCGATGGCTGAGTGTCGCAGCGGCAATAACTGCGCCATCTTGGATGCGTACACCATGATGAACCTCATAGCGTTCCTTTAGCCCACGTAGAATACTGATGGTATCCTCTACGCTCGGTTCTTCGACATAAATCGGTTGGAAACGACGTTCTAGGGCAGCATCTTTTTCGATATATTGACGGTATTCGTCTAAGGTTGTTGCACCAATCATACGTAGCTCACCGCGTGCAAGCATCGGCTTGAGCATATTGCCTGCATCCATCGAACCCTCGGCTTTACCTGCACCAACGATGTTATGTAGCTCGTCAATAAATAGGATTACATCACCATCACTGTCTGCAATTTCTTTAAGGACAGCTTGCAAGCGTTCTTCAAATTCCCCTCGGAATTTACTTCCTGCAACGAGTGCGCCCATATCTAACGCGATGATAGTCTTATCTCGTAAGCCTTCAGGAACATCGCCATTGACAATTCGCTGTGCCAAACCTTCGGCAATTGCGGTTTTACCGACGCCTGCTTCACCAATGAGTACCGGATTGTTCTTGGTACGACGGCTAATAACATGAATCAAACGGCGGATTTCTTCGTCGCGACCAATGACCGGATCAAGCTTACCCTGACGCGCGTTGTCGGTCAGATCTTGACCGAATTTTGATAAACTTTCATAGGTTGATTCCGGGTCTTGGCTAGTGACACGTTGACCACCACGAATGGTTTTGAGGGCTTCGAGAATGTCATTATATTGTACTCCGTTGCGCCCGAGTGTTGTTCCCATATCAGCATCTTCTGAGAGGGCAAGCAACATATGCTCGGTGCTAGCAAACTCATCTTTCATCTTACGGGCTTCTTTTTCAGCGCGGGTCAATACGCCTAAGCCTTCACGCCCGATTTGAATATTGCCCGGTGGACTGGTGGTATGAGGCATATTTTCAAGGATGCCTTCTAGCTCATCACGTATGGTTGCTGGACGTGCTCCAATTTTTTGGATGATACGCGGAACTACCCCATCCTCTTGTTCGAGTAAACCGACCAATAAATGCACTGGTTCGATAACGGTGTGATGATATTCGGTTGCGGTGGTTTGTGCTTTGAGGATGGCTTGTTGTGCTTTGTTTGTATAACGGCTAAAGTCCATAATCTTTCCTTTGTCTAACTCCCCATATTTAACATACTTATTGTCAGAGATGGGCATCGGAAGTATGTCGATGATTTGTATGAAGTCTATCAGACTGCTATCAGATTGATGTTAGCAAAATATGTCTCTATTATGGCACAAGTTCACCGCTACGGGTAAAAGCTTTTATACAGATTTTATATTATCGGATAATATCGCCTTTTATCGAGAATCGAGTATGCAATTTAGGAGCTTTCGATTATGGCCTTTTACAGATTATTCGTAATCCTTTGAACTTGATACTTTTGCATGTGAAGCGGTATGAAAATTCGACACACTATGCCTATAGATTTATAATTAAGAAAATTCTTTTAAATATATTGATTAGGTGATTTTATGGATTATCAAGCGAATGAACCTCTGCCTAACACGATGCAAGCGATTGTTTGCCACGGCCCTGAAGATTATCGTGTGCAAGAATGGGATGTCCCGATACCTGACGCGGGTGAAGTTGTTGTAAAAGTGAAATCCGTAGGCATCTGTGCTAGTGATCTCAAATGTTATCAAGGTGCACCATTATTCTGGGGTGATGATCACCGTGAAGGATACTGTCAAACACCTGTAATACCCGGACATGAATTTGTTGGTGAGGTTGTTGCGTTAGGTGAGGGTGCAGGTGAAAAATTTGGACTTTTTATTGGCGATATGGCAGTGTCTGAGCAGATTGTACCTTGTTGGAATTGTCGTTTTTGCAAACGTGGGCAATATTGGATGTGTCAGGATAAACACGATGTGTATGGCTTTCGTCAGGCGACATTTGGTGCGATGGCAGAGTATATGAAATTCCCTGTCGGTTCGCTTAATTACAAAGTGCCAAAATCGATACCAGCGCATCATGCTGCATTTATTGAACCCCTTGGCTGCTCGATCCATGCCGTTCAGCGTGGTGATATTTTGCTCGATGATGTGGTTGTGATTGCCGGATGTGGTCCACTGGGGCTTGGTATGGTCGCTGCTGCAAGATTAAAAAATCCACGTTTATTAATTGCAATTGATTTGAATGATGATCGTCTCGAAACTGCAATATTATGTGGGGCGGATTTGACGATGAATCCGAAAAAGATAGATGTAATTGATGAAGTCCGTAAATTAACAGATGGCTACGGATGCGATGTATATATTGAAGCCACAGGCTATCCAGCGGCGGTCGAGCAGGGCTTACATATGATACGTAAGCTAGGTACTTTTGTGGAATTTAGCGTCATGCGAGAGCCTGTCACAGTCGATTGGACGATCATCGGGGATACTAAAGAGTTAAATATTCACGGTGCACATCTCAGCCCATACACTTATCCGATAGCAATTAAGATGCTCGAAGATGGTTTATTACCTATGGAACGCATCATGACACATCAACTGCCACTCTCTGACTTTCACAAAGGGATGGATATGGTTGCTGATGGGACACAATCGATTAAAGTAACACTCACACCTTAATTATATTTATTTGAATAGGGAGATTATTATGCGAACATCACTTTCTGGTAAGGTTGTAATTATTACAGGTGCTAGTTCTGGGATTGGGGCTGCAACAGCACGATTACTGGCAGAATATGATTGTAAGATGACACTAGCAGCACGTTCAGTTGATAAGATGGAAGCATTAGCAAGTGAGTTAAATGCTGATACATTTGTGGTTGGTGCGGATATGACACAACCATCTGATATTATCAATATGGTAGATAAGACAGTTGAGAAGTTTGGACATATTGATGTCATGTTTGCGAATGCTGGAATTTATATCCCTGGACAAGTCGAAGAAGGTGATCCTGATGCATGGTCGAATTTGCTGACAGTCAATGTAGATTCAGTGTTAAGGTGTGCCCATGCAGTCATCCCACATATGAAAACCCAAAACTCTGGGGATATCTTAGTGACGAGCTCAATTTCAGGACATATTGATATTCACTGGGAACCTATTTACAGCGCCTCAAAACATGCGATTCAAACCTTTGTGCATACATTGCGTCGACAGGTTGCACAATATGGGATTCGAGTTGGATCGATTGCGCCTGGGGCTGTTGCCAATGAGTTATGGGGCTTTGATAACCAAGATGATATAGACCGTGTTTCGTTAAAAGAACATGGGTATCTAAAATCAGAGGATGTTGCTCATGCGGTGGCGTTTATGCTATCACAGCCACCTCATGTGACTATCCGTGATCTGGTGATGTTACCTCAAAATCAGGATTTGTAAGATGTTGGGTGTTCGTACAGTTTAATTTAGCGGTTTAGTCAAGATTGAAGATGCTTAGGTCGCTCATGAACCTATAGCGAGGAAATAGGTTTTTAGATCTAGAATCAATTGCTCCGTACGTTGTAAGCGCCCTTCTGCTGTCCCGTGCGAGAATGTATCATACAACAGCTCGTTAGACAGCCAGTAATTTTGTGGTTGGCCGAGAATATCGAACTCGAACTCACGTTGCGCTTTGGTGTGGAAGTCTAATACAGTGGATTCTGAATTTAACCAATAACCCTGTGGATACGCTGGATAGGCAAACAAGAATGTCCCGCCTCTATCGTCTACAAATTGTGCGTACATGTTCAAGTATTCTACTGTGTCCGGATTGAGTTGGCTTGTAAGCAGCGTGAAATTGCTATAATCTCTGCCTAAACTAGGTCTGTCTAGGTGTCCAACATAGTCTCCATATTGGTTAAAGTCTGTAGTTTGGCGCTCATTCCCTACGATATAAACACAATCTGGTGAGAATAATTGATTCCCGACAATGCGTTTTAATAGTTGGTTTGTATTTTCATCGATGATATGCCACCACTGCTGTGGATGTGTCACATATTGGAAATGGTTTACATCCATTACCATAAGCCCCCACAACCACTTGTGTTTACTGCTGTTAAATGATGCTTTATCAACAATAAATTGGGCAAATGTCCCCGATATAACAATCACATCGTTATCTTTGATTTGTAAACGTAGACGCTCTAAATCAAACCGTAGCCCAATAACAGACTTGGATGACATATTTATGATGGTATAAGGGAATTCTTCAGCTAATCGCTCACTTGCTAGAGTGTAATTCAGATTAGAATCTCCAACAAAAATCATGCGAGGTGACGATGACTCTTCTAGGTGTTGATACTTGTCCAAATAGAATGATGAAAAATCATCGGTGCATATGGTTGTTGTGCTAAATACATATAGTTGAAGTAGAAGTACACTCGTTACGATCAATAAAAGTAATGCAAATAGGGCAATGATATACCGTTTTAAACGTCTCATTTTTTGATTAATCTACTCAAAGTAAGTCTGCATTAATTCACCGGTAGCTACATCATCAGCATAATCACTTTGAAGTAATTCACTAATCACATTTCGCTTTTCATTATCTGTCTTATTCTGGCTGAGTTTGAATTTGCCTTCAAGTCGTGTGATTTCGATCTGAAATGCAACGATTGCTTTACGCATTGTATCCATGTAATCGTCAGGTAAATTCATTATCCATTCGGGATCACGATGTTGCTCATGATTTTCAACAAGCGCATGTAATGCATGATCAACAGCTTTCGGCTCTTCAATTAACTGAGGCACGCCATAAGCATGAACGGTCGCATAATTCCATGTTGGTACACTTGGATGATTCTCGTACCATGTCGGGCTGATGTAAGCATGTGGTCCATTGAAGATGATGAGGACGTCATCATCATTAAATGATTTCCATTGTTTATTTGCACGTGCTAGGTGTCCAATGAGTGTGCCGTATTTACCGCGTGTACGATCAAGTAAGAGCGGTACATGTGTTGCTGTCAATTGTTTGTCATGTTCGTTGACGAGGATGGCAAAATTATGTGATTGCATAAAATTCTGCAAGGTTTCAAGATCATTCTCTTGATTAATACGTGGGATATACATGATTTGTCCTTATTGTGTAATGATCTGTGACATTATCTATGAGGTCTTATTGCTAAGATAGTGCCACAGATAGCCAATAGACAATTATTTTGGGAATGAGCGCAAGATAGTGCCAGTTCCAGAAATTGCGAATGCATCAACACTGGCAGGAATTAAACCTGTTTGCCCTTTGGAGAGGGCAATATCTTCGTGTCCATCAGAACTTATAACACTTTCCCCCTCAATGCAGGTTAAGGAGTGGAATTTAGCATCTGTTGTGATGGCCTCTTCGCTGTCATTCAATTGGTGACGAATGGTTTGGAAATATTCTCCATCAACAATTAATTGCCTATCTGGCTGTGTGATGTCTGGCAGTGAATCAACATTAGAGACTTGCACACCTTTTTCAATATGTAATTCACGTGGGTTACCATCCAAGCCCATGCGTCCCCAATCATATAAACGATAGGTGATGTTGCTCGATTGTTGTATTTCATAAATCATCAAGCCGGGGCCCAATGCGTGTACTGTATTAGCTGGGATATATAAAACATCTCCGGCTTTCACATTTGCATACACGATGTGATCCTCTAGTTGATTGTCACGGATTGCGTTTGTCATAACCTCACGCGAAGTTCCTGGCTTTACACCGATGACTAATTGAGCGTTATCATCTGCGACAAGAATAACCCATGCTTCGGTTTTGCCACGTGGATCATCCTCTAATTTCCGTGCTTGTTCGTCATTTGGATGTACCTGAATTGAAAGCCAGTCATTAGCATCCAAGATTTTTGCAAGTAATGGAAAACCTTCGGCAGGATCATTCCCGACACCGATAAGGTCTACTCCATGAGAGTTTACAACTTCAGCGATGGTTTTACCTTTTAATACCCCGTTACTAATGGTTGACGTATCATGTAACTTCCATGCTTCACCATACGGTTCATCTGTTGGTAGAGGGATATTCATCTCCGATGATAAATTACGCCCACCCCAGACTTTGACGTGTAAACTTGGGGCCAGTTTGAAGGGGTACAGCTTAGGTTGTGTCATCGGTTTCTCCTATTACATTACAGCTTTTGTATACGAATATTTGCAAATTATTACAATATGAATAAAACAATTATGTTATAATGTGTCTCAAGCTAACTCTTATCGGCTTACTATCATAATTCATTGTCGTTTATAGTTTAACAGGTTTTCAATATGTTTAATGAAACAGCACCACAAGATTACCTGAATGATTTACATGCGATTGGTATTCCCAAATTATTTCACCCTCGGGTGAAACCGCGTGATCGAGCTAATGGTATTCAAATTGCAAAGAAAGAACTAGGTCGTCTTAAAGTAGAATTGCAACATCATCGGGACACGTTACGATCCAAGAATAAGTCAGAATCATCTGAAGAAATCAAACGGCTTCTTGCGCCCTATAATTTGTTGCAAAATCTGATTCAACAACTCATAGATGAAGTAAAAGGACTTGAGGAAAAACTTGGCGCAGGTAAGATGTTGCCGCAAGGTTTTGAATTTGGTCAATATATTTTTGGGGATGAAGACCTCGGCGAATGGTTCATTGGTGATGAAGATCACTATGAAGATTGGCGTGAAGCAGATGACGTGAAGCAACGTCTCAATGGCTTTAAAAGCGAGGGGCAGCCACTCATTAATCAGATGAGTGAAATTCATTCAGAGTATGAAACGCAAAAATCACTGTATCAATCTACTCAGAAAAAGGTTGATAAACACACTAAAGCCGGCTATATCCTGCGCCGTATGGCTCTTTTATTCATTCTAATTGTTGCCAGTGGTGCAGGTGGCGCATATGTTTATTTAGAAATGAATAACACACTGGGTTTCATTGGGCTGGGGTTGGCAGGTATATTCTTCTTGTTGATGCCATTAGGGTATATGGATTGGCGCAGACGTAATCGTAATTTAATTGCAACCACGCGCGAAGCCAAAACACAAATGCGTCGTTTACAAGCAGAGGGGAAAGCTGTTCAAAAACGTTACCGTCCTATTGAATTCCAAATTCGTGCTTTGTCAGCACAATATGATACGCTACGTGCGGGTCTGAGTGGTGGCAAACAAGCGACTGAAGTTGCTTAATTTAGTGATATGGGGTGATGTCGAGGCTCAGATAGGCGACGGGTTCTCGACCATCACCTAGATCTAGCTCAAGTTTATAGCTTTCAACAAACCCTAATTGTTGATAGAGCTTTAATGCCCGCGGGTTACTTTCAGCTACACCCAACTCAACACAAGTAATTCGGCGTTTTATAGCATATTGGGTTAGATACTGGATCATTGCTGTTCCAATCCCCTGACTACGATATGTTGTTGAAACCATTAAATCACTGATTTCTGAACATTGCATCCATAAGGTTGTCTGACCATATGCTACAAGTTGCATCTCGTCCATGACAACAATGCCAATACTACGCTGTTGTTGCTTAAATTTTAGAACGCGTTTGATAAAGTCATCAATATCATCTATGGGACGCTCTGGCCATAAATATTGGTGGAGTAAGTGAACGTCGTCTAAATTGACTTCACGTAATAGATATTGGCAATTGGGTGGCAAGATTGCCTGCGGATATATATTTCTATCGCTCATTCGGGTTGTTTAGACAAGATAGACATATCTGCTTCTTGCCAATTGAGTGTATTATCCATTTCGGATAGGAATTGGATTGCATCTTCTATTGTCGCAACTCGTCGAAACCGTAGCCGGAATAACTTGGCGACCATTAATCCCATAAATTTAGTTACAGGATTTTTGGTTTCTATAGCGACAACCCAGCCGTACGCAGGGTCGGTAATAGCTGAGATAGTAGACTGGATATTGCCTAAGCTCTTGGGCATTGATTCTAGCTCGCGAGCATCCATAATGAGATGAATAAGTGGAGTACCTTCCTCTAGAAATTGCTTCATATCTTCATCAGATTGTTCAATATGTTCTTGGGTTTGTACGCCCCATACCCGCGAGTACAACACACGCTTATTGATAACCCAATCAATACTATAAGATATCATTTACTCCTATGCATTTAGCCTGCGAAGTTTACCTGTTAATGGGGCAAATGCAATGCTCCTTTTAGTAAAGGTTTTGCGCATTAGTAATATTTTCATCAATAATGGCGAGTAATTTTTTTGCATGTTCTTTATCAAGCCCTTCACATATAGATTTTGCCTGATTCAAACTCTCCAATGCGTCTGGTTGATTTTCAAGTTTGATATATGTGTATCCTATACCATTATATGTCAGTGCAAGATGATAATCATCTTGGCGTTCTTCCCACACAGGGAGTGTATCGGTGAATGCCGAAATTGCTTGATTGTACTTACGCTCATACAAATGAAGATGGGCTTGCGTATGATCGAGATGAACTTTTAAAGCGGTCTTTTCAAATGGGTTATCAACGTGCTCTAATTCTTTATAGGCAAGGCCTAACCATTGCTTTGCAAGTGTCCAATCTTTTTCTTGTTGTTTCTTTTCACGTTCGATGAGAGCATAGAGCAAGGCTTTTTCATGTAGAATCAAGACATTACGCTCTTGATTATTAACTTCGGCATATCGTTGTGAAGCAATATCTAGGTGCTTATGGGCAAGATCGAATTCACTTTGTTCGCGGTATATAACAGCGAGATAATACTGTTGTTCAGCCGTAATCCCTTTAATTACACTAAGTTCGCGTATGTACTTGACTATCTCACGCTTAATTTTTGAATCATTACCTTGCAATTTGCCGAGTTTGCCTTGTGAATAATAGTAGTAATTGATTGCAAGATAAGCCTGTAATTTCTTGTCTTGACACTCTGATGCCTTTTGTAGTGTTGTTCTGATAATTTGATCAAAATCTATGTGGTCGGGGAGTTGATATCCTCGACTTTGATACCCTAAAATTACACAATATGCATCTACTTGATTGCAAGGATTGTCTTGAGCATCAATAAGATCGAGAACATCCAGTAAATGTATTCTCGCGGTTTTGGCATCACGCATCATAAGCAAAGTGTAACTTAGATTTACTTTTAGCATGAAATATTGATCGGGATAACGAGTGATATTAGTTGTCCCATTATGCTCAGTTTCATCAAAAATCTTAGCAATTTGTTCATTTTTACTTGATGGGTATTTGATTGGTTGACCTTCTTCGAATATATGTAACGCATACTCATATAGGTCTTTTAATTCTGAGAAGTATTTATGTTCTAGTGCGTTTGGCATGCAATAGTTAAGTACGGCGACTGCACCTAAGATATATTTTGCTTCACCAATATATATGTTGAGGTTTTCAACAATATCCTCTACATTATTATCTAGCCATTCGCCGTCAAACATCTTTTGCAACACATTTGTCAGCCATTGTTTGCTAGGATGATCGAACATAAACATGTGATACCTCCTAATAATTAGAGTATTGCTTAAGTGGTATTTATTTTGGTAATAGGTCTACCAATAATAGTGTAATATTAAGATGATTTTTACACAACAAAAAGAGGCAAAATCCAAAAGAAGTTACCTCTTTTTTCGATTGTTATGTAGAGATTATTTAAGCTGGGTCAATCCGATACACGGTTCCGCTATAATCAATGATGTACATTTCATTGGCTTCATCAACACCAAAGCTACTAACTTGCATACCTGTACTCAGGAACTCGATGGTGTTCCATTGCATGTTACTATCACGGTAAGTCGCCCAGACACGTCCAGAGCAGTAATCACTGAACAAATATACAGCCTCAAGGTCTGGGATTGCTTCCCCACGATAAACATATCCACCGGTGACTGAACAGCCCACTGAGTGGTTATATTCGGCAATAGGCAAAATATGACCTTCTGCTGTGCCTCCTGCAAAAATCGTTGTAGCTTCCCATACATTCCACCCGTAGTTCTCGCCACCTGTGCTGTCTGCAGGTTGAAAATTGATTTCTTCCCATTGATTTTGACCGACATCAGCTAGATACATATCGCCTGTGGCTGCATCGAAACTGAATCGCCACACATTTCTTAAACCATATGACCAAATTTCGTCTGCACCTGCGTCATTCCCGACAAATGGGTTATCTTCTGGGATGCTATAAGGTAGTTGACCATTAACATCTAGACGTAGGATGGATCCAAGTAGTAGTTGGGTATTTTGACCTGCGCCAAGTGGATCATTCGCCGAGCCACCATCACCGAGTGAGATATATAAATAGCCATCTGGTCCAAAGTCCATATGTCCACCATTATGGTTTGAAAACGGCTGGGCAATCTGGAAGATAATCTGCGCACTACCAACATCCGCAATATTGGGATTGCTCAAGGAGACATTATAACGGGCGACGACTGTGCCACCGTTAAGATCTGTATAGTTGACAAAAAATAGCCCATTGGTCGCGTAATCAGGATGAAAGGCAATACCAAGTAAACCTTGTTCAGTGTAACTTCCAGTAAGAGCTGATTGACTAATAATGCCAGATACATCAAGGAATGGTTGGTCGAGTTTGACATCATCTTCAATGATCCAAATCTCACCACTTTGTTCGAGGACAAATAGACGATTCGACTCATCGCCTGCATGGGTCACATATAGAGGACGGTTTAGATCACTCACAACGGGTGTTAGCACTACATTGGCTGGTAGGGGCGCTGTATCACGTGTAATAACGATTTCTTCTGTGTCATCCTGTGCTGTTGCAGGTAAAATAATTGATAACAGCAACATACCTACAATCCAGAATTTTTTCATTTACGACATCCTTTTATTGATTAACATATACATGTTCCGTTTGGACGGGTAACCATGCACATTGTAGCATATGCTCATCGGGTAAGAATCGTATATCCAGCACCAATTAGGTGATTTTAATCTATTGGAGAGATGATTCGCTCTTCTCTGCTCTTAATCAATCGCTTGCCAGATTTTATACGCTAAGTCTTTCAATAACGTATACATAAAACCCTCGGCTGGACACAGATAAACGCCATCTGCAACATACACAATCGCATCGTCTATTGTTATTTTCAATCCTGCTCGCCCGTAGACATGATTGATTATCTGTATATGCCATGTTGTATCTGTATGTTGATATGGATGTATCTGGCTTGAGATTCGTACACTATCGTTTAACCATGTGTAATAGATCTCATCAAATGGAGGCATATCTTGTTGATTTGCTTTTGCAGGAATTATTTTATACATCAAAGAGCGTAAGACATCACCAAATCCAGCAACTGCAAATTCAACTTCGACATCTTGTAAGGCAATGGACTCGTTAATGTTGAATAGGTCAGTTTGAAATTGGAGTTGAAGATGATCAATAAACGTCATCAAGCGAACAACATCAATTTTTGCTGGGATGAGGTCTAGAATGTTAGACCTCAACTGATTCATGTCTACTCCAGCTTTATCAATGCTCCCCAATCCTTCAAACTCCTTTGGTTCAAATTGGACGATTCCGAAAGTATCAGGTAGGGTATAAGCTTCGCGGAACTCTTTGATTGGTATTAAATTTTGGTCAGTTTCATCAATGCGAAGTTTCATAGTGGTAGTGACCTTTGATTAGATTTAGTTTCATTATGATCGAATATCTATAACACTATTTTAGGGAGATCATTACAACATGCAAAATTTTCAACTCTTACGCGGAACGTTATATGGTATTACTGCGGCGGCGATATGGGGCAGTATGTATGTTGTATCGGACGTTGTGTTGCAAGTGATACCGCCATTTACATTGCTAACGATGCGTAT
The DNA here is from genome assembly GCA_002428985.1 of Anaerolineales bacterium UBA6055. Lineage (GTDB taxonomy): Bacteria > Chloroflexota > Anaerolineae > Aggregatilineales > Phototrophicaceae > UBA6055. The sequence continues at coordinate 50,519 of DIYL01000013.1, read as the reverse complement.
TGTATTGGGTTTGATTGTGATGGTTTTGATTGCAGTTTTATCATCTCGTTTTAAGTTTCCGCCACGTCAAATTGTAGTTCAAGTATTGATTGTTGGCATTGTCGGAATTGGTTTGAGCCTCGGTGCGCAATTTGTTGGCACAGATAAATCTACTGCTGTGAACGGTGCGTTGGTGACAAGCGCATCACCTGCATTTATTGTCTTATTTGCTGTAATTATGTTGCGTGAAAAATTGACAGTGTTGCGTTTCTTCGCCATTGTTTTGGCATCAATTGGCGTAATTGTGATTCTTGACCCAACACAAGCAGACTTTAGCTCAGATACGTTTGTTGGCGATATGTTTTTGGCCGCAGCCGCCGTTACATGGGGGCTTTATTCGGTATTGATTCGCCGGGTATCGTTGAATACACCAGTAGAGACTAACATGGTTACAATCATTTCGTTTATAGGTGGTCTCTTAATTAGCACACCCGCGAGCGCAATTGAATTACAAACTCGTACAATTGGTGCCGTTGATGGGGGGATAATTTTAGGTGTTTTGTATCTGGGCATTGTATCAACAGCAGTTGCGATGTGGTTATGGAATCGCGCATTTGCTCTTGTTCCGGCTACGATTGCATCTTTATTTTTCTTCGCACAACCCCTATCTGGTGCTTTGTTAGCGACGATATTTCTTGGACAGATAATTACAACCGGATTGTGGATTGGTGGCGGATTGATTGCGCTAGGGGTGTTGTTATCTTTATGGCGTACACCACAGAAAAAAAGGGTGGGTACAGGGACGACTTGAGCCATCCCTGTTCGTGACTAATCGATACCGAGATATGTTTTCTGTACGGTTTCGTCTTTTTGTAAATTTGATGCGTTATCACTCATGACAACTTCGCCACTTTGTAATACATACCCTCTATCGGCGATTGATAGTGCCATATGTGCGTTTTGTTCTACTAAAAGTACTGTCATGCCTTGTGCTTGAATGCGTTGAATCGTGTCAAATACACCATCTACCAGCACTGGGGCGAGTCCCATCGATGGTTCATCGAGTAGAATGAGACGTGGTTGGGACATGAGTGCACGAGCAATCGCTAGCATTTGTTGTTCACCACCGCTCATTGTGCCCGCGTATTGCTTCTTGCGTTCACCGAGCCGTGGGAATAACTCATACATATACTGCAAGTCTTTCTTTACGGCCTTGTCACGGCGGATGTATGCGCCCATCTCCAGATTTTCTTCAACCGTTAGCTTAGCAAATACACCACGTCCTTCGGGTACCATCGCGATACCTTTGGGGACAAGTGTGTCTGCACGAGCCGTTGAAATTTCTTCACCATCAAACATAACGGTGCCTTCACGTGGTTCCATCAGACCTGCTATCGTGCGTAGGGTAGTTGTTTTACCCGCCCCATTTGAGCCGATTAACGCGATGATTTCACCTTTTTCAACAGTGAATGAGATCCCTTTTAGGGCATGAATGTTGCCATAATAGGTGTGAATATTGTTTACTTCTAGTAATGCCATATTACATTCTCCATTCTCACCTAATCGTCTAATTCGATGGTTGCGCTAGCTGCTGCGCCTCGCCCGAGATATGCTTCGATTACATCTGGGTTACTCTGAATATCGGCTGGTAGACCCTCAGCAATTTTACGCCCATAATCCAATACCGTAATGTGTTCAGAGATGCCCATAACAACACGCATATCATGTTCGATCAGCACCACAGTGATGTCAAGTTCATCACGCAATTTACGAATAAACTCAGTCGTTTCAGCCGTTTCACGTGGATTCATACCTGCTGTTGGTTCATCTAGTAGGATGAGCTTTGGTTTACTTGCGAGTGCCCGTCCAATTTCAAGGCGACGCTGATCACCATATGGCAGATTTTTAGAGAGTAAATCTCCCTTGCCACCGAGTCCAACAAATTCAAGTAATTCTTGTGCACGTTCTTCTGATCGTTTGTTTTCAGCTTGTGTTGCTGGCAACCCAAAGATTGATCCTAACCATGATGATTTGAGGTGGGGTTCTTGTCCCACCATGATATTTTCAATTGCTGTCATGTTGTTAAATAGGCGAATATTTTGGAAGGTACGGGCAATACCCGCGCGAGTGATTAAATCTGGTGATTTGCCGTTGATGCGACCGTTATCAAAGATAATTTCGCCTTCATCAATTTGATAAAAGCCTGTGATACAGTTGAAAAATGTTGTTTTTCCTGCACCATTCGGCCCGATGATGCTGGCAATTGCACCGCGTGGAATATGGAAGTTGAGGTGGTCAACAGCGACCAGACCACCAAAACGTTTTGTCATATCGTTAGCGACAAGGATGCTATCGCCTGTGTTTTTAGATTTTTCCTTAGTTGAATTCATGATGTCCTCCTAATCTGCTCCTCCGGTGGCGACTTGGGGCTCCCCTCGTGCTAGTTCACGTGACCTTACTTGTGATGGAATCAGACCTTCAGGACGGTTAATCATCATCACAATGAGCAAAATACCATAGAGTAAGAAGCGGAAGTCCGAGAACTCGCGTAATAGCTCTGGCATACCAATCAAAACAACCGCACCAAGAACGATACCCGGATTACTACCGATACCCCCGACAATAATCAGGCTGAGTACGTTGATTGAAATGAAGACGGTGAAGCTATTGGGGAAGACCGTACCGACTTTAGCGGCAAAGATTGCACCTGCCACACCACCTGTTGCTGCACTCAGTGTGAAGGCAAGCAATTTTGCACGGGCGGTGTCGATACCCATCGCTACTGCGACATCTTCATCCTCACGGATTGCCATCCATTGGCGACCTGTGCGCGAATTATTCAGGCGAATCGAGACGAACAACGTCACCATACAGGCGACTAGTACAATATAGTATAGTTGCTCTGGGTTGACGAGTTCTGTGCCGAAGAAAACAGGTTTAGGTATTGCTTGTACACCTTGTGCACCACCAATGATTGGTTTTAACCAGTCGGAAATCGCTAGCTTACCGATAATCTCACCAAAACCAAGTGTTGCAATTGCTAGATAATCTCCTCGCATTCGTAAGACGGGAACAGCGAAGATGAAACCTGCAAACATCGCTGATAGTAGGGCAACCGGAATCACCATCCAGAATGTGAAGGTTTCATTGAACAAGCCTAATGGGCCAATCGAGGTAAATACCGCTAGAATGTATGCACCAACAGCATAATTGGTTACATAACCCAGATCGAGCAGACCTGCTAAACCAATGGCGATATTCAGACCGAGCCCCATCAGAACAAACAGCCCGATCGTTACTGCCACGTCACTGAGAGTACGCCCGATAACCCATGGCAGGATCAGCAAGATACCAAAGAAAATAAGCGATCCAATACCGTTGGTTATGCGCCGTTGTCCGCCATCCATGCTACTGAAACCATCTTTAACACGATCACCTAACAACGCCCAAACTAAGCCGAAAGCTGTACTGAGACCGAATAATACGATTGCAGGTGTTTGCCTGAGGGTGTCGCGTCTGAAAATTTCGTTTAGGGTGTCTCGTTCGAGATTTTCTTGTAAAACTAAACGGACAGTTTCGCCGAATACACCAACGAGCAATGTAATCGATAAACCGTAGATAAGCGCTTTACGTGGTACATTGGGTGATACGTATAAGACTGAACCTGCTAAACCCGCACCACCAGCTACCAGAGATAACGTGAAGATACCTGTGATGAGTGCATCGCGATTATCAAATGTTACAACTTCAATCCAATCGCGTTCAATGTTAACAAATACATCACGAATCTCACCATTTACATCAAAAATTAATGCGAATGATCCTGTTACAATCGCCGTTGCGACAAATGCGAGTAACCATATACCAATGACTGAATTCCGATCATTACCATCTTGATAGCTTCCTCTTGCAAAGTAAGATGCTGTCAAAAATGGCACAATACCTAGAAAGATATTAAGCAGGAATCCGTATTCTTCGGAGTTCATCAAGAGTACAATAATGGTCGGCAAAACTGCTAAAATACCTACAATTACACCACTACCCACTATATACCAAATCGGCGCACCTTCGTCATTTAGACGTTTTGATACATAAAACGCGGTGACAAAGGGGATAATGATGAGAATAAGTTGTCCTAATGTAATGAAGTCATCTACTACTTCACGTTCGTGCATTGCCGCAATCATACCGACAATACCTGCATAGATCATCACAACGCCGGCTAACAACCCAATCTGAGTAACTGTTTTCCAGTTGAGTGCTTTAGTATCCATCTGTTCCTCCTATGCTTTAGTCTCGGATAGACGTTCGCCAAGGATACCTTGTGGACGGAAGATGAGGACAAGTACAAGCATAGTGAAAGCAATGACATCTTTAAGCTGATTTGCCCCCGGAATACCCAAACCTGCTAGCACAAGATTTGGTCCAATTGCCTCAATTACACCGAGGAAAAGTCCACCAAGCATCGCACCAGGGATGTTACCAATACCCCCAAGCACAGCCGCTGTAAATGCTTTAATACCGGGGATGAAACCCATAAAGAAGTTGACGCCTTGTGGACGGAAAACACCATTGATGACACCCGCCGCACCTGCGAGGAAACCACCGATACCAAATGTCAGCATAATCACAAAGTCGATATTGATACCCATCAGCTTTGCGACTTCTTTATTTTCAGATACTGCACGCATCGCTTTACCAATACGTGTACGCTCAACTAACAGATATAAGCCGAACATCAATGTGAGTGCCGAGAAAAAGACAAAGACCTGCACAATGGGGATATTAATGCCACCGATCTCGAATGTACCTTGTAGCGCATCAATTTGTGGGTAGGACTTAAAGTTAGACCCATAAAATCCACGGAAGGTATATTGTAGGAAGAATGACGCGCCAATTGCAGTGATCAACGGGACAAGACGCGGGCTACCACGTAATGGACGATAAGCAATCCGCTCTAGTAGAATTGCTACCGTCATCGACACAAGTCCGGCAAATATGATCATGATAATAATAGCCAAGAATGGAGACGCGTCGAGGAACCCGACACGGTTCATAGCTTCTGCGAGGAATACTGTCGTAAATGCACCTGCCATGAACACTTCACCATGTGCGAAGTTAATCATCAACAAGATACCATATACAAGCGTGTATCCGAGTGCAATGAGCGCATAGATACTACCTTGTGACAATCCAGCGATAAATAGACTAACCCACTGTTCGAATGTGATACGCCCTGAGGAAAGTGTATTCCATGACCCAACAAGAACAAGAACAATAATAGCTATTCGTAGGACATCAATGATGAAATCAACCCACGAAAAGTCTTCAGAGTTAAATTTGAACATATGTACAACCGTTTTTCTAATAATGAACCAACAAAGCACGATTCACTTAAAACAAGAACCTCCCTGTGCTGTCTCATAGTATACAAATTTAGTGTATAGGGGGCAAAAAGAAGTTTTTATTTTAAACGCATCATACGTAAAATGAGCCAGAGAACAATGCTCTGGCTCATTTGTTAAGTGCTAAAATTTAGCGGAGTTTTAGCCTTCTTCTTCCATCATCATAGACATGGAAAGATCCCAGACAACAGCTGGAGGCCATGCGTCTTCGTTAACTTCTGCTTCTGTGATTTCGAAGACTGCGAGTGCTTCACCGGTTGCACAGTCACCAGCGAATGGGGATTCATCTTGGCAGGTGAGGACGCCGGTTAGACCTTCGTAACCTTCAACATCTGCGAGTGCATCACGGAGTGCTTGACGACCGATGATGATTGTACCGTCGTCACCGTGTGGTTCTGCTACAGCTTCAACTGCATCGAGGAGCATGTTGGTTGCATCGTATGCGTGAGCGTGGAAACCACTTGGTGGAACGCCACCGATTTCTTCATCCCATAGTTCGAGGAAGTTTTCGTATGCTTCACCTGTTACGGAAGGACCGGACATGAAAACGCCAACTGCTGCTTCGCCTGTGTTTTCTGGGAAGCTAGCAACAAGGCTACCATCAGCAGTAACCATGATGGTGTCTTCCAAACCTGGGGTTGCAACCAATTGTGCTGCAATGAAGTTTGATTCTGGTTCAAATACTGGGAAGTAAACAACGTCTGGTGCTTCTGCTGCAATTTCGGTCAAGATAGCGGTCATATCGGTATCACCCTTGCTGACTGCACCTTGGAATGCAACGGTTCCACCCATTTCAGCGAAAGTGTCAGCCATTACGCTAGCGAGACCTTCGGTGTATGGATCACCATCATGGATGGTTGCGATTGTTTCTGCTTCTAATACTTCCATTGCGAATTGAGCTGCCATTGCACCTTGGAAGAGATCGTTGTGACCTGTACGGAAGTAACCAGGGAGGTATGCGCCACCAGCTTCGGTATCATCATTGGTCAAGCTTGGGGATGTGTTGGATGGGGAAATCATCAACATACCAGCTTCACTGATAATTGGCAAAGCACCTTGTGCGGCACCAGAGCAGTTTGTACCAACAACACCAACAATAGTTTCATCAGCGGCTACACGTTGTGCTGCTGCTTGACCACCTTCTGCGGAACAGAGGCTATCTTCGATAACGAGTTCGATTTCGCGATCCATTGCCATACCTTCGCGGCCGAGGATTGCAAGTTCGATACCACCAACGGAGTCATCACCGAGGAAGGATGTTGCACCAGATGTTGTTAGCATCGCACCAACAACGATTGGGTCATCCGGACCAACTTCGATACAACCAAGCTCATCGTCACAATGACCATCGGCAAGTGCTGTAATACTGAGTAATGCAAGCATACTTAATAGGGAAAGGACAAAAAACAGACGTTTCATAAGATAAACATCTCCTATCTAAATTTAATTAAAGCCGTAAAACTTCACGGTATTCGTAATAATACCGATGATTGACATATTTGCAAACTCATAATTTGCAATTTAAATATAGTTTTCATCTTGATGAATGTTCAACAGAGATTTTGCCTAAATACTGACTCGCTTTGTTGTATGAAATTATTAAATGGTGAAAAAGCGAAATGTACTGATTAAACTTTATTCAGAGGATATTAATCGGAACAAGGATTATGTTAAATTCATGCTAAAGTTTTTGTTTTCTATGTGTTTTATCTTGATTTAGTGTACAATGCGTCAAGTTTATCGAGGCACGGGATTATGTTCCGTGCTTTTTGTTAGCTGGGAGCAAATACACAAAATGAAGTTATTGGTTGTTGTATCATCACTTGATTTGACACAATCTTATAGCGCGACCCCAGCGTGGTGGCAATTGCTCAAGGCATTGTATGAAATTGGTGTGGAAGTAATAGCAACGCCTTATCAAGGACCTGCAATGGAAAGCCTTTGGTGGCGCGCCGAAAAAAACCCTGCTCGGTTGCAAGGTGAAGCATTTCGCTCTTTACGCGATATTGCACGTGTGATTATGCCACCATCAACGGTGCAAATGACTGATACAACATCTGCTGATGAAGAAGCTACAGAAAGTCTCTCTGATAAAGCTGTTCGTACATTGGCAAACACGTTAATCGCTCCCTTGTGGCGTAGGCATCTTGAACGTATTTTGTTGCACGAACCTGATATTGATGCAATTATTTTTTTAACTGTACCACTCAATCATCTCAACGGTATTCCACGGTTTTTATCGGAGACTTATCAAAAACCTGTTTTCTACTTCGATGGTGATGTACCTGCTAGCTTGCCGAACATGAAAGGCTTTGCATCGGGCTTTCGTATTTATCAGGGAGCAGATGTAAGCGAATATACGGCATTCATTAGCAATAGTCGTGGTGGTGAAGACCTACTGAAGCAACTTGGCGTAGAAAATGTCCACACTGTGCTTTATGGTGCTGATCCTGATGTATTCAGTCCGGTGTCTGTGCCAACGCAAGATATTGATGTGTTTTTCTATGGACACGGACGGGAGTATCGTGCGGAATGGATCGATAGTATGGTTACGGCGCCATCCAATGAGTTGACAGATTATCATTTTTCGGTACGTGGGACAAAACTGGGTGATATTGGCAAAACTGAACTATTACCATATCTTAGCTTCAGCAAATTGCGTGAATATTCCTGCCGGAGCAAAATCAACTTATGTATTACCCGTGGGGCACACACAAGTGTTTATGGTTCATCATCCTCGCGTCCATTTGAACTAAGTGCAATGGGCGCATGTATTGTTGCGAATCCGTATAATGGATTAGATGAATGGTTTGAGCCTGAAAAAGAGATCATCATCGTTGAATCCCCGGAAGAAATTATTGATCGTTATACATATCTGCTGAAGAATGACTCTGAGCGTGAAGCTATTGGACAGGCTGCACGTGAGCGCGTTCTGAAAGAGCATACCTTCCAACACCGCGCACGCGACCTCACGCGTATTGTGAGAAATTATATCTAATATCGTGAAAGTGGTTTTCTCTTGATAAAATAGAATATATGTTCTTTTGATTGGGAGATAATTATGGTTGTCAATTTAGATAAAGCTCGTGATTTTGTCTATCGTAATGGCACATTATTTGAACGTGCTCTGTTCGATTGGTGCTTTAATATTGGGTCTGTCGAACGGGTTCAACAAATTATTCGATGCTACAAAAATCCTGATGACGGTTATGGTCACGGCTTTGAGCATGACCTACTTGCACCACAATCAAATCCGCTTGCATTAGAATATCTGCTCACTGTCCTCAAGTATACAGGGTTGCCTGTTGGCACATTATTAGATGGTGTATCCGATTGGGTTGAGTCACAGCTGCTAGCTGATGGCTACCTGAAAAATCCGTCGGAGACTCGCAATTATCCACTTGCACCATGGTGGCAAGAAGATGGTGGACAGAGTCAATCAGATGCGATTGTTGGTAACTTGATTCACTTTGGTAAAGCACATCCTACACTAATCGTGAAAACCAAAAATTGGGCGAAATTACATCTCACACCAGATAAAATTCGAGCAAATGAATGGTTGTTCATGGCATATCATGCGGTGGATTTTTGTTTTGCAGTTGCTGATGATCCCGAATTTGATGATCATCGGCAGGCTACTATCGATAATGTGATAGCATGTGCTGAAATTGCCCCTGAAAATCAGTATTATTCGCTGTTGCCCTTTGTTGTACCGAGTTCACCCATCGCTGAGGTATTCCCAGATACTGTTCTTAATCGTTATTTGGATTATCTTGAGACTGCTCAACAAGATGACGGCAGTTGGCTAGACCAACATAATTTACCGCAATGGTATCCCGGAATAACCATCAATGTACTATTAGGATTGCGTCGGCATGGTCGCCTCGCTTAAGATATAGTTTTTACAACTATAGGCAAGGGGCGAAGATGGCAAATCAGGGACGATTATGGCAAGTTAATGCAAATGGTTTTCTCGTTAATGATGCTAAAAAAGAAAATCTTACACCACAGTATCAAGCTGTGATTGATGATGTAATACAAGCATACCGAGATCATATTGATAATGAGATCCATAGCATCTATGTGACAGGGAGTGTCCCACGTGGATTAGCTGTCGAAGGGCAGTCCGACTTAGATATGTTTGCTGTGCTTGAGTATTACACCGAGCCTGAATTGGTTATGCAAGATTGGATACCCGAAGCGGAACAAACTATTGCTGAAAAACATGATTGTGTTTCTAACGTGCAAATGGAAACGTGGATACATGGCTGGTTGTTGCATGACCCAACTGAATTTTCTGTGTCTGCATTTATTCTTAGAACTCATGCTGTTTGTGTATGGGGGGCTGATATGTCACCCGATGTGACTGCGTATCAATTTTCAAAACGTGAAACCCGCCTCGCGATTGCCAATGATGATATTGTACAGATCGACCCCGATATTGAAGAAGCGATTGAAGAAATTGAGTTGGATGATTCAGCAGATAATATACGCTATTGGTGTAAGCGCATTTGCAAAAATATGATTCATGCGATGTTTGGTTTGGTGATGGTCGACGAATTTGTTCACACACGTGATATTGATGTGTCGGTTAAGTACATTCTTAAACATTATCCAGATAAACGACCCGACGTTGAACAAGCGGTAAACTATATTCAATCGCCGACAAAATCGAAGCAAGAATTACTGGACTTTTTGAATGCATTTGGTCAGTGGTTGATCGATGAATGCGATACATGGTTGGATGAACATAATCCGGATCGTTATCTAGAGTATCAATTTGAGTACGATGAAGAGTCGTAAATACACTGTGATATAATTTGGACATATTGCATTATGGAAAGAACAGAGTAAATAAATGGCGATAGACTACATCATTGAATACGATTGTATCCCTAAACAAACCTTAACGGCTAGTGGCATTATTGAGCGCATTAAAGAAAAAGAACGTGCTGAAGCTGTCATCCAATGGTTCCGAGCTGCAGGGGACACGCGTGAACCATCCGAGATGGGATTTGAGTTTAGTAAAAGTACACCTGATGAAGAAGGTGAAAAACAAGTCATTGTTGTGCAAGATATACTGGATCACGCAGCAGCACTAGATCCGTTGGAACATCATTGTAAGGGATGTCCTGCAAACCGTACTGGGAAACCATTTGGTTGTATGGGTTTTATCCAATACCCGATTACATCGCGGGCTGAAGCATTTTTGTTAGATCGTTTGCCTGTACCTGATGAACCACTTGTCTGGTTGTTACTCAAGCAAGGGATACAAGAGTTTGGATATGATGGCTCATCTGTCAAAGTTTTGCGGGATGTCGATAATGATGCGGAAGATGGCAAACGGACATACTTCGAGTTACCAGTTTCACCGCAACGGTTATTGGGTGAAATCCGCGTATCTGGTGATCAAATGTTAGAAATGATCTTTGGTGTAGGACAGCGCATTATCCCCAATCATGCTGGTATTCTGTTACTATTTTTTCATGGCATAGACCGCGAAGTTGAAGCTGATGATATCCGGCTTATATCGTCTGCAGACATAGAAACTCGTGAGAAATTAGTATTCAAAATGATTGCTGATCCAAATGATGATGATACTGTCCATGAGTTCTTGGCATTCTTTAATGCGATGTATCTTGCATGGAAACTCAACGTGCCACTTTATATTGATGCTTAACCACCTACAGGATTTTCTTGTAGCGTTGGTTCGGGTTGGACACGGACAATCACTAGCGTGTAATTGACATAGGTGCTTGCGTTGATGTCGTTAGAAATCACTTCGATATTTTGTTGACGATTAGCGTTTGTAAAGGTGGCGTTGATCGTCTGACCACATAATAAGGTTGGATTGCCTGGTAAACCCCAGCGGATATTCTCAATATTTGCACCTTCACAGTACATAGTCATATGCATATCACGTAGATTGTTCGGTTCAACCGTCGTGAGGTTAGGCATCATTATCTGAATATTGTCGACCAAATCACCTAATGGCGCGGAAATACTCTCGCTAAAGGTTCCACCATAATCCCGATCAATGCTGAAACTATAATTTTCGTCTGCTGGGGCAGAGGGCAGAGCATATAAAGCATATTCAATGAAGCTTTGTTCCACTGTCTCTGGTATCCACACACGCAGTGGTTGGACATTCGCTTCGTGTGTCAGACTGATTGTAATTGTATCATTGCAACCACCGATAGTTTCTGTATTGCCCCAACGCAAATTCTGGGGTGCATTACCATTACAACGCATGACTAAGGTCACCTGGCGGAAGTTATTCGGTGAGATGTCTGCTAGATTTTGAATGTAAATCGCAATGTCATCCTGTGAATCACCTGATGGGAAAGAGACACGTTCTTGCAAAATACCGCCCTCATTCCGGTCGACTGCCATCACATGTTGCAAATCATCGGCTGGAGCAATTGGCATCGCCGTCAATTGATACTCAACATATTGTTGGCCACTGACTGCCGGAAGCATCACAGTGAGGAACAAGTCGTTGGAACGTTCGAGGAATCCGAGTTCTAATGTATCACCACAACTAAGTGTTGTGTCTTGAGATAAACCCCATCTCAGTGCATCGACTCCTGTTCCATTACATGTCATTACAACACCAATCGTCCGGTTTGCGTGGGTATTGGATAGTGTAGCTTGGATAACATCACTGCTATCACCGTTGGGATATGAGACTGCATTGGTAAAAATTGCGCCGTCATTAATATCGATTGCAAAGTAGTGTCTGTCCACATCATACGGGGCAGATGCACTATTATCAAACGCAACTGTCGGTTGAATCATGGTGTCGACGGGTAATCCCACACAGTTACCACTCAAATTCACCAAGTTGCCGTTAACCCAGCCGATTGTGTTGTCGATTGCTAGACGATACCATCCATCACGTGTTCGTGCATCTGCAATAAATGGGATGTTGGTTGGGAGTGTCAATAACATTTGGGTTGTTGCAAGAGGTTGGGCAAACAGATTAACTGCACCGTCCTGATCTGTCCAAATTTCGCATGTTGTTGTGCTTTGTGAAAAAGCAATTGGAATATAGGCTGATTCAGTCTCATTATGGGTTGGGTTGACTGTAATGGTGATATGATCTAACCAATCCTCGCGCTCTGAAGCAATCGTAACGTAATATTGTTGCTCACCAATTGGAATTGTAAGTTCGATATTCGACAAGTTTGTATCGTTGACGGTTGCGATGATTTTTCCTGCGAAATTACTGACTTGTGCAGAATAGCTGACATCTTCTTGACTCGTTGTCAGTTGTAGATTGGATGTGTTTTGACTATCACCAGTAAATTGGTAAGTTGTGGAATATGTCTCGTTTGCTAATGAGACAACAGTTGTATCTGAATGGCTGACACATGCCGTCATTAGGAAAATGAGAATATAAACTGAAATGCTGATTCTATCAAATCGCGTGTACATAATATCTCGTCAATAACACTATTCCGAAGTTGTAAATATATTGTAAAAAATCTGAGGAATAATAACCTGACGCTAACTATACTCCTACCCTACGGTAAAGCAGTTAAACGAGAAGCTATACGAGATAATATGGATTTAGCTATTTATGCGGGTTGCCAGCGTTCAAAAAATGCGACTAAACGTTGTACATCATCTAATGCTACATTTTCGTCCATTTTGAATTTAGGCTTTGGTACACGCATTTGAATCAAATTGTTATACAGTGATTTGCGATGACGGCGGGGGATAACAATATGGAAAACATGTCCTGTTTTGATTGAAATGGAGATACAGGGGAAGTTACTGACGACATTTTCATCAACTGAGGTGATGTAGTAATTGGGAAGGCTAGCATGTTGATATTTCTTCTTGAATGGTTTGAGCAATAGGCGATAGTTTGTAACCATTGCCTCAATTGCCATCACAGCTGGTGACCAACCGTTGGCATCTGGGGCAAGTATTTCAATTTGGAATCGCCCAAGGACCGATTCTTCAGCCGTCAACACTTCGTTTACATCTATTGGCACAAATTTATCCTGTTATTTGCTCAGTCATTAACTTAATTTTATGCTATATTTTGAATTCTTGGCATAAAAAACAAATAAACAATACATTTTCTATCATGATTAAAGCGTAATACAAACCTAAAAATAACTTTGTGGCAAAGTTGAGTGAATATCGGTATTGTTGAAGTCAATTTATATAACAATTAGACGAGAACCACATGACTAAAAATAATGCGTGGATTCATATGATCCCTGAAGGTGATGCCTCTGGTGATGTCAAGCGCGCTTATCAGCGTGCTGGTGATGCTAAGACTGATAATGTTGACAACATCATGAAAATTCATAGCCTAAATCCTAAATCACTGACAGATCATTTACATTTGTACAAGACATTGATGCATGGTGCATCACCGCTATCTCTTATTCAACGCGAAATGATAGGTGTGGTGGTATCTGCAATTAACCGTTGCGAATATTGACTGAAGCATCATGCGCGTAACCTCCGTCAGTTGACTGGAGATCATGAATGGACTGCACAACTTGAAACTGATTATACACAAGCGGATTTATCGCCAGCTGATAAGCAAATGTTGATATATTCTGAAAAACTCACCCGTACGCCATGGGATACGGTTGAAGATGATGTAAAGTTACTTCGCGAGTCTGGCTTTGATGATCGTGCCATTTTGGATATTGCTCAGGTGGTTGCTTACTATGCTTATGTGAATCGAATTGCAGATGGGTTAGGTGTACCATTAGAGCCTTATTGGGCGGAAGGTAAAGAGGATTACGATAGTTAAAATGAAAATGCACCGCTATTAGCAACGGTGCATTTTGTTGGACTTTAATTTAGGATAAACTTACTAGCTACCACCGCGACTACCAGAACGACTACGTCCTGGAGCAGTTGCGCGATTGCGACGATCGGTGTTAGATGCACGTCCTTCTGCCATCATAATTTCGGCACCGAATGCAAGTCCTGTATCGAAGGCATCATCTAAGACAATTGCAACAGCACCTAACTCGAAGAAGCTTGGTACTTCTAGTTCAATTTCATCGTCGTTAGCATATAGATCTTCAATCGTTACTATGACCACCATCTCTTCAAGGAAGTCGTCGTAATTTGGAGCAGACATTGTCACATCTAGAACAATGTCACCTGTTTCAACAAGAGCACGGGTCGTCAAATCTTGTGGATTGGCTACCCATTCGCTTGCTAATGTTAGTAGATCCGCATCACCCATATATGGCGCTGGTGTAGATACAACCCAGAAGATGTCTGGCAATACACCCAACAAGAGTATTTCGTATGTGCCATCACCATTATCTGTAATCTCACCGCCCAGTGGTGCATCGATGATGTAATATCCTGCTAGTTCCGATGCTTCTTCCTGTGCGAATGTCCACCCGTTTGCAAATAACGCAAACAGACAGATAATCAATAGTATTTTAAAGACCTTCATGATAGTTTCTCCTATATTGATATGTATAAAATTATCTGAATACATTGAAACGACCTTCTTGGACTAGCGTTCCATCAACAAACATCTGGATCTCAAAGTCGCCAACCTCACGTCCAATGAAAAAGTCAACTTGTGATTTGCCGCTTGCACCTTCACTCCATTCAAATGTCTGGCGCATTGGCAGATATTCATTTGTGCCGAGGAATACTTTGACAACGACAATTGCGTCGTCAGGCATCTGATCGTAGTCGAATTCTGCTGTTACAACAAATGTCTCGAACCAGTCAAACGGCCCGTTGTTATCTGGGTTGTTAGCATCATATATTGTGAAGTTGGAAACGGTTGCTGGTGTGGCTTCTTGTACTTCACCATTAGTAGCTTCAAATGCTAACGTTAGCTCTTTGAGTTGACTTGCAATTTCTGAATTTGTTGCAATCGCATCTTCACTATCTGCGAGTTGATCGCGGGTTGGTGTCTCATCACACGCCTCTTGCTCGATACACAACAGCACATCGTCCAATTCCGTTATTGCCAAATTCATACTGAAGTAGAAATCTGGTGCAGGTGCACCAAGGCGGTCAACCATTTCAGTATACTCTTGTCTGGCTCGCTCAATGCCGTTGTTATAGACCTCACGAGCGTTTTCAATGTTACCTTCGGCAATTTCCACAAGACCAACATCAAAATAGTGCATAAAGTCGTTTGTCGTATTGATGCCATAATGAGATGTTTGGCGTGCATTATCGTAGTCGCCGAGCAAGAAATACATCTCTGCTAATTGTGAGACCACATGACGTGCTGTGCTTCCGTTATCAACGACAGCTTGTAAATCTTCAATACCGGCTTCGATCAGACTGAGATCCTTTTCTTCTTCGAAGAAGAGTGTGTCGAGGAAGAGTTCACGGTATGCAAATCCACGTCGTTCTAGAGCATCAAAATAGGTACTATCAGCATCTATTGCCTTAGTATACAAATCAATTGCATCTTGGAATAAGAACTGATGGAACAAACCTTCACCTTCTGCGTAAGCGTTAATAACATCATCTGAAACTATTGGAGGTTCTGCCGTCCAAATGGTATAGGTACGGAAGCCCGCCCAGATAACAACCACACCAATAACAACTGTTACAGCAAATTTGGCATTTAGTGAATCCATCACTGTCTTGGCGATACCAATCAGAGTGAGACCAATTGCAATAATGCGAGCTAGAAACGCATAATCGCCGGAGATACCACGCCAGAAATCCTTGACTTCGGTTGTCCGTAGGACGTACTGACGCTCTCTTTCAAATTTTTCAATATAGGTATCAGCCTCAAATTTACGGATGTCAGGGCTATTAATTGGGTCTTCAAAATAGGCATCAATATCCCAGTAGGGTGCTTGTAAAAGAGGGGATAGGTCAATAAGGCTATCCCGAATCTGAGCATAGCGCTCCGCACGATTCGAGTCTTCATATATATCTGCATTTACACTAACAGCGTCCAATTCTTGCCATAGCCGGAAGACTTGGTTATAAGCATAATCCGCTGTCAGTTGACCTGTTGCTAATGTCGTTGACGCGCGGATGGTACGTTGTTGGATTTCACTATCCAAGATGTCCGCTTCATCTACTGCTGCTGTCATGTAAAAGGTGATAAATGCAAGCAATATACCAGCCATCACTAACACAGAGGCTGTCAGGGTATCATAGTTATCTTTGCTAAACCATTTTTCTTGATTCATGATAGCCTCCTAAAACAGTATACTAATTGGGTCAGGGTTGAGGCTGAGATAGGTCAGGAAGCCGGCTGCTAATGAGAAGAGACCCGCCAGAATAATTGGGTAACGGATGAGTCTCCGCTTCCAAAAGAAGACTTTCTCGAAGCCGAGAATGGCTATACTTAACCCAAGAAGGCGTGTTGCATTCATGAACCCTAACTTTCGGTCGCGCATTGCCCATGTTTCGTCAAGAATTTTATCTGAATCAATTTCAAGGTTATTAGCGACATCAGCAAATCGCTCAGCACGGTTACGATCTTCGTCGTATGTACCATCTGGGCGTAGATACTGTGTGGGGAAGTAGAACGAATCAATATCTGTTCTTGCTAATGCATCATCAAATTGTAGGGCTAGTCCATTATAAAGAACGGGATCAAAATCTTCACTCTCTTCGTCCCGTAATGCTTCTAATTCTAGTAGCTCTTCGTCTAAGCTACTGCGCAACTGATCATTGATCAGATACGATGTATAGGTTGTCATATTGAGTTGTGATAAACTTCGGCTGATTAATTCGGCTTGATTGCGGTTGAACTCGGCGTTGATGATCTTATTACTTTGACGATAAATCTTGATGCTGAGCACTTCCCATGTATTCAACATGGTGACAATACCCGCAAAAATCAGCACTATTGATAAGATAAAAGAGATGCGCTTATAACTTTGGGGTGGCTCTTCTTTTTCGGGTTCGGGTGGTGGGGCTTCTGGCTTTGAGTCAGCTTCTGCGACTGGTTCCTTCTTCTCTTTTTCACTCACGATCATTGCCTCTTGGTTAGATAATTCATATTGATTGTTATAATTAAAATAAACCGGAGACAAATGTTACATCTATGCAACAAAAATGTCCGCCTCCTTAAATATTCTACTGTAAGGCAAGCGGACAAAAACTTTAGAGTTGTTTCATTTTTGTTATGTGTGGTGTTACCCTTGAGTTGCGAGGGCAAGTAAGCCCAAGACAGTCAGGATGGCAATAATAGCAAGAATGGCATAGTACTTCCCAAATACACGCCGTGCTTCTGAGCCTTCACTAAAGATCTCGGTTAAATCAGATAATTTCATTGGGTTATCCCTGTGCATCATTTTCGATTAATGGCGCGACCAATCCCGGCGGGAATGTGACATAGATGGCACTTACCCAACCTGTGACACCTTCATGTTCTACCTGATACCATTGGCCATTGGCAAACAGGTTGACTGGATTGGCGCGGTTTTGATATGGAATGAGACCAATTATAGGGTTTTGAATGCCCGGCGCAAGGCGTATATTAAGGTTATCTGTCACGCCAACTGTCGATTTTATGTACTCAACCAATTGATCCGTTAAGGCGCGCATGGCGGCATCTTCTTCGGGCGAGATTTCACCGATGATTCGAACGTTGTCTGGATTGGTCAATAAGACGGCACTACGTAGTACCCATGCTGTGTCGCCACCGACGCTAATGAGCACCCACTGCTCATCACGAGAATATTTCAATGCCTGATAACGTTCACCTTGTATGCCAATTCTCCAAACAATGCTGTTTGGATCTGTATCACTTGGTAATGACCGGATATTTAGGCGAGGTACATTGATTGTTACTACTGAATCACTCGTGGCAAAGACAGCACCTGTAGGTTGTTCTTGGGCATGAATGAATAAGGGTATAGAAAGTAGCAAACAGCTTAGAAGTAATACACGTAAACGTGGCATCTGTTGACCTTTCTGATTCGTCATATACCAAGCATAACATCCCATAAACATGGACGCAATTGCTTGCATGACTGGACAAACAAACGGTACAATTGTACCAATAAGTTTATTTCGAAAGTTGATTTATGTCTCCTATTCTCAAAGACTTCTCTGGATTTATTGCTGTTGTTAAACAAGATTGTGCAACATGTACACTCATTGAACCTGTCTTTAATCATCTTGAAGATGCGTACAATCTAAGGGTATATTCTCAAGATAACCCACAGTTTCCGCCATCTGTATCGCAGGTGATTGATGATACTGAACTGGAAGTATCGTATCGCCTCGATATTGAAATTGTGCCGACATTGATCCAAGTTGAAGATGGCGAGGAAGTAAGTCGCTTAGTTGGATGGAATCGTCAACAGTGGCGCGATCTGACAGAGATAGATACATTAGGCGAAAAACTCGCGGAATTTAGCCCCGGTTGTGGATCGAAATCGGTTGACCCCGGTATGCCCGAAAAGTTAGCATATAAATTTGATGATACACAATTACAAGCGCGTCGGATTGAAGTTGCTGAACTTGAAGATGAGATCGAATTGGCATACGAACGCGGTTGGTCAGATGGTTTACCTGTTGTTCCACCTACAGAAGACCGTGTTCTGCGCATGTTAACTGGAACGACCCGTGTGCCGGACGAAGTTGTTGGCATCATTCCGCCCGATAATATTCCGGCGACGGTTGAAAAAATAGCGATTAATGCAGTCATGGCAGGCTGTAAACCTGAATATTTTCCTGTTGTATTAGCAGCGGTTGAAGCGGCATGTATCGACGAATTTTGTATGCATGGTTTGCTAGCGACCACGTATTTTGCGGGACCTGTTGTTATCGTCAATGGGCCGATTACAGAAAAAATCGGTATGAACTCGGGCATCAATGCACTTGGTCAAGGTAATCGGGCAAATGCGACGATTGGACGTGCTTTACAACTTGTAATACGTAATATCGGCGGTGGTAAACCCGGCGGGGTAGATCGTGCAGCACTTGGTACACCCGGTAAATATACATTTTGCTTTCCAGAACGCGAGCATGATTCATATTGGGATTCATTAGCTGTCGAACGAGGATTTTCAGCGGATGAATCCACTGTCACACTATTTGCAGGTGGTGGGGTGCATGGCGTTGCTGATCAAAAATCACGTACACCAGAATCACTCGTTAAAAGTATCGCATACACACTAAGAACTGTATGGCATCATAAAATTGCCGTTGCGGTTGACGCGTTGCTTATTGTGACACCTGAACATCAACGGGTTTTTCGGGAAGCTGGATGGACAAAAGTACATTTTCGTCAAGAACTAAATAAACACCTCATGTTATCGGGGAAAGACATGATACTGGGGGCTAACGGTATTGCTGAGGGAATTCCGGAACACTTTGCTGAATCCACAGTCCCCAAATTTCGCGATGGTGGATTGTTGATCGTCCACGCTGGTGGTGGTGCGGGAATGTGGTCGGCTGTTGTCGGTGGCTGGGCATCTGGCGCAAAAGGTAGTACACCCGTTACAGTTGCAATTAAATCATAAAAAGGAGAAATTATGCGAGTTTTATTAGATCCAACAGGTGAACTTCAACCTGCACAACGCGAACGGACGACACGTCCCGAATCGCTGACTGATAAAGTTGTGGGATTATTAGACATTTCAAAAGCACGTGGTGATGTTTTCCTCGATGCCATCGAGGCAAAACTTGTTGATATGAATATTGCAGTGAAACGTTATCAAAAACCGACTTTTGCGCGGGTTGCGCCTGTTGACCTCAAACATCAAATTGCAACTGAATGTGATGTGGTGGTCGAAGCCCTCGCCGATTGAGGATCATGTACGTCGTGCAGTGTGCATGACATCACAGATCTAGAATCACGAGGTGTCTCAGGAGTGTTTGTTGCATCAACGGAATTTATTAGTGCAGCAGAGGCACAATCAAATGCCCTTGGGTTTGATCCGGCAGTCGTATTTGTGGCGCATCCGATACAAGATCGTACTGATGATGAGATGCGGGCTTTGGCAGAAAAAGCCTTTGAGGATATTCTTGCTGAAATTACAGCATAAAAAGTAGGGCGACACTACATCGCCCTGACTATTTCATTTTATTGATAGCGACTGATAATCACTGTTGTGTTATGACCACCAAAACCGAAAGAATTACTCATAACATGATTGACTTCAACCTCACGCCCTACGTTGGGCACGTAATCAAGATCGCATTCTGGATCTGGATTTTCGAGATTGGTTGTTGGTGGCACAAAGTTATCTTCAATCGCTTTAACCGCAAAGATGGCTTCTGCAGCGGCTGTTGCGCCAAGGATATGTCCAGTCATTGATTTCGTGGAGCTTACTGGAACATTATAGGCTTGTTCGCCGAGAGCAAGCTTAATTGCTAGGGTCTCACTCTTATCGTTGAGTTGTGTACCGGTACCGTGTGCATTGATGTAGCTCACATCGGTTGCCGTGATATTGGCTTCGTTCATTGCCCGTCGGATAGCTTCTGCTGCATCAACACCATCCGGATTGGGTGCTGTCACATGGAACGCATCGGAGGTATGACCGTATCCGGTGAATTCGGCATAGATTTTGGCGCCACGTTCAAGTGCATGCTCAAGATCTTCTAGGATAAGCAGAGCAGCACCTTCTGCTGCAACGAACCCATCACGTGTTGCATCAAATGGACGGGAAGCTCTTTCGGGAATATCCTCGTCATTGGTAAGGACTTTCATATTATTAAAGCCACTGATGACGATTGGCATCACACAGGCTTCACTACCACCAGCTACCATGACTTTGGCTCGTCCGAGACGGATCATATCTGCCGCATCGCCGAGCGTATTATTGCTGGTCGCACATGCTGCCGTGATGTTATAGTTCGGCCCTTTCAGCCCATATTGCATAGAGACCCGCGAACTAATGCCATCATGCAAGAGTGCCGGAACAATGACGGGACTGACTCCTCGGTGTCCCTTTTTATCAAACCCGCGAAATGCTTCAACAACTGTGGAAATGCCGCCAATCCCTGAGCCGATCACACAGCCAATATCGTATTTGTTGTCATCGGTGATTTCGATACCAGCATCTTCGAGTGCTTCACCCGCTGCGACCAAGGCTAACATCTGGGCGCGATCCATACGACGCATCTCACGTTTGCCAAAAATCCCCTCAAGGTCAAGATTTTTGACTTCACCTGCGACACGATTCGCGACTAAGTCTGGGTCGAACAATGTGATCCAATCAATACCACTGTTACCCGCACGGATATTATCCCATGAATCACCTACATTGTTGCCGACAGGACTTACAAGCCCCATGCCTGTTATTACTACACGTTTTTGTGTCATTGCATTACTTTCTACTTTTGTTTTCACAATCTAGTGTATATAACACAACATACACTAAATCGTTGCCATTTAGTGTGATAGATCTAGTACAATTTTCCCGCGCGTTCTGCCTGTTTCGAGTTTTTCATGTGCCTCTTTAATATTCTCCAATGTAAACGTCTCTTGAATATGCACGCGTAAATCATTGTTATCAATCCAACTTGTAATTTGCTCCAGTTGCTTGGCTGATGGGCTTACCAATAGCGGTGTAATCTCGATATTACGTTCGGGCTCAATCTCAACCCCACCGACAATAGTTACAATCTTGCCTCCGTCTTTTACGGTTTGAATGGATTTTTGTCCGTGTGTGCCAGTGATAGATTGCAAAACGACATCAATATCTGTCACGACAGTTTCAAATTCGACTTGATGATAGTCAATAATCTCGTCTGCGCCCAAGTCGCGCAAGAACTCGTGGTTGCGCTCAGATGCTGTTGTAACAACATGTGCGCCACGCAATTTTGCTAATTGGATCGCGAAGTGGCCGACACCGCCTGCACCTGCATGTATTAATACCCGTTGCCCTTCACTAAGATTACTGCTCTCAAATACTTGCAATGCAGTTAATGATGCAAGTGGGACCCCACTGGCTA
The DNA here is from genome assembly GCA_002428985.1 of Anaerolineales bacterium UBA6055. Classification (GTDB taxonomy): domain Bacteria; phylum Chloroflexota; class Anaerolineae; order Aggregatilineales; family Phototrophicaceae; genus UBA6055. The sequence goes on along the minus strand of DIYL01000013.1, from coordinate 28,239 downwards.
AAATGTGGTTAATTGATTGAGGCTTGTATGTAATGTGATCTGCGGGTGCTAGAACATATTCTGCATAAGCTCCACCACGTCTGGGGAAGTTTACTAAACCATAAACCTCGTCACCAACCTTAAACTTATCACTTGCTGATTCTTCCACAACACCAGAGACATCCCATCCTAAAATTGCTGGTAGCTCAATCCAAGAGGGTAATTGTGTAGAGCTACGAATTTTATAATCTACAGGATTCAATCCTGCTCCATGAACTTTTATCAATACATGTTCGGGTTCAAGTGTTGGTTTTGGTGCCTCACCATATGTCAATACATCGGGTGTGCCAGTTTCGAAAATTTGAACGGCTTTCATGACTTCCATTCCTTCGTGGCTTGTTAATATACTATCATTATGGTTAGCTACGTTATGAAATGTAAGTACGCACAAGTTTGGTATATAGTATCTTTTGGGATACTAAGGAGATATGAAAATGCCAGAAATTATACAATTTATGGAGAATTATGATTGCCCGGTTGAGGCAACTTTAGATGTTATCGGTGGTAAATGGAAAGGTATCATTTTATCTAAACTGATGCATTCAGATGCATTACGCTACAGTGAAATTAAACGAATGATGCCTAAAATCACAGCGCGTACGTTAACACGTCAGCTTCGTGAGCTAGAACGTGATGGAATCATCCATCGTAAAGTTTATCCAGAAGTACCGCCAAAAGTAGAATACTCTGTGACAGAACTTGGCAAAACGCTACACCCTGTTGCGAGACTATTAAACCAGTGGGGGAAAGATAACATTCAAACGGTTTTGGATAATCGAGCGAAGTATGAAAAAGATGCACAAGTGAGTTGAGTTAGTGTACCTGTGTAATAGGTTACAAATTGGATGCGATAGTTAATCTATTCTATCTAATTCATACAGCAAATCTTGTTTGATATCGTCGGGGAGTTGATTGTAGGGTATATCCATCAGTGCGCCTTGTAATGCCCACAGCATGACACGACTAACATGATGATGTTCCCGCAATCGTTTATAGACTGCCACTGCACCGAGATCTTCAATTTGTTGGGGTGATGTGATGCCGACATTAACTAGCATATCGGCACTTTTTTCACCAAGATTTTTCAGTTTAATGAGGTCGTCACGCACCATTAGTCTTCACAGGTTCAATTGTTTTCCACATGAAGATACGCGCGCCATCTAGACCAATTTCATAAGGTTCGCCTTCTACTTGGAATCCAAGCTTCTCATAGAATTCCTGAACTTCGGGACGGGCATTAAACCATAGATCCCCACCACCATTTAATGCAATGTATTCTATTGCCATCTCGACTAAACGCCGACCATGTCCTTCACCGCGTACAGTTTCGAGTGTCGCCATGCCGCGCAGTCGCCACGCATCCGAAAGGTCTTTACGTGTAGCGTCCTCTTTATAGATTGACCCAACACCAACTAACTCACCATTTTTGATTGCACCAAGGTGAAGCGCATTATCATCTTCATCGAGCGGGTAAACCGAATTTTCTACCGGTTGATTGGGTCGCAAAATACTAGCACGAAGTGGAACAGGCTGTGATGGCTGAATAGACTTATAGTTTACATATTCAGGACCAGCAACTGCAATGACCATTTCTTCTGGTTTTAGATAATTTTGGGCAGCCGTGATCATGTCTTCTTTTGTGACACTATAGATCATGTCTTTGTAGTTTGCGAGATAATCTAATCCAAGGTCATAACTTTCCATACCGTGGATATGAGATGCCAGACCTTCGTTGCTTTCTAGGCGTAAAGGTAAGCGTCCTGCGAAGTAGCTTTGGTTATCTGCAATATCATCATCTGTGACTTCTTCTGTGATTAATCGTGTCACTTCTTCTAATGAGCTGTCTATAGCTAATTCTACATCGTTGGGGCTAACACCGGCCGTTACTGACCATGAATCTGGTCCATGTCCACCACCAATACGGCTATAGGCATAGTATGCTAGACCTTTTTCCTCGCGCACACTTTTACCAATGCGACCCATCATTCCAAATTCACCAAGTACACTATTGGCTAGTTGTGCTGGAATATAATCATCAGCATAGCGCGATGGACCGACTACTCCCATTGTAATATCAGACTGGGACTTACCAGGAACAAATACAAATGACCGATTATCACCCGTGGGATTTGATACTTGTGGTGCGTCAACAATATCGGGTTGGTTTGGATTTTCCCAATCACCAAATTTATCAACGACCAGTTCTACTGCATCATCTGGTGAGACTGCACCAACAATCACGAGGATCATGTTACGTGGACCAAAGAATTTGCTGTGATAGGTTTTTAGGTCTTCGATACTCAGTTGTGGAATGGTATCTTCCGTGCCATATGTCCCGTAATGATAGGGATGGCTTGTAGGGTAGAGAGCTTCGCGCAGGGCTTTTGATGCACGATAACGTGTGTTAAAACTGCTGTATTGTAACCATGTCAGGCGTTCACCACGCATCCGTTCGATATGCTCTTCTGGGAATACAGGATTGCGAAACGAATCTGCGGCAATATCAAGAATAGTGGATAAATCTTCAGCTAAGGCTTTACCCGAAACGCCAACTTTATGCACATGACTCCGAAAACTAACATCTGCACCAATATCTTCAAGTTCGCTGTGAATTTGGTCAAAATCACGAGTCGTTGTACCTGTCATTAATGCACCTGCAACAAAAGATGCGAGCCCATTTTTATCTGGTGTTTCATAGATGCTGCCTGCGTGTAACGACCCCATGATATTGACGGACTTTACACTTGGGTTTTCATATGCCATCACGATCATACCGTTGTCTAGAATGACCCGTTTGATGTTTTGTGAGGTTGGGAAGCTTTGTACAGTTTGATTAGTAACCATTATGATACAGCCTCCATTTCTGGATCAGTTGGATTTAAGATACCAACAACACGATTCTTTGGAACCAAATAACGATTTGCTACATCTTTAATATCATCGAGCGTAACTGCTGATAACCGATCAACATAATTATCAAACCAATCATCTTCACCAAGGATAAATGATCGTGCTAACCAATACGCCTGTTCAGTGACACTTTCGGTACTATATGCGAAGGCTGCTTTGGCTTGTTTTTGTGCTTTTTTCAGTTCAGTTTCAGTTATACCATCTGTTTGTAGGCGTTCAATTTCTTTTAGAACTGCAGATTCAGCCTCTTCTACTGTACGCCCTTCGCGCAATGTGACGATAATACTGTAAAGATAAGGGTCAATTGTGGGGTTGATGCCACCACCCACACTTGCAGCAATCTCTGTTTTGACAAGTGATTGATATAACCAACTCGTTTTGTTGTCGGATGCGCCGCTAGATCCGGTGAAAATATTATCGAGAATCTCTAGCTTTGCCCAATCATCATGGGTTGCAGGGGGTACACGATGGCAAATTTCATAGAAGGCTGTTTTCCCAGGGCGCTCAACTGTAACACGCCGTTCACCTTGTTGGGGTGGTTCTTGACGCACAAATAAATCGGGGGATGCTTGCGCTGGAATTTGACCATAATATTCTTCGATTTTTGCCATCATCTCGTCGGTGTCAAATGCGCCGACACCAACAGCGATTGCATTTGAGGGACTATAATGTGTGCGATAATGATTGTAGAGGTCGTCGCGTGTCATGGAACGCAAATCAGTTTCATCACCGAGGATCTCATGATGATAGCCATGGACACGAAATGCCGCACCACGTACTTCCTCTTGTAACCAGAACATCGGACGATTCTCGGCACCCTGACGTTCAGATAGAATGACAGTTCGCTCAGATTCAGTTTCATCGGGATCAAACGTTGCATTGATCATTCGGTCAGCTTCTGAGCGCATTGCAATGTCGATTTTATCTGCGGGGAGTGTTTCGTAGTACATCGTATAATCCATTGATGTAAATGCATTCCATTGCCCGCCAGCTCGATCAATCTCCCGATCCATGACACCAGCTGGAAATTGTTCTGTACCTTTAAACATCATATGCTCTACCCAATGCGAAATGCCAGTTTTACCCGTCGGTTCATTGCGACTACCGACCTTATAGGCAACCCACCAACTAACTACAGGTGCACTATGGACTTCTTTTAAAATGACAGTCAACCCATTGTCTAGGGTGCGTCGTGTAACCTTGCTCACAATATAATCCTATGTTGATCTAATTTAAGTTTACGGTTTACAAAATACTAAATTTTGCATGTGAATTGGCAAATTATAGCATATGGACTTTGGATTACTGAGTCAGAAACCAGTAAGAAATTTGAATGTACAAACCCAAGTTACAAGTTACTGACCATTAAGGGACTATTGTACTAAATTGATTTAGGATGAAGTTTGAGAAAATAATAGCATAACAGAAAACATTACAGAAAAGAGGATTGGGAGTCCACTTATGCTGACGACGACCAGAAAAATTATTATACTATCTGTATTCTTTATCATCACAAGCCTTGCATGGGTTAGTTCGCAAAGCACATGCAATGGCACGATTCATGTGGTGCAACGTGGCGAAAATCTTTTCCGTATCTCATTGAATTATGGGGTGGATTTGAATACAACTGCACAACTTAATGGAATTACTGATACAACACAGATTTTCGCAGGGCAGTCTTTATGTATGCCAACTTACGGTACAAATGATGCTATTCCAGTGCAATCTATCTCACAGAATACAACATCACAAACCACAATTAGTATTTCAACTGTTGGATACTTTGTGCCATGCGCAGAAGGGGTTGAGTGTGTTGTAGACCAGACACAAGTCCATTTTCATGAAGGGCAAAATCGCTGTGTCTCGGCTAAGTTGACCGAAAACGGCCTTGGTTGGGTGCCAGCTGAACCTGAGTGGTGTAACTGGACGGATGTGTTGACAAGTTCGTGGGATGGCGTTGGTCAAGGATCAACAACAATTGTTACGACAACCAACGATGAGTCAACCTCTGATGATGCCTCATCTAATGACAATTCGTCTGATGGTAGCACCAATGCTGGAGCGGATAACCTGTGTTTTAATGGTAATGCATGGGCTGGTCAATGCGACTCTGATTTCATGTGGAAAGCGGGCTTCTTCTATTCGCAATATCTATCAGGTCAAATCTCAATATCCGAAGTACCTGGAGAATTTTCATCTCTTGCACCTAGTCTCGGTATCACAATCACAACAACGACATCTGATGACGATGATTCAGATGATGACGACGACAATGATGATGATTCGGATGATGACGACGACAATGATGATGATTCGGATGATAATAGCAACTCCAGCAACAACAATAACACTGGTAATACTGGGAACAATAATAACAACGCTAATTCCGGTAACAACAATAATAACTCCGGTAACTCCGGCAACAATAATAATAATGGCAATTCCGGCAACAATAATAACTCCGGTAATTCCGGCAACAACAATAACAATGGCAATAGTGGGTCAGTAACTGCAAATGACTGCCGAAATAACGCTTCTGTATTGCCGTTGGGTAGTGCGCCATCAGTGAGCGATAACGCAAGTGGTCTACTAACATTGGTCAACTGGGCACGGAATTACTGCGGTGGCTTATCACCATTGAGTCTTAGCAGTCAATTGAACACAGCCTCACAACTGCATAGTCAAGATATGGCAGACCGTGACTATTTCAGTCATACAGCCCAAGCACCTGCGCCGAATGGTTCAAGTGCAGGACAACGTGCAGCGAATGCTGGTTATAACAGTTATTCCGGTGAGAATATTGCTGCAGGTAATAGTGGTGTGGTGGCAGCATTTGGACAATGGTGGAATTCAAACGGGCATCGTAACAACATCCTAGGTAGCCATACCCAAATGGGACATGGATACGGTTTCAATGCGTCTTCTACATATCGCCATTATCATACTCAAATGTTTGGGCGTGGCTAAATCCAAGTAAAACTAATCGTAAATCTAATGGAGACTCGTGTATACGGGTCTCTTTTTATTTGCCTGTGATTTGCTAAATTTGTATTTAGGGTTCGCAAAAGTTCATTATGGGTGATAAAATGATTAAACATGAAGTGAAAGCAGGTTGTATGAATCCAAATCAAATTTTATCAGCTGGTACTGCCATTGTTATTGGGAACGATATTGTCCGGAAGGGCGAGATACTATTCCCTGAAGGAGCCGTTGGTATCATTGTCGAATCACCCTCCGATCACACTCATGCTTACCAGATTCGATTTTTGGATGGGTCGATACATGCAATGAAACGGAATGAATTTGCTATTCAGAAATTGTTCCGGCGCGAGGGAATAGAACGTGATGTCTTGAAAGATCGTGATTTATATGACTATGTCATTTATCGCTGTATTATTGGTTCACGAGCATATGGGCTTGATCATGAAGGCTCAGATACAGATTTACGTGGGATCTACCTGCCACCTGCGGACATGCACTGGTCGATGTATGGTGTCCCAGAACAACTAGAGCAAGGCGAAACTGCTTATTGGGAAATGCAGAAATTCTTGAAACTCGCACTAAAAGCTAATCCGAATATTCTTGAATGTCTGTATACACCAATGGTTGACTATGCAACGCCATTAGCAAATGACTTGCGTGATATGCGACATGTTTTTTTGACGAAGCTCGTTTACCAGACGTATAACGGCTATGTGATGTCACAATTTCGTAAATTGAAGAAACATCAAGAAAAACATGGCACGATCAAGTGGAAACATGCCATGCATCTTATACGCCTCTTGCTATCGGGAATCACTGCATTAAGAGATGGGTATATCCCTGTTGATGTTGGAGAATATCGTAGCGATTTGTTAGCTATTCGTCATGAGCAAAAAACATGGCAAGAAGTCAACCAATGGCGGCTAGAGCTACACAAAGAGTTTGATGCACTCTATCCGTTGACTACATTGCCGGAGCGACCTGATTACGATGCAGTCAATGCTTATTTAATCAAAGCCCGACATAGTATGTTGTAGGAGATGTAGACAGCGTATGCAAAACAAACGACCTGAACCCATTTTAGTAGCTGAACTATTTTCAGAAATGCGAGAGGAATTGCTTGTCATTTTAAAATCACTAACTGATGATGAATGGCAGGCTCCAACAGTTTGTGATGGTTGGGATGTCAAAGATGTTGCACTTCATCTGTTAGGAGATGGTATCAATCTACTATCTAACTGGCGCGACAAGGATGGGCAGTGGGGAGATTTTGACACTTGGGAGGAATTGGTCGATTACATTAACTTACAAAATGATCTTTGGGTACGTGCAACACGGCGGATGAGTAGACGGATTCTCATATCACAACTTGAGATGATTGGACACGATGTCAATCAAATAATGCTGGCTCAGAATCCATATGAGATGTGGGGCTCTGTTGGTTGGACTGGAAACGAAACCGATCCAAGGTGGTTGCACATCGCACGAGAATACACTGAATATTGGATGCACCATCAACATATCTGTGAGGCAGTCAATCGGGTGAGTCTCAAGTCGACTAGATACATGAGCCCACTTCTAAACACGTTTGCATATTCATTACCACAGACTTACAAAGATAGTGATCTAACTAAGGGCACTGTTGTTCAATTTATTGTCGAAGGAGATTTCAACAGAACATGGTATATCATCAATGATCCTGAAGAGTCTTGGCAATTGTATAGTCAAACCGATGCAGAACCCAATTCAGTAGTAATTATGAATGCGGATACTGCATGGCGTATGTTTACAAATGGTATTGCACAACACGACTTAAAAGCAAGTACAACGATTAACGGTAATGTCAGTATCGGACAAGTTTTGCTAAATACAGTAGGGATTATCACATAGGACATAACATGGAACATCAACAGCTCATTGATAATATTCTCTCTGAACAGCCGTATCCGCTGTTATTCGCAGTCATTAGTGGCGCGCATCTTTTCGGTTTTCCATCTCCCGATTCTGACATTGACATTCGTGGGATCCATATCTTGCCACTGGAGCAAGTGATTAGCCTCAGAAAACCAAAAGATACGGTCAATATTGATCGTGTTGATGATGGGATTGAGCTGGATTTGACAACCCACGATATTAAGAAGTGTTTTGAATTATTGCTCGGCAAAAGTGGTAATATGGTTGAGCAAGTTTATTCACCACTTGTAGTACAAACAACACCAGAGCACGAGGAACTCAAAGCGATTATTCCACAGACACTGACTGTGCATCATGCGCACCATTACTTTGGTTTTTCTAAACGTAAATGGCATGATTTTCTGAATAAGAAAACTGCCAAAGCATTGCTCTATGTCTATCGTGTATTGCTGACAGGGATTCATTTGATGGGAACTCATGAAGTTGAGTCAAATTTGATTAATTTGAACGCAGTCTATAAGCTTCCTTATATTGACGACTTGATTGCCCTTAAGATGTCGAACACCGAAAAAGGTATATTGCCATCGGCTGATATGGACTTCCATGAGCGTGAGTATGAACGCTTGGTGACATTACTTGAAGACACACGTGATAATTCGACTTTACCACAGCATCCGCCTGGTAAAGAGGCCTTAAGCGACTTATTGGTGCGGATTCGTTTAAAGGCGAGATAGTTAATCACGTAGTTTCATTGCTGTAATCTTTGCATTGTTATGTAAGCTGGTAATCCATTCACCAAGAGCATGTACGGCACGGTGCATGCCATATGTGGGACGTGAATAACCTACGGTGCTCATCTGGATGATGTAATTGTTGTCTCCATTATGCGGTGATAGCGATAGCAAGCAATGCTGATCGATTGTATGTTCTTCAACTACCACTTCGAACACAGCTGTATTGCGGCTAGGGTTGGCATACCCTTGTAAAATTGCGATATGCACACCATTGGATTCTGTTCGAGTTTGTTCGAATCGTTCAATAACATCAGATGTGTTGAGTGGTGAATGTAGAAATAAATGTGGCATCTCTAACTCCTTAATCACAGGCGGATGATTGACGGGTGTCTTGTTACGCTGATAAATGAAAAAATGTCCTGTCCGCCCTTCACGATAACTTTTCATTTCATATTTGGTTCTGAAGCGTCCCTCAAGATCATCGACCCATGGTGTATCAAAGGTGTTGGTCAAACTTGGCGTATTGCTCAAAATATCATGCGCCATATCGGCATATTCGCGAATGTCTGTTGCCAACATAATCTGCCCGCCTATAACTAATCGGCTCGCCAGCATATCAACAGTCTCACGTTTAATGAGGCGCCGACCATGATGTTTTTTCTTGAACCAGGGGTCTGGATAATTGATATGGAATTCCGCGACTGTTTCTGGTTCTAATAAATAGGCAAGTGCAGTTTCTCCTGTGCTATGGATGGGGCGCACATTAGTTAAATTTTTGTTTTCAACTTTACGCTCAGCTTTATCCATAGATTGACTAGAGATTTCGAAACCAAGTACATTGTGGTCGGGATATGTTTCGGCTAGATGAATCAAATAGTCTGCCGTCCCGAATCCGATTTCAACAAGGATAGGTTGCTGTGATGGGAATAATTTGTTGTAGTCGAGTGACCAATCAACGGTCAAGTAATTGAGTTTTTGGATCATGTGGTGTCATGTTATAGATATTAAGTAAAGAAGCAATTAATCATGCGATGTATAGACTAACACGTTGAATTGCTATTTCGTTCATAACTATAACAAGTGTTTAAACGAGGTCAAGATAAGAAACCCTATCCAAAGGTGAATAGGGTGCTAATGTTTAAAACCGTTTCCATTAGAGTTTTCTGATAAGGCGCTCAGTGCTTCAATTTTACTATATATTCTCATAAATGCGGCAAGAACATCAGACCGTGTGACGATTCCTACGAGTGTTTCTGCGCGCATAACCGGTAGACATCCGATATTATGTGTGAGCATCAAGCGGGATGCTTCTGTTGCGGGTGCATAAGGTTCAACGATAATGGGTGCAGGTGACATAACAGAACGTACATCAAGCTTGTCCAGTAAGTCTTCGTCCTGCCACCGCTCACGCAAAATGTAGGGTGAATTGATTGCTTTACGACAATCCCGATCACTCACGACACCAACAAGATGTTTTTGTTTGCTAAGCACAGGCACATGCATAAAATGATAATCTTCCATCATTTGAATTGCCTGACGCAAAGTGGCATGCGGTGATATAGTTTTAGGGTCTGCTGTCATGATATCGACGACATTCATCGTAGTGTCTCCTAAATCGGTAAACCCCCTGTTAACAGACAGGGGGGATTTGCGATGAGATTGTACAGTGCGAATTAGATAGCTTGGCTAGTACGTGACTTCACTAACATCCTGAAGATGTCAGATTCAGTTAAAATACCAACTAACTTATCTTCATCAACAACTGGCAACCCACTTACTTTCTTTTCCAGCATGGTCTCGGCGGCTTCAAGAATGGGTGTATCAGATGATACTGTTAATGGGCTACTTGTCATCACTTTTTCGACAGTCAATTGTGCCCACAGATAATTTAATTCCCAGATGCTCAATGTTGTCGCATCTGATGGACTTGCTTCACGAACATCACCAATTGTTACAATACCGACGAGTTTGTCGTTGTTCAACACAGGTAAACGCCGAACATTATTGTTTTTCATCATTTGATGTGCAGAACTGATTGGAGACGATGCATCAATGGTGATTACGGGGTTAATCATCCAATCTTTTACCATTACATTCTCAAACATATATGCCTCCGTTTTCTACATAAGTCATTCCAAATTCTGATTTAATGGAATAATACGGGTATTTCCTAAAACAAAGGTACTATGCTTCAGGTAACAAATGTCATACTGTTAGTTTTACGCAAATTATTATAGACGATATTATAGTAAAATATCAAATCAATCAGTAGATTCCCTTAAAAATGCCAAACCAGACTGGGCTAGCTGATCGGCCGATGAGGCTCTAGATTGCCAAATCCCGGCTGCTTTCGCCATATTTTCATTGTCTTTATGAAAGGATTCCATGACCAATGCGCCATCGAAGTGACTATGGTTTAGTGCGTTTATAATTTCACCCCAATCGAGATGTCCGGCACCGGGTGCGCCGCGGTCATTTGCACACACATGGAGTTGTCCAAGATGAGATCCAGCTAAACGAATGGCATCACCAATTGAGGCTTCTTCAATATTCATATGGAAAGTGTCTAGTTGGATTTTACACGCTGGGTGATTTACACGTTTTATAAGGTCGACCGCTTGTGAAGCAAGATTCATGAAGCTGGTTTCAAAGTGATTGAGGGGCTCTATACATAGCTCGACATCATTTTCACCAGCGTACTCCGACAGTTTTCTAAGTTGATCGGTCAGTATCACAAGGTCTGTTTCACGTTCTTCAGGAGTTTGCATCCATAAGCGACCAACAGCCGAATACATCGGACCAACAACTTTGGTCGAACCTAACATATTCGCCGCATCAATACATTGTCGGATGTATTGCGCCCCATTTTCCCGTGCTGATTCGTCAGGATGGATAAGGTCGCGGTCAGGACTCATTGCTACGCAGATACTAGAATCTAAACCTCTTGTTTGAATAACTTGCGCGACCTTATCTAAGTCAAGATTTGATGGATCTTCATAAGGAATTTCAATCCAGTCAAATCCAATATCAGCAACTTTGTTGATGATGCTGATGAGATTATCTGTAACAACAGGCATAATCCATAGCCAAGCGTTGATGCCAATCTTCATGATTATTCCCCCTAATCTTAAATTGTACCACTTGGACTATTATTGCCTGTTTATATGATTTTTGCGAATTTAATATGGTTTAATTGGGATCGTAATGTCGATAGTTGTTCCTTGATCAACTACTGAACTAACCTCAATCGCACCACCATAAAAACGTGCTCGCTTGTGCATATTATGTAGTCCAAGACCACTACTGTTTTGTGTATCCATGTTGAAGCCGTGTCCGTTATCTTGTATTTGGACGCGGAAGTGTGTATCAGTTACTTCAACTGAGACAATAATCTGGTTCGCTTCTGCATGACGAACGGCATTACTCAGTGCTTCATTTATGATGAGGCAGATGCCTTCAAATGTTGCCGGTGGAAATGGCGGATAATCATCTTCTGCATTGATGTGTATATCAAGATTATCGGATAGGTGGAGCTTTTGTGCCATATCAACCAGCCGCTTTTTGATTGTTACAGCTTGTCCATCGGTTCTTAGCTGCATGATATAACGGCGGATGTCTCCAATTACTGCATCTAATCCACCGATGACGGGGGTTAATCGATCTGAATCTAGATTGCTTGTACGGCGTACTAAATCGAGTTGCATACCCAGTGCGTATAAGGACTGAATAATGCCATCATGTAGCTCCATACCGATACGTTCACGTTCTTCAAGAACTTTCATCTTACTTTGTTGATCATTAGACATTGCTCCGGCGATAGCAAGTGCTGCGTAACCCGCTACTGTTTCGACCAATTGCTGATCGGCATCGTCAAATGGTTTACCATCTAGTCTGTCACACATGTATAATACGCCGAATAATTGATCTCCCATTTGGATTGGTACACCAAGTAATGAAGTCATTTCTGGGTGATGATCTGGAAATCCGACCGAACGGTTATCATCTTGCATACGTTCTAGACGAATAACATGGCGTTCGCGCATTGGCGCACGGATAAGCCCATTGCCAATCGGTAGGTGATCAATCTTGGCTTTTTGTTCGTCCGAAATACCAGCGACTTTAAAATGTGCTAATCCACCATTTTTATCTGGAATACCTAGAGCTGCATACTGGCATTGGACAAGAGTACGTGAAACTTCTGCAATACGTTGTAATACCTCCTCTAAATCGACCCCTTCGCTGGCATACATAACAGCAGAACTGATCCGATTAAGTTGTTCAACGATATTTGTCATATCCATAAGGTGACATCTCTCACTATTAAGGTGTATACTTGTAGAATATTATTATGTGGTACGATTATCCTAAGCGCATTCATATCCATATCTATAGCGAGCGAATTTATTATGAAAACGGTACGCATATTAATTGCGGATGACCACTCGGTTGTTCGTGCAGGTCTGAAGGCTTTGCTAGAACATCAAGGGCACTTCCGTGTAATTACGGAAGCAAGTACAGGCGAAGAAGCCATCCAGCGTGCACAGGAGCATCAACCTGATGTGGCTGTACTCGACATTCGGATGCCGGGGCTTTCTGGTATTGAAGCCTGCCGCCAAATTGTTCAAACTGTCCCCGGTTGTAAAGTTATCATGTTAACATCCTATGCGGAAGATGAATTGCTGATGGCAGCAATCCAAGCCGGTGCATCAGGCTATGTGCTCAAACGCATCGGCGATAATGAACTTGTACAAGCCGTCGAACGTGTCAGCCGAGGCGAGGGTATGCTTGACCCCGCGATGACTGCTAGCGTCTTTGCCGAAATGCGCAAAGTGACAGAGGCACAGAATGCGGCTGCCTTCTCTGATCTAACTCCCCAAGAAATGGCAGTTTTGGCACTTGTGTCCGAAGGTTTAACCAATCGTCAAATTGCAGTTAAATTATACTTGGGAGAGGGCACAGTACGCAATTACGTAAGTAGTGTTCTATCCAAAATTAATGCAGCAAATCGTGCCGAAGCGGCTGCTTATGCGGTAAAAAACAGTATTCATGAGTTAGTTCCGCCCCTCGAAGACACAAACGAAAAGTAATACCCAAGAAAATCGCTATGATGGTAATAAACGGGACATTCGATGTTCCGTTTTTACGTCAATGCTGTTTTTGCTTTGTTTTTGAGGGTTTCTGGTACAAGGAATAAGAATATACTGGCGGCAGTCATTCCCGACCCAGCAATAACCCAGATTGCTGTATTAAGCAGGAATAGATCTGCGACCGCACCGACCACCAATGGACCACCTGTAAAACCAACATCTCCGATCAACCGCCATACACCTAGGAATTCTCCACGTGATTCGTCAGGCGATAAATCTGCACCGAGTGTCATCATCGTACCAGAGCCCAACCCATTGCCAAAACCGATTAAAACTGTAGCAAAGACTAACCCGAGGAAGCTGGTCGTAAGTGGAACAAGCGCCATACCAAATGCTTGAATAGCAAAACATGGCACAATCGCAAATTTCCGCCCATATGTATCCATCAACCAACCTGCGACAAGGAATAAACTGAAATCAACAAGTACAGATAAACTGACAATAAACCCAATCTGATCGACTGATAACCCAAGAATGTCTGCAGCAAATAATGGAATGACAACAACGCGTCCAGCACGAATCATCTGACCAAAAATTTGAGCAGTGCCCGCAGACGCTAATATGCGATAGTGTGTTTTTAAGACATCAAGAATTTTGAGATCATGATGTTCTGCTTCATCGTTCTTCTGTTTGCCTTTGGTATTTTCGGTATAAAAAATAATAAACAGCAACCCAATGAATCCCACAAGACCAACAACAATAAATGGTGCGCGAATACCAAATGCTGCCGCTACAACACCACCAATCGCTGGACCAATAAACCCACCAAGCCGGTTTGTTCCACCGTACATCGCAATCGCTTTACCACGTTGAAATAAATCAACATTGTTGGCGATATAAATATGCATCGACACACCGTACATTGCTTTGCCAACACCTGATAGTAAACGTAGCAAAAAGACAACCCAAATAGATTGTGCTGTAAACAATAAGAGGACAGATACAATTGAAACAATAAAGCCCATTATCATGACTTGTTTATTCCCTAATCGCTTCTGAATCATCCCTGTTGGTACATCGGCTAGTAGGGTTCCAAGTGCTTCGGCTGCTAAAATTAAACCAATTAACCCATAACTGATTTCAAATCCGGCTGCGTAGAGTGGCAAGATCGGGACAAGAATGCCATTACCCAACGTAACCATGATTGCGGGGACATAGAGCGAAAATAAGAGCGCGCGCAGTTGATTCGGATTGGATGCCTCTGTCACAATATTGCCTTAAGAAGTCTTTTTAAACGATGAGGTTTAAGTGTAACGCGAATATGATGAAAGTGAAGTGTCTAATATCGTTGCTTACATGGAGTGACGCGCGGTTGATAGGTGTGCAGTGATTTTACCAAGCAAGACCATGTAGGTATCTTCTGTGGGGATAGCTGTAAAATAAATCCGAGGGGTGATTTTTATATGCCAATGGGCATAATAAGTATTACCATTATAACGTACTAACCGCTCATTACTAAGCGATGGTGTTCGTGATACAGTTTTGCTTGCACCTGTAATGTCATGTGATGCTTTCTGTCGATAGATACGCCGGGCTTCTTCGAAGGCAAGATACTCTGTATAGTTTGCATCTCGTTTTTGACGATAGACATCCAACCAGTGATGTAAACCCTCGATTGCGTATTCGATGCGATTGGCGTCCGTGAGGGTGTCTCTATTCTTTTTGACATGGGTTTGCAATTCTTGACTAATTAGAAAAGAATTTGGGTATTTGTTTTGAATCGCGTCTAATACATCAGCTAATGTCCGACTGGTCACTGCTTCAGGTGGTAAGTCTTGTGTGGTTTTAACAATTTCTAATTGATCCTGAACAGGATTCTGTAGCTTTTCAATGTCATCATCTGCTGTCGTCTCATAGTCGACAGAGACTGAGATATAGAGATAAGGTGTTAACCAGTCTGGGTCTTCACGAGTATAAAATGTTGTCGCAAATAGGACTTGCTCAAAGGTGGCAATGGGTACAATTTGTTGTTGACGGGCAAAGACGAGATGCCCGAGCATCATGAGAAATTCTTCGCGTAAATATTCGGGAAGTCGCTCGATAAAATCTGATGGGGCAATTGCTGTGGATTTTATTTCATAGATTAAGATGTCGTCATCAATTTCATTGAGCGCTTGTGCAAATGCCAAGGCATTCTTTAGTTTAGAAACAATTGGAGCAATCAGAATATTAATTGTCCCCAGATTTTGGTGGGTAAAATCCAGTAGTTCTTCAATAAAAATTCCATTAAGTATCGAGCGGGGATGGTGTTTGATGAAGTCGATGCTGTCTTGTGTAATACCGACTTCATATGATGACAGTTGAACAATTTCTGACCACATGTTGAGGTTGCTGATAAACCGTGCAACTAGTGTTCGATCCAGTTTGCTAGTTGCATCTGGATAAATCAGCAAATACGGGTCTATGATGAGAAATTGTTTCGACATAGCGCAACTAGTAATCCTCATTTGCAAGAATAGCTCTTAACATCTGCTCTGCTTGGCGCTTACTTTCATCCATAAAGCCAACTGGCCAATTGAGTATGCTACCGTCATCACTTATCATAACTTCTTGAAATGATGTACCATCGGTTGCATTACGATTGGCGAAGTACATTTTAATATCATCGCGCAATTTACTTTTATTAGCAATGAAGAGACGTAATTGATTGACTAAATTTTCACTATGTGTCTCTACAATTGATTGAACTCCTGCCATATGTAAAGCAACAAAGAAATTAGCCAATAGCGATTGCAGATGTGGATGTAAGTGAACTTCGGGTTGTTCAACTATAAATGTTCCCCCTGGTGGTGTGAGCAATCCTTGAACGATGATCGGCAAAATCTGACTGGTTCCAAAACCGACCGATGTCAAATCCATATCACGTTGAACACCTTCACTACGGATTTTGAGCATTGTACCGAGTTTACCTTGTTCTTCAGTTGCCACACCTTCTAGTAGACCAAAGAATTGTAGCCATATTACTACGGCTTCTATGAGTTTTGTTTCCTTTGTCTCAAATGTTTGTGGGTCATACCAACTGATGACACGCTTGCTATTTTCCCGTAATGTTGCCGCGACATTACCCCCATTAATGCCAACTTCTGACCATTCTGATGTGACATCGGGTGAAAAGACAATCGTCGGTCCGATCCGGCTCGCTCCAAGATAACGGATGTTCCGTAGAATAAGGTTTTTGAAAGTGCGTTCGATTTCGTCAAGTACAGGGATACGCATATCAATGGTTTCATCGACTAGTACATTGTTGAGATGTACAACAAGGTCATCATAGAGTATGGTCGTTTGTTTGTTCGATAAATTGTTAAACCAGTCTTTATAATCTGCGAGGGTATTGACGATTTCGATTTCTTCGTTGTGGCTAGCCACTTGAACAAAATCTGACAGGTTATATTGTTTAGTAATGCGCTTGATGATGCGTTTATATTGGTCGGGGATTTCTTGTTTTAGGTCGGTAGCATCAATGCGTTTGTCAAATGGGTTGAGTAGGGCAATATCCCAATTAAGTTTGACTGCTGGAACTTTCGCTTGGACGTGGATATTTCTTGGGAATAAACCACGCATATCAATATGTGCTTGATGGAACGGCTGAATGTCATGCAACCCCTTAGATTTAAATTGGTCACGCATAGTTGCATCTAATGTTGTTGTTATTTCACGTAGCTCATATTGACGAGTATTCTGATTATATTCAATATATAAGCCTAATTCAGTATCTTTTAGAATCATGCGATAGTGCCCAGCTACCAGCCGATTGCGTGTGCCTGTTGATGGCTTAAACACAAGATCAACACCGAGGAATTCGTCGTCGCGTTTTGGGTTATCAATCACAATACTGTATTCGAGAGGTTCTGTTTCATGACCATCAGCTTGTAGAATATGATTATTCCAAACATCGTCACATGTCCCAAGAGAGACAAGCTCTCCATTAAATAATAATGATGCGTTGGCACGTACAGATAGTGTCTGCATCATGAGAAGAATTGATTGGATGATAGTACTCTTGCCAGAGCTGTTTGCACCTGCGAACACCGTAATAGGTGCAAAGTCAATATAATCCATATCGCCTTTGATGGCTTTGAAGTTACGAATTTGCCATTGTCGTATCATACGTCCCTCGATTTGTTATGATAGAAAATCATTGCCCAGAGTAATCTTACAAGCAAGTGATTGCGATGTGGCTGTGATGTTACGATTCGTATTATACTGCATGAAATGTAAATACACATTAAAATGTCGATGAGTTCTATATCAAAGCCTTGATAGACAAAAAAGGCGTACTTGCGTACACCTTTAATGGGATAGTTGATATGAGTTATTATGCTTGTTAGATGCTATGCTTCAACAGCCTCAGCATCTTCTTTATCTGTATCGGCTACAGCTTGTCTTCCGGGTACAACAATGACAGGACAAGGCATAGCACTCAATACTTTCTGGGTAACACTCCCGAACAACCATTTACTCAAGCCAGATCGCCCATGGGTTGACATAACAATGGCGGCAACATCGAGTTCAGTTGCTTTTTCAATAATGTTGACCGCAGGCTCGCCACATTCAACCAATGTCTTGACCCGATGACCTGATAACCTTAGATTATTCGCAATCGCTTCGATGTATTCTCGTGAGCTACTCATGATGTCATCTAGCACCGTAGAATAGTCAGTCTCGGGTGCGGCAATTGGCATTGGGTAGACCGTATAAATTGGGAAATCTGGTACATCCGCAACAATCAAAAGAATAATTTCACCCGTTGGCGAGATAACCTGTTTTGCATACTCTAACGCGCGTTCGGATAAGTCAGATCCATCTAATGGAACTAGGATTTTTGATAGCATGTGGCACTCCTTATATTAGGATGTGGTCGGGACTTGTGATAAACCGAACGGTTCTTTTTCCGCTGATTTGATCGTTTCTTTACCCGGTACAACAAGTACGGGACAAGGCATAGCATTTAGTACTTTTTGTGTGACACTCCCAAAAATAAATCTTTCAATGCCGTTACGTCCGTGGGTGGACATGACAATTGCATCTACAAATTCCGTCTCTGCTAACTCGGTGATAACATCAGCTGGCTTACCAACTTTAACCTCAATATTAATGCGAAGGTGATGAGTTTTTCTTAATTCATCAGCAATACGGTTCAGATAATCACGCGCTGACGCCAAGTTATCTTCTACCATAGTAAGGTTTGCTGGTAGTGGATGGAATGTATTTGCAACATCCGGAATTTCAATAATAGAAATAAGTGTGATACGGCGTTTGGGAGCGACGATTTGGACAGCGTAGTCTAGGGCTTTTTCTGCTAAGGCAGAGCCATCGAGTGGAACTAAAATATGCTTAAACATAAACGACACTCCTTATACTGTTGCTTTCTATAAATAATTTAGCTCAGGTATGAGTTCCTAATATAGTGTCGAATATCATATGAATTACGCCATTTGACACTAGGGCTAGGTTAAACGCTTCAGCTATTCTTGTGGATGTAAATGATAAGACATCAAAGGATAGATTATGACCTGGCAAGATCGCCTCATCTCCGCACAAGAAGCCGCTGAAAAAGTTCGCTCTGGTGAACGTATTTTCTTAACAGGAAATTGCTCCAATCCCCAACGATTCTTGCAAGCATTGTTGGATCGTCATACAGAGGTACGAGAAGTAGAAGTTGTCCAGCTATTAGGATTTGGACCGGAAGAATACATCACTCCAGATCTTTCTGAACACATTCGTATCAATAGTTTGTTTATTGCTCCAAATATCCGTAAAGCCGTCAACAATGGTCTTGCAGATTTCACACCAATCTTTTTGTCAGAAATCCCGGGATTGTTCCGTAGTGGACGGTTGTTATTGGATATGGCTGTTGTGCAGGTTAGTCCGCCAGATGCTCATGGGTATTGTTCCTATGGTGTTGAAGTCGGTGTGACAAAAAGTGCAGCAGAATCTGCTGGGCTTGTTATCGCGGAAGTTAATCCAAACATGCCACGTACATTGGGTGATAGCTTTATTCATGTAGATCAGATCGACTACTTCATTGATGTAGATTATGAGCTACCAGAAATTGTCCCACCGCCAGCTGACGAAACACAACGACAGATTGCGGCGCACATCGCGGAACTAATTCCAGATGCTGCAACCTTACAAATGGGTATTGGTGGTATTCCAAATGCGGTATTAAGTCTGCTTGAGGGGCATAAGAACCTTGGTATTCATACTGAATTGTTCTCTGATGGCGTAATGGCGATGATTGATAAGGGTGTGATCACTAACTCCCGCAAATCGATCCATCCTGGTAAAGTTGTGTCAGGTTTTGTTATTGGGTCGAAGGCACTTTATCAATATATTGATGACAACCCAATTTTCGAATTGCATCCGACTGAATATGTAAATGATCCATTTGTAATTGCACAAAATGAGCGGATGATTTCGATTAATTCGGCGATTGAAGTTGACCTCACGGGTCAAGTTTGCGCAGATAGTATCGGTACAAACTTTTATTCGGGTGTGGGTGGACAACTTGACTTCGTACGTGGGGCAGCGCGTAGCGAAGGTGGTATGACATTCATCGCATTACCGAGTACAGCGCGTAGAGGTACATTGAGCCGTATTGTTCCAAATGTCAAGTTAGGCGCTGGTGTGACAACCACGCGTAATGATGTTCATTACATTGCGACTGAATACGGTGTAGCAGATCTTTATGGTCGTACGATCAATGAACGTGTACATGCGTTGGTTAGTATTGCACACCCAGACTTCCGCGAAGAGTTGATGGCATATGCACGCGAACAAAACTGGGTTCCTAAGGTTCACGCAACAACATAAATGTAGCCAGAGACTTATAAAAGATAATATAACGGGGAAGTTAATGGCTTCCCCGTTTGCGTTCTAACCATATTGGTGAATGACTTCGCCCAGTGTTTTAATTGCGTTTTCGATTGTTGCTTCATTGATTTTTGTGAAATTAAGTCGCATCGTGCCAAGTCCTTCACCGTCGTTCAGATAGAAGAATTTTCCCGGTACAAATGCGACTTTGTTTTCTACCGCCTTCCAATAAATATCTTCTGCATCTACGCCATTGGGGCCTTCAACCCAGATGAACATACCCCCTTCAGGCTGTTCCCATTTATAGGTATCAGGTAAATAAGCATCCATTGCATTTAACATCGCTTCTTGGCGTGGACGATAAAGATCAATGATACGCGGTAACTGCTCATCGATGTAACCGCCTGTGAGGTACTCTGTGGCTAATGCTTGTGCATATGTATTAGTGTGAAGGTCTGCCCCTTGCTTTGCTGTATTTAACCAATCCCTAAGCAATTCTGGTGCAGTGCAGAAGCCTAATCGGAGACCCGGGGCGAATATTTTGGATAAGGTACTTGAATAAATGACATTCGCAGGTGCATATGTGTAGAGAGGGGGGACAGGTTCACCTCGAAAACGTAATGCACCATATGGATCATCTTCAACAACGAGTGCATTATGTTTTTTAACGATGTCTGCAATTGCTTCTCTGCGCTCGAGGCTAAGTGTACGTCCTGTTGGGTTTTGAAATGTTGTGACTAAATAGATAAATTTAATCGTATTGGTGGCCAGCAAATTGTCTAAGGACTCGGGTACGATGCCATTTTCGTCTGTTTCGATGCTGACATAATTAGGTTCGTAAGCGTTAAATGCGGAAATCGCGCCTAAGTAGCTAGGTGATTCGAGTGCGACATTATCCCCCGGCGTAATGAGGATTTTTGCAATAGTATCAAGAACGCTCTGTGAACCGTTAAATACCATCAATTGATCGTGGGTGACATGAATCCCTTTGCGCGCAACATAATCGACAAGAGCATGACGAAATGGTGTGAACCCTTCAGTTAGGTCATACTGGAGGGCATCTGCCCCATATTTATTAAGTACTGCCTCGTTTATAACGTACATTTGTTCAAGTGGGAAACTTTCTTCGGCTGGAATGCCACCAGCTAGAGAGATCATACCCGGTTGCGACACGACTTTTAAGATGTTGCGTATGGCATTGTTTTTCATATTTTGGGTGCGACGGCTTAAGAGATGCTCAAAGTTTTTAGACATAAGCTGACCTATTCATATAAATTAGATGCATAATAAAAGCAAAAAGCTGACTATGAGTATAGCCAGCTTACACTTCAAACAATTGTACTGGATTGCTAACCTAGATAATCACGCAAGTTATGAGCAAGACGTGGGTGTCGTAAACGGCGGAGCGCTTCTTTTTCCAATTGACGAATGCGTTCGCGGCTCAATCCAAATTTATTGGCGATTTCTTCTAGTGTATGTGGCTCACCACCACCGAGTCCAAAGCGCAGACGTAAGATGTGGCTCTGGCGGGGTGTTAGCTCTGCTAAAACTTCTTCAATTGTTTCTTCAAGTAGGTTTTGAGTCGCAGAGTCGACAGGGCTAGGCGTGTCTTGATCTTCGATAAAGTCACCGAATTCACTATCCCCATCTTCACCAACAGGACGCTCTAAAGCAATAGCGTGCTGGCTGGCATCCATCATTGCACGAACAGTATCGGCTGGCAGATTCATTGCCTCGGCAATTTCTTCTATATTGGCTCGACGACCAAGGCTTTGTTCTAGGTCTTGTGCTGTGCGATACATTTGGCGGATACGTTCGGTCATGTGGAGGGGAATACGAATGGTGCGGGTTTTTTGTGCTAAAGCGCGGGTGATAGCTTGTCGAATCCACCATGTTGCATAGGTGCTAAATCGATTGCCACGCGCATAGTCATACTTATCGACCGCTCGCATCAACCCAACGTTACCTTCTTGAATCAAGTCTGGGAATGGTAAACCTTGTCCCATATAACGCTTTGCAATGCTGACAACGAGGCGTGTATTAGCGCGTCCGAGGTGTTCGCGGGCTTTTTGTCCGTCGTATACTAGATGACGGAGGTGTCTACGCCAACGTTCTGTCTTCTCCATGACATCAGGTCTTTCCAGACGTTCACTTGCTCTCAGTCCGTTCTCGATCCGTTTTGCTAAATCAATTTCGTCTTCAGCAGTTAATAGTGGTTCTTGCGCCATTTGACGAAAGTATAAACCGACCGGATCATCCGAGGAAATGGTATTAATATCAGCGACTGATGGATCACGCAGCAGTTCACGGTTGTTGTAATCGGGTTCTACGAGGTCTGATATATCTTTATCGTGGGTATTGTCGCTTTCGCGACGGAGTTCAATTCCTAATTCATCTAATTTGTATAAAACATTTTTGAGGTTTGTGCGGTCTTCGCCGTCGTCTTCGAGTACTTCTATAACATCTTCATAAGTAATGTAGCCACGCTTGTCGGCAAGATCAACCAATGCTTGTATCACGATGAAACCCCTACTTACTATTTGGTGAATAAGTTTATTACTTTAAATTTGTGAGAAGTGGACTATTGTCCTAATCATTTAAGTAAATTTTATGCAATATGTCGATATATAAATTGCACTAACATTATCATATTCGAAATGTTAGATTGCACAAGTCGTTGATAAAAAATTCGCAAAGGTACATGATTGTTCGCTATTCATATAAATTTATTTACAAATTTACAGCAAGATGGTGGACATCTTTATTTTAATATATCATATATTTAGAATTTGGCTGTTATTTCAGACAGAAATTTACGACTAAAATTCAAACTTTTGTTATAATAAGGTTGGTGCAATATGGGCAAATTTTATAAATACCTGATTTTTTGTACGATTAGAGTAGAATAATAATCAAAAACCAGCGCATATGTTTATGAAGGATAACGCATGTCGACTCGACGTTTCACTGATGACTTACCCGATCCAAAACCATCTCCCCTAGATAATTTGGATCTACAGCAGGAAGAAAAGGCTGCTCCTAAACCTCTGCAACCACGCCCTGCTCCTGAACCTGCAAAACGCGTACCACGCGGACAGGCGAAAAATCGTGGCGGCGCACATTTACCACGCACTTTGACACAAGTCATCAATGAAGCCAATGACAAAGTTGTTCAAGGTGATCTTGTTGATTACGTGCCGATGCCAACTGGTTTTGATCCACTTGATGGATTTATCGGTGGTGGACTGCGCAAAACCGAATTGGTGTTGTTGGGTGGTGCACAAGGGATTGGTAAAACAATTGCGACGCTGCAAATTGCGCGTAATATTGCATCACGCCCAGATCAATATGCATTTTATCTGTCGTATGAACATACTGAAACACATCTTATGCACCGTCTGATGTGCCTAGAAAGTTTGAATCCTCCGGAAGTTGATATTGCATCAGGTATTAAGTTGCGTGACTTGTATCAGATAATTGTGGCGCAACGTGCAAAGAAATTTATGGGACGCGATGGTGCTGCTAGTTCTTTGCAGTCGATTTTGCGTGATCATCCAAAGACTGCGCCTGCACTAGGACGTATGTTGCGTTATGCAGATCGCTTGATTATGCTCAAAGCGAGTCCAGCTGTGACCAATCTGCGAGCTATCAAAGAGATGACCGCCCGCCTTGCAGATGCAACAGGGGGGAACGTCACGCTATTTGTCGATTACCTACAAAAGATCGCGGTACATCCTGAACGCCCTCGTGATGAAAATGATAAAGTTACAATAATCGTTGAGGGTTTGAAAGATATTGCACTATCTCTAGATATTCCTGTATGGTCGATTGTGGCCGCAGATCGCGAAGGATTGAAGAGTAAACGCATCCACCTCTATCATTTGCGTGGTAGTAGTGCTCTGGATTATGAATCTGATATTGCGATTATTATGAACAATAAATACCAGATTCTAGCGAAGGATCATGTTGCATTTAACCCATATACAGCTAAGCAATATCGTAACTGGGTAGTCTGGACGATCGAGAAAAATCGTGCTGGACGTGCAATGACTGATATGGAATTTGAAATTTTCGGTCAGCACTTTGCATTCAATCCGCGCGGACAACGTGTGCAACAGCAGTTGATTGATAACAAGGTGATTGAAAACTAAATCACTTCTGGTTAATACTGATAATGGAAATCTCTCATACATTTGTGCGGGAGATTTTTTGTTTAGGGCAATAAATAAAAAAGGCGAGACATGATATGCCCCACCTTTGTAAGTTTTGCGTAGTGACTAAACTTAGTCTGCGCCTTCGGCAGCAATGCGATCCTCATGTAGACGGAAGTGATTAAGCTTGGACAATTCGCGGACTTGTTCAGCAGCGTGATAACTACTGCGTACAAGCGGACCACTTTCTACCCATTTAAAGCCTAATTCTAGACCAAATTCACGTAAATGATCGAATTCTTCCGGCGTGTAATAGCGTTCAATTGGTAGATGTTTCTTGCTGGGTTGTAGATATTGACCCAGTGTCAGAATATCAACACCAACATCAACCAAATCTCGCATTGTTTCTTTGACTTCGTCAATTGTTTCGCCAAGACCAAGCATAATGCCTGATTTTGTTAATACCAATGGATCCATCTTTTTAGCATTACGTAGGGTATCTAATGCCCATTCATATTGATCCTGTGGCTGTACCTTTTTAAATAGACGGGGGACAGTCTCAACATTATGGTTCAAAATTTCTGGTTGGGCGTCCATGACAATTTTGAGTGCCATTTCGCTACCTTTGAAGTCAGGAATTAAAACTTCGATGGAACATCCCGGTTGTAACTGCCGAATTCGACGGATCACCATTGCAAATATCGGCGCACCGCCATCTGGACGGTCATCACGATTCACACTGGTGATAACGACATGTTGTAATCCCATTGCGCGTACACTCTGTGCAATACGATTTGGTTCTGCCCAATCAAGTGGGTTCGGGCGACCAGTTTTAATATCACAGAATCCACAGCTACGCGTACAAGTGTCACCCATCATAAGGAAGGTTGCTGTACCTGTCCCCCAACATTCACCGATATTGGGACATTGTGCTTCTTCGCAGACGGTGTGTAGGGTTTTGCTCCGCATCAAATTGCGGACATTTTCGTAGGTTTCGCCACTGGGTGCTTTCACACGGATCCACGGTGGTCGACGACGCGGGTTCTTAGGGTCGGGTTGCCAATCTGTTGAACTTGTAACCGGAATGGAATCCGGTTTGATTGTATCACTCACAATAAAATCTCCATTTATCCGATTGCAGAAAAATAGGTAGATAGCCTGTATTGCATTCGTTGTGTATCCGCTCATTATACTCAACAAAGTACATGATTTCTATAAGTTGCATGTTAGCAATTTACTTTGTTGTTAAACTAGGATGATTTTGCTAATGAGGATCAGTTGACCTAATTTATGTATGAAAGAACCAGTTATCTAACCAAGTTGCTCAATATATTTGTCTTTATATATAGTCGAGGGTTCAATGTGGTTTTGCATTTCATATGGCTCGTCATTAACAATCGTTTTGATCAGTTCAACCAAGTGGTTTCCATATGTGTGAGGGTGAAAGTCAATTGTTCCGATTAGCTGTGCTTCGGGATTTTGTTCAAATTCAGTGGCGGCGAGTGTATTATTCTGACCAACAACTGCAATTTCTTTGCCGATTCCATGATACTTAGCAGCATCTAATATGCCTAAGGCTGTGTCATCGTTATCACAAATCACACCGATATTCCCAGAGAATTTATTTTGCAGAAGCTCTTTTGCATTCTTAAAGGCTGTTTCTCTAGAACTGAGTGCGTCAATAAATAAAATTTGATCTGTGGACAATTGTAGGTTTTCTTTTGTTATCTCCATAGCAAGTTTGAGACGATCTTGGACATTAGTAATATGTCTGTGGTCAGTAACAATCAACAGTTTTGACATATCTCCAGCCCATGTGTTGTTCACATAGTGGGTAAGAACTTGTGCTGCTAGTTCACCAGCACGTTTATTATTGATACCGAGATAGATACTCATCGGAATGGGTACTTCGATGGCAATAAGTGGTATTTTATTAAACTTGAAGTGGAGTCCAAGGTTTGTGCTCATCCGCTCGACTGTGTTGATAATAACAACGATATCGACTTTTAATTCTGTAAATTCATGCGCGTGTTGCATGACTTTATCGGCATTCATGTCATTTGTGCGAAGTATCAGTTCAAAATCTTCTGTATTTGCGATTGCTTCTTCCACACTCTGTCGGATAACAGATGTAATACTTAAATCTTCGCTTAGGTTGGAAAACCCTATTTTGACCATTTGTTCACCTTAGTATTACTAATTGTTTACGTTGGTTTAATAAATTTAGAATTCATTGAATCTTTATTTGTTGTTATACATAATACTCCATCAATACTGTAATTTTTATAAACATTTGTTTGAAAACTGTTTTATATCTTTGTTACTTATCTAGATAAGATTATGAGGTATGCTCTGGTTATGTTATGATGAACGCCTGACCGTCTTTGAAGTTGAGTAACGTATATGACCCGAATAACCCTGAAGAATGTCAATAAAACTTTCCATGATAAGACAGATGGACTAACGCCTGTTTTGGCAATTAAGGATCTCAACTTAGAAATTGAACCAGGGGAGTCAGTCGTTTTATTAGGACCGTCAGGATGTGGTAAAACAACATTATTGCGGTTGATCGCTGGGTTAGAACATCCTGATAGTGGGCAGATATATCATAATGATACCTTGTTAGATGCGATTCCTGTTGAACATCGTGGGATAGGGATGGTATTTCAAAACTATGTCTTGATACCCCATTGGGAAAGTCGGCGTACAGTCGGTTTTTTCTTGCGCTTACGCAAACGCGAAGAAGAAGTACCTGCACATGTGGAAACGGTGTCTAAGATTACTGGGGTCGATATTGAAAGCTTAATGGGAAAATTCCCGCGTAATTTGTCTGGGGGCGAAAAACAGCGGGTATCCATAGCGCGGTCATTCGCAAGGGATTTGCAATTATTACTCTTTGATGAGCCGTTTGCAAATTTAGATGCAAAATTTCGCACACAAGCTCGGATTGAGCTCAAGCGGTTAATTAATCAATTCGATGTAACACTTGTCTACGTAACGCATGACCAAGTTGAGGCGATGAGTGTCGGCGACCGTATTATTGTTCTAGATGCCGGACGAATTGTCCAACAAGGGACATTTGCACAGCTCCATGATGACCCTGATAATTTGTTTATTGCAGAATTTATCGGTACTCCAACGATTAATACATTTTGGGGACGAGTGATTGATGGCATGTGGGATGGGAGTTATATGGGACGGACGAAGGTACCAAAACCATTAGCGGATGGGACGGATGTGATAGTTGCTATTCGGCCAGAATATATTTATCTGACTGATGTGACAGGGATTCCTGCTGTGATTGATGCAGTTACACCCTACTTTGCTGAAAAATATCAATTACTCGAGGTTTGGTTGCGTAAACGTCGCTGGCAGATTCAAGTGCCATTAGACGAACAATTCGAAGCGGGGCAGACAATACACTGTGCTTTAGATTGGTCACAAGCTTATTTCTTTTTAGCTGATACTGGTGATCGGATTCGTTAATCGACTGCAATAATCTGAGCTTAAGCCATCACAAACATAACTAGTTACCCGACACCAAACAAA
>DIYL01000029.1 GCA_002428985.1 Anaerolineales bacterium UBA6055 | reverse complement strand
ATCGAAGCGATGGAAGAGGTGATGGGTGAGAATGGTCTAAAGGCGATTCTAAACCTAGCAGGATTGTCGCATTTGATTGGTAATTATCCCCAAGATAATCTGGAAAAAGAGTTTGATTTTGCAGATTACACAGCGTTAAACATCGCGTTGGAAGACATGTACGGACCTCGTGGTGGACGTGGTTTGGCATTGCGTGCGGGACGTGCGACATTTGCGCAAGGTTTGCGTGCGTTTGGTGCGTTGGCGGGTGTTGGCGATCTTGCGTTTAAGGTATTGCCATTGAATGCGAAGTTGAAGATTGGTGTGCCAGCGATGGCGAACATCTTCTCGCAGTTTAGTGATCAAATATCGAATGTGTATGAAGAAGGAAACGACCGGATCATCTACACATTAGAACGTTGTCCAATGTGCTATGAGCGCAAGTCCGATGACCGTGCAGTCTGCTTTGTTGGTCAAGGGTTGCTGCAAGAAGGGTTACGCTGGGTATCGGGTGGACACGAGTTCAAAGTCGATATGGATACCTGCATTGCTAAGGGTGATGATATGGGTAAATACATCATCTACAAAGAACCCATTAGCTAAACTGACTGAACTTCAAACATCATTCAAGCTCTAAATGACAGCATTTGGGGCTTTTTTGTGTTTCATCGAATTGTGGGTTGAGGTATCGCCTGTTAGAATGAAATCAGTTTTGAATAGTCAATTGATAGGGAACTGAACATGGGAATACGCGTGTTTTTGATAAGTATGTTGATGGTTGGTGTATTGACAGCTTGTAATCTTGGTAATAATGGACAGGCGGCATCTACTACAGTACCTCTAGATGAAGTGACACCCGAAGGTGTGCCTGAAATACGAATTGTATCTCCTACTGAGGGGGACGAGTTTGTAGCAGGTGAAGAGATTCTTGTATCAATAGAAGCGAATGATAGTGTCGGTGTTACTCGTGTTCAGTTACTGGCAAACAATCAAATTGTAAAAAGTGTCTCGTCTGAATCGTTACAAGGTGAGCTAACGATGTCAGCGATTTTAGATTATACCCCACAACTTGAAGGCTCCGTTACTTTGCGTGTATTGGCATTTCGCGGTGCAGTGTCATCCACACCCGACCAAATACAAGTTGAAGTTCGTAGCTCTCAAGAAGAAGTTGTAGCAACTCCTGCCCAAATCTCTAATGTCCCGGATATTCCAAACGATGGTGTATGCCGTGCGTTAATTAGTGTCGGTTTGAACTTCCGTGAAGGACCAAGTACAGACTTTGATCGAATTCGTGTATTGAGTAGTGGTACATTAGCACCAATTGTTGGGCGTATTGGGGACAATTCATGGTGGCAACTTAATGTTGATAACACCAGAGGTTGGGTTAGTGCAGAATTTACGACTGAATTTGGTAATTGTGCAAACGTACCTGTGGTTCAATTGCCTACTGAAGTGCCACCGGCTACAACTGCGCCCACGGTTACTCCAATTCCAACTGCAACTGCGAATAATGGTAATGGAAGTGGCGGGACGACTGGTGGCGGAAATAACTCCGGTCAGCCTGATCTTCTGGTTGGGGCAATTACAGGTGATCGTTCTGTTGTGATCCCATCTAATGTGTCGTCTACCTCAGAAACCTATACGATTCGTGTACAAAATACAGGAACTGGTAGTTCCGGACAATTTGCATCAACTATATTTGTTAACGGTGTTGAGCGAGATTTAGGTGTGGTCGCGGAATTAGCTTCAAATGCATCACGTGATTTTGATGTTCAGCTTGAATTTACGGAAAGTGGAACAGTCAATTTAGAAGTTGTTGTCGATGTGGATAATCAGGTGCAAGAAATTAGTGAAGTTAACAATCGTGGGCAAATCTCTATCACTGTGGGGCAGTAATCTATAAGCGATTGTGTTTGAAATGTTTGGAGTATGCTAAACTGAGGTTAGACAAGTTTCAGCCCGTCGAGGAAATGTTATGGCTCTGGTATTCAAGCGAATTTTACTTGTAACGTATAATGTGCGTTTTTCGATTGACATCAAACGATCTTTAGAACTGGTTGGTGAGTATGCTGTCACAACCGTTCGAGATGCCGACACAGCACTTGAACGACTGCGCGATCAACGTCACAATTTGGTTATCCTCGATATTGAGAATTTGTCTGTTTTGCCTACTGAGATGATTGCCATGATTCGGATGAGCCAGAACGACATTGCGATCATTCTTGCGCCGGATGTTCCAGATGCGCATGATATTGCTTTATCGACTGATGTACAGGGTGTTATTGATATTCCAATCACGACTCGGCAGATCATCCCAATTATTGAAAATGCTGTACGCGATATTTTTGATAATTTACCGGATACCGCTAAAGCGCCGGCGGTTGATTTACCTCAAGAGACTGTCTTTATCGAGACGTTGGTTGATAACTTGTTGAACAATGATGAGACACCATATTTCACAAGTCGTCAGATCCGAGCCGAAAATTATAATATTTTGGACATACGTGATGACGACGGGCAAATGAGTGAAACAAATTCAATTGAATTCCTGATTCAATCGTTGTCTGATGGCGAGATCAATTATACCATGCAAGATACTGATGATCGCTCGTTGCAATTGTTCCAGAGGTTAGCAAACGAAGAACCTCCTATGCCCGGTATACAAGACAGTGGAACAGTGAGTGATCTCGTACGGTCAGCAACACGCTCACAACTATTAGAAATGTTGCGGGGTGGAGATGAGGATGAAACCGAAGTTCAATCAGCGCAATTAGATGATGAGGCTAGTCGGTCGCAACCTGCTATTTTAGTGCTACAAGCGGCACTTGATGAAACAACGCCTGTTCGTGCGATTTCGGTTGATAAATTGCTCGAGAATATCCAAAATCGTTTGCCAGAAGACAAACAAAATATACGCCCCTTGCCATCATGGCTTAAGGAAAGTAAAAAGTTTGTAACCGAACCAATTTTCTTGAAAGATGAGTTACCGTCTTTAGATTCCCAGCAACCGATTGAGTATACTTCGACACTGACAAAGCCTTCAGATACTTCTTTTGTCGTGAATGATCCCAGTAACCTTGAGACAGAAGTTATTCAATCGGGTGTTTATGCCGTTGATGATGTTGAGGAAGTCATCGATATATCTGAGTTGGATGATGAACAAGACAGTGTTGATGATGTTATTGTTGAA
Organism: Anaerolineales bacterium UBA6055; assembly: GCA_002428985.1. Lineage (GTDB taxonomy): Bacteria > Chloroflexota > Anaerolineae > Aggregatilineales > Phototrophicaceae > UBA6055. Next base: position 181,721 of record DIYL01000029.1, on the reverse strand, counting down.
GATGAATTTGTCCGGGATGATGTCGAGGTAGAGTCAACAGATCAGGAATCTGTTGAAGATATTGCTGACCTTGATGAAACACTAATTGAATCTGGTGAATCTACACAGTTGGAATCAGTCGAAGATTTATCTGAAGCTGAAGACCCTTACATTACACAATTGGCTGTAACACTCACTCAAGTCACAACTGAGTTGGCAGCTGAGGCGACCATACTCACCCGTGATAATGATATTATCGCGTATTCTGGCGAAATGCCGATTGAAGACATCGAGGCGATTCGTGGTGAAATAAATGATGATTGGTCAGCAACTTCTGAAGACTCCCGTATCCGCTTTATCACTCTCGAAAGTAGCGGGCGGGATTATATGTTGTATTCCAAGGCGACTGTCGGCGGTTTTACGTTGTCGATGTTGTTTGCTGGGACGAAACAACTCCGTGTAATTCGTCGTCAGGGCGAAAGACTCATCGGTGCGTTAGATGCGATTCCAGATGGCTCGACCGAAGTGGAAGCGTTGCCCCAGATTTCGGCTGGACTCGTTGATACACCTGATGTAATTGAAACACCTACACCTGAGCCTGAAGTTATTGATATACCTGATGTGATTGAAACATCTATACCTGAACCTGAAGTTGTCGATATACCTGATGAAGAGGAATCATCAGAGCTTTTCCGTCCAGTCCCTACATTTGATGATGAACCTATCGAGGAAGAACGGGTTGATGTTGGACCAAAAGAACCTTTCACATTTATTTGGATGGTTGAGAGTTTCGAGATCCAGCTGGCAGAACATGTCGCACAACAATTGGTCTTCTGGCTAGAAGTGCAACTAAATAGCCTCTATTGGACACTACATAAGCTGGAAGTACATCAAGATTTTATCTATCTATATGCTGATATTCCTGGTGATTTGTCTCCATCGGAGTTGATTCGTAATTTGATGGAACGCTCAGAGAAAATTGTAAAGTCAGAAGATGAGACATTACCAGAGAAATTGTGGGCAGACGCATATTTAGTTCTTACCCCTGGGCGCGAAATGACTGACCGCGAAATTCAGCGCTTCCTGAATTTTGGGCGTGGTGAACTGTAACTATCGCTTTGAACAAAAATTAACTATACTAGCTCGTATGTTCGTATGTAATTATATGTGAAGGGCTAGTTATGGATTCTCGTCCCACCTTATATCTAATTGATGGTCATGCGCTGGCGTATCGTATGTATTATGCGATGCGGTATGGTAATTTTACTACCTCCAAAGGTGAACCGACTAATGCGACGTATGGCTTTAGTCGTACAATCCTTGATATTTATGAACATCATCAACCTAAATATCTTGCTGTGACGTTTGATAAAGGGTTGAGTGGGCGCGAGGAATTCTATTCTGACTATAAAGCGACTCGCGCTAAAATGCCCGAGGAACTCGCTGCTCAATTCGAACGCATTCATCAGATTGTTGATGCGTTTAACATCCCCCGTCTAATCATGGATAATATGGAAGCCGATGACATCATTGGGACTGTTGCTAAACAAGCGACTGAACAAGGTGTGGGTGTTCATATTGCGACTGGTGATAAAGACATTCTACAATTATTAGACGATAATGTACGGGTGCAATTGCCTAAACGAGGTGATGATGATGAAGTTTATGATATTGACGCATTTCGTAAACGCTTTGAGCTTGAACCATCACAATTGGTTGACTTAAAAGCATTGATGGGTGATAGTTCTGATAATATCCCCGGTGTTAAGGGCGTTGGCGAAAAAACTGCGACTAAATTGCTTAAAGAATATGGAACACTCGATAAAATCTACGAAAATCTAGACGATGTTGCGGCGCGGTCTCGTAACAAATTAATCGCTGAAAAAGATATGGCATATCTCAGCCAAAAATTAGCAACAATTATGCGCGACCTGCCAATTAAACTCGATCTGGCAACCTGTGAAGCGCGTGACTTTGATCTAGAACCTGTTGACGATATTTTTGCGGAACTTGAATTTAAGAGTTTGCGCGAACGTCTGCATAAGGTTTACAAGATGCTTCATCCAGATGCAGAAGTTGGACCGAAACAAGCGCATGAAGTCATCCAAACGGTGATTGTACAAGACGTAGCAAAACTTGAAGACCTCGTTGGAACATTGAATGCTGCATCATTGATTTCGTTTGATACTGAGACAACCAGCATTGACCAGATGACAGCAGACTTAGTCGGTATTTCGCTTGCAGTAGATGGAGATGTTGGTTACTATATTCCGGTTGGGCATACGGCTATGGGCGCAAATGGTCAAAAAGATATGTTTGCTGAACCATTAGGTGATCAACTACCCTTAGAAACAGTCATCAATGCGCTACAAGAACCCCTTGAAAATCCTGATATTGAAAAAACAGCCCATAATGCGATTTATGATGCGATTGTTCTGCAACGGTATGGGATTAATGTCGCCCCGATAACATTTGACACCATGATTGCCGAATGGGTCAATAATCCAATTAGTAAATTCCTCGGGCTTAAATCATTGGTACGCCAACGCCTAAACTTTGAAATGATAGAAATTTCCGAGTTACTTGGTAAAGGCAAAAAACAGAAGACTATGGCAGAAGTTGATATTGAGGCTGCTGCGCCGTATGCTGCTGCTGACGCTGCTATGACATATCGTTTGGTCGAACCGTTGCGTGATGACTTACAACAAGGCGGACTGTATAAGTTGTTTGCGCAGATGGAAATGCCGATTGTCCCTGTTGTTGCCAGTATGCAATATAAGGGTGTGACGCTTGATGTTGAATTCCTTAATGAGATGAGCCAGCGCCTAGATAAGAAACTCAATGAGCTAGAACAAGAAATTTTTGCCAACAGTGGTGGATACGGTGAGTTTAACATCAATAGTCCGAAACAACTCAATGAAGTGCTATTCGATACACTTAAATTGCCAACTGAAGGGTTGAGCAAAACAACGCACGGCTTTTCTACGAATGCGACCACACTTGAAAGGTTGAAGCCAGAGCATCCAATTATTGGCATGATTGTTGAATTCCGAGAATTATCTAAGTTAAGAAGTACCTATGTAGATGCACTGCCTGAGCTTGTTAATCCAAAAACTGGACGATTACATACAAGCTATAACCAGACAGGTGCAGCGACAGGACGCTTTAGTAGTAGTAATCCGAACCTACAAAATATTCCGATTCGGACAGAACTCGGGCGTGAAGTGCGCCGTGCATTTGTTGCGCCGAATGGGTATGTTCTACTGGCGGTAGATTACAGTCAGATTGAATTGCGGGTCATGGCACATATGAGTGAAGACGAAACTCTTATTGATGCGTTTAAGCAAGGGTTGGATATTCATAGCGCAACTGCAGCTACGGTTCACGGAATTGAACCAAGTGATGTGACGTATGAACAACGTAGCTTTGCTAAACGCGTGAATTTTGGGTTGATGTATGGAATGGGTGCTTTCCGCCTTGCGCGTGATAGTGAGTTGACCCTGCCAGAAGCTGAGGATTTTATTGCGACTTATTTTGAACGAATCCCCGGTGTAGAACGCTATATTGACGATACCAAAGCATTTGTCCATGACAATGGTTATACTGAGACCTTATATGGTCGTCGTCGTGAATACCCTGCCATTAAAGGTGGCACAAATCGACGAAGTATGGCGGCAGAAGAACGGGCTGCTATTAATATGCCAATTCAGGGAACAGCCGCAGATATTCTTAAGCAGTCGATGCTAAATCTCTATGACAAGCTAGTAGACTCAGATTTAGATGCAACCATGATTTTGCAGGTGCATGATGAATTGGTGCTAGAAGTCAGAGAAGACCAACTAGATGCAGTTGTCACACTGGTTGTGGAGACGATGGAATCGGCATTACCAGATGGAAAACTGCTCAGTGTACCGCTTAAAGCCAATGCAAGTTATGGTCATAATTGGCGCGATATGGAAGACATTGACTAATTGCTAGCACACAATTTGTAGATGATTGTCAAACCCTTCGCTATAATTATTGGAAACTTAATTTTCCTGTGAAGGGTGATAGGCAATGTCGATTCAAAATGTATTGGTAACGGGGTCTGATGGTCATATTGGACAGGTAACTGTCGAAGAATTACAAAATAATGGGTATAACGTCACACCTGCTGATAAATTTCCAAAACGTGAGTGGCGAACACAAATCGTCGATTTTGAGGATTTGGGACAAGTCATTGGTGTGATGCGTGGGCATGATGCTGTGGTTCATCTGGCGGCTATTCCGACCCCTACCCGTCATACTGCTGAGGTTGTATTTCGTAATAATGTGATGTCCACTTTTAATGTGTTGGAAGCTGCAACTATCCTTGGCATTAAACATGTAGTGTTGGCCAGTAGTTTATCAGCACTTGGATATGCTTATTATCATCGGCATTTTAATCCAGTTCAAATTCCAATTGATGAAACGCACCCTCTATTATCACAAGATACATATGGTCTATCGAAGATGGTTGGTGAGGAATTAGCCATTGGGTTTGCACTGCGCACACCCGACTTATGTGTAACTAGCCTGAGATTTACATGGGTTCTCGGGGAAAAATATCGTAAGGTTGTTACAGAAATCAGAAAACAAACTGAAAAATTTGAACCATTCGGCGCATTTTGGACATATGTTGACGTGCGTGATGCTGCACGAGCCTGTCGTTTGTCGATGGAATATACAATAGCAGGGCATGAGGCATTTTATATCTCTGCACCGAATATTTATATGGATCAATCTATTCGCGATTTATTGCAAACCTGCTACCCCGGCGACTATCCAATAGCCGATCATATCGTTGACAATATAAGTCCGGTTGATTGTAGTAAAGCTGAAAAATTGTTGGGATGGCAAGCGCAATATAATTGGGATGGTAACGAATTATAGCATTTGCTGAGTTTATATTCGTGCTGTTTAGTAAAATATGTGTGATCGATTGTTCTGTTGTTTCGCAGATAGTCGGATTGTGCTATACTGCGAAATATGGTTAGAAATTTATTGATTGACCTCTGAAAGTAGTCATCTATTTATGAAACATTTTCTCGATTTGGCAACTGTGTCAACTCGTGAGATGACGTATCTACTTGATCTCGCACTTCAGTTAAAGATGGAGTGGAAAACAGGTGGGAATCGTCCGGTCTTACAAAATAAAACACTAGGTATGGTTTTCCAGAAACCATCTCTACGAACACGGGTTTCGTTCGAAATGGCAATGAAACATCTTGGTGGTAGTGCAATCATGCTTGGCCCACAAGAAATTGGGCTAGGGAAGCGTGAAAGTATCCCCGATGTCGCACGTGTATTGTCTAGCTATGTCGAAGGCATTATGGCGCGTGTTTTTGATCACGATCATGTTGTCCAACTTGCAGAGAACTCGCGAGTACCTGTCATTAATGGGTTGAGTGATATGTTTCATCCGTGTCAGGCAATGGCAGATATGTTAACAATTCGTGAGCAATTTGGGAAACTAGAGGGATTACAGGTGGCTTATGTTGGCGACGGTAATAACGTTGCGGCATCTTTAGGGCTAGCTGCGGCTCACTTCGGCGTTACGTTTAAGATTGCATCGCCTGAAGGATATGAACTGAGTCAACCCATACGTGATAAAATTTTTGAGATAGCAGACCGTAACGAATCGGTTATGGAAATGTATGTGATGCCTCAAGAAGCCCTACAAAATGCAGATGTCGTGTATACTGATACATGGGTAAGTATGGGGCAAGAAGCTGAAGCTGCGGAACGTCGCAAAGAGTTTGATGGATTCCAAGTCAATCAGCATTTGATGGGCTTTGCCAAACCAGAAACGATCATCATGCATTGTTTACCTGCACATCGTGGGGATGAAATTACAGATGATATGATGGATGGTCCGCAATCGGTTGTATTCCAACAAGCTGAGAATCGACTTCATGCTCAGAAAGCTATACTCGTCCACCTTTTAGCATAAATATAGAGAGTCATTGGTGTGTAGCGATGGCAGGAAACCGCGAAATATATCAACGTCAAATGGAATTGGGAAATGATGCTGCATGGCAAGGGGATTGGGTGACAGCCGTTGAGGCATTTACGCAAGCTGTCCAAGAATTCCCGGAGGAAGCCGATGCTCATATTAATCTTGGGTATGCACTACTACAGGATCAACAGCTCAATTCGGCACTAAAAGTGTACAAGAAAGCGAATCAACTCGTACCAAATGACCCTGTACCGCTTGAAGGCAGTGCAGAGGCATTGGAGCGTATGGGGCGGTTAAAAGAATCGGCGCAACAGTATGTGAAGGTATCCGATATTTATTTGTCACAACGGGATATTGGTAAAGCTATTGCAAACTGGGAACATGCAACGCAATTAACACCGGGTCTCATTAGTGTTCACGCAAAGTTGGCACAAGCTTATGATCGCATTGGTGATAAAGCGCAAGCGATCCGTGAGTATTTAGTGCTCGCATTTAACTTTCAGAAAAACGGTGATGTACCTAAGGCAATTAAGGCTGCACAACGGGCGTTGCGCCTCGATAAACGTAATGCACATACGTTAAATATTTTGCGTGCATTAGAATCCGGCGGCGAAGTTCACTTACCTGAAGAAATTCTTCAGCGTGCACAGGGTAAGCAAGATAAACGCGCTCGCTTAGGTGATGACTTTGGTAGCTTGGTCACTGAGGAAGTTGTTGAAGCTGACCCACTCGGGCCGATTGGCGAAGCGATGTCTAATGCGATGGAAATTTTGGCACAATATGTTGTTGAGGGCGGACTGGATATGTCTGTTGCCTTTGCATTGCAAGGTATGGAAGCTCAACGCCAAAATTTAAAAGACGAGGCAATTGTTGGCTATCAGCAAGCTGTTGAAGCCGGTATGAATCACCCTGCTTTAAAGTTAAATTTGGGTGGTTTAATGGTGTTGTCCGATAAGCCTCAAGGAGCGATTGCTCATCTGGGTGAAGCAATTCTTGATCCGAACCTGTCGGCTGGTGCATTACATGCGATGGGACTTGCATATTATGCAATGAGTGATCAGAAGAAAGCATCTCGATATTTAACACAAAGCCTGAAAACAGTTGATACAAATCTGGCAACAGATGATGAAGAAATTGAACAGTTGACAGAGCTTTATGAAAATATGCTGGCGACTCTTAAGGAGCGTGATGGCGATGCGCTTAAACCTGTAAACGATCGCCTTATGAGTCTGTTATCGGGTAATGAATGGAAAGGCCGTATTGCAGAAACCCGTCGTCATCTTGAAGAGACCTTCCGAGATGAAGGTGGGCAGGGTTTGTTAGAAATATTGTCCGCCAAGGGTGGTGATGCAATTGCTGACACTGTTTCTATGATTGATCGTTACATTCGTCAAGGCTTGTATGTACTTGCAATGGATGAAACACATCGTGCTGTAGAAAAATCACCACAGTATTTGCCTGTTCATGTCCGTATGGCGGAAATCATGATGAAAGAAGGGCGAATTCGTCAGGCCATCGACAAATATAATATGGTCGCGAAATCATATATTGTCCGTAATGAAAATCAACGTGCAGCTTCGATTTTAAGTGAAGTTTTAGAGATGGCACCTCTTGATGTTGAAGTGCGGATGAATTTAATTGATTTGTTGGAAGACGAAGAGCGTTGGGACGAAGCACTAGAGCAATATATGGGGCTAGCAAATACGTATCAACAACTTAGCGATTTTGATCGTGCTAGCGAAACCTATGGTAATGCAGAGAAACTCGCACGACGCGTGAATGCTGACTCAAGCAGGATAGTTAGTATCAAGCATCGTATTGCAGATATTGCACAAATGCGCTTGAATACCCGTCGGGCTCAGCGTGTTTATGAAGAAATCATCGAATTAGATGGTAATGATGAAAAATCATTAAAATCACTGGTTGATATTTACTTCACCCAAGGTAACGCCGTCGAAGCTATCAAAAAACTAGATACTTTACTGGGTTACTATGCTCAAAAAGGGCAGATCAATACAATGACGGCATTGCTTGAAGAGCTTGTGCGTATCTACCCATCCGATACTGCTTTAAGATCGCGTATGGCACAAATTTATGAGCGGCTAGGGCGTAAGGGTGAGGCTATTGAGCAATTGGATGCGCTTGGTGAACTACAACTTGAGTTAGGGGCACATAATGATGCTGCTAACACAATTCGTCGCATCATTAACTTAAAACCTGATCGCGTTGAAGACTATAAACGGCTCTTGAGCCAATTAGGTGGTTAGTACATTTTGACAATAAACGCGACATTAGATAGATAGCCGTGTTATAACAAGTACGAAAACAAAAGCACGTTTAAGTAAGCGTGCTTTTTTGATAGAAATTATTAGGATAGCAATTGTGGATCAAATTACGTTTGTGCTACAAAGCTTAACACTATCTGATATTGTGGATATCGCAATTGTAAGCTTGCTCTTTTATAGTGTTACGTTTTTGTTTCGGGGTACACAGGCCGTTACGCTCTTCCGTGGTATGGCATTAATTGTGATTGGGTTGATTATGATTGCCGCTGTGTTCCGATTACAAGCCCTCAGCTGGCTACTAGTTAACGGCTTAACCGCTTTGGTTGTCGCTGTGCCAATTATCTTCCAACCAGAAATACGGCGCGTATTGGAAAGATTAGGGCGAGGGACTGTTTTTGGTACACGCCAGGCACCTGATGAAATACGGGCGAAAATTATTGACGAGATTTGCGCTGCAACTGAAAAATTGTCTGAAAGACGACATGGCGCATTGATCGTGTTGCAACGTAATAGTAGTTTGCTGGAGTATATTCGTACGGGTACTGCGATGGATAGTCAGGTGTCTGCTGATATACTAGTGACGATTTTTTGGCCCAAAACAGAGTTACATGATGGTGCTGTGATTATCGATAACGATGGTCGGATTGCTTCTGCTGCGAGTGTATTACCTTTAACAGCGAGTCGGAATTTACCGAATCCAAATATGGGAACGCGACATCGTGCTGCTGTAGGCATTAGTGAGGTTGGCGACGCGTTGTGTGTTGTTGTGTCTGAAGAAACAGGAAAAATTGCGATTACCAACACAGGGCGAATGATTCCACGATTAGATACACAACGCTTACGTATGGTACTGAGCGCTTATTATGGACCATCTGATACAACCCAAACATCTTGGGTGGGGCGTATGCGTGATACTTTGTCTGATTTTAGACTAAGATTACAGGCACAGCGAGAACAACAGGTTAAACAATGATAAACAAACTCGGCAGTTCTGGATTCATTGGCAATTTTATCTGGTTAATTGTGTCGATTATTTTGGCGGTCGGTGTATGGTATGTCGCTGTGACTTCTGCTGACCCGATTACGCGACAGCAATTTGCTGCCATTCCAGTGCAAATTGTGCAAGATGATACAACTGTGTTAACCAATACACCGACGCGGTTTGCGTTAGTGACCATCCAAGGTGCACAGACTGTTGTAGCATCCCGCCAAGCTGATGATGTGATTGTTAGGGCGGACTTAACAGGTTTGAACCCGGGTATACATACAATCCCGCTTGAAGTCAGCGTCGCACCACCACAACCTGACGAACCCCAACGGTTAGTTGCTCGGACTCAACCTGCACAAATTACAGTTGAATTAGAATTACGAGAGTCTTTCCAAAAACCTGTGGAGATTATTGTTTCGGATACCCCACCGATTGGATTTACAAATGATTCTCCTGAATCGGATATTTTTCAAGCAGTTGTAAGTGGTGCTGCTAGTGTTGTTTCTGATGTTGTTGCGGTACACGGTGTTTTGGATTTATCAGAAAATCAAAATCCGATCGCTGCTGATGTTCGACTTTTTGCTGTTGATGCAGAGGGGCAAGTTGTCAGTGATGTTACGGTTGAGCCCCAAACAACAGGTGTCTCCGTCAATATTACACGGCGTGACGATGTGAAGCAGGTATCCGTACGTCCGAATATTTTGGTTGGAACACAACCTGATGCGTACACACTATCAACATTCAGTTACGAGCCACAAACTTTATTTATTGGTGGTGTGGCTGAACAACTTGAAACTGTTAATGATACGATTCTAACAGTGCCAATAAGCTTGCAAGACCGTACCACAGATTTTTCGGTTGATGTGCCTGTTCGTTTACCAAACGATGAATTATTTGTGATTGGTGGTGATAATATAATTACTGTGAACATCAGTATTTTGCCACAGATCGCCGTTCGTCAATTTAATAATATTACTGTTGGGCGAATTGGATTACCTGAAGGTAATACAGTTACGATTGCTCCCCAAACTGTTGCGGTTGTGATTAATGGACCGAGCGTTTTAGTAGAAGATTTGCAACGGTCTGATATTCAGGTCATTGTTGATCTTAATGGGTTTGAACCTGGACGGTACGATCTGACACCTTCTATTGTTATCAATCAAGCTGAATTGAATGAAGAAAATGCTTCATTACTTCCTGCTGTAGTGAATGTTGAAATTTTCTCTGATGATATGGTGACTGAGGGTACAGAAGAGCCAATTCCGGTCACAACGCCTTCAACTGAGTGAGGACAGACAATTGTCCCTGTCCGAACTTTGTTCTATCCACTACAATAATGCGTCCGCATGTGATAAGGATATGAAGAAAACATGGCAAGAAAACCAATTGTCGCGTTAGTTGGTCGCCCTAACGTTGGTAAAAGTACATTATTTAATCGACTTGTCGGTGAACGAGTCGCAGTGACACATGAGATTCCCGGTACAACCCGTGATCGCCTTTTTGGAGAGTCATTTTGGAATGGCGTAACCTTTCAGGTTATTGATACAGGTGGTATTGAGGTATATCAACCTACAGGAACACGTGATGAATCACCATTAGCAGAAGGTAGTGCTGATTTTATCGCTGAGATTAAAGAACAAGCATTACTCGCGGTTGATGGTGCCGATGTGATTGTGTTAGTTGCAGATGCGCAACATGGGACAACCGCTGCTGATGAAGCCATTGCTGAAATTTTACGGCGTTCAGATAAACCTGTTGTTGTCGCTGCCAATAAAATTGACGATAAGCGACATGAGCAAAATGTCTATGATTTTTATATGCTTGGCTTAGATATGGTTGTCGGGATCAGTGCCATTCATGGCATTGGTGTTGGTGATTTGCTTGATGAAGTTGTTACGGAAATCATTAAGATTACCGAAGAATGGGCTGATGAAGAAGACGAGGATGATCATCTTAAGATCGCTATTGTCGGACGCCCTAATGCTGGCAAAAGCACCTTGCTGAATAAACTCATCGGCGAAGATCGCGCAATTGTAAGCCCTGTAGCAGGGACAACCCGTGATGCGATTGATACCGATATCAAATGGTATGGTGAAAAAGTAACACTCATAGATACCGCTGGTATACGGCGACGGGGACGTATTGAAGTCGGCGTTGAAAAATATAGCGTCATTCGCGCGATGAATGCGATCTCACGGGCTGATGTCGCGTTACTAGTCATTGATGCTGAACTGGGTGTCACAGAACAAGATGAACATATCGCAGGTTATATCATTGAAGAATATAAAAGCCTTGTGATTGTCATCAATAAATGGGATTCCATCGATAAAGATGCATTCACAATGAATGAATTTGTAGAGAATATACGCGATAGGTTACATTTTGTACGTTACGCACCGATTATTTTCATCAGTGCACAAGAGGGACAGCGTGTCCATCAAGTTCTAGAAGTCGCGCAACGGGTATGGGAAGCACGTTTTTTCCGTATGGCTACTGCCGATGTAAACCGGATCATGCGCGATGCTGTTGAAAAGCATCCTCCTCACGGCAAAGGGACAAAACGTCTGAAGTTCTTATATGCAACGCAAGTACGAACAGATCCTCCCGTAATTTTGTTTCATGTGAATGACCCTTCGCAAGTACACTTTACCTATAAACGCTACTTGGAAAATCAGTTCCGTGAGGCGTATGAATTTGAAGGTACACCATTGCGACTAAGCTTCCGCTCTCGTAAAGACAAAGAATAACCTCTTGGGAAATGGGTAGTAAATATCTACTCACTTCTTATAAACCTATTTAAACTCAGTTTCGGATAACAAATAGCTTTCAGTTTGGCTCAAATTAAATAGCTGGTTTGTTGCGATAATGACGGTTTGTGATTAAACCAGCTATAAAATCTCTTGATCATTAGTGTTTGATCTGCGAGACATGTTTCAACGGGTAGTTGACGCTCTCTATAATAAATCGTTCACTTGAATTCTATTGCCCATATACGTTTTGATAGCGATCATAGAGTTTATCAATATCCGCAGGGTCAATTGTGAGAGGCGTACCTATTTGTAGCGCTGTCCAAACGATAGCTGCATTATCTTCGGTTATGATGGCGGCTTTCACAGCGGCTTCAGCGTTATCTCCAGTAGCAAACACACCGTGGCTTTGTAATAAACAAGATGGGCTACGGTGGTCTTTAATCGTATCGACAACGACTTGACCAATTTCTTCACCTCCAATTAACGCGAATCCACCGCATGGAATAGAACCACCAAATTCATCACCCATCGCTGTTGTTACGCATGGAATTTCACGCCCTAGCGTTGCAAATGCAGTGGCATAGCGCGAATGTGTATGCACAATTCCACAGACATCTTCCATATGGCGGTAGATATAACAATGTGATGCAGTATCTGACGATGCCTTATAGTCCCCTTCAACGATATTGCCATCTAGGTCAACTACTACCATGTTTTCAGGAGTTAAGTCGTCGAATTTGACACCGCTTGGCTTGATAACAATATAGCCTGTTTCAGGGTCTCGTCCACTGATGTTTCCGCTAGTCCATGCGACTAGGTTGTTTTTGGGTAATTCCATATGTAATTTGCATACTTCTTGGCGCAATTCCGGTAAAAGCATGTTATTTTCTCCCATTTAATATGATGTTTGCTATATGAGTATTTTAATAATGTCGCGGATATCATAACCCTCGATTTATAATATATTGTGGCCTCTAATATCAGGGATTATAGTCAAAAAATATCTCTACACAAACAGTTTCATTTGTTGCCGATTTGCGAGGGTTCGTCCTAAGGATGTAGCGACTAACACAATTTGGGTCTTGTTAAAAGAGGCATTCTATATAGATCAAATTAATAATTCCTGTGTTGTCATAGTGTGGATAAAAGATGATGATAATCTATGATAGAGTTGAGCAGTTATTATGCATGTAGAAGGAATTGATGTTGGTTACTATAAGAGATGTTGCTGCCCGTGCACAGGTGTCTGTTTCGACAGCATCTCGCATTTTGTCAAACTCAACCAAAGAAAAGTTTACCGATGCTACTCGTGCAAAGGTGCTACAGGCGAGTGTCGAATTAGGTTACCGCCCTAACTTTGCTGCCCGTGCACTTGCTTCTGGCGAAACACGTATCATTGCGGCTATCTTTCCTCGGGTTCATGATACACCATTTACTGCACTTGCATTGCTCCAGATCATGTCGGGTATTGAAGCCTATTGTAGTGATAATGGTTACCATATGCTGATTTCTTCCCCTAAAATGGTTGATGGGGTATTGGATCCGAATTTTATTAGTCTGCTTTCCGGTGGATATTTGGATGGAGCGATTATTGACGGTCACTCGAATATCGCGACGATCATGGAATTTGTCGAACAAGTTAACTTGCGAACAGTGATTATCGGTCAGCATCCACATACTCATTATCTTCGTAGTGATAATCGGGAAGGTGGACGTTTAATGATGTGCCATTTGTTAGAACGTGGGCATCAAAATATTGGCTTGATTAGTGTTCCAGATATTACCGAACGATTGATAGGCGCGCAGTTAGCAGCAGAAGAACATGGTATTGCATTTGATAGTTTACCTAAGGAGGTGGGCGATTTCTCGGGGGAGAGTGGAGCAATAGCTGCTCGAAAATTAATTGACACATGCCCGGATTTGACTGCAATTATTGCTTTTAATGATCGAATGGCAATGGGCGCAATAAATCAATTACAAAGTATGGGATACAGTGTCCCTGAACAAATTAGCGTCGTCGGATATGATGATTTACCCCGTTCACGTGATTTTACTCCGCCATTAACTACGATTAATCATCATTTAGATGAATGGGGCGGGTTGGCCATGGAGATGTTACATAAATTGATGCGTGGTGAAGACCCTGATCCAATTATCTTAAAACCTAAATTGATTGTTCGTGAGTCAACTGCAGCGTTATTCAGCTAGATTCAATTTTGGTAGGTGCTCAGGTCAATCCGATAAATTTGACCAACAATTCGGGTCAAACCTGTCTCTGGTGACCAAATTGGACGATTGGGTGTGCCCTGACCGACCGAAACATATAGGTTACCGTCATGGTAAGTCAGATTTGTTGGTTGGTCTAAATTATCTACTAATATCTGAGGTTGATCTCCATTTGAAGGATATAATGTTACTCGTCCAGTAAAGCGTGCATAACCACCAGCATCTGGTGGTGCATCAGGATCGAATAAATCAAACTCTTGATTAAGCATCGTTGTTGCCCATTGGGTTGTGAGTTCCGCTACATAGATGTTACCAATTTCATCGGTAGCAACATCTACCGCGGTAGTCAATCCTGTGATTTCATCTTCATAATCGCCTGTCTCAGGATCTACACGTACTACTTTGGCATCACCCACCATAAAGGATAAAATTTCACTGTAGTAGACCCATAATTGGCCTGAAAATAAAGTCACTAGCAAATCACCTGTATTAGGATCAAGCGCAAGCCCTGATGGAACAGCTTGTTGTTCATTTGCAAGGAGACCAAAGTTTGTAATTGTCCGAAATTCGCCGTCTAGCGTGACTGCACCAATGGCATTAATCGTGCTCTCTGCAATGAAAATTACATCCCGATTATCGTCGTACAAGATTGAATTCATAGATCCGGGGCGTTCGATCAAATGGCCAACTGTTTCGAGATTTGCCGTGAGCTCAACAACTGATAATGCCTCAAAATTATCATCAAGTGTAAAGTACACACGCCCATCGCTTAAGGCGATTACATCACCCATCCCAACTATTTCATCGCGTCCAGGATTAAATTGATAGAGGATGTTATAGCCCGGCATTTTATCAAGCACATCGTTAACTTCACCCGCATCAAGATAATCCCCATCATTATTGAGGTCTTCGAGTATACTGAGTTTACCACTGTTATCAGCATCATCACCTGTTGATAATCCTGTGCCTGCCTGTGCGACAACCAACCGTCCATCCGGTAGGAACGCCACGCCACGCGGGTTCTGAAGATCGGTTGCAATCAGTGTAATAGCAGGGTCTTGCGACTCTGCTGGTATGACCAGAAGCAGTAGAGTAAATATGATAATAGCTAGGATGATTAGTATCTGTATGCGATTGTCGAGTAAGGAAAATGTGTCTTTGATTCTAACCATCTAATTGTGTCAAATCCGTTGCCATTGCTTCTGCTTTGAGTGCAAGCTCGGATGCGAGGAAGACATGGGCTTGTGGCATAGCGGTTTCGGTTCGATTAAGAATATCGTCAATCAATTGTTTGCCGTAGGTGATTTCTGTATCGGCACAATCAATATATTGAACGTTGCCCCCATCAACTAGGAACAGATGATTGCCACCTTCGCGTCCTGCAATATCGACATTTTTACGAACTTCAATATATCCATCTGTACCTGTGATGAAAAGACGAACATCGCCCCAAGTTGGCAGGCCTGTAGGTGTTAACCAGTCAACACGAACATATCCACTGGCATGTGGACTGCGAACCATTGCATCGCCCATATCATGGATTTTAGGATATTGTTGATGCTTGAAATTTCCTACAGTGGCTGCAACAACTTCCGCTGATGTGCTGTTGGTATAAAACAAAAACTGATCCATCTGATGGCTAACGATGTCTGTCAAAATGCCACCGAAATTCTTGCGATCAAAAAACCACTCAGGGCGCGGGGTCTTCTGAACAAGGCGATGTGGCCCAAAGCTAGCTGTTTGCACCACCTGACCAATTGCACCTGCTTGAATCAGTTCGCCCGCTTTTATACTGGCTTGTTGTGTGAGTCGCTCACTAAAGCAAATTGAGTATATTTGCCCTGTCTCAGCTTGAACTTTACGGACTTCTTCCAACTGTTCCAATGTACAGATACCCGGTTTATCCGCCATATAGTCTTTGCCATGTTGCATCACACGGATACCTAATGGGGCGCGGTTGATGGGTATATCGGCACTGACTACCAGATGAATACTTTCATCTTCAAGGATTTCTTCTATGCTATCTATGCGTTTGCCTTGTGGGAAGTGGCTGGCAAATTTAGCGACATTCTCTTCGTTTGTATCATAAAATGACACGAACTCGGCGCCAGCATCCAGCATCACTTTCACTTGACCGTAGATGTGTCCATGTTCAAATCCGATAGCGGAAAATCGTATACTCATTATTATGCTTGCTCCATCATTTCGGGTGCGCCGTTGTTAGAAAAGTAGAATGGATCATCCGGTGTTATACTTCCACGCTTAATATGTGTTTTTGTAAACGCAGATTTATATAGGCTCGCATTGAAATCAATTATTCGACGGGCTTCATCACCACTGACGGGTGGGCGTGTATTGTTATCCATCGCATCAAGTATTTCACTCAATTGTTGATCATGCGACCCCATAAAGTCTACATCTAGCGCATCCCATTGTGCTTTGATCTCAGGGTCTTTAAGATCAGGGTGGGTACTGAATGTCCAATTTTCATTGGTGTAACGATACATCGCTTTAAGTTCTATCGTAGCTTTTTGAAAGTCCATCCGGAGATAAGTCTCTTGGCGCGGGGATAATGCGCTATTGATGATACTGGCACGCGCATCATTTTCAAAGCGAATATGCGCCATCGAAATATCCTCGACTTGAATATCATGGTCAAGCGTACCAATCATCGCGCTGACTTCTGCCCAGTCATCCATCATCCACAACATAAAGTCTGTCAGATGGATGCCGAGTGTCATGGTCGGGCCACCAAATTCTTTCTCATATGTACCACGCCACGGTGCGTCATAGTATTGTTGCGTCCGATACCACCACGTGTTGCAAGACAAAACCATTGGTTTGCCAAATACGTCGTCTTGAATCAGTTTCTTCATGTGCTTACCAGCTGATCCAAATCGCCATTGAAACACTGTACTCACATAGCGCCCAGTGCGATTTTCAGCTTCTGTGATTGCATCAAAGTCTGCCAGTGACCGACAGAGTGGCTTTTCACAAAATACCCATGCTCCAGCTTCCAAACTGGCGATGATAAGGTCTTTGTGGGTCGCAGGTGGACTGATAATATGCACAAGATCCGGTTGTAACTCATTTAACATCTTGTGATTGTCTGTATATCCATGTGGAATATCAAATGCATTACAGACTTCTTGGACACGTTCTTCATTTATGTCACTGATACCGACGAGCTCAACACGATCAATGTTGGTGTGAATGGCTTTGATATGACTGTTGATAATTCCACCCGCGCCGATAATTGCGATTCGTTTCTTGCTCATCTAAGGTAGTTCTTTCTTGAGTGCCATTAATCGGGTATATTCTTCGGTTTCTTTGTAGAATTTGTCGAGTGGGTAGCATCCTGAAACCATACCATTGCGTGGTGCGGTGGTGCAGTCGCTAAATGTACGACAAATGAGCTTGCGTTGTAAACCATTCCCGTTGAGGATGTCATCGGGTAACTCCGGATACGACAAGACCATACGCCCCAAACCTACAAAATCAACTAGACCATCGCGTACAGCTGCTTGGGCTACATTGGGTAACCAATCTTGTAAATATGAGTACCCAGACCCAACAACTAACATATCGGGTTTATGTTGTTTTAACTCGGCTGTGATAGCAATTTGACGAGCAACACCAACCAGCGGATCTTCGAGTAGTTGATAGCCATCGGACGGTGGGAACATGGCAGGGCGTTGAATATGAGGGACATAATAAGGACTACCAAGTGTCGTGCAGACCATATGAATATCAAGTTCTTCCATGAGGTCTAGGAATTGCTTGGGTTCGGTCAAATCGTAACCTACACCTGTGCCGTCCCCACCAAATGCATAAGGATAATTGTCTTCACCGAAGTCTTCGGGTACGCCTGTTCTGCCTTCATTATCCCCTGGCTTATGCGGAATCCAATCGATTGCACTTAGTCGCACCCCAATATCGAGCCCCGGGGCAACTTCACGCACAGTTGAGACTAAGTTGCGGAGGAAACGGGTACGATTTTCGAAGCTACCACCGTATTTCCCATCGCGATTTACGGCACTTAGGAACTCATGTCCTAGGTAACCATGACAATGTTTGAGATCGACAAAGTCAAATCCGCTTTGTTGGGCTAAAGCTGCTGCTTTTCCGAAGTCTGCAATCAGCTCGTCGACTTCATCATCTGTGAAAACATATTTGTCATCATCAACATTGAATTTTTTATCGAGTAACGGGTGACGATAGGCAACACGCGGTTCTAAATCTGCGCTATTCGGACGGCAGAAGCGACCTGAATGGGTCAATTGTAGACCGATATATAATCCGTCGGTTGATCCAAACTTTTCTGCATGTGCATCTACCAGTGTTTGACGTAAGCCAGCTATGCTTTCTACGGTATCATCCGTTAAGATGAGTTGTTTTGAATTTGCACGACCATCATGACGTACTGCAACGGCTTCGCCACCCCAGATGAGCTTTGCGCCACTCAACCCAAATCGTTTCCAACGACGATGTGTATTATCTGTTGGGTGCCCATCCGCTGTCCCATCCCAACCTTCCATCGGGAGAATCGAAAAACGGTTGGACATTGTGATGTTTTTGTATGTATATGGCTGAGCAAGTGGGGCAGAATCGCCTATTTCAATAGTTTCATCAACAGGTAAATCGGCTCCAACTTCTTTACAGTACGCGTTAAATTGCTCAAGGTTACGAAGTTGTGCAACGCGTTTATATGCCATGTTATGCTCCTTCTAACACGCCAAGTCGGTCTGCAACTTCGCGCAGAATCTCGATGTCGCTATCTGGACGTGAAGGTGAGTCTGGGTGAGTCGTGTTGGTCTGGATCCAGCCACGTAGTTTTAGGAATTGCGCAGCGCTATGTTTGTAAGCTGGTACAGGAGGACGGAAAACGAGAAAACCAAGATATTGCAAGATGTCATTAAGTTCGTAGAAGTTTTCATCACCGGCTTCCCACATGGCATCCCGCTTGGCGAATAAATCTGGTGCAAAGGTGCTCAAACCCAATAGATAGTCACTACCATACATGACCATATCAATCGCAAGGTCGTTACCCGTCAATACACGGAAATCAGGACGTGTCGTATCACGTAGCTGTAAGCGTTGCCACTCAAGTTCACGGCTAAGTGACGAGTGTTTTGCTCCAATACATTGTTCAATATCAAGGAGTCCTTTATAAACATCGAGGTCATATATTTGACCGAAAGGTGCAAACATCTTGCCTAGTTCGAATGCGATAAACTGAGGGGTGTGGTCTCCGATTGCAACATATGAATCGACAATGGCTTGGGATTCTTGTGAGGTCAATCCGAAGGTCTGGAAAATAGCGGGAATTCCATTGTGTTCATGGATTAAGTCAATCGCTGATTTATAGGCATCTAAGTTGAAGGCATCGCCGGGGGAGTCAGCAGTGAATGCACCAGCGACATAGTTCCCGTCACCGACGATTGCATGAGTTCTACGAAGTACCTCTTGGCGTGTATGATCATCCAAAAGGTTGACGTAACCGGTATCCATATTGACGGCTGGCTTTAGACCTGCGTCCCACGTACGTGAAACATGCGCGTCAAAACTGTCCCAATCGACACTAAAATCATCTAATAATGGTAGTAAAATGGCGGAGAATCCTGTTATTTTGCGATGCGTTTTTATCATCTCAACAGGATGAGTCGTGGTTTGGTTTATCATATTAAACTCTTTCCTCAATAAGTCTATTTGAAAGAAGGTCAATCTTTAGCGGTTGGTTTAACAATTAGCTGGCTTCAAGGTGTCCTTGTGATTGCAAATATTTTATGTAACTTTGCAAAGCCCCTTGATTGTGTAAGCGTACAATGCGTTCGACATCATCTTCATCACGGCGAGCGATTGCTCCGAAGATTTGTTTGTGTTCAGCTTGTGCATCTTGTATACGATGCCCCAGAACATTCTTCAGATAGTGATAGCGTAATCTATCCCAGTGGTCGAATACTTTGAGCATCATTTTGCGGACGAGTTCGGTTCCAGCTATATCGCATAAAAAGAGGTGCATCTCTTTGTTTTGCTTTGACCACAGATGTGGATCATTGATTGTTTTGTCCATCGTATCAATAAGATCGGATAACTCTTTGAGTTGCTCGTCTGTAATGACACGACAGGCGGCACGACTACAGATGACTTCCATAGATTCCAATAGTGCAAAGACTTCATAGATAAAATTTGCATCGAGGTCAGTCACGGTTGCTCCAACATGTTGTGCAATCACGACAAATCCATCTGCCTCAAGTTGATGTACAGCTTCGCGGATAGGTATCTGACTGACACCAAGTCGGCTGGCTTGTTCGTCGATGACAAGACGAGTACCAGGTGGGTGAATACCCTCTAAAATTTCTTGACGTAATTGTTCGTAAACAATTTGTTTTTTACTTTTGAAGCGATTTGCCAAAATAAACCCTTTGCATTTTTGGAACTTATCCTATATCCTATATGATATACGAAAGTATAGAAATTGACAAATTTAATTTTGCATGAGGGAGGAATTAACGCTAGAATAAAACAAAATACTGTAATACCAACTATCTTTATTTAATAATTTTTTCTAGGGAACAAAATGAAAAATATCAAAGTCACATTTATACTCACATTAGTAGCTCTCCTTGTCCTTTCCTCAGTTGCAGTTCTTGCACAAGATCAAACCGAAGTACGTATCTCATGGTGGGGTTCACAAAACCGCCACGATCGTACGATCGCTGCTATCGAACTATATGAAGAGTTGAACCCAGACATCGACATTGTTTACGAATTCCAAGGGTGGGGCGACCACTGGACAAAACTGTCAACGCAAGCTGCTGGTGGCGAATTGCCTGATATTATGCAACACGACTATGCTCGCATCGAAGAATGGGTTAACAACGACTTGCTCATGTCACTCGACGGATACCTTGAAGATGGCACCATTGATACTGAGTTCATCGCTGACTCCTCACTAGCTGGTGGCGTTGTTGATGGTTCTATGTACGGTATTAACCTCGGTAACAACTCTGAAGTATTCACCCTAGATGTTGATGCATTTGAAGCTGCAGGTGTCGAATTACCAGCTGTTGACTGGACATGGACAGACTTCGAAGAAACAGCAATCGCTTTGAGTGAAGCGCTTGGTTATCCTGCAATTGATGCAAATATCACCACAGATCAATTGTGGAAATCCCTCTACATGAGTTGCTGCGACCAATGGTCATATAATGCTGACGGTAGTGCAATTGGTTACGACGATGACAGCTACCTGGTTGAATACTACAACATGTTGCTCCGCCTGCAAGAGGCTGGCGCAATGCAATCATACGAAGAAAACGTTGCTATGGGCGACCAAGGTGTTGAAGCAAACTCCATCGTTACCGGTAATGCATCAATCGCTTACTTCTGGAGCAACCAAATTGTTGCTGTATCCAACGCAGCTGGTGAAGAACGTAACTTCATTATGCATCCAGTACCACGCGCAGAAGGCGGTCAACCTTCAAACTACATTAAACCATCGATGTTCTTCAGCATCACATCCCAAGCAAGTCAACCGGATGAAGCTGCTGCATTCATCGACTGGTTTGTTAATTCAGTAGAAGCAAATGAAATTCTTGAAGCAGAACGTGGCGTTCCTGTAAGCTCCGTTGTTCGCGATGCTTTACTCCCAGAACTCGGCGCAGCACAAGCAGAAATGTTCCGTTACCTCGGTATCATCGAAGACAACAACAGCCCAATTCGCCCAGCTGATCCAGCTGGACACGCTGACATCATTAACAACATCTGGCTACCAGAATTTGTTGAACCTGTCATGTTTGGCATGCTTTCACCTGAGGAAGCAGCACAAATCCTCCGCGAAGAAGCTGATTCGATCCTCGGTGGTTAATCATCAATTGCTGATGATCTTTTAAATAGTAATTCTCAATATGGGGCGCAACGCTGTTGTGTCCCATATTTGCTGTAAAACTATACATTTATTTTGAGGTTTATTACATGAGTGCTTCCGTCGCTACGCCCCCCAAACAAAAACGACAAGCAAAATCGAATTGGGGTCAAAACAATCTTGTTGGTTATTTATTTATTTCGCCTTGGTTGATTGCGTTTTTCCTCTTTACATTGATTCCCCTACTGGCATCATTTTTCTTATCTTTTACCGACTACAATATCCTCAGTAACGATTGGTCATTCATTGGTCTAGAAAATTTTGATCGTATGTTTAATGGTGATCGACGGTATTGGCGGTCGGTTGAGGCGACAGTGAAGTACGTTGTATTTTCTGTTCCGTTACGTTTGGTCTTTGCGCTGGGTGTTGCAATGTTGCTGAATACACCACGACGTGGGGTGGGCTTTTACCGTGCGGCATTTTATGCACCATCGATTGTTGGTGGTAGTATCGCAGTTGCAGTGATGTGGCGTGAAATTTTCGGTAGCGATGGTTTGGTGAACTTTGTTTTAGCACTACTCGGTGTTGAAGGACCTAATTGGTTAGGACGCCCTGAAACAGCGATCTGGACACTGATCATCTTGGCTGCATGGCAATTTGGCTCCCCGATGCTGATTTTCCTTGCTGGTCTAAAAAATATTCCAAAGCAATTATATGAATCGGCAGAAATTGATGGTGCAAATGCATTTCAACGGTTCTTGCGGATTACACTGCCCATGTTGACACCGATTATCTTTTTCAACTTGATTATGCAGTTGATCTCCGGCTTTATGGTCTTTACGCAAGCATTCATCATTACGGGCGGTAAACCACTCGATACAACATTGTTCTATGCACTGTATATCTATCGCCGCGCTTTTGAAAACTTTGAGATGGGGTATGCTTCTGCTATGGCATGGGTCATGCTGGCAGTTATCGCAATTTTGACGGCAATTGTATTCCGCTCATCATCTTACTGGGTATACTACGAATCTGACGGGATGGATTAAATCATGGCAACCATTGAGCAACAACCACCTTTATCAAAAGTTCAAACTCCGAAAATTACTGCTCCCACCGTTGCATGGTACAACCGTCCTGCAGTGCGCACGCTCATGTACCACATCTTCGTTGGCGTTGCTGCATTGATTATGTTGTATCCTATTTTGTGGCTGTTCGGTAGCTCGTTTAAAGCACCTGACGAAATTTGGACGAATCAGACAGCAATCATCCCGAACCAATTTTATCCTGATAATTATCCCAATGGTTGGGCAGGGTTTGGTGGTATCAGCTTTACAACATTCTATAGAAACTCACTATTTTATGCGATCACCGCGACGCTCATAAATGTGACAGCATCTTGTATTGTCGCCTATGGCTTTGCACGCGTGCGATTTGCAGGTAAACGGATCTGGTTTGGTATCATGTTGCTAACACTGATGCTCCCGACGCAGGTACAAATTATCCCGCAATACATTGTGTTTAGTCAATTGGGTTGGCTGAATACATTCTATCCTCTGTTGTTACCACGTATTGGTGGGCAAGCTTTCTTCATATTTATGATTATCCAGTTTATACGAAGTATACCAAGGGATTTGGATGAAGCCGCCATGATTGATGGGGCTTCGACGGTTGGCATCTTCTATAAGATTATCTTGCCACAGCTAACACCTGCAATTGTGACTGCATCCATTTTCTCGTTCTACTGGACATGGGATGAATTCCTTGTGCCATTGATTTACCTGAACAGCCCAGATTTATACACAGTGTCGCTCGCATTGCGTA
Source organism: Anaerolineales bacterium UBA6055 (assembly GCA_002428985.1). Classification (GTDB taxonomy): domain Bacteria; phylum Chloroflexota; class Anaerolineae; order Aggregatilineales; family Phototrophicaceae; genus UBA6055. Next base: position 157,825 of record DIYL01000029.1, on the reverse strand, counting down.
CCTTTGCTGATCCATCTGGTCAGACAGATTGGGGTGCAATCTTTGCGATGTCAAGTTTGTCACTGGTTCCCGTGTTTATTATCTTTGTCTCTTTCCAACGTTACCTTGTAGAAGGTATTTCGACGACGGGATTGAAGGGATAGTATCTTTTTCAACATGTAAATGTGTAAACCGTTGTAGTCTCTACAAACTTTTAAAGCTTGTAGAGACAATCAGCGGATTGCCTGTTTCTATCTTATGTCATCCACAGGATTATAATTGACCAGAAAGCAAAATACAGAAACCTTCTTTTCCGTAGCTGATCGAATTGGCACATTTTTATTTGTCAACTTCATCTGGTGTGTTATAGCAATGACAATTATTGGGATTCCATTTGCGACTGCAGGGCTTTTTGCGATGATGGTTTCTATTGTGCGTGGTCGTCAACCTGAATTTTTTCGTGTGTTTATTGGGGCAATACGTGAGCACTGGCAGAAGATTTTATTAATTGCACTATTGGATATAGTAGTTGGTGGACTACTTTTTATCAACTACCGTATTTTTCAAATCATGGCGATGGACAATTTTATGGCTGTTTTGTCCGGTGTATTTACAGTCTGTGTAACGGTCATACTGGTGGCGTTTAACATTTATGTGTGGTCGTTTTTGTCCTTACTTAATTTATCGATTCAAAATCTGTTTAAGCTTAGCTTTGTTCTAATTTTGACTTATCCTATCACGACAATGGGGATAACGATTCTTGTGCTGCTCCCCGTTATGATAAGTGTGTTTCTGCCAATCGCATTTCTGCTATTCGTGACTGTTTCCACGTCAGCTTTCTTAGGCGCAAAAGGCGCATGGCTTGTACTGAATCGTCATTTTTCACAATCAGAAATTGATGCGCTCCTATTCCCGATAGCCGCCTGAATAACCCAGTAGCTTGACCTCCATTTGTGGCTGTTTGATATGATGTGAAGCCAATTGTTAGTCTCGTTTGGAAGCGTTTTATCATAGCGATATAATAGTATTAGTTACATAGAATCTATAAAATGAGTCGTTTATGCCTGATTCCATCAAACTATTAAAGATTTTTTTGTCGTCTCCCGGTGATGTTAACGAACGTGACCTTGCAGAAAAGGTGGTTAAGACTGTTGGTGATGATCCAGAGTTTCGCGATCATTTCAGTCTGCGACTTTATCGCTGGGATGATTCGGACGAAACATTGCCAATGGAGGCCGCTGATACGCCGCAGTTATCTGTCGATCAGTATATGATCAAACCATCCGATTGCGATCTTGTTGTAGTCATGTTCTGGTCGCGTATGGGAACACCACTGGTTATGGAGAATCAGGAATATTTGAGTGGTACACACTACGAATATATGAACGGTGTGACGGCATACAAAACACAGGGTAAACCAAGTGTCTGGTTATATCGTTGCACTGCAAAGCCAACCCTCGACATGACCGATCCTGATGCCTTCAAAAAATTGGAACAATTTAATCTAGTGAATCAGTTTTTCAATGATTTTGAAGATGATGCTGGACGTTACACAGGCGGTGTGAACTTTTACAAAAACAGTGATGAATTTGCAGATACTTTTAGTAAGCAGTTACGGGTATTTTTGCGTCGATTAAAAGAGAATCCGCAACCTGAGACTAAGAAAATAGATGAACCCGAAACCCCACAATTTGAAGGTAAACCCTACCCCGGTTTAACGGCATTGACTGACGAAGCCATCTTCTTTGGGCGTGAACGTGAAACCCTACAAGTCCTGAATTTGATTGACCAACAGCGGATCGTTTTTGTCATTGGTGCATCAGGCAGTGGTAAGTCATCATTGCGGCGGCAGGTATTGTGCCACGTTTACGAAGGCGTAAGGGCTGGCAGGTGATTCGATTTACACCTGAGCATGATCCCTTCTTGAGCCTCGCTAAAGCACTGGTGAAAAATCTTGTAGAAATTGATGTTGAACCGCTAGATCGCTTGAGCAAAGCTAATGATCTTGCCAAACAATTGCGAGAAAATTCATCGTCACAGGTGAATCTGCTGGATTTGTTGACAGACGATACCATTCTGTTATTTATTGACCAATTCGAGGAATTGTTCACATTGGCGAGTGATACAGATCGCGAAGCCTTTGCCGAGCTGATCAAACACGAGTCATCACAAGTGCGCGTACTGGCGACGATGCGAGCTGATTTTTACGAAAGTGCAACACCTTATTTTGAACAACAACTACGTCAAAACTTCACCTTAGCGCAACCCTCACCGTTTGCATTGTATGAGATGGTGGTTGAACCCGCCAAACTTGCTGGATTTACATTTGATACAGGCTTACCCGAACAAATTGTGACTGATTTAGGGGATCAACCAGGTGCATTGGCATTGATGGCATATTTGCTGGAACAACTCTATATTCGGGCAAATGAGAATGACAAGACGCTATTGAGCCAAGCTGATTATGACGCACTGGGTGGGGTGCAAAAGGCGATTGGGACACATGCAGAGCACATTTACCAACAGTTACCGTTGAACGATGATGACAAAGACGCATGGATGCAACGGGTATTCCATGAACTGGTATCAGTAGATGAACGGGGAACAGCCACCCGTCGTCGTGTTTCGATTGATCGCATCAAGGAAGCTGACCTCGAATGGGTGAACCGTTTTGTTGATGCCCGTTTGTTGGTTTCATCCGTGATAGATTCGCTTACAGACAATACTGTAGGGGCACGCCGTGGCGTGTCCGATGGAACAACAACCGTTGAAGTCGCCCATGAAGCGTTATTCCGTAGTTGGGAACGCTTGGTCGATTGGATTATCGACGCTCAGGAAGACTTGTTGATGATACGGCGTATGGAACGTGACGCACAGACATGGCACGAACGGGTGCAGAAGCTATTGGATGATGCCACAGATAATGCGGATGACCTGATTCAAATGCTTGATCATTTGCGCCCTAATGCTGAAACACTCAAAGAGTTTACTCAAGCCTGCCAGCGTTTAAGTGTAACTGTTGAGGATGACATCCTGATTCAGTTTACTGAACCCGAACAAGATCGTTTATTGCGTGAACTCGAAACGTTACCCAAAGACGCAACCAGTCACGAACGGCGACGGGACATTGGTGATCGTGTGGCGGTGATAGGGGATACGCGCAAAGGTGTCGGTGTTGTGGATGGATTGCCTGACATAGAGTGGATAAAGATACAAGGTACAGATGATCACAAGGTGCAATTCAGAGATCAAGACACAAAAGTGTTTGGCGAATTTAAAGTACCAGATTTCTACATGAGCAAATATCTGGTGACGTATGCTCAATATCAGGTATTTGCAGATAGTGACTATGATAATCCGTTATGGTGGGACGGGTTTCCATCAGACTATCAACAGCAGAGATTACGTGGCCAACGCACGAAAATAGCCAACTTGCCACGTGATACGATTTCTTGGTATCAGAGTGTGGCATTTAGCCGTTGGTTGGATGCCCAATTGCGTAATGCAGACTTGCTTCCTGATGATGAGTTGGAACTTCGTATACCGACAGAACAAGAATGGCAGTGGGTAGCGATGGATGGCGATGATACGTGTGAGTATCCATGGGGAGATTGGCAAGAAGGGTATGCTAATACTTCGGATGCGGGACTCAGTCGTACAACAGCGGTTGGTATGTATCCACATGGACAGTCTGTTAGTGGTGTGCTGGATATGTCAGGTAATTTGCGTGAATGGTGTCTGAATGATTATGATAATCCAGACATTATGGATGGTTATGGCAATCAAGAGAGTAGGGTGTTGCGCGGTGGGTCGTTCGGTGGCAGCTTTGGCAATAATGCCCGCGTCTCGTCTCGCTCCAATCGCAATCCGAACAACGATCACTTCCACTATGGTATACGTTTAGTTGTTTCTCGCCCCCCGAGCTAATGTCTACGTAGTCTATCTCGCGTCTGTAGGTCGGTGTCTACGCGACTCTGATCTCTACGGTGGCACACACAGGTAGCCACCCTACAGGCTCTATGGCGAATCATACAGGGTCTGCGGTGGCACACGCCAGTAGCCATCCCATAATGTTCGCGTAGGGAGCGTGACCATGTGCCGCTCCGTTGTGCAGCGAAGGGCTTATGAGTTCAGCTTAAAAGGGAGCAATCAATCATCACTCCCCTGAAAATCATGTGTAGGTTACAAGCCGTTTAACCAATTTGTGGGAGTGATTCTATTGCTTTGTCAATTTGTTCTTGTGGGTATTCATAATCACTCAGTTCACCACCAAGATAGGCATCATATGCGCTCATATCGAAGTGACCATGTCCACATAGATTAAATAAGATAACACGTTCTTCTCCAGCTTCTTTTGCTGCAAGTGCTTCGCGAATTGCACCTGCGATGCCGTGCGCTGCTTCTGGTGCAGGGACAATTCCTTCAGTTTTTGCGAAGGTTATAGCCGCACTAAATGTTTCCATTTGTGATATGGCGTTCATCTCCATCAATTCTTGATCCCACATTTCGCAAATGATAGAAGCCATACCATGATACCTTAAACCACCTGCGTGGAGCGGTGGTGGTACAAAGTCATGACCAAGCGTGTACATTTTTACTAGTGGTGTCATACCAGCTGTATCACCAAAGTCGTATGCATATTTGCCTCGTGTTAGGCTTGGACATGCTGCAGGTTCAACACCAAGTAAACGTGTGATTTTACCCTCTGTTAGATTTTTGTGCAAGAATGGCAAGGTGATGCCAGCAAAGTTACTTCCGCCACCGGTTGGACCAACCACCACATCAGGATATTCGCCTGCGATCTCCATCTGTTTTAATGATTCAAGTCCAATAACTGTCTGGTGCATTAAAACATGATTCAACACGCTACCGAGCGCATATTTATATTTACCGCCACTCTTGGCTGCAACTTCAACTGCCTCACTAATTGCAATACCGAGTGATCCGGTGCTATCAGGGTCTTTCGCAAGGATGGCTTTGCCGGCATCTGTTGTATCGCTTGGGCTTGCAGTGACACTGGCGCCGAATGTTTGCATAATTGCGCGGCGGTAAGGTTTCTGTTGATAGCTAATTTTCACCATGTATACGATACATTCCATATCGAAAAAGTTACATGCTTGCGATAAGGCTGTTCCCCATTGTCCTGCACCTGTTTCGGTCGTTAAACCGTTTATGCCTTCTTGCTTGTTATAGTATGCTTGGGCGGTCGCTGTATTGAGTTTGTGGCTACCGCTTGGCGAAACCCCTTCATATTTGTAGTAAATGTGTGCCGGGGTATCCAGTGCTTTTTCTAATCGACGTGCTCGTAAGAGTGGGGTAGGTCGCCACAACTTATAGATCTCACGGACTTCATCAGGAATATCAATCCATCGATCTTGGCTAACTTCCTGACCGATAAGTGCCATTGGGAACAAGGGGGCTAAGTCGTCTGGCCCAACAGGTTGATGGGTTCCGGGGTGTAACACGGGTGGCAGAGGACGCGGTAAGTCTGCTTGTATATTGTACCATTGTGTTGGAATATCAGTTTGGGGTAGATCAAAACGTATTGTTTCTGACATGAAAATATGCTCCATAAAAATATTTAGTGTTTAAAATTATTCAGATATTATTGTGGATGAAAGCACCCAATTTGACAAATCAAAACCCAAACTTCAGTTTGAATGACTTGTTTGGTTGTTGGTCGCGAAGATAATCTAATATTGAGTAGTACAGCGTCAAGTTATCGACTGATAAATTTATTTCCATAACTTGACACTGCTTAGTTGTGAGGTATAGCTCGCCTACAAGTTTTGATTAAAAACTAGGTTTCGCCATAAAATAGAAATGCAAATTAGAGTACTTGTGCGTTTGGCTTACGGGCAATGAATTTGCCATCGCCATTGTTGCCGAGCCATTCGTCGCCATCAACGAGCTTGTTGCCACGCTGATAGACTTGTACCGGTTTTCCTTTTACGGTCATGCCTTCGTAGACATTATAGTCAACGCGCATATGATGGGTCTCTGCGCTAATGGTGTGTTCAACTTCTGGATCCCAAACGAGGATGTCTGCATCAGCACCAACAGCAATTGTACCCTTGCGTGGATACATGCCGAAGATTTTTGCAGGATTGGTACAATTTAATTCGACAAAGCGTGATGGTGAAATTTTGCCACTGTTGACACCTGCATCCCACATGACCATCATGCGGTCTTCAAGCCCCGGCATACCGTTTGGAATCTTGGAAAAGTCATCTTTACCGAGTTCTTTCCCAGGACGACGGTAGGATGGATCTTGTTTTTCGTAGCCGACCCAGTCTGTACCTCCGGTTTTTTCTGCCCATTCTTGCCAAGGACCATGTCCACCGTCATACCAAAAATCACAGTGATCGGTGCTGACAATTTGTAGTGTGCCATCTTTTACAGCTTGCCACAGAATGCCTTGGTCATGTGTTGTACGGATTGGAGGTGAACAGACATATTTTGCACCTTCGAATCCGGGTGCTCCAAGATGGTCTTCGACCGTTAGGAAGAAGTATTGAACACAGGTTTCTCCCATGACCGGGTAGCCTAATGCACGACCACGACGCAATGCATCAATAGCAGATTCACAGGTCATGTGTACAACATATAATGGACAACCTGTCAGCCCAGACATGACGACAGCACGATTGGTCGCTTCCCCTTCAATTTCAGGTGGACGCGAAGATGCATGCCAGACAGGGTCAGTTTTACCTTCTGCCAAGAGTGCCGGGGTGAGTGATGCTTCGACATCGCCGTTTTCGGCGTGGACCATTACAATCATGCCGTTTTCAGCAGCTACGCGCATGGTGTTAAATAATGTATCATCATCAATCTGGAAAACATTTTTGTATGCCATGAATAACTTCAGGCTTGTGATACCTTCATCAACCATCGTTGGAATTTCTGCCATGACATCATCGTTGAGATCCGTGACTGCCATGTGGAATCCGTAGTCGATCTGTGCAATGCCTTCAGATTTTTTGCGCCAAGTTTCGAGACCATCCCGCAATGTCCCACCGATGGGTTGAATGACAAAGTCAATGTGCATGGTAGTCCCACCGAATGCTGCTGCCATATGTCCTACATCAAAGTCATCATTGCTGATAGTGCCACCAAATGGTAAGTCAAGGTGTGTGTGGACATCAATACCGCCCGGCATGATATATTTGCCAGAGCAGTCGACTACGTCATGCCCATCGCCGGATAAATCTTTACCAATGAGCGTAATTATTTCGCCTTCTACAAGTATATCTGCTTGTACCATGTCGCTAGCGGTTACAACTGTTCCATTTTTGAATAAAGTACCCATAAGTTTCTCCTTCATAGAAAGATTGAATGGATGAGAACTGAGGACAATTTTTATAGACAGACTTATAATCTGTCCCAATTAATGTAGGAGCATTTCATTCTGGAATAATACCTGAACTGCTCTAGCTGTTACTCTGTGCCCTCTGCGTCTCTGTGGTTATAAGAGTAGTTTTAGCTGAAATGCGGTATGATTTTCTCACCATATTCTGCAACGATGCGTTCTTCTTCACCACACATCAGATAAATATTGAACTGGGTCACGCCTGCTGCTTCGAGTTCTTTGAGCTTTGTGATATGGTCATCAACACTCCCCAAAATACCAAAGGCATCAATGATGTCCTCACTAATGAAGTCGAGATGATCGGCATCTTTGTCGGCATGCTCCTTATAGTCGTAACCTTTGCGTCCTTCGATGTAGGCTGTAAGACTTTCTGGGACATCAGGGCTGTCCATGCCGTAGCGTTCGACGATATCTGCCACATGATTGCCAACCATCGCAGGGAACCATCGGGTTTGTTCACGGGCTTTATCCATATCGCCAATCCAAACAGGTGCGGCGGACATAATGCCGTATCCAGACATATCTTTGTCAGCTTCTTTACCCGCAGAGATTGCTTGTTCGGAGAACCATTTGACGAGACCCGGATCTGCTAACTGGATCACTAAACCATCGCCAGAACGTCCTGCACCGCCAAGTGCTTTTGGACCATATGCCGCAATCCACACAGGTAACTCGTATCCATTTGCCCAAGGGAATTCAGCTTCGGTTTCGTCATACGCTACTTTGTCACCGCGTACTAAACCTCGCAATGCATTAGCGAATGCTTCCATGTTAGCGACAGTCATCGGTTTTTTACCAAGCACACGACGTGAGCTATCACCGCGTCCCAGACCAATCTCAATACGATTATCGCTTTGTATCGCCAAGGTTGCATACATACTGGCTGCAACTGACCATTCACGGACACCCGGATTGGTTACAAGCGGCCCAAAAATCATGTTTTCGGTATTTTCCATGCACATTGCCATTGTTGGATAGCAGTCACGCCATAAAACATGTGAATCGAAGAACCAACCATATTTGAAACCTGCGACTTCAGCTTGTTTACATAGCGCTACAGTACGCTTTGGTGATATATCACCTTTAAATGTAATCCCAAAATCCATATGAATACTCCTATTTGCGAATAAATAAATCTTTTATAGAAACGGATTGACCCGTCTATACAACTTGCTGCTCTCTAACTCGTTGAGACTGTATCTTGAACTAAATCTGAATACTGATCAGGACGGCGGTTGAAGTAGAAATGCCATGTATCACGGACTTCTTGAATCACGCTGAGATCAAGGTCGCGTACGATGAGTTCTTCATCATGTGCACTTGCGAGTTCTCCGACGAATTCGCCTTTTGGTGTGCAGAAATAGCTTTCACCGTAGAAGTCATTGTCGCCGTGTTCCTCGATACCAACACGGTTAATCGTACCGACATAGTATGTGTTGAAGATGGCATGGGATGTTTGTTCAATACGCCAAAGATGCTGGCTAAGACCGCGTGAAGTTGCTGATGGAATGAAAACAATTTCGGCACCATTCAAGCCGAGTGCACGAGCGCCTTCTGGGAAGTGACGGTCATGGCAGATATAGACACCGACTTTGCCAATGGATGTATCAAACACAGGATAGCCGAGATTGCCGGGACGGAAATAGAATTTTTCCCAGAAACCTGGTAAGTGAGGGATGTGCGTTTTACGGTATTTCCCTTTATATGTTCCATCGGAGTCGATAACGACAGCGGTATTGTAATAGACGCCAACGCCATCTTTTTCGTAAATGGGTACAACCAAGACCATGTTTAGATCTTGTGCTAATTTTTGCATACGTTCTGTTGTTGGACCGTTAGGAATTTCTTCAGTAAAAGAGAAGAATTGAGGATCTTGTACTTGGCAAAAATATGGACCATAGAACAATTCTTGGTAACACATAACTTGTGCACCTTCGTCAGCAGCTTTTTTGGTGTAGTCGATATGCTTTTCAATCATCGACTCTTTATCACCTGTCCATGTTGCTTGTAATAACGCTGCACGAACAATTCGTCTATCACTCATATAAAAACTCCTTAGTTTAAAATATTATGATTTCGATTATAACAACTTCTCAGAAGTTTGCTCAAAATACAACAGGACATGGTTATCCATGCCCTGTCTATGATTAACTTATCAGTGCTGCGTGTTCCTTACCACATTTCTCAAGTGCTCGTTGCGCTTGCCGAACATTGATTTTAGGGGCGACATCTTGATAGAACTGGGTAGCAATTTGTTCAATCGTTGTCTGACCATCCGTCGATGTGTCATCCAAATCGACAGCGTAATCTGCTTCATCTAACCCTTCAATAGGCTCCAGTGTGATTTCTACTACATTTTCACGGCGAACACGCTCTAGTTTTTTCCGGCGTTTATCAGATGCTTTGGAGCGGTCTTGATTTCCTAAACCATCGTAATAGTCTCGCAAACTGGCTTCCAGATCAATCGCATGGGTAAGAATCGCACCAAACGTATTCAATGAAGACATAGTGACCTCTATACCCAACGTTCGATGACAATTTTGCGCTCAGTATAGAATTCAATAGAGTCCATACCTTGCCCATGCAAATCACCAAAGAAAGAATCTTTTTGTCCCCCAAATGGGAATGATGCTGATGGTGCTGCTACACCGATATTTACACCGATGTTGCCCGCTTTGACGTTATACTTAAATTCACGCGCTTGCTTACCATTGCTGGTGAAAATGCTTGCGGCGTTTCCATAATGACTATCATTGATAATATCGACAGCTTCTTCGAAACTATCAGCTTTCATCAAAGCTAACACAGGACCAAATACTTCTTCGGTTGCCATTGTTGTATCGCGCTTAACATCAGCTATTAGCGTCGGACCGACCCATGAGCCTTTTTCATAACCATCGACTGTGATGCCACGGCCATCAATCACAATGTCTGCACCTTCGTCAGCACTCTGGGCAATCATGGATTCAATGCGATTTTTTGCAGAATCACTGATTACTGTACCCATTTGCGTTGTCTCATCTAGACCATAACCGACTTTTAGATTTGCAACTTGCTTGGTCAATTCATCTTTGAGTTGATCATATGCATCACCAACACCAACTGCGACTGCTGCCGCCAAGCAACGTTGTCCTGCACAACCGTATGCCGCGCCGAGGATGTTTTTCACGCTGGCTTCCATATTTGCATCAGGCATCACAGCAATGTAGTTTTTGGCGCCACCCTGCGCTTGCACACGTTTGCCATGACGGGTACAAGTTTCATAGATGATCTTGGCGATAGGGGAGGATCCAACAAATGAAACACCTGTAATATCGGGATGTTCCATGAGCGCTTGTGCTGATGGTACTCCACCGTTAACTAGGTTGACGACACCTTCCGGCAAATCAAGCTCATCAAGCATTTCAAATAATAATTCAGTGCTGAGCGGGGTTTGTGGAGATGGTTTTAAAATAAATGTGTTACCACATGCGATTGCTGTTGGCAGAAACCATAACGGTACCATGAACGGGAAGTTAAAAGGTGTTATGGCAGCGAAAACACCAGCTGGTTGACGTACTGTTGTTTCATCAATACCCGAGCTAATATCTTCAAGTCCGTCACTACGCATTAACACAGGGACGCTCATCGCAAAATCAATACTTTCAATCGCGCGACGTACTTCACCACGTGCTTCATCCATAGTCTTGCCATGTTCTTTCACAACAATTTGTGAAATATCTTCAAAATTCTCTTCAACTAAAACTTTGAAGTGGTGCATATACTGTGCACGACTGAGAATCGGGGTACTACGCCATTCTTCGAATGCATCGGTTGCTGCTTGGACAGCTGTATTCACATCATCAATGTTAGAATCTGGACAGTTAGCTAGTAGCTCGCAAGTAGCTGGATCATGAACTGGGATTACATCCGTTGCTCTTGCATCAACCCATTCACCGTTTATATAATTCTTTATCGTTTTGGTCATAAAAATCTCCTTGTAATAAACTATGGCTGTATAAATAACATAAGGTTATGGTGAACCGTTACAAAACCTTATGACAATTTTTGCCATTTTATACAATTTAACTAAATATATAACTTACGATACAATATTTTTGAGCATTCTACCATCAAAAAATACAAGATTGTAAAGCTACGTTACCGTATCAGCAACCTAAGGCATATCCTATTTGGACACTTTGTTTAAACGTGTTAGTATAATCAGACAATTTATACAACCTGAACCAGCATTACAAAATTGCCTTATATTTTTTACCGAATAGACTGTTACTATAGACTTTTTACGACACTTCGATTGTATCGAACCGGAGGATTCAAATGACTACCTCAGCCGAAATTATGGAACGCTACAAAAAAGTAATGTTCCCTGCTGCTGCACCTTACCATGCAGACAACCCGATTGTTGTTGACCATGCAAAAGACCAATATATTTACGATATTGATGGGAATAAATATCTCGACTTTTTTGGCGGCATTTTGACGGTATCTGTCGGGCATTGTAATGACGAAATTACCCAACGCACCATGGAACAGCTTCAAGTTGTACAGCATACCTCGACGATTTATGTAAATGAAATTATGGTCAAATTGGCGGAGAAAGTCGCAGAATTGACCCCACAAGGTTTACAAAAAGTCTTCTTTACGAATAGTGGTACGGAAGCCAATGAGACTGCTGTTATGGCAGCACGTATGTACACTGGTAATCCGACCATTATCACCTTGCGTCATGCATATTCTGGTCGGTCATTGTTAGCGATGAGCCTGACTGCTCATGGTACATGGCGGCTCGGTGGGGTAGTTGACCCTTACATCAAGCATGTCCGTAATCCATACACGTATCGTGCACCACTCGGCTTGACACCTGAACAAGTTGTTGATCTTTGTGTTCAAGATCTTGAAGAGACCATTGCCACAACAACAAACGGGCGGATTGGTGCATTTATGGCAGAACCAATTCAAGGTGTAGGTGGTTTTATTGTTCCACCAGAAGATTATTTCAAGCGTATTATCCCAATTGTCAAAGAGGCCGGTGGTGTATTCATCTCAGATGAAGTCCAAACCGGATGGGGACGCACAGGGGGTAAATGGTTTGGTATCGAGCAATGGGGTGTTGAACCGGATATTATGACATTCGCGAAAGGTATGGGTAACGGTACACCAATTGGGTGTACGATCACCACACCAGAGATTGCTGACGCTGTTCAGGGTCTGACATTCTCAACCTTTGGCGGTAACCCTGTCACAATGGCAACTGCACTTGCAACCATCGAATATATGGAAGCACACAATACACCAGAAAACTGCGAAGTTCAGGGTGCACGTATGGCAGAAAAACTCGATGAATTTGCTGCTGAATTCCCATTCATTGGTGAAGTTCGCGGTATGGGTTTGATGCAAGCGATTGAAGTTGTTGAACCCGGCACTAAAGATCCTGATAAAACGCGCACCGCAGCATTTGTTGATGCCTGTAAAGAGAAGGGCTTGCTACTGGGTAAAGGTGGGCTGTATGGCAATGTGATTCGTATCGCACCCCATATGAATGTGTCAGGGGAAGATATGGACACTGCCATGGACATCATTGGTAAGGCACTTGTCGAAGTATCATAAATTCATTATGACAAATTATTCGTAGAGATACTTTTTTGTGTCTCTACCATTTGCGAAAATTACACAACGGTATGTTATTTCCCGATGACTGATATTCCTATTACTGCACCGATTGCATCGCAAACCAATACAAACTTACAGCAATTTCAAAAACCAGCCATCGTTATACTGACATTTATTGCGATTGGTCTTGTATTTATCGGGGTGTTCTCCACATTCCAGAATGCAACATCAGATGATGATATTGTCGTTGAATCGACAGTCGGTCAGTTAGCAATTTGGATGGCGGAACAAACCGAAAATGATCCTGAGGAAATTCTCTCTCCTTTAGCACAATATGCCGACTCTTGGGCAAACGATATTGGCGAAGAAGAGCTTGAGGCATCAATATTGCTTGATGTGATGCGCAATGGCGTCGTAATCTGGGCAGGAATCACAATTGCCTTATTGATAGTAGGCTTGATTGTATTGTTCATTATGCCGACGCAAAGCCGATTTGCATATCTTGTTGCGTTGTTGATTCTCGATAGTTTTCTGTTCATTATCCCAACTCTCGAGGGATCAAATGTTGTAACGTTGATCTTGTTTGCGATTCTAGCGGTACTTGCACTCATGCTGATGTCTCCCGGTAAAACGACACGGGTACTTGGCTTTTTTGTGGCACTGTCTGTTTTAATGGTCGCATGGGAAGCAAGCAAATCATTCGCAGATTCAATTGCCTACAAAATCACTGTTCCGCAATCAAATTGGGAATATAGTACATATCCGACAATAGATGAGGCATTGATTGCACTCGAGGGTAACGAGATTGATTATGTCGTTGCTGATCGCAAAGATCTTGATGATTTAATGCCGGCTTTTCCACCGGAAGACGATGCAGAAGATGTACCACTAGATAATTTGCGTTACTTAGATGATTTGGATCGTGCTGAAGGTCTTGGTTTTTTGCCAATTCAACCGGAATTCCCCGGACGTTTGACATTTGCAGTACGGGCTGATACAGCAGGTGATGTAACTGCCGTACGTGATATTGTTGGGCAGAATGTTGCCACTGTTGAGGGCGAATTTGCAGATGATCGCTTTTTGCCGGAGTCACGTTCACTTGTATTGCTTGATTTGAAGATCTTTAACGACTTGAATTTGCCACACTTACAAATGATTGCCGAAGCATTTTTACAACCTGCCCGACGAAACGGTGAATTCTTGTTAGTGCGCATTTTGGCGGATGCTGCCGTCTTTACATTTAGTGAAGCCGTCTTCGGATTTTTGTTTGGGGCAGTGCTTGGTTTTGGTTTAGGATCAATCTTTGCTCATTCAAAGCTGATGGAGCGCGGTTTATTACCGTATGTCGTTGCCTCGCAAACTGTGCCGATTATCGCGATTGCACCGATGGTTGTGATTTGGCTCGGCGCAAGCCCATTATCCGTTGCGGTGATCGCAGCTTATCTAACATTTTTCCCTGTTACAATCAACACCTTACGGGGTTTACAATCCCCTCAAACCCAACAAGTCGAACTCATGCAATCATATGCTGCCAGTACATGGACGATTATGTGGAAATTACGCTTTCCAGCAGCATTGCCTTATATTTTTACGGCGCTAAAAGTCTCGGCAACAGCCAGCGTGGTCGGTGCGATTATCGGTGAGCTACCGTCCGGTATTGGTGATGGCTTGGGACGCGCAATACTTGATTTCAGCTCTGATTATAGTTTGACATCCACACCCAAGTTATGGGCTTCGATTGTAATGGCAGCGTTGGTTGGTATTCTGTTTTTTGTAGCTGTGAGTCTGACTGAACGCTTCGTTTTGCGTGGATATATTCGCACCATTGATTAAAGGTTCTAAATTTATGAAGCAAGAGCAATTACAAATTGCCATTTCGGCAAGTGGGGTAAACAAGATCTTTAACCCCGATACTGATGAACAGGTCATTGCCCTGCAAGATATTGATATTGATATTGAAGCGGGTGAGTTTATCTCGTTAATTGGTCCTTCTGGATGTGGTAAATCCACATTGATGCGACTCGTTGCTAATCTGATTCAACCAACGTCTGGCGATTTAAAGGTCAATGGTAAGTCTCCCGAACAAGCCCGTTTAGATCGTGATTATGGGATGGTATTTCAAGCAGCCACACTATATGAGTGGCGAACTGTCAAAAAAAATGTACAGCTCCCGTTAGAAGTGATGGGCTATTCTAAGTCAGATCGTGAACAACGCTCGCAAGAAATGTTGGAATTGGTTGAATTGGGACAGTTTGGGAATCACTATCCCTGGCAGTTGTCTGGTGGTATGCAACAACGGGTATCGATTGCACGCGCTCTAGCGTTTGAACCGTCTATTCTCCTGATGGATGAGCCGTTTGGTGCACTGGATGAATTCACGCGCGAACGAATGAATTTGGAACTGCTTGATATATGGCAACGTACAAAAGTTACTGTTATCTTTGTCACCCATAGTATTGCTGAAGCGGTCTTTTTATCCAGTCGGATTGTTGTCATGTCACCTCGTCCAGGGCGCATCACTGAGATTGTTGATAATCCACTGCCATATCCTCGTAACTTTGAAACGCGTGAAAGACCTGATTATTATCAGATGGTGACAGAAGTCCGCGAACTATTACGCGATGCACACGAGGTGTAGCAGTGACAGCAAAACGTAAAGTCAATAAAGCCCCTACATTTTCAGATCGTGTTGCTAATGGATTGCAATACTATTTTCCAACGATTGTGATTGCCATCAGTGTGTTAGTCATCTGGGAATTACTGGTCATTGTCCTCAATATCCAACAATTTTTACTCCCGAAGCCCTCTGCTATTTTCTACGAACTCTCGTCCGAATTTAACCTGTGGATTGATCCGGCTGAAAGCTCGTTACTGTTCGAAGCCAGCGGTGCGACGCTCTGGTCGGCTATCGGTGGATTTGTTATTGGGTGTGGGTTCGGGATCTTGGTGGCTTTAATTACGGCGCGTTGGACAATTGTTAGCGAGGCGACTATGCCCTTTGCGATTGCAGCAAATTCAGTGCCAATTATTGCGTTTGCTCCGATTATGAATAATTGGTTTGGTTTGACGAACCCCGCATCTAAAATGGCAATTGTTGCAATTATTGTTTTCTTCCCGACGATGATCAATACGGTACGTGGGTTGACATTAGTCGAAGCTCGTCAATTAGAACTGATGCAATCTTATGCGGCGAGTCCGTTTAAGATATTATTCTCTCTACGTATCCCGAATGCCTTACCGTACATTTTTAGTGCATTGCGTGTCGCGAGTGCACTTGCGCTGATTGGCGCAGTTGTTGCTGAATTTTTCGGTGGTCCACGCGCAACACTAGGTGTTTATATCACACAAGAGGCATCTGCATTTGACTTTGCAAAAGCATGGTCAGCAATTGTAATGGCATCTATTATCGGTATTTCATTTTATCTAATTGTACTATTTGCTGAACGCAGATTAATGCCATGGCATGTCTCTTTTCGTAAAACTGACTAAAAGGTATTGTGCATTTCTGTTGAATTTGTGCAATGTATTGGCGAAAAGTGTCAATTAGTCTTATGCTTAGATAGAACCAATTGTCGATATAACACAAATATCATTCCGAATCGCGCTCTGTGTTTACTACAATTGTCTAATTTTATATATTGCAGATGGAGGTTATCTCTTATGCGTAAAATAGTTAGTTTATTTGTTATTTTAGTATTACTTTTGGGTGTCTTCTCAACTGGATTGGGAAGTGCACAAGACGAAGAACTCACGCCCGTCAGTCTTCAATTACAGTGGGTTGCACAATCGCAATTTGCTGGATACTACGCAGCACTCGCTCAAGGTTATTACGAAGAAGAAGGTCTCGACCTTACCATTTTAGAAGGTGCAGTCGAGATTGTACCGCAACAAGTAGTGGCATCCGGTGGAGCAGAATTTGGTCTTGCTTGGGTTCCAAAAGTGCTTGAATCAAACGAGCAAGGTGTTAACCTTGTCAACATCGCGCAAGTATTCCAACGTAGCGGTACACTCGAAGTATCTTTTGTTGATACAGGTATCGAATCGGTAGAAGACTTCGAAGGTATGCGTATCGGTACATGGGGCTTCGGTAACGAACATGAACTCTACGCAGCAATGCGAGCAGTCGGTATTGATCCCGATAACGAAGATGATGTAACGATTGTTCTACAACCATTTGACATGTCCTTGTTGATCAATGGTGAAGTTGATGCTGCACAAGCAATGACCTATAACGAATATGCGCAGGTACTTGAACAAATCAACCCAGAAACTGGCGAATTGTTCCAACCCGAAGACCTTAACGTTATTGACTTCAACGATGTTGGTACTGCAATGTTGCAAGATCATGTATTTGTGAATGCAGACTGGTTGGCTGAAGAAGGTAATGAAGATATTGCGGTCGCTTTCCTTAAAGCAAGCTTCCGTGGTTGGATTTTCTGCCGTGATAACCCAGAAGAATGTGTTGAAATTGTTCTAGATAATGGTTCAACATTGGGCGAAAGTCACCAAACATGGCAACTGAATGAAATCAGCAAGTTGATTTGGCCATCCCCTGCTGGTATTGGTGTTATGGATGAAGACCTCTGGACACAAACTGTAGAAGTTGCGATTGAAGGTGAAGTTATCGCTGAAGAACCAGCAGAAGGCGCATGGCGTTCAGATCTTGCAGAAGCTGCACTTGATAGCTTGATGATGTCTATGGAAGATATGGATGTCACGGGTGAAGACTGGGAACCAGTTGAAGTAGAACTTCGCGAAGGTGGCGAATAGTAAATCTGAGTGCATTTTGAATGCAAAATAATATCGACAGACTGGGATTATGGATATCTCAGTCTGTCGGATTTTGTTACATTTCCCTAAGTTATTGAGGCATAATTATCCCTCCAGATAAAATGCTCCGGTGCGTTGTTTCAGCGCCTGATTCATCTATCCTTAGATGTTATAATGAATCGCAATTACCTTGCGTTATCCTCATTGCTCATGATTTTTGCCTCATTTTCAACGAGTTTTTCTATACCCCAAATAATGATGTTGATTTGAATATCATCATCAGTTAGTGAGTCAGTAGGCTGCAAGCGAGAGATTAGACGGTTAATAGCCGGATATTGTTCTTTTGTTAATGTGCGCAGGTGTGTCAGCAATCCTTCATTATCCAGATGTTCGGTGCCGTCCTCAATCATGTAGCTGGGTAATAAACTGACGAACAACTCAACCACGTGCAAAATGTGACGCTCGGATAACGATGTTTTTGCAAGAATCTCCACTACGGGTTCCATCAGATCAAATGCAGCGGGCATGGTGCCGTCCAACCGTATCATTATGGGCACAAGGTTGGGGTGTGCTGTAGCTAGGTTGGCATAGGTGTGGGCTAATGACGTTAATTCAGCTTGCCATGTATTCCCTGTCACTTTAGGTAGTTGTACTTCTTGCATTGCATGTTTAAGCGTCGCATTGAGTAAGCTGTCTTTATTGGGGTAATAGTAGTAAATGGCTTTAGCATCCACATTCAGTGCTCTGCCCAATCCCCGCATAGAAAAAGCCTCACCTTCACTATCTAAAAGTGCTAGGGTGGCCTCTAGTATCTTTTCTTTAGATATCTGAGTCATACATTAATCCTATTCGTCCTTACTTGACTTTTTCCACAGTGTGGAGTATTCTTTACTTATTCCACAATGTGGAATTTAACGTATTATATAAGGTTACCATCGACAACGACAAACTTCCCATACAAACATCTTTGTAATTTGATCTTGATTGTTAGTATGCGAAATGTCGATGAGATAATCGAATGGATTCGACTTTGTCGATTGTATGAGGATAAACATGAAAGAATATGACATTATCGTAATTGGTGCTGGTATGTCGGGTCTTGCATCTGCATCAGAGATTTACAAGTCTAATAAGAACATCATGGTGTTGGAAGCAAGAGACCGGATTGGTGGTCGTTTATCATCCGAGAGACTACCTGATGGGGTATTGTTTGAACGTGGCGGTGAATTAATTCATGGCACAAAAAATCCAATGTATACGCTTGTAAACGAGCTTGGCATTGAAATTCGAGAACTGAAAAAACCTAAAACGGATCTTAGTATTGTTGAAAGCATGCAACTACTCTTCGTGGGAGTCCTGCTTCGCTTCGGACTAAACCCCAAACCACGTACTGATGAAAGTGTCAGTGACTATGTCAACAGACTACCGTTCCTGCCCAAACCCTTAAAGGAAGCTTTTGATCACGCATCCAAAGACTTTGAGACCTTAGATAAGGTGTCCGCGCTAATGATAGAGGACATGATGCGTCAACAGGTCCTGACTGGCGAAATGTATGGAGACCGCGATTTTGTATTTAAAGATGGCTACATTACATTGCTCAGTCATCTGGCAGAAGAACTACCAATCGCCTTTAACCATCAAGTCCATAAGATTACATGGCAGGATGAGCATGTTATAATCGAGACCAACCAAGGCTCATTTAGCGCAAATAAAGTGATTATAACGCTGCCAATTCCAATCCTTAAAAAGATGAATTTTGAACCAGCACTCCCTGAAGAAAAACAGGTTGCGCTGTCTGGACACGTTAGCGGGGACATTATCAAACTTGTGATTCCCGTACAGAAGAAAGCGTTCAAAACGCAACAAGAAGAAGGCGGAATCGAAGATGCTACAGTCGTTCCGCTCTGGTGGCGGCGCAATTCACCACAAGATAAACCTGACGATCGGCAAATACTTGTGGGTTGGATAACAGGACCTTATGCTCGTCACTACCTCAGTCAGTCTCCTGATGATGCTTTAAACTTAGCCTTAGATGAACTATCCGAGGTTGTTGATATTGAACTGATCAATCGTGATGACGTAATTGTCCAAAACTGGATGGAAGATGAATTCAGCGCAGGTACATATTGCTACATTAAACCGGGCTTTGGGCTAAGTATTGTCGATCATCTAGCAAAATCATTAGACAACAAGTTGTTCTTTGCAGGCACCGCGACATCGTCTGCTAAATCTAGAGGTACTGCACACGGCGCCTATGAGAGTGGATTACGCGTCGCACAAGAAGTGCTTGCATAATAACTGCTGCAAAAATGACTTAGTGCCATTCTGAGATGATTCAAAGGTTTGTACATCCTTTGAATCATCAATCACGCACGGCAATAAATTTATTGCTTTCAAGTTAAAATAGAGTCGCTGGTTTACTATTCTGCTTCAACCCACGGCGACATAACTTCGCGTTTTTCAGTATCAACAACACCTTTGTCGGAAAATTTGACATATGGGCTGACGGTGAGTCCTAGGACTGAAAGCAACAGGAATGGTCGACTATGTTTCATACCTAGTGCACGAAGCGCATCTTCAATTGCTTGCATTTCTTCAGCGACTAGTGGAACTGGCTCATCACTCAAGAGACCAAAGAATGGAAGTGCCAGTTGTGCGATGATTTGATTGCCGTCTGTCACTGCTATTCCACCGTTCATTTCAAGTACAGTCTGTGCGGCAAGTTGCATATCATTCACATCGCGACCAAGCACCATCAAGTTGTGCGAATCATGGCAAACGGTACTGGCGAATGCACCACGAGTGAATCCCGAATTCTTGAGTATACCTGTGGATGATGACTCACTATTGCGTGCATAAATTGACAGAAGGGCAAGTTTATCATCTGGTTGGAACACAGCAAAGCCTTCGCCATCAATGTTGACTTCGACCGTTTCCATCTGGGTAAGACTATTGGTTGTGTTTTGAAGGGTAACTGCGTTTGCCAAGACTGTTGATGGAGAAGCGGGTTGAGTAACGAAGCGAAAATCATTAATTTCTAGTGGACCGGGCACACCATAATATTCAATTTCTTCTGGGAGCGCTGGAAGGGTGGAGTCTATCAATTCTCCATTTTTTGCAACCTGAGTGCCATCGACAAATACCGCTTGTGGTGGGAATGTCTCTAGATCCGACATAACAATAAAATCAGCATGGTAACCGGGGGCAATTGCACCAATACGTCGCAAGTTCAAATAGCGCGCTGGGCGAATGGTTGCAGATGCTAGCGCCTCAATTGCAGGCATCCCGGAGTCTATGGCTAATTTTACCATGCGTGATAAGTGTCCCTTGATGAGCAATGACGGTTCAATATCATCCGTAATAATGATAATCCGAGAACGGTCTGGTAGTGCCATGACAGTATCTATATTTTGAGGCGTCAGAGATTTTGTCTGTAACATAACAGCGAGCCCTTTGGAAATCTGCTCGTTGATCTTATCAGGGAATGTCAACGTATGATCTGAACCTACACCATGAGCGAGATATTCAGATAATTCGGCACCCGTAAGTGTTGGAATATGACCCTCTACAAAAATCCCCGCATTGTGTGCGGCGGCAACAAGGATTTGGAGGCGTGGATTGTCACCAAGTAAACCGCGATAGTCCATTACTTCACCGAGAGCAATTACGGAATCCTCACTTGCTAGGCGTGTAATCACATGTTCGTCAAACACTTCTGTTGTCCACTCAATTTCGGGCGATGTTGCGGGCACGCAACTTGGAATCGAGTTAAATATTTTAAGTGGTAAACCCTCTGATGCTGCAATCATCCAACGGACACCTGCTTCTCCGGCGACGTTTCCTACCTCGTGTGGGTCGCTAAGAATGGTTGTCGTTCCAAATGGAATAACTGCTTCACTAAATCGACGAGGGGTAATCTGGCTACTTTCGATGTGCATATGGGAGTCAATTAAGCCGGGGCAAATATATTGATTGTCTAAATCAATCACCTCGTCTGCTTTGATTGTTGGTAATGGGTCGCCTTCTTCAATATGCAAAAAGCGTCCATTTTTGACAGACACCCAGCCTTGGAATGTTCGCATACGGAATACATCGACAACTTGGGCATTTTTTATAAGTAAATCGACACTAGCCATTTATATCTCCTGATAGGATTTTGACAGCACCTAGGGCGACTTCGATGACATAGTCTTCGCCTTCAAAATAGAGTGCTTCTTTTTCTTCTAAAGTGGGTTGTTGTTCTAACCAGATATTTGAATCGGATGCGACAATACACCCTGTATTTACGCCATGCCATGCGCCGACAACAAAGAGGGTCGAGGCTTCCATCTCTGCGGCAACGACACCAGAACGTTGTAATTTTTCATTCAAGTCTTGATCTTGAATATAAAATGCATCGCGGGTATATCCTATGCCAGTATATGTTTCGCGACCAATATCCTTTGCCGCTTCAACGAGCGCATTGGTTACATTCAAACTGGCGACAGCAGGAAAAGGCATTGGCAGATAAGCGATGGATGTCCCTTCACCACGATATGCTGCTGTGACGATTATCGTTGATCCAATTGGAATATGTGGTTGTCTTCCACCTGAAGATCCGACTCGAATAAATGTGTGTGCGCCGACTCGAATCAGCTCTTCGACTGCAATAGCGGTTGAAGAACTCCCGATACCAGTAGAACACACACTGACATCGACACCATCTTTTGTTCCGGTGTAGACAACAAATTCACGATTTTTTGCAACTAGCTTTGCATTGTCCATTTTATTCGCGATTCGTTCAGCGCGGGCTGGGTCGCCAGGAAGTAAAACATACGGCGCTACATCTCCAGTTACACACCGGATATGTTTTTGTAATTGAGGTTTTTTCATCGTAAACGATGTCTCTTTCTAATTGTTTGGTAAAACGATAAGACTTTGAGGGTCGAGATTAACAAAGGTCGGTCCATTCCCAAAGCGTTGACTATGTTGTGACATCCGAATAATGAGCTCACCTATATCTGTTTCAACGATGTATTCAACATGATCTCCCTGAAACGTATGCAAGATAATGTTTCCGGGTATGCTATGCTCAGATGAGTTATTTGTAAGTTCTGGTGTACTTGATCGGAAATAAATGTCAATTGGTGTATTCGAATTCAGTTGTTGTTCTCTCGATTGCGGCTTCGGTACACGCATGATTTGGTCAGCGACGGTAATATCCATGAATTGATCGTCAATATTCTGTATGGTGGATTGAAAATGATTGTCGAACCCCATAAAATCTGCAACGAATCCACTCTTTGGAATATTATAAATTTCTTCAGGTGGTCCACTTTGAGTTATAACACCGTGATTCATGACAACAACGCGATCTGAGATGGCTAATGCTTCCTCCTGATCGTGTGTGACATATAGGGTCGTAACGCCTAATCTTTGTTGTAATCGGCGAATTTCAGTTCTCATGCTAACACGAAGTTTTGCATCCAGATTGCTAAGTGGCTCATCTAAAAGTAACAATTGCGGTTCAATGACAACTGCACGCGCTAAAGCAACTCTTTGTTGCTGACCACCTGAGAGTTGCGCAGGACGACGATCGCCGAATGCCTCAAGATCTACCATTTGCAAGGCATTATCAACGCGTTTATTGATTTCGTTTTTATTGATACCGCGCATTTTGAGCCCAAAGGCAATATTCTGGAAGACAGTCATATGCGGAAACAGTGCGTAACTCTGAAATACCAGACCAATATTGCGTTTGTTAGGTGTTAAATAGGTGATGTCTGTATTATTTAATGTAATTTCACCTGCGACTGGCTCGATAAAACCTGCGACAGTACGTAGTGTCGTTGTTTTACCACACCCGCTTGGACCTAGTAGAGAAACAAGTTCTCCGTCTTCAACTGTTAGATCATATTGATCAAGTGTCGGAATACCCTTTTGGTACTCAATTCGTAGGTTATTAATTTTTAGCATGTGTTACTTTCTCACTTTAAACAAATTGAGATAAACCAAGAATACGTTCAGCTAGTTGTACAAGTGTTATTGAAAATATGATGAGTAGGGTAGATAGTGCAGCTATTGTTGGGTCAAAATAATATTCCATGTAACTCAACATCGAAATCGGTAGTGTCTCGATCCCCGGACCACTCAGGAACAATGATACTGGCACATTATTGAAGGATGTAATGAATCCTAAAATAAAGGCTGCCGCAATACCGGCGCGAATATTCGGAATAACGATGCTGATGAAACTACGGACACGGCTTGCTCCTAAGCTTACAGCGGCTTCTTCAATGGCAGGGTCGAGGTTGCGCAAACTGACTGAAACAACTCGGACACTGTATGGGAATAGAATCGCAGTATGTGCGATGAGCAAGCTTGTGAATACTTGTAAGCGACCAAATACAACGAAAAAACTTAACATGGATAAACCAATTACCAGCCCCGGTACAAGGATTGGTATGGAAAAGATTGTTTCAATAATACCTGAACCTGCAAACTCAAAGCGGCTTACTGCGTAGGCAACCGGAATGCCCAAGGTGAGTGAACACGCAGTCGCCAATAAACCTAAATTAAAGCTCGTCTGGAAGCTATCAATAAACTGCTCTGTTTCGAAGATATTGACAAACCACTTCAATGTGAAACCTTGCGGAGGAAATGCCAAATTGGTCTGGTCTCCAAACGACGCTACAAAAATAATTATGAACGGACCCAGAAGGAAGACATACATTAAAACCAAACTAACATATAACCATGGTGATGGCTTCATGAATCTTACCTCCGACTCACAGGTTTAGGACGAAACGCACGAATAAGCAAGTTCACAGCTAGTGTGGTTAATATCATGATGACTGCTACAACCGCTGCTCCTTGATCATCGAATGCTTGTAAAGAACGTTGTCGTAACAAGGTCGACATCATGAGCATCCTTGTACCACCTAATATTGCAGGCGTTACATATGCTGTTGTTGCGCCTGTAAAGACCAATGTCGCCCCGAGCACTAGACCATCTGCTGATAATGGGACAATAATTCGCAAAAATACAGTTAATCTGTTTGCGCCAAGGCTATGTGCCGCTTCCTCTACATGACGCGGAATATTTTCCATAGCACTGACTAATGGCAGAACCATCAAAGGTAGAAATAATTGAGTTAAGCCTAAGATGATTGCACCCTCTGTAAACATCAGTCTTTGAGCGCGTTCTACAATGCCGAGGTCGAGCAACAAATTATTGATCAAACCATTACGCCCGAGAATGATTAGCCATGCATATGTACGCGCAACGGGGTTTGTCATTAACGGCAATATAACCAGCGACATAAAAAACATGCGACGACGTGGAGGCATTTTGGCTAATAAATAGGATGCAGGGAACGCAAAAATCATTGTCAAGAATGTGATAATGACACCAAGGCGCAGTGTACGCCAATAGATAATCTGCGATGTCTCTCGATTCCAGAAATCAATATATCCCTGAAGCGTTAGTTGCATCGAATCAGGATCATAGAAACTTTCGGCAAGTGTGAATAACAGCGGTAAAACAAAAAATATGAAAATAAATAGCAATGCAGGCGAGACAAGTATGACGATGGTACGTGTCTGAAATAATTGGCGCATCAGAAATCTTTTCTATATATAAAGAATGGGAACAAAACTGCTCCCATTCGTGTTATGTTTTGGGTAAAAACTTACTGGAGCATTAGCTCATTCCAGCGTTCCAACCATTCATCAATTACATCAATCAGCATTGCTTGATCCATAAAGACCAATGAATCGAGTAGCTCTTCACCATATGTCAGAAGCTCTGCTTGTTCTTCTGGAACTTCAACGGTCATGTTAGTAGGGGAATCGATGAGATCAATTGCTTCTTGCAATTGAATGTCATGAGAGATGATAAAGTCGATGTAGGCATGTGCGAGTTCTACGTTATCGCTTGCTGCTGTGATAGAGACTGTGATTGGGTCACCAACTGCGCCTTCTTCAGGGATAATGAATTCTATTGGTAATTCGGTACCAATTAGATTACCTCTTGCAAAACTTGAATAAGGTGATGCCCATACTTCTTCTTCTTGATAGAGTGCGACAAGTTCTGAACTACGAATATAAGCTGTCACGATCTGATCTGCCATTGCTGGCATTTGTTCCCAACCGGCTTCGGTATACTCTTCAAAGTCTTCTGGGTCAGCGCCCGTAGCATATCCCATCATAATGACGGTTGCTGGGCCAAACGTGGTAGACATATCCGGTACACTGACAAATCCGGTTAGATCTTCGCGGAGAAGGTCATTCCATGATGTGAGTGGTTCTTCAACCAGATCACTGCGATAAGCAATGGCATGGCTGTTGATCGCATAGGCTACACCCATATTATCACCGAGTGGATCTTGTGCCCATTCATACAGTTCATCGTAGTTTTCCAAAAGTTCTGGGTCAACTGGTTGAAGCAGTTCTAGGGCTTTTGCTTGATGTGGGAAGATACCTGCTAAGTGGATGACATCTACTTCGCTGTTTTCACCTAATTCCTCAAGTTGTGCCAAACGATCTGAGTTATTACCTGTATCGTAAATGATTTCTACATCGTACATTTCTTCAAATGGAATCTTGATATTTTCTTCAATGATATCCAGATTGAAACCAAATGTTGAAACGACTAATGTTTGTGTCTCACTATCCTGTGTATTTGCAGGAATGCTGAATACAACCAACATCATAACAATAAGTACATATCTAAATTGTTTCACTTGCATAAAATTCTCCCCGCGTTATTGAGTTGTAGAATATAGAATTTATTACATCGTTAGTGATTTTAACGAAGATGCTAGTGCAAAGCAAAGTAACATCAGACAAATAGAATATGTGCAAATTGTCATATTTCACCAAATTTGCTAACTGCAGATAAGATTTGGGGTGTAATCTAAGCTCAGTAGACTCAACTGTGGGGCGAGAAAACGCATCTGTAAACACATTACAAAATTTATAGCAATATCATCAACACAAGCATGTAACAACGATTCTATTGTAAAATAGTTTCATTATTGTTGTAAGCAGGTTGGGGATGTGGAATAGGTATGAGCAAAATAGCGATTGTTGGCATGGCATGTCGCTTTCCGGGTGGTGTTAAATCTTTAAGTGATTATTGGGAACTACTGGTAAATGGTGTTGATGCGATTATCGACATTCCTGAAGATCGCTGGGATATTGATCATTACTATGACCCTGATCCTGATGCACCTGGGAAAATGTATATCAGGCAAGGTGGTTTTCTCACAGAAAATATCTATGAATTTGATTATGAGTTTTTTGGTATCACCCCCCGTGAAGCCACAGGTATGGATCCACAACAACGTCTCCTGTTACAAGTCACACAAGAAGCACTAGATGATGCACGCACATCTGAACAATCTGACATTAATCAGCGAACGGGTGTTTTTGTTGGTGCCTTCACGATGGATAACATGGGGCAACAATTAAGCGTATTCAATCGTGAGCAGATCATGTCACATACAGGCGTAAGTACCACGATGACGATGCTTTCTAACCGCATATCGCATCTATATGATTTTCAAGGTCCAAGTATGACGATCGATACAGCCTGTTCGTCATCATTAGTTGCCTTGCATTTGGCTGTACAAGCACTCAACAACGATGAATGTGACACTGCGATTGTTGGGGGGGTGAATCTGATGTTCCGCCCCGAATTTGCAATTGCGATGTGTAAAGGACGTTATCTATCGCCCGATGCGCGGTGCAAAACTTTTGATAAAAGTGCAAATGGTTACGCCCGTGGTGAAGGCGCAGGTGTAGTTATTCTTAAGCGAGCTAATGATCTCTCGGATCAAGCGCATGTTTATGCGACAATCGAGGCTTCTGGTGTGAACCAAGATGGACAAACTTCTAGTATTTCTGTTCCCAATGGAGAATCACAAAAGACGCTTATTAAAGAAGTCTGTCATCGTGCTGATATTGACCCGTCTTCGATTGATTTTGTAGAGGCGCACGGAACAGGTACTGCTGTGGGGGATCCAATCGAAATGAATGCACTGGGCGAAGTTCTCCGTGAGGGCAGACCTGCGGATCGTTCTGCCTATGTATCATCGGTCAAAACAAATATTGGTCACACGGAAGCCGCAGCAGGTATTGCCAGTGTGATAAAGGTTGCACTATGCCTAACTCATCGACAACTACCGCCACATCTCCATCTGCAAAATCTAAATCCTGAGATTGATTTAGATAACCTACGTCTACAAATCCCGCTTGATAATACCGAATTGCAGTCTGACTCGGAACTAGTAGCGGCGGTCAACGCATTTGGATATGGGGGAACAAATGCGCATGCTATCTTAAAAGAAGTACCTCAGGATGTTTCTGCAAACATTACATCATCTGATAAGCCACTTATTGTGGCACTGACTAACAGACATGAGAGTGCATTGCAAGATATGATGGCGGTTCATGCATCGTTTTTGGAAACGCTGCCCAATTCAGACTTTACAGATTATAGCTATACCATGACGTGCCTGCGTGACGCTCAACCACACCGAGCGGTATTTGTGGCATCAGATCGCCAGAAACTTCAGGAGCAACTTAAGACGATGGCTCAAGGCAGTCTATCAGAAAATGTTGCTGTGGGTGTCGCTCAACCGCGCAACGCACAACAGATTGCGTTTGTGTATAGTGGTATGGGGACGCAATCTTGGGGGATGGCTGCTCAATTAATGATGGAAAGCTCAGTCTTCCGACAAGCAGTGGAAATGGTGAATGACTTGTTTGAACCACTCGCACAGTGGTCGATATTGGATGCTTTTTCTACACAAGACCAACGCCCTATGCGCCAACCACGCTACGCTCAGCCTGCAAACTTTGCACTGCAAGTTGGCCTAACGCAATTATGGAAATCAATAGGAATACAGCCAGCCTCTATTGTTGGGCATAGTGTCGGTGAGATCGCTGCCGCATGGGTTGCAGGCAGTTTATCATTACCTGAGGCAGTTCGTCTTGTTTACCATCGTAGTCGGACACAACAGCAATTAGTCAAACAAGGGTCGATGCTAGCTATTGGATTAGAAATCGAGCATGTGTCCTCGTATTTGGAAGATTACACGGGACAATTGAATATTGCAGCAATCAACAGCCCACAATCGGTAGTTGTGGCAGGAGATACCCATGCGATTGAGGAGCTTGCTAAACGCCTTGAATCCGATGATGTATTTCATCGTCATTTATTTGTCGATGTCGCATATCATAGTTATCAAATGGAATCACTAAAGGATGATTTCTACGATGCCTTGCAAGACTTACAATCACAACCCCCTCATACGCCACTCTATTCATCGGTGACAGGTGAATTATGGACTGAAGCACAATCTGTTGACTATTGGTGGCAGAATAATGTTCAACCTGTTCGGTTCCAAACCGCGATCAATAATTTACTGGCAGACGGATATACTACGTTTATTGAGCTTAGCCCACATCCTGCATTAACGCCTCATATTCGCATTATAACTCAAGAGGATAATGGACTCGCCGTGTATTCTCTACATCGGCAAAAGGCGCACTATTCAAGAGTCTTATTGTCGCTTGCGGAATTATATGCAGGTGGTCTACCGATTGATTGGTCA
Source organism: Anaerolineales bacterium UBA6055 (assembly GCA_002428985.1). Taxonomy (GTDB): domain Bacteria; phylum Chloroflexota; class Anaerolineae; order Aggregatilineales; family Phototrophicaceae; genus UBA6055. Next base: position 128,494 of record DIYL01000029.1, on the reverse strand, counting down.
TTCATATACAAATCGGCTAGGCGTGTTTCTGTTCCACCTTATGTGTGGCAAAGAGAATATCTTTGGACAGAAAGTCGTGCATCATTAGATGATCGAACAAGTCATGCCATTCACCCCCTGTTGCATCTACCTCTGATAACACCGCAACAGGGCTATGCGTGTGATTTGTCACGCCCTGATTTGCATTATTTATCAGATCATATGCTCGATAAGATACCTGTTTTACCTGCATCTGGTTATATTGAAATGATGCTCGCCTTATCGCACATGCAATCGAATAATCAACAGATTACGTTTGAGAATGTTTCTTTTGAGAAGATTCTACCTCTTGATAATGACACATCGGCAACAGTGACATATAACACACACTTGCATGAGCTGAATATCTCTAGTACAAAACGAGGTGACTATAGTCAGTGGACACAACATGCTCATGCCAACATTCTTGCTAAGCCTTATGCATCTCCGCGGCAGAGTTTGCCAACACTTGAGACTTTGCAAAACTCTGACATGACCCATATTGATGTGAATGCGTTTTACAAACAACTTGACCGAAGAAATCTCAACTATGGTTTGGCATTTCGCACAATTGAACACTTGGCGCGTATTGAAGGCGGTGTGCTAGCTAATCTCAAATTGGGGGAAGTAGCGTCAGATGATGAAGCATACTATCTGCATCCAACGTTGCTTGATGGATGTCTACAAAGTTTATTGGTGCTCATTGATGAATGTAGCCATTCTGCTATTGTACCGACTAAAGTTGGGCAACTCCGTTGGTATACAAAAGCCGAAGACAACATCTGGTGTTATGGTTATATTGCAGCTGACCAGCCAAATGTCGGTACTCTAGTTTTATTCAATAACGATGGAACGATTGTAGCGGAACTGGTTTCGATACACTTTCATATTCTTGATAGCAGTCGCTGCACCCCTGAACCTGATAGTTGGTACTACGAACTTGATTGGCTGCCGACCGAAGTACCTGACATCCAATTAAATGAACCACTAAATTGGCTTATTATTTCCGATTCTCAATTTACATTTCTGGAAGCGATCCCCAATTTTGAAACATATCGTGAAGACAAATTTACGACGCTTCACACAATGGACGATGCTATCCACTATCTAAAGCAACCTGACATACATCGTCCTGATGGCATCATCTATTGTCCATCCCCACACCAATCTACAATAGAAGACATCAGCACCGCATGCAAAGATATGATTCGACTCGTCCAAACATTGCATACTGCTAATTATGACACACTGACACGATTGGCGGTTATGACAATTGGTAACTATCTTATGGTTGATGAAGATCAACTCGATGGATTTGCCCAGAATGGTCTTGTTGGTCTATTTCGAGTTATTGTGAATGAACATCCATCTTTTAATGCGATGTTGATCGACTTACCGCACGCTCCATCTAATGAGAGCATCGACAGTCTAGCACGTTTACTACGTACTCAAACCAATGAGATAGAGTGGTTGGTGCGCGATTTAGATACCTTTGTGCGTAGACTTGTACGGGTTGAATCTTCTGAAGTCAGGCATGAAGAAGTCAATACGCAAACATCTGTCGCGTTAGCCATCGATAATCTTGGTTCCTTTGATAATCTCTATTTTGCGCCTTCGGAACGTGTAACCCCTAAATTAGGTGAACTCGAAGTGCGTGTGCATAGTAGCGCGATCAATTTCAAGGACTTGATGAAAGTGCTTAACTTGTTGCCGCAACAATATTTACAACAAACGTATTTTGGTAGTGAGCTTGGTCTAGAGTGTGCTGGTGAGGTTATTCGGGTAGGTGCTGACGTTCAGGATTTTGAAGTAGGCGATCAAGTCGTGATGACAGAAGGACAAGGTTGTTTTAGATCCTACACTACAGTAAAACCTAACTTTGTGGTTCACAAACCCGATGCTTTTAGTTATGCCGAGAGTGTTGTTTACATTAACTTCATTACGGCTTACTACGCGTTACATTATATCGCGAAATTGCAAGCAGGTGAGCGTGTTGTTATTCATTCGGCAACCGGAGGCGTTGGGCTTGCTGCTTTACAAATCGCTAAGTGGTGTGGCGCGGAAATTTTTGCAACAGCAGGGTCTGAGCGTAAACGTAACTACTTGCGAGAGATGGGAATTGAATTCGTCAGTGATGCGCGATCGTTACAATTTGTAGATGACATTCTTGAATGGACAGATGGTCACGGGGTTGATGTTGTGCTGAATACCCTGTCCGGCGATTTACTTAAAGGTGGGTTGGATATTCTTGCACCGCTCGGCCGTTTTGTAGAACTCGGGAAACAAGATATTCTGCAGGGCAAGCAACTGCCAATGGCAATTTTTGATCGTAATATCATGTTTGCATCTGTTGATATTGATACACTGAGTCTTCAGCGCCCCCACCTCATCAAACAATTGATGGAAGAAGTCACTGATATGATGTCAGAGGGTTTGGTGTCTCCATTGCCAATCACATCCTTTCCAGCTTCACAGCTTCAGGATGCTTTTCGTTATATGAGCCAAGCACAACATATTGGTAAGGTTGTGGTGGACATGTACGATGAAATGATCACGATGCAGTCGCAAGATCACCCGAATTGGACTATTCAAGAAGACGCCTCCTATCTCATTACAGGTGGATTTAGTGGCTTCGGATTGGCTACCGCGCAATGGCTCGCTACACAAGGTGCGTGTCATTTGGCATTAATTAGTCGTAGCGGTGCAAAAACACAAGCTGAACGTGATACGCTCGATATGATCCGAGAGCAGGGTGTTACGATCTACGAAGGTTTGTTTGATGTGACGGACGGCAACCAAGTCAAGCAGTTTGTCGCAAATTTGCAACGCGATATGCCACCCTTGAAAGGTATCATTCATGGCGCAATGGTTTTGGATGATGAATTTGTTGCAACGATGCGTCCCGAGCAATTTGACAGGGTGATTGCCCCGAAAGTTCATGGGGCTTGGTATCTACACGAAGCAAGCCTTGATTGTGAATTAGACTTTTTTGTGTTGTATTCATCCATTACAGCTATTATCGGCAACCCCGGACAAGCTAACTATGTTGCTGCAAATGCTATGTTAGATGGTTTAGCACGCTATCGTCGTACTCAGGGATTACCAGCTACCAGTATTAATTGGGGTAGTCTGCGTGATGTCGGCATTGTCGCTCGTAATCAAGAGATTGAGCAACATTTCACCAATGTAGGTGTCAATGGACTAGATCCATCACTTGCACTAGACTGTCTAATCCGTATTCTCTCTGAAGATCGGGTCAATGTGACTATCTTAGATATGGATTGGGAACGTTGGATTACTAACAGTATGACCGGTTCAACATCCATGATGTACCATCAACTTATTCAGCATGATTTTGATAAAGATGGTAAAGCGGTTGATTTTCTGGAGCAGGTAAACAGCTTAGATGAAGAGCAGGGAATTGCATGGCTGGAATCATTCTTGATTCAGCGAATATCGTTGATTACACAAATCCCACTAGATCGATTGACAGGGGATATTCAATATAATGCACTTGGGCTTGATTCTCTCATGACGCTAGAATTTAATAACGTGATTCGGCAAGAAACAGGTTTAGAGTTTTCGACTATGTTTCTGTTAAAAGGACCCTCGATCCGCGAACTTGCAAATGAAATATATGATAAACTTAACTTAAGTCAGAGTGAACAATCATAGTATTGTATGTCTAAAATCGACGAAGCCCACAATTACGCATCGTTTCAGCAGATGGTTAAATTATAGATTTCTTTGGTCACTTCATATAAGTGATTTTGTAGTGACAATTGATGTGTAGTGTACCTATAAATCAAGCAATAACATCTACATCTATCTTTGCATAACCAATATTGGAGAGGTAAGATCTCGTAGTATATTTGCTTTGTGATTATAGAATTAAAATCATGACTACCCAAATTATAAATACCAAACTCTTTATTCCACGTTTACGTTCCGATCTGGTTGTGCGGTCACACTTGATAGATTTGTTAGAAGCACAGGTTAACCGTAAGCTCACGTTGATCTCTGCACCAGCAGGATTTGGCAAGACTACCATTATAAATAAGTGGAGTGTGCACGCTGATCGCGCATTTGCATGGGTATCGTTAGATGAGGCGGACAATGACTCCGTTCGTTTTTTAAGCTACATCATTGCTTCGTTGCAAACGATCATACCAGAGATAGGCGTCGGTATCTTAAACTCCCTCGAATCGGCACAATCGCCGTCAATTATTACTATATTGACACGGTTAGTCAATGAATTTGCATTGACGCAAAACGATCTCGTTTTGGTGCTAGACGACTATCATGTGTTAGACAGCTCGGAGATCGATGAGGGCTTAGCTTTCTTCATTGCCAACCAGCCTCCGAACTTACACATTGTGATTATCACGCGTGAAGACCCTCAGCTACCTTTGGGTCGCTTACGAGCAAGTGGTCAACTCACCGAATTAAGAGCAGCTGATTTGCGTTTTACGACAAATGATACCGAGGAATTCTTGAGTCAGACAATGGGGCTTAAGTTATCAAAAGATGATGTCAAGGCGTTAGAAACACGCACTGAAGGGTGGATTGCTGGACTACAATTAGCAGCCCTATCACTACAAGGCCATCCGGATAAATCGCAATTTATCGAATCCTTTTCAGGTAGTAATCAGTATATTCTGGACTATCTTCTTGAAGAAGTAATGCAGCAACAGCCTGAGGATGTGCAGCGCTTTCTGTTGTGTACATCAATACTAGATCGTCTATGCGGCTCTCTGTGTGATGCGATTATGCCGGATTCGCCTAATTCAGGGCAAGAAAAACTGGAATATTTGGCACGTAACAACTTGTTTCTGATTCCACTAGATAATGAGCGTCGCTGGTATCGTTATCACTATCTCTTTGCGGATTTATTGCGCCAACGACTATTACGTGATAATACAGGTTTTTCCGCAGAAGATGTCAACGAACTACATACACAAGCGAGTATCTGGCATGAAAATAACGGTCTGGAGTTAGAGGCGTTCCAACATGCAATCGCGATCAATGATGTTGAGCGCGCTGAGCGACTGATTGAAAGTGAAGGCACACCAATGTACCTTCGTGGTATTGTGAAACCGATATTATATTGGCTTGAATCTCTACCTGATCAGATTTTGGACGCTCACCCGTCATTTTGGCTAGCTTATGCCTCAACGCTATTGTTGACCGGTCAACATACATCTGTTGAGCAAAAACTTCATGAAGCTGAAAATGCGATGCAAGATGTCGAATTAGATGAGACTGCTCAAGACATTTTAGGGCGTATTGCCTCAATGCGAGCAACATTGGCAGTTATTCAAAATGATATAGAAGCCATGATTTCTTATTCGAGTGAGGCTTTAGCACGCTTACATCCTGAAAATTTAGCTATTCGTATCGCATCACACTGGACGAGAGGATATGCTTATCAATTACAAGGCAACCATCAATTAGCTCGTGAGGCTTATAATGATGTTCTTAAGTTGAGTGAGTCTAGCGAAGGTTCATTTTATCGTATTGTTGCCACAATTAGCCTCGCTCAAATACAAGAATTGGATTATGAACTTCATCAAGCAAGTGATAGTTATCAGAGTGCGATCCAGTTATCAGGCGATCCACACCATGCAATCGCCTCCCAAGCGTTTCTTGGATTAGCACGCATCCACTATCAATGGAATGATTTAGAGTCGGCTCGAGAATATGGGGAACAATGTCATAAACTCCTGCAACAAATGGAAAATACGGATACAACAGCATCATATAATGTTTTTCTTGCTTATGTATATCTATCCCAAAGTGACTTTACAAATGCAAGCAATATCTTGGATGAGGCTGAAGCCTTTGTGCGTCAAAATAATTTTATGTTTCGAATGCCCGACGTTGCTGAGGCTCAAGTGTGTGTGTTGATCCATCAGGGTGATTTGACTGCTGCTTTGCAATTGGCTGAAACTTACAACTTATCAATCAGTCAAGCCAGAGTATATCTTGCTCAAAAAAATGCATTCAGAGCATTACAAATCTTAGATCCTTTCATTCAAAATGCGAAGGAGATGGCATTACAGAGCGAATACCTCAAGGGGTTGATATTAAAAGCTGTTGTTTATAATGCGTTAAATCAACAAGATGTCGCGTTGGAAATCCTAGATGAATCACTCGCATTAGCTAAGCATGGTGGATTTATTCGCATCTTTGTTGATGAAGGGTCGCCAATAGCACAACTGCTTCAGCGTACACACAACAGAGGAATACACCAAGATTATGTGCGCCAGATATTATCTGGATTCTCAGTGCAGAGAATTGAGCAATCATCAGAATCTCACACAATCAAATCTGAATCGCAATTGATTGATCCACTTAGCCAGCGTGAAATCGAAGTCCTTCAACTGATTGCAACTGGATTAACCAATCAAGAGATTGCTGATGAACTTTATCTTTCGCTCCACACGGTAAAGGTTCACGCCCGCAACATTTATAGCAAACTCTCTGTCAAGAACCGCACACAAGCTGTTTCACAGGCAAAGGCACTTGGTATTCTGACAGAGGATTAAGGATCGTCTACTACTCCCTTACTCTAAGAATAATCCCCTGAATAACTCTTTCGAGGTATGACATACCCTTCGTGTTAGGAGTATTCTGTGATCATAACGTACAACACACCGAATCATAGATCACTGAATAAAAAGAGGAATCAAACCATGAAAGCGATTATCTGTACAAAATATGGCTCTGCGGATTATCTCGAACTACAAGATGTACCGAAACCTGCACCAAAAGACAACGAAGTTCTGATTAAGATGCAGGCGACCTCGGTCACTGCCAGCGATGTTCTCATGCGAGCACTAGATGCTAATCTCATGTTCAAGGTTATTATACAGATGGCGATGGGATTTGGTAAGCCACGTAATCCGATTCTCGGTATGGTTGGGGCGGGAGTCGTGGAGTCTGTTGGTAAGGATGTAACGACCTTCAAACCTGGTGATAGTGTGTTCGCCTACGGTTCCAAGTCTATGTCGCAGATGCGCTGGGGATTTTATGGCGAATATATGTGCTTGCCAGAGGACTGGAATATCGCACATAAGCCGGACAACCTCACATTCGAAGAAGCAACCGCTATTCCCTACGGTACATTGCTGGCGATGCATGTCATGGAAAAAGCGATCATACAATCGGGACAAAAGGTGTTGATCTACGGTGCATCTGGCAGTATTGGTACGATGGCGATTCAGCTTGCCAAACACGCTGGAGCTGAGGTGACCGCCGTGTGTAGCAGTCGCAATTTCGATATGGTGACGTCGCTTGGGGCGGATAAAGTGATTGACTACACCACTGATGATGCTATTGCGCAATTGGAGCATTACGATTGGGTGCTAGATGCGGTTGGAAATTCGAAAACATCACCACTGAAAGAGGCTAGCAAAACTGCTCTTACAGCTAATGGGCAATATCTCTCAGTGGATAAAGGTACGCCAACAACGGATCGTGACAAGTTCTTGCGGGTGAAAGAACTAGCAGAGCAGGGTGTCTTGAAACCGATCATTGACCGTTGTTACTCACTTGACGAGATGGTCGAGGCGCATAAGTATGTCGAAACAGGACACAAGCGTGGTAATGTGATCGTGACCATCGCTAAATAACCCGATAGGCGCATGACAATGTCTGAGCAATCAAAGCTGCAAAGTACCTCCTCTGAAACTCTGGTCTACGAGATCAGAGTTAGAGGGCATCTGAGTGACCAGTGGTCGAACTGGTTTGAAGGATTGACTATCACACACGAAGATAACGGCAACACACTGTTAATCGGCAAGATAGTTGATCAAGCGGAATTGTATGGTGTGCTGAGGCGTGTCCGTAATTTGGGACTGCCGCTAATCTCAGTGAATGCTGTTTAGTTGAGTCGTTATGAAGGGGTTATAGACAGTCGCTCTACAAAATTGGGGGCGTTGACGCAAAATACACACGGATAAGGATGAAAGACTATGACGAAGGAAAAATTTCTGACAGTACGATGGAATAATATATTGTCGGTCGGGTTAGGACTACCGACGCTCATCTATGTAATCCTCGCATTCTCGACAGCATTTTGGCTGGAACGAGAGGGGTTGATGGGTCTGGCGATTTTCGGTGCGTTGTTCTGAATCATCATCGAGCTTCATACAGCAACGCGGTTCGCGTGGCTTCAAAAAAACTCGGCGACTTATGAATCGGTCAAACAGGGGTATGCGCATCCACTGGCTTTAATAAGGTTGGCATACAATGCCGTCTTCTGGGTATTCTTGCTCCCGTTTCTCACAACAATTGACTACAGTATCGGATTTGCCGCCTTTACCATTGTAATTTTTGTTCGGCTGGCACTCAGTTTCTACACAAACAACTTTGCCAATCTAACACTCGAACAATTTGACAGCTATCCATTCCGAATCTAATGAAGATCATTATATGACAACGCCCACCCATAACCACGAATGGCACAAACTTCGTGATAGTGTTTATGGTGTTGCCATTTGTAATCGGCCAATATTAGCCCAATTCATTGGGCTTACACGCACTTGATTCGCGATGTGGTTTTAAATCGTTGTGTCATGAGAAGATAACACGATACGAAAACCATAATGGATGTTTCTGACGACCGGATCGTTATATGAGCGATGTGCCGATCGAGAAAATTGTGGATCATGGTAGAATGCGCCACCACGTATTACACGTCTAGAAATGCCATCAACAACATTATCTTCAGGTTGCTCATAGTTACTCCGCCATTTGGTCAAGCACCATTCCCATACGTTTCCACTCAAATCTAGCAAACCATAGGATGAAGCACCGTGTGTAAACAGACCCACTACTGAGGGGCGACCGATTCCTGTATGACTAACATTGGCCTTGTTTGGGTTAAAATCATTACCATATGGATAAATCAACATATTCGGTCCTTTCGCTGCTTTCTCCCATTCGGATTCTCTTGCTAATCGAATTTTCCATTTACCCTGAAGTGATAGTTTTTGAATTAGCTCTTGTAACATAATTTCATTTAACCAATTAGTATAGGCTACCGCTTCGTACCATGACACTCCGACAACGGGCTGATTCGAAAGATTAAAAGTTGAATCATGCCAGTAACGAGGTACTGTCCAATTTTCAGTGATTCGCTGATCCCAACCTGAGTCAGTCCAATATGCCCTATGATCATAACCTTTTGCGGTAACAAATGTGCGATACTGAGCATTAGTTACGAGGTATTTCGACATATAAAAACCTGAAATATCTTTATTATGTTGAGGCGTTTCATCTACATGTGCTTCAGAGTCATTATCTAAGTTACTCCCCATAATAAATACACTCTCAGGGATATCACACCACATGAAGTCGGGCAATCCGTCTTGGTTAACATTTATACCAGGACGAATATCTAATGGTTCACCTGTAGATAAAGCAACTGATAACACTCTTCCAACAATGTCTCTTGACTTAGGTTCACTATTCAAGTTGGTTAACCTTGACAACCACTTATCACGTAATCTTAACAGAGTTGCGTCTGGGACATTTGCACCACTTTCGTTGATGCAGCGTGCTGTCAATGCGGGATTGGCATCAGCAAGCCATAAGATAATCTCAGTTGCATCATCGTTGTACAAGCCCGTTAGCAATATTGCCGTTTCATTCCAATCATTGGGTATCCACCAATCATCCGCAGACCACAGTTCACCCGCAGATAAGCCATTTTGCCGTTCCACATCTAAGCGTCGCGCCGCAAAATATTCCTGTAGCAATTGATGCGTAAAGCGCACATCACCCCGATCTTCAAGCAAATTTGCGCTCACCGCCTGATACAATTGCTCATCGCTCAAGTGTTGGCGAGCAATATCTTTGCCTGTAATCGTACCAAGCCCTTGCACCTGCATGGTGTAGGCATATTCGGCTAACTTGTTTTGTAGTGCATCGGATTCGGTTTCTGGTAATCCTTCACGCTCTTGGAGTAAATAATCGGTGAATAGATCAAAGAGCTTGCCACGATTGGGTGGCAGTTCGCCTTCATTTTCGGCAAAGACTTCGGTCATCATGAATAGCATGTAGGGATTGCGTGCCAGTTGAAGCATAGTTCGGTTGCTTAAAGCATCTTTCCAAATCTGATCATCTTCTCCTCGGGTATATGTATATACATCAGGATTTTCGCGGGGTATGCTGTCCGCCTGCCAGAATAAATCGAAGGTCGCGCCTGCTTTCATCCATTTATGCCATGTCTGACGCACAGTTTCACCACCCGATAACGCCCAAAATAGCGTTTCGCCATCATCAGGCAAGTGACGATGGCAAAATTCACGGATACGGTTGGGGTCAAGTGGTGTGATGTTGACTTGTTCTTGGATGTTGAGGTCTACATCGGGGATGTAATCTAATTCACGGCAGGTCACAACGACGATGTGATCATCATCCTGCGCTTGTTTGACTAGCTCACGCAATTCTTCGATTTTATCCGCTTGCCCGCCATCATCGGGGAGTTCGTTCAAGCCATCAATCAACATAGCGACTCGTTTTTCTTCTAGCAAGCGGTCTAACGAAATATCACCTAATTGCGCCTGAATTGCCTCTTGTACTGTCGTGCCGTAATCCAATCCACCCAAACGCAAGAATACTGGCAAGGGTCGCTTAGGATCATCAACGGCGAGTTGAGCATAATCGGCGGCAAGTTTCCATAAAGTTGTGGTCTTGCCAGCACCGGGATCACCTAATACCACTAACTGCTTGACCTCGTTTACAGCTTCGGTGATGTCGCTAAATTCTTTTTGGCGTGTTGGAGCTTCGGGTGTGACTTCATCGCGCATTTTGTCGCGTAAGCTATAAATCGGTGTGATGCCAGCGGTAGCCCGTTTAATGGTCTTTTTATTTGGCTGTTGACGAATCGTCGCAACACCTGCCATTGGCGTATACACAGCTTGCCAGACATTATGTTCCAGCAACACCCGATTAAGATATTCAAGCTCTAATTCACGTGGATTGACAACCCGTTCAGTTAAGACAATTGGCTCATCGTCAGGCTGTGCAATGACAGGTCTAGGTAAACTCGCCAGTAAATCCTGTAGGTTGGCATCATAATCATCATAGAGGGGCGTTCCTTGTAAGTTCCCCATGTACCACGGCAACACACAATCTTCTAACCACACAGGGAATATCGGGCGTTTATTGTTATCTGCCCAGATGAATTCACGTTCAACCCAACGGCTCTTATTGGCTTTCTCACTCACCAGTGTGATCATAGCATATGAGTTGGTTAATCCTTCCCCAATCGAACGAATCCACTCATCACCACCTTTGATTTTGCTATTGTCGATCCAGCACGCATGTCCTGCTTTCTGCAAATCTGCGACAAGTTTCATTGCAGAATCACGGTCAGCACTTGAATAACTGATAAATAATGTGGGTGTGCGTTCAGTGCGAGGTGTTTGCACCGTCTGTGGTTCTTGCTGTACAGGTGGTAATGGGTCTGAGTGTTCAGGTTCGGCTTTTTCAGGTTGACACAATGTATCGACCACCTTCATAAGACTATCAAATTCTGCTTGTTGTCCTGCCCCGACACCCAGTTTGATCGCCCCTAACAATGCAGATACCGAATGGATTCCTGATGGTAAACATTCAAATTTGAATAGCGTCTTTAAGCATTTTGTCGTAAAGACAATCGAACTTCCACTCATGTCTATCTGATGATACAAACGGGATTCAGTCAGATAAAATGCCTGCGTCAACCATGCATCGCGTTCTTCTTCGTTTAGATGAGGCATCAACAATTGCGTCAAACGTGGTAATAGGTCAGGCGGTAGATTCTGCATCCTGCGATGATCCTTGCATATCAGTTATGTCTATGTCTGGATTATGCCTAAATCCTTACATTTCGGCAACTGACTCCTAACCAGATTTGCAAAGATGCCTATGATGTTGTTGTTTTAATACAGCGAAGTTTATTCGCTCAAGCGCAATTGTATATGGTTACTTGAGCGAATAAACTTGGACTGATCAAGCTAAACGCGTAAATGGTTTTCACTTGACTGGTTTAACTCATGGGATGCCTCAAGGTGGAATGCTATCTTCAATACCTGCCGTTGATCTTGATTCACGTAATCAACCTGAACTGAATCACCAAACCAACCATTCAACACAACTTGGATGTCTGCTTGGATAGCGTCAAATGAAGCTTGTGTGTTCGGGTAGTGCTGGCGGTCAATCACATAAAGTTGACCACTTGTCAGATCAAATTCCAAATTACCAAGTTCCGCTTCATCTTCGAGTCGCTCTGCTGCTCGAGTTGCCAATGCTATCGATTGGGAAACGGCTTCTGTCAATGTATCGGGTAATGCCCGCTTGCGAGTATACTTTAGCCCAACTCGCCCGTCGCCAAGGTCGTAGGCATAATCGCCTTCATCAGCAATTAAGATGATGCCTGGGCCGTCTTGGACATGTTTATAATCAATCACGTCAATTAAGAGCCCATCAACTGCATGTTCTTGTATCCACCGTTGGAAGATAGGCACAACATCTTTCGGTTGAATCTGGGGTTCATTCACTAAATTGAATTTAACTGCAATTCGTTTGGGTACAGTGCTCATTTTGTTCTCGCTCCTCAACCTTAGCCAACAATTACGCCATTGATGCGTTGTTCGGCACTATGAATATTTTCGATAAATAGTTGGGCTTCATCAATAATTTGATGCGCGAAGTCTTCGCTGGTTTTTTGTGGCGGTGTTGTATGACGATTGAGCAGATAGCGGGCAAATTTACCTTTAGCGAATTTGTCGTAAACCAACTGTGTGTCATAAAAACGTGTACGGAATTCGTTCACGATGTTGTCATAGTCATCACCGACATCTAGGAATTTTGTACGCACTAATGCACGTGCCGCTAAGACCATCGCCTTATAAGCTTGTTCATCTGCACGGCTATAGTTACCTTCATCCAATGCCAATAATGCTTCAAAGTGGGTTGATTCTGCCTTGGCAATTTCCATAGAGAAGAGTGAAACAACTTCACCTGCACATTCGCCAATGCCGATGTCATCAATTGTGTAGACGCGTGAATCCCCCCAATCTGAAAAGTAGTCGGGCTTTTCATTATATGATGTCAGCTCCATAAACGGTGTGAGCATCGCTTTGATCTCTTTACGACCTAAGTCTTTGATCCATGATTGGAAATTTTGATTTTCGTCACGTTCATCGACATAACGGTTGGTTAACGCTTCCAATACATCAGGGACGCGTTTGGCTGGAACTGCGCCAACAGCGAGTCCATAACTTCCTGCGTTTTCATGCCATTGACCACCCAAAACAACTTGGAAATGTGGCATTTTATGGTTTCCAGACCTTCGGCTATTACCGAAGAACCCAATATCCGCAACATGATGTTGACCGCAAGAATTAAAGCAGCCACTCACTTTAATTTTGAGTTCGAGGACAGCTTCTGGTAGCAGATTAATTTTTTCGATGAGTCGAGTGCGTAATTCACTGGTTAGACCGCGTGATGAAGCAATACCTAGCTTACAGGTGTCTGTTCCGGGGCAGGATGTAATATCAACAATTGTACCTGTTCCAGCTTCACCGAGCCCAATTTGTTTAAGCTCATTGTAAATTGCTGGAAGATCTGCATCAGCCACCCATCGTAGAACAATATTTTGCTCAACCGATAATCGGATATTGTCCCCCACATATTTGCGAGCGATGTCTGCTAATTGGAATCCTTGTTGTGCTGAGATGTCACCAAGCGGTGTATTGAGTGTAATTGTGCTATATCCGGGTTGGACTTGTTTGTAATTACTTGTCGCATACCAATCATTAAACCCTTCGGGAATCGGCTCACCATTTAATGCCATACCTGCTTTCGCTGGCACATATTCAAAATTATCAACGTTATCCAGATAAGCTGTGTGACGATCATCATGCGGGACAACTTCTAGTTCTTCTTGTACCAAACGGCGAAATTCATCGATGCCGATTTTTGCTACGAGGAATTTCAAGCGAGCACGATTACGATTCTTTTTCTCACCAAGACGTGCAAATACTCTTGCAATAGCTTGTGTTAGAGGCAGGAGTTGTTCTTCGCTGACAAAATCTGCTAGCACTTTAGCTTGATGCGGTACTGTGCCGAGGCCACCACCGACAAACACCATGAACCCACGTTTTGTTTTTCCATCTACTTTACGAGTTTGTGCGAGTAGCCCTAGATCGTGCATTTTAACAAGCCCACACGCATGTCCTTCACATCCTGAAAACGCCACTTTAAACTTACGTCCAAAATCTTGTACATCATCATGCCCCAACAAAAATTGGGTCATAGCATCTGCATATGGACTTACGTCAAATGTTTCATCATGGCAAACACCTGCTAAGGTACAAGCTGTGATGTTACGCACAGAATTACCGCAAGCTTCTTGTGTCGTAATTCCTACAGCTGCTAGCCGTCGCATCAAGTCGGGCGTGTCCTCAATGTGCACATAATGCAATTGAATATCCTGACGGGTGGTAATGTGCAAAATACCATCAGCATATTCATCGGCAAGTTCAGACAGTACTTCTAACTGTTCAGCAGTCATGCCACCATACGGAATTTTGATCCGTTGCATGCCAGGGGCATCCCAGATTGTATCGGGTCCTTTGACCAAATCGCCGGATGGGAAGTCTAACTCACGTGTGCGCACACCGTCGTGTCTTTGCCCGTTGTCATAGCGTTGGCCATATGCCCCTTTACGTAAGCGTGATTCTGCAAAAACTTTTTCATCAACTTTATTTTGTTTGCGAAGTTCAATTTGTGCTTCAAATGTATCAATTTCGCGTCCCATATCCTCTGGGATTTTATCGCCTAATATTGTTTTCCAAGTCATGAATTTGCCTCTCTATTTGAAGTTATCTGGTTGAGTAAAAATTGAGGTTTGTAGACGGTGTTCTGGGAGGGATGGCAGACCCTGCGGTTCGAAAATCTCTGCTGGCAATAAATCGAACCAACGTGTCCCTTGCTCCCGTAATTTGACTACCTCGCCGATGACTGTGATTGCAGGGGGACGAATCATATGTCCAACTGCTAGATCTGCAATTGTGCCAACAGTTCCAATAAGTGTGCGTTGTTCCTGTGTTGTTCCCCATTCAATTGTTGCGGCAGGCGTATGTGGAGATAGCCCATGTGAGATCAGTGTGCGAGTAATATTGTTAAGTTGTTTGACTCCCATCAAAATGACAAGCGTACCGCCAAGCTTGGCAAGTGCTTGATAATTAATACTAGATGCCGACTTGTTGGGTGCTTCATGCCCCGTAATAACAGTAAATGAACTACTTACATGTCGGTGGGTGAGTGGAATACCTGCATAGGCAGGTACGGAATATGAAGAAGAAATCCCCGGGACAATTTCAAAGGGGATACCATATTGATAGCAGGCTATCGCTTCTTCACTACCACGTCCAAAAATCAACGGATCGCCGCCTTTTAGCCGTGCAACTATTTTCCCCGCGAGTGCGTGTGTGATAATCGTGTTATTAATTTCATCTTGCGATAGACGATGCTTTTTCGGTTGTTTGCCTCCATCAATCAACAGTGCATCATGTCGTGTTTCTTCGAGTAATTCATGAGGGATGAGTCGATCATAGACGACTACGTCTGCAGATTGAATCAAACGAAATCCTTTACGGGTGATCAAATCGGGATCACCGGGTCCTGCACCAATCAGATATACTTTGCCAAATGTCACAATTTATTCTCCCTTTGCTTTGGCGGTTGCTAACCAAATGTTACATGGTGTACTACAGCGTATTTTCGGGTTATCGGCTTGATGACCGTTCAGCCACGAGGGCTGGCAGATACATCGTTGACAAACCGTTGCTACAGTATCCAGCACAGCGGTCTGTGGGAGCTTATGTATATTTTCGAACATGCCTGTTTGCCGTTTACCAATTGCTTCTAAGGAGTCAAGCGCGACCTCAGTCTTAGGAGATAACGCCCAATCTGCAAGTAATCCGGGATAAATGGTCTCCACTACAGCGAATGCCATTTCAGAGGACTGTATAGAAACATGCCATCCACGCGGTAAATCATCGGATGTTGGTAGCGGACGAAATGGATTTTCACGCATCTGTGCGCGTATCTCTGAGAGAGCTACCTCCCGTGTTTCAACATCTTGATCTGCGATATGCGAAACACGATTTGGAGAAATATAGAGTTGGCCCAACTCAAATCCGTGTACATGTTGTGTGAGTGCGTTTTTGAATGTGGTATATCCCGATTGTGGAAAGCCGAATAGAGCGTCACCAGTACTTATACTTGGTGAAAAGTCGATACTTGTATCATTTGCCAATTCAAGAATCACATCACAAATCGCATCATCTGTACCAACAGGTGGCGTATAGAAAACAGATCGCCCCTGAACACTTGCTGGAAAATCTCCATATTCAATCCCAAGTGCCTTAGGGACATCAATCGTGACATGAGATCCTTCTGCCAAGAAGAAGGGGACAGCGATAATATTTTCAGTCGATGTAGTCTGGTAAATCGTCGGAATATCAGGGTCGTCATCGAGGTATACATCAACAACAGTGGACACAAGATTATGTTGGCGTAGTTGATTGGCTTGATGAATTGTTGCATCACGACTTTTACGGTTACGACGTGTGCCATGCCCTATGATGGCAACAGTTGTGTCTTCAGGAGTGATTTGCTCTGCTTGGAGCACATCATGAACGCGCTTGTATATAATCGTCTCTAGATAATGATGTTCTCCCAATGTCGGCGTATATAAGACGCGCTTACCATCAATCTGTGTTTCTTTACCTGATAATCCCATTTCAATAGGGATCACTGTCTGCGTGAAATAGCCTTGTGCTGTGAATACAGGAACGACAACAACTGTCTCCGAACTTAGGGTATTGAAAACTTGACGAAAAGACGGTTTTTCTTTCCAAAAACATGCTGTGATCTCATCGGCTATCCCTCGCGCCCTGAGCATATCCACATATCGCCAGACGATACCTGCTGTATTAGGGCTAATATGCGAGCCATGACCTGCTAAGACAAGTGCAACACTCATTGCGTGACCTCCTTGTTGATGATCGTTTCGAAGAGTTGATGCGCAGCATCTGTTTGACCGCTTTTTAGCAAATCCAAAATTGACGACTGCACCAAGCGATCATAGAGGCTTTGTCGTTTGGCTTGTGTTTCAATGGCTTCG
Organism: Anaerolineales bacterium UBA6055; assembly: GCA_002428985.1. Classification (GTDB taxonomy): domain Bacteria; phylum Chloroflexota; class Anaerolineae; order Aggregatilineales; family Phototrophicaceae; genus UBA6055. The sequence goes on along the minus strand of DIYL01000029.1, from coordinate 111,288 downwards.
GATATAACCGGACGCGCATCACCCAACCATGTAGCTAATGTTGCATATTCATCGCCGATAGCGGTCTCTAAAACCTGTTTGAGTTGGTGGGTGAACATAGGCGCTTGACCATGTGTCGAAACTGCAACGGTGATCGGAAATTTTTCCACGTGTGCCATATTGTCAAAGTCGTCGGACTCTGTTCCTGCTCCGGCATTGTTTACTAACGCACGAATCCGTTGACTATCTTGGACAACCATCTGATTAATTTGTGAGTCATCTGTTGTGACGATGACGACCATCGGCATGAATTGATTTAACAAGTCGCGCTGGTAGTTGGATTGATGCCACTCGATTTGCCCCTGATTGGACAGATTGTGGAGCTCATTTGTTAGTGTTGGGCTAATCACAATCACCTTTGCACCAACTTCTAACAGATAGCGTGTTTTCCGTGTCGCAACACGTCCGCCCCCGACGACGACTGCCACACGATTTTGTAAATTTAACATGATTGGATAGCGACGCGCTACATTAGGCATGTTGTTTGACCTCGTGTGAGAGATGGATACCGCACTCGGTTTTGCTATGATTTGTCCATCGTCCGCTACGGATGTCATCGCCAACAGTAACCGCACGGGTGCATGTCCAGCAACCAATGCTGGGATAGCCCATTTCATGCAGTGTGTTGTAGGGGAGTTGATATGCATGGATGTATGTCCAGATCATCTCCTCTGACCAATTGGCAAAAGGGGCAATTTTGTAGCGTCCTGTACGCGAGTCAATGCTTATAATTGGCGTATTGGCACGGTTTAAGGATTGATCTCGACGTAATCCAGTAATCCAACCATCAAATCCACGTAGCGCTTGATCTAAGGGTTGTGTTTTTCGCAAACGACAGCATTGGTCGGGGTTACGTTCCCACAGGCGATCGCCATAAGTACTCGCTTGTTCGATAGCGGATTGTTGCGGACGAACCCGCGTTAAATTCAACATAAAGCGGTGCTCTAATGCATCGATTAATTGATGGGTTTCAGGAAAAATAAAACCTGTATCGAGGGTCAACACAGGTGTGTGTGGAGCAATATCTTGCAACATGTGTAATGTGACAATTCCCGTGATTTGGAAACTCGTCACAACTGCGAGCGTCTCCCCAAAGTTGGCAGATGCCCACCGTAAAATGTCTTGCGGCGTTGCTGATTCAAATTGTTGGTTGAGTGTGTGTAAATCGAACTGATGAGACAAGATGACGCTCCTATGGTAAATGTGTTAATGGTGCTATGCGATCCATACAAAATAAAAAACGCCTCGGGTTATCCGAGGCGTTTTGAAAACACGTGATATGCCTGACTACACTAACAACAATCCCTAGCCAGCATCGGATAACCCTGCCTGAGTTGCACAATACAACAACATGAACAGCATGAACAACAGCGACAAGCGAATGTGTTGAGTTTTGCGAAATGATCCATTTTGTTCCTATGCCTAGCTAGATAATGAAATAAAAAAGCCCCGTCAAGCGGGGCAAATTTGTCAAAAACAATAATAATCCATGCAACCAATCGGCACCCGTTAAACAATATCCTTTGTACAGCAACAACAATTGGTTGGGAAAGTGAACATGATCAGTCCTTATTCATCAAATACGACAACAGACTAACGTAGACTGAAACATTTGTCAAGCAATCCAATAAAAATGGGTATATTTCAATAATTTGGCAAATCGACCGCTCTTGTCTAGAAGCCCAAGAGCTAGTATACCTTGAACTTTGCTGAAGCAGGCTCAGATAGCCTCGTTTACGAGGGTTACAGATAATATAGCTAGATGACTTCTAACATCTAGCGACCGATATATACCCACTCTGCCAATAATCTGAAACGTACCTCAATAGAACAAGCTTAACACATCAAGACGTTGCTCATAACGGGTAACGTCTCAATGCTATAGGATAGTATCGGTAAGCCTGATCATGATAGAGCGATAAGATAACACTGGCGAAATGACTTGCCTAAGTGCCCTCAGCGATCAACCGCTTTGAGAACGGGAGACACAACTACCCGAAAACCGCTAGCGTTGAGCCTGCGGCTCGGGACGTTAGGTTTACGGGAGGAGGCGCGCGCGCTAGGCTGATAATAGCTGAAAGCACCGCCACGCAACACACGCGTTTCACCACTCGCATCGACCGCAATATTTTCAGGTGAATTGTATTTGTTCAGACACCATTGCCACACATTGCCCGACATATCCAACACACCATCGGGACTCGCTCCATCTGGAAAGATTCCCACGACACTCGTTTGTCCGATGCCTGTTTCACTTGTGTTTCCTTTTGTTGCATCAAACTCGTTCCCATACGGATAGGTACGCCGATCTGTCCCCCGTGCCGCGCGTTCCCATTGTTCTTCCGTTGGTAAATCGACCGTGTACCCTAATTTATCACTCAACCAACGACAGAACGCTATCGCTTGATACCAACTCACATGGGTTCGTGGGTGATTCCAATATTTGTTATTTTGTTCACTAAACTCGCGCGTTTTATAGACCGTACCATAGACTTCTTCTTCATCAGGCATCCCATCCCACCAACGATTATCAACCACATCGGAGGCATTTATAAAAATCTGGAATTGGGCGTAGGTTATCGGATAGCGACTGATTTTAAATTCGGGTAATGGCTTATGTTTCGCATCTTGGTACACCCACTTACCTTTATCAGGAATTGTCACCCAATCAATATCGGGCAAACCATCCTTCACGCCAATCCCCTCGCGGTCATCGGCATCAAACATGCCCAATACACGATATGCCGAAGCCCGTCCGATAGGGTTGTCGATGGTTTTGGTATTCTGGGCGTGTTTGAGCAAAATCTCACGGGTGCGGTCATCAATGCTCAGGTTGCGGTTGTCGATAATCTCTAATGCAAGTGGCAGACTGGCACGAGATCCCCAACGGGCAACTGTTAAGGGGTCTTTGCTAAAGTCGATCAGCATATTGGCTGTTTCACGTCACACTTTGATATTTGCCCATGTCCCCCCAAATAATGGGCGTGGGTCAGCATTGTTATTCATTTGCTCTAACAATGTGCGGGCGGCAAAATATTCCTGTAGCAGTTGGTGGGTAAAGCGTAAACTATCACCATCTTGTGTCAAAATCGTGGCATCCAGCGACGCTTGCAGAAGGTCGTTTCCTGTCAGGGCATCGCGTGATAAAACGGTCACGCCCTGCTTTTGCATCCTGTCCGCAACGTCGGTTAGGTAGCGTTCAAGTTGGTCACGTGGTGGGAAGGTCTGCCCGCGTGCCTGTGCATGTTGATGTTCGCGTTGATATAGGTCATCCACAAATGCGCTATACAATTGGGCGCGGTTATCGGGCATTTGTTGGCGACGATGCAATGTACAAATCACCCGTGCTAGATATGGGTTGCGGGCAAGTGGAATAAGTTTTGCTCCTTGCCACATTTTACGCCAGTCTTGGTCATCATCAAATGATGTATAACCCGGAATACCATTTTCTTCATCCCAAAAGCGTTCTGGCTCGTCATTATCCCGTACCGCTTGCCAGAAACGCACCAATCCTTCACTGCCGCCAATGCGTTCCCAAAATGCGTTTGCACCATCCCGCAGGTACTTATCCAAAAATAGACGAATGGCGGGCAAGTCCATATCACGCACTTCCAGCCGTTCCAAGTTGAGTGCATCAAGATCATTATGATAATCTCGTATCCGGCAAGACACCACAAATAATGGTGTGGTTTCCAGTTGGTCACGTACTTCGTTAAGCAAGTCACGCCCATCGGTTGCTGTGCGGGGCATCTCATTCAATGCATCACAGATTAATACTAACCGCGATGTTTCGATGAGCGTATCCATGTAAGGTTTCAGGTCGTCACTCAGTTGGGCTTTGACATAATCATAGAAGCTGACATTGCCTTTGAAGGCGTTCAACGGGACGAATACAGGCACACGTCCCACTGTGTCAAACTGGTTGACGTAACGCATCACCAATCGACGTAACGTGAAACTCTTGCCTGCACCGGGTTCACCCACTAATACAACACGGTGGCATTGTGTCAGCTGGTCAAGGATATTTTCGACATGTTGGGCTTCTTCGGTTTCCGGTTCATGATGGTCAGCATCCAAGTCCATTGCAAAGTCCATCAGCCCATCGAGATAGGGATCATGATAGGTATCTGTGGGTTCTTCTTTGGGGCGGGCGGGCAATATCTCGCGGATGTCGCCTTCTAAATCCACAAATAACTGCTCATACACATCGCCCTTGATTTTGTACCGCAGACTATCAAGGTATTTCTGTATTTTGGTTTCTACATTAGCTGGATCAAGTTGCCAGTGGGCGAGGTCGGTCATGAATTCGCTGGCTGTGGCGTAACGATTCGTCGGATTTTTATCAGTTGCCCGCCGTAAAATCTTAAGTATTTCGTCTGGTAAATCTGCATGTGCGGGTAGCGGTTCATTCATATGTTGGAGCAGTAACCGCGCATGACTCGATGCGTCGTAAGGGAATTTTCCGGTTAGCATCTCGTAGGCAATCAATCCAAGTGCATAAATGTCGGTTTGTGGGGAGGTCGGTTGGTTATCCCATTGCTCAGGTGACATATATTTCTTCGTGCCGACGAGTTCACCTGTTGCAGTGATGTCGGTGTTTTCGTCCGGGCTTATTGCTAGACCAAAATCCCCCAGATAGCCACTATCATTGTGTATCATAATATTTTCGGGTTTAACATCCCGATGGACGATTTTCTGCTTGTGTGCCATTGTCAGGGCTTCGGCAATTTGTCTTAAAATAGCTACTGTCTGCTTATCGCTAAATTGCTTACCTGTGATGAAATCGCGTAAGGTCTGCCCCTCTACAAAATCCATCACAGCATAGAATTGTCCGCCAATTTCACCCCAATGGGTGGTTCTGACGATATGTGGGTGATTCAGCTTGTAGGCAACACTAATTTCTTTTTTGAAGCGTTCCACCCGTTGTGGTTTGTCGCTGATGTCACGTTTGAGCAACTTGATTGCAGCTGTACGAGAAGGCTTGCCATCTGGATCAAGTTCATTCACTTTCCAGACTTCGCCATTACCGCCTTGCCCCAACTTCTGCAAAAATATATAGCGGTTATCCAGTGTTTCGCCTACGGTTGGCTTAAAGGCTTCGTCTACGGTATCCATCAATGGATTGAGGAAATTCTGCACAGGTTCGGATGTGAGTGCCTGTAACACTTTGGTTTCGAGTTCTTCTATTGTACTGAAGAATGCAATCTGGTCGTTCAATACTTCATTGCGAAATTCTTCTAGTTTAGGTTTCACGACTTCTGGCTTAAACTGATCATCCATCAGGAAGGGTAAAACATACAATTCGCCACGTTTAGCGCGTTCTTTGGCGCGTTTGTATTCCATGTGGGTCATGGATAGGTTATCAGGGTTGCGCGGGTCATCTGGCACATAACCATAACGATAGCCAAGCAACAGGATGTAAATTTCGGCTTCATCTACGAGATCCAGCGAATAGGTTACACCGTCTTTACCTGTAGTGGAGTCGTTATCCATGATGCGTGGTGTATAGAGTTGTCGGGTAATCACGCCCCCAACTCGTCGTCTATGTTCGCCTAAGTCGTTGGTGGTACTACTGACCATCACATCAATGCGCCGTTTTGTGCCTGCCATGCTTTCGTTTCCCTGTTGATGTTGTATGTGCAAACCATAACAATACTATACCGCAAGCTATTATTGAAAACGACTCATAATAGTGCGTGCCAGATGACAATTAGAGAAATTTTGCCTGTCTTTGACAAATAAGACACGTGATATTTGACGATTCGAATCGACTATACGAGATTAATCGTAAAATTTCTTTGCGATATTCTCAGAATATGGATATAATTCTTAAATAGTGAGAATTCTTGTAAAATGATGTGTGTAATAAATGGAATCAACTTCTGCCCATAAGATTTTGGATATCTTGTTGTTATTCAACACAACTCAACCTGAGCTGACAGTGGATGAGATTAGCAATCAACTCCAAATTCCACTAAGTACAGTCTATCGGTATATTCGCGTGTTGACTGAGAAAGGATTTCTCGAGAAATCGGGTACTAAATCTTACCGCCTCGGCTTGAGATTTGTCGAACTCAATCGTGTCGCACAGGGAAGCAATCGTGATTTACGATTGATTGCATTGCCGAGTATGAAACGCATTGCAGACCAAATTATTGAAACGGTGTCCCTCATGCGTTTGTTTAACAAGTATGCAATCTGTATCGAGAGTATTGAAGGGCAGCATGTTGTCCGTGTCATTATCGAACAGGGCAGGTTGCAACCTTTATATACAGGTGCATCGTCAAAGGTGCTTTTGGCAGGAATTGATGAGAGCGACTGGGATAACTATCTTGACACCCCCACTGAGGCAATTACCGAAAACACAATTACTGATAAAGATATCTATAAAAATGAGGTTCGCCTGACAAGAGAGCGTGGGTACGGTATATCGGACGGAGAGATTGATGACGGTGGGCGAGCTGTTGCCGTACCGTTGTATGACCGATTCGGTAAGGTATTAGCTGCCTTGAGCGTTGAAGGTCCTAGTTTTCGTATGACCGATGACAAAATCCAAGACTACTTGAAGCTCCTATTGGAAGAAGCCGAGACGATTCGGCACCAACTGACTTAGTTTGTAACCATGTGGAAGATGCCACATGATTATGATGTATCTATTTTATGGAATAGAAGGGAAACTTGCATGAAGAAATTGTTTTTGCTTTTAATGGTGCTAGCATTAGCTGGTGTTAGCTTCGGTGGCGTATTCGCCCAAGAGACTGGTGGTACGCTCCGTGCCGCATTCCAAAATGACTGGGAAAGCCTCGATCCACATGTGACGAGTTCTTACTCTAGCCTACAAATCTTAAATAACGTACTGGAAACACTAACGACATTTGATGACAACCTCGAAGTCGTCCCATCCTTGGCTGAATCTTGGGAACAATCCGAAGATGGTCTCACATGGACATTCAACTTGCGCGAAGGTGTGATGTTCTCCAATGGCGATGAACTAACAGCTGAACATGTTGCGATAACGTACACACGTTTCCTTGACCCAGATGGCGGATTCTCTGGTAACTCTGGCAATATTGGGCCTGCTGGTACTGTTATTGAAGCTGTTGACACCTACACCGTTACCATTACGCATCCAGAAGAACCAATCGCTATTTTGCCGATTCTGCTTGGCTTGAATAAAGCAACCGGCATCGTTCATCCTGATAGCCTCAACGAAGATGGCACTATCACAGCACCAGTTGGTACAGGGCCATTTATGATTGCTGATATTGAAGGCACCAGTCGCATTCTGTTGGAACGTAATCCAAATTACTGGCAAGAAGGTCTACCATACTTAGATGCTGTTGAAATTCGCCCAATCCCTGATGACACAGTCCGTGAAACGTCCTTGCTTGGTGGGGAAGTTGATTGGGTACTTGCAATTGCACCACAGAGCTATGATGCACTCGTTGCTAATGAAAGCATCGTTGTCGAAACTGCTCCGCAATTGTCTTATGATTACGTGGGTTTGAATACGGCTCAGCCACCGTTTGATGATGTCCGCGTTCGTCAGGCTATTTCTTACGCGATGGATCGCGAACAAATCTGTCAGGCGGCTTTCTTTGGTCTTTGTGAAGCACTCTATGGCGGGCCAATTGGGTCTGGTAGTCCATGGCAATACGACTACACACCTTATGACAGCTCACCTAATTTAGAACTTGCTCGAGAACTGATGGCCGAAGCTGGCTATGAAGATGGTTTCGAGATCGAATGGATGCCAAACTCACAGGTTGGCGAAACTGTTCGGGCAGCACAGGTCTTGCAAGCACAGATGCAACAAATTGGTATTACATCTACCATCAACGCACCTGAATGGGCAGAGTGGTTAGAATTACAAGGTAGCGGCAATTATGACGCTTTCATCTGTAGTTGGAATGGTTTGAAAGATGCTGACCAGTACTATTATCTTCAACACCGCACTGGATTGGTCTTTAACTTCACCGGATTCAGCAACCCTGAATTTGATGCATTAGTTGACGAAGGTCGGTCAACCGAAGATTTTGAAGAACGTTATGGCATCTACGAAGAAGCAAATCAGATTCTGACTGATGAAGCACCTTACGTCTTTATGTACAACAAATTGGAAATTCGTGCATTCGCTGACAATGTTCAAGGTTTTGTTGTCCGCTCCGATCAGGCGAACAACTTCTGGAATGTTTGGCTCGAAGGCTAAACCGAATTAGATGTATTGTTAGGGGTGTGTCCACCATGCCCCTACTCAACTCGATTAACCAATTTAATGTTAAATTGAACGGGTAACCTCATGAATTATCAATATATTTTACAACGGCTTGTGTTGGCTGTAGTGGTAATACTTGGCGTGACATTTGCTGTGTTCTTGATTGTACAGTTGGTGCCCGGCGATCCTGCACGTGTCGTACTTGGTGTACAAGCAAATGAAGAAAATATCGCTGCGATGCGCGAGCGCATGGGGTTAAATCGCCCGTTCTTTGAACAGTATTTCACGTGGCTTGGTAATGCAATTCAGGGTGATTTTGGTACAAGTCTCATTACGTCGCAATCAGTATCCGAGCAAATCAGTGATCGTCTCGGACCAACACTGGAATTAGCTTTTGCATCCTTGTTTATTGGGCTAATGATTGCATTTCCACTAGGAATTATTTCGGCGATGTATCCGCGAACACCGATAGACTTACTGGCATCATTTATAAGTCAGGTGGGAGTGTCGATACCTGATTTCTGGATGGGAATCCTGCTTATTCTTTTATTCTCGTTAACTCTCGGCTGGTTGCCACCGAGTGGATACACCCCGATACAAGAAGATTTTGGCGATTGGCTATCTCATCTTATATTACCTGCCATGACTGCAGGATTGATTAGTGGTGCAATTCAGACACGTTTTATCCGTAGCGCAATGCTCGAAGTCTTGAGTGAGAATTATATTCGTACTGCATATGCCAAAGGACTCAAACGCCTTACTGTTATTCGTCGTCATGCCCTCCGAAATGCACTGATTACTATCGTGACGATTATCGGATTACAGATGACCGCACTATTTAGTGCAGTAGTTGTTGTAGAGATTGTTTTTACATGGCCTGGCCTTGGTGAATTGTCATTAGAAGCAGTTCTGGATCGAGATTATCCGCTCTTGCAAGGCACCGTATTGACCTTAGCTGTGCTGGTAACGTTGATTAATCTTGTAATTGATTTGATGTACTTTTTCCTTGATCCTCGTATTGAACGCACTTAGGATCGGAGCGAATCATGGTAAATAAAAAACTTAAGAATCTTAGCCAAGATGAGCAAAGACGTGCACGGGGTTTGATTGAAGATGTGATACGACGGTTTGTACGAAACCCTGTTGGGATGGTCGGATTCATCATTATTTCTGTGTTAGTGGTGTCTGCACTATTCGGTCCAATAATCGCACCCTATGACCCGACGGGTATGGTAAATTTTGAAGATCGTTTTGCTGCGCCGTCTTTACAACACCCGATGGGTGTCGATGAACTTGGACGTGATATTTTCAGTCGTATTTTGCATGGGTCACGCGTGTCTCTACAGGTCGGTGCGATTGCAGTGACATTGGCGACGACTGTCGGGACAACTCTTGGCATGATTGCTGGCTACAGCAACAAATATGTTGATGAAGTCATCATGCGTGCGATGGATGTCTTATTTGCATTCCCTGCGATTTTATTGGCGATTGCGGTATTGGCTGTTCTTGGGCGTGGTGTAACCAATGCAATGATAGCAATTGGCATCGTGTATATTCCAATCTTTGCTCGTATCGCACGTGCCGAAGTATTATCTGTCAAAAACGAAGAGTTTGTAGAGGTGGCTCGGGCATTGGGCGCTTCAGATCGCGCAATATTAATTCGCCACATTCTACCAAATATACTTGCTCCAATTATTGTTGAAATTTCTCTTAGTCTATCCTTTGCTATTCTAGCAGAGGCGTCTCTTAGTTTCTTCGGTTTAGGAACGCAACCACCAGACCCGAGTTGGGGACGTATGCTATCGGAAGGACGTGCATACTTTAATCAATCTGTTTGGATGGGAATTTTCCCGGGACTTGCAATCATGTTTACGGTTATTGGGTTTAACTTTCTGGGTGATGGGTTGCGCGATTCACTAGACCCTCGAACAAGATGAGATTTAATAAATGATGACAAATACACAATCATCCATGCCTATTCCATCTCGTTTGAATATTACTGTCGCGTTATTGTCGGCATGTGGTATTTTGCTTGAAATTGCTCTAACTCGTTTGCTGTCAACGTTATATTTTCCTCAGAGTGTATTTGTAGTGCTCTCGTTGGCTGTTCTAGGTATTGGTATTGGAGCAGGGATTGCAACTCTATCGGAACGTCTTCGAGACATAAAGCATATTGCATCATATATTAGTTTAGCCGGTGTTGGGGCGCTCGTGTTGACCATCCTTTGTGTTCTGATGGCAACAAATGATGATCTACTTGTCATCGGCCTTACTATGCTTGTGCCGTATAGTCTGATAGGGATAATTTCTTCTGCGATATTTAGCAATCAGTCAGATAATAGTCGGTTACTCTATGCCTCAGATTTAATCGGGGCGGGTATTGCCACAATTATGATTATCCCGCTTTTGAATGGACTGAGACCAATAAATGCTCTGCTTTTGATTTCCTTCCTATTTATGCTGACATCTATTATCTATGAACCGAAAATATTGAATGGGTTGGGGAGTGTGTTGACGATTGCTGTCTTATTGACCAATTTGTCCGCAGGTTGGCTTACGATTGATATGGGAACGCTAGGGTCAGAAAAACCAATTACAGAGACATTGCAAAGTGGCGGTGAAATAATCGAGACACGTTGGGATTCTTTCGCACGCACCGATCTGGTTAAACCTGATGAAGGATCGTGGCGAATTTATGTTGATGGGGCGGCGGCTTCCATCATTCCTCCAGTTGCGGACAATGAGCATCTTATTCAAGATATAGGGTTATTTGCATTTGTTACTGCACAACCCCAGACAGTATTTACAATTGGGTCTGGGGGTGGATTAGATGTTTGGTTTGCACAACAAGTTGGTGCTACTGATATTACTGCTGTTGAGGTCAATGCAGAGTCAGTACAGTTTGTACAGGACTATGCGGATTATAGTGGAGACCTCTATGATCAGCCGAATGTTACCGTTGAAGTTGATGAGGGACGCAGTGTCCTCCGTAGGAGTGACAAACTCTATGACATGATTTTTCTATCTCAGGTTGTCACACTCACATCAGAACGTGCTGGCTATGCTATGACAGAAAATTCGGTATTCACATTAGAAGCATTCGGAGAATATCTCGACCACTTAACACCAAATGGCTATCTGAGCATCAAGCTATACGATGAAATTACGATGTCTCGCGCGCTGTCAGTCGCATTATCTGCACTTAAACAAGAGCAAAACATAGATGATGTTGCTGCACTTGATCATGTTATTGCAATGCTTGATCCATCAACTACACCTCCAACCCCTTTATTGATGATTAAAAAATCGCCATTTACTGAGGAAGAAGTGTTAGGTATTGGGCGAGTGTCTCAACGCATTGGATTTGCAACGCTGTTCCTACCCGGCATACAGGCAGACCCACCACTTGACGCTGTTGTTGCGGGAACAAATACATTTGATGATGTTATTGATATTTCACCTGCTGACTTATCACCGCCTACAGATGATCGTCCATTCTTTTATCAATTTGACCGTGGTTTGCCTACCGAATTGCAATCATTGGCGATAGCACTTGCTATTGTGACTGCGATAACTTTGATACTGCTCGCTCTTTATTATGCAATGGTTCGTCTTCACAAATTATCATCATATTCAGTTTACTTTTCTGCATTGGGTGCTGGCTTCATGATGGTGGAATTGGCACTTATCCAGCAAACGCGACTATTTATTGGGCATCCGACAATTGCTGTGTCTGTAGTGATTGCGGTGTTACTGATTGGTAGCGGTATTGGCAGTGCTGTTTATCAGCGACTGTCACCAGATATTCAAGGGTTAAGTTGGAAGCCATTGCTGTGTGTCATCATTATCGTGAGTGTATGGCAACTGATTTGGCAGCTGGTAACATCGGCATTTATTGGTGCTGATGTACTGATGCGAATTATTGTTGTGATAGGGATGATATTACCACTTGGGTTTTTCATGGGCATCCCATTTCCGATGGGCCTGACAGTTGCTGGACGTAATGACAAACGCTTGGTGACAGTTGCATGGGGAATGAACGGTCTATTTTCTGTCATTGGTTCTGTGCTCACGATAACTATTGCAATACAATTTGGCTTCGGTTTTGTGTTTGGAGTTGCAAGTTGTTTTTATATTTTAGCGATGATTGTGACTTATATTTCAAGGTGACGTGTACCTACAGTGTACAGAAAAACTGAGATGAATTAGTAAACGGGATGTAGACCCATTTACTAACTCTTTAGTGGTGTAGTGCATTGATAATAGTATGCAGAGGTTGTGTCATCAACACCAAGATCACATGTCGAGTAATCATTAATCTCGATTCAGTATTTGTTCGGTACGCTCCAAAATATCGAGTCCCTGTTGTTTTAGCCAGTACGGCAAGTCAATGAAGATCCAATTCTCTGCCAGCTTATCACCTTCGCGCCTGTACACATCAACAACTTGCATTTCTGCGGTGACATTCCCACCGGGCAAACCTAGCCATCCACCAATGGCGCGGTTTGATAAGTTCGGCCAGCCAAAGAAGCAAGCGAAATTACCTTCTGCAAATCGACAGACGTGCCCCACAAATTTCTTGTCATCTAAATGACCACGAAACGGCAATTGATGCTGCTCTTGATAACGTGGGATCGTGTATGTTGCGCCAATACCAGCTGGACCATACCAGATCATATCTTTAGACCACGTTCTTTCCAGTACTTCGGGTGGACATCCCATCGACCCACTGTCGTTCAGATCGCTGAGGTCGTCGATCATCTCGTTGACAAGGGCAAGTGTCTTTGCGCTTTCTTCATCGGATACTTCACCCGAAACAATACCATCATGATAACGTGGCCCGGGATAATTAAAGTAGACACCGGTAGAAGGGGGCAGCGGATATGCACCCGCTTGCACCATCAAGCCAATAATGTCGATAAATAATCCAGTTTGGGTTATCTTTCCATCTGCGACACAATTGAACTCAGCATAGCGTAGGTTGACCATCTTTCGTGTACGGCGGATGCCGAGCCAATCGACATCAAATAATCCCATAAAATTGCCCATACTCATCACCCATTGTTCACCACTAATTTCATTTGTTCCAGCAATGAACATGTCTTGGCGACGTTGCATTCGCGTTATGGATGTCATGAGCGGAGTCCAAAATTTATCCGCAACCTCATCAGCACCATGTATTTCACGAAATGGATAAACACCGCGCCAGTAGTAATCGTCACTAGTAAATGTTTTCAGAACATCCTTCGCTGTATCGGGTGTTGCATTTTCTAACGCCTCAAAATATTCCAATACAATATCTTTTATATCTTGATAGTTGCTCATATAAGTTTGCCTCTTTACATCAAATGCATGCCCATCTTTGGCATGGTAATGAGAAGTTTGTAGAATTAATTTATTTCATTTCGACTGTAGACTGTTTATTCCTCCCTTTTAGAGTCAATCCACGAATCATATCAGATGCTTTTTCAGCAATCATGAACGTTGGGGCGTTAGTATTTCCGCTGATAATTTCAGGCATAATGGATGCGTCTGCTACTCGTAAATTGTCAATACCATGAACACGCAGTTCCGCGTCAACTACAGTGGTTGGATCATCGGCTGGCCCCATCTTGCACGTTGATGTAGGATGATATGCTGTGTTGACGTAAGCGCGTACAAGGGCTTCAACCTTGCTATCATCACTCATACTGTCTTCTGTAATTTGTACTAATCCTGCATTCATGCCATTGAATGCCTCGCTTTGCCCAATACGATAGGCAACCCTGACTGCTTCAATTAATAGGTCAACATCACGTCGATCGCCGAGATAATTGATGTCAATCAGAGGTTTATCTTTTGGGTTAGCCGAGGCGAGTTTGACTGTTCCTCGACTGTGTGGACGCAATAAACATGGTGCAATCACATAACCATAGGTTTTGCTCTGATAGAAGTACGAAGACAAGAAGTGGAATTGCACATCTGGTATCTCTAAGTCATCTTGGGTTCGGATAAAGCCACCAGCGTACCATTCTGGTGGATGATCTGGCGTAGTATATGCATTTGTTGCTTTGAACATAAACATCACATCAGGGTGATCTTGCAAGCCTTCACCAACACCTGCTAATTCATGAATTAGTTCGATACCATGTGACTGAAGTTGATCTCCCGCACCAATACCTGACAACATCATAATCTGAGGCGATTTAAATGCGCCTGCACTTAGGATAACTTCCCCATCAGCAAATACTTGGATAACCTCACCATCGTATTCATATTCGACACCAACAGCAATCTTGTTTTCGATCAGAATTTTGTTGACAAACGCATGGTTTTGCACGGTGAGGTTGGGGCGATCAATGGCAGTTTTTAGGAATGCCGTAGATGCACTATGGCGTTGTCCATTTTTTTGTGTGACTTGATAAAACCCAAAACCCTCTTGTGTTTTGCCATTAAAATCAGGGTTAATGATAAAGCCTTGTTCTTGAACTGCCTCTACAAATGTTTGAGCATGAATATGATGTTGGGGGCGGTCAGCAACATTGAGCAAACCATCAATACTATGATAGTCATCAGCCCCGCGCTCGTTGTTTTCGCTTTTTTTAAAGTAATGCAAAATATCTTGATATGCCCAACCGTGGTTGCCGAGTTGTGCCCAATTATCGTAATCCCATGCATTACCACGCACATATAACATCGAATTGACCGAGCTGCTACCACCTAGTAGCTTACCGCGTGGTTGGTCTATTTCTCGATTTTGTGCATAACTTTGTTTTGTTGTAATCAAGCCCCAATCATGATCCAAACGAATCCCGTCTTTGTAGCCATGATCAGGATCAAGTACATGCGGATCGTCATCACTTCCACCAGCTTCTAACAACAAGACTTTTGTGTCTGGGTCTTCACTAAGACGATGCGCTAAAACACAGCCCGCTGTGCCTGCTCCAACAATGATGTAATCATATGATGTCATTATTCCCTCTAATCCCATAGAGGGCGTGGTTGTCGTGCGATTGTCACTTCACGCATCCGCTCAAACACATCAACACCCAACAAATGATATGTCTCTAGTAGATCAACCAGCACCCAATTTTCACGAATTAACCCATTTTCACAGCGCCAAAAGTCAAGACTCCGCATCGTCATAGTTTTGTTGACAGGTGGGATACCAAGCCATCCATCATCACTTAGGGTTAGGGTCATTGCGGCAGGCCACGCTGTAAACCCAACATAATCGCTATCTGCAAAGAAGTAGCTTGGATCATCACTTAATCCTCGATCAGGCATAGCTTTGAGAAATGGGATTTGATGCCAGTTGCGGAATCCTGATATGCGACGCATTGATCCAATACCAGCCGGACCGTACCACATCATCTTGGGATGCCAGTATTTGTCGAGTTGCATCTTGTCATGACCTTCACTCGATTTTTGGAGAGAGTTAATCATATCTACGACAAGTTGTTGGCTGGCATCCGCTTTCGCTTGATCGTAAGGCGCGGTGATAATGCCATCGTTAGTTGCTGGGGCTGGCACGACGACTTCGATACCCAGACTCGGCGTCATTGGCCATGCGTTGGCTTGCATCATCACTTGCGGGATATCCCATATCGCTTGCATTTCGATAATTTTGTTATCCTCGATAATGAAGAATTCATGGTAACGCATGAAGATAAGGTGGCGTGTAGCGGGTATATCAAGCCACGGTTGCTCAAATACACCTGTATAATGTCCTGCGCAACCCACAAGATTTGCACCGCTGGCATGACCAGCCATTATGATGAAGTCACGGCGTTCAAGATCGGGAATGGCATTTAACAGGGGGACATATGCCTTCTCAAAAAATGCCTCCGGTCCATCGAGTGTCTCAAACGGGAAACTCAGCTGGATTTTTGCATCAGGTGTAAAGACCTCTTTCAGTTGATCGCGCAATTTGTCAGGCTCAATGTCGTAGAGCATAGCGCGTAATATGTTGACAAGTTGTTTATTTTGATTGTGGACTGAGTCCGACATTGTATCACCCTAAGCTGTAATAATGTTTATTTTATGAATTGATTCGATTGTGCATGCGGGCAAATAAGTCGACACCAAATTGATCAAACAATGCAATCATATCGACAAATACCCAGTTCTCGGTTAGTTGATTGCCTTCGCGCGCCCAGATGTCAATACCATCAATCCGAACTGTATTGTTGGAGGCTGGTGTGTCTAGATACGGACCCGAGTGTGTTGCAATAACACCTGCCCAGCCAGTACCTCCCATATAACGTCCTTCCGTTATTAAGCTGTCTAGATCTTGGACTTGCCTATCCGGAAAGGCAACTAACCATGGCTTTTGATGTAAATCCTCGAATTCCCTCAAACTCAGACATGTACCGATGCCAGAGGGTCCATACCATTGCAGATCGTCGCGGAAGAAGTCTGCCATGCCCATGCTTTTCAGCTCATCTTGGTCAAAACTATTGAGTCCGTCATAAATCATGGCTCGGATAAGTTGCATGCTCTCTAACGATTCGCTGTCATCTTGCTCATCTAATAACACACCATCTCTAGCATTTGGTGGATTCCAGACACCAATCGCACCCTTATCCGGTGGTAGAACAGGGTAGCCAGCTTGACGCATCACATCTGGTACGTCGAGCAAAATATGGATTTCTTTAATTTTGCCTTCTTCTAATCGACAGAATTCACTCCAGCGGATCTGCGTAGCCTTGCCACTTGCTGGAATAGTCAACCAATCATTCTCAAACGTGCCGTTGAAATACCCTAAGCCACCAACCCATTCTTGACCATCTTCAGAACCATCCTTCTTGCCGTTTGATGGACCGCCAAAGAAGATGAAGCTATCACGCTTTAGATCCGAAAATGCGCTAAGTAAAGGCTCCCAGAATTTTTCATAAATTTCTTGAGCACCTTCAAGTCGATTGATGGGAGATGGTCCTATCCAGACAATATCATCTGATACATATTTCTGGATGACCGTTGTGATCTGACTTGTCTCAGCAGATTCAAGTTCATTCCAGAATTTCCATACTGTTTGCTTGTTTGCTTGTGTGATTTTGCTAGTCATGTTTTACTCTGTTGTTTCAATATCGTCAAAAAATTCTGGGGGCTTCGAGCCGACAAACTTCAATACGTTGTTTACATCATAACCAGCTTGCTCAAGTACGCCGAGTATGTCAATTAGTACTAGATTTTCTGCCAACTTGCGCTCACCATCACGTTCTTCGATGCGCCAGAAATCCATATAACGCATTTTTATCGGTTTGTTAGTGGCGGGTATACCGAGCCAATCTTGTGCAAATGTGGTCGTCTGAAAGCCTGTCCCTGCAACCCAATCACCTTCAGCAATGCGAACAATATCTTCAGCGTTTTTATCAGGAAATGCATTGATGAATGGATCGCGATAATCGTTCTCAAATTGGTCGATCCCATTCATCGTGCCGATGCCAGCGGGACCATCCCACACCATATCCTCGAACCAATAATCTTGCATCAATCCGAGTTTGTTTTCGTTCAGTCCACCGTACATATCGTCAACGAGTTGTTTGTTTTTTTGTGCTTTATCGCTCATATTCAAATCCTAGTCATTATAGCTTTCATACCAATACAGAGATAAAGGAATACATCGTCTATCGAAATTTATATATCGTAGTGGGATAAATCACGTTCTATCACGCCAATTTCATAATCTTTCAACGGTGGGTAGGGCGATGTGCCACATTGATGGGCAAAATCTAAGATGTCAACCAGAACCCAGTTTTCACGTAATTTATTACCATCTCGACGCCAGAAGTCCATAATATCCCAGCCAATTCGCTTATGAATTGGCTCAAAGCCAAATATTGATCGTTTGTTGGTGCCGACCAAAGAGGGCCAACCTGTTGAGGCTGCATATAGTCCGTCGGCTATGCGGGCTTGATGCCCTACACCTTTACGATCTGGGAACGCATTCACACTTGGACCTTGTGCATCTTTTTTGAACTCGTCCATACCATATGCCGATCCCATGCCTAATGGACCGTGCCACACCATATCTGTATGCCAATATCGCTCAAGCCCTTGACTTTCTTGATCACCGTCAAATTTGTTGAGCCCACCGAAGATCATGCTTTCAACAAGCTCTAACGTCTTGGATGATTCAGGTGAATCTTCCTCACCAAGTCGGATTCCGTCTCCTGCTAATGGCCCAGGTATCCAAACGTCGCGCGCATTGTTGGGAGGTAGAACTGGATCGTCAACCTGTCGAATTAGATCGGGCAGATCGACTATCATACGGATTTCATCTATCTTTTTATCTGTGTTGAAGCGTAAGAATTCACCATATCTGAATTTGACGGTCTGCCCATTTGCAGGAATACCGAGCCAGTCATTTACAAATGTGCCGATAAACTCACCTGTATTAGCGACCCAATCGCGCCCTTCAAAGGTGTTACCGATCAACACATATGGACGATGCATTAAATCAGGAAATGCATCGGCTAGCGGTTTCAATACATTAGCAAGGTAGGTGTTTGCATCTGTCAATTTCTTGATTGGATAGAAGCCATAATACACTAAATCATCAGACAGGTACTTAGCGACGTCCTGCAACGCCGGATCTTTTAGCATAGAGAGACTTTCCCAAAAGCCCATTACTAAATGTTTATGCTGTGTGTGTCGATTTGACATTTATCCCCACTTTGTAGAGGTAAGGTATACCTTACGACGCTGTATTTAGAATGTTTATATGACGGGCGAACATTCTGTCCGTCCGCCATAGTGTTGTTTGATCCTGATTTTCTTGTAGGTTAACCTTTGACTGCGCCTGCTGTCAGACCTTTAACTAAGTTTTTCTGGAAGAAAAGAATAACAACCATAATTGGAATTGTTGCTGATACAGCTGATGCCGCCGCCAATGTCAAGTGGCGTGGATCTTCACCACCAGTGAAACGAGAGATCGCAACAGGCAGTGTCCAATTGGATTGGGTCAATAATCTGACCAATAGGAACTCATTGTATGCCAATAATAAGGAGAATAGGGCAGTCGAGATGATACCTGGCCATACAATTGGAACGATGACACGGACAAAGGACACGAGCCGGCTTGCGCCATCAACCATAGCCGATTCTTCTAGCTCTTTTGGAACTTCCATGAAGAAACTACGCAGCATCCAGATTGTGAACGGTTGATTGACTGCAACAAGTGTGATGATGACGAGAAAATGTGTGTCAGTCAGCCCTGTGACTGATCCAATGTAGAAGTAAGGCAGAATGAATGCGAGACGCGGTAATGCACGGAAGGCAAGGGCAGAGATCAAAATGATGACAGCTATCATCCCTGCATAACGCGCGAGCCCGTATCCGGCGAGACATCCAATACTTATAGATACAACGATAGTTCCCACTGTGACGATTAACGTATTGATGAAGTAATCATAAAACTGCGAAACATCAGCAAGTTGTGGGATTGCCCAAAGCAGAACAATGAAACCAATGCCAACAGCAGCGTAAATGGCTGGATTTGGTAACGGAATATAATTCGCGAAAATCAAAGCACAGACAAGCAAGACGACTGCCAACAATAAGAAGAATGCAAGCATAGCGCCACCTTCTTCAGGGATTGAGCGCAACCACACTTCTTGGTAATTTTCCCATGTGGGTTCAAATCCCCAGAACAACGGTGTACGTGAATTTGCATCACGGAATGATTTGAACGATTGCAAGGTTGTCCACACAAAAGGGAACGCACTATAGATTGCAAAGAAAATCAGAACGGTATGAATAGCGACGCGTGCAAAAGGGTTTCTTACTCTATCCATGATTAACGCTCCGCAATCTGTTCTTTGTACGAGACATACAAGTTCGGAATTAATACAAACAAAATACCAATCACCGTAATAATTGCCATTGCGTTGGCTTTACCCAGATTTTGTACTAATGTTGCCTGCTGAAAGGTATACGTCATAATCGAATTTGCGCGATAAATCGGGTTAAGTTGGTCACTCAAAACAAATACGCTGTCAAACACACGATACGTATCCATAATCGTAAACAGCAAAATAAAGATTGTTAGCGAATTAACATGTGGAATCACAATATAACGAATTTTTTCGTGCCAAGATGCACCATCAATAGAAGCCGCTTCAATCAGATCTTTTGGTAATGTCTGGAGACCTGCGAAATAAACAACTAGCGTGAAAGGGCTGATGTACCAGATCCCGTACAAGATAATTGTTAATTTCACAGAGAATTCCGTCGGTCGGAAGCGGGTATTGAATATTTCCTGATATAAGTATGTCAGAGGACCGGATGCCTCAAACAGTTGTTTGACCATCAACGACCCAACGATCGGCACGATAATAAAGGGTAAGAGGAATATGGATAGGTAAATGCCTCGGGTAAAGACCGAAACCTGATCGAGAATCAATGCCATGACAAATCCGACAAACAATACCGAAGGGACTGTGATGACAATGTAGATTGCTGTAAACGTAAATGAACGCCAGAACTGCGGATCTTCTAATACGTTAATATAATTTGCGATACCAATAAATTCGGGACTTGTGACATTCTGAAAGTTCAAACGTGTCATGCCAAGGTAGATTGCCATCAATAATGGGATGAGCATCAACGTCGTCATAATAACCATACTCGGGGACGCAAAAGCTAGGAATGTATCGCGTTTCATAGTATTTTCCTAAATTATATTTGAGCTAAATGTGAGCGGGGACAGGAAGCACATATGTACTTCCTGTACGTGTTAACTAAACAGAATCTATCTTATTCGATATAACCCTGTGCTGTTGCTTCTTCTAGATATGCTTCTGCTGCTTGATCCAATGCTTCTTGTGGGCTCAAGTCACCAGTACCGATAAGTGGCAAGAATTCACCAAGTTTTGCACGAACAATACCAATTGCTGGGTGTTTATCGTAGCTACCAATACCTTCAGCAACTGTGACGCTTGCAGCTTCAAGATATGGACCACCGTTACCAGCAACTGCTAAACGGGTTGTCATACCAACTGCAGCAGCTTCTGATTGGCTTTCTTCATCTGCAGCTTGCATAATAAGTTGGAAGATCAATTCTGGGTCATTTGTGACGGTTGCAGGGATACCGTAGAAGTCGTTCCATGCAGATCCTGCGCGTGGGCTATCTTCTGAAACGCGTGGAGCAGGTGCATAACCAATAACGTCACCAAGGTCGGTACGTTCTGGATCACTCATGTTAGCAGCACGGCTTGCCCACATGTTGGTTGAAGGAAGTGTACCCAATTGCATTGCAACTTCTTGGTCGTTGAGGTCGAAGGAATAACCGAAGTCACCCATACATGCGTTTGCGACATCAAGGATAAGCTCTGCTGCTTGTAGACCCGCTTCGCTGTTGAATGCTGGTGTGAGGTCTTCGTTCAGGAAGTCACCACCGTAAGCGCGTAGGAATTGGAAGAATTCGATTTCCCATGCCCAACCTGCGGAGAGGTTAATGGTAAACGGTGAATCGTAGTCCATGTTATCGAGACCAATAGCTTCACAGTTTGCAATGACATCGTCGTAAGTTTCTGGGACTTCTAGTCCGAGTTCTTCATAGATGTCAGTACGGTAGATAAAGTGCAATGTGTTACCAACAATGGGGACACCATAGATTTGACCATCAATGGTGACTGCATCCCAAGCAGCTGCTGGAATATCGTCTAAGTTATATTCTTCGCTGTATTGATCAATCAAATCGTTGAGTGGTAGTAACCATCCAGCACCACCCCATTCTGCAACACCAGAATTAGCAAAGTGCACGATGTCGTAAGGGGAATCTCCACCAGTGGAAAGTGCAAGGCGTACTTGCTCTTGTGCATCCGCACTCGCCAACAACTGGGTATTTACTGTGAGATTTTCAACTTCGTTGCATTCCGCAAGTTCTTCTGCATAGAAGTCTGTGATGGGGAATGACCAGCCGATCATGTTAAGTTCGGTTGCTTCGGCGGGAGCTTCTATCGCGCAGTGACCCTCATGACCGTCTGCACCAACTGGGACAATGATGAGTAGCAGGGTTGCTAGTACAAGTAGAAATTTTTTCATTATGAACTCCTATCTATCTATAAAACTTTTGAATTTCTAAAGATGCACCTGGGATTAGGTGTCACCATCTTTACCAAAATTAAGTAAATAACTGCCGGACTTATAATTTCTGCTAGCAGTTAAGCGTAAATTTGCTTTAAGAGTGCGAATTCGTCAAACAATGTCCATTCTTGTTGGATTTGTCCATTCTTAACGAGGTGATGACTCACACCCATAATGCGTATAGGTTTGCCTGTTGGCTCACCATACATGCCATAGCCTGTATGTGTACCTCGCATTGTCCAGCGTGTTGCTGTGCGATAGCCCTTAAGTTTATCTCCAACATGGCAAAAGTGATCAGCTGTTACAGCTAAATCAGGGAAGGGCGATAACAACGATAAAATATAAGTCTGAAAGTCGTTGATACCTTGTAGTTTGCGTTGGGTAGGTCCTTCAAATACAAAGCTTGGATTGTAGAAATCATGCGCCTTGTTGAGTAATCGCCAATTCCAGATTTCGTGGATCATGTGTTTGATGAAGAATTCCGGATCGAATTCGTCCGATGTCGGCTCAGGGAATTTAGGTGGGGGTAGTTGTCCACGTCCACGTTCAACATCGCCTGCAATTTGTAATTTGAGTCCCGAATCTTTATCTTTCTTTGCCATTTTCTTGGCAGTAGCCACTGGGTCTAATCCAAGTTGCAATACCAATGACAGTTCATCGCGGACGAGCCATTCTTCTACAATCATATTGTTGACGGCAAGACAATCCGCAATAGCTTTATAACTCACGCGATTGTTGGTTGGTGGACCATATGATGTCCAACCACGATTGGTTCCGGCATGGGTTAGCCGATGTGAGGAGTACAACCCTTCAACATCATTGCCACCCCATATGACCTCGTCTCCATACAAGCGACGGTCAGGATAAGCTGCCATCGCTTCGATTGATGCAGCAAGTACTGCTTCGCGCCCATAGATAGTGCCACTTGAGGTATGAATATTGATGGTGTTGGCATAGTAATCATAAAGCTTGCCAATGGCTTTTTCTTCCCATATTTCATGCGTAATACGAATGATGTAATCGACAAAATCGCTAAATTTATTGTCAAAGCCTGCCATTGGCTGTTGCTGTTTACCATCCTGCATGAATTGGATGTCTATTTTATTTTGAAGCGTAATTGCAGATTTCAAGTCGTCAGTATGCTCGTTATGTATGATTGCAGACTTTGGCTTGTCTTTTGCTTTATGATCGTCGTTTGTCATAAATTGTTCCTGAAATAATTCTCTAAATCGTTTTCGTAAATCGTAAAAATATATACTTTGCGTCTATGCTGAACCTCTTAGCAGCATTTTGACGGGTACGACTTCCTGTATTGGTTTTACATCTGGATCTTCAATCTGTGCATTGATGATTTCTATGACGCGTTGCCCAATGAGTTCAAATGGTTGTTGAATTGTTGTGATTTGCGGCATTGTTGTCATACTGGCTCGCAAACCATCAAAGCCAACTACTGCGATGTCCTTAGGAACATGTAAGCCTTGTGACTGAATCTCCTGAATCGCATCGATAGCAAGTAAATCATGAAAGGCGACAATAGCTGTAGGTCTTGGATTCAGGCTCAATAGTGTTCTCGTTGGTTCGATCCCACTGTCTGGTCCGATTCGTGTTTCTACAATCCAATCTGCGTTCACATCAATATTTGCATCATGCATCGCATCCATATACCCATTTAGATGCGAGTCATTTGCTGTTGTTAACTCGGGACGCGTTGTAAATGCGATACGTTCATGCCCCTTATCTAACAAGTATTTCGTGATCCGGTATGTCCCGTCATAGTAGTCTGGTACAACATAAGACACACGATCATCTCTAATTTCACGTCCCATCACAACAAATGGGAAATTTTCAGTTAGCAATGCTTCGATAGTAGCGGTGTCATAATGATTCGAAAATAATATTACGCCATCTATTTCACCAGCACGGCACACATTCAATAAATGACTCGGGTCATTCTGCATCATTGTGTAAATTAGCAGATTCTTCTCAAGCGCCTGTGCAGTTTTTACCGATCCTGGAATAATCCCTGACAAGTAATCGACCACATATTCAATCGATGTGTTTAGAAACAATCCAATCTTATCGGTACGTCCACGTCTCAAGTTACGTGCTGCTGCACTGGGTTGATACCCCAACTCACGCGCCGTTTTGATCACCAATTCACGAGTTGTCTCTGATACATCAGTATATCCATTCAATGCTTTTGAAACAGTTGAATTGGATAAATTAAGATGTTTCGCGATGCTGTGAATTGTTGTTGGCATAAATTAAATGCTTGACCGAAATCGTTTTCGTGATAATTTAGAGAGTAACACATCTTGAATACCTATGCAAATATTATTTTGTACAAACTTTTAGGGAGAATTTTTGATGGATCATCCAAAACAAACTGCTGAAACGATGTCTAAACGTGTTATGCGATTCAGCGAACTCAAGGACAAAGGCATCCCGATCATGTTTATTGACAGTATGTTGCCCAATCATTATCGCATGAATTATGCGGTCATTGGCGACACTGCCAGCGAAAACCCTGACTTTGAAATTCAACGTGCGATTACCGATGCACATAATTATCAAATTGGGATGGGATGGGCTCCTCCGGGATGCGGTCCTGCTTGGCACACACACGATTACATCGAGAGCTTTTTCATCCTCAAAGGACCATGGCGTTTTTACTGGGGCAACTCTGATGATCCCGATGAAGTCGAGGGACACTTCGATCTCGATGAATGGGATATGATTTCTTTACCACCGGGGATGTATCGTCGTTTTGAGTATATTGGCGATCAGGTCGGATGGTTTTTTGCTGTACTAGAGTCTCACAAAGTCTTCGAGGGTAAAGACCCATACTGGGCACCAAAAGTCGAACAAGCTGCCAAAGATAATGGCTACGAAGCTAATGAAAAAGGCAAAATGGTTCACCCTGATGATTATGAAGAACAAAAAGCAGCTCAAAATGAAAAACTATTGGGCATGTTCAAGGATTTAATGGGCGTTGATCTCAAAGACTTCCAGCCACCGAAATAAGATCATTTAGTATGGGCGGGGTCTTCCTCGTCCTTTGTTAGCATGAATGTGAATAGATAGATTTAGGACGAAGTAGGTTTATTATGAAGCAGAGTACTGAACGTATATTAACAACACATGTCGGCAGTATGCCACGCCCACAATATGTTGTCGACCAACTGTTTGCCCAAGACAAAGGGGAGGGTTATGACCCTTCCGAATTTGACCGTGTTATGACACAAGCGGTTGAAGAGGTTGCACAAAAACAAGTGGCTGCTGGTGTGGATATTATCAGCGATGGTGAAATGAGCAAGATCAGCTATGCGACATATATCCGTCATCGTCTGACTGGTTTTGAAATTGCAGAAGTCCCACGTGCTACGCCAAAGGACTTAGACGATTTTCCCGCATTTAAGAAACGCCTTGCTGAGCAGGGGGGAACACCGAAATATCACCGTCCTGTTGTCCGTGGCGAGATTAAAATTAAAGACCTCGAACCACTGGAAAAAGACATCGCTAACATGAAAACTGCTGTTGCGGCATCTGGTGCCCAAGAAGGCTTTATGAATGCAGCATCTCCCGGTGTGATTGCAGTGTTTCAACCAAATGAATACTACACCAACGACGAAGATTATTTGCAGGCACTTGCGGAAGTGATGAAAGTCGAATACGAAAAGATCACCGAAGCAGGTTTGATTCTTCAAGTCGACTGTCCTGATTTGGCAATGGGGCGACATATCCGATTCCGTGATGATGATACTGCCACCTTCAAAAAAGCTGCCCAACGTCAGGTCGAAGCCTTGAATTATGCGCTTCAAAATGTCCCTGCCGATCGTGTACGGATGCACTTATGCTGGGGGAACTACGAAGGACCACATACCCATGATGTTGATCTGGATGAAATTATCGATATCGTATTGAGTGCAAAACCACAAGCCGTCCAGTTTGAAGGTGCAAATCCGCGTCATGCCCATGAGTGGCAAATCTGGGCAGAGGCAGATATCCCCGACGACAAAATTTTGGTTCCTGGTGTATTAGATACCACCACCAACTTTGTCGAACATCCTGATCTTGTTGCAGAACGGATTGAACGATACGCAAACATCGTCGGGAAAGAACGTGTTCTTGCTGGTACAGATTGCGGGTTTGGAACATTTGCGGGTTTTGGTGCAGTTCACCCTGATATTGCCTACGCTAAACTAGAATCCTTAGCTGAAGGTGCGAGACGGGCAAGCCAGAAACTCTGGAGCTAAACCATGAGTAAACTTCCGCTACTGCTGTTGCCGGGTACATTGTGCGATGCGACTCTTTTTGAATATCAGGTTAAGCATCTCACTGATATAACTATCCCAATAGTGGTTGATGTGCATCATCAGGATAATCTATATGATGTCGCACAGTATGTGCTCAGTCAGGTTGATGTGCAGTTTGCAGTAGTGGGGTTATCTTATGGCGGTATCGTGGCGTTTGAACTCTGGCGACAAGCATCCGAACGTATCAAGGGTATGGCATTGCTTAATACTAATCCGCATGAAGCATCGGAGAAAACTCGCGCTAGTCAGCAACGATTTGTCGGTATGGCTCATTTAGGTGAATTCCGTGAGATCACAACGGATTTTCTCAAGGATGTTATGTTACATCCGGAAAATCAGAAAGACATGGCATTACGCGAGAAGGTATTGAAGATGGCAGAATCAATCGGCATAGATGGGTTTGTGAATGAGATTAAAGCACAATTGGCACGACCATCTTCGATACGAGATTTACCAAACATCACTTGCCCAACATTGGTCATGACGGGGCGTGAAGATTACGTTGTGCCTGTTTCTGTACACGAAATGATGGCAACACAACTACCGAACTCGCGTTTGACTATCATCGAACAGTGTGGTCATCTGACGACGATGGAACAACCCGAGCGCGTTACACTCGAGTTGCGTGATTGGGTGACCAATGCTGTGATTTTGTCATAGCTGAGTAATTTGAGGGCAATCACGTACCATGCACTTGTCCATCAGTGTCTATAGTTTGGACATCTTTGATGCCATCAAAACTAACTGCACGCATGGTAGTAGCAACTGTTTGTCCGGGTGCAAGTTCAACAGCTGTGCCATTCTTAATCGCCTCCAGCAATCCATTCGTTGGGTAGCTAGTCCATGGCTCGAGTGCTGCTGTATGCGTCTGTGACCACCATGGGTATCCGCTACCCACATTGCCAAGTATTTGCCAGTACCAAATGTACTTGAAGAAGTTATGGTCAAAACGCACACCGAAACCGAGTTGTGTCTCGGGATTTGTAATTGCATACCAACCATCACTAAGTTCGAGCAGATAAGCCATTTCTTGCGCCTGAACACTATCTACAGGATATACAATACTTGCATCATCTAGACTCTCTTTAGAGCTTTGAATCATTGGCCAGTGAGCTTCTGCATCGGGTTGAAATCGGCGGGGTTCAAATCCCTCAATTATGCTATGTGCCTTAATCTTGCAATCTGGAACATGAATTTTGCCACCTTGTTTAAGAAATGCTGACCCAAATGCAATATGCTGACCCCACATGAAGTGTACAGGTTCACCTGCATCATTGCGTACAGACAAGTCGAGTTCTAACTGTGATGAGTCAGCTTTTAAGGTCAGTGTCTTCTCAATCGTAAATGGAGTGCGTAATAGGGAAACCCAAAGTTTAACGGAAACACATTCTTTTGTTTGCTCTAGAATGGCGTAATCCCAAGCCAATAAACTTGCCTCACCATGTTGTCCTAAAGATGCGCCCTTATATGTTACGCCAGGTCCACCATTCGGAAGGACATCATTCCATCCACCTGTAAAGTAATCCAAAAAAGGCGCATCGCCATAAGCCGATGGTGTAGTTTTGTGTGGATTTCGTAAACCACGAGGCTGGTTTAACAAATAATTGGTATCCGATGATTTGTGACGAAACTCAATGATGTCAGCACCTTTACCCGGTAGAATTACAACTCGAATCAGAGCATTCTCCATGATAATTGCTTGAATATCATCAAATTTCCATCGATCTGTTATCCATACACCGTCAGTATAGAGAGGTTGTTGCAACACGCCTTCACTCCTTTGAAGCTTTATCAAACACAGTTTTGTAGAACCGGAAATTAGATCTTAGTAAAAGACAACATATCTTTGATGACTAGGCATCAAGGCTGGTAAGTGCGGCTTTCATCCATCCCAGTGCATGCGCCATTCCAGCGTGCCAGGGTGCATCACAGTCCATCTCGGGGACATGATCTGGGATAATCACACCATCAAAGTTGTTCTTCTTCAAGATAGCTAAAATCCGAAACATATCGGTGTCTCCTTCATCGATGAAGACTTCATGGTAGTTTGGGACCTTGCCACGCACATTCCGCAGATGAATGTAGCCAATTTTATTTTGTTTGCTATAGCTATCAATCGCCTCGTAGACATCCATTTCTACATCCCGCATTTCCGAAATTGCTCCTACACAGAACTCAAGTGCGTTATTATGGCTCGGCACTAAGTCTAGTAGGCGTTGATACCGCTCGGGTTTGTAGATCAAACGCCCTGTATCTCGTAGTACCGGTAAAGGCGGATCATCCGGATGCGCGGCTAAGCGTACTCCTGCTTCTTCTGCAACTGGAATGATCTCTTCTAGAAATCTTTCTAGCCTATTCCATACAGTGGCTTCATCTACAGGAGCAACAAAGCCTTCAGGTGCATTGGGATCATAGGTCATGTTCCAGATTTGACCATTTGGAATAGGCGAAGGGGGAGGTGCTTGTGCTTCGATATAGCCAACAGACATTGCTTCTCCCCGAGACCAAGGGCCTTTTGTCCATCCATATACTCCAGCTAAACTGAAGTTATAACCCATAATTGGAATGCCAGCTTTCCCCATATTACGGATAATCGTCTTGATGTTTTCGATATGTTCATCACGTTTTGGGCCATCAAGTAAAATATCATGCCAATGCGCTGGGTCAAAGTTCTCAATCGCTTCTAATTCCAATCCTGCATCGTTGACGAGTGTCTTCAAATCACGGAGTTGCTCATATGTCCATGGCTCTTCACCTGTGCTGACACCATAGTCACCTCCGCCTTCTTCAGCAGAAGGTAATTGTGTCGTGTCGGCAAAATAATTCGTCAGATGCCCAATGATATGTGTTGCCCCAGCTTGACGTGCAAATTTAAGATTTTCGGGGGTTAACATATGTCTGTATAAACCAAGCCCTAATTTCATTGTTTTCCTCTTCGTTACAGTCTAAATTAGTTTTGTTGTCAATCCACCATCGGCAGTAATTGTCGCTCCAGTGATAAATGACGCCCTATCGCTCAACAAAAATGCAATGAGTTCACCGATCTCAGTTGGTTGACCAACACGCCCAATAGGATGAAACTCTCCCCACGAATCGATCACAGCTTGAACATCACCATCAATTGCGAATGTTGAGGCGCCTGCTCGTAATAACGGTGTATCTACAGAACCGGGTAACACACAATTGACTCGGATATTATCCTTAGCGTGATCTAAGCTCATTGAACGTGATAGTGCCACAACGGCTGCCTTAGATGTTGCATATGCTGCAACGTTCTCCTGACTGCTGTTATGCCCTTGCACTGATGCAACGTTGGCGACTGCACCGCCACCAGCTTTAATGATTTCTGGTAGACAAAAGTGTGACATCAAGAACACTGTTTTAAGATTTACATTTAACGTATGATCCCATAGTGATTCATCAGTTGATACAACTGTGCCATATGTTTGAATCCCTATTGAGCAAACGAGGTAGTGAATACCACCAAATCGTTCAACCGCTATCTGTGGGACTGTTTGCACAAACTCGCTTTGGCTTGCGTCTCCCACAACAGCAATTGCTTTTCCACCAGCATCTGAAATTTGCGCGACAGTTTCTTTAGCGGCTTCTTCAGCAATATCGACCACAATAACAGAGGCCCCATAAGAAGCCAATAGAATAGCTGTAGCGCGCCCGATACCATTACCACTACCAGAAACCACAGCAACTTTATCCTGGAATTCCATTATTACTCCTAAATCAATATGTAGTTTTTGGAATCAATCTGCTTGAGTAACTTTCGTTCAACCAGATCTTTAATATGAGCATCAATTGTACTCAGAGAGCGGAATTCTGTAAGCTTATTGTGACGCTTTAAGAATTCTTCCCAAAGTAATTGTAACGTAACAGTTTCGTTTTCTGCTGCAACAGTAATGACTGTTCGTTCAATACCATTGATGTAGTCGCGCGCTTTTTGTGTCAGTTCACGCATTTCATTAGGAGTCATCGGATCATAATGCGCCATAAATACTTGCTTTACATTTAACTCATCTAACAAGTGATCGATCTTTTCGACTGTATCTCGATACCCACTAACAGTTAGATGTCCATGGATTAAGCCCCAGTCCAGCCCTGTAATAGCATCAGCAAGGATGAGAGTCTGTGTTGATTCTTCAAACCAACCAAGCTCTGCTAGCATATGACCCGGGAAACTATATGCCGTGAGTTTAACTCCGCCACCAAGATCAAATGATGACCCTTCATCAATGTATACATCAATTTTGTGTTCAGCATCTAAGGGGTCAAGTGCTTCTGAGCGCAATTCTGGTGTATCGGGGAATAAGTCTGGGAACGGACGAGCAAATTCGTTGTAATGTGCCTCAAAATCGCTATGCCAATGGGCGTAGTGGGCGGGAGCAGCTATAAAGCAATTCGTTTTATCTTTAATTGACGCATTGCATCCGATATGGTCATGATGTGAATGTGTGTTCAAAATGAACTTTAGATCATCATCGGATACTTCAGCAGATTCCATG
Organism: Anaerolineales bacterium UBA6055; assembly: GCA_002428985.1. Classification (GTDB taxonomy): domain Bacteria; phylum Chloroflexota; class Anaerolineae; order Aggregatilineales; family Phototrophicaceae; genus UBA6055. The sequence goes on along the minus strand of DIYL01000029.1, from coordinate 80,134 downwards.
GTTTCAACTAAAGCATCGAACATACCTTGAATGCCAGTATCAATCCAAACTGAGTAATCTTGACCTTTGACTAAGAAAACGTATAAAGGGATTTCTTCAGTAAGCATCAGTTTTGCATTATAAAAAGGGTGTTTAATTTCCATTAGTTTGTTCCTTTTATTGATTACATTACGCCAAATTTTTCAAAAGCTTCTACAGTGCTCATACCGTTTTCAATCGCTGTACGGACTAGATTCTCTGTACGAGCTTTCTCAACAGCTTTCTGGATTGCCTCTGCTTCTGCTTCTTGTGGAATAATGAGCACACCATCCAGATCAGCAAATACAATATCGCCCGGTCTTACGGCCGTTCCACCTATTTCAATAGGTACGCGGAAATCGACAACTTTGCTCCGTGCGCCTGCGTCTTGTGCATAACGTCCATGTGAAAAAGTCGGGAAGTTCAACTTTAGAATACCGAGCGTATCCCGAGAATAACCATCAAGTACGGCACCTGCTGCATTTAAGTGTATGGCACGTGTAGACATCAGCTCTCCCCACATTGCATAGCGACGAGAACCACCAGTTGCAATATAAACTTCGTTCTCTTTCAAATCATCTAATGCACGAAAGGTGAGCCCAAATGGCTTAGAGCTGAGGTCCGTCTGATCAACGTTACTCGCACCAAAATAATCGGCATTGAGGACTGGCATAGCTCGCCCAATAATACGCATTTTATCGTCTAGGGGCTTAAAAGTTGGTGGCAAAAATTGATGGATAAGTCCCATTGTGTCTAACACATCACCAACAACAGCTGTGAATAATTCATTTTTGATCAGAGTAAAGAGGTCGTTATCATCTTTCCACATTGTTAACCTTTCTGAAGCGACCCTTGCAATGTACTAATAAAGACTGCAAGTAGCATAATTAGCCTACTAACAACTTCTTGAACATATGTCAGGCAATATCTTATGAGCATCTGATAAAATGTTTCTGTAAAATGTAATGTGTAAAATTTTACATAAGAGTATAACATGAGACTGATAAATTACAAAACCATGAGCATTTGCACATTTGGAAAGCTGTAGAGATCTTCTTATCGTGTTATCGACTATCCATATCTATAAAAAATCTAGAGTTTAAAATAGATCTAGCAATGTTTTGGACCCAAAAAATCCTATAGAAAATCATGTTCATCAAGGATTGTTAAAATACCATCACGGCTTCGTGTTAGATGTGTATGTTGGAGTAGACGCGCCTTTTCTACTTCTCCTTGAACCAATGCTTGGAGGATTTGATGATGTTCTTCTAAACCTTCGGTAGCGCGTTTAAGTGCGTGTTTTGAATATGCTCTTGCAATTTGCATATGAGAATTTAACGAGCGATAGAATTCAATGATTTGGTCATTTCGACATAGTTGAACAAGCTTTGAATGAAAGTCATAGTCGTACCGTGTATAGGTACCATAATCAAAGGAATCATCGTTTGCATTTGTAATGAGATCATCGAAGTTTTCAAGTAGGCTCTCTAATTCTTCAATATCTTGAGATGTAAGGTTAGTAATAATGATTGGCGTAATATACTGTTCCACCATATCTCTTGACATAAATGAATTAAGAAATGCAGCCTTACTGAATGGCGTTACGAATGTACCAACACGATTCCGACGTAACACCAGACCATCATTTTCTAACCTCGCCAACGCATCCATAATAGGAGTTCGACTGACGCCCATTTGTTGGGCTAATTGATTAATGTCAAGTTTCTCGTTCGGTTTGAGATTTCTCTGAACAATTTCAACCCATAGAATGTCATAAATCTGTTCGGTTAACAAGTTGGTGTTAGGGCGTTTCATAAAATTCCAGATGACGTGTTGGCTGTTTAAGTCTGAAAGTATAGTATATCACACCAGCATGAACGCTAAAAACCTACTACTCTCTGATTTGCTTGATTCCAAAGTTCTCTGTGTATAGTTAGTGGGTAAGTTTATTTGCTCGATAGACTACCCACTTTGTCGCAATTGACCCAATGAATAAAGCGTTGCAAATACGATTTGGCATGACACATTTATTGTGAGTTACTTAGCAATGAACAACTTCTCTCAAATCAATACACTGTGATACTGTCATGAGAAAATCGCTACGTGTAATTGGTTTGACAAGATAGTCGTTAAACCCATTAGTGAGTGCAATAGATTGCATACGGTGTGAGTCGATTGCAGTGATTGCTACTTTCGGGATAACCTGAGTTATTGGATTGCGTTGAAGCTGTTCAATAACAACAAAAATGCCCTCGTATGAGGGCGTCATGTTTAAGCGTTAGTTGTTAAGTACTGGCCTATGCGGTGGTAATCAAGCGGAAGCCATCCCCATCGGTATCGACATAACCTAATCCCGGAAATGGGAAGTGATAACCAAAAACTTGCATGCCACTACTTGCTGCCCGTTCAAGGTTATTACGACGGGTTTCAGCCGCCATTTCAGGGATCGTATCAAACCCAAAGACCCATTCAGGATGCGCCAATGATAAGACCCAATGATTCGCAGTATCCACCATATGGAAGAGTTCATTGCCATTCGAGTTAAACATTAGTGCTGTATGCCCAGGAGTGTGTCCATAAGAAGGGACTGCTTGAATACCAGAGATGAGCTCGGTTTCGCCACTGAAGGGCGATAGCTGGTCAGCATCTTTAATCGGTTGGAGGACGTTGTTTGCCAATCCCACAAACCCTTCAATGGGTGTTCCTGTCGCATCTTGCGCAAGGAATTCTAGTTCAGCGTCTTCAATGTGATAAGTCGCATTGGGGAAGGTTGCGCTGGTACCATCCGATACAGCCGCAATATGATCTGGGTGAAAGTGTGTTAATATCACATCCGTTACATCGGAGACATCGATACCGAGTAATGCTAGCGTATTGAGTAATTTCCCTGCGTTAAAGGGCTCACTAACTACCACACTGGCTTGCCCTGTATCAATCAAGACCAAACGATCCCCTGTATCAATCAACATGATGTTTATTGTACCAGCGGTAACCCCTGTTGGTAGGTTATTCGCTTCAAGCACAGCATTAACGTCTTCAACTGGGGCATTAACGCCGAAAATGGATTGATCTAGCGCATTTGTACCGTCTTGAATGACTGTAATTTGAAAATCACCAAGTGCAAAGCGATAAAATGCAGAGACATCCATCATACTAGGAGACATTTGTGCACGTACAATTCCGGCTGATGGTGCTATTAAGCCAGTTCCAATACCAAGGGCACTCAAACCAAGCCCCTTAATAAAACTACGTCGGGTTACATTGTCCATCAATAATCCTTTGTATGTATATATCAACATACACATTGTAGTGTGAGCGTCAAATAATGCAAACTAACGCCCTCGTGCTAGAGCGCATCAAATTATCGCGAAGCTGAACCGCAATTAACCGATCAGTCAGCACTAGCTTTGCCCTCATGTTGTACACGCTGCCCACCATTTGCGAACTAAACCACATAGATGTTCATGTATCGCGTTTCGATAGTAATTTCTTGACAGTTCATTTAAGTTATGTTAATCTCTGTAATGAACTGGTACGTACCAATTATAACCAATCGTAGCAACAATAATTTTGGTACCAGTATCATATAAGGTTTTTAAATGCGTACACAATTATTTCAAGATATTGTTACATCAACTATTCTGCCTTTAGCGACAAAACGTATTCAGCGAAATCATCAAATTTATGCTGGCAAATTCCCTTCGTATGGGGATGGTGACAAGCAGTACCTGCTCAGACCCAATGAAAACTGGTTGGCAAGCTTTTGGGCAGGGTTACTGTGGTTAGTCTATGTACAAACAAATGAAGAGCAGGATCTACAACATGTGCTCGATCTATTGCCATCATTTGAGGATCGTCTAGATAAACGTATCCGTCTGAATCATGACCTTGGCTTTATTTTTACACTAAGTGCCCGTGTGGCTCACCAATTTACAGGCGATGAATCTGCAAAATCTCTAGCATTACGTGCTTCGGAGGTTCTGTATCAACGTATAAATCCGATAGGTCAGTACATCCAAGCTTGGGGCGATAAAGATGATGCCGATGAAGCAGGGCGAATTATCATCGATTGTATGATGAATTTACCTCTTTTGTTCTGGGCGCACATGCAAACAGGCAACAAGAAATATTATGAAGGGGCAGTTGCCCATGCCAGAATCTCGCAACAATATTTGATGCGGGAGGATAACAGTAGCTATCACACCTATTTCTTGGACCCAAATAATGGAAATCCTATCAATGCAAAAACACATCAGGGTTACGCTGATGATTCACTTTGGGCACGTGGTCAAGGATGGGCGATCTACGGATTTACGATGGCAGCAGAATGGACGCATGATGATTCATTCCTTGAAACTGCCAAAGGCGCAGTCGAGCGATATTTTGCAGAGGCTCCAATTACAGACATAGCACCTTATGATTTACGTTTGCCAGAAGAAGCACCCGTGTATCCTGATAGCTCAGCCGATGCGATTGTAGCAAGTAGTTTATTGCGGCTAGCTGATTTAACAGGTGAGACTGCGTATCGTGATAAGGCAGAAGCGTTACTGGTAATGCTATACGACAAAGCATTCGATAAACGAGATGATGCACAAGGATTGCTATTACACGGTACACAACATACACCCCATAACTATGGCATAGATACCTACACAATTTTTGGTGATTATTTCTTCCTAGAAGGGCTGATGCGTTTGACGGGCATTGCGCCTGACTTCTGGGGAAACCATAAAAAGGATTGATTGATGATATATTTTACAGCACTTGATAATGCCAATGGTGTTAACGAACTCGACAAAAATCCATGTAGTTTATTGGATTTTCAACTCGTTGTCTTGAATGATGGCGATAGTATTTCTGGCAACACGGATAATCGTGAAGTCCTTGCAGTGATTCTCGGCGGTAAAGTAACGTTTACTGCAGGGGATGAGACGTTTGCAAATCTTGGTAGTCGCCCCAATGTATTTTCGGGTAAGCCAACCAGCGTCTATTTGCCAGCTGGTGTGGATTATGCGATTCAGGGCGTTGGTAAGACTGAAGTTGCACTATGTAGCGCACCATCCGGTTTGACAGCATCGCCCTATGTTATTGCACCTGATCAAGTGGTTGCAGGACGTTGGGGAGCAGCTAATTTTAGCCGTAACTTTCATCAAATTCTGACAAAAGATGGCCAGCCTGATTTGCCTGCTCGTCGTTTGATCGTCGGTGAGACATTCACACCAAGCGGTCACTGGAGTACGTATCCTGCTCATAAGCATGAAATGGATGGTGGCGGGGAAGCCTTCCACGAAGAGATGTATTTCTTCAAAGTCACACCAGTAAATGGCTTCGGAATTGCACGCCATTATGGTGATGGTTACGAAGATAATCATACCGTGCGTGACAATACGATTTTGATGATGCCAGAAGGCTACCATACTTATGTTGGTGCACCGGGATTTAGCAGTTACTATCTGTGGTTCTTAGCCGGTGAACATCGTAATCAGGCTGTCAGTGATGATCCTGATACGGGTTGGGTGAATAAAACAGTACCGATGTTGCGTACATTGGGGCATTAAATCATGTCGATTCTGGATAGCTTTAAACTAAACGGCAAAGTTGCGCTAGTTACAGGGTGTAGCCGTGGTCTAGGGCAAGCTATGACTATTGGACTTGCGGAAGCGGGTGCCGACATCATTGGTGTAAGCCGTGGCTCATCAGCGGATGAAACTGCGCAAGCCGTAAAAGCAGTCGGACAATCTTATGATCACATCTCGGCTGATCTAAGCTCCCTCGATGCACAAGGATGTAAAAACCTTGTTGAGCAAGCAATTGATGTACATGGGAAGCTTGACATTGTAGTGAATAATGCTGGTATTATCCGCCGTTCTCCTGCGCTCGAATTTAGTGAACAAGATTGGAATGACGTGTTGCAGGTCAACTTAAACACGCTCTTCTTCATTGCTCAAGCTGCTGCTAATCATATGCGGGCAACTGGTGGAAAAATTATCAATATCGCCTCAATGCTGAGCTATCAAGGTGGCATCACTGTTCCAGCTTACGCTGCTAGTAAACATGGGGTAGTGGGTGTGACCCGTGCTCTGGCAAATGAATGGGCGCAATATGGTGTCAACGTCAATGCGATTGCACCTGGGTATATGGCGACAGATAACACTGCACCTTTGCGCGCTGACTCGGAAAGAAATGCATCGATCGTATCAAGAATCCCTGCTGGTGATTGGGGGCAACCCGATGCGCTTAAAGGAGCGATTGTATTTCTCGCATCGGATGCCTCGGAATACGTTCATGGTACGACATTGGATGTGGATGGTGGATGGCTAGCCCGTTAACGCTGAGCAGTCGATTCACGCTCGATGAACTCAGCCGGTAATAAGATCGTTTGTGCAGGGGCTGCATCGCCAGACAAGCGACGTAGCAAAATCTCTGCACTGCGAACACCAATTTGTTCGCCCGGTAAGGCAAAAGTGGTTAAGGGAACTTCAAAATGACGAACGGTAATCAGGTTATCAACCGAGATCAAAGAAACATCTTCTGGGATGCGTCGCTTGAGGTTTCGCAATGCTTTGTAGACACCCATCGCCGTAATATCATTAAAGCAGAATGCGGCAGTTGGCTCGGGCAGACCATCATCACCTCCCCAAATTTGATAGGCTGCATCTTGTGCTGGTGTGACCAGATGTTCTCGTGGAGCACTCGTATTATTATCATGATTTGGTTTGATGTTCTCATGGACTTGCACCATATGCGGTGGCAACCCCCCCTCATTCATCGCACGCTTATAACCTTCGGCGCGCTCATTACCTGTGCTGTAATCCAGCAAGCCCAAAAATGCGATATGTTCATGACCCAAATCAATGAGGTGTTTGGTGGCATTGTAGCCAATGGATTCATTGTCTGTCGCAACAAGATCAACGCTCAAATTAGCGTTGCGACCGATCAATACAACAGGTACTTTGAGGCGGCGCAAACGGCTCAACAATGGCGCCAGGTCGCCGTATCTTGGTGGTGTAATTGCCAAGCCGACAACATTCTGAGCAAGCAACTCATCGATAATTTGACCCATCATGTCAGCATGTTCACTATGCAGCGACATCACCAGACCATAGCCAGCACTACGGATACGGTTATTGAAGGACGTAGCAAGCTGTGGATAGAAGAAGTTGAAATTCGGACTCGACGTAATCAAACCAATCAATCCGGCACTTGTCATCTTACGAGATTGTTCAAGCACAAAAGTGCCAGTACCAGCGATACTTTGGAGATAACCATCTTGAATCAAGGAATTAACGGCTTGACGAACGGTTGCACGACTGACACCAAAGTGCTCTTTCATAGCACGTTCACTTGGCAAGGTTTGACCTGCTTGCAACGTCCCATCGCTTATTTGCTCAAAAATCGCATCACGCAATTTTTGGTGCAATGGCGCGGGGGTTGGGGCAACAACAGCCTCTTGAATTCGTTCAATGTTCATGGGGGTCTCCTATAACATACCAGTACGTACCAGTTAAAGATAAACTGAAATATTTAATCCGTCAAGCTAAGGCGGCAATAAAGCGCAAATTCCATATTACATCGGCAATTATAGACCGATGACCAGTTCAAATATCATATCGGAAATTATGTCAGGAGGTGACTGATAAGCCAAGACATTATGCAAGTACTTATTCTGTTAAAGATTTTCAAGAGAAAAGGATAAATATAATGAAACGTCTTAGTCTTATTTTTGCACTACTCCTTGTTCTAGCAATAGGCATCGTACCAATAACGGCACAAGATGATGTGACCTTGCGTGTTATGAATTATTCTGCGGAACAACAAGAATTTTATGACGAAGCAATCGCAGAATTCACCGCTGAAACAGGCATTAAGGTTGTCTGGGAAACGTTGTCTCGTGACGCATATAACGAGACGCTACCTCGTATGTTTGATGATGGTAGCGCACCTGATATTTTCTTCTGGTTAGGCGCAAACCGTGTTCTGACTGTAAGTGAACTAATTGGTGCTGAATGGATTCAACCACTTGACCAATCTGTATTGCCTGATGACTGGCAATCTCGTTGGGCGGATGGACTCTTCGTTGAGGGAATCAACATCATTGAAGGCGATATCTATAGCTTCCCATTCAATGACAACAAAATCTGGGGTCCCGGCTATATGTACATCAATAGTTTGGTATGGGAAGATGCTGGTCTGACTGCTGATGATATTCCAGCAACATGGAGCGAGCTAACATCTATTTGTGAGACTATTCGTGAAAGTGGACCTTATTGTATCGCAATCCCATTGGAAGGCACGCATTTCCAACGTACATGGTTCCCACTAGCTGGTACGAACTATACGGATCAAATGTTTGACTATCAAACAGGGCAATACAATATTGCTGATGAACGCACCCTTGAAACCTTCAGCTATATTCAAAGTCTTTACGAAGCGGATCTTGTTATCCCAGGGGTAAATGGTCGTGATGAAACCCGTGCGGCGATGGCATTTGGTGAAGCCGCGATCTACTTTGGTGGCGCATGGATGCCATCCGTATTTGAGAATACTTATGAGTTTACTGATGTGGTTGCCGCCCCTGCTCCACACCCAGATGAAGGTCTCGTCGGTTCGCTTGCCCAACGCCACAGTGAAAATAAATTCTTCATCAGCAGTACTAGCGAAAATGCAACGGCAGCTACTCAGTTTATTGAATGGATGACTCGCCCTGACGGATACTTCGCACAAAACTATCTTGCGCAAGGCTTTGGTACACTCGCTTACAGTGATAACGGTGCTTACATTACCAATCCTGTCATGCTCGACGTCGTTGATATTGCAATGAACCAACGTCCAGAAATGCGCGTGCAATATCCAGAACCTGCGATTGAATGTCCAGCAGTTGCTAGTTCAGATGCATTCGTTAATGCCGAAAATATCCGCCGTAATTGGGAATGGGAAGAGATGGTACTTGCGTTGACGACTGGTGAAGACTTTGCACCCGTAGCCGAAGAAATTGCTGCTGCTAAGAATGCCGAATTCCAAGCAACTATCGAAGCTGAGGGAATCTCACCAGACTGCTTCGCATTTGGCGACTGGGACGGTGTCAGCAACTTTGACCCCGCTAATTATAGCATGGGTGGATAGTGTAACTGCCGCCTCAACATAGTTTTTATAGGAGCATCCCCGGGTGCTCCTCTCCAATATATTTATTTCTAAGGAACAAGGATTATGAGTCAGATAGCGTCTGAGACCATTTCAACAAACCAGATAGCAGATACTGAATCGACTAAGAGTAAGCAGTCAGTTCCATATAATATGAGACCACAAGGGCGTGATTTTGTATGGATTGCTCTCTTCCTAGCACCATTTCTGATTCTGTATCTCGGGTTCACGCTCTATCCATTAGGCGCGACGGCATGGTACTCATTACATGAGTGGGATGGATCTGGTCCATTAGATGCTTTTATTGGAATGCAAAACTACTTCGACATCATACAAGATCGGTCATTTTGGTTATCATTCTGGAACACGATTACATTTGCGGTCGTCAACACAGCGATTAAGTTACCCCTCGCACTATTTGCAGCAATTCTTCTCACTCAGAAATGGATGTGGTTTCAGCGTATTTGGCGAACTGTCTTCTTTGCACCATTAGTTATTCCGGTGGCACTTGCTGGTTTAGTCTTTGATTTTATCCTCAATAGCCGAGGTGCTCTCAATGATGTGTTGATGTCTTTAGGCATCTTAGAACGCCCCGTTGATTTTCTCGGTAATCCTGATACTGCACTGATAACAATCATCCTCATCTCGGTTTGGCAAATTTTCGGACAATATATGATTTACTGGATGGCAGCATTGCAGAATGTGCCTGAAAACCTGTATGAAGCAGCCTCAATCGATGGCGCAACAGAATGGGATAAATTGCGTTATGTTACCTTGCCCGTGATTCGACCTGTTGCGACGATTATCTTGTTCTTGAGTTTTGTAAACGCACTCAAAGTCTTTGGACTTGTCGCGGCGACAACAGAGGGGGGACCCGGACAAAGCACTTATGTTGTGAGCTATTTCATTTACAACCAAGCCTTCCGTGATATGCCATTTCGTTACGGTTATGCTTCTGCGGCCGCTGTACTGTTTGGGGTAACTGTGCTTGTTGCTGTAACAATGCAAGGCTACTTTGTCCGCAAAGCACAACATTAAGGAGTGCATCACAATGACAAGTCTGACAAATAAACGTAAAACGAATCCTGCTATGCTGTTCTTCAAGCCGGGGCGATACTTCACACGCAATATGATTCTATTTGTTGTGTTGCTCATCGTTGGTTTTTTGTGGATTTATCCGTTCTTGTGGGTTGTTTTCTCATCCTTAAAATCACAACGCGATATGTTTACAAGTGGTGCAAGACTCGTTCCTGAAGTATGGGAGTGGGGAAATTATGTGCGTGCGTGGACAGAAGCAAATTTTGACCTCTACTTCATGAATACAGTGATTTACGCTAGTGCTGCGACGCTGATTGAGGTTGTTAAGTCATCGATGTGCGGATACGTGTTAGCGCGGTATCGCTTTCCCGGACGCAATATCATTTATGGTGTCATTCTTGCGACACTCTTTATTCCAATCGCATCGATTATTATTCCACAATTTAATCTCGTTCGATCACTGGGATTGCTAAATACACGGATTGGTGTGATTCTTGCACTGAGTGGTGGTGCAGGAGCATTATATGTTTTGCTTTTCACTAGCTTCTTCGAGACCGTGCCAGACGAATTATTTGATAGTGCAAAAATTGATGGCGCAAATTTCTTCCAACAATTCTGGCTTGTCGTACCGTTAGCTCGCCCAATTATTGCGACAGTAGTGATCTTCCAATTTATGAGCACTTGGAATGAGTTCAATATCCCCTTGGTCTTTACCCTCAGCCGCCCCGAATTAAGGAACTTAGCGGTAGGGATGTATGCATTCCAAGGCGAGTACAGTGTTGACTGGACTGGGTTTGCAGCCGGCACGTCAATGAGTATTATCCCTGTATTACTGGTTTTCTTTTTGTTCCAAGGTTATTTTGTGCGTGGCTTGCAGGGAGCTGTCAAACAATGATGTATCGACCTAATCGCAAGAAATGTAATACGGGTTGGCGTTTTCAGTATGAAGATGATGAATGGGAAGACGTGACATTACCCCATACATGGAACGCATTCGATACGATGTCTACAGATCCGAACTGGCACTATAGACGAGGTATCGGTGTCTATGAATTAGACTTTGTACCGCCTGAAAATACTGTAGGGCAACAGCTCTGGCTTGAATTTGAAGCTGTCTCACAATCCTCCAAAGTGTATTTTGACGACGAACTACTCTCTGAACATCGTGGCGGATATACAGCCTTCAATGTGAAAATTCCGAACCGTGCTGGCACAATCCGAGTGGAAGTTGATAACACACCCGATATTGACCTTATTCCATCTGACCAATCTGACTTCTTTTTATATGGTGGCATCACACGCAATGTCTGGCTTTATCGCACTCATGATACATGGATAGACAACGTATACTGTGATATCACTGCAACAGAGACCCACGCAAGCCTGACCGTTCATCTGACACTGAACGGCAATGATGATCAAATTGAGCAAATTACTATTAATCTTCAAGGTATTGGTTTTCATGCATATTTGCATAAAGATTTAGACGGTGGGGCGTTTGATAAGAGCATCACCATTGAGATGCCAATAATTGCGGGCGATGATTACAAATTGTGGTCACCGCAATCGCCAAACCTTTACCAGCTGAGGGTTTCATTGTTTGGTTGGGGAGACTTCTCCGATGGGATGGATGCAGGTGAACTTGACCTAATCGAAGAACACATCGGCTTTCGATATTATGATTTTCCAGAGTATGGACCATTCTACCTAAATGGTGAGCGGTTGCTTCTCAAAGGAACGCATCGCCATGAAGATTGGGCAGGGCATGGCGGTGCAGTTCCTGACGATATTACACTTCGGGAATTCCAATTGATGAAAGATGCAGGGTTTAACTTTGTGCGTTTGGGTCATTATCCACAGTCACGCGCAGCACTCGAAGCCTGTGATGAACTTGGCATCATCGTATGGGAAGAGATTCCTTGGTGTCGCGGAGGTGTTGGTGGTGAGACATTCAAGCAACAGACCCGTCATATGCTCCACGAGATGATTGACCAACACTATAATCACGCGAGTATTATCTTTTGGGGTTTGGGAAATGAACTGGATTGGGAAAGTGACCACGTTGATTCTACAGATGATAAAGTCTGTGATTTCCTACAAGAATTGCAGAATATAACTAAAGCAAAAGACCCACGGCGGTTAACTGCTTTGCGTCGATTTGATTATGGGGCGCACATAGTAGATGTATATTCCCCAAGTATTTGGGCAGGTTGGTATCGAGGCAAATATACAGACTACGAGCAAAATTTACTGGATGCGATGGCAAAATTCCCGAGGCTACTTCATGCTGAATGGGGTGGTGACAGTCATGTTGGTCGTTTCCGCGATCCGCCCCATATTAATGAGGAGCCTCTCTCTACTATCGATAATGCAGAGGAAGTCGGCACAGCAACCAGTGAGGATGGGTTTACACGCTACAGTAAAGATGGTGACTGGAGTGAAAGCTACATCCTGAAGTTGATGGATCATCATTTGATGGTGCAAAACAAACTCTCCAACTTTGCTGGCGGGCTACAGTGGGCATTCAAAGATTTTGGTACACCACTTAGACCGGAAAATCCAATTCCTTATCTCAATCAAAAAGGATTACTCACACGTAACGGAACACCAAAAGCAAACTATGATGTATTTCGTAAATGGAATTTTGGGCAAAGTGATAAGTTGATAAATCCTGTAAGCCATGGCTCAACTTCAGTGTGTAAGGATTTTGAACTTGCCTACAGTGAAAACAAGATATGGGTCACGCTTCTTGACGAAGATGGTAATCGAATCATTCAGGATGATCGTCGTGTTCATTTTTCAATTGTTTTTGGTGGTAAATTGCTTAGACATCGAGGTTATATGGGTGCGAGTGACATCATCGAAACTTCGAATGGTCGTGCGTGGATTGAAATCATTCCGGATAATGACAGAGTAGAAATTACTATTCAAGTTGATGTTTTAGGTATAGGCAAAAAGAGAGAACGTTTTACGATAAATCATTCGTAATTCGATCTTAAGAGTATTTGTCGATTCCTCAAAATTTATCCAAGTGCGTAGAGATATGTTGCCGTCATACAATTGGCTATTCGAATGATAGGATTAATTCTCAGCCGACTGATCACCCACACGCATTAACATAAAGACAGGGATTAGTCCTACAATGAGAATCGCTAGGGCAGGGATTGCAGCTGAACGATGCCATCCTTCAATACTCAAAAAATATGTGCGTAGTGCCAACGTATCCATGCCAAAGGGTCGCAATAATAACGTCGTTGGGAGTTCTTTAATCACATCCACAAAGATTAGAATCGCTCCTGCTGCCAGACCTGTTCGCATCAAAGGGAAGTGAATACGACGTAGAAGACGCCATTCACCTGCACCTGTCATTCGTGCGGCATCTTCTAGATTATTTCCAATTTTCTCTAAGCTAGCGTCTGCGCTATTAAACCCTAAGGATATAAACCTAACTGTGTATCCATAAACTAATGCAAAAATTGTACCTGTTAGCAAGTATCCGGAACCATTCCAATTGAGGAAGTCCACGGCAAAGTCCGTCACACTCGCATCAATTGGATTTAGAAAAGTCAAAACACCAACCGCAATGACAGCACCGGGCATCGCATAACCCAACGTCACTAAACGAGATAGAAGGCGTGCTGATCGAAAATTAGACGTTGATGTCTGCCGTAATCCGTATGCAATGAGTAAAGATAAACCAATTGCTACAACTGCCGTAATCGCAGCAAGTGTTATCGAATTCCCTGTATATTGGATGAAAGCTTCGTTCAATAATCCAATTGAGGGATCATTTATTTCGCTGATAGTCCATACGATAAGCTGATAGACAGGCAAAATAAACGCAATCAACAAAATGAAAAAGCAGTAAAAGCTGGCAAAATAGCTTTGCATACCGAATAGTTTTTTTGGCTGCACAACTGCCGACCCACTTTTCTGATAGAATTTCGCTCTACGGCGCATACTTCGTTCAACAGCTATCAGAATTAATGCAAGTACCATCATCAATAAAGCTAACTGGGTGGCTGTTTCCGGACGGAAATCTGTATTCCACAGGACAACAACACGTTCACTTAACGTTGGATAACCAAAGTAGCTGACAGTACCATAATCCGTGAATGTTTCCAAAACAGTTAACAGAACACCTGCAGCGATTTGAGGATAGGCTAATGGTAATGCGAGTCGAATAAATGCCATCAATCGACTATGTCCCATCATGCGGGCTGCCTCAAAAGTGCTGGCTACCTGTTCACGAAATGCAGCACGCGCCAAAATATAGACATAAGGATATAACACAAGGGTCAGCACTAAGATAAGTCCACCCTGAGATGCGATATCGGGGAACCAATAATCATCTCGACCCCAGTCAAACCATCCCCGTAACGTTGTTTGGATTGGACCAGCAAATTCAAAAATTGTTACATATACAAATCCCATGATGAATCCAGGGATTGCCAATGGTAATAATAGCAAACGGTCAAATAATTTTCGGCCGGGGAAATCATATGCAGCAATAAGACCTGCTAAGCTCGTGCCTAATAAGAATGTCCCAAGGCCAACTCCAAGAGCTAAAACAAATGTATTGGATAGGACACGTGGCAGAAATGTATCCCACATCGACTGCCATCGTTCAATGTCCACATCAAAAATTGCGAGTGTCAATAATAATAGGGGGAGTAATACACTAAAAACAATCAGGATTGACATGATTGCTCTGGCAGAGAATGGAAATGTGAATTTTTGCATGGTAGGAGAGGCTTTTTTACTCAAATTGGCAACAACTAGGGATTCGGAAATTTTCATATTGGATCATTTAAACGAACAATAAAACACGGGAAGTATACAACAGAATACTTCCCATGCGATGTGTTTATTTTTACTACTTATATAGGTTTAGTTTTCAGCAAAACCAAATCCAACGGATTCAAGCATTTCTACTGTAGCTTCTTGGAATTCACCATATTGGGAAAGACCATAAGCAAGATCATATTCGAATTCACCAAAATCTGCGATGGTTTCATTGGCTTCAGCCGCTGGGTTCGTTGGGAACTCATAATTGCTACCAGGGAAGCATTCAAGCTCGCCACATTGGTTTTCTGTTGCGGCAAGATATTCGATGAAAGCGATAGCGTTATCGAGGTTAGCTGAGTTTTTAACTACACCAGCACCGTTTACGTTGAAGAATACACCATTTTCTTCTTGGTTCATCCATTTGATACCAACACTATCAAAGACAGCTACATCTTCTTCGCTACCATTAGCAAGGCGACCCATGTAGTAGTGATTGACGAAGGTTACATCGCATTCACCTGCTGCAACTGCGCGAATTTGGCTGGTGTCACTATTGATATAACGAACGGTGTTGTTTGAAATACCCTCTGCAACTGCTGTTGCGTCTTCTTCGCCAAGGTCTTGGAGAATACTACTGAAGAGTGAGACGGTGTAAATGTGGCTGGCTGGACGCATGCAGACACGACCTTCCCACATTGGATCAGCAAGATCTGCATATGTATTAACCGCTGCCAATTCTTCTTCGGTCACATTTTCTAGATTATACACTAATGTACGTGTACGAATACTCAAACCATACCAATATCCATCGGGGTCACGGAATCCTTCTGCAACACTTTCATTAAGTGCGTCAGAGTCAATTGCTTGGAGCAAACCTTCGGATGCTGCCAGTGACAATACACCTGCATCAATCGCTAGGAATACATCAGCAACACTGCGATCGCCACGGTCAATATCTGCACGGAGGCGGGACAACAAATCACGTGGTGAACCAGCAGATACACGAACTTCAATACCTGTTGCTTCAGTAAATGCAATAAATGGTGCTTCTAAATCGCCATAATGGCGTGATGAATACACATTGACAACACCCGGATCATCTTGTGCCATAGCAGGCACCATTGCAATTGACATAACCATTGCTACTAGTATGGACAAAACGAAAACATGTTTCATTTTAATGTGGCTCCTTTATATAATTGAGCACCATCATGGCACTCATGGATAATGAACCTCATTATCTATAAACAAAATTGAAAGTCTACGAACCTTGTTAATCGTGATTTATGAAACAAAAAAATTGTGATTTATCAACACAAAACATAGTTTGTTAAACTTATTCAAAATGGATTTTAGGCAGTTAAATCTGACTTTAACCGATATGTACGATCGCGTGGATGCCTGTATATTGGCGGTTTTTCGTACTCTAGGAATTCGATAGTGGGTAGTTTTGCCATTTTGTTGATTCTATTCTTTTATTTGTCGGGTTCTTGAATAAAACAACAAAAGTCACATTTTCAATCTAGATTAGTAAATGATTAAAATGTAAGTTGTGGATGAAAATTCGGGCTTCTATAGAATGGCATTTGTCTAGCTGATCTACTGTAGATTAGTTTTGTTTTGATGATGTCATATGTGTGGTAACTGCCTATTCAAATGTGACTTCGCCATTTGGCGTATCAAGTGTAAGTCGAAGTAAGGGTTTATGGGCATACTGGAGTTGGATAGGGATATTTAATTGATCGAAATCCTTTTGATATACATCTTTTTGAGGGTGGAAAATTTCAAAATTTTTCAGATGCAAACCGTCTTGCATTATTTCACTTCGAGCGTGTTCACGGTTTATATACTGAATCATATTAGGTAATACCATTGGATATTCTAAACTCAGCATAGCATCAATAGAGTGACGTAGAATATATTTCTGAAAGACGATACCAAGCTGTCTACTCAGTGGTGGTGCAATAATCGCTCGACGAAATTCAGGCATTGGCTCTTTAAATCCCGGATTGATATGTTGTTCTCGCATAGTCATGAGTCCGGCTTGTTTTACTTGAGTTTTCAGATTGTCAAAGGCGTTTGTCGCGACATACCAGAACATCAGCTTCGGATGTGGTAAATCTTCTAGCACTCGCGAAAATACATTTGACTTTCCTATAAAATTGGGATTTGGTCCAATAATCTCAAAACCTTTATCGTTGTCAATTAGAGCGCCCGCACTAAGATAAGGTGCATTTTCTTGTGGCGGCATATGTGGCTGAATCCCAGTTTGATCAGTAAACATCTTTACCGCTTCTTCAACATTGGGCACTGCCCATGCAACGTGATCAAAATAACTTTTGTTTGAAAACTCCAAAATGAGTGACATAGGGTATCCTGTCTTGTTTGTCATAATTAACAACATTATACTTATATTTTTAGTCTTGTCAAAATTTAAAATTAAACAAGCAAAAATTAGTAAAGTGAGAACACTTTGACTCAAAACTCAAGCTAGTGTTGAGCAAGATAAAATTCATATTGAGGGACGATAAAATCAGATTGAACAGAAAATTATCATGAAGAGGGGAGTTAGTAGATATGTGACAGGAAATTGTTCAACGCAAATAAAAAAGCAGAAACCAAGAGGATTCTGCTTTCAATTCTTAAGCTAATACCTGAATTTATTGGAGATGTGCTTCCAAGAAGTATAGGTATTTATCCAACTCGCGGGTGATACCAACGAAAACATCACCAGTTATTTCATCACCTGCCTCGAGTGATGCGCTTGCCGCTGCCCGATTACTGTTTGCAAATGCTCCAACACGTTCTGTGAGTGCTCTGACAAAAGCTTCACCACCAACTAAATCACTCGGGAATTCTGGTAAGCTTGAGTTTTCTGCTGCCATACGGACAGTACCTTGTGCGTCTGCGCCTAATGCTGTAACACGTTCTGCGAGTGTGTCTACTTGATCTTCGATAACTGCTGCAATGTCGTCGAATAACTTATGTAGTGCGATGAATTCCATGCCTTTGACGTTCCAATGTGCCTGTTTAGTTTGGCTATACAAGTCTAGGCTATCTGCCAACTGTTGGTTTAACAATCCAACCATTTCACCACGTATGGCTGCGTCAAGACTTACACTGGTTTTGTGAGTGCGGGTTGTAGGATTCATTCATTTTCTCCAGTTGAGTTCTGTATTGTTGTCATTAGTTATCTTACATTGTAAATGTAGCACAACTCTAAGTTAAACATAGGTTAAACCTAAAGATAATCATAGTATTCTAATTTGTTTTGGCTAGCTTCCGACATTCTACCAATAAGAAAAAAACAAAATAACAAACGGTGTGTTTAATCCTTAATCGGTATTGTGGACAACTACATAACTCCTTTTGTATAAAAGGCGGATAGTTTATAGATAGATTTGGAGATCATCCTTTGCAGAACCTTAGACTGCTTAGTATGCAGAGTTCACAACACACCATCCATATTTCTGACGATGATATGATTCACATTACATGGAAGCACGTTACACTGTGTATCAATCCGACCGGATTGATCTATTTGCTGGACTTCTTAGATGGCAGCCCTTGTTTTCGTAACATCGGCTTTGAAGCGTACGGAAACATGGATGACGGATTCGAGATTTGGATCGAAAATGTAGGTTTACGTCTTTCAACAGATGACTGTATAAAATTTAAGCAGCTATTGACCGATGGTTTAAACACGCTCCGGTCATCAAGTCAGCCGACATCAATAACACAAAAATAATCCTGCATTACAAAATCACGAATTAGACTTTGTGACCTTCATTTGATGTAAGATATGTGATTGAACAGGCTTGCCATTGACAAGGTGTTCATCAATCACATGTTCAATTTGCTTTTGTGATGTAACATCTTTATACCACACTCCATGAGGATAAACCGCCATAATAGGCGCATGTCTACAAGCACCAAGGCATTTGGTCTGGGAGCATCGTGCAAAATTTTGTTTTTTGTTTTTGAGCGTTTTCTTCATTACCTTGTAGGCTTTTTTATTACCGTTTTTCTTGCAATCACTGCCCATACAAAAGAGAATATGTTGTTGAATGGGTTTCATAAGTTATCTCCGTTAGATTAATGTATTGTATTGTTGGGAGTTATCCACTCGTGAGTAAAAATATCACGGTGGACATCTAGTCAGCTCTGTTAAGGATCAATTAACAATCGACTTCTCTGATTGTTACGTATGACATAAACTTCTGCATATATTGCTAAATGATGGTCTGAATCCACTGAACATTGTGTCGTCAGATCTTCGTAACTTGCAAAAACAATATTTACATAGTTTTCAATTGCTTCACGTTTTAGCATCTCAAATTACCTTGTATAACGGTAACGCCCGAACCTATACACACTAAAAGCATCAGTCTTGTCAGATATGTCGTGGGTAATTTTCTCAACCCATCAAGCTATAGAAACTGACGTGTATAGTCTACAGAAGGTGTCTACTTTAATTCCACACAGGCGGTTAGATTTATCACAAACAGCACAATGACATTAATTTTTACTGCGTTGATATTATTGTGTAGCAAGAGGATATTTATTTTTTAGAATGGTAATTTCTAGATTTTATCTTGGTTAAATTGTGGCTTGCTTCTTACGTTGCCAATGATTGGCATGTTACCCTTAATACGTCTTTTCGCGTACATTCAACGCGCACCATAACACATCACCGCAAGCCTCAAAATCTCTATTGGCAATTTTGTGCTTACTTGAATAGGGAATATAAAAATCTTTGGGTTTGCACATAGAAAAATCAAGGAGTTTTCTATGTGCTCTAAGTTTACATATTTACACGCAGATGGAAAGATTTTGGTTGGGTTAGGTACTCATATCCTAGTGATGAGAGTGTACAACCACGTCCAGAATCTTTAATGCCTGTCCATGCCAGAGCAGGGTCAAGATAATCACAACGATTCATGAAAACTGTCCCCGTCTGAATTTGATCACCGATGCGCATTGCTTCATCAAGATCAGTTGTCCAGATTGATGCTGTAAGACCGTAACGGCTATCATTCATCAAGCGTATTGCTTCATGATCACTGTCAACAGCCATAATGCTCATAACTGGACCAAATGTTTCATCTTGCATGATTGCCATATTATGGTTGACATTGGTCAAGATCTGAGGGGCAAGGTAAGGCGAGTGATTTTGTATGTCACCAAATAGCGATGGGTCGATTAATGCATGGGCACCTTGCTTAATAGCTTGTTGTATTTGATCTTTCACAAAATCAGCAGAGCGTGTGCGAACAAGTGGACCTAAAGTTGTATCTGCATCTAAAGGGTTTCCTAAGCGATATTGTTTAACTAACTCGACCGCACCATCTACAAAATTGTCATACACGTCACGGTGTACATAGACCCGTTCAATCGCACAACATGACTGTCCAGAGTTGAAGAATGCTCCATCAACAACATTGGCAATGGCATGGTCAAGGTTAACATCTGCTCTCACGTAAGCAGGGTCTTTACCGCCAAGCTCCATACCTGTACCTACAAAACGTTGACTCGCAGCTTGTTGTACAGCATGTCCGCCACCGACTGATCCCGTAAATGCGATAAAGTCGATGCGATCATCTTGTACAACTTGGGCAACATCATCATGTGTCATGTGAAGATACTGAAATACGCCACTCGGAAAACCCGCCGCATCAAATGTGTCGTCAAAATGTTCAGATACCAACGGCGTTTGATCAGAGTGTTTTAGAACGACGGTATTGCCCGATAAAATTGCAGGAATGATCGAATTGACAGCTGTCAGATAGGGATAATTCCACGGCGCAAGTACCAGCACAACCCCTAAAGGCTCACGTCGGATAAAACGTTGGAAGCCCTCTTTGGGTTCAACTTGAATATCGGCTAAGTTGGCTTTGGCAATAGACATCATATAGTCGCTACGTTCTTTGAAACCACCAGTGATTTCAAATGGCGTATATTTAATGGGTCTCCCCATTTGCCATGTGAGTTGTTCTGCGTAACTATCTGCTTTACTGACAAGATGTTCCACCATTTTGCTACACAGGTCGATGCGCTCTTGAATAGAAACTTGTCGCCATTGACGTTGTGCAACAACTGCTTGTTGCAATGTTCGTTCGATGACATCAGCAGAAGCCAGTTCACGCTCGACATAAATAGACCCATCAATAGGGCTTATAGTCTGTTGAATTTGTGGCATAGCATCTCGTCCTATTCTGGTGTGACGTATGCAGCAGTAATACCGCCATCCACAAGGAAGGTACTCCCCGTCACAAATGAAGATTCATCTGAAGCTAGGAATAAGGTTGCTTTGGCAATTTCTTCAGCCTCACCAAACCGTCCCATTGGAATATGGACCAAACGACGGTTTTTCTTTTTATCGGTATTCAAGTACTTCATTAGTAGTTCTGTCCTTAAAGGACCCGGACAAAGTGCATTGACGCGAATACCTTCTTGAGCATGAATAACTGCCAATTCGCGTGACATCGATAAAACAGCTCCCTTACTTGCGGTATAGGCCAACTGAGGTGTTGCTGCACCAAGGACTGCCACAAACGAAGCGGTATTGATAATGCTACCACCACCTGTACGTTGTAAAGCGGGAATACCATATTTACAACCTAAGAATACCCCTTTTACGTTGATGTCCATCGTTAAATCCCAGACATCTTCGCTGGTGTTAATTGCATCATCATCTTCAGCATGGCTGATACCAGCGTTATTGAACAAGACATCAAGTTTGCCATAAGTGTCTTCAGCTACTTGAACCATATTTTGACAGTCTTCTGCCTTAGAAATATCGGCATGGACATACGTTGCCTGACCGCCATTATTCTGGATTTCTTGTGTTGTTTTATTGCCTGCATCTTCATTAATATCAACAACGACGACTGATGCGCCTTCGTTTGCAAATAAAATAGATGTCTCATAACCGATGCCACTGCCACCACCTGTGATAATGGCGACCTTATTTTCTAATCGCATATTGTTCCCCTTTACTCAAAGTGTTTAAATCTATAGTGTTTGTATAAATGTGCTCAAAGTGAACTAGAAAAACAATGCCTAGATTCTCTCGAAATATCGTTTGCGTTCCCAATCTGTCACAGATTGATGGAAATTTTCAATTTCGGTGCGGAAAAAATGTGAATAATGTTCCACGACCTCATCGCCAAATGCAGATTTAGCAAAGTCACTTGTTTCAAAAATATCAACGGCTTGTTCTAAAGTATACGGTACACGTGGAAGGTGACGGGCTTCGTAAATATCCCCTTCAAAAATATCTGGTGGTTCAATTTTATTGACAATGCCGTCTAAGCCCGATGCTAATGCTGCTGCATAGGCTAAGTAAGGGTTACAGTCTGCACCGGGTATGCGACATTCGATTCTGAGGCTATTACCTGTGCCAACGACACGGAAACCTGCTGTACGGTTATCATAGCTCCATGCAATGCGTGTTGGTGCCCACGAACCATCTTCATAACGTTTGTACGAATTAATTGTTGGAGCATAGAAGACCATCATTTCAGATGTATGTACCATCCAACCACCTAGGAACCAACGGAAAATATCTGAGCCCTCAACCGGCCCAAGTTGCTGATCTCCTGCAAAAGCATTAGCATCGCCTGCCGATAGGCTAAGATGAATATGACAACTAGAGCCAGCCTGCCCTGAAGCTGGTTTTGCCATGAAAGTTACACTGTATCCAAGGGTTTCTGCGATTTCTTTGAGACATTGCTTAAAAACGGTATGGGTATCTGCCATTTTTAGAATGTCGGCATAACGAATGTTCAGCTCATGCTGTCCGAGTCCCCATTCTCCTTTAGAGTTTTCGACAGCAATGCCAGAATGCTTTAGATGATAACGGGCTTGGGCAGTAAACTTTTCTTCGCGTGTTCCTTGCAAAATGTGATAATCTTCAATATACCATCCCATTGGCTTCAATTCATTGTAACCTTTGGCATGAGCTTCCCGATAAGAATCCTCATAAACATAATATTCAAGCTCGGATGCACTATTCGCTCCGTAACCTAATTCGCCAATCTTTTGAATTTGACTCTGTAAGATAGATCTTGGGGCAATATCAATTGACTGGTGAGTTTTTTCATTTTCAAGATCACACAAGACTAAAGCGGTTTTGTCTAACCAGCTTGCGACTCGTAACGTCGATAAATCTGGTACTAAATGAAAATCGCCATACCCCAAATCCCAATTCGCGAACTTATAACCCGCAACGGGTTCCATATCCATATCAACAGTCAAAAGATAATCACACCCATGTGTTCCTCGTTTAGCCGTGTCTTCAACAAAATATTCGGCATCAAAGCGTTTACCCATTAATCGACCGAAATGGTCACTGAATGCGACAATGACTGTTTCAATTTCTTCATTTTCTACTTTTTTAGCAAGTTCTTCGATTGTCAAAAACCCTCGTTTTTTCACCATATATCAATTCCTAGTATGATCTCAAATAGAATTATTTCTTGTGTTCATAATACTATCTGGGACTACACATGAAAAGGAAAGCTTGCAACTACGAGGGCTGTCTCTATCTTTCAGAAGGGAAGGGAATGTTGAGCTCGATATTTGAAAGAATCCGCGATAATGTTTATATGTGGAGCGATAATGAACTTAAACACTGAATACTACTCAGTTTGGTTATTCATTAACTCGGAATTATCGAGTAAGTTGCCAGCTAAGGGGTTGAATTGATAGTGATAACCAAATGCACTAGGACCTAACACAGGTAGGGCTTCTGAGGTTTTCAATTCTATAGGTGCTGGTAGAGCAAGTACAGCTACTCTTAGACCGTAACGCAAAGATTCAGTACCAATAGGTTCGCCATCTTCAATACCAATAATGCAGATCAGATCTGGCACAGTGCATAGGACTGTCTCTCCGACTCTGGCGATTAGGTTTTCGTTTTGAAAATCAATAATGAGTTGATTATCGAAATCTACAAAGTCGCTGACGGTAAGTTTACCTTTAGAAAACCCTTGCTCTGTTCGCCTTTCAACATCAATGATTTTGCCAGTGAACATAACCTCACCATTGCATAGCTCTGCAACGGATTCGGCAGGAGGAATATTGTGTTTTCGGCAGTCGATGACTTTATCGCCAATAGCTTTCGCTAATGATAGTGTGTTGCGGATTATATTTGCTTTCATCTCTTTACCTGTCATCACAGGCATAATCAGAGCAGCACTTCCGCCCATTTCAATCGTTAATGATCGCCCGAATTCTTCGGCTTGCAATGCTGATCCTATACGCTCAAAAATGGTGACATTCCCGTGGGCATCTGCTAGGACAAACGGATCAGCCGACACGCCACCAATATTGAATGTATCCATCTGTAATTCTGGGAAAGCACGCCCCATACCGTCACCATCGACGACAGGTAGGCCACATTGCAAACCTGCAATCAGAGGACCGAGTGCATTTGCTCCACCGATTTCACCGATGATGATTGCATCCATCTTTTGTCTAAGATGACCTTCAAGTGCCCGAATACCATTCAGAATTTCGTTTCCGGTTGGCAGTTTCTCTATACTAACCGTCGGCGCACCCATCATACCGACTGCACAAACTAATGCATCATCAGCAACCTCATCAGCAGATATAATCTCTACAGATTTGTTGTGCTCACGTAAGGCGTTTTCTAGTCGAATACGTCCAATATAGGTGTTGCCACCGCCACCTGTGCCAAGAATTCCTGCACCGATAGCGATAGCGAGTGTATCATTTAACGTGACTTGTTTTAGCATTTATCCAAACCGTTCTTCGACTGGAACATACTCTACATCATAGCCAAAGTAACGGGGATGTGCTAATTTCAATGCATCAGGTTCACGCCATTGTGGCGCACATGGAAAGGCAATGACAGCAACGCGCATACCATATCTTAAGGCTTCGGTTGTAATGGGTTCGCCTGTTTCACTATCAAGGACGGCAATCAAGTCTGGAACAGTTGCAACAAATTCACCATCGACCTGAACAGCGAGATGCTCATTTTGGAAGTCCAACTGGAGTGACTGCCCTTCGAATTGGTCAATGCCATCCATTTTAGCTGTGCCTTTGTTCCAACCCCCTTCAACACGACGATCTACATCGCCAATTTTGCCCCGGAATACAAGAAAACCATTCACTATCTTGCGTACAGCATCTACAGGATTTTCTTCGCTAACCCGTGCGGTTCGCACTGTTTTTCCGATTTCTTCAGCAAATGTAATGGTGCCGTATATAGAGGCTTCTTTGAGTTGCTTGACAGTTGCCGCATAGAGCGCGATCATGCCTTCTGCACCCATATTCACAACAATTGACCGCGCGAATGTCTCGACCCATTTGTTGTCAATTGTATCCATCAAAACGGTATTCCCACGTTCATCAGCCATTGCAAATGGGCTGGCGGTGATACCCTTAGGTGTAAAGGTCGTCATCTGAATTTCAGGAAAAGCGCGTCCCATACCATCACAATCCACCATCGGGATTCCGAGACGTGCCGCAACATAAATTGGCATGACCGAGTTCAGTCCACCAGCTTCAATACTCATCGTTCCACGAGGTTCTTTACCCATATACTTGCCCAAGGCTTGAAACGCATTGATCATATCATCCCCAGCGGGTAATTTCTCGATTAACACAACTGGTGCACCCATGCCAGCTGCAGGAACGATCAAATCGTCATCGTCTAGCTCATCAAGCGTATATAACTCAACCGGACCATATTGACGGATAGCTTCACGTGCCATTAATTTGCCTACGTATGGGTCACCACCACCACCCGTTCCAAGCACTGCCGCACCCAATGCAATGTCTTCAATATTTTCTTCTTTAAGAATACGCATATTCAGCCTCCATAAGTTTCTTCTACTGGAACATAGTCTACGTCATAGCCAAAATAGCGGGGTCCAACAAGTTCAATGCCTGCAGGTGTTTGCCATTTTTTGTCGCAAGAGTAGGCGAGAACAGCTACACGCATACCATAACGTAAAACCTCTGTTGTGATGGGTTCGCCCGTTTCAAGATCGAGTACAGAAATCAAGTCAGGAGTTGTCGCTACAAATTTACCATCAATAGATGCGACGAGAAATTCATTCTGAAAGTTAATCACTAACTCTTGATGATTAAATTGTCCAAACCCACTGATATGCAAATTGCCACGAGCGAATCCGGTCGTCGTCTTTCGATTAACATCTGCGATCTTGCCTTCAAATATTGTAAAACCGTTGACCGCTTTACGTACCGCTTCCACGGGGTTTTCCTCTTGTTGACGTGCGAGCCTTACAGTTCTTCCGATATTCTCGGCTAATGTCATACTTCCGATGATTGCTGCCTCTTTGAGTTGCCCAACGGTTGCTGCATAGAGGGCAATCATCCCACGACCACCCATATCTATCGTGATCGACCGCCCAATGACTTCTGTCCATTTATTGCTAATGGTTTCTAGAATGAGAATATTGCCACGTTCATCGGCAATCGTCATCGGCGTGGCTGAGATACCATACATAGAATGAGTGACCATCTGTAGCTCTGGATAAGCGCGCCCCATGCCATCACAATCAACAAGTGGGATCCCTAACTCAGCTGCAACTTGAATCGGAGTTGTTGAATTGCCACCACCAACTTCAATGCTCATGGTGGCTTTGACTTCTTTGCCTAAATACTTTTCAAGCGTTTTTAGCGAATTGATAATGTCGATCCCGTTAGGAAGTTTCTCATTGGAAACAGTTGGTGCACCCATACCGGCAGTAGGAATGACCAAATCATCGTCATCCATTTCATCCAGTGAACATAATTTGACCGGACCATATTTACGAATGGCTTCACGTCCTGTGAGATAACCTGTATACGGATTGCCACCACCACCGGTACCGAGAACTGCGGCACCAATGGCAATGTCAGCAATATTTTCTTCATACAGCAATCGCATTAGATTTTAGCCGTAAGTTTCTTCTACTGGTGTGTAATCCGTGTCATAGCCGAAGTAACGAGGACCGACCAATTCCAGACCTTTTTCGGTACGCCATTTTTCTGTACATGGCATGGCAATTACCGCGACACGGAAGCCATATCGTAGACCTTCTGTTGTGATGGGTTCGCCTGTATCTACATCTAATACCGCAATTAAATCTGGCACAGTGACCTTGTATTCACCATCAATCTTGGCAACCAAATGTTCATTCTGGAAACTGAGTTGCAGTTGTTGCCCCGCATACTCGTCAATACCATTCATGAACGCATCGCCTTTGGCAAAACCTGCTTCGGTGCGTCGTTCCACATCCCCGATTTTACCTTTGAATACGAGATAACCACCGACAGCTTCACGAATTGTTTCGACGGGATTGTCTTCTTCTTGTCGTGCACGACGTATCACTTTACCGATGTCTTCTGCGAGTGTGATGGTATTTGGAATTGCGGCTTCTTTAAGCTCTTTAGCAGTTGCTGGATACATTGCAATCATTGCCATTGCGCCCATGTTGACTGTCACACTACGCGCAAATGTCTCTGTCCAATTATTGTTGATGGTTTCCATAAGCACTGTATTACCGCGTTCATCTGACATCGCAAATGGTGTCGCAGAAATACCATGAATTGTATGCGTAACCATTTGGATTTCAGGGAAGGCGCGCCCCATACCGTCACAATCTACCATCGGAACACGTAGCCGTGCTGCAAGATAAATAGGGACAACCGAATTGAGTCCACCAGCTTCTATACTCATTGTTGCTTTGATTGGTTTTCCGAGATATTTGCCGATCGATTCAAAGGCATTAACAATGTCTCCACCGTTTGGCATCTTCTCGACCATGACAGTCGGCGCACCCATCATTGCAGTTGGTACAATGAGATCATCATCATCAAGTTCATCTAAGGTGTAAAGTTCAACCGGACCATACTGACGAATAGCTTCACGCGCCATCAATTTACCAATGTACGGATCACCACCGCCACCAGTACCTAAGACAGCTGCACCTAACGCTAAGTCTTCTAATACGTTTTCGTCGATAATGCGCATCTTACTTAGCCTCCACCAAATCACCAACTGCTTTTACCATAATACGGGTTGCGTTACCTGGCAGATAAGCAAGAGGGACTTCTTCAACATCGACAATTTCGATGCTATCTGCGGATGCGCCTGCATTGACCGCGCGATCACTGGCTTCTTGTTTGGCTTGTTCAAGCGCCTCTTCGCGTGATAATTCTGCAAGTGAGAAAATCTTGTCGCATTCACCACCGACTTGTGCGATGGCTGCACCAATTGCATTGGCAACCGAGAAGTTTTCTGGTTTTAGGATTTCTGATGCGCCTTCAATTTCACCAGTGACAAGGATACTGCCACCACCGACAACAATCACAGGAACGGCGGTCGCGCTCGTCTTCATACGATCGACAGCAACTGTAATCATTTCCATGATGTGTGCTTGTACTGACGCAACAAAGTCGCCGTCAAGGTCTGCTACAGCACCCTTGTCGCCAATATCTTCTGCACCGGAAGCAACAGTAATGTCAGTAGTAGTTAAGATGTCGCCACCAAAGACAAGACCTTTCTCAATGAGTTCGTAGCCGACACTTTGTGGTCCGACTTTAAGCGGATCTTTCTCGATGATGCTTCCACCACCAAGACCGATGGAATAGGTATCCGGCATACGGAAGTTTGTACGTACACCACCAATATCAACGGCGAGTGCAGCGACACGTGGGAAACCATGTTGCAGAACACCAACATCTGTCGTCGTACCACCAATGTCTACAACAATTGCATCTTTTAAGCCACTGAGGAATGCTGCACCACGCATACTATTAGTTGGACCAGATGCAAAAGTCAGAACAGGATATTCTTTGGCAAAGTCCGCGTTCATCAATGTGCCGTCATTTTGACTGATGTAGAATGGAGCATCAATTTCTAATTCGTTAAGCGCAGCCTTGAAGCCTTCAACTGTGCGAACTGCTAGCTCACGCAAGCAGGAATTCATAATGGCTGCATTTTCGCGTTCCAACAGACCGATGCGACCGATTTCACTGGATAGGGTGATGTTTGCATCTGGGATGATTTCACGAACGATCGCTGCGGCATCTTCCTCAAACTTCTGATTGACTGGAGAAAAGACAGAGGAAATTGCAATAGCTGTAATACCTGCATCTTTAATTTTCTCAACGATTCCTTTGATCTCATCAGGATCAAACGGAGAGATTTCACGTCCATCGAACTCATGCCCACCATGTGCTAGATAGTAGTTCTTGCCCATGATGTCACGTAGATCATCTGGCCAATCGACCATTGGTGGTAAACTCACTGTCGCTGGCAAACCGAGACGAATACATGCGGTAGGGGTGAGATGTTTGCGTTCGACAACTGCATTAGTAAAATGCGTTGTACCGATCATCACACCGTCAATTTTGCTGACATCGATATCAGAATCTTCGATGACAACTTTGAGTGCTTTTGCAATGCCTTCTGATACATTTGCTGTAGTTGGCGTTTTGGTCGAACTGACTACTGTTGTACCATCCATTAGGACAGCATCAGTGTTTGTTCCACCAACATCAATTCCGATTCTCATAAATTATTCTCCCTGTTTGTATGAACAAAAATATCTTTATTACGAGTATGATGCATCATACCCCTACATAATCTTAATTAGGTAAATATCCGATTCGTCCACCTGATAGTGGATTGAATTCGACATCATATCCAAATGCTTTAGGTCCAACGACATTTAAAGCGGCTGTTGTTTTGAGTTGTTCTGGGGCGGGAACAGCAATCACCGCAACCCGTGTCCCGTAGCGTAATACCTCTGTGGTTACGGGTTCGCCTTCATCTTCAGTCACAATACAAATTAAATCTGGTGTTGTAACTGCAATCTCATCATTGATTTTTGCAATTAAAAATTCGTTCTGGAATTCAATTTCAAGAATATCGTTACCCGCAAAACTCTCCATCCTGACACCACCTCGCGCAAAACCTTTGGTAGTTCTCCGGTTGACATCGGTGATTTTTCCACGGAATAGCACATTGCCATCGAGTGTATCAGCAACAACTGTTGGAACATCTGACTTCTGCTGTTGTGCTTCGATCACTTGTTGACCTAAATGATGGGCGAGTGTCATCGTATAATGAATACCCGCTTCTTTGACTTGTGCGCCTGTCATTATAGTGCTGACGAGTCCCGCACGTGCGCCCATACTAACAGCGATATTACGTGCGATCTTTTCTGACCACACATCACTAATTGCAGTGGGAATGACGGCGGCATTGTCAGCAGCATCGACCATTGCAAACGGTGTTACTGTTGCATCTGTGCCAAATAGAAATGATGACATTTGAATTTCAGGGAATGCACGTCCCATACTATCAGAATCAACAACTGGAATACCCGCTTGCAGACCTGCTATGAGTGGTTGCATCGAATTTGCACCACCAATTTCAGCGATAACAATTGCATCAAATTTGCGATTAATATGTTGTTCAAGTAATCGGAAAGCACGATACATCTCAGTACCTTCGGGGAGCTTTTCTATACTGACGGTTGGTGCGCCGATATTCCCTGCAACACATACGAGGGCGTCGTCATCCATCGTGAGCGGATCAATCAATGGTTGTGATCCTTTTTCTCGCATAATAGATTCCAGATGTAAACTCCCCAAATAGGGGTTACCGCCACCACCTGTGCCGAGAATGCCTGCACCGATGGCAATAGGGCGAATGTCGTCTAATGTGACTTCGCTTAACATCAAGCAGGCTCTCCTTGGTGCAGATGGCAAGAGACTAAATGTTGTTGATCAACTTGAAGTAATGGGGGAACAACCGTCTCGCATTTATCTAGTTTTGCTGCATGACAGCGTGGGGCAAATGGACAGCCATTCTTAGGGAATGTGTGCGATAAATCGCCTTGAATGATAATTTCTTCACTCATTGCATCAGGATCAGGTTCTGGAATCGCAGAGATAAGTGCTTGTGTATAGGGGTGTTTGGGTTGCTCAAAAATCGTTTCGGTTTCAGCGACTTCTACAATTTTGCCGAGATACAGAAGGGCTACTTCATCGCACATATAGCGCACGACACCTAAATCATGCGAGATGAACAAGTAGGTCAAATTAAATTGATCTTGCAAATCTTGTAAGAGGTTCAAAATCTGAGCTTGGACTGATACATCTAAGGCTGAGGTAGGCTCATCAAGAACAAGGAGTTTAGGTTGAACAGCTAATGCGCGGGCAATACCGATACGTTGTTGTTGACCACCGCTAAACTCATGAGGGTACCGATAATAATGTTCTTCTTTTAAACCGACGACATTCATCAATTCTAGAACACGATCACGTGCACGATTTCCATTGAGCTTTTCGTGAATCCACAGTGGCTCGCCAATAATTTGTCCGACCGTCATTCGTCCATTGAGTGATGCAGCAGGTGACTGATAAATCATCTGGATGTCACTACGCAGGCGCCGTAATTCGTTGGCTTTAATGTGTGTAATATCTTGACCATTGTAGATGATCTGTCCTGCACTGGGTTCAAGAAGACGTAAAACACATTTCCCAATGGTCGTTTTTCCAGATCCTGACTCGCCAACTAATCCAAAGGTCTTGCCTTCAGGTAGATTGAAGCTTACATCATCTACTGCGCGGAAATCATCAATCTTGCGGTTTAATAACCCGCCACGTATTGGAAAATATTTTTTGAGATTGTTAACTTCTAAGAGATTACGCGATTCCTTCATGATTCCTCCTCATATAGGAAGCATGATGTCCGGTGGTTTTCACTAATTGTGGTTGTTGCAGGGACTTTTGTGCGACAAATATCCATTGCATGTTCACAACGCGGATGAAAACGGCATCCTTGTGGCGGGTCGATTAGATTCGGAATCATACCGGGGATTCCAATTAAACCACCACGTGATGTTTCTTTTTGCGGGACTGCTGCGATAAGACCTTGTGTATATGGATGCTGTGGATTTTTGAATAGTTCCCGCACAGGCGACTCTTCGATGACGCGCCCTGAGTACATGACTGCCACGCGTTCGCAAGTGCGTGCAACCACACCTAAATTATGTGTGATCAATAAAACAGTTAGTCCTAACTGTTTAACTAATGAGCGAATCAGTCGCAGAATTTGCGCTTGAATTGTCACATCGAGTGCTGTTGTCGGTTCGTCAGCAATCAATAAGTCGGGGTCACCTGCGAGTGCCATTGCAATGAGCACACGCTGACGCATTCCACCACTAAATTGATGCGGGTAATCGTGGATGCGTTTATCACCGTCTGGAATGCCGGTTAATTGCATGAGTTCGACTGCACGTTCATGGGCATCTTTGCGCATTTGTCGGACAGAAGGCATAAATCCTTTCCATCGACCGGGCACTTTTTGTCCCATAGCTTTTTGATATAGGACTGCATCCACTAATTGTTCGCGGATAGTGAACAGGGGATTCAGGTTGGTTGTTGGATCCTGAAAAATCATGCCGAGGTGTTGTGCGCGGAAGGCTTCCATCTCACTTTCAGATTTTGATAAGATGTCTTCACCTGCGAATGTGACCCGCCCAGCTGTGATCTTACCTGGGGGCATTGGAATTAGGCGCGGCACAGAGAGTGAGGTGATGGATTTGCCACAGCCTGTTTCGCCGACTAAGCCAAGTACATCACCTCGTTTCATTTGTAAGTTAACACCTGCAAGAACTTTCACGATGCCATCGTAAGTATGAAATTCGAGGTGTAAATCTTCGATGTTGAGTAAATCTGACATGCTTTTCCTAACGTCGTGCACGAGGGTCTAATACATCTCGTAGACCGTCGCCAATCAAGTTCCAGCTGAATACCATGACCCAAATTGCAAGCCCGGGGAATGTGGCAATCCACCATTCATCAGGGAAGAACCTCCGTCCATCGTTAATCATTGCGCCCCATTCTGGGGTTGGGGGTTGTGCACCAAGCCCGATAAAGCCCAGAGCGGCAGCGGTTAATACAGCAAAACCAAAGTCTGTTGTCATTTTAATAATAATAGGAGAGACTGCATTGGGTAAAATATGACGGAAGATAATGCGTGTGTGCCCCGCACCAATGCCATAGGCAGCTTCGACAAATGGCTCTTCGCGTAATGACAGCACAAGGCTTCGGGTTAAACGAGCAAACCCCGGCCACCAAACAAGTGAAATACCTATCATTGTGTTAACTATACCCTTGCCGAGCGCGGCTGAAATCGCAATAGCGAGTACGAGTGCTGGTACGGTTAAGAAAATGTCCGTTATCCGCATCAGGAGGTCATCTATCCAGCCCCCCATGTAACCTGCGATTGCACCAATTGTCACGCCGATGGTCGTTGCGAGTAAAATAATGACCGTACCGACTTGTAATGCAAGTCCTGTCCCCATAACGACGCGACTGAAAATATCGCGCCCAACTTTGTCGGTTCCAAAAAGGTGTTCAGGGCTAGGCGGTAATAGACGTGACGTTACATTGGTTTTACCTGTTGCGTCTTCTGGGTAAGGTGCGATGACCGGGGCAAATATTGCAACCAACAAGATTATGATCAGCATAATCAAGCCGATCATAGAAAGACTGTTGGATCGGAAACGATACAAGCCACGTGCAAAATTTTCCCAGCGAGCGGAGTTGCCACTGGTCGATAATTTCCGTTTCGATTTTGATGAATCAACCATAGCGAATTCTCGGATCTAAGATTCCATAGACAATATCCGTCAAGATATTGACCAGACTAAATACAATGCCATATAAAATTGTGATCCCCATGATCGGTTGGAAGTCCAAACTGAGTGAGGATTCGACTGCATATAAACCGAGTCCCGGCCAATCGAAGATCGTTTCGATTAGAATCGCACCCGCCATCAGCCACCCAAAGTTGAGAGAGATCACCGTAATCGTTGCGATAAATGCGTTGCGCAACACATATTTGGAGATGATAATGCGGTAGGGAATGCCAATTGCGCGTTCCATTCTTACAAAGTCTTTTTCCAAAGCTTCTACCATGCTTGCGCGTGTAATACGTGTGATACTCGCAAATGCACTAAATGAGAGAACAAGCGATGGAATGAATATATGTCTGAGAGAAACGACGAAGGTTTCGAAGTCAAGCTGTAAGAGACTATCTACTAGAAATAGCCCTGTAATCGTTTCTGGTGGCGTAACTAGAATGGGTAATCGTTTCCCTATCGGAAACCAGCCTAAATCTTTACCAAACCACGTTTGAAAGATCATCGCTAGCCAGAAGGCAGGAAAGCTGACAAAAAATAAAGACAATATACGCGCAATATGATCTGGGATTCGGTTTCGGTACATAGCTGAAATAACACCCGCGGGAATCCCTAATAGTGTTGCGATAATCATGGCGACTGTTGTTAGTTCAAATGTGGCTGGGAAAAATGTCTGTAAGTCGTTAATGACGGAACGACGCGTATAAAGTGACTCTCCCCAATCCCCTTGGAAAAGACCACCGATGTAGTTTAAATACTGGATCGGTAATGGTTGATCTAACCCAAACTCGACACGCAGAGCCTCTTTAATTTCTTCTGTCGCTTGTGGGCCTGCTGCTAGTCCGATGGGATCACCCGGGACAAGCCGGGCAATTGCAAAGGTTAGTAGGCTTAAGCCGATTAAAGTGGGAATAATAAGAATGATGCGACGAATGAGATAAAAACGGATGTTCATAGAATCTAGTCAGTCGATTACGGTTGAAAGATTGAAAGGCGGAAAATATCAGGGCAACACGAGATCACCCTGATATTTATAACTTGTTGTGTGACTAACAACCATCCATCCACAAGTCTTGGAATAAGACTGTGATTGGGTACATTGGAGAGAATTCATAACCTTGTACACAGGTGTTTAGAGCCAAACCGCTATCTTCTGTATACATCCATACAGATGGTTGATCGGCAGCGATCAGTTCTTGAGCTTCTGTATACATCGCTGTACGTTCATCTGCATCTCCAATGACGCGTGCCATATCGAGCAATTCATCGACACGTTCATTTTGATAGAAGCTGCATGAATTAAAGCTACCCCATTGTCCGGAGTGATATTGATTGTAGAGGTGTGCATCAGGATCGAGGTATGCGGGAAGTGTGTAGATGTTGATGATGTCTGGACCTAGTTCTGGTGTTGCACAGCTAGCAACCATGTCTGGCCAGAGCATTGGAATCATGTTCAGTTCGATGTTGAGTTCTGCAAGACCTTCAAGCAAGATCAAACCAGGAATTTCTTCACGTGGGAAGTCAGTAACATAGACATAATCGAGTGTGAAACCACCTTCAGGCCATGCCGATTGTGAAAGGAATTCTTGAGCAAGTTCAAGATCAAATGTTGGATATTCAAGTCCTTCTACATAGCCCATGAAGTTGGATGGTGTAGGACCAGGTAACAGGGTGATCTTAACATCTTGTGCTTGTACCATCGCTTCATAGTTCATTGCATGCGCAACTGCTTTGCGGACGTTGATGTCGCTTGTGTATTCACCTTGGTTGTTCATTTTAAGCGTATTGGTGAAGAAACCGACATGTTCTTCCCATACGTAGCTTTCATCTTCAATGATCTGTTCTTTGTCACTACCAGCTACTGTGTCTGCGATTTGTGTTTCGCCAGCTAGCAAGGAGTTAAGTTGTGTGGACGCATCACGTTGGATGACCCATACAAAACCATCGAGGTGATCTTCACCACGCCAGCCAGCCCAGTAGTCTTCGACAGCAACGAATTCATAAAGGTTACCGATTTCCCAACGACCTTGCATAAATGGACCAGAACCTGCTGCATTTTCTTTAAGGAAGGTTTGACCGTTGTCGTCACCGAGGTTGGCTTCAACAATTGCGGGGTTCACAACAAAGAGTTGGGGTAGAGTACCGATAAATGGCGCAAATGGTTGTGTCAAAGTAAATTCAACGGTGAATTCATCAAGTGCTTGTGCAGAATTTTCGTCCGTGATGCTTTCCCAACGGTAAGTTGGAGGGCCAGATATTTCCATTGTACGGTTGAAACTGTAAACAACTGCTTCTGCATTTACAGGGCTACCATCATGGAATACTGCGTTTTCGACTAACTTGAAAGTCCATACTGTTGCATCATCATTTACTTCCCAGCTTTCGACTAGGTGAGGTTCAATTTCTGCGCCACGATAGATGAACAACGCATCATATAAACTGCGTAGGGCGGCGTTGATAGAGTAGTTTTCACCAGTTGCTGGGTCAATATTGTCAATGTCTTGGTTACCACCATATAGCAAAATATCGTCTTGCGCTAATGCAGCAAATGAAGTGACAGCAAATAAAATTGCCATCCCAAAAAACAAACTAAAACGTTTTAGCATAACATCCTCCCGAAATTACAAGTTTGAAACAAGAAAAAGAGATGGTGGAGAATATAACTAATCTAACGTTAATGTGCAAATATTCGTCAGTTTTTACAGACTAGTTGCACGAACATTGTCAAAATCCGCTAATTGAGGTGTTTTTGACTATAGTTTCTTGGTCTTCATGGGATGTGCATGTAGATTTATGCGGAATCTTCCGCAATTGTCAGTTATAGCCTGTCTTCCTGAATTTTATCAAAACACACTTCGACATTAGCTGCTAGACCAATAGGGTCCAAGATCGCTTAAGAGTTGTTCTAAATGTGAGGCATCTTGGAATAATAGTCCATCGTCACTATTGGGTTTTGGAAAAATTGGTGGATCATAATCACGCCAGTCACCGTCCGCTATCGCTACGTTATAATGATCGTTATCGAATCGGTTAATCAAGGTAGAGCGAAGTGTTTGTAGAATCTCATCATAACGTGGATTGCCTGCCCAATTCTTCGTTTCTTGTGGATCTTTCATAAGATCAAACAACCAATCTTTGCGGTCTGCTACGGAATAGATGTACTTATATTCTCGACTTGCAATCATATATAGACCGGTTGCTCCTTCACTAAATTGACTGTAGACAAATTCGCGTTCACTATTGCCTTCTGCAATCTCACGCAAATCTTGTCCTTCTGATGAGGGTGGGGCTGTATTACTACCAGATGCACTGGCAAATGTCGGGAATAAATCCAACAATGTGACAGGTGTATCATTCCGAGTATCTTGCTCGAAGCTATCATGCCATTTGACGATCATGGGTATGTTAACGGATGGATTCAGCATCGTGCGTTTGCCAAAACTTCCGTAATCACCGAGCATTTCACCATGATCCGCCGTATAGACAATCAGTGTATTGTTGATGCGATCCCCTAATGCGTTGAGCATGCGTCCGACGTTATAGTCAATGAATGAGATCGTTGCATAATACATCGCTTTGATAGTGCGCAATAGCATCTCGTCATAGCCTTTATCCCGATACTTGTATCGATTTTGAAAATGATTCCAATAGGTTAGCAAGTCCTCAAATCCTTCGGGACGAAACGGAGGCATCATATCTGCAGCGCGGTATAGCTTATTCCACGGTACAGGTGATTCAAAGGGGGGATGAGGTTTGATGAAACTTGCCCATAAGAAAAACGGCTGATCATCATTATGTTCATCTAAGAAATCAATCGCGCGGTCAGCGACCCATGTGGTGTGATGATGTTCGGCAGGTAGTTGTGATGGTTGCGGTATATAATACATTTCGCTACGGATCCCTTGAGGTTCGAGCACATGTTCGTACCCATTATCATCAAGATATTGATGAAAATCATTACGACCCGTCAGGTGGCGCGCACCCTCTTCGGAAATATCCCGACTATCGAATCCCCACATGGTTTCGTCATCGGGATTAAAGTGCATTTTGCCGATGCCATGTGTGTAATATCCCTGATCTTTCAATACCTGCATGATGCTCTGTAAGTGCAATGGTGATGCGTTGTTAGATGTGCATCCATTTAAATGAGGTGGTACACCTGTAATTGTTGCACTCCGTGCGGCAACGCAGACAGGCGCAGGCGTGTAGCAATTTGTGAATGTTGTTCCTGTCTCTACCAGTGAATCTAAGACTGGGGTGCGAATTGTATCGTTTCCAAGCGCATGAATGGTATCACTGCGTTGTTGATCGGTCATGATAAATAGGATATTCGGTTTGTTTGTCATAAAAAATGATCTCTTTCAATTAAATATAGTTTTAGAGCGGGAATAGAATGCGCTGACCTGTTCTTGCTGATTCATAAGCTCCCAATACCATCTCGACTGCTACGCGACCATCGTCAGGGGTAGCTAATGGGTCGCCGTCTCCACTTAGAAAATCGATCAATGGACGGGGAACAGCACTGATACGTGTGTGATGGGGCACGACCGGAAAATCGAAGGTCTGCCATTGTTCGCTCCCTTGTTGATACATGCGTAAGGGGATTTCATTTGCAGGCAAATGTGACGATGGTCCATCGCCATAATCGTGTTGAATTGTGCCCTTATCACCATAAATTTCGGTTGTGGATTGTGCCGCAAGCTGTGTCGAACTATTGAGTAGAATGCCGATTATTCCATTTTCAAACCGATACACTGCAACGCCGTTATCATCGGGGGCGATGTCTGTCACAATATTGTCAATTTCTGCCATAACGCTGACAGGTCGTCCTAGCATCCAGTGAAACCAATCTGTCGCGTGGGAAGCATCATCCATAAACATCCCCATGTTTTGAACAGGATCAATGTGCCAGTTATCAGGACGGGCAAATTCTGGGATTAGCAATGCGGGGATCGCATGACGACGACGCACAACTGCAAGGTTGCCAACGGTGTTTTCATCGAGTAGTGCTTTGATTTTTTGATTAATCGGGTCAGCACGCATTTGATGGCACATGCTAAATTTTACGCCATGTGTGTTCACCGCTTCGATGATTGCATCGCAATCTTCCAAAGAGAGTGCCATCGGTTTTTGTAGGAGAATATGCTTTTTCGCTTGCGCCGCCATAATACAGTGTTCAGCATGTTTGTTGGTTGGACTGGTGATAAAAACGGCGTCAATATCATCACGGTTTAAGAGGGTATCGAGATTAGCTTCCCATTCAATTTGATATTTAGCGCAGTTGTCCGTACCACGTTGCTCGTCAGCATCCCATGCAGCGACCACCTGTGCATCATCAAATCCTGCAATCTCTGGAATATAACGGTGGATGTGTCCGTGAGCAAAGCTAATCACACCAAGATGAATTGGTTCCTGCGTCATAGTATTATTCTCCCTATGTAGACTGCCTAATAATTAATTTCCACTCACGAACTATTTTTTGTGGTGGTTTCTGTTTTTTACCGGTCAAACGATGTAATAATAAGGATGCAACCTCATCAAAATTGTGTTCTTCCGGACCAACTGTGGTGAGGCGTGGATATGTATATTGACTTTCACTAATATTGCCGAATCCAATCACTGCTAAATTGTGTGGGACAGTTTGACCACAGTGTTGTATTGTAGCAACGGCGGTCAGTGCGTTGATATCTGATGTGCAAAAAATCGCAGTCGGTGGCATATCTAAATCTAATAACTCCTCGACTGCACGAGATGCCTGCTCACGTCGCTCTAACCCGACACGCACATATTCGGGGTTAATAGGAATATTATGTTCTGATAATGCCTGCATATATCCCTGATAACGTCCATAATGTTCAAGATCAGCAATATTATGACCGATGAATGCAATACGCTGATGTCCACACTCGATTAAATAGGTCACGGCTTCATGAGCACCTGCTTTATCGGTGGTCCAATTTACGTCATAATCTGATGTTGGCTCTGTCGGTGCATTGACAATAATTGGGATATTCATGCCCTTTAATTGTTGTAGGATCACATCAATATTATGGTTTGACCCATACCCTATATCGAGATAAATTCCATCGGCGAGTCCACCTTTAACCTGTTGAATCAGATTCATGATACGTTCCTGTGTATCGCCAACCGCAATGATGATCGAATATCCATTTTTTGTCAGATACTTACGCTGAGCCTGTATCATCAAGTCTTGGGCGGGGATACCGAGTCGTGGCAGAATGACACAAATACGATTGGTCGCCTGACGTTTGAGATGTTGTGCCTGTTGGTTGGGAACATAACCAAGCTCAGCAATTGCTGTCCAGACACGTTCGCTTGTTTCTTGCGGGATTGCATTTTCTTCTTCACGATTGTTGATAACGTAGGAGACAGTTGCCCGTGACACACCAGCAAGTTTGGCGACATCTGCTTGGGTTGGTTTATTTCTCATTGATTTTTCCCATTTGCTTGACGTTGATACATCAATATGCTATAAAAATATATAACTTACACGTGTAAGTTGTCAAGAATATTACTTTTACTTGGGAGATTATTATGCAAAAAAGTTTTTTTGTCACTCTGATAATGCTTCTTGTTTTGAGCAGTTTTACCGCTGTTGCACAGGACGAGATAGTGATTCAAGTTGCTCCGGGGATTTATTATCCAACTGAACCAACCGAAGATAATCAAAATCCACCGACATTTTTCAATGAACTCGTTGCCGAATATGAAGCCGCGAATCCCGGTGTTCGCATCGAACTGATTGAAATCCCTGATAATATTTCATCTGACCAGTGGCGCAGTACTGTTTTCCAAGGTCAGAATGAGCCCCACATTTTGAATAATAATTATATTCGTGTCTGGCAAGAAGAGTCCAATGACTGGTATGTTCCGTTGAATGAATATATCGAACAGCCAAACCCATATATTCCTGAAGGCACACCCGGTAGTGAAGTGTGGCAAGATAGTATTCCAGAAGTAGTGTGGAATACAACATTGCATTCGTCAGGCAATCAGTATCTTGTGACGGTAGATGCTGTTGCTGTCGGGTTCTTCTATAACAAAGACTTGCTTGCAGAAGTTGGTATGGATTTGGAATTTGACATTGACTATTCGCTATGGGCAGATTGGGAAACCATGATTGCTGAGATGGCGATGGTTGCTGAAGCTGGATACGAACCGCTTGCTTTAAGTATGTCTACTGCGACACCTTTTAACTACAACTGGTTTGATGGTGTTAGTTTGACGAGCCTCTACATTGATGATATTGAAAGTTGGTGGGAACCTGACGCAGAATGGCATGCTCTCAATCAACGTGAATTTGCTTGTGCAATTGATAATGGATTGCTTAATGCAACCGATGAAAAATTCAGTGACTGGATTGATCTGCTGTCTGCATTTGAACCTTATTGGGTTGACGGGTATGCAACTGCCACGCCCGATGAAGCCTATCGTTTGTTCATCAATGGTGAAGTACCATTCCTATTGAGTAATGCTGCTAATGATACTATCCGTGTGACCCGTGATGCAGGTTTTGAATGGGGTATCAGCTACTTCCCACCGATTACTGAAACTACCAGCCAATTTGCTGCGAACAATGAATCATCTTATCTTGTCGGTGGATTCACAGCAGGTTATGTTATGACAGATCGCGCCCGTCGTGAGGGTGTTGAAGAACAAGTTGTTGATTTCTTACAATTTATGACTGCGCAACCACAGTGGTCACGTGTTGTAACGGATGCACCGCTGAGTGTTCCAACACTTGCAGAAATGGATGTGCCGGAAGCATTACAACCACTGACTGCGTTCCTCGAATTGCCAATTCGTGCGCTGAAAGATCCTGATCCACGCTTAAGCCGTCGCTATGGGGAAGATCACCGTCGTCTGATGCAAGAATACTTCACTGGACAGATTGACAAAGATACCCTGATTGCTGAACAAGATCGTCTGATGACCCGAGAAGCTCGTGTGGTCATCGCTGAAAACGAATACACATGTGACTTCCAGATGGAATAATTGTTTCGCTCTTTTTAAATGGGCCATATCGTTACCTGATGTGGCCTATTTCCTCTCTCTGAATCATAGGACAACAGATCATGCAGAAATCACAGCGCAGTTTTATGCAACGCGTTTGGGATGCGAAGTGGTTGTACATCGCGCTTATTATACCACTGAGCCTTCTGATTACTTTTGAGTGGATTCCAGCCTTAGGCGCACTCTTTAACTCCCTGTTCATCTGGAATGGTGGCAAAGTCCATATTTTTGTCGGGCTAGAGCAATATGAGAGGCTGCTGACGGATCGCACATTCCGCGTTGCAATGCAGAATCTTGTTTTCTTTGTTGTTTTCCGTGTCATCATGCAGACGATATTCCCGTTCCTCGCCGCTGAGATGATTGTCAATCTGAGGAGTCAACGTTGGGCAAACTGGTGGAAGATTATCTTTGTCTTCCCAATGGTTGTACCGTTGATTTTGAATTACTTGATCTGGCGATTTATCTATAATCCACAGGTCGGGTTACTCAATCAGGCACTGGAGTTGATTGGGT
This sequence comes from Anaerolineales bacterium UBA6055, assembly GCA_002428985.1. Classification (GTDB taxonomy): domain Bacteria; phylum Chloroflexota; class Anaerolineae; order Aggregatilineales; family Phototrophicaceae; genus UBA6055. The sequence continues at coordinate 37,901 of DIYL01000029.1, read as the reverse complement.
TGGGAGATATGACACAGGCATGGCTAGCCGAACCAACGACGGCGATGATTGCGCTGTCGTTTGTACGCTTCCCATGGTTGCCGACATTACAATTTCTCATCATTCTTGGTGGTTTACAATCGATCCCAAAAGAAGTTCATGAAAGTTCACAGATTGATGGAGCTGGCTTCTGGCGACGATTATTTTATATTGATATTCCGATGACGAGGCGACAAATTACGCTCGCGATGATTCTGACGACGATCTTCATGACACAACGGTTTGATCTATTCCTTGTTATGACTGATGGTGGACCGGGTTACAGCACAATGGTGCCTGCCTTACAGTTATACCAGTCGGCATTTAACTTCCTCGAGTTTGGTTATGCCTCTGCAATAGGTGTTGTCTTGTTTGTAGTCATGCTAGGGTTAACAATTCTTAATCTGAAGGTATCTGCTGGCGAAGCCAATTAGTGAAGGGGAAAATATAATGGTACAGAAAACACAGACACAAACCAATCACACAAATAAACGTACTAAGTGGCTCCATGATTTACCTTTTCAGACTGTTCTGATTATATTTGGTTTTTTAACTTTTTTCCCTCTAATATTGGTCGTGATTACATCACTTAAGAACAATACACAGTTTTATCAGAATTTTTGGTTACCCACATTTCCTCTTCAATTTGACAATTACGAAGTGGCATTCAGTCGCATCTGGCGGTACATCCTGAATAGTGTAATTTATTCGAGTACAACGATTTTTCTAGTCGGGACATTATCCTCGATAGCGGGTTATGTCTTTGCTCGCTTTAAGTTTCCGTTTAAGTCGGTGTTGTTTTTGGGCTTTATTACGCTGATTATGGTTCCTAGTGTGTTGACACTTGCCCCGCGTTTTATCATGGTGCGTGATTTTGGGCTGGTAAATACCCCCTTCGCACTTATTATCGCATGGGTCAGTAGTGGTTTGGTACTCTCGACATGGTTGATGCGTAGTTATTTTGAATCTCTGCCACAGGAATTGTTTGATGCAGCTTATGTGGATGGGGCTTCCGATTGGCAGGTCTTCTATTTTGTATCCCTACCACTTGCACGCCCGATGGTCGCGACAGTTGCTATGACAGTCCTGATCGCCACATGGAATGATTTGATCTGGCCGCTCGTCACGATTACAGACCGCAGTACAATGCCACTTGCTCAGGGTTTGATGCAGTTCTCGTCAAGTTTTGAAACTGAGTGGGGACCTTTATTTGCAGGATATGTAATTTCATCTATTCCTTTGTTGCTCGTATTTGTGGTGGCAATGCGCCAATTCATCAGTGGACTGACCAGTGGGGCTGTCAAAGCGTAGTTGTCAGATGAACAACGCGGAAACAAGCAGTAGTATTATCCATGTCAATGTAGGTCGTTTTGTGGCAACTAGAATTACTTGGATTATTGCGGATTTGTTTTTGTAATTATTCCAAGATTATTTGGTATCTATCTAAAGTAGGTAATTTCCTGCTGGCGTTTGTATCTATCTAAGCTGTGCTTTAGATAACTGCAGAAATCGATATCAACCAGTTCATAATGTAAATGTGCTGGATTTGTATAAAATTCTTGGATATTTTTCCTCTATGGGATAAGATGATAGTAGAATCATAGAATAGGAAATTTAAGATGCCTGATTACAAATCCAAATCCTATCGCAAAATCAATAAACAAATTAGTTCCGCATCCAATCATATTGTGCAACTTGAAGAACTGCCACCCAATCAACTGCAACGCGCTTTAAAAGGGGGAAAAATCACTCCACAGATGGTACAAGCTATCCAGCGCACACACGGCAACAAAATCGCCTCACAAATCGTGCAGAACCAACAACCTAATACGATTCAACGCTTTACCAAAAATCAATTATTGACTGTGTTTGATAAGGCGTACAATACATGCTTATTCCGTTTGTCCGGTAACTATGATATGTACTATACATTTTTGCCCGAAAATCACCCGTTAACCTATGATAATGCACTGGACTCATGGGCAAATGGGGGTGGGCTGATTAAGGATATGATCACCAAAGCATCCGAAGATGCTAGCTTGGGCGAAACACCACATTTCTTGAGAGCTGTTGAACATTTCAAAGTCAGCCCGGATTTTGCTACGGGACAAGACATTATGAACAAATATGTACGCACCGGTAGTGAAGAAGAAATCAATATTTCGGGTACGCATCGCCGTAAGATTGTGAATTTTTTCAGTGGACCGACAGGCACCCGTAACCGTAGCAATGACATCAACTAAAATTCAAACTTGCTCTTCCTTTATCATGTAGCGATGTCTCTTACGATACCGATGACGGTCGTTAGGTATTTCACGATTATTGCAATTGGTGTTTGGTAGACTTAATATGGGCTGATCTCTAAGCAGATTATGCTGATCCTATCCTATACTTTGAACGCTATAGCTCGAATTGAAGTTTGATGCAGGTTTTGTAGGTGGTATGAAGAAGCGATAAAGCCACTTCAAAATCAATTGAGTGGCTTGTTCAAGACTGTGTACAAATGTTGCTGTTATGAGGTGTCAACAGATGTCATTCTCTCGCTGAACGGTAGTGTTTCCGAGTTGTTGAAGGTTTTATTAGATCGGTTTGAATTGTATCTCGCCCTCTAGTTGGAACATAGTTGTCAGTTTAGAGGCTGATGCTAAATGGCTGTCCCAATGGATCGGAACACCGCCACTCAGTGTACCACGCACACGAGGGAAGCGTTCATTTTCATGGACGAGTACAAGATCAGCAGCGTACCCTTCTTCGATTCGTCCTCGATTCGACAATCCCATTGTATCTGCAGCATTGGTACTCACAAGTTTAATACTCTCATTGAGTGGCATCACACCGTCACGTGCTAATTTGAAAGCAGTGTGGATCATTGATGCAGGGTAATAATCTGTAGCCAAAATGTCAACTAATCCAGCTTGAATGGCATCCATTGCACTCAAGTTATTTGATGTTGATTTACCACGATAGGCATTTGGAGCACCCATAATGACTGACATATTGTGTTGGCGGGCTGCCTGTGCTGCTTCTACTGATACAGGGAACTCACTAATTGTTACACCGATATCTTTCTGGCGGGTAACTTTAGCTTCTGTATCGTCATCATGAGATGCTACTGGAATATTATGGGCTGATGCAACTTTGACGACCTCAGCAATGATGTCCCAATCACGCTCTTTTTCGCCCTCAGCAATGATGTTGGCTTTCACTTGTTCCATAATTTCATCTTTCATCGTCCCAAGTGAATCTGGCGATACCCCTAACCATTTTTGCATAAAGCTAATATAGCGATCAACATCTGCATATTGACCTTGTCCGGGAGTGTGATCCATGACTGAAACAAGCTGAATTTTCTCTTGTTCGAGCAAGTCAGTTAATATTGGGGCCGTCGCTGGATTTGTAATCTCGAAACGAGCATGGACTTTCATATCGACAAGAAGTAGGTCATTTAGCGCGTTGACCTTATCAATCATCTCGGTAGCGCTTTCCTGTGTACGTAAATCATTGCCTTTCCAAGCAAATGAAATTGCAGCATAAGCGGTCGTAATACCACAACCAGCTAAACGCTTATCCAGCTCAATTAGCCCCATCTCAGTCGGAAAGCGTGCAGTCGGACGCGGCTGAACATTGCGCTCAAGCATATCACCATGTAAATCAATAAGACCTGGAATTAACGTAAGCCCCGATAAACTTGGTACATCTCCTGGTGCAGACCCAGCTTTAATATCCGTGATGATGCCGTTTTTGATACGAACAGACCCGTGATCTAGCACTTTATCGGGTAATACGATTTTGAGGTCATTGAGCCACATGATTAATCTCCAAGTTGTTGTTAAAGACTTACTTAGTGTACACAGTTTTATGCCAGATTGACTTAAATAAAATATAAAATGTATAAATCTATAGCGTGGTAGGGGATAAAACCCCCACCACATGGTATTAATTATATGAGTCTATTGATCTGTAGTGACCGCAGCGATATCCCGAACAACATCGTAGAAGTCAGTGAGTTCTTCAAGACCTAGTTCGTCAGCGAGTACGTCATCAGTTGATGGATCAACATACCAGCGACCGACCGATGCAAGAACTTCTGGTTTGTCTTTGATGCTCAAGAGTGCATCTGCAACAGCTTGTTTGAAGCTCTCTGGAAGATCTTCGCGAATTGCAACTGGTGTGTTAGGGATTGGATCTGATTGTGCAATCACAACGAGGCTACCTTCTGGGCAGTCTTCGTAGATTTCATCAAGTTGTTCTTGGGTCAAAGTAACACCGGTTAGATCATCTTCGAAACCGCAAACTTCAGCAAGACCTTCTGTACGTTGGTTGATGAGGTTACCTTCGTAAGTAACGCCTGCAATAACATCTCCATTGATGAGTGCAAGCACCGCACTTGGGTGACTACCAGCAAAGATTGGATTCAACCATTCATCAACATCACCTGGGGTTTCTAGACCATCAACTTCATTAATCAAACGAACGACAGGAGCGTTACGTCCACTGGTAGATGCAGGATCAACAAACGCAAAATCGACACCTTCGAGATCTGCAAAGGAACGAACACCACTACCTTTGGTAGTTACAAATACACTGTAGTAGAATGGACGAATATCTGGGTTATAAACTGCTTCTTCGCCTTCTTCCAATGAGGATTCACTTGCGCCTACAGCGATAGGTTCTGCACCTGCTTCACGTTCGGCGATGACGAAGCTGAAAGGACCAACTTCCATTGCATCAACTTGTCCAGCAGCCATTGCAGCGATAACAGCGGTGTAGGTTGAACCAACGTTTACAAGAACAGGAATACCTAATTCTTCTTCTAGGTACGCGCGGATAGGCTCTGCATTCAGGAGTGCTTCTGCGGAATCATCACCAGCAAAACGACCGAAAGTGAAGACTGCTGGCCAATCGCTACGATCAACGTCGTCCTGTGAAAAAACAGGAACTGCTAAGACTGCTAACATAGAAAAGATAACGAACAAACGAACTAGATTTTTCATTATGGTGTACCTTTCATGCGATTATTTTCATAAATAATTGCTTCGGGAATGCCCCTCCGCCTTCGTAATAAAAGTATTTTTTATATTACGTTTGTATGGGCGACTATCGAAATTCGCCCATACAGATTGATTACATGGTTATGGATTAGATAATTCGCTTACGGATTTGATCACTCAAACGATCAATGATGGTGACCATAATCGCAAGAATAATCACAGCGCCCATCAGTCGTTGGAATTGGAAGAGTGATGTGTATTTTTGGATGATGAATCCCACACCACCTGCACCAACAATACCGAGAATCGATGACTCGCGAACATTGCTTTCAAAACTTAGTAGTGAGTAGGTTGCAAGTAGTGGGAAAGCCTGTGGAATTACAGCAAAATTGAAGACTTGAATCTGGTTTGATCCAGTTGCCCGAACAGCCGCAACTTGCGCAGGATCAATCTGTTCGAAGGACTCGGCATAAAGTTTTGCAGTAGACCCCAACGAACCAATAATTAACGCCATAACACCTGCGAATGGGCCGAGACCAACCGCACTCACCATAATCAACGCCCAGATTAATGTAGGGATTGAACGAAGCACATTTAGGAAAAGGCGAGTCACTTGATACACAACAGGGTGAGGCGAGATATTACGCGCTGCCAGAAGTGCAAATGGGATTGAGACTAGAATTGCGCCGAGCGTACCAATGATAGCAATCTGCATTGTTTCGATGATCGAATCAATAATGGTTGGGTAACCGATTAAGATTTCGCCTTGTTCTAACAAATAGCGTTTTGCAACTACCATCTGTCCATCACTGTAAGGGACTGCATTGACAACATTTTTCCCTTCTTCAACCACCATGACACTTTCGTCCCAGTCATCCAGCACAATTTCGAAGCCTGCATCAACAATGTAAGGGCGGATTGCCTTCACATCATCGGGGTTAATAGCTGCGGCTTCTTCTGGAGAAATAACTTGTAAAGGTTCACCTGATGCTGTATCAAGGACATAAAACAATAGTTGCCCTTCAGTCATTTCGGCGATTTTTTCGTCATTGGCTTTTTTTGCGCGTTCAGCTTTTGGCGTACGGCTGATTTCGCGAATTTCGAATGATGGCAACATAATTGCTCGTTCCGAACCGTCTGTAAATTCAAATTCGGGTGGCATCAAACGAAGTACAAAATCAATTAACTTAGGAACACCTTCAACAAGCCGTTGAGGATTAGCTTCTGTACTGCTGATACTCCATGACAAGATAGAAGATAAGATAATCAATGTACCAATAAGTTTCCAAGAAAGTTTTGGAAATGGTCGAATCAAATCAGAGCGAATTTGCTCAATGCTTTCGTTTTTTACTTTTGCTTTATCACGTGGGCTAACATTTTTCATCATGAGTAATTTTTCCTATAAAACTAAGCTTCGATAGGGACAGGGGCTTCTTCATAAGTTTCAGTTTCAACAGATTCAGATACTTCTTTATCAAAGCGATAAATAGCATCCATCTGAGTATCATCCAATTCCTCAGGTGGGCCATCAAAAACAACAACGCCCTGAGCAATACCAATTAGGCGATCTGCAAAAGCTTTCGCAAGGTCAACTTCGTGAATGTTGATGAGTGTTGGCACACCGTCCTCACGAGCAACACGAGCAAGATCTTCCATCACTTGCCATTTGAGCTCTGGATCAAGGCTTGCGACAGGTTCATCCGCAAGTAACAATTTAGGTTTTTGTGAGATTGCACGGGCAATGTTGACGCGCTGTTTTTCACCACCAGATAACCGATCCGCACGGAATTTAGCACGATGTAACATGCCAACACGTTCGAGACTATCGAGGGCAATCGAACGGTGTGTTGCGGGAAAATAACCAAAGTAACTGCCAAATGTCCGGTTGTGACCGAGTCGGCCGAGCAACACATTGGTGATTGCGGGTAGACGTAGCACAAGATTATATTCCTGCCAGATAAACCCAACTTGTGTCCAATATTTACGGAGTTGTTCGCCACTTAGTGAAGTAACTTCTTCACCGTCAAGTTTAATACTTCCTGATGTAACTTGTTGCATCCCATCAATTGCGCGAAGTAATGTTGACTTCCCAGCACCGGATCGTCCAATAATTGCAACGATTTCGTTCTGTTTAATGGAAGCAGAAATAGATTTAAGTGCCTCTGTCCCATTCGGGTAGACAACACGGACATCATTAATTTCTAGCATGATTGTCTCCTGTAAGTTGTTTTTCTTGATGGCTTGCTACTGTCAGATTGAGGTTCTGAAATAAGGTGTTGAGGTCTATTTCTGATAAATTCTGATAATAAGTATCTGCGTAAGATTGTGTTTCGGGATTGGCTACACCAATACCATACATACCTGCTTGTTTCGCACCGTGAATGCCTGCAACGCTATCTTCAAATACCATCGCATGTTGCGGACTTACTCCCAATGCACCAGCAACCCAAAGAAAAATATCTGGGTGAGGCTTCGACCGTGTGACTTGCGACCCATCGGCGATAACATCAAATTGAGATGTTAACCCCACATGCGCTAAGACACGGTGTGCATTTACACTTGATGATGCGATACCCAGTCTTAAGTTCATGTCTTGTGCTGATATAATGAGATTAAGCGCATTGGGTATTAAGACATCTTCAGGGTGTTGTTGGGTTAGTGAATCAAGATAAGCGGTGTGTTTGATGTGGAGATATTCGTCGATTTTATCGGGTGTGAGATCGGAATGTGGGAAGAGAATGTCAAGGCATTTATCACGACGAACGCCTCGTAGCGCTTCCATCTCGGTATAAGTAAGGTCGCGTCCACCAGACTGTGCTACCTTACGCCATGCTTGATAGTGCATTTCAATCGTGTTTACGAGTACGCCATCAAGATCGAAGATAATTGAGCCTATGGTTGACATGAGATCCTCTTTTACCCGTACTTCTCGATGAATGTGTTCATATCTAAGAGATCTTCAAATCGGGCTTCAAGTGTTGCTCTATCCCAATCCCACCATTGAATTTCAAGTAGTTTGGCAACGATGTTGTCGTCAAAACGCTTCTTGACAGGCTTTGCTGCAACACCAACGCTGATGCTATATGGCTCAACATCTTTGGTGACAACTGCACCCGATCCAATAACTGCACCGTGTCCAATAGTGATACCCGGCATGATGATTGCACCGTGTCCAATCCAGACATCGTGTCCGACGGTCACGCGATGATCGCGTCGCCATTGGAAGAAATCTGCATCATCTTCACCTAAGTTGTACATTTTACGGCGGTAGGTCATATGGTGTTGGGTGACACGCCACATGGGGTGGTTACCGGGATTGAGGCGCACATGAGATGCAATTGAACAATATTTCCCGACGTCCGCATAAATAATTGAGACATCCCCGGCAACATAACTGTAATCACCAAAAGTAGATTCAATGATGTGGCTGTTATGACCGATTTCAGTCCATGCCCCAATATGACTATCACGGATAATCACGTTATCGTGAATGTATGGCGACTCTCCAAGCTTTTTGTTGCTGTATTTAGCAAGGAGTTCATCTGACTTTGGATATAAGTCAATATATTGCACAACGTCTCACCTATCTTTGTATCCATAACGTGGCAGATTGTAGAAGTTTTCTACCATCGCAACATCGGCATTATGGATGACAAGGATGTTCACGTTATGTTGATTGACACCTCATGTAGTCCAAATGGGGGACAAATTATTCAATTAGCTTGTATTTGATAGCAAGTGTCGCGGCTTCAACTCGACTAGATACGTCAAGTTTGGACAGAATACGACTGACATAGGTTTTAACAGTCGATTGTTTAACGCCCATTTTATAGGCAATCTCTGCATTACTCATCCCATCGACAATAAAGACGAGCACTTCGCGTTCGCGTGTGCTCAATTCGAATGGGGACATCTTTGACCCTTTAGAGACTGTTTCGATGAGTGCTCTTGTGGCTGAATCTGCTAATACAGGTTCACCAGTCATCATTTTGCGTATGGCCTCCGCCAGCTGGTCACCTGAAACGTCCTTTAGCATATAGCCTTTCGCGCCAGCTTCTAGCGCAGCTCGTACTAATTCTTTGTCGCTGAAGCTACTTAATGCCATAATTTTGATTTGTTGGGTATCTTTATTAATTCGACGAATAACATCTACGCCGTTCATATCTGGCATAATCAAATCCATCAAAATGACATCCGGTTTGAGTGTTTCATAGTTCTCTAGTGTTTCGCTACCACCACTGGCAGTTCCTACAATTTCAATATCATCATGTAAACTTAGAAACGTTGATAACCCCTGCCTGACCATCCCATGATCATCAACAATCATCACGCGAATTTTTTCACTCATTGAGTTTTTCCTGTTTTTGATAGCACACTTGAATAGTTGTACCGATGTTCGTTTCGCTTTTGACTGTGAGGTCTGCATTAATGCTACTCGCACGATCTTGCATAATATACAGTCCCATATGTCCGGGCCGCTGAACCTTTGTATCAAAGCCCTGCCCGTTATCTTTAATGCTTAACCAATATCTTTGACCATCTGCAACAAATTTGACCTCAATATGATCAGCTCGTGCATGTTGGATGGCGTTATTAATTGCTTCTTGTGCGATGCGATAAAATGCAATTTTGACTGCTAATTCAATCTCAATATCTTCATCATCAACAATCAAACTACTGTCGACTAGTCCACGACTACCGAATGATTGTACAAGTTGTTCCAATAACTGACGCATATCAGCGTCGGCTAGTGTTTGTGGACGTAACTCGAATAACATCGCACGTAATTCTGACATTGCTAGTTGAGTCTGTTGACGCAACAAACGTAATTGACCAAACACACTGTCTGGTTGCTTCTGCCACATCAGTGGAAGTGAATCTGCAATCATATTGGCAGAAAATAGTGTTTGACTGACTGCGTCGTGTAGTTCACGCGCTAACCGTTGGCGTTCTTCGATAATGGCGACACGTTGTGCTTGTTCATATAATTGCGCATTCCGGATCGCAATGGCAGCATGATTCGCAAACGCTCGAACTAATTCCGCATGTTCTAATTCAAAATAATGTGGTGTCATACTCTCAAGATTGAGAAATCCGATGACTTGATCTTCTGAGATAATTGGTGCACCAACATACGATTTCACCCAACATAACTCCGGAATGCCAAGACATGAGTCAGGGTATGTCTCAATATTTGGGATTACCAATTCAGTCTTGGTTTCCATCATATAACGCAGATGGTTAATACGGGGGATGCGTAACTTAAGGGACATCACACCACGAATATTGTGATCGCTATATCCATTGGAACGCACAACCGTTGCATAATGGTCATCAACAAGCATGACATTAACCGTATCATGAGCAACCACTAGGTGAATGATGTCGATGATACGTTCGAGTACATCATTAAGGTCGAGACTACTATTTAAGACAGTCGAAATATTTCGCATGGCTTCGGTTAGGTTCCGTTGACGCTTTTCTGCGATTTGTGCCCGCTGATGATCGGTAATGTCGTAACCAACCCCTTGAATCTCTGCAAGATTGCCTGATGAATCAAATATGCCGTGAAACGACCATTTGACCCAACGTTGCGGTTGATCAGCATTTTTCATACGGACATCAATCATAAATTGTGGCTTTTTAGGTGACAAGTTTTTCAGTTTATGATTCAGTGTGGGGACTTCATACTCGATGCAATAGCGGAAAAACGATGTACTAATGATGTCGGTAGGGGAGCTATGCCAAAAATCAGACATCGCTTGATTCACATGAATAATAATCCCTGTTGGTGTAATCCGGCACACAAGATCACGGCTAGAGCTATTCGATGTATTGTTATGCGTGTCTGTAAGGAATGAATGCCCAAATTGTATGATTAACAAAAAGGCTTCACCAAATGTCTCTGTTTGAATCCGCCTTAACGTTGATTGAGAATTTTGCAATGTCCAGCGGAACATATTCTCATTTTCGGGACTACATAGCTTTTCTTTTAGCAACTGAATATAATTTGTATCAAGAAACTGTATTAAGTTGAGTGCTTCATTGGGAGCGTTTGAAATAATGTGAGGAGGCACACCTTTGTACTGAAGACAGTTCAAACCTGCATCAATCAGGAGTGCAAAATCGCTATCGTACTGCATATTCATCAACAGATCTAAATCATTATCTGTGAGGATGTGGTGTTCAAGCGAAGTCATTTTAAATACCTATAGATAAATTTTCAGAAAGTGTAGCATTTGATTTACAAATAGCTTTATAGTTTCTTCAACAAAAGATTATATTTCCTTTAACTTATTAAGTTTGTAATCCATATGATGGACAAATCCTATCCATCTATGTTCTGTCATCGCATTTGTCCGTCCAATTTATGATTTAACCCTGTCCGAAATTCTCTACAATCACAACCCAATAGCACGACACCTCCTCGGTGTTGCTTGGAAAGGTATATTTATGTCTTCAAAAGTTTCTCAGGGGCAGTATTTAACAGTCTTAACACATTCCCCTCCTCATGATGTCAAGCAACTAGCTGAACACGTTCTTGATTCAATTGGAAATGTAATCGTGATCAAAAATCAGACTGGACTAGCCATGGTTCCATATATTGATTCTGCAAATGGAACAGTTTTCCATCTTGGGGAAGTCCTCATTGCAGAGGCACATGTCCGCCTATCTGACGATACAGAAGGGTATGGCATGGTAATGGGGCGTGATAACACATTTGCATTAGCCGTTGCCATACTTGATGCTTCGATGCAACAACAGCATATGGTCGACGAAATTCGTGCATTTGTAACGCAGCAAGAAGCTATTCAAAAACAAGACGATTCGGACCTACTGCGTAAAGTTGAAGCGACACGCGTCGAGATGGAGACCTTTTAAATGACAGCTCCTCAGTTTACAGACTACGAAAACCGCACCCGTCATACTTTTCAAGCTATGATGTGGGCATTAAGTTATCCGGGGCAAACATTTGAATTGCTGAATGGTCAACTCGAAGCTTACCGCGATATTGCCGATAGCTTGCTTGATCTAGAGACAAGCTTTTATTGTGAAGACAGTGATTTATTAGAATCACTTCATCAAACAGGTGCACGAGAATTATCCCCAGACCGTGCTGCGTATCATTTTTATCCAACACTCGATACTGTGCAACTACCGACGGTCAAGATGGCAAGTATTGGAACGCTGACATATCCTGATCAAGCCGCGACGCTTATTATTGGTTGTAAATTGGGTCAGGGCGGACAGACGCTCAAGTTAGCAGGTCCTGGCATCCCACCAACAGCAACACAAAAAATTCAAGTGAGGGATATTCCTGTAGCGTTCTGGGAATTACGTGAACAAGCAATTCGTTATCCGCGCGGTTGGGATATTTTGCTAATTGATAATCAGACGATTGTCGGCTTACCAAGAACAACACGCATAGCAATGGAGGAGTAATATGGCATATGTAGCAACCAAGGGTGGTGAACACGCCATTCAAGAATCCGAAAAACTCTTTCATGAATTAAAGGGAACAATCAACCGCGACGTTGTTCAGAACATTCTCGATACCATGCCGTATCTGGTTGACCGTGTAATGGGCGAAGGCTCGCTATATGCTCCAGAACTTGCCGCCTTAGCGATTGCACAGGCAGGTGGCGATGTCTATGAAGCGGTTCTACTCATGAGAGCTTATCGTTCGACACAACCAAGAGTCGTTTATGCCAAGCCCTTATCTGTCGACGACATGCTCACGGTTCGTCGTATTTCTGCAGCATTTAAAGATATTCCCGGTGGGCAAATTTTAGGACCATCACTGGATTATAGTCACCGTATTTTAGATTTATCACTGCTTGATAAAGAATCATCTGAGCAAGAGAGTGTAGAACCTGCCGAGAACCCCGCACCGACGACTTATCCACTGGTTGCCGACTGGTTGCGCAAACAAGAACTCATTAAAGAGGTTGAAGTTGCTGAAGATATTGATCCGGCAGATATTCCAGATGTAACCCGTGATCCAGTTGCTATCCCAGCACCTCGTGCACATCGCCTGCAATCACTATCGCGTGCAGATACTGGTGGACTCTTAGCATTAGGGTATGCTAGCATGCGTGGTTATGGATTTATTCATCCGACAGTTAACGAATTACGCCTTGCCAAAGCTGAGGTAGAAATCAAACATCCTGTTACAGGTGAGTCGTTTAGTATCGGGCGTATGCGAGTGAGTCAGGCAGAGGTTATTACAAAAGGCAAATCGGGTTATAGTCTTGGCTTTACCGCAACAATGGGTTGGAATGAAACAAAACTAATTGCCGGTGCAACACTTGATATGGAAATGAACCATACATCTTCGCACCCTGCCTTATCCGAAGACTTTGTAATGTATCACACCGAACCAATTGAATCACACGGGTTCTGTAATCACTTCAAACTCCCGCATTATGTCACATTCGCTAGCAGTATGGATAATATGCGAAAAGTTATCAAAACGTTGTATGGCGCAAAGGCTGCTGGAATCCGTGAAGATGAAGCTGAGGAAGATGATGTACAAGCGGAACAGACAGTTGCAAAGGATACATTCTAATATGAAACTTAATGATTTATCGAACCAAGACACTGATTACAGCTATGGTTTCCTTGACCCTTATGCTAAACGTGAATTACGCCGCCGAATGTTAAAAGGAGTTGCAATTCCGGGATGTCAGATTCCTTATGCAAGTCGTGAATTGCCGATTGCGCGTGGGTGGGGGACTGGTGGGTTACAAGTTACTCTGAGTCTTGTTGGGCCAGATGATAATATTAAAGTGATTGATCAGGGTGCAGATGATTCTGTTAATGCTGCGAACCTGCGACGGTTTATCACACGTATGTCTGGGGCAGAAACAACAGACGATGCGACCCAAGCAACCATTATACAGAGCCGGCATCGTATCCCAGAAGAGATTCTGAAAGAAAAACAGATTCTCGTGTTGCAAGTTCCTAATCCTGAACCGTTGCGTCGGGTTGAACCTGATATGGCAAAGGCGCGTATTCTCCATGCTGATGCTGACTATGGTCAGATGTGGTTGGTGTTATATGAACAACTCGTGCGTTTTGGCCGTTATGTACAAGGTGCTAGCTATCCTGTAGTCGTTCATGAACGATATGTGATGGCTCCTAGCCCGATTCCACGGTGGGATACACCAATACTTCATCAATCACAACATCTAACGATTCTATCAGCGGGGCGGGAAAAACGCCTATACGCCGTACCGCCTTATACCAATGTCTATCCGTTGGAATTTACAGATGTTCCCTTTGAAGTTGAAGACCAAGAGGGGTGGGAGTGTCGTGTCACGGAAGCTATCAACAAGTTTATGAATGAAATCCCACAAGATGATGGAACATCAGAATACGAATTATCAGACACAGGTTATATGAACAAACTCGTTGCCGAAAATCAAGGCGATGATGTGACAATTGGTGAGACTTACTACAACAAGGAAGGCGAATTCTATCATGACGGTTATCTCAAAAAACGCAAAACTGATGTTGCTCCCGCCACAGATTAACACTCGTCGCCCAATTGTCGAAGCTTACGGCTTATCCAAACAATATGGGCGTATCAAAGCAATTGAAGATGTTGATGTCGTTGCTTATCCTGGTGAAGTCCTTGGTATTGTTGGCGAGTCGGGCTCAGGGAAATCGACTGTCTTACGCTTACTCAATCTACAAGAGCCTGTAAATAAGGGCGTGTATCATCTGAACGTCAACAATTTAGTTGGTGTAAATCTGTTTGATTTAGATCGCTTTGATAAGCGTGATGTCCGTGTACATCACATTGGCATTGTCTATCAAAATCCGCATCTGGGTTTACGTATGGGATACAGTAGCAGTGGTAATGTTGCTGAACGCCTCCTGATTACAGGGGAGCGTACATTCAGCACCCTGCGCGATAAATCTGAAAAAGCATTGCTGGCATCAGAGTTTCCGGCTGATCGTGTTGATGATCCACCTGAGGTGTTATCGGGTGGTATGCAACAGCGTGTTCAGTTAGCAAAGGCGATTGCACTACAACCAGAATTATTGCTATTAGACGAACCCACCACTGGACTTGATGTTTCAATTCAAGCTACTGTGTTGGATACACTCAAGCGCATTCAACGTCAACGTACGATTACAATGCTGATCGTGTCGCATGATCTTGGTGTGATCCGTACACTGGCAGATCGTGTGATGGTGATGCGTCATGGTAGAGTCGTAGAGCAGGGCTTGACTGACCAGATTTTAGAAGACCCGCAAAATCCCTATACCCAACAACTTGTTCATGCAAAGTTATAAGGTGATATGATGTCATTACTACAGGTTAACAACTTCACAAAGTATTTTCATATACATCACCTCGAGCGAGAAATCCCAGTTTTTGAGGATTTATCGTTCAATCTGGAATCAGGTCAATTTCTGATTGTGCGCGGTCCGAACGGGATTGGTAAGTCTACATTGCTACGATGCTTGTTTCGGAGTTATTTGCCAACATCCGGCGAAGCACTTTATGAAAGCAATTATGGTGTTATTGACCTTGCGCGGGCTGCTGATGTTGATATGTTAACATTACGCGCCGAAGAAATTGGTTTTGTCACCCAGTTTTTGCGACCACGCCCACGTGTAAGTGCATTGGGGTTGGTATGTGAACCATTGATTGCTTCCGGAATGTCTTCAGATGAAGCAACCAACCACGCAAAATCTATGCTTGATAACTTTGGCCTAAAACAAGACTTGTGGGATGCGTACCCAACAACATTCTCCGGTGGCGAGCAACAGAAGGTCAACCTCGCACGGGCATTAGTCGCGCCGCGTCGATTACTCCTACTTGACGAACCGACTGCATCGCTTGATGTTGATACTCGTAAATCACTATCTAAGCGACTTGGTGAACTCAAAGAACAGGGTGTGGCAATGATTGGTGTCTTCCATCATCCGCAAGATGTCGAGGAACATATAGATGATGAAATTTGGTTGAGCATCACCCATACGACTGCCAATGGGGCAGTGCAAGAGATGGTCAAATAGATGACGCTTAAGGTCATGAGTTTCAATATCCGTGGTTCGTTCCATCATGAAGATGGGATCAACTCATGGGAAGAACGTCGCGATTTGAATATTGCGACGATCAAACGTTATGACCCAGACATCATGGGTATTCAAGAAGCTCAATCTGGCAACATAGCAGATTATGAAATCCATTTCCCTGAATATAAGAGAGAAGTGGGATTGATGTCGATCCGACAAACCGAACGCCGTCACTATGTTCCGATTTACTATCGCGCTAAACGTTTTGAAAAAGTGCGTAGTGGAGGCTTTTATCTGAGTGAGACACCGGATATTTGGTCAATTGGTTGGGATGCGATCTATCCCCGTGCTGTGACTTGGATTATCTTAAATGATAAATCGGTTGATCAGAATATTTTTGTGCTCAATACACACTACAACCACGAACGCGAAAATGATCATTCGCGCATCGAAAGTTCGAAATTAATCGTAGAACAATCAGGGATTCATGGTCTGGCCTTGCCACGTATTATTATGGGTGACTTCAATGCACGACCCAATCAAGATGCGTATCAAGAATTCATGGATAATGGCTATCAGGATACATTCATACAAGCGGGGCATGATGGGAATCCGAATACTATACATGCGTTCCAAGGTGAAGATTTTACATACGATGGTGCACGGATTGATTGGATACTGATACATGATGTTAATCAACATTTGAATATTCAATCGTTTGATGTGATACGAGACCACGACCATCCCATTTACCCAAGTGATCATTTTCCAATACTTACACAATTAGAATGGACAATGACTGATGCCTAAATTTGCAGTCTATTATATTCCACCTGCTGACAGCCTATTATATCAACGTGGATCTGAGATTCTCGGATATGATGTGCGAGCAGGGGAGTTTCTCTCGAAAGATAATCCAACAAGAACTCAATTACCCGAATTTGACGAAAAATGGATACAACAACCGCAGACCTATGGTTTTCATGTAACGACTGGGTATTCCCTCTACTTTGAGAAAGACAACTTGTCAGCAATTGAAAGCGAGATGGAATCTGTGTGTCGTTGTTTTGGCGATGTTGAGTTTTTGCTGACACCGCACCAAGAACGAGTTGTCTTCTGGAGAGATACTATCGTCGTTCTTCACTATCAGCCAAATATTAATATGGCGATGTTGCATACAATGTTGGTGGCTCGTGTGAATCCATATGGCACTTTTTCAAACGTAACCAAACGATACGCTCAAAAGGATTCAAGTGAACTGGATTCCGTTTTAGCACATCGCGTCGAAAAATATCATACGCCATATATGTTAGATGGCTGGAACCCGCACTTTACATTGATGATGCCGTATGAAGGTCAACATCATGCAGCTATGAACACAGCCTTACTTGATTTATTTGATGATAAACCAATCTCAGTTGAAAGTATTTGTCTGCTTTACAAAGATGATGACGATACACATTATCGCCTGCATCGTGAATATCACCTTGCCGACTACCGTTAACTATACTTGGAGATAAACAATATGACGACGCAATTGCCATATGTTGGTGCCGCAATGCCAACTGATAAACTAGAGAGCTATAGAGATTGGCTAATTGAAAATCAACGCGATCTGGAAATTCAGGATTTTATCTCGCCATTTGTCTTGGATAACAGTACCGAACGGGATGGGAAAATTCAGCTCATTAAATCGATGCTAGACGGATATAGTGGACGATTGGGTATCCATGCACCATTCTGGAATGTCCCAATGGCAGCGATGGATCCGAAGATACGTGCTGTCGTTCAAGAACGCTTCACTCAGGCATTAGATGTATGCGCAGAAATCGGTGCGACTCATATGGTTGTTCATAGCCCATTGATGTTTTTGGGTGCACCCGATTCAATATCCAAACCCATGATGGGTCGGATCACACTGTTTGAATTGATACACGATACTATGGAGGACATGGTCAAACAGGCAGAATCTATTCAGTGTACGTTGGTTATCGAAAATATCTTTGATAAGTACCCTCTTTTACTCACTGACCTTGTTAAATCATTTGATTCACAATTTGTGCGACAGAGTCTTGATACTGGTCATGCGTATATCAACTATGTCGAAGGTGCGCCTCCTCCTGACTATTATGTTCGCGAGGCAGGTTCATTATTGGCGCATTTGCATCTACAAGATACCGATGGCTATTCTGATCGTCACTGGTCTATTGGTGACGGCAAAATTGATTGGAAAAGCTTGTTTGACGAAATTGCGATACAAGGCGCAAATCCTCGTCTAATACTTGAGCTGAAAAATAATGATGACATCTTAGATGCTACACAATGGTTGAATGATCGCGGGTTAGCCCAATAAGCGGATTATAAATAGGTGAATGCTCTAGCATAAAATTTAACATCCGGTAAATCAGAGTAGGTTAATTGCAAGATTATCCCCCAGTAGTTAACACATCTTATAATTTTCGTTCTGTGGCTTAGTATATTAGGCGAAATATATTGGTACGATAACATCTCGCCTAATATCAATTGCATACTGAATAACCTCAATTGGAAATCAATAGTTTACGATAATGCCTATAATTTGAAGTTGGCTGAGCGAGGCTTCTACTTGTTCATATATCTGTAACCTTTTATTTGATGGATTAGGTTAACTTATATTGTGTCATTAGGTACAATATAACAATAATATACAACTCTAGGCAGGCTATTAATGGGTAATGCAAATATTCTTATCGTGGATGATGTTGTTGCTAACCTAAAAGTTCTTATGGCGACATTAAAACAAGAGGGCTATAAAGTACGTCCAATTACAAATCCAAAGATGGTATTTGATATTGCACGCAAAACCAATGCGGACTTAATTTTGTTGGATGTGCGCATGCCTCAAATGGATGGATTTGAAGTGTGCCAGCGCTTAAAGGATGACCCTGAATTACGAGATATCCCTGTTATATTTATTAGTGCCCAAAGTACATCAGAAGCTGAAGCAGATCAATTTTTTGCCTCTGGTGCGGTGGACTTTGTTCTAAAACCATTTGATGTTAATGAGGTATTGACCAAAGTTCGGCAACATTTAAGATAAGAGATTATCGACATGGCAATTAATGTAGGGCAAATTGGGGCTGTATCTTGGCGTAATTTGGTCAATGTATGGACAAAAATCACAAATCCATCTTCACAAATCACCGATGATGCGGAACAAAGACGCGCTCGGTTAGCAACCACCTTCCTTCTAGTCAACCTCTTTCTCGAATTACTGGGTTTATTGATTTCGGTTATTGCGCGTTCACCAGAACAACGATCTGAGTTTTTGCCATTCTTATCGGTCATCATACCAACACTGCTAGCTATGACTGCAATTGCATATGTCGGAAGTCGGACACCTTATTATAAGATTGTGATTGTTGTTTATTATGCAGCACTGTCGATATTTATTATGCGTGGCTGGGTTGACGGTGTTTTGACCGAGCTTTTGCGCCTAATTCCTGCGGTAATTGTAATTACACTGATTGTCCATCCCCGTGCAGGATTTGGTGTGATGGTGATGATGCTGACAATATTTGGCATTTCTCCTCTGTTTATTGAGTTTGATCTTGTTTATGAATTAACTTACCGCGAATCCATGTTGCTCATGTTGCGGATTTCGACCTTTGTCGTGATTGGGTCGGCGATATTCTATGGAGATTTGCATCAAATTCGTAAGCAAAGTGAGCGGATTCGAACTAGTGAAAACCGCTTAAGTCAGATTGCTAGCCGTACACCGGGTGCTGTCTATCACATCATTGTCAAACCTGATGATAAACTTGACATTGTATTTATGAGTGTGGGTGCTAAGGATATTTATGGCTTGACAGAATATGAGCTAAAAGCAGACCCATCGCAAATATTTGAGATGATTGACTACCAAGATCGAAGTCGTGTGCAAGCATCTATGAAAAAAGCAATTGAGCAACAAAGTAACTGGATTGACGAATATCGAATTATTCGTGGTGGGCGAGAATATTGGTTACGTATCAATGCATCGGTTGTGACACAAAACCGTGTAACGAGTTTATATGGGATCACAACTGATATAACCTTAGATAAACAACGTCAAGCCCGTCTTGAAACTGCAATTACCGAAGCAAAATCGGCTAATGTTGCCAAAACAACCTTCATTGCTAATATGAGCCATGAATTGCGAACACCGCTTAACGCTATTTTAGGTTTTACACAGGTGATGCAACGTGACACTCATCTAACACAAAACCTGCGAGACAATCTGGATATCATCAATAGTAGTGGTGAACATCTATTGGAATTAATTAATGATGTGCTAGAAATGTCAAAAATTGAAGCGGGGAGTGTTACCTATAATCCAACGGCACTTGATTTAACAAGTCTACTGGATGACCTCGAAAAACTGTTTAACCATCGTGCCCAAACCAAAGGGCTTAAGCTAACCATTGAACGCCCCACACCCCAGTTTCAGTATATTAGGACAGATCAACGTAAACTACGTCAGATTCTGATTAACTTACTCAGTAATGCGATCAAATTCACATCAACAGGTGAGGTATCGTTGCAGATCCATGTCGAATCATTCACACCAATTGAATGTGTGTTGAGATTTGATGTGCGTGATACAGGCACAGGTATCGGCAATCATGAGTTAGATGGATTGTTTGATGCTTTTGTACAGACTGAGAGCGGACGACGAGCTCAACAAGGTACGGGGTTGGGCTTACCTATCAGTAAACGATTTGCCAATCTGATGGGAGGTGATCTCACTGTGACAAGTGAATTCGGTAGAGGGTCAGTTTTTACGCTCTTATTGCATGCAGAAATTGTTGATGAATCGCTTGTTGTACCTAAGCACGATATGGGAAAAGTCCTAGGTGTGAAATCAGCCTCTACCCGATACAAAATTTTAATCGCAGAAGATCAATTGGAGAACCGATTACTCATGCGTAAGGTGCTAGAGCCATTTGATTTTGAGATACGAGATGCCTATGACGGTCAGCAAGCTATTGATATTCACCAAGAGTGGTATGCTGATCTGATCTGGATGGATATGCAAATGCCAAATGTGGATGGATACCAAGCGACCCGGCAGATTAAAACGAATGATACTTTAAAAGATACAATCATCATTGCATTAACTGCTAGTGCATTTGACCATCAAACCCAAGATATGATTGATGCAGGATGTGATGATTTTGTGAGTAAGCCCTTTACAACAAACACTATTTACAAAGTAATCGAACGGTATCTTGATGTTGAGCTAATCTATGAGCACTTGCCTATTCATAGAAGTGACTCACCACTGGATTCTGCACAGTTATCTCAGATTCCGAGTGATCAGCAACAAGCATTATTCAATGCGGTATCACTGGCTGATTATGATATGGCACTGGATATTATTGAAGAACTTTCCACCGATCATAAAGAACTGGCAGAAAAATTAAGGACTGTAGTGAATGATTTTCAATTTGATATTGTGGTAACACTATTGGATTATAATTTGAATAACACTTAACTTACCGAAATTGTGTCGTTAGTAGATGATAAAGAGATAGTATAGGATTATGAAACAATATAAAGCTGATGTGCTTGTCGTTGATGATATACCAGCAAATGTCAAAGTTCTTGTTGGGCTATTACAAAAAGATGGTTATAAAGTGCGCCCAACAACCAACGGAAAAACCGCATTGCGGGCAATGCAAGCGCAACTACCTGATATTGTTTTACTCGATATTAACATGCCAGATATGGATGGATACGAAGTCTGCCGTCGCATCAAGGCAGATGATTATCTCAAGACTATACCTGTTATCTTTATCAGTGCGCTAGATGAGGTCATTGATAAAGTGCGTGCATTCCGTGTCGGAGGTGCCGACTACATAACCAAACCATTTGAATATGCTGAAGTTCAGGCCCGGGTCGAAACACATGTTACGCTTAAGCGACAAGCACAACGTATCCGTCGACGTGAGATGATCGATAAGCAATACGTTAGTGAAATTAATGAGACACGTGATGCACTGACACGTTTATCTGATAATGATAGGACGCCTCTAGCAAATTTACGTCGTATTGGTGAAGAACTGAACCAGCACAGTAATCTCCAAACTACAGACATACAGCAAGTTGTTAGCACTATCAAGCAAGATACACATAAACTCATTGATATGGTCGATGGCTTACTGGATTTAACACAAGTCGGAAGCGGTGCAGGCATTAGCCTTACCCCGACCAATATAAGTGACTTACTATCCTCACACCTCAAAATACTCACTGAGACATATCCTGATGTTAACATTAATTTTGAAGGTTCAAGTGATAACATATGGATGCAGTGTGATACCGATCAATTTCGACAAGTCATTGATGAATTGGTATTGAATGCAATCAAATTCTGTGATGAACCTGCTCTTATTGATATAGCACTCGAAACCAACGAGACCTCTATCTGTCTCATTGTTAGAGATCATGGTTATGGAATACCATCATCCGACCGGCTATTTATCTTTGACAAATTTTATCGTGTTCAGCGACCCGAACACCAAAAACAAGAGGGGATTGGGTTGGGGTTGAGTAAGGTTAAATCCATTGTGGACTTGCATGACGGTTCGATCACTGTTGAATCCGAGTTGAACGAATATACACAGTTTGAGATGTGTTTTAGTCGTCTGGTGGAGGGCTAAACACTATGACAATATTGGGAAAGCAATTAACGGATCGTTATGAAGTGGGTGACATTGTTGGACGAGGCGGGATGGGAATTGTTTATCGTGCCAAAGACCGTTTGACAGGGCAAGATGTTGCGCTCAAATTGTTAGATATGTTCCCAATTAACAGCGATAACGACGATACACAATCCCTTCGCAAGATGCTTGCTTATGAATTTCGTGTTATGGCAACACTACGTCACCCGAATATTATCTCAGTTTTAAACTATGGCTTTCATCATGACGATCATCCTTTCTTTGCGATGGAGTTATTGGACTCTCCTAAAACCATACTAGAAGCTGGTCGTTCAGTCACTGAAGCTCGTAAAATTGATTATATAATTGCCTTATTACAAGCACTTTCCTACTTACATCGTTGTGGCATTGTTCATGGCGATATCAAGCCTGCCAATGTACTCGTCACGCAATCTGGTGTGTTGAAAGTGCTTGATTTTGGTCTAGCTAATACCACAATGCATACTTCTACCGACAATGCAATTTCGGTAGGTGGCACTCTGCCATACATGCCAGTTGAATTATTTGAGGGCGCGGATAATAGTCCACAAACAGACCTGTATGCGGTCGGGGTGGTTGCCTACGAGTTGTTTGCGGAGAAACGACCCTTTGCTTCGCAAAACATAACAGAACTTATCGGCATGATTTTAGCTACAGAGGTTGATATGTCGATTGTCGATGCACCTCTTCCGATACGAAGTGTGATCAGTAAACTGCTTGACCGCGATTTAAACCAGAGATATGACAATGCTCAGGATGTTATCAGGGATTTGCAAGCATATGCAGAAACACAACACAGTGCTTTAACCCGCCAAACACTCCGAGAAAGTTATTTAAAAGCCGCACCATTTATTGGGCGCAAGCGCGAAGTCAAGTTTGTGACAGATATGATGGCACAAAAAAGACAGTCAGCAGGTGGCATGGTGCTAATTGGTGGTGAGAGTGGTGTTGGAAAAAGCCGTCTATTGGATGAAATCCGCATCAAAGCTCTGATTATGGGGATGCCAGCATTACGGATCACCTTTACGAATGAAAATGGACTGATGTTTACTGCTTGGCGCGATGTGATCCGGGAACTTTTACTTGGCATTTCAACTGTGTCTAGATCATCGGTGATGATTTTGAAATCCCTAATACCCGACATTGATGATCTATTAAACACCAGTGTACCTGAGCCAACTATGGATATATCGGCTTTACAATTACAAGACACCCTCGTGTCTGTATTCCAAGCTATCCAAACGCCACTTCTGCTTATATTGGATGATATGCAGTGGGCTCAAGACAACCATACGCTTGTACAAGAATTGGCAAAACTCAGTTCCAAAGCTCCACTATTTATCGTGGGTAGTTATCGCTCTGACGAGGCGCCGCACTTACCAACCACTCTACCAACCGCTCATTCAATGTTTTTAGAACGTCTATCTGCTAATGAAACACAGATCTTGTGTCGAGCAATGATCGGTGAACGCAATCTATCCAATGACCTCATTACATATCTATATCATCAGACCGAAGGCAATGCGCTATTTCTTGTCGAAACACTCCGTGATCTCTCGGATGAATCGGGAGATTTGACCACTATTCAAACGTTGGAACTCGACAAGCAAAAACTTGCAGGCGGTGTGTTAAAGATAATTCAGCGTCGCCTCGAGAGTCTACCTAGTGCGCATATTGAGTTACTCCAGTTTGCTGCAGTGCTAGGACGTAACATTGACCTGAATTTAATGACAATAAACAATGACCAAGATGTGGTTGACCAGTGGCTTTTTGATTGTTTTACCGTTGCAATCTTTGATGTTCAGGCATCAGACTGGCAATTCTCTCACGACAAGATTAGAGATGCACTGCTGATTGATCTATCAGAAAATGAGTTAGCAACTATCCATCGTCAGGCAGCCTATGCACTTGAACACATGTATGCAGATGACCCCAGCTATTTGGGGAATTTGATCAACCATTGGCATCTTGCCAATGAGCCCAAATTAGAAGCTTATTATGTTCACCAAATGGCATCTTACTCGATGCGACGTAGTCTATTTACTCAGGCTACAAATTATGCCAAACGGGCGTTGGATTTGATTGATGTCGCAAACGCAAAAAATTCGGTGATTTTGTTATATCTTATTCTAGGGCAAGCTTACCAACAACTTGGTGATTTATCGCAAGCTAGCAATTTCTATGCCAAAGTCGCTGATTTGGCAGAAGATATTGATGATAAAGCCGGGCAAGCAAAAGCAATGCAAGGGCTAGGGCAATTGAGTATTCTGCAGAGTGACTTTGAAGCCGCAACCTTGTATCTTGGTAGAAGCAATCGTCTATTCCAAATGATCAATGATACACATGGCATTATCAATGTACTCAATGATGTTGGTGACGTCTATCGGACAATTGGTAACATTCAGGAAGCTCTTGAGTATCAATCTCAAGCCTTAGGTATCGCGTTAGGTGACAATGATCTTTCGCTTGTTGCAAAATCCCTTTTGCCATATGCTCAATTATTGTCGGTTGGCGGAGACTACGAACAAGCTATCAAACAACTGACACAATGTAAAACAATTTATACACAACTTGACGATACCAACGGTCAAGCAGATATTGACTTGCAACTTGCTATGATCAGTATCATTCAAGGCGAATTTACACAGGCACAAAATGCAATTCACTCAGCCGAAACAATCTATCAAGACTTGCAAAATAAACTAGGTATTGGGAAAGCATGTTGTCAGGCTGGTGAACTGGCTACACTGAATGCGCAATTTAGTCAGGCAACAACTTACTTCGATCGCTCATTGTTAATGTTCAACAATTTAGGGAATCGTGCAGGCTTCGCATACACCATGTGCATGATAGGCTATTTGAACTTTCATGTGGGTAAAACGCAAGATACAATGGACTATCTAATTGAAGGTCTCACATTACTTAAGACACTCAATCGTTTGGATCAACAGCTTGTCCCACTATGTCATCTAGTAGAGGTGTTGTTGGCAGGGAATTATCTTGAAGAGGGCGAAGCGTACCTCAGTTACTACCTCAATCTATCTCAACAAATCGGTGATCCATTGCATATATCGTGCGCCCTTATATATCAGAGTGAATACCTGCGTATAAAACAACAAGTGGATGCTACAATCCCATATCTACGAGATGCCTACAATATTGGTCATTCAATTCAGGCACGCTTACCGTATCATCGCGCCTTGCTAGAAATTGGGCATGTTATGTTGTTACGCAAGGAGTACGATGCTGTAAAGGCGGCATTGAGCATATTGATGGAGCAATTCCAATATATGCCGAAATTATCTCATCAACTTGTTAGAGAACTACAGGATAAAATCACAGTACATCAAGATTTTATACCGATGCCACTAGATGAAGCCAAGAAAATAATAGAATCAAGCCTCCTTGACAACTAGATCAATCTATGTCGAGGAATTCGATCAACTCTTCAAATTGAAAGTTCTCTACTAACGTTTTCAAATAGTTATTAAGTTGGCTATGTGAATCATCAAGTGTTCCAATCAATTCTAGCGCAACCTCGTAATCAGCAGATATACAGGCATTTGCTAATTGTTGTCGCCATTCTGATGAAGTTGTCAGAAGAGCATCAACTAATGAGATCGTATTGATTGTCATAGACGGTGCGCTTGATAATTCTCTGTAGATAAATTCTACCTGTACATGCTTTTCGATCATTTTAATTATCTTATGAGCTCGTACGGGTTTGTGAAGTAAATCGTCACAACCCGCCTCTAAAATATCTGTCTTTTCGTGGTCAAATACACTTGCTGTCAGCGCGATAATTTTGGGGGTGGTGGGTATAACAAGTTCTTTTATATGCCTAGTGGATTCATAACCATCCATGACAGGCATTCGCATGTCCATAAATATTAAATGTGGTTGCCAAGCTTTTGTAACTTCAATAGCTTCTTGACCGTTAACAGCTTCTCGAAGTGCAAATCCGAATCCTTGAAGAAAATCATGCATGACCTGTCGATTGTGTGGGTTATCTTCAACGACTAGAATGCGAGTTTCAGCTTGTCCAGGTACAACGCCAATAGCATCAAGGTTATCTTCATGAATGATCATGGAAGAATTGGCATGGCCAACTGGAAGCTCAACCCAGAATGTTGTCCCATTATCTAGCGCGCTACGTACATGAATGTCACCACCCATTAGGTTTACAAATTCGCGCGTAATTGCTAAGCCGAGACCTGTTCCTTCTGCGAAGCTCACATTGTTCGCTTGTGCAAATGCTTGGAAAATATGGTCAAGTTCGTCTTGAGGAATGCCTATACCTGTATCACTGACAAAGAAAAATAGTTTGAGCGATTCTGTATTGGTTTCTTCGTACATCACATTGAGGCAAACTGAACCAGTTTCAGTAAATTTAATCGCGTTGCCAATTAGATTAAGTAGAATTTGACGTAATTTAACCTGATCGACAATCACGTAGCGGGGGAAATTTTCAGGAATCTCGAATAATAGCTCAATACCCTTGTTTTCTGCACGAAATTGTAGGAGTGACTTGAGATGTTGAAACAGCTCATGTAGATCTGTGGCGATGTTATTAATGACAATTTGCCCTGCTTCGATTTTGGATATATCGAGCACATCATTAATAAGCTGTAATAGGGCTTCTCCACTATCTGTTATAGTTTCCAGATAATTCTTATATGTGGTGGATAGGTTGTCATCTCGGTACATTAATTGGCTAAACCCAAGAATTGCATTCAATGGTGTACGGAGTTCATGGCTCATGTTTGCCAGAAAAACACTCTTTGCCCGATTCGCTGATTCGGCAACAACAATAGATTTCTCAAGTTGGACATTCTTGTTTTGCAATTCTTCAGTTCTTTGAGTAACTAGTTCTTCAAGATTATTCACAAGCTGACGATTTGCGACTGCTGGTACTGCTAAGGCTGGTATCGTTTCAAAGACTGCTGTGTCATGTTGTGTCAATTGATGATCTACTGTTAAACCCAATAATAATATGCCAAGCTGGTCATTGTTTCTCACTAGAGGTAATAAAACAATATTGTTAAAGCCCCGGTGATTGAACCAATCACGTACACTCGATGGAAGTTCTTCCGTAGTTAATGTATCCAGCTTAATGTTAAAGGAGGACTGATGATCTCTAAACCATGTCAAAAATGAATCTGGCAGTAGCGACTCCGTAACAGTATTGCTAGGAGCTTTGTTATCTCTGCGAGACCACACTGCAACAGAACGTATAGCTGTTGTAGAGTTATCATTCGTATAAAATAGTGCTGCATTCTCTATTCCATATGAAATAAGTGGCTTGGCTAATGCAATTAGCATTTCATCTTCGTTTTGCGCTAACGTGAGTTGTTTGCTGATTGTGTATAGGGTCTCGGAGCGCTGCTCCAATTGTTTCTGCAAAGTTATATCACGTGTTAGGGCATCATAATATGAGTGCTCACCGTCCTCTTTCATCCGAATATTCTCAGATACCCAGATGATTGACCCATCACGTCTAGCAATACGTGTCTCAAAGTTCATTACTGATGTGTTCAATTCGAGATGTTGCAGTAGGTGATCATGATCAGCACTATTATGATAGATTTGGCGGACATGTTGGAGATGAGACACTATCTGTTGAGGGGTGTCATAGCCAAGTATATGTGCAAACGCTAGGTTTGCATTGGTGATAATATGATTCCCATCTGACTGCAATTTGACCTGATAAATACCCTCTGTCGCATTGTCAAAAATCCCCTGATACTGAGCGCGAGCTTGTTCTTCATTGATATTTGAACGGCGTAAACTGATGATAATCCGCAGCGCACTGATGAAGACCATACCGATAATGAACAATGATAAAATGATCTGATTGAATCGTTCGCGTTGGAGTGCATTCGCGTATATCTGACCATAAGCTTTATTGAGCATTTCAGCTTGTTCAAATATTGGCACTGCTAGTATGTCATTTAATAGCTGGTTGGTAATTGGTAAGCGATCAATAATGATATCTGCATGTTGGATGGCTGTTTCTACATCTGTTCCTATACCACGATTTGATGTCGGATAAATGTCAATGTTAGCAAGCAGTTCTGTTTTAGCTTGCTGGATGACTTCAACAAGATCTTCATCGGTATTTTGCTCAAAAACTAGTACATTTTGTGCAAACAAATTCAGGGTAGATAAATCTGTCGGAGAAATCATCATGTCGATACTATTTGTCGTAATTTCTGTCACTAGTGTTGGAAAGAATGCAAGTGAGTTGTTTAATACAGCATTCTGAGTTGTGAAAGAACTAAACAACTCTTCTTTGTTGTCTAACAGCAATAGGTATAGACTGAGTTCAAAATGCAGTAATTCTTGTTCTTCGGGGGTAACAAAAGACGGTGTGGCATGTAAAGTTTCGATAATTGTGCGCGTGTACTGAATGAGTTGGTTGGAATCGTCGTAAAAGTCAATCAATCCAAGCCGGATTTGCAAGATGTTTTCGTTCAAAAGTGCATCACTGGCTTCTAGCTGTCGTAGACTTGCGCTATAGGCGTTATGTTCACTTGTGTTGATGACTTGCGCTGTCGATAATAATATTAGAAAAATAATCGTTGCACCAATCACAAATAGAGAATTCAGTACATTAGAGCGCATGTAGTTTGTCTCCTAGGATTCTGCGGGATTATTCATTTCGGGATGTTCTCCCGTTAAGGTCTTCAAGAAGGCAACAATTGATCCAATTTCATCATCCGTCAAATTCAACCCCAATTGATAATATCCCATGGTCAGTACAGCATCTTCTAAAGTTGATACGGATGCATCATGAAAATAGGGAGATGTAAGCTCGACATTACGTAGACTTGGCACTTTAAAGACATAACGATCCTCTTCAAAACCCGTCACATTGAATCGTCCATAGTCAGCTTCAGTTATATTACCACGATCAGCAAAATAGTCTGCCATAATGCCAAACCTCTGGAAGAGGTTGCCACCGATATTGATACCCTGATGACATGAAATACATCCATAGCTTTGAAACAATTGGTACCCACGTTTTTCTTCGTCTGTAATCGCATTCTCATCACCGCGCAAATATTGATCGAATCTTGCGTTTGGTGTGATCAAGGACTCTTGAAATGTAGCAAGAGCGTGCCGGATATTGTTAGGAGATATACCGTCGGGGTACTCAATGCTAAAAAGTTGACTATAAGTTTCATCGTCTTCTAGACGCGATACTACATCGTCCCAGCTCGATCCCATT
This sequence comes from Anaerolineales bacterium UBA6055, assembly GCA_002428985.1. GTDB lineage: Bacteria > Chloroflexota > Anaerolineae > Aggregatilineales > Phototrophicaceae > UBA6055. The sequence continues at coordinate 7,905 of DIYL01000029.1, read as the reverse complement.
TCAAAGTCGCTGGTCAAGGGACCGTCAATTTGATCTTCAAGATCTATAGCACGTCCATCCCAGAACTGGCGAAAATTATAGCCAGCATTGAATACGGTTGGCGCATTAATTTCCCCCTGTCTTCCATTGATTCCAATGGATACATCCAAGCTGTCTGTTCCTCCCAGACTTAAATTGTGACATGTCCAACATGAGACAGTGCCATCGCCTGACAAGATGGGGTCAGAGAATAATTGCCTTCCAAGGTCAACCTTCCTCTCATCCAGATTTACTGTTAATGGAATCGGCAGAATCGGTTCACGGCTATCTGTTTCAACGGGAAATGCTAGCGTCGTGTCGATGGGTTCAGAAGTCGTATTAAATGCAAGATAGAAGCTCCCAAAGAGAACGATTATAAAAAGTGCGGTAAGTGCAATCGTGATGTAGACGCTATAGTTATGTTTTGGCATTGGGTTTACCAATCAGAAAACTACATATTCTGGAACAGGTGGTACATTTAGTATACTTATAAATCGCATATTTATAAGATAAGAATGTTGGTTGTTTCACTATTCTGGGACAGTCGGAACTCGCTAACGGGTTGTTGGCGTGGCTTCTGGAATAAGTATGGATTGGAGTTCGGTTAGTTATGCAAAACCGAAAAAATTGATAGAAATCAATCGATACTGGACGTTACAAACAAGGTGAGAAATTAGCTGAAATTGCCCATGATTTTGGCATTTCTATCGTCTGAGTTCATCAAACTGTAAGGCGACTAGATTCTCATATAGCTCGTTTTAATACATCCATAAGTATTAGACTTATAGAAAGTCGTTAGCATATAGGCACCTAAAAGCAACAGTTTAGAGAGTTCCAATCGATTATATCGAGATAAAAGTATCTGTTATCGGAACTGTGACTCTCTAAAATAGACAACTATCGTCGTACTGAGTGACTTACTTCTAGTTGGATAGTTGTAACACGTCGTGGTGATAAGTGTAGAGACACCTCACCATCAAGGACATCAAGTACATCTTCTGGTACTTCTAGTAAGCTACATTTATGAGCTTTCACAATCTGCAACAGGCCTGAACCGATTGTTACTACTTGCTCCTCATCACTTGCATTAAGTAGCCGTACGATAATTCCAGATTCTTCAACTGCTGGTTTGATATGTACAGTCAATACTTGTGAGTCTGGATCAGGTAGAGATAAAAGTGATCCGTTTGTCGGGTACATGTAATTATCATCTGCAGTGTTTTCACCAAGATGCTGGAAGAGGGGTCTGGCGTGAGCCACATCCAATCCAAAGTGATGAGCTTGCGCTTCGTCAAATGCTCCCTGATATGGTTGTAGACGATAGCGGGCGTATACAGGTCCTGGTTGGCTGGCTCGGAAGTTAGTCTCCCAATACGTGTTGGTCACCCATCCTAAGAACAATGAGTGACCCAATGAGAATTTATGACCAAAGTGGAAGTCGCCAAGCTGGACCATCGGATTTTCGGATGTGGAAATCATCATCCCAAATTCACCATTATTGAAGTCCACCCACTGTTGGGCTGTGTAGTAATCGCGGCAAGTACCCGGTATTTGATCTTGTTCAGGTTCCATGACTTGCCCACCCAGATCGCGACGCGCTGTTGCATCTGGTAAATTGAAGGGGAACAGTAGATAAGTTGCTTCTGGGTGTTCATCTGGACCCAACGCCCACCACGATTCACACTCTATATATTCACCAGTGTTTGGTAGATACACACGTTGCAATAAATGCCCCTCACATCCGGGAGCTTCTAGTTTCTGGACAATATGGCTACCTAACGGAGTTCGTATGACTTTGTGCTCTATTACTGCGGTTGGTTGGCTCCGTTCAGCTTGCCAATCAGGCTTCCAGCCGCGCTGTTGCTCAATCCGTTCAGCGTGCCAATTCATTTCGAAGATCAGACGGCGTGGCCATTCATGTTCTCTATCGGCGACTGTTTCATGTACATAACCATTAAGTGGATACCCCGTGCTAGTATCAATCCATTCTCGATCCAGTTTTTTGTCGTACCAGGAGACGATACCACCCTTATCTTTATCAAACGACAGACGGTAACGATCATTTTCAACACTCTTCTCATCACTCACAATTGATTCTGACAATATATCTAGGAGTGTTTCCCGTTTTACAACAGAATAGCCATAACCGGGTACTTTTGTTGGTGGTAGCGCACGTATATTCACATCTGGCTTTAAAGGTGAAACAAGGTGAAAACCCTCACCATCAATAGCTTTTAACAACTGCTCGACACCGACATAATGATCTTGATAGTGACGGGTAGACGTCGTGTCCTCTGGCAAACCACGTGGGAATAAGATACTCTGTGGCACCTCTCCACTGATCTCTCGCGACCAAGGCAGTGGGTTAAAGACCAGCAAATCTTCTGATGATTCTCGATCAATTAGGTGGCTGAAGTCACCTAATGCGTCCCGTTGTAACATCAAACTCAAGCTACGGGCTTGATAAGCATAATGGGCTTTATGATGCCATTGCGTTGCAGTGTCCTCACTGGTAGGCAAACGCATAGCGACATCCGCACCCCAAGTATGCTCTCCATAGAGCAATTCTGACTCCCATGCTTCGGATCGATATTCAGCAAATGATTTAGCTGTCCACTTTGCTGGCGGATCTTGCCCTAGAACTACAGCACCCAAAGCATCAGCAGTACGTAACCGAATACGGTTCTGTTGATCAATGGAAGTTTCGCGTGCGCTACTGATCGCACCAAAATTCCAATAGTCGGTCCAGTCTCCACGTATGGTTGGTAGCTTATCACTATACTCCGCGACTGCGTCCCACCACATCTTGGGTGTCGCCATGATAATCTGTGGGGATTTCCCTTCTGCGTTCCACTTATCTATGAACGGAGTGAACGCACCTAAGGCGGTACCATTATCCCCAAATGGGTGGAAACTCTGGATCATCAAGATGGGTAGAGGGTATTCGCTATCGTGCAAATGTTTTTCGATACGGGACCACCAAACATTTTCAAGATCAGAAGCACTGCGTCCAATCCCATAAATCCAACCCATTGGATAAGTCCAGCCATTCCATGCAAGAATTTTACGGTTACTCGGGCCTTGCCACCAGAATCCTTGCGGCCTGGGGCTTGGGGCACCCCAAAGCGGATATTGATCGCCATAGAAAAGGCTTCAATGCCTGCATCTAGTACAGGTCTATGAGAGGTCAATTCTCTCCGTTTACATCACAATTCATTGCATACCGAATATCAAAACTGTAGTCCTCCCGAAGCCGACGCAAGGGTAGTAGGCTCTCGACAAATTGGTCGGTGTCCAATAGCGGTGTCATGTTTCCAAACATGCCGGTTACTTCTATCCGTCCAGCCTGTTCCATTGCAACTAATCGATCAATATCTTTGCTAGATGCACGACGTAGCCATTTCAATAGTGGAAGTGTGTTTTCAATAGTCCAGCGAAAAGCTCCGTGGCTGTTACTATCGGCGGACTGTTCTGCTAGGTCGATAGCCTCGTCGATGAATCGCTGTGACAAATCCCAGAGAATAGGCTGGTCGTGTGTAAAACCAACATCGGTATGACTATGGTGAATCAGGAATATCTTTTCAACTGTCATGATCTATCGCTCTTTCTGTACTTTGATTGTTAAATAGATGTCTACAAGTGAGACATCTAGAAAGCTGTATTCTCAGAAAACTACATGTTAGTATCGACTGCTATCTCATTTGACAAAGCTATTGAAGGGTTAGTCCCTCTCCTACGCAGGTAGACAAATAGTATCAGTACTGCCAATATTGCAAAACAGATCCGGCTAAGAACATCGACCCAAAACCAAGTGAATCGATCAAGTAGCCACCGATAATCCCGGCAGTTGCCCAACCTAACGCAACACCGATGATTAAGACAGCGGCTGTCGTCGTTCGCCAACGTGGCACAGTCATCGCCTGCCCGAACAAATCACGGGTTGTGTTGGTGACAGTAATCATGGCAATTGTTCCCATATATGCTAGTGCTGCCATCGCGAGCTGTGGCTCAGTTGCAAGCAATAACAGACACCCAGCACCACCGAGCAATGTCACCATCAATGTGTTTCCGGAACCGAATTTTGTGATTAATAACAGTGTAGACAATGCCGCCACAACAGGGAGTAATTGCGCTACTCCCATAATGAATCCAATCTGTGATGACGGTACTGCTAGTGTCGAATCTAGGTAAACGTTAAAGAAGGTTCGCATTGCACCTTCGCCAATGACCTGAACAAACACAAATACACCAAAAAATATAAACCACTTGAAAGGAATCGATTCGGCTGTGTCTTTCTGTTTAGTGATGTTTTTCAACTGTCCTGAGTCTGCACCAAAAAGTGGTATGACTGAAGCCCATAGCAGTATTGGCCCGAGCCACAGCGAAAGACGATAAGGTTCTGGTAAATCAAGTGATACACCAGATAGACTCGTCCATAGTGGTGGCAGTATCCCTGCAATTAAGCTACCCAGAAATGCCATCGCTGGATTGAGTGCTTGGAAAACCGAAAAGGCATGTTGCCGTTCCTTTTCGCTCGTCACAATCATGATGTAGGGAGCCATATTAACTGTGAAAAACGCCGCACCCAGATATTCGACAGCTACACTGAATAACAGCCAGTTGCGCCATTGATCTTGTGGTAATAGCTCTACCGACAAGATCATCGCTAATCCTACACCAGCTAACGCGAAACCGAAAATCATGCTGTTACGCAGTCCAAAGCGGTTGCTCAACTGACTAGCAGGTAGCGCTGCACTTGCCCAGATAAGCTGTCCAACTCCCAACATCATGCCGATAAAACCAGCGTCAAACTGCAATCGTAGTAAGAACAAGTTTTGTAACACTGCCACAAGACCGAAGAAAGTCAGGTTGACCATTATTGTTGTCAGCAAGAAGCGACACATACTAGGACTAAATGATTTCACCGCTTGCAAGTACTCGCGAATGTGACTTGTCTGTTGTTCTTTAGTCATAGCTAAGTGCCTTTAATTTCTATGTTATGTTGACTTGCAGTAACAGGGTGGTGATACGACGAGGCAGTAATTCGACGGATAGCACACTTTCATTTACATCGACTTTGTCGACTGGCATTCCTAACAAATCACACATCTGAGCTGTCTCAATCTTGAGTAGTCCCGAGCTGATCGTCGCAGTCCTCGTTTCATCACTTGCATTCTGTAAACGAATAATGATGCCGTTTTCATTGGAAGCTTGCTGATATGCAACACGGTGACGGGTGCGTCTGGCAAATTGAGGAGGGTTGCCTCTGGTGGTAATGGTAAATCAGTCGTAACGGGTTCAGTCAATTTCTGGCAGACTGGCATGGTATGAAGAGCTTCAGTGCCAAAGCGATGCGCTTTCCCTTCATCGAATTTACCTTGATACGGTTGAATACGATAGCGAGCCTGAACCTTTCCCGGTTGATGTGGACGGAAGTCAGTTTGCCAGTAATTGTTGGTGACCCATCCTAGAAAAGTCGCATCTTCCAATGAGAATTCGCTTTGATAGTGACCATAGTGGAAGTCACCTAACTGAACAAGTGGATTTTCTGGTGTGGCAATCATGATGCCACGTTCACCATTATTAAAGTCGATCCACTTTTGCATGGTAAAGTAATCTCGACAGACACACGGCAGTTGTTCTTCACCAGCAATAACAGCCTGATCTCCGACATCAAAACGTGCAGTTGCATCGGGTACATTGAATGGAAATACTAGATATGTTGCTTCAGGATGAGACGTGCTGGTCATACGCCATTGCGCTGAACACTCGATGTAACCAGCATAATCTGGCAAAAAGACTTCTTGTTGGAGGGTGCCTTCAACCCCCTTAACGTGCAGTTCCTGCCGTATGAAGAGCCCATGTGTTTGACGGTACACCTTATGTTTGACAACCTCGTAGGCACCAACCCTGCGTGCATGCCAGCCTGTTTTCCAACCGGGTGGTATTTCTGGTTTGTCCGACATCCACTCCTGGAAGAACAGCATATCGCGGGCATTTGCCATTCTAGTTTTATCATTTACTCCAGACTTGTCAGCGACCTCTTCATGTACATAACTATTCAGGGCATAGTTAGCGTCGGTCTTGACTAGTTCCCAATCAAGTGATTTGTCATATAGAGATACAATCCCACCTGTTTCCCGATCAAAAGTGATTGTATAGCGATGATTACTCACGATAGCGTCTTCACCAATCCATTGCTCATCTAACTGTACAAGTTGATCACGTGGGATCACAGCATACCCATAAGCAGGTATTTCTGTCGCTGGTAAAAGATAATGGCGACCGGGAGACCACCAATCATCATTGCCTGGTAGTGTCCATTCACGTTCTTGATGATGACGACCAGCGGTTGTGTCTTCCGGGAATCCGCGAGGATTCGTAACAAAATAGGGCAAAAGACCAGCCACAGTTTGCTTCCACGGCAGCGGGTTAAACGCAAGAATGTCATCTGAATTTTCACGGGTGACGTGCTGTGCAAAATCCCCAATGGCATCACGTTGGAGTAAACGACTGTAACTGCGCGCTTTGTGGGCATAGTCGGCTTTGTGATGCCATTGGGTGCGGGTATCATCGTGATCAGGCTGGATAATAGCTAAATCTACACCCCACGTATGTTCCCCCCAACAATTCAGTGAATACCATGCAGTGTCACGATGCCGTCTAAAGGATTTGTGTGCCCAAGCCTGCTGATCTGTTATCTGGTTGAGCGCGCCGTATATTGCATCAGCAGACCACAGACGCTTGCGACTCTTTGTACTTAGACGTTGCTCATGAGCACTGCTAATCGCACCAAAGTTCCAGAAATCAGTCCAGTCACCCCGCATAGTTGGTAATAGGTCTTCATATTCACGAACAGCATCCCACCATGTGCGTGGTGTGACCATCTCTAATTGCAACTCATTACTTGCATTCCAATCGTCAATAAACGGGGTGTAATCGTAGGCAGTAGCGTTGTCCCCATCAAAAGGATGAATCAATTGCAACAATAATATAGGCAGTGGGTAACCAATATCATTCAAATACGCTTCCATGACCTTCCAGCGCTCCTGAAAACGTTCCTTACTACGACCGATGCCTTCTTCACCTGCTTTGCCGTAGGGCCAATTGTTTGCGGCAAGGATCGTTCTACCCGATGGTGCTTCCCATTTGAATATAGAAGGCCGTGGTGTGACAGGACCGCCCATATGTGAATTTACCGCCATTGAAAAGCCTTGGATACCGAAGTCAAGCAGAATATCTGTCAGTGTCCAGTTTTGACCGTTTACATCGCAGTTCATCGCGTATTCAATGGTGAAACCAAAATCATCGCGGAATAGACGCAGAGATTGCATACTTTCAATGATTTGATCGGTGTTATACAGTGGTGTTATGTTGGCAAACATACCCATAATCTCAACGCGACCTGCTTTTTCGAGAGAAATCAGGCGGTCAATCTCATTATCTGTAGCATGCGTTAGCCAGTATTCGAGACTTGCGAGATTTTCAATTGTCCAACGGAAGGCGCCCGGTGTATCATGATCTTGGTACTTTTCGGCAAGATACAGAGCCTCATCAATAAAGCGACTATACATCTCCCAGACGATGGGTTGCTCCAGGGTAAAACCGACATCGGTGTGCGAATGATGAATTAGGTAGATCTTCTTTATACTCATAATAAAATCCTTGGTCAGTAATATTGTCAGGGTCTTTGATTGTCAACATTTGCAAGAAGTTGTCATTGCGAGATGTAATGTGGCAAAAAGTTCAATATCACAAAAAATTTCATCTATATCATAAGGATACAAGATATGAGGTGGTAGCTTGGAGGTATTTGTAGCAATCTTGGTGGTATTTTAGAGCGTTGTGATTAAAGCAGATCAAGATTCTGCGCAAGTGATGCCGCAT
>DIYL01000021.1 GCA_002428985.1 Anaerolineales bacterium UBA6055 | reverse complement strand
TTTGACGAAGATGAAGAACCAATTCTCAGCGTGAACCCACAATTGTCCGAAGATGACAACGTCCTCGTACAAGGTATCGCAGGTAGCCCATATGCAATCGGTTTCTTCGGTTACGCATACTACTTGGAAAACAGTGACACCCTCAACATCCTTAACATCAATGGTGTTGAAGCTAGCGCAGAATCCGTAGAAGCAAGTGGTGACGATGCATACCCATTGGCACGTCCACTCTTCATCTACTCTGACGCTGGTATCATGGCAGAAAAACCACAAGTTGCTGCATTCATCAGCTACTACCTAAGCAACGTTAACGACGCAATCGTAGAAGTTGGTTACTTCCCAGCTTCCAGCGCTGCATTGAACGCTGCTAAACAAGCATTCTTGGACGCAATGGGTGGTATGTAATCCCATTTTGTCTGTAGATTTGTAAAATTAAGCAGGGATACGGTATCATCCTCAAGGGCTGTCGTATCCCTGTTTTGACATAATGTGAGAGAGATAAATGAGCGAACAACGCACTCCCGATATGTCGAAGAATCTTGTTCAAGCGAATGATGATATCCTCGATTTAAGAAAAAAACCAATAGCACACGAAATTATTATTCAAACCCTGTTATTTGCCTGTGGTGTATTATCGATCTTTACAACGCTGGGCATCATCTTTGTACTCGGTAACGAGTCGATTGCGTTCTTCACCCGTGACCAATGGGTAGAAACCAATCGTGGTATCCTCGTTGATATTGATGAAACTGCAACCGAATTCACTGTTGAGCCCGGTGAAAATCTCGCGGATGCTGAAGCTGGTGAGTTGCTTCGCATTAGTGAAGAATTCATGGAAATTGTTGAGTTCCAGAACAATACCATTGCAAATGAGGTGTTGGGGACAGGCGGTGGCTTTGATCGTTGGTGTGCCACTGATGAACAACTTGCAGAAGATGAACATGTGCGCCCGCATATCGTGAACGCGAGTCGCAAAATTGATTCTGACGAAATTGCTGCATGTACGAGTGTTGGGATTGATCCAATTCCATTCCGCGTGGGCACAGATGCCCTTGCGATCACAGTTAGTGCCGAAAACGATTTTGTAACCGATCTGACACTAGAAGAACTCGCATTAGTCTTCACCACTGCTGAAAATTGGTCTGATGTACGCGACGAATGGCCAGAAGAGCCAATTCAGCTAATTATTCCGGGTACGGATAGTGGTACTTACGATTATTTTGTCGAAGCTGTACTTAATGAAGACGATACTGCACTCCAAGCTAATGAGCCGATTACATCAGAAAATGACGATCAACTAGTCGGTAGTATCAGCCGTGATGCAAATGCAATCGGTTTCTTTGGGTATGCTTATTATTTGGAAAACAGCAATAATCTGAATATTGTCACGATTGATGATGTGGTGGCATCTGCAGCTACTGTAGAAGATAGCACTTATCCGCTAGCACGCCCACTATTCATTTATAGTGATGCCGATATTATGCGGGATAACCCACAGGTCGCGTCATTTATCGATTATTATCTGACACACGTTAACGAAGAAATTGTCGAAGTTGGTTATTTCCAAGCATCGGAAGAAGCGTTAGCGGAAGCTGAAGCCAACTGGATGACAGCAATGGGTGTGGACGAAATGCCGGAAGTCATCGCATCCGAAGTTAGCGGACATGTCGAGTCTGCGGGTAGTTCCACTGTTGCGCCGTTGTCAGAACGTATCTCAGATGTTTTCACCGAAGAAGGATTCTTACCACGCTTTGTTGTTGAACGTGGTATTCGTGGCGAAAATACAGTCACATCACATCGCACAGGCATCACGATTGAATTAGATGATCGTCCAACAATTGTTGAGTTCTTCACCAATACAAGCTGGATCCCTCAGTTGGGTGAATTTGGTGTAATCCCGCTGATTAACTCAACGCTGATGACCAGTACAATTGCGATGTTAGTGGCACTGCCACTGGGTATGGGTGCGGCAATTTACCTCAGTGAATACGCTAGCCCACGCGTCCGCAGTATATTTAAGCCAATTCTAGAAATTCTGGCAGGGATTCCGACAGTTGTGTATGGGTACTTTGCGCTCACCTTTATGACACCACTCTTGAGGGGTATATTCGGAGCCGAAGTAGTCAACATTTACAACACGGCATCGGCTGGTATCGTTGTGGGTATCTTGATTATTCCATTGGTTAGTTCTATGAGTGAGGATGCGCTCCATGCTGTTCCACAAGCGTTGCGCGAAGCATCTTATGGTCTGGGTGCAACCAAATTGGAAACAGTTACCAAAGTGGTTGTTCCATCGGCATTGTCTGGTATTCTCGCGGCATTCATCGTCGCTGTTTCCCGCGCGATTGGTGAAACCATGATTGTGGCGATTGCGGCAGGTGCAGGTCCGAACTTTACGTTTAACCCGTTTGACTCGGCGGAAACGATGACAGGGCACATTGCGCGTATCTCTGGTGGTGACCTTAGCTACGATTCGATTGACTATAACAGTATCTTTGCGATTGGCTTGACCTTGTTCGTAATGACCTTCCTGCTCAATGTTCTCAGCCGTGTCATTATCAGTCGCTTCCGGGAGGCTTATTAAAATGAGCGAAGACAAACACAAACCCAAAAACTCAGATGTCTATATGCCGGGCGATGCAGAATTTTATTCGCGGCTTAAACAACGCCATCAACGCGGTACGATTGGTAAATGGTTCAACTTTATCTCGATTGTTGTCGCTATTCTCGCATTGATTGCACTGTTCACTAACGTGGTTAACGAAGCCTTTGGTACAGTTGGTGTCGTTAACACCATTGAACCTGAGACACTAACGGATGGTCGTCCATTAGAGGAACTCAGCAATCTAGAGCTCGCGACTATTTTGGAAGAAAATGTCACAGGGCGTTTGCGTGTATTGATCCGTGATAGCATCAGCCAAGTTGATGTTAACGACTTTACTAGCTCGACGGTTGCACAAATTGTTGGCGATGACAACGTTGATGCCGAAATTGCTGATATGTTGCTAAAAGACATCGAACCATCACAACAAGCAGGATTGTTGGCAACATATGTATCGTCTGGTGATTTGCGTCGTCTGGTATTAACCGAAGTTGTCGAACAACAAATCATCGCTAGCTATCCGTTGTCTGATGCGATCTTTAACTTCGAAGAAATCTCTGCACGCATAGAAGGGCCTGATCTAGAGCAATATAAGGAAATCTTCGGAATTGAAGATGAACTCAAGGTTCAAATTACGCGTTATTATAGCTGGTTGGATCCTGAATTTATTAGTACCCCAATGTCGAGTACACCTGCGCTTGCGGGTATCCGTACTGCTTTGATCGGTTCGATCGGCTTGATGGTTGTGGTTGTTCTTGTATCGTTACCTGTTGGTGTGGGCGCAGCAATTTACCTCGAAGAATATGCGACTGATTCATTTGTGAATCGCATCATCGAAACCAATGTCCGTAACCTCGCTGGCGTCCCGTCGATTATTTATGGGATGCTTGGTCTCGCAATCTTCGTACGTGCGTTAGCGCCTTTCACCAGTGGTCTGGTCTTCCAATACAACTTTGATGTACCAACCGGTGATGCAGTTATTGAGCGGATTGCCCCAATTCTTGATGATGAACTTTCATTTGATGAAAATGGTGAGCTCGTAAACAATACGGATCTAGACGATCAAACTGTCCGTGATGTGGTTGATACCTTCTTGTACTATGGAACACCAACTCTAACCATGACGGGTTCAAGTGAGATTCGTGAATTGGTTGACTCGATGGCAAATGCACTGAACACAACTGTTGATGTCGCTAGTGTATCCTCAAGTGATGAGTTTGATATTGAAATACGCGGCAATTTCTATGCCTTTGATATTGAAGAGGGTGCAGTACTCGATCGTGAAACCTTTGATGAGTTGATGTCTAGCCTCGTTCGTATCAATGCGTTTGCGCCGAATGGACGGACACTTGTATCCGCAGGTCTGACGTTGGTACTTTTGATTCTGCCGATTATCATCATCAACGCTCAGGAGGCGATTCGTGCTGTACCGTACTCGATTCGTGAGGCATCTTATGGTCTGGGCGCAACCCGCTGGCAAACAATCGCCCGCAATGTCCTACCGGCTGCCTTACCCGGTATCATGACCGGAACGATTCTAGCGATTTCGCGTGCTGTTGGGGAAACTGCACCACTGATTGTGGTTGGTGCATCAACCTTCTTATTGAGGGACCCGACGAGCCCATTTGCACAGTTTACCGCATTACCGATTCAAGTCTATCAATGGACAGCCCGTCCACAAGCACAATTTGGTGATATTGCAGCAGCGGCTATTATCGTCTTGCTGACCTTGATGCTCACGCTGAACGCGATTGCGATTCTCATCCGTAACCGCTTTACGATCAAATACTAATGTTCGATGTATCGGACGAATAGAGATATTCGTCCTTGCAAACTTGAGGTAAATAAAATGGCAATTGACCAACAAGCACAACAACAAAAACGTCGGGATCTGTTAGACAGCGACAATGTGGCGATCGAGATCAAAAGCGCAAGCTTCTACTATGGTAGCTATCGTGCAGTTGCTGATGTAAATATCCCAATTGAAAAGAACAAAATTACCGCGTTTATCGGTCCATCGGGTTGCGGTAAAAGTACTGTATTACGTGGCATCAACCGCATGAACGATCTTGTGCCGGGTGCTCGCGTGGATGGCGAAATCATATACCGTGGCAAAAACTTATACGCCTCGGATGTTGATCCGGTAGAAGTGCGTCGTCGTATTGGTATGGTATTCCAAAAACCGAATCCGTTCCCGAAAACCATCTACGAAAATGTCGCCTACGGCCCACGGTTATTAGGTGTCAGCAAAAAAGAAGTGCTCGATGAAATCGTCGAACGTAGCCTTAAGGGTGCGGCACTCTGGAATGAAGTGAACGGCGACTTGAACAAATCGGGTCTAGCGTTGTCTGGTGGTCAACAGCAACGTCTGTGTATCGCGCGTACTATCGCAGTTGAACCTGATGTGATCTTGATGGATGAACCTTGTTCAGCACTTGATCCGATTGCGACCCAACGTGTGGAAGAACTGATGCGTGAATTGCAAGAACAATACACCATCGTCATCGTGACCCACAACATGGCACAAGCACAACGTGCATCCGATTACACCGCATTCTACAACATCCGTAAAACACTCAACGACGGTATCGAAACCCGCTGGGGTGAATTGGTTGAATTCAACCATACCGAAGATGTATTCGATAATCCAGCACAACAAGAAACCGCTGATTACATCGCTGGACGCTTCGGTTAAACATCACGTAATACCAAATTGTGAACTTTCAAAAGACGCTCCAAGTGGGGCGTTTTTGTTAGATTAACCCCCTAATTATTGGGTTTGTCGAAATCACAAGTTACCTGTACATTAATGAGATATAACTTGCGCATACTTAGATGAATCGATAAACCCATGCCGCGTATTTACATTTCCTACCGCCCCGAAGACAACAGTCGTAACAAGATAAACCTGATTCGGCAACGACTGATGGATCAGTTTGGTGCGAATAACATTCTTGAATCGAGTACGGATCCAAATCAGACATCAACAGCGGTGCAACATCGGGTACGATCATGTGATATATTGCTGATCGTTGTCGGTCAATATTGGCGCGGTTTGGTTGATGAAAGTGGGCATCCGCTTCTATATGATCCACTTGATTCAGTTCACGTCGAGATTGACGCAGGACTCAACACTTTGATGGGTGTGACGGTGCTTATACTTGATGGCGAACCGATACTCTCACGCGGGGATTTGCCAGATGCTCTGCAATTTCTGCTAGATAAACAACAAATCACAATAGCTGATAAAGATGCACTAAAATACGAACTAGAAAACCTCATCACAGAATGGCAAGCAATCCCAACTGGCACCATGGCACAAGAAAATGGGATTGACCTCGCCTCATTTGGTGTTGACTTTAGAGAAGCTGATCGCACTGATTACGAACAGAAACGCGCCCAACAACGCATCGAACAAGCGCATATCGGTTATCAATTTGATAAATCACGTAGTGGTATGCTGATTTTGGTCGGGCTGGTGATGTTTGGCTTGCTCGCAGGTATAACACTGATTGCACGTATTCTGCTGGTAGGTATCGATTTATCATCGTTAACGGGAGCAGAATCACATACACAATCACTTGTACTTGAACCTATTGCAACATATGACGTATTCGCTTCGACTGTTGGCTTCGTTCAGCCAGATGATTACCTATATTATGTCGAACGCAATGCTGATGAGCGGATTGCGACATACGTTGATCCTGATGATCCACAAACGGTTCTTGAGATAGATGTGTTACCAGAAGTATTCTTGCAAAATCAAGATCGTGAGCTTTCATCTTCCGGTCGCAGTCGGGGTATCGAAACAGCGGTCGGTGATGACAATATTATTTTCTACAGCAGTGATCCAGACGACAATCGCGTTGTTGCTGTCAACTATCTCATGGATGTGTATATGGTTGATGCCGATACACTTTTACTGCAATATACATATCAGCCCGATTATCACCGAGGGCGCATCTATCCGGAGATTATAGACTATAACCGAGCAAGCAACGTGCTGACGTTCCATCTCGATGAAGATGATGTCTGGATGATGTTCGTTGGTGATAATCAGATAACTGATTTTGAAGTTATCTCACTGAACAATCTAAGCGGTAACATTACGCAGATTGCAATGAGTGCAAATGGTGACTATCTAGCCGTGAGAACAAATATTCAAGTCGTTCTATATTCAATTCCAGAGTTTGGATAACATCATGCCCCGAATTTACATTTCACACCGTCCCGAAGATAGCAGTCGCAATGATGTCCGCCTGATTAGACAACGTCTAATTGACGAATTTGGTGAAGATAATGTGATGGACACAGCTGGCGATCACATGCACACCACACTCCAACGTCAAGCAATGGTGGAATCATGTGATGTGTTTCTTGCTGTCATCGGACGATACTGGTTAGAGCTGGTCGATGAGCAGGGTAATAATTTGCTTGAAGACCCCTATGATCCTGTTCATGTCGAATTATCGCAAGGGCATCATTCATCGCGTATGATTCGTGTTTTATTGGTTGATGATGTACCCAAATTACAATCCCAAGATTTGCCCGAAGTTTTGCGTTGGGTGGCGACACAGTCTACAAATCATGCCAATGACACGACTCAACTCGAAAGTTTTATGAATGGATTTGTTGAGCAAGTCTCTGCTTTACCAGAACGCCCACGTAACAGCCGTGTTTCAACGCCATCACAAACATCGACGGGTGATAATCGTGTAACACCGCAAGAAGCACAACGGGTCTTGCAGAATAATCCACCCGTCCCTGCCCCTGAGACATCAGATCCATTCTCTAGCGGGGAATCGCAGACTAGTCCATGGGTTATTGCCATTCTCATTGGGGCTATTGGTTTTGGATTTGTGTTAGCTTTTTTTGAAGATACTGGACGGTCAGGTGAGCGCGTTGCTGATTCAGCTGAGATCGCTGTAACAGCTATTCAGAGCGAACCGACCACGATACCAGAAACGAATGACACAGCATCACCATTTGTATTTGTCAGGCATTATCCACAGACAGCCGATCAAGTTGGATTCTCATTACTGGATGATTCATCATTGTACTATGAACATATTAGTAAGCTTTACATCATCGACATGGATACAGCTACTTTAAACCCAATTGCTGTGAGTCGTGATGACTTGGTGTTTGAGAATCTCATCCAATCTGAACCCGAGTTATTGCTCACTCAAGAGGAAATCGATCAGATTGAAGCTGAACTAAATGATGAGATTGTCTTTGCTGGGTTCGATGAGGACGATGATTATTTTGTTATCATGACTGATCAACCGCGAATTGTGCTTGTATCAGGAGGCGAAATCACATTATCGCGCCGTATATTTGTAACGATTGATAATGCCCTTATTCCTAATCAAACAATCGTTTACGATTCGACCCATAATTTGCTGATGGTGTTAGTTGATGACAGGAAAGTTATAACATGGATCGTGGCAGATGATGTAACGATGCTGGATCAACGCGACATAACCCATGGTGCTCTGAGATCAGTGGGCAGGTTGATGATGAGCCCAAACGGCGAGTATCTCGTGGCGGTTGGTGCAAACGGGTTTTCATTGTATCGAATTGCTACCGCGCTATTTTCAGACTAATCTATTACAGTCAAATGGAGTAAGCGTTATGCCCAGAATTTATATCTCTCACCGCCCTGAAGATAGTAGTCGCAACGAAGTTGCAATGATTCGAGAACGACTTATCGCAGAATTTGGTGCGGATAACATCCTCGAATCGACAGGTAGCACAATGGAAATCACGACCAATCTCCAGCGCATGGTGCAGTCATGTGATGTGTTGCTGGTGGTTATCGGCCAGTATTGGCTCAACATGATGGACGAGAAGGGTAACCTGTTACTAGAAGACCCTTACGATCCGATTCATGTGGAAATTGATGCTGGACTCAAAACGTTAATGGTCGTTAAATTTATGTTGGTTGATGGTGTGTCGGCACCATCTGTCGATGCTGTGCCAGAAGTCTTGCGCGGGCTGATGTTAAAAGATATCATCGTTGCCCCCGATGATATGCGTTTGAGCAGGGCATTAGATGAGTTCGTCCTTGAGGTCGAGCCGATCACAACGGGCACAATGGCACAAGAAAACGGTATCGATATCAGCACCTTGGATGTCCCGAAACAAGCGAATGTACAACCCCGTCCTGTTTTGACCGAATCGTCCACAGGGCTTATCAAAATTGTGCCGGAATCGGAAGTAAATGTACCCCAACCCGCAGAAATTCCAGAATCAAACCCATTTTACTCGACATTAGTCATAATGATTGGGTTGGTTGCTCTTGTTCTTGGATTTGTTGCTGTGCTACAAAACGATAATCAACCCAGATCAACTTCACATACATATACACATATCACAGGCGAAGAAATTTCGTCTGTTTCCATTAGGCACTTGCAGTCCTATGAACAGGAAACAACCAATATTGGTTTTGTAAACTCAAGCGATACGATGTACTATCTTGTAGAAAATCGTAATGGTGGGCTCAAGGCATACTTCATTGAATCCGAAACGCCTCGACAAAACTATGTTGCTGCTCCACCTTTTGGATCGATGGCAAGACAAGTCGAAAATGAATATCCCAAACCCCTTCCTTTTGAGAGAGAGGCTAATGTCAGGCGTTTCATGAGTGTTTGGGACAAGGATGATGAAATTGCAGTCGTTATTACAGCGGATTGGGATGTTGTTGTTGCTGATGCGGGAACGAATCAGTATGGTCGAGTCCAAAAATTCGAAACCTTATCCAATCGTGTACCTGTACCCAATGAAACCCTCTTATATAATGACGCTTATAACCTGTTTGTGTTTCTTGCAAGTTTTGATGATATTGAATTGTGGCAGATTAACACAGTTGGTATCCTATCACTTCGTGGAACTATTGAACTCCTACAGTCAAGAGGTAAGGTGTTACAAATTGCTATGAGTGCAAATGGGCAGTATTTGGTAGCGCGGTGGGAGGGCTTTGTCAGTCTCTATGAGTTAACGTATAACTCAGATTAGCCCCGGATACGACAGAAAGAGCACATCCAATACCAGCCGGACATTGGCATTGGTCGATAGCGATTTGAGGGCGGTGCGGGTCGCATCCATCGCTTGGTAGGCTTGCTCAGAATCAATCGTGCTGACAAGGCGGATAATCTCGTCTTTACGGTCACTGTTGCATGGTTTGACGGGGTTGCCGTAGCTCTCTAATAGCACATCGCGCCAATAGGTTTGCCAAATTTCTAGCACATATTGTAATTGCGGTTTATCACGACCCATTTTACGGCTGATTTGATCAGAGATTTTCATACGCTCAACACGGTTTCCAGCGATGATATCACGTAACATATCAAGCATATCACTGCGGTATAACAATTCATCTTCATTCTCTAATGAAGATAACGCCCACCCAATCCGACCACTACTCAATCGGGCGATTAAGTCGGCGCGGGGTTCTTCGGTGCCGAGCAACATCAACTGCTCTTTTATCACATGTAATGGCACAGGACGCAATGGAACCACTTGTGAACGGCTGGTAATCGTCGATAAAATCCGGTCGGTTGATTCGGCTAGCAAAATCAGTACAGCATACGATGCGGGTTCTTCTAGTGTTTTTAGGAGGGCATCTTGCGACTGTGGTGATGCATTATCAAATCCATCAAAAATCGCGATGCGATACCGTGAAGCATATGGTTTGAGGGCTAACATCCGTGTGACATTGCGGACTGCATCAATTTTTAAGCGACCGCTCTCATCAGGTTGGGCATAAATCAAGTCAGGATTATTCCCACTCATCAGACTTTTACAGGCGCGACACTGATAACAGGGACGATTTGCCTCATCGTCGTGCTGGCAATTAAGTGCCATTGCAAACGTCTGCGCCAATCGCATCTTGCCGACAGAGCGTGTCCCAGTAATCAAATAGGCATGACGAGTGCGCTTGTTGCGTAAGCCTTTTTGCAGGAAGTCAACTGCCCAATCATGTCCGTAGACGTGCCAATTGTGTTTGATGTCTGTTGATGTTGTCATAGAATTATTTTAACAGGAGAGTGAGCAACTCACAATTCGCACTACTATGTGCTTGCATGGGGTTGATTGAGCGCATTATAATTAAGGCAACTTATTCGTTTTGGATAGTACGGGTCATATGCCAAATCTGCACCGTTACAGTCATCATGCCAAACGTGCCCTCTCTCATGCTGGAGAGTTAGCCCTACGTTACGCCCATCCTCATATCGATACAGCCCATTTGCTGGTCGGTGTCATTTTGTCAGAAGGCAGTATCGGTGCAAATGTCTTGGCGTCGCTCAACCTCAATGAACGTTTGGCGACTGTCTATCTCAAACGCCTGATGCCGTCATCTGATGAGCGTAAAGACATGCTCGACATCGCCGAACACGAATCATATGAACAGGCATTGCTGCTTGCGGAAGATGAATCAGATTGGCTCGGCAATCACTATATCGGAACGGAACATCTCTTGTTGGGGATCACCCGTACGAATGTCGGGAATGCAGTGCGCTTGCTCAAATTAGTCGACATCACCCCCGAACAAGTCCGCCGACACGTCCGGTTAGCGATTAGTGATGGTTCGACTGAATTTACGTTGGCGCTTGCCCGCCGTAACGCCCGCTTGAGTGAAATTGGACGGCGCACGTTATATGCTGCTGAACAAATCGCCCTCAATCATGAACACCCGAATGTTGGGTTAGGGCATTTATTGCTTGCATTATCACAGGAAAGACGGGGTGTGACAGCCAGTGTCCTAGAACAGAGTAATCTGAATTTGATGGAATTGAAACGCGACCTCAAAAACCCCTCACCACAACTAAAACTCAGTATCGAACAACTTATTTTCCTCGCGGTAGAAGAAGCCGAAAAACACAGCAATCATTACATCGGGGCTGACCACCTCTTATATACGATGACACTCTTACCCGATACACGCGCCTTGCTTGCTATATATGAGGTACGTGTCAATAAAGTCCATCGCTTATTATCCAAGCACCTCGATAGTTAGATTTACGCACTTTAACATAATTCTGACGAAAGCTGGGTAGGCTGTTATTCCCATCTCAGCAGTAATGGCGTAAAATAATTCTCTTAGCAGAAAGGAACTGGATACATTGACAGAACTCAAGCCTTGTATGCGTTGTGAGTCAGAACTGCCACTATCCGAGTTTGATAGTAGCGAGAGCATGTTCTGCAAAGACTGTACCGAAGAAATTGTCGAAATCGTGAAGAACAAATACAATGCAATCGAAGCCGCCTTATTCCGTGCCAAACTGCGTAAACGCTCCAAAGGTGCAGTTGACGACTTGCGCAGGAAACTTTCATAATCACGCGTCGTCGGAGACTGGTTATTCATGAATAATCGTGTCCACGGCACACTCCCAAGAGACACTATGCCAACAAAAACCTTCACATTTTATATCAGTGGTCACGGCTTCGGTCATGCCGCCCGCCAACAAGCCATTATCCGCCGCTTATCTGATGCAGGCGCGACGATTCATGTTAAAACACCCACTCCGCAGAAATTTTTCGACTTTCCCAATGTTGTCTATCATAACCAACGTTATGACATCGGCTTAATTCAACCGGACTCACTCACGGTAGATGTCGAAGCGACGTTTCAGTGGTATCGGGAATTCCTAAAAAATCAGCCCGAGCTAGTCGCGCAAGAAGTCGCATTTACTCAAGCGCAAGAAGTTGACCTCATCGTGAGCGATATGCCACCGATTGCATTTGAAATTGCAGATGCTGCGGGGATTCCATCGGTTGCTTGTACCCATTTCACATGGGATTGGATTTATGGACAGTACCTCCCTGAATACGATCACCACGCTGATATTGTCGATGCGTTACGGGCAACGTATAACAAAGCGACGCTCGCCTTACAAATGCCGTTTGCGCATGAATTTGATATGTTCAACACGATAGAAGAGATCCCGCTGGTGATTAATCAGCCGACAAAAACCACCGATGTGGTGCGTGCAGAATTTGAAGTGCCAGCCGATCATAAAGTTTGTTTATTATCAATGGGTGGGATGACATGGGGCGATAATGATGTGTCGGCTCTACGCAAAATCACCGGATGGACATTCTGGGTGATGCCCGATATGTGGGAACATGTCAGCGATTTAGACTATTGTCGCATGATTCCAGTCGATACGCCTGATTATCAAAATCTGATTGCATCGGCAGATGTGTTGGTCGGTAAAGCGGGATGGTCAACTGTTGCTGAAGTGATTGCACACCAAACACCGATGCTATACACTTTGCGTGATGGATATAGCGAAAATACATTGCTTCAACAGGCATTACAGCAATATGCCAATTGCCGTTATATCAAAAAATCTGCCTTTCAAACTGGGGCATGGGTTGCCTATTTAGATGAATTGGTCAATCAAGATTTTAACTGGACGAGTATCCCGACTGATGGGGCGAAAGTCGCCGCTGAACGGTTATTGGGGATGATATAGTGGTCTAGTAATCCCATAAGGGAGAATGTCTCCACTCTCCCTTATAGATGAAAATCAATTGTTGACTAGAGTCCCATTGCTGCGCGTAATGCATTACATGCAGGGCATGTGCCATCAGGACGAACGATTGCGTAACCTGCTTGTGGATCATCACCGAAGTTGGTTGCATCAACATTCCAGACGATGAACAAACGAACACGACCAGATGAACGCGCTTGTGATACTGCGCCTGCTAGCCATTCTGCTTGGTTAGCAAGTGTGACACCAGATGCCCAGCTAAAGCCACCGGGGAGTTCGCCGATACCTTCGCCTGTTAAGTATCCAATCTCGGTTAAGCATAATGGCTTACCGGGGAAGACACTTGCATAGAGGTTAATCATGGATGGGTAGTACCATGAATAGTGACCCGGGCTACCAACTGGTGCGCCACTGGTTGCGGTTGGTGGTACAGTACCTGAATTGTAGTGAACACCAACACAATCCATAAATTGTGCTGCACCTGCATTTGCCATCTGGCGGATATAACAATCATCATCACCACCGTTGGTCGAACATCCTTGGAAGAATCCTGTTGGAGCGGGTGCACCACTAATAACGATTGTTGAAGAATTTTGTGCTTTGATTGACTGATAAGCTGCACTCAACATCTGGGTATAATTTGCACCACTGATTAGACCCAGTGGCCATTCCCGTTCGATGTTGGTTTCATTCCAGACTTCGATCGCATCAGCACCGCCTGCAGCTAGACCACCGACGAAGTTTGCATAATTTTGATAGTATTGGGTTGGGTTTGCTGTAATCTGGCTAGGTTCGCCGATAACGCTAAGTAAAACCTTAAATCCTTGAGCTTTCGCGCTGTCAATTACGTTCTGGTAGTTGCTAGCTGGATCGCTACCATTCCATTTGATTTGACGTTTGACCCATGTCATTCCTGCGCCGCGCATTTGGTCTGGGAAGGAGAAGCTAATTGCTTGTCCACCAAGTTCGAAACCAGATGTTGGAGCTGTGTTTGGTGGTGGTGCGACTGGACCACTATCGACTGTATCTCCACCAGAGGTGTCGCCACCGGCTGTATCCCCACCGGTTGTACCACCTGGCAGATTCAAAACTTGACCAACAAAAATAAGATTTGGATTTGCAATATTATTCAATTGTGCCAAGACAGTAAACGTTGTGCCAAAACGGCTTGCGATCCTAGCCAAGGTATCGCCACGTGCTACGGTATAGGTACCACCAGTTGCTACAGGGGTATCGCTACCAGCGTCACTACCTGTATCACCGCCTGCATCGCTACCAGTGTCGCCACTCGTATCGTCACCGGATGTATCACCACCATCTGCACCGGGGATCGTCAATTGTTGACCTGTAAAAATCAAATTAATGTTACTAAGACCATTAGCTGATGCAATGGCATTCATAGACACTCCATACCGTAATGAAATACGATATAGGTTTTCACCCGCTTGTACTGTGTGCGTGGTTTGTGCGCTGACAGTCATAATCCCAACTGCAAATAGGATAATGCTTGCGCTCAATAACACGATTAAACGGCGCATAATTACTCCTTACGTTGTTACTGATCATCGACAAATTATTAGTTTCATTACAGTATGATTCTAACATGACTCCTTAAAACGCGCTCTGATTTTGCGCAAAGTCTATCATGATAGACCAGATTTAACCGATTAACGTTCCATCTTGTCCTCTTCCCGACATTTTTGTAGATTATGTGAAATTGACATGAACATCTGTTTAAACTTGTCAATTGATGAATTTCTTAATTCTTTAACGTTAATCTACCGTTATAATTTGGTTATAAACGAGTAGATCAGACATTACATTGGTTGGTGAAAAAATGTCAGATATTACACTCAAAGAGCTTAAAAAAATGCGGGACTGGTTGCCATTACGTCAGGTTCGGGTCAAACCAGAACAACGCAAATACACAACATTATTGGTCTTAAGTTATATGCAATCATCTCATCCGGCTGTTACAACGTTTGCGGTTGAGTCAGACAGCAAGACTATCGGTTATGTAATGTTGATTCAAGCAGATAATCCGGCACAGTGGATTATCGAACGTTTGACGATTGATCGTGATTATCAACGTCAGGGACTGGGGTATGCCGTAGCAGATCAACTCATTGACATGATATATGAATTTGAAAAGAGTGAGATGGTCATAGCGCGATACGATACTGATAACACTGCTGCGAGAGACTTATTTGAGAAACTAAAGTTTGAAGAGCAAGACAAACTGGTTCGCAACCGAAACATCGCATTACTAGAATTTGAGTTCGAAGAAGACGACAACGATGAAAATGATGAGGATATAACAGATTCAAATATACCATCGACATCGGACGATCGTGATAAAGATGATGATGAGATCGAATCAGACACATCATCAGTCAATGACGAAGGCAGTGATAATTCAAA
Source organism: Anaerolineales bacterium UBA6055 (assembly GCA_002428985.1). GTDB lineage: Bacteria > Chloroflexota > Anaerolineae > Aggregatilineales > Phototrophicaceae > UBA6055. The sequence continues at coordinate 128,506 of DIYL01000021.1, read as the reverse complement.
AGATGAGACATCAAAGAATCAAGAAGAATGAATATCTGATAGTTAATAAGAGGAATCATATGAATACGCGCAATATCATTATAGGTGTTATAGCTGCAATTATTTCGTTGGCATTTTTGGTGCCACTTATAAACCCGCTACCACCAGGTACATTTACGATTTCAACAGGTAGCCAAGCCGGATCATATTATGGTTTTGGTCTTGAATATCAAGAAATTATTGATGAAGAGGGGTTGAGTCTAGAAGTTTTGCATAGCGCTGGTTCAGTGGAAAATGTAGAACGCCTCCGTAGTGGTGAAGTTGATATTGCGATTGTTCAAGGTGGTATCCTCGATATCAAAGAAGAAGAAGAACTCAGCTCTCTTGGTAGCCTCTATTATGAACCTGTCTGGTTATTTTTCCGTAAAGACCTAGAACTCACGCAAATTAATGAATTGGAAGATATGCGGATTGGTGTTGGTGCTGATGGTAGTGGTACACAACCTGTTGCCTTAAAATTGCTCGAGGTGAATGGTATCGATGACACTAATGCAACATTCGTCAAAGATGATATTGGCACAATGGCAGATATGCTAGTCGATAATGAATTAGACGCGGTCTTTATGGTTGTATCCCCGGCATCAGAGGCTGTACAAACCTTAGCCAAAGATATGGACGTTGAAATTTTTGACTTTGTTCGTGCCGATGCGTATCGTAGTCGCTTCACTTACTTCAACAGCATCCAGCTTGCCGAAGGTGCGCTCGACTTGATTAATAATGTGCCATCACGCAGTAAAACATTATTAGCTGTTACTGCGAACCTTGTTGTCCATAACGATATTAATCCGAATCTGGCACGTTTGTTGATCTTCACAGCAGACCGTGTCCATAATGGCCCCGGCGTCTTCGAAGCAGCAGGCGAATTCCCATCTGGAGCGTATATTACAGCCCCATTGCATGATGAATCCCGTCGTTACTTTAAAGAAGGCGCGAGCTTCTTTGAAAACAACTTCCCATTCATGATTGCTGCTATCTTTGATCGCCTAGTCGTGATCCTACTGCCATTGCTCACATTGGTTTACCCAATTGGTAAGAGCCTATTCCCACTCTATCGCATCAGTATGAATCGTCGTATCACCCGTTGGTATAATATTATCAGCGAGATCGACCGCGCAGTACCTGTTATGACAATAGAAGATATTGAACGGGAACTGAAACGGATTAACGAGATCGAACTGCAATTGCGTGAGAAAACCAAACTGCCAGAAAGCTATATGTCACGTTTCTATAACTTGCGCGAACATGTCGAATTGGTAAAGAGCCATCTATTTGAACGACGTGAAGAACTTGTCGAAAAAGAAAATAGCCGTACCGTCCGCGCTCATACCTAATTATTGGACTGCATATCAGCGGTTGCCAAGTAGGAACTGAATACGGTATAAACAAGAAGCGAGTATAGTGATATGCTCGCTTTTTGATTGGTCATCTCTACACATTATGCCAGACGATAAGAGGCACAAATTCATGTCCGAAGACAACAAAAACAATCCGATCCTTCTACCCGAACCGATTCGCCGTCGCCTCGATCCGCTGATGCTGGTTGCTAATAAAGTGCGGGTTGGTGCGATGAAAGGTGACCGTCGCTCGATTAATCGTGGGACAAGTATCGAATTTGCCGACTATCGAAATTATGTGCCCGGCGATGATTTGCGTCAGATGGATTGGAATATCTACGCTCGTCTGGAAAAACCATACATCAAGTTACTGGAAGATGAAGAAGATTTGTCGGTTAATATCATTTTAGATGCGTCTGCCAGTATGAACTTCCCTGAAGAAGGCGAGATTGACCATAAAAAAATCTTATTTGCGAAGCGAATTTTTGCTGGACTTGGTTATGTATCGTTGACGAGTAATGATCGACTGATGATGACAGGGTTAAATGATAATGGGATGGCGTTATTCGGGCCTGTGCGTGGCCGTGGGCAAGCTGTAGCAATGTTGCGCTATGCTCAAAATTTATCGGCTGATGGTATCACTGATTTGAACATCATGCTAAAAGACTTCGCCCTCAGGACAACACGCCCCGGACTTACTATCGTGATTAGTGATATGTTCTCGCCAACAGGTTATCTAGAAGGGTTAAATGCCTTGTTAGGACGCGGACACGAGGTTGTTTTAGTCCATGTGTTAGCACCAGAAGAAGTCACACCACCATTAGCTGGCGATTTGCGTTTAATAGATGTCGAAACTGGACAGGCACAGGAAGTCACGATTGACGCCAATATGCGCGCAATTTACAGCCAACGCTTATCGGCATGGCGTGATGAAATCCAGAGCGACTGCCGTCGGCGTGGCGCACATTACTTCATGCTCCAAACAGATGAACCATGGGAACGACTTATCTTGTCTGATATGCGACGAGTTGGGCTGGTACGATAGTCCCACTGCGTTAGTCAAACGCTTCATTAACCTTATTGTGATTTTTTACAAGTTTCGGGTTTGGCAAACATCTTGAACATTACGATTTTAGCGGGTAATACTACGTAATGCTTGTTGCAATAGTATTGATTTTTACAAGTTTCCTCTTCCCTAACCTGTCTTTCCGCTTGTCTTTTAACTGTTTGAAAACAGCATTCTAACTGTAACAGTTATCTAACTGGTGTACACTGATAATTAGAGTAAATCAGACTGTTCCAAGGACTATTGTATGACTGACCGTGTATCATTGAGTGCTGGCTTGAATAACTTTCGGGAGTGTGTGGAATTAGCAGGTGAATATAACCTTGGTATTGAAGTTATGGCATTCGCATTTCCTGGTATTCTCGATAGCGATTGGCGTGATGTTATGGATGAATATAAGGTCGCGCTGGCTGATATTTCGGGACAAATTACAATGCATGGTCCATTTATGGATATGGTTTCGGGTAGTCCTGATGAACGCGTCAATATGGTCACCTACCAGCGATATTCACATGCGATTCGCATCGCTGCACGCCTTGGGGCAACACAAGTTGTCTTCCACGCTAATTATATTGGTCTGCTTCATAATGAGTTCTACCGCACGGGATGGCATCAGCGTAATGTTGATTTCTGGGGACCGCTCGGTGATTATGCTCAAGAACATGATATAGTTGTCGCAATTGAAAACATGTGGGAATATGATCCAACGATTATCGGCAATTTGCTAAAAGAATTGCAACATCCCTACCTCAAAGCCTGTCTCGATGTTGGACATGCGCATCTCTTCTCGGATCGCAATTTCCGCTTCAATTATTGGCTTGAAAGCATGAACGAATATATCACCGAACTGCACATGAATAACAACAACGGCATCATGGATGAGCATCATGGCTTTGACTGGGAACATGGGGTGCTCAATTATGAGAGTTTAATGCCCAAGCTCCGACAGTTACCTGCTAATCCTGTGATGGTATTAGAAATGGATACGGTCGCAGATATGCGCGAGAGTCTCCATTACTTTAAATTAGGTGAAATGGCGTAAACAGTCTATTAAGCCCGTAAAATGACCTGTTCTAGCAAGCTCTGCAAGATCTGAACGGCATTAAAATTACGCATCGGAAAACCATAGTCGAGATTAATCGCTGTAAAATCGCCTTGCCCTACGCCGCCTCGCGGTGAGCTGTTAGGGTGAACGCCATCGCCGGATAAGCCTTCGCCCGGCAATGTGTCAAGGATTGCTTTATAATCCCATAGCGGAATATTATATTTGCGGGCAATGTCCCGAATGATCGCATTGAACAAAGGCACTTCTTCCTGTTTATCAAGTCGGTTGGGGATGGTACTGATGACAGGAATAACGCCATTGTCAATCGAGATTTGTACAACCCATTCCATATTGATACGGAAAGTATATCCATCTATAAAACCAACATCATTTGTCCCAAACATAATAAGCGCGATTGCTGGACGTGTGATCCGATATTCACATTCAAGCGGTGTTTCCTCAATATCACACAAAAATGGGTCGGCATAATCCGAGTCTTGCATCAATCCTGCGTTCCAACCATTCGCCATCGCTACTGAGTTATGCTTAAATGAATTTTCATCACGGGCTGGCTCTGTACTGAAGTAGTCGATTGCATTCTGCAAATAGTCGTGTTCATCAAGGATGTAATTTCCATCACCAATCTCATCTAAAAACCATGGCGTGAATGTGATGCTATCCCCGACTTTAGTAAAGACGTTAGCACGGTTGCCCATCTCCTGCCCTCTCAGGAAAATATCGACGGCATTTTGATTCACCCCCGATAAGATTGTGACACCATTGTAAACAACATCATTAAATTCGAATTCTGATGGTGGCGTGCTAGCATTCACGGGCTCGATAAATTGTGATGCGACCCAGCCTTGTAATCCGGTGCTAGCGACCTCAACTTCTGTCCACATGCCATCATCAGATACCTGGACGATACTTAGTTGTTCTCCTGCGTTGAGGAATTGAAGGGTGTTCCCACCTGTATTCGGCATATCACGTAAGCGTAATCGGCTACCCATCTCCATCACTTGCATTTGTTCCTGTGCTGTTCCGGGTAAGACAAGGATGACTAAGCTTACGACTACAATACACAACAAAAGTAAGCGACCGATACGCATAAGTTTTGTCCTAGTTTCTGTATGCATAAAGATTTTACATTATCTCCATGCTTCGTTTACAAATTGCCCTTAGACTGAATATAAGTCATACATGGGATATTGTAACCGAAATTATCTAATTCTGTGTGGCGATTACATGACGGCTTACTGACGTTCTATCTACTATCAATATTCTAGGGGGAATATATGATGACACACAAGGCACGACATGTTCTTTTTATTTGCGTGATTTTTGTTCTCAGTTTTACCTCATTAGTACAAGCACAAGACAACCTGACTTATCCCATCGTCGATACCAATCAGATACATTGCAGTACTGATTCTGAATTGATTCTGTGTGGGACAGCTTTTAACGGACAAGACGCACAATATGAGGGATTGCAACCATCCTACCAAGTTAATGGTGATGGGACAGCGACAGATTTGAACACGGGCTTGATGTGGAGTACCGACCCTGGATCAAAACAAGCATATTATGATGCTGTCAACGCTGTGACATCATTTAATTTAGGTGGTTATACCGATTGGCGTGTACCTACAATTAAAGAGCTTTATTCGTTAATGGATTTTTCCGGTCGTGATGTCAGCGGTAGTTTTGATGAAAGCAATACACATCCATTCCTCGATGATGAGGTTTTTGCATTCCAATATGGTGATGAATCCAATGGCGAACGTACAATTGACAGTCAATGGGTGACGAGTAGCATCTATGTGGATGTGGTTATGGGTGGTTCTGAATGCTTCTTCGGTGTAAATTTCGCCGATGGTCGCATCAAATGTTACCCGACACAGAATCGTGGTGGTGGTTATTTCGCAATCTATGTTCGTGGTGGCAATGGCTACGGTGTAAATAATTTTGCGGACAATGGCAATGGTACAGTGACTGATAATGCAACAGGGCTGACATGGATGCAAGCTGATAATGGGGAAGGCTTGCTATGGGGCGATGCTCTGAATTACTGTGAAAATCTCTCAATGGCGGGGTCGGATAGCTGGCGTTTGCCAAATGCTAAAGAATTACACAGTATCCTCGATTACAATCGTTCGCCGGGAACAACTAGTTCCGCTGCACTTGATCCGATATTTACTGCAACCCAAATTAGCAACGAAGGCGGGCAAGCTGACTATGGCTTCTACTGGACGAGTACCACTCACATCAGTGATAACGGTCGTGTTGGGAATGCAGTTTATATGTCCTTCGGACGTGCACTAGGTAATATGGAACAGTTCGGTGGCTGGGTTGATGTGCATGGTGCAGGTGCTCAACGCTCCGATCCAAAAGCAGGTGTACCAGCCGACGAAGTTAACGGGTTCGGTCCACAGGGTGACGCGCGTCGCTCCTTCAACTATGTTCGCTGTGTGACGGGTGGCACGGCCAATCCATCAACCGGTGGCGACCCATCAACCCTCGTCTTTAATACGATGACAGGTGGTCAAGGTCAAGCACCTCAGGGTGGAAATGGCAATGGTGGCAACGGCGGTGGTCAAGGTCAACAACCTCCACAAGGCGGTAACGGTGGTGGCAATGGTCAACAACCACCTCAAGAAGCAATCAATGCCTGCAATGGTCTCGCTCAAAATGCAACCTGTAGTGTCAATACACCAAACGGTACGCTCACAGGGACTTGCCAAACCGCCGGTAACCAATTGGCATGTGTACCAAACCGTTAAGTTGAAAGAAAACCAAGCGTCTCAAATCCCCTGCATCTACAGGGGATTTTTGCCCTATAAGATTTAAATGTCGAATTCGACACCTTGTGCGAGTGGCAATTCCGTTGAGTAATTGATGGTATTGGTCTGACGGCGCATATAACCTTTCCACGCATCCGACCCTGATTCGCGTCCGCCACCGGTTTCTTTTTCACCACCAAATGCGCCACCAATTTCTGCACCGCTTGTGCCGATGTTGACATTCGCAATCCCGCAATCGGATCCTGCATGGCTCAAGAAGCGTTCCGATGTGCGCAAATTATTGGTGAAAATTGCACTCGATAGACCCTGTGGTACATCGTTGTGGATGTCAATTGCTTCGTCGATTGTGTCGTATTCCATGATGTACAAAATCGGTGCAAAGGTCTCATCACATACAAGCTGGGTTTGTTGTGGCATACGGATGATGGTCGGTTCGACATAATTAGCGCCGATGTTATATAGTTTACCGCCACCCGTCAGCACTTCACCCCCGTCAGATTTAGCTGTTTCAATCGCTGCCATCATATTATCAACTGAGCGTGAACTCACTAACGGTCCCATCAGCGTGCTATCGTCCATAGGATCGCCGATTTTAACGGATTGATACCCTTTAACTAGACGGTTGGTGAGGTCATCAACGATCGACTTATGTGCGATAATACGGCGGGTGGATGTACAGCGTTGTCCCGCAGTTCCAACTGCACCAAACAAAATACCACGGGTGGCGAGGTCAAGGTCTGCATCTTCAGTCACAATAATGCCGTTGTTCCCGCCTAATTCGAGGATACTACGTCCGAGTCGTCCCGCAACCGCTTTGGCAACATGTTTACCAACTTTAATCGATCCTGTAAAACTAATCAGTGGGAGGCGGTCATCATTAATCATGCGTTCGCCGACTTCTTCATTCTCCCCAATCACGAGCGTAAAGACACCATCAACACCGTGACGCGCCATGATTTCGTTACAGATATTTTGTACCGCAATTGCTGTTAATGGCGTTGTTGGGGACGGTTTCCAGATCATGGTATTGCCACAAACTGCTGCAATCGCTGCATTCCATGCCCATACTGCTACAGGGAAGTTAAATGCTGTGATAATTCCGATTGCACCCATTGGATGCCATTGCTCATACATACGATGTTCAGGGCGTTCCGAATGCATCGTCAGGCCATACAATTGACGCGACAGCCCAACAGCAAAATCGCAGATGTCGATCATCTCTTGGACTTCGCCTAATCCTTCGGTGCGGATTTTACCGTTTTCCAATGTCACCAATTCACCGAGGGCTTCTTTATGTTTGCGTAGTTCGTTGCCGAGGTCACGGATAATTTCACCACGTTTAGGTGCAGGCATTTTGCGCCATGTTTTGAAGGCTTCGCGGGTGGTTTCCACCGCTTTGTCATAACTTTCGGCTGTGCCTTGTGTCACACTTGCAATCGGTTGATTGTTGCTCGGGTTAATTGAGACCAGCTCTTTCCCGTTGGCGTCCTCTACCCAATTGTCTACACCGAGGCACACACCGGAATTTACAGCTTTGATGCCGAGTTGTTCTAAAATTTGTTGCATGTCCAAACGCTCCTCATATAATTCATGTGTACTGACAGCTCAGAATTTGAGCAATTTCGGGTATCTGCGAATAGATTTCTGTGTATCCACACCGTACAATCCCAAATATTAGGCTAGGCTTTCTGATTGGCAACACACTCATCAATATTTCCCTGATTGTAATGGTTTGGTGGGCTTTTTCCATGTGTGAATTGTGTGCAGATTGTATGATAGAGACAAACCAAACGGAGAAAACATCATGCAACCTATACGACTTGACTATGGATTGGCTAGCATAAAAGGTGATCTTTACGATCATTACAGACATCGTGTTTTTGTACAACAAATTCATACTAAACAAGCTATAGATAAGACTATTGGTTTATATATAATCGCAAAGGGTATGGGCAGTAAAGATGATGCTACCCTTGCGCCTAAATTAATAGTCAAACATATTGCTTCATTTATCAGCACTTGTTTATTTGATGAGATGCTTACCAAGGGACATGATACACCACATTATCTGGAGTGGATTGAAGAAGCTATTGTTTTAGCAAACAACAAAGTATTTCAACATCCCAGTAAAACATTAGGTGGAACTGCAATTGTCCTGTTGAATACTGCAAATAAAGCATATATTGGACATGTGGGTGATATGATGTCGATCTTGGTTGAATCAGTTAAGATGAAGCGAATAACCGAATTTCATACATTTGGAGAACTGCTAGTAAAACGTGGACACATAACATATGAAGAGTTAGCAGAAACGCCAGATAGTGGACGTTTATATCGAGCAATTGGCATGGACAAGACGATAGAACCTGAACTACTAGCAATCGAAATCAATGAATCAACAGGTATTTTATTGGCAAGTAACACTGCTATTGACTTTATCAATCCCAATAAGTTTGATTTAGAGGCGCATCAATCACTACTCGTAAGCAAGAATCCATCAGATGCTTGCAAGCAATTAACTGACCGATCAGCTCAAGGATGGAAAAGTCGTTTGAATACCTCAGCAATTTTTATCAGCAACAGATTTCCATTTCAAGGTAGTGATTAGGCTTAGGCTTTTTGTTTCTCAGCAACACGCTTGCGATTATGTTGGGTTTGCTCAATTGTGGTGATGGTTACGCCGAAGATGACCAAGACACTACCAACAACCTGCAATAATGATGGAATCTCGCCGAATAAAAAGAGTGCAAAGACGGCACTCAGCACCACACCAATCTGTAGGACGATCGCCATTGCAGTAGCTGTGAATTGTTGCAAGGCGATATTGATGGGGATGTGCCCGAGGACTTGTGCCAGAATCGTCACACCGATGACCCACAGATAGCCTGCTGTTGAATAGCCTGTGACAGGTGTGGCGGTGATGCCAACAAAAAATGTCGTGACAATCCCTGCGCTTAAAAATACAACAAAACTATATACCAATGGTGGAATCCGATTGTTGAGCCTGCGTCCAATCAGCAGATAAATCCCGAAACAAATCGCGCCGAATGATGCCATCCCCGCTCCTAGTAACGGGTTTGATCCGGCTTCAATCGCTGTTAGTCCGCCAAATCCAACCAAGACCACGCCGATGATTGTCATGACGAGGCTTAGCCAGAATTTACGCGAGAAGATCACCCCGAACAAGAAAATTTCCGGTAGCACAATCCATGCTGGGGTGGTTCGGCGCAACACACTAGAGACGAGGACACTCGTATATTCCAACGATAAAAACAGCATAAATAAATTCATTGCGAGCCAAAAACCCGCAATCAATGAAAATGCCCACTGTCGCAATGTCATCGCGAGCAATTCTTCGCGGTAGCGTATCCATACAATCGGGAACAATGCGAAGGTGATCAACCAAAGCCTGATGAACAAAATGACGAGAGACGGCACACCTTCTGCCTGTGTATAGCGGATAGCAATCGGAGTTAATCCCGCTGAGAAGATAATTAGGAGTATGATGGCGATACTGCGGTTTGTTGACATTAAAATAGCTTGTCCGGTGGTTGGTTGATAATTCTGCTCATCGTAACATCCATCACTGCGCAAGCCTACCGCAAGCTCAATTTTGCGATGTTTTGCATCAGTTGTATAATTTGTCTATCTACGAGTGAGCAAGGTAACCCAACATGAATATAGCGCACAATGCAACGGTTTTACCCGCAACACCATCGGAAAAACGTAAAACAACCCATCGCCTCAACGCATGGAATCTACGTGATTGGTTTAGTATTGCCTTCTGGATATTCTTCAACCCAGCTCGTATTGGTATCCATCATAATCTTTACGGACCTCATGCCATGAAGCGCACAGCTGGCTGGTTAATTGCCACATTGGTGACAGTGACATTGCTGTTGCTTGTTAGTCCGCTGGTTGTAGACGCTTACTTATCCCGTTACTTTATCGAACATTATGACATCTCGCCTCTGGTTTTATTGGTGGGTGCATTGGTGATTGGATTAATGCTCGGTATCATGAGTTATATCGAGAATGAATTATCACTAGGACTGGTCTACGGCATCGGATTTGGATTGTCGTTTAGTATGATTGGTGTGGTAGCTTTTGGTGTGATGCAAGATGCTAGCACGGGTTTAGCGTTGACTGCTGGCGCGTCGGTAGCCCTCGGGATTATTTTTGGAATTTCTAGAGTTGTGGTGTTACGCCTCGCGTATGTTGTCGCCGGAATTTTTGCTGTCGGTATGACATTTAGTGTGGCTGGTATCATCACCTTTGCGATTTGCATATTTGTCTCGATGACGGCTGGAAACATCTTACACCATAACGTCAAACTGGGTCGCCCAACATCGGCTGGATTTGCTGTTTTGTTATTGTGGCTCACATCTATCCTGATGATGGTGGGGAGTGTGCTGACCTTAATCAGCTAGTGAAAACCACCATTAGTTGTCACATAAATTGACTTATTATGAGTTCTGCCATGTCACTTTCAACCATAAGGATATTGGCAGATTTTTTATTTGGGATATTTTCGACCTGCTATGTTGCCTTCGTGGTGCATTGGAGTATTATAGGCAGATGTGGTTTGTGAATCGACAATAAGGACAAATGATGTTATTAGAAGAACTTTCAAATGCAATTGGCGTGAGTGGTGAAGAGGGCGAAGTTCGTGATATTGTCATGGAGGCAATCGGTGAGCATGTGACTGATATGACCGTGGATAACATCGGGAATGTGATCGCTATCCAAAAAGGAACAGAAAACCCCGATTATACGGTGATGATTGCTGCTCATATGGATGAAGTCGGCATGATGGTGACCAATGTCGATGGCAATGGTTTAATTCAATTTACCAATGTCGGCGGGATTGATGCGCGAATTTTACCCGGATTACGTGTCAAAGTCGGCGAAAAACGAACCCCCGGTGTTATCCTCTGGAAACCGATTCATCTTGGGCGCAGTATGAATGTTGTCGAGATGGATAGCTTACGCATCGACACCGGGGCGACAGATAAAGGTGCTGCACAATTAGGGGATCGTATTGCATTTGATAGTTTTTACGCGCAATTGAGTGACAAGATTGTACGGGGTAAAGCTTTTGATGATCGCGTCGGTTGTTCGATTTTGATTGATATTTTGCAAAACGGCCCGTATCCAGTGACGGTGATTGCTGCATTCACTGTGCAAGAAGAGGTTGGGTTACGCGGTGCACAAATCGCAGCGCAACGCCTTAATCCCGACGCGGCGATTGTACTGGAAGGAACAACAGCACATGATTTGCCAAACCCAAATCTTGAAGTTGATGCAGGTGATATTGCGCCGAATCCTGGATGTAAACTCGGGGAAGGGGCTGTGTTGACACTTATGGATGCACGTATGATTTCTGACCCACGTGTGTTGAAGTTTGTCCGTGAAACTGCCGAAGCAAACAACATCCCGTATCAATACAAGACAATTCGTGGTGGCGGAACCGATGGTGGCGCGATTCATGTGGCGCATACTGGCATTCCCACAATGATTCTATCCACACCCTGTCGTTATATTCATAGCCCGACAGCTTTAATGAACACCGACGATTATGATAATGTGTTGAAGTTATCGCAGGCGTTGCTCAATAATATGTCGGACTTTAACGATAGCGATTCATAATTTGTAATATGCATAATCCTTTGTTGGGGAAGAGGCATGTCTCTTCTCTATAATTTTATCGAATTTAATTATCTGCTGTAAATCATAGAAAGTGTGACGACAACTGATGTTAACCCGTGACGATTTTCTCATCCGTGATGATGTTGTATTCTTCAATCATGGTTCATTCGGAGCATGTCCCAAAGAGGTGTTCAAAACCTATCAAGAATGGCAACTTGAACTGGAACGCCAACCTGTAGAATTTTTAAATCGCCGCCGAGTTGGATTAATGGAAGATGCGACCGAAAAGATTGCTAACTTTTTGAATGCACCAGCTGAAGAAGTCGTCTTTGTGACCAATGCGACACTGGGTATCAACACGGTTGCCAAGTCCTTGAAGCTAAATGCTGGTGATGAAATTTTGTCCACCGATCATGAATATGGTGCGATCAATAAGACGATGGCGTTTGTTGCCCAGAAGACAGGCGCAAACATTGTCCGCTACAATGTCGAAATTCCCTATACCACTGATGAGAACTTTGTGGAGGGTTTCTTTGAAAAAGTGACCGATCGTACTAAAGTCATTGTTATAAGTCATATCACATCGCCAAGCGCATTGATGTTCCCGATTGTGATGATTTGTAAACGTGCTCGTGAACATGGTATTTTTACAATAATTGACGGTGCACACGTACCGGGGCAAATCCCATTAGATTTGACTGAAATTGGTGCAGATGTGTATAGCGGGAACTTCCATAAATGGGTGTGTGCGCCAAAAGGGTCGGCATTTTTACATGTCCGTAAAGAACATCACACGATGATCGACCCGCTTGTTATTTCACATGGATGGTACGAAGGTGCGAACTTCTTTGAACAAAACGAATGGCATGGTACACGCGATTTATCTGCTTATTTGACGGTACCCACAGCGATTCAATTTCAAAAAGATCATAATTGGGATCAAGTCCGCAAAGACTGCCATGAACTCGCCCTATCGACACAGATGCGTATCTGTGATGAATATGGGCTGACACCCCTTTCAGAAAATCAATTTTCGCAGATGGTCACAATTCCACTACCAGAATGCGATGCAATGGCTGTCTCGGTTCAGTTATACGAAGATTACAAAATAGAAGTGCCACCGACTACAGTGCTAGACCGTCCCCATCTACGGGTATCATTTCAGGTCTACAACACAGCCGATGAAGCACAACTATTGATCGATCGTCTACGGGATGTATTACCCTCATAGATCCAATAACGTTTCTGTAGGATGTGGTCGGGATGTTCTTCTATCCGACTGCATCCAAGAAGTACTGAACTGCCGTTTCATCACCCGAAATTTCTGTGAACAGTGAACGGTCAACTTGACCCCGTAAGACGGTCGAAATGCCCTCGTAGGTTGTTGATAGGCTCGCGTTCGGACTAGATGCTGGGCGTGCGATGACTGCTGGATTTTGATCAAGGACAATCTCCATAAATTCGCCATCGACACCAACTTCAACCACATAACGTTCTTGTGGTAATTTATCCCCTGCTCGAACAACAACCGAATGTAACGCCATCGCTATTGCGCGAATACTACGTTCGTGAATCACAGGCGCAATACGTTTCATCTGTGTGCCCCAAAAGGCTAGCTCCTCAAGTGCTGTTCGGATGCCTGCACCGGATTCTGTCAGCGCATAAACAGCGGTGTTATGCATTTTCATTTGTCGCACCACGCCATCTTCTTCTAAACGACGAAGCCGTTCGATCAGTAAATTCTTTGCGATGCCGGGTAAACCATCACGTAGTTCATTGAATCGTGCAGGTCCGCCCAAAAGCTCGCGCAGAATCAAGATTGTCCAACGGTCACCAACAATGTCCAATGCGTTCGCCATCGGGCATATTTGCTGGTAACTTTTGCGGTCTGTTGCCATGTTTTACTCCTTATTTATACGTCCTATACAACCCATTATACATTAATTGGTTTATTTTTTAAACTAAAAGGTTGACTTTTTAAACCAAATGGTATATTCTTATATTGTCAAGCACGGAACACTAACGTTCCATAAATTATATACACGCTTTTAAAGCGAATAGGAGAATCAAAATGAGTAACCAAGAAGTCACCGTATTTTATAAATGGACAGCAAAAGAAGGTAAGCTAGACGAACTTAAAGCCATTTACGAAGATGTTTACAAACAAATGCAAGATAATGAACCGGATAGCCTCAGCATGCAATGTTACTTTGCCGATGATGAAAATGCGATTTTTGTACATGATGTTTTTAAAGATGCTGGCGCGATGGGTTTCCATCTTGGCGGAACAGCTGCACAACATTTCCCTCAATTATTACAAATTGCGACACCAGGTCCATTCTTCTTTTGTGGTGATGTCCCGCAAGAACTCATGCAAGTTGCTATTGATATGAATATGGGGGCTGAATTTGGAGTCCATGCGTTCGGGTTTGATCGCGAAGAAGCATAATTGATTTGATCTGATACCAATTACTGTACGACTCACACAATTTAAAACACACTAAGATCTAGGGGAGAGAAGAACATGACACAGCCAACAGAAACTATGGCGAGCTTTTTAAAAGAACCATCCAAAATCGGGGATGAAATTAGCATCACAGGCAAATGGGTACCGTCGAAGAAGGGCGGGTTATTCAGAAAATCCGCAGAATCTAAAGAGATGTTGCAAGAATGGGAAGATATTCATCTCGGGGCAAAAAGTGATTCGGGTGTTCTTTCTACAGAAATCAACCATGCCGTTGGCGAAGATGCTGTGCTTGTTCATCATGTTTTCAAAAATTCCGATGCACTGGTTAACTATTTCTCCACGACCGCAACCCAACACATGAGTGCACTGACAGCCGTTGCTAAGCCAGAATTACACCTTATCCGTGGCACATCGATCCCTGAAGCGGCTCGACAAGCTGTAAATGCGAAGAATGTACCAAGTGCCTTCGGTGAATTTTTATTCGGGTATGTGAAAGAAGATTATCAACGCCCAGATTATGATAATGCGATTATGGTTACGGCTAAATGGACATGTAAACCCGATGATCCGAATTATATCGAAGACCTCAAATATTGGTGGGGACGCGTGGGTACAGATGCACACGATATGGAAGATGGATTGCTCAGATTTGAAGCTTATCAAGTAGTTGGTGAGAATGCGCTCATCATCCATGAGACGTTCCGAAGCAATGAAGACCTGAAATTTCACCTCACAAAAGGCACGGCAGAGAAATACAAAAAAGACATCGATCAAGTCGCCGCCCCAGAAAATTATTTCTTCCGTGGTCCAGTGTCATGGACAATTCGCACATACTCCAAATTCATGCATCTACCAGCGACATACTCCAGTTTGGGGAGCAACCACACACAAGCAGGTGGCAGTATGAGTGATGGCACGATTGTATAGTCGTATCGTATGAATGACCTCTAGCAACGGGTTGAGTCGACCAACTCCTGCTAGCTAGGGATCAACAACCGAAGCTGATTATCGTTTGACCTTATGATACAAGATCTATGATGCGAGTGAGCGGGTTGTGCTCAATATAACCATTATCCCGATACCACATGTAAGTATGCCGTAGACTAGTTGCAATATCATATTGTGGCGTAAATAACTCAGCATATGCTTTGCGCCCATCAAAAAAGACACTGGTACCACCAAGTCGTGTTTGGTTCGCATCCATCGGTGTGGTAATGCCAACACGTCTCAGAAATTCGATTAAGCGTGCAGTTGGCTCCAACATAAAATCGGGACTCGAAAAAATCGGCGCCCGAACACCACAGGCTTTGGCAATCATCTTAAACCAGACGTTATATGGATAATTTGCGGTATTCAAGATATAACGTTCGCCAGTACGTCCGCGAGTCATCGCATTGACATGTGCTTGTGCGACATCGCGTACGTCAATCACTGCCAGCCCACCTGATGACATCGGTACTGCCCACTGAAAGCGTGCAGTTTCGATAATAAACGTACCGGAAATTGCATTGAGATCACCCGGACCAATCACAACTGTCGGGTTGAGAGTAATCACATCGAGCCCATTGGCAACAAATTCTGCGACGACTTCTTCGGCTTTGACCTTAGAATAGGCATACCAGAATTGTTCGGGTTTCATGGTGAACGGTTCGGTTTCGTCTGATGCCTGTCCATCTTGCCGGAATCCAATTGCAGATGCGCTACTGGTAAATATGACACGTTCTACACCGGCGGACTGTGCCGCTGTTAGGACGTTGCGAGTGCCATCGACATTGATGCGATAGAGTAGGTCTTTATGATCGTCTTTCCAGTAGTCGGCTTTTGCCGCCACATGGTAGACAATATCAACGCCATCACAAGCGTGTTGCAGTGCATCAAGATCATCTAAGTCGCCCTGAACAGGTGTGATGTTTAATCCAGCGAGGACAGCTAATTTGCCCTCTGAGCGATATAGGACGCGTACGGTATGCCCATCAGCAACCAATCGTCGGACTAAATGCGATCCAACAAAGCCTGTCCCACCGGTGACCAGTATATTCATGAAGTTTCCCTGTTGTTCTTTCTATCACAAAATCTAAACGCTCAAATTATACACAACGCGCAACAAATCGGTTATGCTTGACGTATAAAAAATATGAGTCAAAAGGGAAGGAGTTCATCATGGGACATAAACGCGATAAACGACGCAAAAAACACAAAAATAAGGAAAATGAAGATTGCAACGTCAACGAAGAATTGATGGAGCAATTAGCAGAAGGTGTGTTTACTGAATTGGGTGAGCGCCGTTTGCTAGCACGCAAACCCGATGGTGAAATTGCATTTGAGCTAAATCTTGTGGCGAGTATGATTATTGCGGTGTTGGTGACAATTTTTCTGTTTCCAGTGATGATTGGGATTATTATTTGGAGCTTTACCCAAAAAGTTCAGTTTGAAGTCATCCGCGAGATCACAGAAGAAGAAGCCGAGTTAATTGATAATCTTGAGACACAGGATACCTTGATTGGTTCTGTTGACGGTGAATCGACAAGATTAATCCGAACATAACAAGATGGGGCGCAATAGATACCACGCCCCTGAACTGATTATTTAGCACGGGTTTGACCACGGAATACGGTATAGGGAATGTCCATCGTAAATCGGACCCTGTGAATCGACGATGTAGATAAATTCATCTGCCGAGTCGATGTATATACCGTCCGGACGGGTCATACCCAATTCACTTGGAATTCTAATCGCACAAAGTGGTGTCCCATCGGTCGCATAATTGAAGATCATCTGATTACCTTCTTGACCACCACCGCGCATCGAGACTACCCATAACGATCCATCGGCATGTGCAAATAACCCGCTTGGTGCCCAACCTTGTACCAGTTGGAATTCATCAATTTGTGTGACAGTTGTGCCTTCATCTAAGCTCAAATCCAACACAAGAATGCTACCTGTATCTTGAATACCTGCATAGAAATAGCCTGTATTCGGAGAGTAGGTCATCGCCTCGATGCCTTTATCAACATTGGTTGAGACACCAATATCAGCTAAATCCCATTCACGTAAGATGTTACCTGTTGGTAAGTCCAACTCGTAGATGAGGTTGTATTCATCGCCAACATATAAGGTGTTTTCTGCTTCAGCATAGGTGAGGGCTTCCATATCGACATCGTGTCCATTGACCTCACTAAACGCATAGACTTCCATAATGCTGTCGTCTTCAAGCGATGCCATCACAATCGACTTTGGATAATAGCTAGTGTAGTCGCCTTGGTTTACTGGATGTACACCATTAACCGCATAATATGCATTTTGTTCCTCATCAATGACAACACCACTATTGCGGAAGTAATTATCAATGCCTGCGCCGTCGCCTGCTACGATTTGGTCAGCTAGTGCCGCACCGAATGTTTCGTATCCGGTGATGTTGAGTGTCACTTGCACAATACTATCGTCCATCGGTTCGCTACTTGTATTAGCTTGATTACCATCACCGGGGCGTGGCGGACGATTCTCACCATTATTGCCGGGACGTGGGGGTGGTGTACCTTGTGGCGGACGTTGTGCTAAAGTACTACCCGCCAAGATTAATGACAGACCCAATGTCAATAAAATCAGGATATATTTACGCATTATTAGAATTCTCCCATATCGGTAAACGTGCTCATATTATATATGTGCACATGTGATGCGGGTGTAACGATGGCGTAAAAATTAGGTAAAGTTTGCAACGTAATCGTTGTGGATTTTTAGAAGGTGTCGTCGTTGTTTGTCATCGATAAAGGCGACCTGAATTGCATTTTTTGTGCAGTCCAATAACTCGGGAATGCTAAAGCCAAGTTGATGCACAATTGCATATTCACGCCCGATGGTGGTCGACATTTGTACAGGGTCATCAGTACACAGTGCAACAGGAATACCCGCCGATACAAATGTGCGGATCGGGTGGGTTTCGTAGGATTGCGACGCTCCTAAGATGACATTACAACTCAAAGAACATTCAATTGTGACGCCACTTTTAGCGATTTTTTCGGTAAGGTGGGGATGGTAGCCCGCATGTGTGGCATGTCCTAGGCGTGTCAGCCCCGGTGTTTTGAGTGCAGATTCTAGATTGGCAGGTGACACTTCCGCGACATGGACAGTAATACCTAATCCAGCAGAAGCAAGTTTATCGGCAATGTGATAGGCCTCCGTCCAGTCAGCTTCTTCGGCATACGGTATGGTGAAGACATCTGCACCATATATCAGTCCGGCTTGTGCCCAGTCGATATACATCGGGATGATACGATCTAGTTTTGTTTTGTCCCAAGATAGGAAAATAAACGGGATCACACCCATACGAAAATCCGGATAGTTATTCTGGACACGACGTTCTGCCTCTTGCAACAGATCAAGGCAATTGGGGACATCTGCTAAATCGCGTCCGTACCGCACCTCAGTTAAAATTGCACCATCTTTTGTTGCTTCTTCTAATATATCGAGGTTACGCGCGATGAAGTTTTCAGGGTCCTGATCAGCATCTAGAATATGCTCAAAGACGGGTGAAATGCGCTCTAATCGCTCAGCGCCAGCTGGATAGTCCTGCATTAAATTCTTCGCCCATGCCACCCAATCATATGGCTCACGACTGTCGCGTTTAGCTAAAATGCGATCGAGGCGCGGCGACCGTTCGGCATGGATGTGAATATCCGCCTTTGGCAACTGAGCTACCTCCGGCGGAATTACAATCTGAGCAAACGGATCGATCATGAATCAATTGTTAGTTCAAATTCGCCATAGGAGTCTTTTAGATCACTCGCTACGACGATTGTATATGTGCCTGTTTCGTCTAGAACAAGGTCTGTGAACTGTGCCCCCCTACTTTCTGTATCGGCGTGATATACAAGTGGCACACCCTCCGGACCACGCAACAGCATCATACTATTGAGGTCACTATCTTCGGGAACGGTCACTGTAATAGTGACGACATCGCTGGATGTTCCTTCGAACGTCACATGTGCTTGTGCACTGACTGTCTCTAATGTGGCGCGTAGAGTATTGCTGTCTCCATCCAAGCTACGATTGATGACTTCACCTTCGATCAGTTGGAACATGGTATTCCGGTCACTCATCGCAGCTGTCATATCGCCAAGATTTTCATACGCATCACCACGGTTTTGCATCGCCAGCGGATATTCGTCAGGGTTGACCTGTATGGCTTTGGTGTAATCCTCCACTGCACGATCATATTGTTCGAGCCGATAGAATGAGGTCGCGCGATTGTTATAATCAATCCAACAGGCATAAGCTTCGCAATCGTCTATTGTTTCTTCCAATGACCGATCATAATATGTAATCGCCAAGGTATACTCGCCTAAGTCATCATACGCTGTCGCGATGAAAAAATAACCATATCCAGGCTCTTCATACTCCATGTCGATTGCTTGCTTAATATCTGTAATGCCGTCTTCATACTCCGCGATTTTAATACTCGAACGTCCTCGCCAATAAATAGCATTAGTAAATGTCGGGTCAATCTCAACAGCACTATTAAAATCACGTTGCGCTTGGCGATAATCATCCCATTGGAAGCTAGACCGCCCACGCCAAAAATATGCTAATGCAATGTTGTCATAGCCAAATTCAATTGCTTGAGAATAATCTTGGCTAGCAGAAAAATACAGTGATTGCGAGTAATTCAGTTCGCCCCGCTCAAAATAAGCCTCGGCATATGTCGGGTCAAGTTCGATTGCAAGGTCAAGACTACGGATTGCTTGTTCGGTTTCACCGGTATTGGCTTGTGTCAGCGCTCGATCGTACAATTCTTCTGCTGATAATACCGATTGTTGATTGACTGATGCCGTTGTTGCTTCAATATTTTGGCTATCAATTGTTGCCTGTAAATTTTCGACTTCAGCATCATCGCGGAATAAAAATTGCGCACCAGCAATCACAACGACGACTACAATTAAACCTTCTATGATAAGTAGGCTAATACGTCGCTTGCTGTTTTTATTCTTGGACTTGCCACGTTTGGTTTTATCAAAATCAATCTTGTCATAATCTAAGTTATCGTCATATTCATTCATGAGTCTGTATTATCCTTTTCTTCATTACGCGTAAACGGACTTTTCGGTTT
The DNA here is from genome assembly GCA_002428985.1 of Anaerolineales bacterium UBA6055. Taxonomy (GTDB): domain Bacteria; phylum Chloroflexota; class Anaerolineae; order Aggregatilineales; family Phototrophicaceae; genus UBA6055. Next base: position 107,999 of record DIYL01000021.1, on the reverse strand, counting down.
TGGGTCGGATTCTTGATCTTGTTTTGTTGTTTGGATGCGATTAAGGCGATTCTGAGTATCACTCGTACGATTATTATTAGAACGAGCTATTTTATCATCCGTTTGATGTGTTATCTTACCAAATCGGCTGGTATCCAATTGACGATAACGGCTTGGACTTACTGGTGGTAATCCAAGATTTTTACGTAGTTGTTTAGCAGCGTTTGAAGTCCGAAAATGTTTTGCCCGTTGTTTTTGGTTCGCTTCAGATTGTTTCTTTTTCCATGCATCCTCTGCTGGAGAACGTTCATCTTTGCTATATAACACCCAATCTCGTTTTGTATCAACTATAATTTTTTCGACACCAAATACTGGGGTATCAGTAGGTATGTTCTCGTTTACATGATCAGTAATTTTACACGCATGTACGATTACACGATCCCTTACTTTGAGCACCTGATACGCGCGTACTTCATCCTGTAAACCTTTTGTAATGGTTGGTTTATCAAGTTTGGGTAATTGAATCTTGTAACTGTTTGATGTAAACCGTTGCATTCGTTTTTCATGTACACCATACAGTTGATGGGGAATCGTTAGATCAAATTCATATGAGCCATCATAAAACGAAATTTTTACCTTCTGTTTTCCTATAGTCTCAAAATTACTGCGATTGCTCCAGTTATGACTCCACCTATAGACAGGTCCTGGTTTATAAAAAACATAGTCTTGCCATAGCATTTCATTGTCTTCATCAATGTGCCCATGAACGATAAAACGCTGTCCTGGATCGAGTGCCATAAACTCTGCCATCGTTTCGACTGTAATAACAGGTTCTGCATTGTGCTGGAGAAACAAATCATACTCGCGGTGACGTGTAGCAACATTAATATCGTCTTCATCCGGAGCGTAGATAGTCCATTCTCTGGGGTTTACAACCTCTAACTTAGAGTATTTTATACGTCTCTCTGTCTGATAGACTCGGTATTGTAATTTAATCTGCCCTTCAATCATTAATTCATCCCCTACACGTAACTCCCACTCATGCCGCGATCCAATCGGTAAATCTACAGGTAAATCAGGGCGTGGTGGGACGTTTAGTTCAACCGTCTCATGTTTTTGATTGCCTTTGCGGCTTGAGCTATATCTATACTTTGATTTGGTTGTTTGCCTTATCGAAATATAGTCTTCTTGAGGGTAGGACACAGGAGGGGATTTAAATTCTACAATATCTTTTCCGGTATCAAGGCTGATTTTTTGTGGGAAGAACGCAGGGGTTTTGGGTGTGCGAATCCAACCAATATCTTCCCCTAAATACATATAACTCAGGCGGACAATAATTTTCCCTTTGCGCCCAGTTGTATTTTTATCAATCTCACCGCTTAGGAGGAAGCGATAACCAGCTCCAAGATGATCAAATTGCTTTTGGGTTGTGATTGAGGTATGGGGCTGTGCTGCGCGTATCCTAACTGTACCCTTTAAAGTCGCAATATAGATTTTTTGGAAGAAGGACGGCACAGATGCAAAAAAATAAAATACAAGGGTAACAACAAGACACCCAAGAATAAGAGGTGCACCAACAATTGCCATGGTCAAACTTTTGTTACGTTTATACGATTCAACGAACATCACAATACAGCAGATTAAGTAAAATATGATGGCATAAGGAAGCAGTTGAGGGACTATAACTAGAATAAATGCAATTGGAATGCCTAATCCGAGCGCAAACATCGCCAAGAGTGCCAATGCAGATAACACTATATACTCCAACCTATATCATATGACCTAATATATTGTACAACGACTTCATTTTTTGCATTTATCGAAATTGTGCTAATCTGATAAAAATTCCAGAAAATGACTGATTGACAATTGTGTAGTACCTAGGCGCATTATATTATCAGATGCTATTTTTTTGTTAAGTTTCCTTTAACCCTTTGTGATTTCCGTCACTAATCAAAGCTTGGTGGGTTAATTAAAATGGGAATTCTGATAGATAGGGATACACAGAGAGAAATTATGCGCGTAGCAATTATTACTGAAACCTTCTTGCCAAAAGTTGATGGCATCGTTAAAGTGACCTGCCTACTACTTGATCACCTTGCCAAACGTGGCATTGACGCAATGGTTATTGCACCACGTTATGGGGCAAATCAACAGTACAATGATGTACCCGTTTGTAGCTTACCTAGCTTATCATTTCCGTTTTATCCTGAAGCACGTATGGGGTTTGCAACATTAGACCTATATCGTGACTTAGCTGAATTCAACCCAGATGTTGCGCATCTATTCCACCCGATGATGACTGGCATCCCAACGATGGGTATGCTCAAATGGATGGAAGTCCCAACGGTGACCTCATTTCACCTAGATTATGCGCGGATGGCAAATCAATTCAAAGTCGGCTTATTTGATCTTGGTTTTACCCGTCCAATTTTAGAAGAGTTGACCAAAAATGTCTTTAACTGGGCAGATTACAGCCTCGCCCCATCTAAGTTGATTCAATCGCAGATGCAAGAACTTGGTATCGCTGATGTGGGATTATGGCGGCGGGGTGTAGATGCGACTGCGTTTAATCCTAATTTTTACTCTGAGAGCATGCGTCACGAAATGACAGATGGGCACACTAATGATCATGTTTTGATCTATGTCGGGCGACTCTCTGATGAAAAACAAATTGACCATATTCGTCCTGCGCTCGAATCTGTACCGAATACCCGTCTAGTTGTTGTGGGTGATGGACCAGCGCGTCCATATTTAGAACAACACTTCGCCGGATTACCTGTCAAATTTATGGGGTATATGCGTGGTGAACGCTTGTCTCAGGCATATGCCAGTGCTGATGTTTTTGTCTTCCCGTCCCGTCTCGAAACATTTGGATTAGTGGTTGTAGAAGCAATGGCAGCTGGATTGCCTGTTGTCGCGTCGCGGGTTGGTGGTGTGACAGATGTTGTTGAAGAAGGTAAAAACGGCTACACCTTTGATAGTGGTGATGTTGATAATCTAGTTGAAGGTGTTCGCAAAATTGCTGTCAGGCATGACAATATCAAGCAGATGGGAAGCTATGCTCGCCAATATGCCGAGACACAATCTTGGGATGCCATGATGGATGAGGTTATTGATATTTATGTTGATCTCATTGCCAGTAAACAACGTACTGTAATTGCTGTTTAAAGCGGATGAGACCTAGAATCCTTACAACTTGACATTTGTGGGTAACTCAACTGTGAATGTTGTCCCAATGTCAAGTTGGCTTTCAACCGAGATCTGTCCGTGATGCGCAATCACACAATCTTGTACGATACTCAAACCCAATCCTGTACCTTCGATATCCTCCGACTCGTTAACACGGAATAATGGTTCAAAGATATAAGGTAAATCGTCTGAACTGATGCCGATACCTGTATCTTTGACCTGTAAAATAATTTGGTCAGCATATTGATCAAGGGTTAAATCAATCTGCCCGCCCTCAGGTGTATATTTGATGGCATTTGACAGTAAATTCAACAAAATGCGACTGATCAATGTTTCATCTACATTGACAAATTCAATATCACCGGCGTTTTCAAATTTCATGTTGTGCTTGTTATTATAAGCGGATCCAACTTCTTGTACACTGACACGGCAAAGCGTTGCAAGGTTGGTTGGTTTTGGCTTAAAGGGATGCTTGTCCATTTTGCCACGTGCATGATCGACGGTATCTTGCAGTAGGGTCGTTGCAAACTCAATCTGGCGATTAATCATATCCAGTTTGCTTTGTCGTTTTTCGTCATCAAGTTTGTCAAAATGCCGTGTGAGAATATCAGATGAGGTCGATACGATAGCTAACGAATTACGGAGATCATGGGATAATGTGGACACAATTCGTTGGATTAGCGAATTGCGCTCTTGTTCCTTTTGGAATTGTGCCGTCATGCGCTGATTATCTACGATGAGTTGTTGACGGTGCTTGCGGTCTGTAACATCCCGCGTCATAATTGCAACGCCATTCCCAACTTTTACAACCTGATGATGATACCATCCGCCGGCGACATTTCCATCTGGAACAAAAAATTCTTGTTCAAATGCTTCACCTGTTTCAGCTACATCTTTATATGAATCAAAAAATCCCCCAGTACGATTAATCGGGAACAGCTCACAGATTAAGCCACCGACTAATTTTTCGCGTGGCATACCTAATTGTATGACTGCATTATCGTTTATCTCTAAAATGCGGAAATCGACAATTTCTTCATCATCATTATAAACACTCTCCATCAGATAGAAGGCGTCAAGGCTTGCTTCAATTGCAGCACGGAATTTTTCTTCGTTTCTCTTTTTCTCGGCTTCGGCGTTTTTTTGCTCTGTGATGTCATTAGAAACAATCTGAACATAGGGTTGATGCGATTCGATGGTTGGGACGAGATGAATGGCAGAGGAAAACCAATATTCTGTGTCTCCAATCATAATCGCGTCTTCTACAAAGAGTGGTTTCCCTGTTGCTATAACTTGCCGGATTCGTTCAACTGTTGGAGCTTGATTCTGTGGGAAATAGTGTCCAATTGTTTTACCAATTGCTTCTTCTGGTGGCACACCTAAATTACGTGAAGCTATATCATTTAACATGACGATCCGTGCATTGGCATCATAAATGACAATCGGGAAACTCGCCTCATTAAACAATGCACGATAACGATTTTCGCTCTCTTGTAATGCCGATTCTACCTGTTTGCGTTCTGTAATATCGCTGACAATCCCATCAAGATGAATGACGATACCATGTTCATCTTTAGTTGGCGATACTTTGCTATTTATCCAACGAACTTCACCATCTGATCGCACAATACGATATTCATCACTAATGGTCTCACCCGCTAATTCGCGTTCAAGATTGGCTTTTGCTTTTGCAAGATCATCTTTATGAATGATTGTTATCCACGTATTAATATCAGTATAAAAGTACTCGCGAGGATATCCTGTTATTGTCTCAACAACTGGTGATATGTAATTATAGACAAATTCTCCATCTATAATATCAGCACTCCATACATAATCTGTGATTGTCTGGAGTGTGCTCTCAAATCGCTCTTGGCTTATCTGTAAGGCTTCTTGCATACGTAGTTGGTGTGTGATGTCGATACCAATACACTGGAGTTCGATTATATCCCCATTTTCATCTGGGATAGCAACAAATTCCCAGACAGTATGTACAATTTCTCCAGTTGCACGTGGTTTACGCAGGGTAACTTGTTGGGGATAACCGGGATTTGCTATGCACTCCATGACAACTGCATATGTCTTAGGATGATCTTCCAGCACAATCATATCGAGGCTGAAAGCTCCCATCACATCATCAGCGGTCTCATATGCGTGGCTGGCAAAGTGCTCAAAAAAGATCGGATTGACGTAGGTGTAAAATCCTTCAACATCAGTTCGGATGATATATGCAGAGTGAGTTTCGGCTAATGACACTAAGCGTGACTCGTTAGCCTCTAACTTTTGGCGTGATTCGACAATCTCGGTGATGTCAATGTTAATCCCGATGATTTTACTGATCTCTTCATTTTCATCGTGTACCGCATGACCAAACCCTTGGATATGTCTTTCTTGACCGTCACCACGATTAATGCGGAAATTAATGGTCCTGTCTTCGCCGCTTTTGATAATTTCGTGAAATTGTTGTCGGCTGGTTTCTCTATCCTCGTTATGTGTATACTTACGCCAATTTTCAATATTCTCAGCGTCTTCTAGTAGAATCCCATATATGTCGATTAACTGCTGGTTGGTTTGAAGTTCATTGGTGTTGACATCTAATTCCCATATGCCGAGTTGGGCTGTTTTGATTGCAAGTGACAATTTTTTGTTGGCTTCTGTTAATTCATCCTGTGCATTTTTCAGTTCGCTGATATTCTGTGACATGACCATGCCACCGATAATTTGGCCATGTGCATCGCGGACGGGAGCAGTGATAACACGGAAATGTTCACCATCATAAGATACGGTGCTTTCTCGGCGTTCTCCGTTTAGTGCGGCAAGTAATGCCGGCTCATCTCGTTCATAGACTTCGGGCGGGAAGACATCGCGTAGACGTTTGCCTTCTAAAGTTAGACCAATCTCACGCAAACCTTCGCCACTCGCAACCGTATAGCGTAGATCTGTATCAAATAAGGCAATTAATCCATTAGGAAAATTGTCGATAACCGTACGATAACGCGCTTCGCTCTGGCGTAAGGCATCCTCTATCTGTTTTTGTTCTGTGATATCAACCGAAATGCCACCAATCATATATTTCCCATCAGCGCCAGTAAAGCGAAACTTGTAATCTTGTACCCATTGCCAAGTATGATTCCCGTCTCCCATCGATACGATGTGCTGGCTCGTTTTGCCTGTCTCTAAAACAATCCGATCTGCAGCTTCAAATTGGTCAGCTAGCTCTTCAGAAAACAGGTCATGCGCTCTTGTACCCACATAGTCATCCAAGGTGATGCCGAGATAGTCGAGTGTCGCTTTATTGCCATAGACGTGTCGTAATGTATCATCCATGATATAAATTTGACCGCCAGCAAAGTTGTCCATGAATGCACGGAAGCGGTTTTCGCTAGCAAGCAAATCTAATTCGATTTGTTTATGTTCCGATATATCAATGATTGTTCCAATAATCTGCAATGGGGTACCATCTGGTTGTCTTTCAATCACACGGCTATGATCATGCACCCAGATATAATGTCCCGCTTTATGTTTCATTCGATATTCTGTAACCACAGTATCCGGACGAGCTGGTAATTTGCCGGTTTGTGCATTCACATCATCAAGGTCATCGGGATGGACAAGTGATTCCCATGTATAGGTTGAAATTTGAAATTCATCCGATGTGTATCCGAGAATTCTGGCATATGCTGAATTTACTGACAACCCGTCATGATCTGGTGCATCAAAACGCCAATCCCATAATCCTGAGTTTGCACTATCTAAGGCAAGTTGTAGGCGTGCTTCATTTTGACGTAAGGTGTCTTGCTCTCGTTTGCGTTCGGTAATATCGACAAATGTGCCAATAATAGCAACGAGTTCACCATGTTCGTCTAAATGTGGATAATTGATGACAAACAAGGTCAGTTGGTGCCCATCTTTATGTTGGACATGATATTCGCCAGACCATGTATCACCCTGAGATAGTGTTGCAATCACATCATCATGCTGTTGAGATGTCATAGAGGACTGAACTAGGTCAATGAGGTTTGCGCCAATTGCTTCATCTGATTGCCATCCGTAGACCTTCTCGGCGAAGTGGTTCCAATAGATAACTTCACCATCTAACGTCGTTGCAATAACAGCTTGTTTAATCGACTCGATAAATCGTTGTTGCAAATAAGTGATTGTAGATGAATGATCTACATCGCCTGAGGCTAACCACTTTTCAAGTAATTCCTCAACTGAGCAACCTAATGAACTTGCGCGTTTTTCTAGTTTCTTCCATGTATCACTATTTATCGGCACAGTGTTCATTATGGGATTTATCCTAAAATGTAAAATGTAACAGACAAACTATATTTATTGTAACGCTTTAGCATCGTATAAACCATAAACTTAAGTTTAAATGCAATATGACAAAAATCATGTTAAGTTAATACAAATATTTGGTTGAACAAATGGGGTGAATAGCATGCAAGCGACCTTACGACAAAAAGAGATTGTAAAAATCTGGCATGACAATCGAATGACATATCGGATTCTTGGTGGTATTTTTCTGGTTGGGATTGGTGTGTTTTTAGGGGCGAGTGCCTTTGAAAATGAAGTCGCTAGTTATATCACAAATCTTTATACCGAAACAATGTCGATTGCAGTCACTGTATTCATCCTTGATTTGATTAATCGCCATCGTAACGAACAACAACGCATTCGCGAACTGCGTGAGACATTGTCTCGTCAGTTAGGTAGCGGTGTAAACGTTCAAGCTAAGCGTGCAACCGAGGAGCTAAAACACCATGGATGGTTGGAAGATGGGATGCTACACGGTGTGGATTTATCCAAAGCCAATTTAGAAAAACTTAATTTAATGAAAGCTAACTTACACCACGCGAACTTTGATGATGCTGAGATGCAAGAGATCCAGTTTTATTATGCTAAGTTGCATGATGTCACCATGCGCCGAGCACAATTACAGGGGGCGCTCCTTTATGAAGCGGATTTGTCACATGCCGATTTAAGCGATGCAAACTTAGAAGAAGCAACCGCAGTGGGGAGTGATTTAACGAAGGCGAAGTTACGCACCGCCAACTTGATAAAAGCCGAACTATCGAATGCTGACTTAACCCATGCCGTACTGGCTAATGCTAAAATGGAACATGCAAAGCTGAATCTCGCGAACTTGCATAATGCCGATTTATTTGGCGCTGATTTACGACATGCGCAACTCAATGGGGCAAACTTGACAGGGGCACGATTGAAGTATGCTAAGCTAGAAGGGGCACAGATTAAACCCTCGCGTTTTGGACTTGCACGACTCGATGCAACAACGATTTTACCTGATGGCACAGCCTACGACCCTGAAATTGGTCTTGAGCAATTGGAACGCTTCACCAATCCGGAACATCCGGATTTCTGGCGATTAAAGTGGTAGGATTCAATATCAATCAACAGACACGAGACAACTAGATGATTACAGATGAACAAATTGACGCATTGATCGCGACATTAGCCAATGCACCAACAGCCGACGACGCATATAACGAATATGCACCAGTGCATCCAAATAACATAATCCGGCAAGCAAACCTGAAGCTCTACTTGCAGGTTATGCGTGAACAGATGCCTAAAAACTTGATGGTGATGGAAGCACCCGGTTATCGAGGGTGTCGCCTGACAGGTGTCCCTGTGACCAGCCACAAAGTGATGTTGGAAGGTGTAACAGAATTGGATATGTTTGGCGCTGACAAAGGTTTCCAGAATGTCGATGAAGATGGATTTGAGCGTGTCTACGGTGAGCAAAGTGCGACGATTGTCTGGGGAACGCTCGCTGGCTTAGGTATCATCCCATTTATTTGGAATACATTCCCGTTTCATCCTCACAAAAAAGGTAAGCCACTCACCAATCGCAAACCCCGCAAACCTGAAACTCGACTCGGTGGTGAAATCCTCAAACAGATAATTGAGCTATGGGACTTCGAGCAAATTATTGCCATCGGCAATGTCGCCTTTGACACGATGACTGAATTCGACATTCCTTGTGTTAAGGTTCGGCATCCAGCACAAGGCGGGAAAAACGATTTTGTCGCTGGTTTAACATCTTTGTTGGGGTCATAAGACGTTAGAATACTGTAAAATAGCCCAAATAATTGCCTGATTTTGATAATATTGTTTTTCCAGAAACGTAATTTATGCTAAAATAACCTTAACAGTTGTAAACTATAGTTGGAGAAACACTATTTGGATTCACTAGCACTTGCTCGTCATGTTGTTGATATTGTAGAAGACCGTAAAGCCGAAGACATCCTCCTACTTGATTTGCGCCCTGATAACATCATCGCAGATTTTTTTGTCATTTGTACTGGCAACAACGACCGCCACCTGCGCGCGTTAAGCCAAACAGTTCGTCAGGATGTAAAAGATAACTTCCAAGAAATTCCATTTACCAACGAAGGTTCGGTGGAGAATGGATGGGTTGTCATGGATTATGGTGATGTTGTTGTTCATCTATTCGAGTCTGAAAAGCGCGAATTTTATGCGCTCGAGGAACTATGGGATGCCGCCTCTAAGGTCATGTTACGGATACAATAATCTACCGTATTTGATGTTGATACTCGCCGGACGGTAAATCACAATAGCTTGCCGTCCTCTACCCCGATTTTATCCCTCATTTGATTATTTTCGATTGCTCGCTTTTTATATCATCTCATAACCACTTGCATCTGTGGGATGGTGTTGTGTAGGATTGGCATGTGATTGTTATCTAAGGGGGATTCATGTCACTATTCGATCCACAGTTCATCCCGATTCTGATCTTTGTATTGCGTGTGTTGAATAATGCCGTCGGCACAATCCGTGTTGTATTAGCATCACGTGGTCAACGTGCATCAACATTTGCGTTTGCATCGTTGGAATCACTGTTGTTTGCGTATACCGCTGGGCAAGTTATTACTGACCTCGAAAATGTTCCCAAGTTGATTGCCTACGTGCTGGGGTTTGCAGTGGGAGGATATGTCGGCATGTTAATTGAAAACCGCTTTTATCATGCCTATGATGATGTCACGATTATTGCAAGTCGCCCGATTGCCCACCAAATTGCAGTTGCCTTGCGTGATGCTGATCATGGTGTGACCGAATTAATCGGTGAGGGAGCACGCGGTGAAGTCGCTGAATTACGGGTGGTTTGTCATCGGCGTGATTTAACTGATGTGATACGGATTGCTCATGGCATTAAAGACGATGTCTTCATCACCGTCGAGCAATCCTCATTTATTCGTAATGGCTGGATTCATGCCCACCATCGTTAACGTTGCTATTCAACAGCTTCAAGTTCTTCCAATGTTGTCTCGACGAGTTGAACGGCATCACGAAGCGTATCAGCATCGAATGAAAATTTCGCTCCAGCTGAAGCAAATAGCTCTGATAGACCAACTGTATCACCTAAGGCAAGTGCTTGACGATAATTAGTAAGCGCTTGTGAGTGATCTTTGAGTGAGTTTGCCCAAACTTGTACCGCACCTAGTTGTGCTAACCCATACTCGATGTAATAAAATGGCACTTGGTAAATATGAAGTTGTGTACGCCAGCGGAAGCGTTTGTAGTGGTCGAGTCCACTATAATCGATCCCCTTTATATATCGGTTCCACAACGATTCCCATTCGTCATCACATTTTTCAGGATCATAGGCGTCGTCAATGTTGGTATAGATCCAATGTTGGAAGCGGGCGACGACTGCAATATATGACCAGAGATAGAGCAAGTCTTCTAGATGCTCAATTCGTGCGCGGGCTGCATCCGCCGGCGTGTAAAACCCTCCGTTTTCTTCCGATAGATAGGGGGCGGCTAATAGCTCCATAGACATCGAGGCGACTTCCGCAAATTCCATCGGAACATCCATCTGCTGGAAATAAGGCAATGCACTGGCTGCAAATGCGTGAAAAGCGTGTCCAGCTTCATGCAACATCGTCTGAATATCGCTATGTGTACCGACGGAGTTCATGAAGATAAATGGACGGTTCGCTAATGGGAAAAATGTACAATAACCACCCGGGGCTTTGCCCTTACGATTATCCAAATCTAGATACGATTCGTCACGCATGATTTTGACGTAGTTGCCAAGCTCAGGGTCGACCGAATTAAAAATATCAACTGACTTATCTTGTAAGGTCTGCACACTGTCAAATGGGCGTAATGGGTCACGTCCTTTGACATCAACTTTTGTATCCCACGGACGTAGACTATCTAACCCGAGTGCCTGTCGGCGTTTTTCCATAGAACGTTCTAATGCTGGAACGACAGCTTCTTCAATCGCATCAAAGAATGTTATCGCATCGTCTGGTGAGTAATCAAAGCGTTTCAGTTTTGTCCACATATAGTCGCGATAATCTGCCATACCAGCATTTTGGGCGATGGCTTTGCGGATGTCGAGGAAGCGTCGCCAGATGTCATTCAGAGCATCACGATCTTCTAAACGGCGTTGTGTCGATAGTGTCCACGCCTTCTCACGGCGATCCCGATCATTTTCCAAAAATACTGGCGATAGTTGGCTTAACGTAACTTCTTTACCGTCCCATTCTACCGTCTGTGCGCCGATGACCCGATCGTATTCGGTTGAGAGATTATTCTCTTTACTGATGAGCGGGAGATTGTCTTCGCGGAATAGTTCAATATCAGCTTTGATTTTTTGGATGGCAATTTCCATACCTTCAGGCACGATGGCGCTATCGACTATTTTTTTGTTGAGTTGATTATCCACTGTCATCACATGGGGCAAAATTTCGTCGTTATAGCGCAGAAAACGCTGATTGGCATCTTCATCAGTTGTATCTTGGGTGGTGGCAACTTGTGCGCGCTGTCCCATTTCGTCTAAGCGTTCAAATAATTGACGATACCCAATCAACCAGCTATCAATGGTGTCTTCTGTAATCTCGGTTTCAAGTAATTTATCTGCATACGGCTTAAATTGGTCAAACCCCCAGTCTTTGTATTCCTCATAGGTGTTTGGCAGATTATCAAACATCATCATCCCTCATTTTCAAAAATATTTAAGCATTTGAGTGTGATTATACAAGAGAGATCTATAATTCCAGCTATAGCAATGTAAAAAATTATATCAATATCGTAAAAATAATGAGCAGACTGATCTTTTAAAATGGTCTGCTCAGAGTCGATTGATATATGATTTAGTGTCTTAGCGGGTTACCTCAACCGCATGGACTACAACGGGTAACCCCCTACAGTGCTATGCTTGTTTCATCTATGGACAAACCGTGTTTGCATTTTGAATGGTCTCTTGAATTCTCCCGATGCGGTTATCTGGGTTTGGATGGCTGCTGAAGAACTCAGGTTGGACACCACTCACACCCTGTGACAGAACTTCCATCACTTGAACCAATCCCATTGGATTGTAACCTGCTTGTATCATCAGACAAACTCCAAGTGTATCGGATTCTGTTTCGTCATCACGACCATATTGCATATTTACCAGATTGCCGATAATCGCTGCGGCTTGTGTTGTTTCACGGTCGCCTGATGCAACGCCAACTGCGCCAATTAGCCCATTGGTAAGTTCACTTTGGGCAATCCGTTGTGCTCCGTGCCGTGCTAAAATATGTACGATCTCATGTGAGAGAACCCCCGCAACCGCATCCACACTTTCGAGTTGAAATAATAAGCCTGTTGTGATGAACACCGGACCACCGGGTAGGGCAAATGCATTGGTAATATCGCTATCGAGCACATAAAACTCGAACCGCCACGGTGTGTTATTGGCGAAGGAATCATTGACGAGGGTGCGACCAATTTGACGGACTGCATTTTGGATTTCTTGATCTTGATATAATCCGCCATATTGTTGAATCAGTGCGCCGACCGATTGTTGCCCGAGTGAAATCTCTTGTTCGACAGTTAGACTGATAAATTGATTTTCTCCAGTGACTGGATTCACTTCGCCTGATGCAAAATATGAAATCAACGAAATGAGTGCGATGATAAACCCTATTCCTAATCGAATTATTGCGCCGCCATCATCAAAGCTCATCATTAGCTCCTTTCAGCAGAGGTTCGTCATAATGGTCGAGTGTCTCGTAGACACCGCCAGCAACTGCACCAAATACAATGTGACTGATAACTAACAGTGGACTATCAATTGCAAAGAACCAGTCAAAAATTAATGTGCCAGCATAGAGATTAATGCCGTAAAAAGATAAGCCAAGGATTGCACCCCCAACAATACCGACACCCAATCCCCATTTATGTACAACAATCGCAATGATTAGGGTGAATATGAGTGATAGCCCGTAATGCACGAGGACACCGACGAGTAAGAAGCTGGTATTATCCGTCACCAAGGCTGATGTGCCCATAACGAGCGACGCAAAATAACGCAAAATAATAGATGGGTTGATTTGTAATAATAGGGGCGATAGAACTAGCATCATGATGAGGAATACTGTCCCTGCGATGAGTCCCGCAAAGGGGATTGCTCGCCATGCGACATTTTGTTGTATCGCTTGTAGCATAAATTTCTCCCACTTGTCTATAAATTTTGAAAAGTTTAGCGATATAGTATGAGCTGATGATTAAGTTAAAGATGGATATACGTCGGTAGATTTTAAATTTTGATAAACATATCGAAGTATATTTGTGATTAGTGGCACTGCATTACATGTATTCGTCCTTTTGTTATGGATTGATCTAGAGTTAGAATTTAACCATAATCAAAAATTAATTAATGGAGATATTTTATCACTATGCCTTACACTATGTCATGGCTCATCCCATCCAAACTCTTGTATGTCAAAATCACGGGCAAGTTCCCATATGATGAAATCATCCATATGCTTGATGAGGTCAATGAAGAACTTGAATTAAAATACAATCAAGAGCCTGCCGACCAAGTGAGAAGCTTGACACATTTGCTAATGGACAACCGACAACAGGTTGGGATGATTAATGTGAGCGAGTTGAACCGTACTGCCCGATATATGCAAGATACCTCCGGCGTTGGAAATGTGCATGAACGCATTGGCTGGACAATTGTAATCACAAATAACATCTTATTGCGTTTTGGTACTAGTCTTTTCGCACAATTTGGAGGTTTTCGGCTACGTATGGTCGAGACACCGGAATCTGCAATTACTTTCTTGAGTGAACAAGATGGAAGAATAGGAGACACAGAGATCACCTTTCCATCTTAATAGCATTTTACCCACCCTCTGTAAAATGTTAGTAAATTAATGGTAAGATTAACATAGTACGGACAGAAATTTACACTTAGGTAGCTCTTACAGAGTTTGAACCTATACTCTAAATCGTTGATAGGTCAACGAAACTATCCACTTTAAAGTATGGCAACACGACGACTGTAAAATAGTATTGTGCCATGTCTTTTGCTGGTGTTTCCATGTCTTCATCAAGCCACCACTGCACCAACGAGAGAATGGCTGAGGCAAATTGGTATGCAATTAATTCTGGTGGTGCTGACCGCAAATGGTCTTTAAAGTGTGGGATGCAGTCATCAAGAAGATTGGCTGCAATATTGCGCTTGAGCTTTTCGATGATACTATGTGCTCCACGACTATTTAACAGCACCCGATAGAGTTTACTGTGGGCTTGCACATGCAAGAAAATTTGATACCCCTCATGATACATTTGTGGGGGATCATAATTCAGCCCCTCAATCGTTTCGATCAATGCATTAAGTGTCATCTGAAGCAGGTCGTCTTTATCTTCGAAGTGACGAAAAAATGTTGCATAGGCGACATCAGCTTTATCGGTAATATCACGGATGGTAATGCTATCGTAACCCTTGCTTAAGGTGAGGTCGATCAGTGCATCACTGAGCAACTGGTAAGTACGGCGTATGCGACGGTCTAACGTTGGGTCGGTTGTCATTATTGTTTATCTTTGCATCTAACGGGTAGTCGTATTTAGCATATGCGATTCATGTGGTGCGGTCAATTCACCTCTTTAAGATCACTTTATTCTGTTTGCGTTCTACTGAGTTTGAGATACAGTTAACTGTATTGATGAGTCCAAAAGGGAAATGTCTGATGGCAAACTGGGTGGAAGTTCTGAAAACTAAACAGCTAGAAGAAAGCAATGGCACAACCGTTTTTGTTAATGAGCGCGACATCGCACTCTATAAATATGAAGGCGACTTTTACGCATTAGATAATGAATGTATACACCGGGGTGGACAGTTGGGCGATGGCCATATGGACGGCCCGAATGTTATTTGTCCGTTGCATGACTGGGATTATGATGTCAAAACAGGCGTGAGCCGATATGATGCGCGCGAAAAAGTAGCAACTTATCCGACACGGGTGGTTGACGATCGAGTCGAAATTGATGCAGATGCTGTCCCGCCTAAACCGCGTTTTGAGGATGAATATCTGGGGTTATGGACGCGTCGACACGATCCACTTGAACACGAAATGCACGATATTCATGGTTACTCAAAAGGCACCCACGAATTTGTCGAGCCGATGGCGAGTGAAAAACGCGATTATGCTAGCTTTGGTGATTTATACTTCTTGCCGGGACAACTGGCTGTATTACCACTACTCGACCATGAAGAAGTCGCGACTGAAACGATCATCGGGACAAAACGCAATAAACCTCTCAAACTGAGTGCTCCGATTTTTGTCAGTCATATGAGCTTTGGGGCATTGAGTAAAGAAGCCAAAATTGCACTAGCGGCAGGCACAGCCGAATTCGGCACAGCCATGTGTTCCGGTGAAGGTGGGATGTTACCCGAATCGCGTGAGGCGGCTGGACAATATATATTTGAGATGGCATCGGGTTATTTCGGCTGGACAGAAGAAAATATCGCACAAGCTGACGGCATCGAAATTAAGATGGGACAAAGTGCAAAAGCCGGACTCGGTGGGTTGCTCCCCGGCCATAAAGTCAAAGGCGATATTGCTAAAGCGCGTGGATTGGAAGAAGGCGAAGAAGCACGTAGCCCGGCGCGCTTCCCTGATATTAACAGCTTGTCTGATATGAAAGAGCGCATCGCATGGATTCGCTCGATTAATCCTGATATTCCGATCGGGATTAAATTTGCAGCCAGTCGTATTGAAGCTGATCTTGCCGCAGCGATCGAATTAGATGTCGATTGGATTACATTAGATGGTCGTGCTGGTGGTACGGGAGCGGCAGGCAAACATGTCAAAGATAACATCTGTGTGCCGACAGTTTTTGCGTTACCGCGTGCACGTAAATGGCTTGATGATCACGGTCATACGGAAATCAGTTTAATCGCCACAGGCGGATTCCGTACCAGCGCTGAAGTTGCCAAGGCATTGGCATTAGGTGCAGATGCAGTGGCACTGGCAACGGCTGCGATGATGGCGATTGGGTGTCAACAATACCGCGCCTGTAGCAGTAATAATTGCCCTGTTGGCATCGCGACACAACGCCTTGATTTGCGTACCCGCTTTGATGTGGCATCATCGCAAAAACGGCTCGTTAATTACTTCGAGGCGATGACCGAGCAAATTACCGAATTTGCACGGATGTGTGGTAAACGTAATATCCATGACCTCAACTATGAAGACCTCGCGACCACCAACAATGAAATTAGCTTGCATACACCTATTATGCATATGTAGTTTATAGTAATTAAAAAATCCCCCGCTTCACTACAATTTGAAGTGGGGGATTCTACGCAATGCGAGCAAGCAACCGACAGTTATGTGATGAGTTCTCGACTCATACTGATTGGCTAGATATGACAGAGCTAAAAAAACGTAAACGCAAGCCCATTCAATTTGAGTGTAAAACCAGATCGGAGACTCTCATCGCGATCTTGGCCCTGACAATATGGTTTTGGGGTATCTTGACAATCCCTTGCTTGATTTTACTGTTTATCGTTGGAGTAAAAATGTTTCTCAGTGTGAGTGCAGGTATATTTGTTACATTTTTAATGATAGTTTCCCTCAATGCAATGGATCAGCGCGTCACCCGTCGACACCTACAGCGACGCTTTACAATCGATGAATTTGAAGATTTGTTTGGCGAACTCCATCCAGAAACAGCAGAAATTCTCCAACCCGATGATGAAATTTATCGCTTTAAAACAGACATGCTGAGAGGATATGTTGTCATGCGTAATGGCAGGCTGACGCGCATACGCTATATCAAATGGGCGAGTATACCCTGATTTTATCAGATGTGAGAGCTGACTCAATGAAGGGCAAACACATGGTTTCGCCCCTACAGATTGCTTTCTAATTTAATTGTTAGTCTTTAATTCGTTCAATGATTGTACCTGTCGCCATGCCATCACCAAAAGATACGGTTTGTAGATTCTATAATTTATGGTTTCGTAATGAACTTACAAACCCTCTTAAAGCAAAAATACCTGATGTGATGGCCAGCACAATACGTATCCAATGGAGAAATAACCATGTTACCAGTTGTGTTTCTACATTGGATATGTCAATGCTTTTATCTATGAAAGCAAGATTGACAGGGAGATGATATACAACTGTTTGAATATTGATGATTACTAGGCCAAGCAAGGCATAAAGCCATAATCGCCTCGCTTGGGTTCCTTTATCGCTTAAGAAATACATAGCAATGGTGGCAACAAAAGCAGGTAGAAGTGTGACAATGGTAGGTCCTAATAATAGGGGGAAGTCAGTAGCGAACGTTGTCATGAAGTCAATTGGTTCAAGGCTCATCCAATATAGTGCGTAGCTCAAACCAATATTAATCATGTTTCCAGCGAATGCTCCAATTCCGATAGTTGCGACATAAGGTAATACTTTTTTCATCTTTGCTATCCTTTGATTGTTTATCACTACAACTTAGACAATCAAAATATGGATGTGCAAAGACTTTGGTAAAAGTCAGTTTAAATTAAGACGATTTTTCCAATTTGCTTTTTTCAAAACGTTAACGATCAGATCTGTCTTGTCGAATTGTGTTTTAAAACTATGACCTTGATGAAGCTGAGCATAGATGTGTTCGGATTCTTCTGTCAAGTAGTTCGCATCGGGTTCTATCTCTGCTTGAAATGTTGAAAAGTCTGCCTGATTAAAGAGCAAATCCTTCGCATCGACCAATCCAGTTTCAAGTGATACGGTCACTTTTTTATGACAGCGACATGGGTTTGATTTGTTAACTAAACCACACTTATTCTCCATAAAATTATGGAGATCTTTGCGAGCTTTACTGAGCTTCATGCGAAAATTGGCTTTCGAAATACCCATGATGTCAGAGCCAATATTGTGGTCAGCTTTGAAGATTTCACCAATGATATAAATCATACGCTGTTCTTTGGTTAGACACAGCAACATACCTGATAAACATTGCAATCTTACTTCGCGTATTTCCTCAGCTTTGATCTGCTGCTCTTCTGCTGTTAGATCAATACTCTTAACGGAATCTAGCATATACCCTAAGTCTTCAAAATTAGATGCAAATTTAGCACTTGATTTTTTCTGATCATTTATGAAGTGATTACGCACAATGCGATATGCCCATGTTCGAAAAGAACTTTCCTGTTTAAAAGATCCTAAATTTGTGATGATCTTTATCAACGCTTCTTGACTTAAATCTTCTGCTTGCATAGGATCACCAATCATTTTCCAAGCAAGATTATAGATATAGGGTTGATGCCGTTCAATTAGGTGAGTTAAGGCTTGTCTGTCACCTTTTTTTATTTTCTTGATAAGGCTGCGATCAGTTTCATCTTGATCCGAAGATGCAGAAAATGGATTCATGTTTTACTCCCGTAGACAAGAATATTCACTGTAGGGCGATATATTATTCTCGCCCTTTTCTATATTGTATTAGCTACTCTTCAATCCGTTCGATGATGGTGCCTGTCGCCATGCCACCGCCACAGCACATCGTCTGCAAACCATAGCGTCCACCCGTTGTTTCGAGGGCGTTGAGCAGAGTTGTCATAAGGCGCGCGCCTGATCCGCCAAGTGGATGACCGAGAGCGATTGCGCCACCGTGGACATTCACTTTGGACATGTCACCACCAGTGTCTTTTTCCCACATGCGCACAACCGATGCAAACGCTTCGTTGACTTCAAACACGTCGATGTCTTCTATGTTCATATCAGCACGTTTGAGGACTTTTTGTGTCGCCGAAGTGGGTCCGGTCAGCATCAAATGTGGGTCACTGCCGACTGTGGTTGTTTCGACGATACGGGCGCGAGGTTTCAAGCCATATTTTTCGGCGGTTTCGGTTGTCATGACCAGTACGGCTGCTGCGCCATCGGTAATTTGACTGCTGTTACCTGCTGTTGTCACACCATCTGGCGTAAAGACTGGGTTGAGTCCACCCATTTTTTCGATGGTTGTACTTGGGCGAATGCCTTGGTCACGGTCGACTGTGATGAGGTTGCCGTCGTCATCGACGCCTTGGATGGGGGCAATCTCTTTTTGTAAAATCCCATCTTCGGTCGCTTTCCATGCCCGTTGATGACTTTCAAATCCGAGGGAATCCATATCCGCACGGGTGATGTCCCATTTTTCGGCAATTTCGTCGGAGGCAATCCCCTGTGGAATCATGTTATAGGCTTCCATGATGTTATCTGTAAATGGCGATGCACCACTATCACCGATGCTTGATCCCATCGGTACACGGGTCATACTTTCAACACCACCTGCAATCACAACGTCTGCCTGACCGGATTTGACCATTGCTGCTGCTAGATGCACGGCCTGTTGACTGCTACCACACTGGAAATCAACAGATGTCGCGGGGACTTCGATGGGTAATTCGGCATCGAGGACCACATTGCGCGCAATATTAAAGGTTTGCTCGGCAACTTGGCTGACGCATCCAAAAATTACGTGGTCGACTTTGTCTTTTTCTAGCCCTGTGCGCTCCAACAATGCCTTAATAACATGCGACCCTAATTTTACAGGATGTTGTTCGCGCAACCATCCATTTCGTCGACCCATCGGGGTACGAATCGCATCAACAATGACCACATCAGACATAAGTTTTCTCCTAATAAATAATCTAATCGTTATTTAATTATATATAGGAGTCGCGTCGAAAATCAATTTTGTATTGTGATGCGACCTGATCTGTAACGGATTCGAAGGGATAACCTCATGCAACTTAACTTGCGGAATATAAAAATGGTGTGGTAAACTACGTCAACTCGAAAACTTAGTTAAAAAATGCTTGTGAACGACACATCCGAACCACCCTCATCTAGTCCGAATGACATAGCAAATCGACTCATAGCCGATCATGTTTCATCGTGTCCGGTGGTTTTTGCGTTCCCCAATACTCGACTCATAATGGAAGGAATCTAATGGACGATAGTACAGCCTCGCTGTTACTCATATTTATTTTTCTTACAATTCACGCACTCGTCATCTTGATGAGCGCGTCACTTCTCAATTTCCAACGCGGTCCAGTACGCGATCGTGCGGATAATGGAGATAATACTGCTAACAAAATTATCGATTTAACCGATAATCCGTTACAGTTGGCGATGACAGTCAATATCATCCGTGCTTTGATGCACTTTGGGATTGCGGCGACGCTACTCATTATTGTACTTGCCCAAGCTGTTAATGTAGATAGTACAACAGTGATCTTGATGATTACCGCCACAGTGATCGGTGGAGCGAGTGCCACACTCGTGTTGGCTGACCTTGTACCAGAAGCCATTGGTAGCGCGTATGCTGATGGTCTTGTATGGGTTGCGATTCGACCTATGCGTGCATTAATTATACTTATGTCACCACTTACCAGACTTTTGCTCTTGCTCAGTCGGTTTGTATCAAGTCTGTTTGGTAGCGAACAACTTGTAAATCGTGTGACCGAAGAAGAGATTATGACACTGGTGAATGCCGGACATACAGGTGGCGCAATTGAAGAAGAAGAAAAAGATATGATTTACTCAGTTTTACAACTGAGCGATACAACCGCCCGCGAATTAATGGTGCCACGTATCGATATCATCGCATTAGAAGTCAACGACACAATAGAAGATGCATTGACCAGATTTGTCGAATCTGGTTTTTCGCGGGTGCCAATCTATGAAGAGAGTATCGATAATGTGATTGGATTGCTTTACGCCAAGGACATCCTAACGTTGATGCGAGACCAAGATTCGTTAGAAAGTAAGTCGATCCGCGAATTAACCCGCTCATCATACTTCGTGCCAGAAACAAAACGTGCTGACGAGTTACTCAAAGAACTACAAGAACGCAATGTACATCTGGCGATGGTTGTGGATGAATATGGCGGGACGTCAGGGCTTGTCACAATTGAGGATTTGATCGAAGAAATCATCGGTGATATTCGTGATGAATACGATTACGATGAAGAAGAAGATTATGTTCTGACATCTGATGGCGTTTATATGATTGATGCCAGCATGGATTTAGATGATGTTAATGAGTTATTGGATTGTTCGATTGATACATCCGATGCCGATACACTTGGTGGTTATATCTTCTTGACATTAGGGCGTGTACCTAAGCAAAGCGAGGTCGTTGAAACTGAGTTCTTGACCATGACTGTCAAATCCATTGAAGGGCATCGCATCCGTAAAGTGGAAGTCATCCGTAAAGCATCAGAAACAGAAGATGATACTGTCGTTGAGCCCACTGAATTTTCCCCTGAATTAAAGGATGAAGCTTCTTGAACAGCACGCCTACTCACGATTATTCTGCCTTAGTTCAGGAAGCCATTACGGCTAGCCAACATGCTTATATCCCCTACAGCAATTACCCTGTAGGGGCGGCATTACAATCAAAAGATGGCAAAATCTACCACGGATGTAATATCGAGAATGCTTCTTACCCAGCAACCATCTGTGCCGAACGGACAGCTCTGGTTAAAGCTGTAAGTGAGGGGATACGAGATTTTTCAGCGATTGCGGTTGTCACGGAGAATGGTGGTTCACCCTGTGGTATTTGTCGGCAGATGCTCTACGAATTCTCCCCTAATATGATGGTTATCCTAGCTGACTTAGATGGCAAGATTCATCACATAATGCCGTTAACAGATTTTCTACCCCATGGATTCGGCCCATCTAGCTTAAATAGCTCTAAAGATTGATCACAATCTAATTCTCAATATCTCGTATAATAGAGGTAACAATCTTTATTTAGAAGGTAAATACACGATGGCATTAGCAGATCAAAAAACAACAGTTGAGGCATTTGAGGCGTTTATAAATCAACATCCTGATCGCCTATTTGAACTGATTGAGGGGGAGATTGTAGAAAAAATGCCGACAGAACAACACGGGACAATTGCACTAAATATTGGTAGTGAAATTCGATTCTACTTAAAGAAGAATCCAATTGGCATTGCCGGTGTGGAGATCCGCCACCGTAATCCTGATGATAGTTACAATGATCGGTTACCAGATGTATCGTTTCGTCGAACTACCTCAGATGACCTCGTCACAGAAGTTGCAGTGCCTCAGATGCCCGACTTAGCTGTAGAAGTTAAGTCCATGTCAGACACTTACAAATTGATGCGCGATAAAGCACAATATTACCTTGATAATGGTACATTATTAGTGTGGTTAGTCTATCCAGAGAAGAAACTGATCGAAGTCTACCGTCAGGACGAAATTGATATTTTAACTGCGGATGATACGTTGTCGGGTTACGATATATTGCCAGATTTTAAGGTGCGTGTTGACGAAATTTTTCCGTAGACATCGTTGTTAGATATTATTGACAATACAGGTTAAGTATAATCCTCGAATTCACTATATCCCTTTAATTCAACCTCTTCCAAAAGTTCATATAAGCGTGTATGGATATGTTTTACTAATTTCGTTTTACGTCCCAATTGGGTTGTCCAGTCGCCAGTTGCGCTAGGTGCTTCGGGCATAATGCCTTGTTCAACAAAGGCTGTTAGTTGCTTGTCGTTAATCAGAGCAACTAGAGAATCTAATTCGCTTTCCATTGCCGAATAGGTTGCCAGAAAATCTGTCGTCATGCGTGGCTGACCACGGGCGTTTGTATACCCTTCAAAAACATGCTTATGAATTCTTCTAAGTAATTTTTGTGTTGTACGAATCCGGTTGGCTTGTTCATTAGTCTGTATGTCTTTTTCGCTAAATTTTTTGATAAGCCGTGTTTGTCCTGCATTTTGCAATAGAATAAAAATTTGCATCATAATAACTACAAGCAACAATAGGAATGATGAAAGTATCAATGTTGAATCGGTCATTGGTATTTGTCTCTTTAAAAATAATAGATGTCTCTTCTAAATATAATATTATTATAAAATGCTACCGTTTCCATATTCCATTTGTTATCTTTGACAGGTATTTATCATAATTGAACTTACTCGTTATTTTAGGCGTATTGATAGATAATGGGTCTATTCAATAGAGGCTATCAATGAACGAAAACACATCACGCAATCGTATTCCACTCATCACATTATTTCTAACCACCTTAATCTCGACCACAGGCGATGTGATGGCAGCGATTGCTATTCCTTGGTTTGTGTTAGAAACAACTGGCAGCACAGTTCAAACTGGGATTGCTGCATTCTTTAGTGTCTCACCGATTGTAATCGGCATGGCATTTGGCGGAACATGGGTCGATCGACTTGGCTATAAACGTGTTAGTGTGTTTGCAGATTTAGCCAGTGGTGTCACAATTCTTCTAATTCCAATATTACACATGACGGTTGGTATAGCATTTTGGCAATTACTCCTGCTTGTGTTTTTGGGCAATTTAATGGATGCACCGGGACGATCTGCCCGACAATCGATGCTCCCAGAACTTGCCGAACAAGCTGGTATGTCAATTGAACGCGCAACAGGACTGAGTGAATCACTGAATCGTGCAACAGCGATGATTGGCGCACCGATTGCTGGTGTTTTGATTGCATTAATTGGTGCAACCGGTGTGTTGATAGTCGATGCGCTCACGTTTGGGTTGTCATCACTGGGCGTCTTGTTGTTTATTCCAACGGCTCTTTTTATCAACAATCAAAGTGATGCTGATAATTCGTATTGGCAAGATTTGCGTGATGGCTATGGTTTTGTCAGAAAAGACACCTTGATTTTGTCATTGATGGTTACCTTGATGGTCACAAATATGATTGATTACGCATGGTCAGCTGTCACACACCCTGTTTATATGCTGGATGTATTTGGTGAAGAGCAAGGCATTGTTTATTTAGGGATATTGGTCGGTATATTTGGCGCATCCTCTCTATTCAGTGGATTATTGTTTAGTTGGCGTGGAGATCGCATTCCAAACCATCCACTATTTTTAGCGATTATTTTTTGTGTTATTCCATTCCGATTCATAGTATTTGCTGCATTTGCACCGTTTTGGGCATTGGTCATCGCCTATATTATTTCGGGTTTGATGGCTGGACCAATTAACCCGATTCTGAGTACGATTGCATATAACCGCATACCAGATCATATGCGGGGGCGTGTTTTTGGTATTATATCGGCAGGTGTCTTAGTTGCGATGCCACTAGGTGGTCTCATTGGTGGATTTTTTGCGCAATGGCTCAGCATGGAAGCAACATTGATCTTATATACCGCGACCTATCTGATTGCAACCTGTAGTCTGTTCTTTAACCGACACCTTCGTACAAATACGATACCAACACCGGAAACTACCTAATCAGGATTTGAAGAAGCAAATACTTCAAAATGCTCGACAAACTCGGCAAACTCAAGTAGATAGTCC
The DNA here is from genome assembly GCA_002428985.1 of Anaerolineales bacterium UBA6055. Taxonomy (GTDB): domain Bacteria; phylum Chloroflexota; class Anaerolineae; order Aggregatilineales; family Phototrophicaceae; genus UBA6055. Next base: position 83,186 of record DIYL01000021.1, on the reverse strand, counting down.
TTGTCTTCGTCGTAGTATTTGGCTTTCTGATAATCTTCCCCTGCAAATTGTTTAATCGCCTCAACCGATTCCCAATGTGTGATGAGTAAAAACTCGGTGTACTCTGCTTGATCGTTGCGAGTGAAATAGTAGGCTAATAATCCAGCGACGCGACTATAGTCGGGTATAGCTAGTTTTGTCATTAGGGCTTCATAGTCATCTGCTTTTTCGGGCAAGGTTCTGCCACGCCATTGTCGAATAATCATATTTTCTCCTTCGGTATTTTTATCAAATTTTAGCAATCATTCTCTCCTGATAGTGCCCAAAAACACATACCATATACATCCAATACAGAAACATGTGGAATTAAGATGGAACTATCGCGTAACAACCTGTGTCTTTATGGATGTGGAATAAAGGGAGGACAAAATATGGGGATTCCTATACCTAATGAACATGAAGACCCTGATATTGAACTCATAGAGCGAATGGCAAGGGGTGACACGCAAGCATTGGATGATTTATATATACGGTATGGTTCGGCGTTACTTGGCTTCCTAGCATCACGGTTGAATAATCGACAACTTGCAGAAGAGGTCTTGCAAGATGTGATGTTGGCCGCATGGAAGAACGCCACATCATTTCGGGGAGATAGTAAGGTCAAAACATGGCTTTACGTCATCGCTCGCAACCGTGCGATCAATACCCAACGCAAGCGGTCACTGGATATGGTTCAATTGAACGAAAGCTACAGGTATCCGAGTGATGATACAGGACCGATGGAACGGGTTATTAAGCAGGCAAACCGCGAGGTGGTGCGTTCTGCGATTGACCAGTTGCCAGAGGGACAACGAGATGTGCTCACATTGACATTTTATAATCAGCTCACTGGACCGGAAACAGCCGAAGTCCTAGGCATTAGCGAAGGAACAGTCAAAAGCCGATTACATCGTGCCAAGCACCAACTCAAGCAAATCCTCGGACAAGAAGGAGGCTTTTAATGCAAGATAAATGGAAAGACCTCATTCCGTTCTATGTCGCGGGTACATTATCCGATAATCAGAAGAACGCGCTTGAAGCGTATTTGGCGCAATGTGGTGACCCGTGTATGGATGAAGTAGAAGCATGGCGGATGATCGCATCGACGACATGGCAGACTGCCAATATGCATGCGACCGATTTGCCACCATTATCACAGGCTGTTCGTGCTGAAGTTGCAAAAGATGCCGAGTTACGCGCATCGGGTAAAGTCATTTCGCCGGATGGATTCAATCATAATTTACCCAATAATGTAACGAATGCACCCGTCGCACCACCGCGCGTGACAAACATGCCGAAAAAACGACGTGGACCGACAATACCGTTAACGATGGTAGCGGCATTTATGACGATGGTTATCTTTGGTGGCATTCTGATTAGCCAGTTAACAACAGAAGATCTTGAGCCGACCGCTGTTTCGCTGACAGAAGTCGCTGATGTGGAGCTGATCATCACCGACGACTTTGGGGGCGAAGTTGGGATTCTGCCCGAGGACGATGGCAACGATAGTGGGATTATTGCGACACCAACGCCACTACGCCCACAACCAACACAGACATTCTCACCGACACCACTTCTCCCAACATCAACGCCGTTTGTGACAGCGACAATTGTTCAGCCGCAACCGATTGCCACCTTGCCACCAAATTCCAACGATGGCGCGACAACTGCACTCATGCCGATTCAAGGGTGCACTATTCGTAATGAAACAGCAGGTGCGTTGACAGTTTATCAGAATGCGTCATTTGAAGCTGAACCTGTTGGCCTGTTCCAGCAAAATGCGGAAGCTTCAATTCGAGTACAATTTGATGGTTGGTACGAGCTATCGTATGGTCGCTGGGTATTTGGTGCAAATGTCTCAACGAGTGGGGATTGTGGTTCAATTATCACCGCGACACCGACGATATTTAGCGATGATTTAAGTACGACGCCTGCCAATTGTATTATCCGGAATCATAACCTTGAACCTGTGAATTTGTATCAATGGGGTACATATGATAGCCCTGTAAATGGTCAACTCGCACCGGGACAATCCGCTGTGGTTTATGTCGGGACGAATGGATGGTATCAAGTGTTTTATGCACAATGGGTCAATATCGAAGAGATCACGATTGAAAACGCAAATTGCGATAACTTGTGGAGTCCAACACCAACACTACATGCATCGGCGACACCGATTCCAACGCTACCGGATGATGCGAGTAGTGGTAATCCGGTGGCGATTGTCCAGTCAACAGAAGGTTATCTACTGAGCGCACCACGCGTGAATGCGCCTATTGTCCTGAGTTATGCACAGGGAACAAACTTGAGTATACTCGCGCATAACGGGGTCACAGGACCGCAACGCTGGTATCTCGTCAGCGACATCAGCGGAGTGACAGGTTGGGTGCCAGCATTGGATGTCCAAGTCATTCCGAATGACCTTGACGTTGTGGTTGCAGGGACAATCCCACCATCACCGACGATTACACCGCCTGCTGTTTTTACACCGACACCCGCCACCCCACAGATCGAATTCTGGACGCATGTGTCCACGGTTGTTGAGCAAGGCTGTGGTGGTGAGGCAGGCGTTCAATCTACTATCGCTGTGGAAATCCAACGGTTTGACGGGTGGATTCAGTTGACATATCCAGCAACTGGTACATCGTTCACCTTGAATGCAGTATCACCCGAACGCTATATTGGGTCTTATCAAACCAGTGCGACAGTCGACGTTGACCTGACATTCACCTCACCGACAGGCTATATCGCCAGTGAGATTATCACCGCTGAAAGTGGCTGTATTGTTCGCTCAACGTGGACGGGATCGTGGTAGGTACAAATGATGAGATGGGGCGTAGTGCTCCATCTCCAACACATATCAAATAACTCGATTTACTTAGCATTATATAGGCTAAAGCGAATTGGTTGCTGATTTGTTCGATGAATGCGATAAGAATAGCACAAGTTTGCATAGCTTCTTGTTGCATTACCTCTTAAAAACTCGCTTCAATATTGATATTCAGACTTTTCAAGTTCATGGTATGCTAAATTTTTAATTCATACATAATGTATGTCATTATCTAAATGTGATCTATGTAATGTTGAAATAGTAAACAGTTTTAGTATCATGATTGTGGATGTCCAATATAATCTTCTGGTAGAAGTAAAATAGTAGTATATGGCTTAAAGGAGATGAAGCAAAATGCATAAAATTCGTTTTCTGTTGCTTGTGACAATGATTGTCTTTTCGGCAGGCATAATGCAGGCACAAGAAGAAGGTCAAAGTGGAACTTTCATCTACCAAAATGAAATGATGAGCGAATCAGAGATGGTAGCTCGTAGCGAAGGCGAGATATTCTGTAACCAAGTCATTACTCGAGTTGTGATTGAACGTGGTTACTTTGATGGGCGGGTTGATAATTTTGCGTGTTTTGATTCGGAATTAGAGATGTTGAGTCAAGTTACAACAAATGACCAAACAATACGCGAATTATCGCACCTTCAACCACAGCAACTTAATGAGACTCAGTTACCCATTGAACCGATAACACGCAGTAGTGGTTCATGTGCAGGTGATGATCGTGGTACTGCATACCTGGATGTACTATATCAAAGCTCACATGGAGATGTATGTAATGATTACACAAGACGTGGCCTAGGTGGCAATGGCTGGATTCGCTCTATTTGGCTTGTAGAAGAACCAAGTGATCCAACAACTAGTTCTCCTAAAATTCGAATTGTACAAAATACATGGCCGACTAAGAAGGTTACTATCGTCAATTACTCGTCAGCATTCCTTGGCTTTAATAATGTATATGAATATACATGGCGGCCATAATAAAGCAATTCTGATCGATAAATGTGAGCTTTAGCTAGTTAGAAGAAGGTGATCGCTATGGTGCATATCCATCAGCGGTCACCGATATTATACAAATTATAATAATTTAACATGTGTGAGGTTAATCATGCTCAACCTGAAGAGAAAAAGACAGTCAAAGTATATAAAGGCTATCATATTGTTGGCAATTTGTTTGATTCTTGGAGCATTAACATTCTTGCGCTATCTTGATGTCTCGTTTAACCCAATCACAAATTACTATGGTGTAGTGATGCGTCAGGCAGATGTGTTGACCTATCGTGATGCTGACTTAGATACGCTGTATTGCTATCAAACATCACCTCATTTGTTTGATGTCTCATCTTATTGTTTTGATACAGAGTTAGAACTTATCCAATATGAGGCGAATACCCAATAAGGGATTATCCTGAGCAAGCTTCATTAGATTGTAAGCGGATCACGAATACTGCAAGCAAAGCGGGAATCGCTATAACCGTGACAGAACGCTTTTTATTTTTCAATATGTTATTTGCTCTTCGAGTCGAGCCAGTATAGCCATCTCTTAAATAAGATTCTCAGAACGCATAATACCCCTGGTTTTTCGTTTTGTAGAACGACCGGTACAGCAATAATTTTTATAGAAAATCTACGATTCAACAAAGCATCAACCTTTAAACACGATATGATTGAAGCCAACAGTAAAATTATCAGTGAGTACAAATCATGTTATCAAAAGACGGTAATGCCATAGTAATTGACCCTGATCTTCTGTCGATTCCATCTCGTAAAACAAGTGGTGTACCTAAATTTGACCCGGTTAATGCATCCGATCTTCTGCCACAGCTTAGCTGGGTTGACGTGCCCGCAGGTAAATCTACGATCAAGAAGCAAGTTCGTATAGGACAACACAAAGTTAAGTATGAGACCATTGAAATTTCTGCTGAACGTTCGGTAATGAGCGCAACACCCATTACGGTGGAACAGTGGCAAGTTTTTGTTAATGATCCAGAAGGGTACTCAAATAAAATCTGGTGGACATATAGTTATGGGGCAATGAGAGATCGCTCTAGGTTAATGAAAGATTCCGAAGCTGCATTGGATGATTGGTGTGGTAATGTCAATTTCTGGGGTACATTGGCATTCACATTCTGGTTGAGTGCGCGTACTGGCAAATTTTATCGGTTGCCATGGGAATCAGAGTGGTTAATGGCAGTCACCCATGCAGATGAGATTGGTTTCCAGACCGGTTATCAAGAATGGATGGTGGCTTCTGAACCACGTTCCAAACTCCCATTTTACGGAAATTCTGCGCCGGTTCTACGTGGAAAAGAATATAGTAACGATGATCTGTTGGCGGTTCGCTCTACAACAAACCCCATCGCGCGCCAAGATAATCTATGTTTCCGAATTGTCCAAACCGATAATCCGGCTCAAGCTCCATCCAAACCGATGCGCATGTCGCTCGCACTTAAGTTATTAGAAGATGATAACTACAAGAAACGCGATATGGGGTTGGAAGCAATTATGATTTCACCTGATGAAACGGTTGTGCCTAAATTGATAGAGATGTTGCAAGATAATCGATTAAACTCTAGTGCACTAATAGTGATTAAATTTATTGCGGATCGTGTTCCTATCCCGGTTGCACCAATCGTAGAACTATTAGGAAATCATCGTGATGCTCGTATGACCCTTGTGGAAATGGGAACAGCAGTGATTGACCCGCTCAAACAAGTAATGCAATGTGATAATCCGTACATTCGGGATGACGCGCTACAAGCACTTGTGGATTTGCTGGATAACGATGCTTTGCCTCTCTTGGTGGATACCTTACAGCAGGATGACGGCGCAAATGTACGCTCCAGAGCGGCAAGATTGATGGGACAACTTGGCGATACCTCAGTATTACCCGTTTTGCAGTCTGCATTGGATGACGAAGATCGTGGTGTAGTACAAGACGTTGAGCGCGCAATCAAAAAGTTAGAAAACTAGGTGTTATTCATTAAAGTATAAGCGGTTAAATTCGCTGCGCAATCGCGAAAAATTGGTTTCCGCTACTTGAACCGCTTATAAAAGGTTTTCTAAAGGTATAAGGGACTTAGTATTCTATAGCCTTAATTTAAAATAGATAGTGTGACCGATTGCAACATGCATACACAATTTTTAGTCAACGAAGATAGTAGGCTTAACATCGGGATACGTATTACTTTGTCTAAGTTTTACATACATGATTGCACGAACTTAATTCTTCACCTTGCGTTCGAACATTTTCACCAGACTTTAAACGCATGAAAAGTTCATGGTGATATTCTTCTAAATCTGAAAGTACAGTTTTGTATGCTTGTTTCTTGTCCACGATTTAACTCCTCAGAATGATTTGTATCTTATATCTGAATTTATAGGAATTGATCAAAATGTACTCAATGGATGTTCGATTCCAAAGTAAACCGGAAAAGTAAAATTTAACTTACATCCAATTGAGCGGCGGAATGGCGGCGACGCGCGGTGGGAAGAGTACCTCTAATAAGCGGACTTTTTCCAATGGGAGGTGGTCGCGTAAGGCGAGTGTGACCGGACTCAATGACCCGAACATGACTTGAATAAAATCGCGGTGGCTGAGGTCTTTCTGAATTATATTTTAGATTCATTGCTTACACGTACCTCTATCCTGCCTAAAGTACATCAAACAACCAGACTTATTTACATAAATATCTCAAGTTAACTTGATCGCGTAGACTCTTATGCCGTAAATCGTAGTCACTTATTTTGTTTTTATATCTTTTTTATCCCCACTTCCTGCACGTAAAGCTGTTGTCTATAAAATAAAATCATCTACACATCAAATTGCTAAGGAGATACCAATGATGACTTCAACCAATTTACGTCGAATCATGTTTGTTCATGTGATGCTAACAATTCCTTACTTCTTTGCGATGGTTTTTTTGCCACATGTGACACCTGCACTTCTTCGAGATGTTGCATATGAGCCCGTGGGATATGTATTCGTTCAATTGCTAGGTGGTGTGATGCTGATGATGGCCATCGCCGAATTCCTGAGTATTCGTCAAGAAGATCCGACATCTCATCGAATTGTCGCGCTAGGTGTTATGGTCTATTTTATCAATGGTTTTTTTGTTTCTCTCTTAGCTATGATAAATGGCGTTTGGGGTGGGATTGGTTGGATTAATCCTATTAGTTACGGATTATTTGCAGTACTGTATGCGCTATTTTGGTATCAAGAACGTTAGAGTTTCTGTTGGACTTAAGATTTGTATAGAGCAAAATTTAACTTACATCCAATTGAGTGGTGGGATGGCGGCGACGCGTGGTGGGAAGAGTACCTCTAATAAACGGACTTTTTCCAATGGGAGGTGGTCGCGTAAGGCGAGTGTAACCGGACTCAATGACCCAAACATGACCTGAATAAAATCGCGGTGGCTGAGGTATAGCTCGTATTCAGGTAGTGACCGCAAGCCAATTGACACAGCATCGGCATCCGAATTCAGGTATAGGTCACGACTATCAAAATTGGAGATATAACGTTGAGCGCGATTGGTAATTTCGGGTAGTAATGCATTCAGCAAGGCGGTGCTGTTGATAATCCGACCCATCCATCCACCTTGATGTGGATACCGGATACGCACATCAAAATCCATCATCTGTCGGACAAAGGAGATAATCACATCATCGGGCGGTATCAATAATTGGATGAGCGGTTCACCCATTTTTTGCATCCGCTTTCCTAAGAAGGATAGGAGTGTCATCGTCGCTGGTAAACTATCGCAGATGAGTTCCAGTTGATTGCCGGTGTTCACTCGCCAGATGTAGCCCTGAATATTGTCGCCCTGTGTGACAGCCACCAAGATCGGGTCAATACTGGATGTGAACTTCCAGTACCACCATTCGTCAGACCGTCTAAATGTGATGCGATTACCCCAATGACGATTATGTAAGCGGATGATGGTATCGAGGTCATCTAGTGTGGCGTGGCGAATGCCTAAAGGGTGAGGCATATCCATCGCCATCTTACTGTCCACTTCAAGCACAGTATCCGGCAGGACACTACTAAACCCAAAGTGATGATAAAACGAGCTTAAATCATTCAAAAATGCGAGGTGTGCGCCTTGTTCGGCAACTGTTGCGAGGGTGTCACGAACGAGTGTCGACGAATAACCTTTATGGCGATGTTGTGGGTGGGTGGCAACTTTACCAATTGATGCGACTTTTAATTGTGCCTTGCCGTAGCGCAATACATTTTTTTCGATCAGAATCTGTGAGACAAGCTGATTATCAACAACACCAATCCGGCATAAATTATAGTCAAAACCGGGTTGATGTGGCGCATTCGCAACCCAATCGTGCAAAATCCGATCATAAATGCGCGCGTTTCCTCCCGAAAATACATCGGCAACCAATTCTCCAGCAACTTCGAAAAAGTCGGCATCGGCTGATCGAATGACATACGCGTTCATGGCTTATCCTATCTTTTTGATCGCTTACTGTGTCATCAATGTCTCGTGCATGGGTTCAACTGGCAGGGTGATACGTAATGTTGTGCCCTCACCCGGCTGACTGTTGACATGGATGCGTCCACCATGTCCTTCAATCACACGTTTAGCAATTGCCAAGCCCAACCCATTGCCTCCTGTTGAGGTGGAGCGTGATTTGTCGACGCGATAGAAGCGGTCAAAAATTTGAATTTGATCTTCTGGTGCAATACCAATGCCTGTATCACGAATTTCAATCACAGCCCGTCGATCTTCATGACGTGTGTATAGTGTGATTGTGCCACCCACATTGGTAAACTGGATTGCATTATCTAAGATTTCTTCCATTGCTTGGAGTAAATAGCTCTCATTAGCCAACACAGCCGGGAGCGATGGATCAAGGTCTTTTCTTAAAGTGAGCCGTTTAACTTGCATTTTTGTTTCGAAGCTATAGGGCAGATTATGCAATAGGCTATTAATATCAACTGCCCCTTTACTAAAGGAATCCATCTTATCGAGGCGTAACATCGTGACCATACTTTTTACGAGTTCACCAAGTCGTTCTGTTTGATGATCTAATGAATCCAGATGGCGTTTTTGTTTATCTAATTCGCTCGTGTTACGTAACAAATAAATGCTCGCATTCATAACCGATAGTGGGGTACTCAGGTCATGTGTTGCATTTTGGATAAAGTCTGAGAGGATGTTGACACGTTCTTTTTCTACCCGCAGATCAACAGCAACCTGTTCGACTGACCGTCGTGCGGTAATATCTAATGCAACCCCAACACATCCAATCACTTTATGACGCGCATCATGGAGTGGTTCAATAAAGCATTGGAATACGACATCGCCCCAATTGCTTTCGTACGTGCCCGACTTGCCACTTAGTGCATCATAGTGTGCCTCTGTACGGAACATCGATAATTTTTCCATCGGTGGTGCGCTAGCGATCCACTTACCAACAATTTCGTCAGCCTCAATTGCGATTTGGTTAAAACCTGATCCGGTAGATGATGTGACAATCAAGTTTTCATCGGTGGTCCATAAAATCGCGGGCATCTGCTCTAAGATGAGTTGTAATCGTGCTTCACGGTCAACCAGTGCTTCGGTACGGGAGCTTTCTTGATAGCGATGATAGAACCCAACAAAAATAGTTGTGATTGATGCGACCACCATAAATAAGAAGGGATCGCTGTTAAAGCTCATCTCTGGATGATCGCTAATGAGTGCAAGTGTGCCAATCATCGTGCCTGCAATTGTGAGTAGGAGTAGGCGTATATCGAGTAACACGCTGGCAACTAAGATCACCACGGACAAATACGCATAATCGATCCCTGATGTCGATTCGCTAAACACAAGTAAAATGGTCAGAATGAGTAGACTAATGGTGGTGACAGCAGTCGGCAAATAATGACGGGTGCGGCTAGCAATATACAACCCAATCATGACACACCCTGCTATCAAAAGAATAAAGGGCTCGGGAGCGTCTCCTATCACGAGTTCATTACGTGGGGTTAGCATCAAAAAAACGATGATCGCTAATGTCAACAAGATAATCGAGGACAACAAGCGTGCCTGTGTACGCCTATCCTGCGTTGTAATTTTATCAGACGGGCTGAGCAGTATATTACTAAGACGTTTCCCCCAGTTATGGAAACGTGATATTGCATTGGTTCGAAGTGTCTTAAATTTTGACTGCATGTCCTTAGCTTTGATATGTTGTCGGCATCCGACACAAGTATAGCATTAGAATAAACAATTTGATGTTAATAAACCGAAATATTTGAAAATTTATAAGGTATACCTAAATTCTCGATATTGAACTCGAATATAAACTATCTGATTATGGCGTTAAAAGGCTTGTATTTAAGAATGTTTCAAAAAATGAATATTCCTATAGACCCTCAAGAAAGGGTTAGCAAAATTTAACCACCAGTGGGTTAAACTTTGATATACTTAAGATAGACGGTTTTATAGCGGATTTGTAACATCACCTATGACATACACAGTTAAAACAGATAAACAAGCAGAAAAAGCACTGCATCTTCTCCAACAAGGGTATCTTGCCTATAACAATTGGGAGATGGATAAAGCGCGCTTGTTATGGCGTAAAGCAGCCATTACAGACCCGAGCCAAGAATCAATTTGGATTGCATTATTGAATGTGACAGAAACCGATGAAGACCAGATTGTTTGTTTACAAAATATTCTGGTATTAAACCCAGAGAATGAAAAAGCCGAAGCCCGCCTGCGCTTACTTGAAAATGATACACAACCTGCCGACGCTCAATCTGATATTGATATGAACCTAGATATATTACGTCCAGATATACGTGATCGTGCTTGGCGTTTTATAGGGTGGGTATTGACAGTTATAATTGTGGCGATGGTTGGCATCATTGTATTTGCGATTCTAATCCAGCCCTTCGTTTGAGTCCGGTAACTGTTGTCCTACCGCATCTTGTAAGTCTGATGCGAGCCGTGTGAGATTTGTTGAAACTGCTTCTACTGCGCGGGTGCTTGCCATCGTATTTTGGGTAATCATCTGGATACGATCCATCGAAATTGAAATCTCTTCTAGACCCTGTGCCTGTTGACGAATCACTGCATAAATATCGCGGACAGCTGAATTTGATGCACTGACACTCTCAGATAATTGTACGATGACTTCATTTGCTTCTTGCGTTCGAGCGACACCTTCACTTACGCCATCCATCCCAATTTCTGTTGCTTGGATTGTTTCTTTCATCGCATTTTGAATTTCTGCAAGGATCCCCCGCACTTGTCCAGCTGCTTGTGTGGATTGTTGTGCGAGTGATCGCACTTCATCAGCAACAACTGCAAACCCGCGTCCATGTACCCCAGCACGGGCTGCTTCTATCGATGCATTTAATGCTAATAGATTGGATTGTGTTGCAATTTCACTAACTGAGTTGATGATCTCGTCAATTTTACGGGTCAAGTCAGCTAAGGTAACAATGGTTTTACCAATCGCTGCGACTTGTTCGCGCAGATCATCCATCCCGACAATCGCTTGGGCAATCGCTTCTTGACCCTGACCAGAAATTTCTTCGGTGGTTTGAGCTGTTTTGGTAACACTGAGTGCTTCTTGGCTGATGCGTTCAGACAAGGAGAGGAAATCATCCAATAAACGATTGGTTAATGTAATTACATCCGATTGTTCACCCGCACTTGAGGATTGTTGTTGTGTCGCCTCATTAATTGCCTGTACACTCCGTACCAATCCATCAACGGTGACGTGCATCTGCATGGCGACTTCGCCTGTTTCATCTGGTTGGATCTGTCGGGCGGGTTGTAATATGGGCTCAAATTCATTCACTGTGGTGACTGAAGTCGATACTGTTTCGGGTTGGTCGCTTGATAGATGGACGGCCATATTACTTATAAACAGGACACCGAGACCCATCGTTGCCAGCAATGTATCGCCCAATAATAGGGAAGCAATCAGTCCGGCAAACAGTGGAATCAGACCAATTAACCAACGGTCTTGTTCCGACATCGAATCAATGACAAGCAGTGGCAATACGGCTAACCCGACCATACCTAACCAAATAGATTGGGTGAGCGGATCTGTTGTCGCAAGGATCAATCCTACTGCATTCAGTAGCGTCAGGATATATAGCCCGGGTTTTTCACTAAAGGCTTGTACCTGTGTACGCCGTGCCGATATATCAATTAATCCCGTAACCGCATATCCAACCAATGCCAATAAAAACAACTCGTTACGATCTGGCGTTGCTAATGTTAATCCAGCAAAAATTAGCGCATTTGCAAATGCAAGTAGCCCAGCTGTACCGATGTGTTGATTCAAAAATGTCAAAACCTGTCTCATAGACTCTCGCTTTGTGTCGTTCACTATATTCATCATAAACCGAACTGTAACATCGTTCAAGAAAGCTAGCGTTAATGATTGGTTTGTTTTTATAATTAATGTTGGATTGCATCAGAAACAAACAGACTCCGCCATATTGACCGAGCCTGTTGTATTGTTTATTTTCTTGTACTGAATTTGTTATCGCTTAATCATCATCAATATCGATAGGGACATGTTGATAGGCGAATTCTGGTTCGTCGGCTTCTTCTTCCTCTTTAGTCAGACGGTGTAATAACCACAACATCGCAAAACCAGTAATGGCACCCTGTGCAATAGCGGCTAATAACCAGTCACCAAAACCGGGGTCAAACGTGACCATTGCTAGCATACTGAACATCAAACCTGCAACAGCATTAGCAACAATCCATAACCATGCGCTACTAACATATTCGCGGAGTACAATCGCCTGTACCACCGACATAACGGTTACATACATCATCATCGGTAGGACATTCAATAAGAGGCTGAGGATTTCAAATTGACCGCTTTCCACCAGTTCCCAATAATTGACTGACATATAATCATTGAGACCAAACATGATGAATCCGGTAACAGGTGCGGCGACCAACCCACCAATAACAGTTGCACGTTGCCAATTTTGGGGCGTGAAATGGAAATAGCGTTTGAGGACATTAGCCTGTAGCATCCCAACCGCTAGTGCAATCACCCCACCAAAAGCGATGATAGTTGCGAGGGTATAAACATCGCTAAGGAAACCAGCCTGATTAACAGCTGGGAACAATGCTTGAGCTGCTGTAAACCAGATCATGCTGAATGCAAACACAAAGATGGCTGTAATTGGATATACCAGTAAGCTTGCAAAAATCCATGCTAGCCAAAAGTTTGTTGTTTTTATTTGTGACATATAAACTCCATTCTTGCTCGTCCTGTAATTTAGGACGAGACCATTACATGGTCATCATACTCGTTTTTTGGTTTTTCTTCGGTAAGGTCTTGTTTTGGGAGTTGGCGCAACAACCACACAACCACAAATCCTGATGCAATACCTTGTAGACCTGCTGGAATCACAGCCGATAACAATTCGTATCCTTGGGATACCAATGTTATGACAAACATTGTAAAGACAGCACTTGCAATGACATTTGCAACGATCCAGAGTCCACCTGCGCGTGTGAAGCGGCGAATACTCATCCATTGGAATAGTGCTGGCAGTAGGAAAATGGGTAACGTCCAGATATATGGGGAAGCGTACCACACATTATCAACAATGGTCGTAGCAACAAGTCCTGCAGATGTCCCTAACGCCGAAAGTAGGATCCAGTGTGTCATATTGATACCTGTACCACGTTCAATCAGTGTATGTTGCAGTGACCCTGTTACACCACCAGCCAACACCCCAATAAACCCGAGGATGAAAATGTCTGACCCTATGTTCGCCATATTAGAAGCCATCAAATAAATGACCGTCCAACCCAGCGAATGAATTAACGCCCATCCAATTACAATAGAGAGGGATGATAGTTCTTTTTGTTTACGTTTTGGTTTGTCCATGTAAGTCTGCTTTCTATCTACGTGTATCTATTATACATTGAAAATCTGAACAAATCTTACAGCGTTGTATAAACGTTAGGTAAAAACCGGACAAATCAATCTTAAAATGACACAATCTTTTTCAATATACTATGGCTGAGGTGTCGTCTATCTATCAAAATAACGTTACAATATGCGTATTCAGAGTAGTAAAGGGCATCACCAATGTTCGAGCGGGTGGATAATTATTTCGAGCAAGGCTTAGTCCTCATGGAGAATGGTAACTATGAGGGAGCCATTGCGATGTTCGATAATGCGATTAAATTAAGCCTAGGCGATATTGCCGAGATTTATGTATGTCGGGGTGAAGCACTCGGCTATCTTGGACGTTGGAAAGAAGCCGAAAATAGCATCAACGAAGCCCTACGCCAGCAGCCTTACATGGCAACAGCCTATAACGAACGCGGGAATGTCCGGCGGTTTCAGGAAGACCTCGAAAATGCGATTACTGATTATACGATGGCACTGCATATTGATGGGGCATACTATGAAGCCTATTACAATCGAGCGCTTGCCTATGAAGACAAAAAACGGTTTTTTGATGCTGAAGAAGATTTAACGCGCACCTTAGCCCTAAATCCGACTGTATCACAAGCTTATGAAGCGCGTGGTCGGGTACGAGCGGCATTACACGATTATGACGGCGCAATTGCTGATTTAACCCGTTACTTGCGGGTTGGTGCGGGACATAAATATGATAACCACAGCGAAATACAGGGATTTTTATTCACTCTCCGCATCAAACGTTTCTTATGGCGATTTGTCCCTAAATTTGGCGCAACCAGCCAAGTGACTACCGACGCAACTCAAACACCTGATTAGCTACCAAGAGAAGGATACGATATGCCAGAATTTATTAAAGGACTTGATCTTTCGCGCGCATTTTATCATGAGGCTGTCCAACCCATTTTAAGTAAGCATTTCCCTAACCTAGCTTATACAACCGGACTCGTGGGCAGTGGATCTGAGGTGCTAGGTTACGACACGGAGATGTCTACTGATCATCATTGGGGTCCGCGCATGTTGTTGTTCCTATCACCAGAGGACAAAGTCCAGTTTGAAGACCAAATTAGCGATGTACTAAGTGACGAACTCCCGTATACATTTCGTGGATATTCAACACATTTTGGCAATCCTATGGTCGGTGAAGGCGAGAATGGCACCCAATTATTAGAGACGATTGATAGTGGCAAGATAAACCACCGCATCGAAATTTATACCATCGAAAAATTTATCAAAGACATCTTAGGTGTAGCAGTTGAGTATGAGATGACACCTGCCGACTGGTTAGCAATCCCACAGCAAAAATTACTGACTGTGACTGCTGGTGGGTTGTTCCATGATAGTTTGAATATGCAAGCTATGCGTGATCGATTCGCTTATTATCCACATGATGTGTGGCTGTACTTGTTGATTGGTGGGTGGGCACGTATTGGTCAAGATGAGCACCTCGCGCCGCGTGCCGGATTTGTTGGTGATGAATTAGGTTCGGCTGTGATTGCAGGGCGATTAGTACGGAGCATCATGCAATTATGCTTTTTGATGGAACGCCGTTATGCACCCTACCCCAAATGGTTTGGAACCGCATTCGCTGAGTTAGATTGTGGTGCTGACCTGATGCCGATTTTGCGTGATGTACAAACAGGCACAACCTACCGAGACCGTGAAGCTGCGCTTGTAAAAGCCTATACTATTCTCAACACGATGTTTAACGATCTTAAGATTACTGCACCAATTCACCCTGCGGTAGAAGATTTTCATGGACGCGGATTCCAAGTCACGAATAGTTGGCGCTATAACGATCTACTACTCGAAGCGATAAAAGATCCGGCTATGAAAGCAATTGCCGACCGAACACGAATCGGGAGTGTCGACCAATTTAGTGATAACACTGACATGCGTGAAGGCACATATTTACATAGTAAAATCGCTGGATTATATGATGCCTAACGAGGCATGAATAAGCATCAGAGGACGAATACACGCACTCGTCCTCATAATTGATGCTAGCATATGACGTTTAAAGTGATGTATCCGTGACAGGGTGCTTATCGTTATCATTGCTATCATCGGTATCCATCTTGTCCATCGCATCGTTGATAATCGATGTGAGAACGCCTGGCATCGGTGTGAAGGCGGTTTCTGAGCGATCAAATAACCCTTCATCTTCTTCATTCAGTATGCCAATCACGGTCTGATCGACTTGTAAAATCGGTGGTTCATCGGCTGTCCAAATCAACAGTTCTTTAGTGGGGGTAATCACAAATAAAGGGATGAATTGATCGAGTTTACTACTAAATTGTTCAACATCGACTACATCCACGGTATACAATTTTGCACCCGTACTAAAGCTCAGTGATAGCTTTTCATAGGTAATGTCAGAGCCAAAAAGTGTTTGTCCTCCAAATCGTGATTGGACGACATCAGGATTTTCTTTTTCATCAGGATGCGCCAATTGGTAGATGCTATGGCTATCAAACACATCCTTAAAATGCAAGCTTGCCAAAGAATTCACTTCATCATTCGGCGTGAGAGATAACACATGTCCGATCCCACTAAAATCAACTTCATCCATAATCGAGTCCGTCAAGACATCACGATGATACGCGCGTAGTCCATCATTATGGGCTTGTTCGACATTAAATGCACTCGAATCGGCGAGGATGACTTTAAAGCCTGCTTTCTTAAGGTTGAGAGCGAGTTTCCGTGCCCAACCATGTGCTCCGACAAAGAGCACCCCCTGTGCATTTTCTTGCACCAAGCCCATCATCTGTGCTAAACGTCCCGCTGTCAGACCATAGACCGCAACGGTGACAATAATCACCACAAATGTAATCGGCACCAGTACATCGGCTTCGGGGCGACCGAGTTCGATTAATTCCAACGAGAAAATCGAGGCAACTGATGCTGCAACAATCCCACGGGGTGCCATCCACGAGATGAATAACTTTTCTTTGAATGTAAAATCAGACCGCCATGTCGCTGCCATAACGGATAACGGGCGAATCACCAACATTAAGAAGACGACGAAGATGACGACACCGACTCCTAATTGCAATAGCGATTCGATATTGAGGCGTGCACCGAGCAAGATAAACAGCGATGAAATCAGTAGGACTTGTAAGTTTTCCTTAAATTCAACGATGTGGCGGATGTCGTATAGCCTTTGATTTGCCATCGCAATCCCCATTACAGTGACGGTCAGCAAACCAGATTCGGCACGGAGCATATTGGATAGGGTAAATGCGCCTAGAACCGCCATCAAGACAACTGGATTTTGCAGATATTCAGGCACCCATCGTCGACGAAACGCCTCTACTAGAACCCGTGCAGCCACATACCCGATGAAGACCCCGTCCACAATTGTTTCGATCACACCTAAGATCGCAGCACCTGGGGCAGGTTCAGTTAAGATAATTTGCTCAAAAATCAAGACAGCGATGACTGCACCTATCGGATCAATCACAATGCCTTCCCAACGCAATACATTATTCAGCCTTGCGTTTGGCCTGATCTGATTGAGCATGGGTATCACCACCGTCGGACCCGTGACGATCAAAATTGCTCCTAATAGAATCGACAAATCCCACGATAGGTTGAGGAGCAAATGGGCGAAGACTGCTGTCAGCCCCCATGTAATCATGACACTGATCGAAATTAAGCGACGAAATACAAGTCCAATATCGCGCAGATCGTCTAATCTGAGGCTAAGCCCGCCTTCGAATAAGATAATGGCAACCGATAGCGAAACGACTGGGAACAGGAGTTCCCCGAGGAGATGTTCTGTATCAATCAGATGTGTGACCGGACCTGCTAGAATACCGAAGGAGAGCAGAAGTAAGATGGATGGAAGTTTAATACGCCATGCAATCCATTGTGCTGTAACACTCAACACAATTACTAACGCCATGACCCCTAGAATTTCAGATTCCATGATTGTTGTCCTCATGGTCAGATAGAATAATATACTCTACTATTTTATCAAACAAGCGAATATATAACTCTTTTATTCATCACGCCTTTGCGGTGATTTACCTCCTTACAATTGGGTATGATTTATTGCAGTAGTATTTGACAATCTCACACAAACCAAAGAAGCCACTTGGTATATCAATCGCATCTACCAAGACATTGTATGTGAATGCCTTAGCAGAACTATGGAGGAGGAGACTCTCAATCACTTCTCTTGGGAAGAGTGAGGTTATTCCATCAATGCCCCATAAGCTAATAGTTTATCTAATTCCAATCTCACTTTGGGACTGTATATCAAGTAACAAGTCAAACAATTCTAGTGAGAAGAACAGAAATTTAACGTTGTGGAATGACAAAATCATAGACTTGTTCTTCCACAATTAGGTAGAATTCATTTTTATGACGATTATAGTAATCAATTCGATAGCTTACTTGTACTGATGCCACAGGAGCTTGACCATCATAGTACACCGCATTTGGATTTTGCATCGCATTATAGTGAAGTGGGATTTGTGGTAGAAAAGGCACAAAGGTCTTTGTTAGACCTCGTTGATTATAATTTGAGAAAGACACGATGATAAAATCTCTAAATCCTTGATACATTTCTTCACTAAATAATCTCCGCCCATTTTCTTCTATCCCTCTTGTTATTTCATCGATATTATCTAGATTTTTGATTTCTTGCCAAAAATCGTAGTTTCCTGCCCCAATATTATTTGTTATCGGAACTGGCAGATCGACAAAGTGTCGAAAATGACCTCTATTGAGGTCCTCATAAGGACTCAAAAAATTACGAGGCAAATTATACTGATTGCCATCCGTAGTTGTTACTTGGTAATCAAAATTCAAGTATATACCTACATCCCACCAAGCATAACTGGAGACTTGTGGCAAAAAAGCACCCGTAAAAATTGCAGTAGCACTATAGATTGCAATGGGTAACTTATACATTGACTTTAACATGCTGGATTGTGCTGGTTGTATCGCGAGAAGGATCAATAATGATACATCTAACAATAACCACATACGGAATAATAACCCTGTTGTAATAAAGACACCAATATGAAAAAAGATGATTGTAAGGAGAAATAAAAAGGTCACTTTCCTGTTTCTAAAGAATACAAATATTAATCCCATTTCGGCAAATATCGTAAAGAGGTTAAAAAATAGATCAATATTGTCCATTGCGCTAAGTAAGCCCAGAAACGTGTCTTCCGGTAAAAAGCCGAGCCAATCATAGGCTATATGAGCACCTGCAAGGAGATGCACAGTTGGATTCTCAATGATCCAAGCAAAGTGTTGTGAAGATGTATTGAATAACTTGCCAAACCCTGAGGCAAAATAGGTTGCACTTACGAGTACAATTCCCAATACAAACACATGCCAAAACTCAAACCTTTTACTGATAGCTCGTAATGGGACAAATACGCCAAAAAGAGTTAGGAACTGGAACGCAAACTTTAGATGGTGATAGCTATTTTGTCCAATGGGAATAGAAAGCTGCAAGTTGTAGTTGGAAGCATAAATAACAAAAGGCAAGACGAATATCGGATTTACAAATACCAATATGCTTATGATCATCAGAACAATGCGATCGAATAACCATATTTGATTCGCATATAAGTTTACATCTGCGGAAAAAAAATGATAAGCAATAAATAGACATATTGATCCAATTATCCATCTTATACCGCGTACCGGAATATGTTCCCAATCAATTGGTTGACGATTCCATTTCTTAACAACGGGTACGTAGTTTAATATGAGTACAAGAACACAGAAGAGGAAGATGACAAAATAGATTGGCGTTTGCAGAACATAATACAGTAGTGGAATGTCAGAAAATATCCAAAGAGTAGGGTCAACATCTCCCAGAACTATACCAACTATTGGCTTCCATATTAGATGTAGAATTAACAGCGGTAATAGTGAATAAAGTAAAGTCATGTTTTTCTGGTAAATGATATGTACTATAACCATTGTCGCAATTGTAACTGCAAACATAAGGTGGAGAGCCCTCGAATTACCGACACCAAAAACCAGTATTAAAAACAATAGCACTAACATATAGATGGTTAAAAAAAATGTTGTAAGAATAGTGCGAGGGGAAATTATATTGCGGCGTGAGCTCTTATTCACAATGTGAGAATCTCCAATAAACCTACTATCAAATGAGATTATTGCGCTTGTTGCAGATAGCAATTATGAGTTTTAGATTAATGCATTATACTTTACCTTGATTGCAAGTTTAATATGCTGTCTTGGTTAATCACGCGATATTAGCGTTTACCCGCCGCTAATTTTATTGATGCTGGCGACCGCCGTAAGGTCATCATAGCGATAATACCGACGACTGGTCCAAATGCTAAAAATGCAAACGCCCATTGCCAACCCACTAAATCAACAAAGGTTGGGGTGAGGCGAATTGAAAATAACGTCAATAGAAAACCGAGGCTTGTCTGGAGCGTCAGCGCTGTACCGACGAAACGTCTATCAGCTAATTCTGTGACACATGCTGAAAATTGTGCTGAGTCCGCAATGATTGTAAAACCCCATACAACTGCGACGATGGATAATAGAATCGGGTTTCCACCGAATAATTGTCCGATCAAGAGGGCACATGTTCCACTGATAATAAGCGACAGTGTGGTTAAGGTCGTGCGCCCAAACTGATCAGCAAGTTTACCCGCTAGAAAACTACCGATGCCACCTGCGGCAACGACCATAAACGCAACGACGCTTGCCATAGTTGCATCAACACCTGATATGGCGAAGCTCGCTAGTAAAAATGCTGGAATCCACGCCCACATCGCATATAATTCCCACATATGTCCAAGGTAGCCGAGGTTGGCTAACATGACATCTTTATCGCGCAAAATCTTACTAATATGTTGCCATTCAAATTTCGGGGAGGGAGTCACATTCGGTCCAACGTCAATGAAAAATAGTCCGATAAATCCACCAATTGCCGCCAGTCCTGCTGCCAGATAAAGCACAGGTTGCCAGTCAGTCACACCACCAACTGCATTGAGTAGATGGGGTGATGCTGATCCGATGGCTAGCGCACCGACTAAGAGACCAATGCCCAATCCGCGATCTTTAACCGTCCATGTCGTCATAATTTTCATCCCAACAGGATACACGCCTGCTAGAAATACACCTGTCAAAAAGCGTAAAATCAGCGCTATGACGAGTCCATCAGCAATCAATGGGATTAATGCCGTCGCGATCGCTGAAGCAAATGTTGCCCCTGTGAAGAACCACTTACTCGGAATCCGGTCAGCTAATGTGAGTATTGCTGATCCAAATGCGCCAACGACAAACCCAACTTGCACTGACATTGTCAGCCATGATTGTCCATTGGCGTCTAATGACCACGCCTCAGTTAGAGCAGGTACAACTGCTGATGCTGAAAACCACACCGCCATTGCCAGTAGCTCTGCCAGTGAGAGCAATAATAAAACACGCCATTTTTTATTAGATGGAACTGTCGTTGCGTCACGCATGAGAGGACTCCATTTGTCAGGTTTACGTCATATCATACAGATGATTATCGCGTGAAACTCTTACGAATGACAAACGGGTTGTTTAATTGGTATTTGTAAGGAGGTACCTATGCGTCGGCGGAGGTACACATGGGTTCATCCTTACATATTATTGGTGAGGATAATGATTACCCTAAAAACGGTGGCAGATAGAAGCTCATATAATCGAGTCGATCGTCACCACTGGCTGTGATTTCGACGTTGTCTGCTTCGGGGCGTACCAACAGCACGTCATATTGTCCGAGTGCGTAGGTGTCACCATCATATGTCACCTGACCAGTACCATCGGTGACGTACAAAAAGAGGTCTTCACCTGTTCTTGGATTTTCAACTATGGTTGTACCTGATGCACTAACTTGTGTTGCGGTAAGTCGTCCGTCCATATGTTGGGTCATTGGCGAATCATCACCGATCAAACTGAAGACAGTTGCATCGCCGATTTGTCGCTTGGGTAATTCGTTATTGCTGAGTTGCTGGTAATGTGGCTCGAGTCCACGATGTTTGGGGTCAGCAATATACCAGATTTGAATCACACGCGCGGGTGTATCCGTCAGATTCAGTTCTTGATGTTCAATATAATTGCCGGAAAACATGCGCTGTAAATCACCAGCCTTAAGCACACCTTTACCGCCGGTAATGTCCTCGTGGTAGACTTCACCTTCTAGAATCCATGTGTAGATTTCTAATCCACGATGTGGGTGCCATGTAAAGCCATTACGCGGTGCGATGCGGGTCATATGTGCGGTTAGCATCCCACTCAAACGCTGGAGTGAACTCCATCCGCCGACTGCAAAATGTGAGTTCAACCAATGTACAGGGTTCACACTTGGGAACTCATCTGCTGCAAAATATTGGAACGGGAGCGAATTTGCAAATCCTGGTTTGATTGCTGTTTCCATCAATGGCAAGTATTGTTGTGCCATTTTATTGCCTCTCTCAAATGATTATCTATCTCAACCATGTTATTTGGTCTTTCTAAATGGACGTTAGTCCGTTTGAGTTATCTTACCTGACATGCTCTAAATTTAACATTAGAATTTGCCACTAGGGCTGGATTAGTATTAGATAGGTTGATGAAAAAGACAAATATAAAGAGATGTGAAGTAGTATGGATTGTACAAAATCATAGGTAAAGCGTTGGCTAGGCATTCGTCGTGTGCTAGGCTATAATACGCGCCGTTTAGCTGGACGATTGATGAGGATATGCAGGCAATGCAAAGACCCGATGATACCGAACCGCGTAGCCCATTTCAGGGGCAACACCCAAGCCAATTTACCAATCCACCACCAGATGCATTCTATGGTAAACCAGAAGATCAAAGTCCGAGTGGCCCTGGTTGTATTGTGTGGGGTATCGTTGGTATGTTTAGCGTCTTGCTGGCAGGCGTGCTCGTAATGATTTCAACATTTGCCGGATGGAATTCGGGTGTCACCATCGCACGATCAAATGCAACTGCGACCCTCGCTGCCGAAATTCAAACCCAATGTGACCAAATGCAGACCGATATTGATGGTGGTAATACAGGTTTGCTGGAACGCCGGATGGAATTCATGTTGGAGCAAACACCGTCTCCGGATTGTCTAGTTGATTTTATCCCAACAGCAACTCAACTCTATCTGGATACCTTGCCAACAGCAACATTCACACCAACCACAACACCATCGCCAACCATCACACCAACAGTAGAAGTGACATTCACACTTGAGCCAACGATTGAAACGGTACTAGCAACCGAAGAACCTGCTACAGGTTTGTTCGACTTTGATATGGATGGATTGCTTGCCGAAGCACAAGCACAAATGGCAGAAGAGAACTTCGAAGATGCGATTGATACACTTGATGCGATTATCGCTATTGATGATAGTTTCCAACGGGCAACTGTCGAATCCCTCTATTTTAATGCGATGACATCCGAAGCGACACGCCTGTTCCGGACGGGTAAATTAGCAGAAGGCATTGTCATTACGGGTCGTGCTGAAGCCTATGGGGATATTCAAGGTCTCAATTATGAACGGTTTATCGCACAACTTTATCTCGATGCACAACGTTTGAAGATTACCAATCCTGCAGAATCCGTACGTTTATTTAGTCGTATTGCCTATGAACAAGGACTGGCTAATTATTTAAACGGTCAGGTGATGGTAGAACTGCAAGAAGCATATGCTAGCTACGGCGATACACTTGCTGAACAAGGGGATGCTTGTGGCGCTCGAGATCAATATAATAACGCGCTCAATTTGCAAACTGTTGGTACAGGGATTAATCGAGCCGAGGTGACAACCAACCGCGATATAGCCTCGCAGGCATGTACGGGTGCTGTTCCAGCGGGACAAGTGACTGCCGAACCTATTACTAACCCTGACGGGACTGTTGTAACAGCGACACTATTCCCGACATCACCACCACAACCAACCATTGTCCCTGTTGGGCAGAGTGGATAAGGGCGTTTGTTGCCTAGTAATACAGCCAGTTTGAAAATTTATGTAATTGCTTGTAGGGACAACGCTTGCGTTGTTCGACGATTTATGGAATTCTTCGCGATTTTATACTGGAGTATTCAACATGATTGATCGGTCAATAATTTTTGCTGTCGGTGCATCGGTGATTGCGTTAGTCATTGTGCTGGAGTTGGTACGTCGTCGCCGCCTGCGCGAAGAATATTCACTTTTATGGCTTGGCACAGCGATTGTGATGCTGGTTGTCGGAGTATGGCGTGATTTATTACATGGATTAGCAGGCGCAGTTGGCATTGTCTACCCACCGAACCTGCTCTTTTTGTTAGCAGCGTTGTTCCTGTTGTTCATTCAGCTTTATTTTTCGACAGTGATTACCAAACTCACCCAAGAAAACAAAGAAATCGCGCAACAAGTCGCCTTATTACGCTATGAAGTCGAACGCCTAAGAACCGAGAGTAGCAAAGGCGAAAGCAATCACGCCGATTAAGCCAAACGTATAAATGACAATATACGGTAAGTGCAGGCTTAGCGGGTTGGTATCCGTTTGAGCTAGGTCATGCATCGATCGGATCGTCATCTGCGGACGGTGTAAGCGCGGGGCAATCCGCCATGCTAAAATTGCGCCACCCAATAAACCACCGATATGTCCCCAGTTATCAATCCGTGATCCCGGTATAAAACCGATCAAAAGATTTGCTCCGATGAGGAAGACAATCTGCTGGAGTTGTGCACGGACGTTTTGGTAGAGATGTTTGTGTTGATAAAGGTGAATTGCATAAGCTGTGAAGATCGCGAAGACTGCACCCGATGCACCGACTGATGGCACGTTGTACGTACCTAGTGCAAGGCTGAGTGCCGACCCACCAAGCCCACCGAGGAAATAGATAATACCAAAGCGCACCCGCCCAAAAATTGGTTCAAGCTGAATCCCGATAATATAGAGTGCATACATATTGAAGAAGATGTGCATGATGTCGCCATGCAAGAACATCGCTGTAAATAGGCGATAAACTTCTCCACCTTCGATGACAAACGGTGGGAATAATGCGCCAAGGACAAACAGTTGCTGATCAACATCAGACGATACCAATCCAGCTATAAAAATGAGCACATTAATCACCATTAACCCATAGGTCAAATAAGGGCGGTCTTCTGGTGCGCGCTGAATCCGTTGGCGTGGTCGGTCATCGGTCGGGAATTCATTCGGATGACGTGGTTGCTGATAGAGTGGGTGATCGTTATTTTTTTCGGGTGGTGTTTGCATTGAATTTTAGTTTCTGGTTATTGTTCGCTAGACTCTACTTATCTTACTCACTCTACGCAAGAAACATATATATAGTCGCATGAGAAAAGCATCAGATTGCTACTGATACTATGGTACCGTCGGGTCGACTTCTGCAGCATAATATTGTCCCACAATCTCAACTGTATCGCCTGCTGGATTTTGCACAGTTAGTGAATATGTGCCGAATACATAGCCATTCTCATAGCGAAGAGTAACAGTGCCCTGCGGGTTAACTGTATAGCGGTCATCGTCGTTTGGCGACCAGAGGTTCAGCAAACCGACACTAAATTCGTTTTCTGGTGGATCACTATCAAATGAGGTTGTGATCGGATATTCACCTTCGGGCATACCGAAGAGATGCACTAGACGGAGTAGGTAATCTGAGCGTGTTTCGATGTCGATGTGTTGATAAGTCGGACTTTGGTCAATTATCTGGATGGCTTGTGCAATCACATCGCCACTATTATGATTTAGTGCCCCACTCATCACCATACCCGAGACATTTTCTGGAACGTTTTCAAGGTCTATTGGTAAATAGTTTTGACTAATTTCATCAGCTGTTCGGGCTGGTGGTACAGCAGCACCACTATCACAAGCACTTAAGACCATCAAACAAACTAGGCATAGGGCAACATATATTCTCATTGTCGATTCCCTCAGATTCATCCAAATCATTATGACTGTAGTATAGTCGAAATTGGTGTCGGATGTTGCAGGAATTTGTGTTGTTTCCTAAACAACAGGCTTGCATATGATATAAAAAATTGCATCGAACCTTGTATGATTTTGTGAGGCATTTTTATTTTCTAGTAACTTTCGTAAGAATAGCACGAATATGCCACAATTAGTGAGCGAATCAAATTGAAAAGGAAAACTAACAATGCGTGTAGTTATTATTGGTGGAAGTGGACATATTGGAACATATCTTGTGCCTATGTTGGTCGAAGCAGGGCATGAAGTCCTCAATGTAACCCGTGGGCAAAGTGATCCATATCTCCCACATTCTGCATGGGATAAAGTGGAAAATATCATCGCTGACCGTACAACTGAGGATGAAGCGGGGACATTTGGGGGACGTATCCGCGACTTAAAACCAGATGTTGTGATTGACCTCATTTGCTTTACCGAAGAGAGTAATCAGCAATTAGTTGAGGCGTTGGATGGGCATGTGATGCACTTTTTACATTGTGGCACAATTTGGGCACATGGTCATGCAACTACGCCACCAGCAACCGAAGATATGCCTCGCGAACCCTTCGGTGAATATGGTATTCAGAAGGAGAAAATCGAACGCTATCTCCTAGAACATGCGCGACGAAATAACTTCCCTGCGACGGTTTTGATGCCCGGTCATATCGTTGGTCCCGGATATGTCCCAATCAACCCGATTGCAAATGGGAACATCGAAACGTATGCACAAATCATGCGGGGTGAGACACTGGCTTTACCGAACTTTGGTCTAGAGACGGTGCATCACGTGCATGCATATGACGTCGCACAATCATTTTTTAAAACGATGATCCATTGGAATACCAGTGTGGGCGAAAATTTCCATGTCGTCTCGTCACAAGCCCTGACATTGCGTGGATATGCTGAAGCGATGTTCCGCTGGTTCGGGCACGCACCCAATATTACCTATTTAGGATGGGACGAATGGTCAAAAAGAGTAAGTGAAAAAGACGCACGGACAACTTACGATCACATCGCACATAGCCCGAACGCCAGTATCGAAAAAGCTCGCAAACTGATTGGATATGAACCACGTTATACATCGTTGCAAGCCGTGCAAGAAGCTGTGCAATGGTTAATGGATAACGGCAAACTTGGAGGGTAATCATGCAAATCATAGTGGACTATGCACACGCTATTGGTAACCTCAAACATTTTTGGAATAGCACAGGATTCACCCCTGCCAGTTTATTGTTAAATTCTGACATGCGCCAGAATATGACATACTCAGGGTCAATCCCGAACAGTGGGCTGAAATATGTCAGGATACACTATTTGCTTGAGCTTGTTTCTGGAAGTGGGTTTGGGTCAGATGATGTTGTCTATGATTGGTCGATTCTAGATCAAGCTATAGATGTGCTCATAGAAAATAATCTGATTCCAATCTTTGAACTGATGGGTAATCCATCGGGTTACTTTAATGACATGACTGATGATATTGTTGCACAGGTGTGGCGAAAGTTCGTCCGTGATCTTGCTGTGCATTATATTGATCGCTATGGATTGGATAATGTCCGACAATGGTATTTCGAGACATGGAATGAGCCTGATATAGGATGGTGGAAACAAGATAATATATCCTTTATGATTTACTATGACGGTTGTTCCGAGGGGCTGAAAGAAGCTGATCCTGAACTTCGTTTAGGAGGACCGGGTTCTGCACGTACCCTATCGCCACTCTTTAGAGACTTTCTGGCACACTGCGATACGGGGACAAATTACTTTACGGGCGAAACTGGTGTGAGGTTAGATTTTATCTCGGTGCATGAAAAAGGAGTGCGCAATAGTCCTGAAGATCTTAACCCAAATTCGATGTTAATTACCCAGCAAGAAATTAGCGCGGTCAAGTACATACGTGAACATCATCCGCGTTTTGCGGATACACCGTTTATGAATAACGAATGTGATCCACAGGTTGGGTGGAAGGATTTTCATTCATGGCGTGGACGAACTTATCATGCTGCAATTGCTTGTAAAATCATTCATCAACATGTTCTGCATCTTATAGATGGTCTTGGCGTGAATTATACATTGTTGAGTAATGATCATGGATTTATGGGAGAATGGGGAAATCGCACTTTACTAGCCCGCTTCGGCGATATTGAAGATCAACGTGCTCAGGCTGAATATCAAACAGAGCAGGCTGATTTACAAGAAGATATTAGTCGACGAAAATTTGAGGCGATCAAAAAGCCCGTCTTAAATGTAATGGCATTGTTATCTTTACTCGGCGATACCCGTTATGAGGCTATATATACAGAGGGTGAATCTGACGCTATTGGTGTGTTGGCTACTGCGCATGACGATAATCAGGTCGCAATTTTAATATATCATAGCCAAGATAAGATTATTTCTTGTGGTAATCAATCTATTAAGCTAACCCTAAATAATCTCACCTTTAAAAAAGCTCGATTAGCACACTATCGGATAGATCATAAACATGGTAATCCTTTTGATATGTGGGAAGAACAAGGTGCGCCACGCTATCCTACACAGCAACAATTAACAGAACTACGTAGGTATCAAGAGCCAACATTACTTGAACCAGTTCGTGACCTAATGATTGACGAGGACACAGTTGCACTGACATTTGATATGCCGTTGCCATCCGTAAGTTTAATTGTTCTAAGTGTGCGACCAGATAATCCGCCGGAGGCTGTCACAAATCTACGACTAGAGCATTATAATGGTCTATTTGATATAAATCAGATTATGGTGAAATGGGAAGACAAGTCGAATACACGATTTGTTCAGACATATGACGTATACTTTCGCCCTTCGTCAGATAGTGCATTTGAGCGCATCAATCCAGTTGATACGATCTGCACATGTTTTTTACATGTGCCATCACAAACCATTACACATGGTGACTATAAAGTTCGTACAGTTGACTATTGGGGACGAATTGCAGAATCCGAGATAGTGTCTTCTGGTTCTGTATCTAAATAAATACTGGGTGTCAGGGACTATATATTCAAAAATTGGGCAAGCTCATTGCGTTTTAGAGCAATTATTCACACCTTATTCAAATCTTAAGGAAGTAAAAGATATAATTGTATTACAATATATTACAGAATAAACTGTTGAAATAAATTTTGAATAGGAAAATCACATGCACATCAATGAACATGCAGATACAAGCCAAGATTTCGTTCTGACAACCGATAATGTAAATGAGTGGCGAGTGCTTATCATTGATGATGTAGAAGACAATATTACAGTGTTATCAACTATTCTTGAGATACACGGTGTAGCAGTCGAAACTGCTGATAACTGCGCTGATGGTATAGAAAAGATGCAAATATTCCGCCCTAATCTCTTACTCCTCGATTTAGCAATGCCAGAAATGGATGGCTGGGATATGAAACAATTTGTAGATAGTACACCTGACTTTTCTCACATCCCAGTCATAGCAGTCACAGCCCATCAATCCCGAGAAGTAAAAAGCCATTTAGAGCAAACCGGCTTCGCAGGTATGATTGCAAAACCGTTCAATGTTCGTACAATCATTGATGATATTTGTGATATGCTCGATGCATAATAGTATTATGTGAGACATCTATATACTCACATCCTCTAAATCTCTAAACCTGTATATCAAAATCGTTCCAACCAACGATCAACAATAACCCCCTGTCAATCAAAATATTTTGATGCACTTTGATAGTGTTGCGGTATACTCGGATATAAGATTGTAGACATGTTATATAACAAACTGGATGGTTTTGTATGCCTAACTTCGTCCCACAAATTCGAGTGTTTCTAGCATCTCCCGGCGATGTGAATGAAGAACGTGCAGTTGTCCTGCAAGTGCTGGATATGCTGGAATATGACCCGTTATTCCGCAAAGAGGGTACAGGCGGTGTGTCGATTCATGCGGTTGCTTGGGATAAACCGGGTGGAGATGCCCCAATGCGGGCAACCATGACACCGCAGACAGCCATTCGTCAGGGGTTACCAAGCCCATCTGAGTGTGACATTGTCTTAGTGCTGTTTTGGAGTCGAATGGGAACACCGTTACCATTTCCCGAATATCAGAAAACAGATGGGTCAGTGTATCTATCGGGTACAGAATGGGAATTCAGGGATGCGTTTGATGCAGAACGTGAAAATGGTAAACCGATAACACTCATCTATCGTCGTACAGAAGAACCTAAGATTGATCTCAAAAATCGTGATGCTTTTGAGCAATACCATAAAGTGCTTGGCTTTTTCGACCAATTCCGTGACGCATCGACAGGGGCATTATTGGGTGGGTTCAATGAGTATGAAAATCCCGAAGATTTACGCCAGAAACTGATTACACATTTACGGATGTTGTTGCATGAATTGCTATCTGATGTTAGTTTGCTTATTGCAGATGCACCAACTGCTGGATTTGAAGAAGCCCCACCGTTATGGGAAGGGTCACCATTCCCCGGTCTACGTCCATTTTATGAAGCAGATGCACCAATCTTTTTTGGTCGTGGGTTGGAAGTGGCGCAATTGGTTAAAGTCATCGAAGCTAACCGCTTTGCGGCAGTCGTTGCGGCTTCGGGTAGTGGCAAGTCGTCACTGGTTGCGGCAGGATTGATACCGCGTTTAAAAGCTAATGCGATTGTGAGTGACAAAGTTGGGAGTGCAGATTGGCGTTTTGCACGATTTACGCCAGATGAAGCGGATAATCCATTAGAGGCATTGTTTCATGCTTTGACCAAAGCATTTCCAGAACATGCTGTATCGCCGTTTATGATCGAACAAGAAAAAGACGCGTTCATCAGTAGCATTACCAAAAACCCCAAAGCACTCATCAGTATTTGTGATGCGCTGGTTGCAGAAGCCAAAGCCCCACAATGGACAGAAATTTTACTATTCATAGACCAATTTGAGGAACTGTTCACATTGGCATCACCGACAGACCGTGAAGTATTGGTATCGGTGTTGGATGCCGTGAACAATTCGACACGTTTACGCTGTGTGATTACGATGCGGTCGGATTTCTATGCGAACTGTCTGGAATTACCTGTGTTGGCAGAATTGCTTAAATCAGGGACATATCCGCTAACTGTACCGACTGCGGGTGCGTTAGTGGAGATGATTAAGTATCCAGCAGACCGTGCAGGATTGACATGGGATGATGGTTTACCCGAAAAGATACAATCGGATACAGGAACAGGTGCAGGTGCATTAGCATTGATGGCGTATGCGCTAGATGAGTTGTATCATCTCGCTGGTGACGCCAAAACGCTAACCTACGATGATTATAATAGCCTCGGCGGTGTAGAGGGTGCGATTGGTAAACGTGCTGAAAACACCTTCAGTGAACTTGAATTAGATAACAAAGACCACATCTTACAGCATGTATTCCGTGAACTCGTAACAGTTGATGAACGAGGTACTGCGACACGTCAACGCGCTAATTTGAACCGCTTTAATGAACATCAAAAATTACTGATTTCAGCCGTTGTTAATGCCCGTTTATTAACGGCAAACGTTGTAGGGACACCATTCTTGGTGTCCGAGGACGGGCAGAAGCCCGTCCCTACACATAATCCACATGCAACTGTTGAAGTTGCCCATGAAGCGATTTTCCGCAGTTGGGAGCGTTTGAAGGATTGGATTGCATCAGCCCAAGAAGATTTGATCTTATTGCGACAAGTACGGACAGCCGCCGCAGAATGGCATAAACGCGGTGAAGATTATCTGCGTTGGAATCATGAACGTTTATCATTGGTGTATGCCATGCAAGGACGATTACATCCCGAACTGACCGACATTGAACAACAATTCATCGAACCCGAACAAGCCCGCTTAATCTGTGAATTAGAAACGTTACCTAAAGACGCAACCAGTCACGAACGGAGACGGGACATAGGTGATCGTCTGGCAGTGATCGGAGACCCACGTAAAGGGGTGGGTGTGGTGGATGGTTTGCCTGATATGGATTGGATAGAGGTAAAGGGTAGTGACGGTCAATATACGTTTGAATTTGGTGAATTTGAAGTGCCTGATTTTTATATCAGCAAGTATTTGGTAACGTATCCACAATATCAGGTATTTGCCGATAGTGACTATGATAACCTCCTATGGTGGGAAGGGTTTCCAGAGCGTTATCAACTACAGAAATTAGGTGACCAACGCACGAAAATTGCCAATACGCCTCGTGACAATATTTCTTGGTATCAGAGTGTGGCATTTAGTCGTTGGTTGGATGCGAAATTGCGTGATGCAGGATTATTGCCTGATGATGGACTTGAAGTTCGTCTATCCACCGAATGGGAATGGCAGTGGGTAGCGATGAATGGACTTGACACGTATGATTATCCTTGTGGTGAATGGCAAGAAGGGTATGTGAATACATTTGAAGCGGGTTTAAGTCGAACAACAGCGGTAGGTATGTATCCACATGGACAGTCTGTTAGTGGTGCATTGGATATGTCAGGTAATTTGTGGGAATGGTGTTTGAATGATTATGGTAATCCAGACGTGATGGATGGGTACGGCAATAAAGAGAGTAAGGTGTTGCGTGGTGGGTCGTTTGCAAACAATCATCATAATGCCTGCGCCTCGTCTCGCAACAATAACCTTCCTTTCTACGCTAACTTCAACTATGGTTGTCGTTTAGTAGTTTCTCGCCCCCTGGGCTAATGTCTACTTAGCCTATCTCGCGTCGGTAGGTCGGTGTTCATGCGACCGGATCTCTGCGGTGGCACACGCGGGTAGCCACCCTACAATGTTTGCAAATCCGTAGGGGCATGGTGTACCGTGCTCCCCGTATAACCCTACAATGTTCGTGTAGGGAGCGTGCCCATGTGCCGCTTCGGTTGTCAGACAAATTTCCGTATGATTGTGACCCGCGTTGTGGGAATGTATGTTATAATCGAACAAATAATCGAATGAAAATCAGTAAAAAATCCCCGACAGTTGTAGGAGCTTGTTTATGGCATTTATCGAAGCCCCAACGAATTTTTATTTAGGGCGCACATTTGACCCCGAAAGCAATCGCTTAGACGATGATGTAGTCTATTATGATTCCCGCGATTTAACGACGCATGCACTCGTCGTCGGTATGACGGGTAGCGGTAAGACGGGTCTGTGTATCAACCTGCTCGAAGAAGCAGTGCTGGATAATATCCCGTCGATTATCATTGATCCCAAAGGCGATATTACCAATCTACTGCTCACCTTCCCGACCTTGCATGCGCAGGAATTCAAGCCTTGGATTAACCCCGGTGAAGCGCAACGCGCCGGAATGGATATAGACAGTTATGCGTCGGATGTCGCCAGTCGTTGGAAGTCCGGTCTGGGCAAATGGGGCATCGTGCCGGAGCGTCTGGCATGGTACAAAAAAGCCGCAAAATTCAGTGTATACACCCCCGGTAGTGATGCGGGTCTGCCGATCAGTATTTTGGCATCGTTACGCGCACCGACTCCGCAAGAATGGCAGATGGGGCAAGAAGGTATCCGCGAGCGCATCAACGGGATTACAACGGCGATTCTGTCGTTAGCGGGTGTCAGCGCCGAACCTGTCAAAGACAGAGAGCATGTGATTGTCTCGAATATCATTGAGCACAATTGGCGTATGGGCAAAGATTTGACCCTCGAAGATGTCATCCGACAAATTCAGTCGCCCCCATTCGAAAACTTGGGTGTGTTTAGTGTCGATGAATATATGAGCGAGAAGAAGCGTTATAACCTCGCGATGGAAATGAACAATATTATCGCATCCCCATCATTCCAATCATGGATGCAAGGTGAACCGCTTGATATTCAGAAGTTGCTGTATCAGCCGAACGGTCGCCCGAAAGTGTCGATATTCTATACGGCACATCTCAACGATACTGAGCGCATGTTCATCACCACCTTGATTTTGGAAGCGATGCTCAGTTGGATGCGTACGCTATCCGGTACGACGAGCCTGCGGGCGTTGCTGTATATTGATGAAATGTACGGGTACTTCCCGCCGTATCCAAAAAATCCACCGACCAAAAAGCCAATCATGAGTATGCTCAAGCAAGCGCGTGCATTCGGCATTGGTCTCATTATGGCGACGCAAAACCCCGGCGACCTTGATTATAAAGGTCTGACCAATATGGGGACGTGGTTCATCGGACGTTTGCAATCCGATAATGATCTTAAGAAGGTGATGTCTGGCGTTCAGTCGATGGCGAGTGCTGATGAAGGACTCGATCCGAAAGATGTCGAGCGCATGATTGCTGATATTAAACCGCGTGTCTTTTTGATGCGGAACGTACATAATGCCGGTCCGCCGATTATGATGCACACACGTTGGGCGATGAATTATCTATCTGGTCCGCTCACCCGTCAGCAAATTGGCATGTTGATGCAGCAGCGTAAACGCGAGTTATATCAAGAGTTAGCGCAACAACAGGGCTATGTACAAGCCTCGCGTCAGCAACCGTTAAATGGTGGATATGGCGCACAGGGTGCACCTCCGATGCCACCCGGATTTGGCCAACAGCAAACCGGTTTTGGTCAACAACCAATGCCGCCGGGCTTCGGCCAACAACAGACAGGTTACGGTCAACCTCCGATGCCACCCGGCTTTGGTCAGCAACCAATGCCACCAGGCTTCGGTCAACAACAGACTGGCTTCGGTCAGCCCCCGATGCCCCCGGGTTATGGACAGCAACAGACCGGATTTGGTGCACAAACTGCCGGACTAGGTGATTCTCAGCCGATGCAACCACAACAAGAGACAGCTCGTACCTCACCAATCCCCGGGTATTCGGCAGCGCAACCGCCTGTTCCATCGGCTGTGTCCCAGTACTTTTTGCCGACAAACATCTCCAATCAGCAAGCTGTACAACAATGGGAACAGCAACAAGGGCAACGCGCTCAACGCATCGGACAGTCGATGCTTGCTTATAAGCCTGTGTTGTTAGCGCAATCCGCTGTGCGTTATAGTCACAAAACATCGCAGATTTATACATCGCGTGAGTATGCCTTCCATGTTGATGAATTAGACAATGCTGGATTGATTCACTGGGAAGAATTCCAAGCAGCGGTTGTTGATAAACGTGCGGTATCCAGTAGTCCATTTGGTGATGCACTCTATGGCGAACTATCTAATGGTATGAAAGACGAAAAACGCCTCAAAGCCTTACAAAAAGAGCTCATTGATATGCTCTATCACACTGCGAAGCTCATTATCCCACAACATCCGCAGTTCAAGTTATACGGGCATCCAGATACAGACATTAGCGAGTTCCAAGCTAAGGTTGTGCAACAAGCCCGTGAAAAACGCGATATTGAGATTGATAAGTTGTCGACCAAATATGGTGGCTTGATGGATAAGTTAGAAGATAATCTCAAGAAGAAAGAACGCGAACTCGATGCCGAGAAATTGGAAATCCGCGACCGTAAACGGGAACAGATGTATACCACAGGTGAAGCGGTGCTGAGTATCTTCAAGGGACGCACCAACTATACCCTCTCGCGTATGAGCCGG
The DNA here is from genome assembly GCA_002428985.1 of Anaerolineales bacterium UBA6055. Classification (GTDB taxonomy): domain Bacteria; phylum Chloroflexota; class Anaerolineae; order Aggregatilineales; family Phototrophicaceae; genus UBA6055. Next base: position 47,973 of record DIYL01000021.1, on the reverse strand, counting down.
ACAACCCGCATGAAACGCCAGACAGAGGCGGATATTGAAGAAAGCCGCGATGTCATCAATCAGATTCAAGATGAGATGATTGCGCTTGAACAAGATTATGAACGTCAATTGCAAGAGATTAACGACCGCTGGGCACAAGTTGCCAACGATATTCACGAATATACCATTACACCCTATAAGAAAGACATCCACATCGAATTATTCGGTATTGGATGGATTCCATACTGGTATATTGTCCTTGATAATCGTCCGGTGCTGGTATCTGCTTTTGCGTAAATCACATAAGACATAGTAAACGATAGCAAGAGCCTGATGTGATTGTCAGGCTTTTGTATTTCTGAAGGAGTAAATGATGGAAATTTATAGTGTGAATGTCGGCGTAGAAAGATCAATCAATGCAAAATCGGGTAAAACAGGGATCTATAAATTGCCAACATCCGACCCTGTGTATGTTGGTGAGCTCGGACTTAAAGGCGATGTGATTATCGATACGGAAAATCATGGCGGGTTAGAACAAGCCGTCTATCTGTATGGGATGCCCGATTATGCATGGTGGTCGGATGAACTTGATATACAACTTGAACCCGGTACATTTGGAGAAAATATCACGATTACTGACCTAGAGAGTGCGCCCATTTGTATTGGCGATCAATTTACAATGGGTGAGATTGTGTTAGAAGTTAGCGGCCCGCGTATCCCTTGTGTGACTCTGGCTACACGTATGAATGACCCGAAGTTTGTCAAACGCTTTGTACAGGCAGAACGTTACGGTGCGTATTGTCGTGTGTTGCAGACAGGACATATTCAAACGGAGCAACCTGTTCAACATATAAAATATGACGGCACACAAGTCAAGATTGTTGAGGTAGCGCAGGCATTCTATGCAAAATCACTGACAGCCGAGCAAGTCGAGCGTTTGCAAAGTGTACCAATAGAAGATGAAGCCAAAACGTATTATGCAAATAAACTGGCATAACCTGAGTTGCTCAAGGAGAAAAAATATCAGGATAAATTGATAGTAGTTTACTTTGAATGACAAAACTAGAGGTCGAATATTTAATAAAACGGAGTCAGAGTTGAAAAAGACTGGAAATGTCAAACTGCTTTATGAAAAAAATCGTGAGTTTATTAGTCGGCAAGCAAAAGAACCGTTCTCAAAATCTGAGATATTGCAGAATATACGGTTGCTAAATAGTTATCAGGTTTATTTTTCGAATACGACTCGAATTATTTTTGCATTCATATACCTAATTTTGTTTATTGGATTGGCATTAGCTACCAGCGTGATATTTATTGGTATAATATATAGTATAGTGGATCTAATTGGTGGTGATGGTATAAATACACTAGATTTCCTATTTATCTTTGTTTTCCCTGCTTCAAGCTACTATTCCTTTATCTTCCTAAAACAAACATATGGCGCATTATTTTCAAAAAGAATTGACCATTCATTTAACAAAATATATTCTCAAATTATTAAATATGGGGTGATTACTACAGGCAAGCTCGAAAAACGTGAAATATGGGTGCGGAATGGTAGCATATTACACTACGAATATTTTTATCAAAAGAAAAAAATTCAGCAGAGATATTATTTGATTTCAAATAGAGGTTTTGATATTCAAGTCAACACTTCAATCGTTGTGTTGGCATACAAAAACATGAGCTTTATATTGTAATATCATTAGTGACTTCAATAGTAAATTTCAATTTGTTCAATGTTTTAAACTTCAAGAACTCTACTGTGCATATTGTCGTGTGTTGTAGACGGTGCATATTCAAATAGAACAATCTGTTCAACATATAAAATATGACGGAACACAAGTCTCTATTGTTGAAGTTGCGCAGGCATTCTATACAAAATCACTGACAGCCGAGCAAGTTGAGCGTTTGCACAGTGTACCAATGAAAGATGAAGCCAAGACATATTATGCAAATAAATTAGCTCAATAAAACTGCTTATGATCGTATAGTGGGCATCGGGATAGAATAGGAATAGCGATCAATTTAAAAATGGGATCAATATTATAATTTGGCTGATGCATAACACATTGAATGGTGGTCTCATGAAATATCTTATATCCCTGCTTATACTTATCCTCTTTATCTTGCCAACGATTGCACAAACCGCAGATTGTCCCGATTTACTCACACCGCGTTTGCGCGCTGGCGATACAGGACGTGTGACATTAACGGGTGGCGCAAACAATATGCGTAGCAATCCGGATACAACTGCAGTCCTCTTAACACAAATCCCCGAAGGTGGCGTATTTGATGTCATTGCAGGTCCGACATGTAGTAGCGGTTATTACTGGTATCAGGTGCAATTTGGCAATATGGTTGGATGGACAGCTGAAAGTGGTAGCGACCGATATTGGATCGAACCGATTGCGGTGGATACAGTCACATTCTCGCCTGAGGATGAATTGTCACTTGATGCGGTCAACCGTGTACCGACGATTGGTGGTCGCGCACGAGTTACAGGGTTAGAGCTTCTTGAAGTCAATCAAATTGACGTAAGAGATATTCCAGATGTGCAGGGGACAGTCTTAACATCACTCGCCGAAGGTACAGTCGTCACATTAACCGGTGATAGTCAGACATATCTCGATCAAATCTGGTGGGGTGTGAGTACCGAAGTTGGCATCGGATGGATGCCAGCATGGATGTACATTCCGGATCGGGAATTATGGTTACAAACTTTGCAACCCGCCTGCCCACATACCGAACAACGGATTGGATTCCATACGTATACTATGCTCGGTGTTGGGAGTTTTACATCAGATCTCATTTACACATCTGATTATGAAGGCGCAACGCTTTGTCGTTTGTATACCGCGCCTGACCCACACGATGCAATTTATAATCTGACTTGGTCACATGACGGTGAGTGGTTGGCGTTTATCCTAGAGCGTGGTGCGAGAAGTTTTGTTTTTTCCCAAGGTGGTAGCAACACCAAAGGGCGCATGGGACGATCTGAAGAACGGACTAAGCAACTCTATGTAGTATCTGCTGATGGCTTGACACTACAGTCGGTGACGCCGATCGTATCACATATTTCAATGATCCGTTGGAGTAGCACGAACAGGCTTGCTTACCATAGAGGGGCTGATTTGGATGCGAACTCTCCATCCCAGATATGGCATAGTGGTGTCAATGGTGTTGGTGAATTTAAGGTTACAGAAGGCGATGTCAGACGAGGAATACTGCATTGGTCGGCAGATGGTCAACATTTGTATTTTCTACGTTGGTGGGATGCTAGTCTATTAGCAGAACAGCAATTTTCGAATCGAATTGAATCAATCGCCATAGCAGATTATGAGCGTTCTGTTGTTTTCCAGCCTCCAGATGCTAATTTTACGATTGATCAGTTTATGGTAAGAGGTGATGGAAGTTTGTTGATGCGGTATTTGGTTGCACCAATTCATGAATACACTCTGTTTGATGGGCAAACAACGACATTATTCACTGAGGGTAATACTCCCATGTATCCAGCTCGGGATTCATCTGGTGTGTTCATGTTACGTGATGATGGGCAGACTCGTGAGCTCATCTTGTATGATAACGGTCAGTTTTCTACAGTTTGGTCTATGCCAGAAGCAAATTCATTTGAAGGATACCCAGTATCACTGGATGGAAATCATGTCATTTTTACGAGTCCAATTGACGGAGCGATACGGCAACTGAATGTTATCAATCTAACGACACAAGAAGCGTATGTTATACCGACTCAAAATCAATGGACAACTGTTGGTTTTCAACCATAATCTTGAAGTCACATAGATTAATGGAGCGTCGTTATGAACCTGATGCATGATAAACCGCTCCTTTTAAAGTAAATACAAGCTGAAATTGCCCTTAAAAACTCAAATTTCAAACTCGAAATGGTTATTAGGGGATTTATAATAGAATTTATGTTCTAAATTAATCGCGGTCAAGTCATTTTTATGGTAAGCTATATATACACGGTGAAAATAGATAAATTGCTATACCAATCCAGATTGCAAATAAGAGAAATAAGGTCGCATTATGTCATTTGGTGATGATGATTATGAATATCTCAATGACGAAGATTACTATGGTGACGACGAGGATGATGACGATGATGAGGAGCTAGGTGGCGATTGGCGCAATCGCTTTAACAATCCCTCTAGTTCGTCAGGTTCTGGACGTTCATCCGGTGTGCTCGGTGGAAGTGGATCATCGCGTGGCACAGTCTATGGGAAATCTGATAGTTCTAAATTACCTGGAGCGCGAGGCGGTAATCCTGCTAGCCGTAGTACCTATAGTAGCGGTAGTACGGGCTCAGTTCGTGATCGCATTAATCGCCCTAGCGATACAGGCCCGTTACGCGGGTCGGGTGGCTCTGGTTCATCAGGCAAGAGCACAGATTGGCGGTCGCGTATTGGCACTGGTGAGAGCAAATCATCAGGCGATACAGGCCCGTTACGTGGGTCGGGTGGCTCTGGTTCATCAGGTAAGAGCACGGATTGGCGGTCGCGTATTGGCACTGGTGGTAGTAAATCGGGTAACGAAAAATCACCGATCGCTGATAAAAAAGAGGACTGGCGATCTAAGTTAAGTACTTCTGGATCAGGTGATAAAAAGTCTGACTCTAAAAAAGAGGATAGTAACCGCAGTAATCGTCTCAACGCGATAGCAAAAGCTGGAAAAGATGATGACAAGAAATCAGATGGTGGTGGAGGTGGCGCTTTAGGGGGCTTCCGCAGTCGTCTTGGTGGCGGCGGTGGCGGAGATGATAAAAAAGCCGACGCGAAGAAAGCTGACAAGAAATCAGATGGCGGTGGAGGTGGCGCTTTAGGGGGCTTCCGTAGTCGTCTTGGTGGCGGTGGCGGAGATGATAAAAAAGCCGACGCGAAGAAAGCTGATAAGAAATCAGATGGCGGTGGAGGTGGCGCTTTAGGGGGCTTCCGTAGTCGTCTTGGTGGTAGCGGTGGAGATGACAAAAAAGCCGACACGAAGAAAGCTGACAAGAAATCAGATAGCGGTGGAGGTGGCGGATTAGGCGGTTTCCGCAGTCGTCTTGGTGGCGGTGGTGATGACAAAAAAGCCGACGCGAAGAAAGCTGATTCTAAAAAAGCGACGGGCAAAAAAGCTGACGATGCAAAAGGGAGTCCTGCTACAGGTGCCGCCGCCGCTGCATCAGGTATGCTTGGTGGCTTCCGGAAACGGCTAGGATCTAGTGGTGACTCTGCCGATGCCAAAGATGATAGTAAGTTCAGCAATAAAAAAGATACAAAAGCTGCCAGTCAAAAGCAATCTAAATTAGGCGCATCCAAAAGTTCCAAGTCAGAGAGTAAAAAAGACGCCAAAGCAACTGCAGAGCCGGGTGCTGGTGGTGGCATGTTTGGGAACTTATTTAGTCGTGTGCGTAGTGAAGAATCTGCTGCACAAGACAAAAAATCATCCACTCCGAAAGCGCGTACAAGCAAAGCACCTAAAGTTGAAACCGATGAATGGCTCGACCTAGACCGTAAACTCGATCTTGTTGGGGTTGGGTTGGTATTCGGGTCAATCTTGTTGTTCTTTAGTGCAATGTCGCAAGAACAAGCTGCGATTAGTTTTGTCCATAATTTTATTGGCGAGTTATTAGGGTGGGGTGCGTTAGCTGTTCCGGCAACGATGTTTGCTGTCGGCATGTGGCTGATCGTGCGCCATTTCGGTGAAGATGCTCCAACGATTGATCCACTACGATTAGGTGGTGTAGTTATCGGGTTTATTGGGGTACTCATCCTGTTTCAATATGTGGAGTCGTTCAATTATATTGAAGCTATTCCTGTCGCCCAAGAAGCCCGTATTGATAGCTGTACACTCGATTTCCAAGATAGTTGTGAACAAGACATTCGTAATCTCGCCGAGTGTGATGTCGCAATTACCCCAAGCTGTCTTGAAGGTTTGGTGAAATATTCATATGAGGAAAATACAGGCGGGGGCATTGTTGGTGGGTGGTTATATCTCACACTCGTTAATAATTTGACTGAGATCGGCGGTTTTGTCATTGTTGTGATGGTACTGACGTTCGCACTCATGATGATGACCCGCTTGAGTATGGCAGAAATTGCAATTGTGTTCATTGGTATTGGACGTAGTTTCCGTACAAGTATGGCACAGAATGCAGCGCGTCGTCGTGCACAAAAATTACGCGAAGAACAGCAAAAAGCTCTCGCAGCGGAAGCCGCATCTGTCACAGTATCTAAACCTACTCCAGCGCAGTTACCGGGCTTCCAAGCAACAAACGCTTTGCCCGAACCATCAGAAGACGGTGAAACACCAATCCCAATTGAAGAACGCGATATTCTGATTCGTCGTGGTGGTCAAGCATTCTCATCGACAGAACTCCAGCAAGAGTCTGTTTTACTGGGTGCAACGGCTCAGGCGCAACCCCAACAAAATAGTGGCGGTCGCTTTGGGCGATTATTCGGACGCAACAAGCAACAAAATCAGCAACCTGCCCAACAACCGCAGATGCAACCTCAGTTTCTCGCGCAGGGTCAACAACCGAATGTCGCTACTGCAGCGGCTGCGGCGGCTGGTGCAGGTATTATGGGACGTTTGTTTAATCGTGGTGGGAATAATACACCAGCACAACAACCGCAAGGATTACCTCCGGGGCAACCGCTCCAACAACCGATGCAAGCTAATAGTATGGCTGTTGCTGGTCAAGTGCCTCAACCACAGGCGCAACCACAACAACCTGTTCAGCAGCCTTTGGCACAACCAGCAACGACAACGCCTATTCAGCAACCCGTGGCACAACCACAACAAGAACAACCTGTTGCACAACCAGCGACGGCAGCGCCTGTTCAGCAACCTGTGGCACAACCGCAACCAGAGCAACCGATTGCACAAGGGGATGTATTGGCACAGCGTCAAGATCGCTTAAATGCGATTCGGAGTGGTATGACTGCGCCGACAACAGCTCAAGCACAACAACCACAACCTACTGCCAGTAATGGTGGTAACGGTAACGGAAGCGACTATAATCCATTTGGTCGCCCTGATGATATGCCAACACATGAATCTGAAAATCTGCCGGGACAACAATTTAGCAGCACAACACCTGTCACGACACAAAGTGTGCCTCAGCCTCAGGCACAAGCGCAATCTGCACCTGTGCAAAAACCAGTTTCATCAGGTCCAGTTAATCAGTCGAGACCACGCATCAACTGGAAACTACCTGACTACCGCACGTTATTGTCGAGTGGGTCGGAGCAAGAATTTGATCGTGAGCATCTGTTGAATCAAGCGCGGGTGATCGAAGAAACACTCGGTAGTTTTGGTGCCCCCGGACGCGTTGTTGAAGTCAATACAGGTCCGGTGATTACGCAGTTTGGTGTAGAGCCTGATTATTTGACCTCACGATCTGGTAAGAAGAGTCGTGTCAAAGTGAGCGCGATTGCTCAATTAGATAAAGATTTACAGTTGGCGTTAGGGGCAAAGTCGATCCGTGTGGAAGCCCCTGTGCCGGGTAAAGGTTATGTGGGTATCGAAGTACCAAACACCGATGCATCGCTGGTAAGTTTGCGTGATGTGATGGAATCGGAAAGCTTCCAGAAGGTGAAGACCCCATTGGCGATTGCGTTGGGTATGTCTGTAGATGGTACACCAATTTCGGCTGATTTGACGCAGATGCCTCACTTGCTGATTGCGGGTACAACCGGTTCTGGTAAGTCGGTGTGTGTGAATGCGATCATCAATAGTATTGTCGCCACCAATGCGCCGGAACACGTCAAGTTTATTATGGTTGATCCGAAACGTGTGGAATTGACTGGATATAATGGTTTACCGCATTTGATTGCACCAGTGGTCGTCGAGTTAGAGCGTATCGTTGGTGTACTCAAATGGGTCACCCGCGAGATGGATGAGCGCTACAAAAAATTCAGTAATATGGGTGCACGTAACATCATTGATTACAACAAAAATCGAGATGAAAATCTTGAGCCGATGCCATATATCGTCGTCATTATTGATGAGTTGGCGGACTTGATGATGCTCGCGCCGGAAGAAACGGAACGCACGATCACCCGTATCGCCGCGCTAGCGCGTGCTACAGGTATTCACCTCGTGATAGCGACACAACGCCCATCGGTTGATGTTGTTACGGGTCTGATTAAGGCAAATTTCCCTGCTCGTATCGCATTTGCGGTAGCGGGTGGTGTTGATAGTCGTGTTATTCTCGATCAACCCGGTGCAGAACGATTGCTGGGTAAGGGGGATATGCTCTATCTATCGGGGGATTCACCTGCACCATTGCGTCTACAGGGTGTGTTTGTGTCGGATATGGAAATCAACAATATCACGAGATATTGGAAAGCCCAATCAGTTGGTGTGGATCTTGTTAAGCCGATTAGTGCACTCACAGGTACATCGAGTGCAGATAATACACCGATGCAATCACCACAACCGACTGCAGCGGCTTCAGCTGCTCCACCATTGACGGATCGCATCAAACAAGCTGGATTCTGGGCTGACGAGGGTCAATCATCGCCACCAGCAGACCCAAATAGACTTGCAGTGGAAAACAGAACAGGCAACCCTGACCCACAAGAAGATGAACTCTACCAGACGGCTGTTGATATGGTGCGTCGTTTAGATAAAGCATCAATTTCATTATTACAACGTCGTCTACGCATCGGATACACGCGTGCCGCCCGCCTCATTGATATGATGGAAGAGCGTAAAGTGGTCGGCCCTGCGAAGGAAGGTAGCTCCAAACCACGTGATGTCCTACCAGAATAAGACATAGTCGAGACGCAAAATAGCATTTGAGAGAGACATGGCATTAAGCGATGTCTCTTTTCGTAAGGAGACAAATGATGACCACAAATCAACGCAATCGCTTAGTTGTATTCTTTTCTGTGCTGGCAATAATCATTGGTGTCTACCTGATGCAGGGGATGTTTGGGCATAATGGCTCAGGATGTCCGGCGGAGTTTGAAAACACAACCGAGAATGCACAGGTCTTTTTAATGGGAACAATTGGTGGCGCATGGAGCGAACCAAATCGTGATTGCTGGCGTGAACATGTGATACAGCCAGAGCTGGATACCCTCGGTGTGACGTACTATAACCCCGTGATGGAAGATTGGTCAGAAGAAAATGCCCGCGAAGAAGCCGAAGCGATAGCTAATGCCGAAACAATTGTCATGGTGATCACTGCCAACCACTCGAGTATCGGTTCATTGGCGGAAAGTGGTTGGGCAATTTTGAGCGCAATTGAACGCGAACAGACTGTTATTGCTTATATCGCCAAAGAAAGTGATGATGCAGATTCTCTCCGCGCCCGTAAAATTGTACTGAGTCAGGCCAAAACACTCGCTCCACAAATTGATGAGCTAATTCTAGTCGATGATGTCGATGGCGTAATTGACGCGTTGCGGGAGGTGTATAGATAACGCATATTTTAGTTACCTATCCCATGAGCTTTCTCAGTATATCAACATCCGCTGGATAGAAGTAAAAAACCACCATTCAGCCATCCAGTGTCACCTTGGTAAGTGACTTTAAACCAGTCTCCAGTTTGTTGGGATGTAGTTAATTTGGTTTCAAACGGCACAAGTCGCATAATGTTATCTGCGATTTCGGGAGTAGATCTTAGGTTGAGGATGTCTGTTGTTGTTACTGTACAATTATTTAGTTTCAGAGGTTGTGGAATTGTCGGCGTGTTGACAACAGTTGGAGAAGCGATGAGAATTACCAATCCCGGTTGTGGGATACGGGTACAACTATAGCCAAAACCATCAATGGATGTGGACCATGTTGTCAGGTACTGTGGCACACGGATAATGTCGAATGTATTAATATAGACGATGCGATCTCCATCACCGAGTAAGCACACATCAGCGAATGTACGAAATTCCAAAACAGGGTCTGTTGCACCACTCAACCCGAAAATATCAACGGCTTGAATGATGTTCTGGTCGATTATCTCTTTGATGCCGATTGCTCCCGGCGTTGTTCGATAGATTTGATTTTCAACGATGATTTGGCAATAGACGATGTTGGTTGGTCTTGCAGGCGAGAAGGATGCACGAATAACTGAGCGAACTTCACCAAATTGTTGTTCACAATCGGGTCGAATGATCGACGTTACTTCAACTGGACGGGTTGTGGTGACTGTCTTTTCATTTTCATCAGATTCTTCATCAGATGATGGTGTCACAACTGTATCAATATCAAAATTATAGGTGTTACTTGCTCCACTAAAACCGATCGTGACATCATCAACATATCCTGTAAACGAATTCGCCCAACCCGATCCTATGCCGACATTCACACCGTAGATTAGCGTATCACTTGATAAGGTGGGCGGTGTGATACCAAACGGGCATGTTGGTGTCCCTGCGAGCCAATCGGTTAGGGTCACATTATATGTCTCACACACACCTGTCCCAGAGATAAACATCCAGAACCGTTTGTCCATTAAATCTTGTGATTTCCATGTATCAATGGGGGTTGATCCACCTACTTGATATACTTCCTCAAATACGAGGACACCATACGTGTCGCTAGCTACATCATAGAATAGTAAGCGGAGCACAGGATGCAAATGGGCGCTTGCTGTACTACTACTATCACGATAAAACGCATAGCTCAGGCTATCAAGGGTTCCGAGTGTTATTGTTAGATCGAGCCAAACCAATGCAAAGTCGGCTTTATCTGTACTACCTGTTGATGTAAACTGTAGCGATCCATTCCCTGTATTAGCTTGATTCTCAGAAAAATTCACCGCGCCGTTATTGACAATATTCGCTTCTGTCCAGCCCTCTAAATTAGATGGTGTTACATCAAAGTCAACAGCTTGCACGAGACTAATACTGAGAATGAGATAAATTATAGAACACAAAAACCGCTTCATATTTCCACCGACAATGTATTAGATACTTAGTTGCCATTATATTGGACACTATCGCGACGAAACGGTAAGAATACGTTTGAGAATATAAACGGTATATCTCCGATTAACCCCAATAACGCGTCACCAATTGTTGGATTGTGTCATCATCCCACATAAAGAATTGTCCGATAGGTTAAAGTCGCCATACATCGTAACTGTTGCAATTGCTTTTGTGATTAATAACTGATGTGTCGTGGTTTAAAAAGAAAAACAGCCATCCTGTTAGATGACTGCTTTCGATTTAGATCGAATTTACTGTACTAAGGGGTGTCAGCAGTGGCGGCATCCACTTCGATATTTGTCTCAACATCTTCGGAATTACCCGGGCCTGCAACAATATCACCCGTTCCACCACTACCGCTGTCATCGTCACCACCATCTATATTATCATCCCCACTGCCAGTACCCGTCTGTGAGTCCCCGTGGATGATGTCATCATTATCACCGCCGTCAATATCGTCATTGCCTGTGCCATCCCCACTAAAGGAATCGCCCCAAACCTGATCGTCTCCGGCCTCACCCTCTATAGTGTCATTGCCGCTACCATCACCTAGGGCAACATCACCATAAATCTGATCATCTCCCTCGCCACCTTTAATGTTGTCATCACTCGTTCCTGTACCATCATACGCATCGCCATAAATCTGGTCGTTACCATCCCCACCATCAATGGTGTCTTCGCCACTACCAGTACCTGCATAGGTATCCCCAGTGATAATGTCATTTCCATCTCCGCTGGTGATATTGTCATTGCCACTGCCATCACCAAGCACTGTATCGCCATAGATGTCATCATCGCCATCATTACCATTGATGATGTCATCACCGCTACCGTCGCCTAAAAAGGAATCGCCTAAAATGATGTCATTATCGTTCCCACCATTAATGGTATCATCGCCACTACCATCACCAATGAAAACATCGCTGATAATAAAGTCATTGCCATCATCACCGTTGATGGTATCATTCCCGCTACCTATACCACTATCGACATCACCGATAATAAAGTCGTCGCCATCATCACCGTTGATGGTATCATTCCCGGTACCTATACCGCTATTCGCATCGCCATAAATGTCATCATCGCCATCACCCCCGTTAATGATGTCATTACCACTACCACCGTCATTGATCGAATCGCCATAGATGGTGTCATCGCCACCATAACCGTAGATCGTATCATCAAAGGCACTTCCAACAATTTGGTTGTCATTGTCATTGCCATGAATAATCAATCCTTCGCAACCATTAAGGTCTTGATTCGTGCCATCATAGTTATCTGATCCTTCAACCAATATATCTGCCTTGCCTGTATACGAGCTACCGTTGATAACAACCGTTAAATATGTACAGCCCTCTTCTGTTTCTTTTTCGATAACTTCCACGACTTCAACTTCGGATACTGTGGAGATGCATCCGCTGGCAACATTTGTCATGTTGATTTCACCATTGACGATACGAGGTAGGTACCAACCTGCAATCCACATACAGGCATCAACATTAGCATCGCCAGTTTCACAATGTCCATTTCCCCAGATATTGGGGTCTGAGCAGTAGTTATAATCTTCGGATAATATCCCGTTAGCAGAGCCATCTGCTACAGGAGCTTCAACGGCAACATCCTGCGCATTAAGTAACAGATTTGTTGACATGAGAGCTGTGAATAGAGCAATCAATACAAGAATGCGATATGACATTAAAATCTTTTCCTTACACAATATTACAAATTTGAATTTATAATACATTCGAATTCAGCATGATAAGCAATATTTAAGGCGCATTTAAGTTAGATTTAAGGTTATGCGATACATCGCATGTGTTATTGACAATTTACCTTGCTAGCTGATTGATTATTGAGCTAACTAAAAACAGCCATCTGACTAATGACTGTTTTGGGTTCGAAATCTAATTATGGAGGTTTGGATATGAGAGCTATTTAACTATCCCAATAGCGCGTCACCAATTGCTGGATGGGCTCATCATCCCACATAAAGAATTGCCCCTGTAGATTAAAGTCACCGTACATCGCAACCGTGGCGATTGCTTTTGCTGGTAATTCTGGTGATGGGATGGTGCGTTCTGGACGATTACGGAAGAACTGTCCGATGATGTCATCGCGTACTTTGGTTTGTTCCTCGACTAATGTTTGCATGTCTGTTGCAATTGCACCGGGACCCATCGCGACCGAGACAATTTGCTGATTTTCGAGCGCGAGCATTTGTGTCAGATGGTTGAGGGCGGCTTTGGATGTGCTGTACGCCCCAAAACCGGGCTTGCGTTCATTGACGGATTTACTAGAGACATTCACGATTTTGCCAGTTTGCTGGAAAAGGTGCGGTAACGCAACTTGGCTGAGGCGTAATGCGCCGAGCACGTTGGTATTATAGACACCTAACCATGCGTCTGCATCTGCTTTCTCGAGTGTTTCAATCGGCTCAATGATGCCTGCACAGTTGATAATGGCATCCAATTTACCGAAGCGCATAATCGTTTCATCTACAAGACGTTCAACATCGGCTTGTTTGGTAATATCACCAACAATAGGAATGCCACGCCATAGATTATTAGCGAGATTTTCGAGGCGGACACGATCGCGGGCGAACATGACAACACTACAATCTTGTTTCATCAATTGGCGAACGATCGTTTCGCCGAGTCCGCGTGATGCACCTGTTACAATGATGGTTTTATCGGGCATGGGTTCTCCTCTTATACTAAAGCCATTTGATTAGACGTTTCCACAATGATTCTGCTGCATCAGTTGGAACGTATCTTTTATTCCTATCAATACCTGAATCTCCAAAAGACATCTTTAGAAATAATTTAGATTCATATATTTCAGGGGTCAATAAGTCATTCCAGCTATTTGGATTGTAAAAATCAACCGTGTGACCGCCTTGTTTATAATAAATCCCATAGCCAGCTTGACTACCGATTCCAAGCGCACACCCAACCTTAAGTTTACCGCTCTCATAGATTTCAACAATAAATCTAACATTACTCACCTCTTTAATAGTCGCTTCGTAGTGCTGATTTGAAGAGGTAAGTTGTGATACTGCTTTATCAAAATAGTTTTTAAGGATTTGATATGACGCATCAACATAGTCGCGTTTCTGTTTTTCACTAAATTCTATAGCGTTGGATGGCATTGGAATAGGTAAATCACTAATTTTAGATGAGGTAGATTTGATTGAATTTTTATTCTCAGATGTCTCATGTGACCACATAAGTTCAAATAATTCTAATTCACCGTATTTTTTTGCCAATGGTTGTAACCCTTTGGACATACCTTTAATTTGGTATGGGGAGTCTTGCTTAATGTACTCATAAAATTGATGTGAACAATATACTGTATTTGGTGCTGTAATAGGCTCTATTCTTGCAGTCTTATCGACACCTCCACCCAAAACATCTTTTACTATGCCATTAGAGTCATATTTCACTATCACGCGGTCAACATGTAGCCCCATACGAATCTTCAATTGTTGAGGAAATCCAGCTACTATCCAATTTTTTTGCATAAAGTAATCACGCAATTTTAAAGCAATATAAGCTAATTCAACTGGGTCATTACCAGCAATAAAGTATGCATCTCCCCAAGTTTTGTAAAAGATGTGATTGTTTTCGTTTAATGTAGTTTTTTCAAATTCATTTTCAAGCATTGTTGCTAAAGAGTCTTTCAAATCTGAATTTGTAATCGAGGAGTATCCTTTAATGTCTGTGAATAACATAGAAATAATCTGTTTTGACATCTTTTGCCTTTTTATCATCCGCTCATACGTTCTTATTATAATATTACTTTAATTAGCTGTTTATACCCATACTCAGATAGGCTTTCGATGTCAAAACAAATGAAAAGTTATACTGAATTGGCGACATCAATGTGTCCAGCGTTGGAAGAATTAATTGCTGAGGGGGATGCACCGATTGATCGGATTGAGATTGGTCCATGGTTTACAGTCGAGGCGATACAAGATTTATATCAGCGACTACCGGATTTAAAATTTCATCTTCACGACGGCGACATACATAACACCTACGGCAACTTAAATTCCGTGATCGAAATCATGCAAGCCCAACATACTGTAACTGATAGTCCTTTTGTCTCCTTACATATCACGTTGATGTTTCCCGGTATGGTACGGATTCGCAAATATGGCTTACCTGTGCCGCGTTTACCCCATAGCGTCATGCAACAGCGCCTTATTCGTCGCATTCATCAAATCAAAGACGCCTTTGATAAACTCGTCATTCTCGAAAATTTACCCGGATTTCCTAAATTCCCGATAGAAGCTGATCCACAACGCATAAAAATAATTTGCGATGCGACAGATTGTGATATGTTACTGGATTTGGGGCATGCGCGTTGCGGAGCAGATAACCTCGATATGGACATCTACGAGTATTTGTCGCAACTGCCATTAGAACGTGTCCGGCAGATTCATACACACGGAGCACGGGTTGGACGCTGGAATAAACTAGAAGATGCTCACGAACCGATGCAAGCAATCGATTATGAGATTTTGTCGTGGTTGTTGGAGCGAACACAACCTGACATCCTCACGCTCGAATATTGGAAAGATAAGGAAGCAATTCGTACGCAACTGCATCGCCTCCGTGAAATGATTAGTTAAGGTGATATACTGCATCTCGGTTAGCTTTACGCTAAAATAGTAACTATATACGAAAGGATAAATTTATTTATGAAACATAATAAAATTAAAGGTGTGGATAAACCTGTAGCGCGATTGTTGCAGGGAACTGTCATGCTAAATACAAGTACACGCGATAAAAATTTTGAATTACTCGATGCTTTGTTTGAACGCGGGATGCGGGCGTTTGATACCGCACATGGATATGGTAGTGGACAATCTGAAAGTGAACTCGGAGCATGGGTCGCTGACCGTGGTGTTCGTGACGAAGTCGTGATTTTAACCAAGGGCGCACATCCCTATCCACCCGAAGAACCCGAACGCGTCACCCCTGCGCATATTCGCTCTGACATTGAAGAATCACTAGAACGTCTGCAGACCGACTCGGTTGAGCTGTACTTGTTACATCGCGATAATCCCGATTATCCTGTGGGTGAAATTGTGGATGTACTCAACGAGATTCATGACAAAGGTTATATTGGTGCATTTGGCGGGTCGAACTGGACACATCATCGTGTAAAAGATGCCAATGATTATGCTAAAGCCAATGGAAAAATCGAGTTTGCGATTACTAGCCCTCAATTTGGTGTGGCTGATATGGTAAAGCCACCATGGCCTAATTGCATCAGTGTGAGTGCAGAGCAAGGCGAAGAAGCTCGTGCATGGTATGATGAAAATGAAATTGCAGTCATCCCGTGGTCAAGTCTCGCAGGTGGTTTCCTTACAGGGAAGTATACCCGTGATAACCTTGATCAGTTTGATAGCTATTGGGATGAAGTGTCGATTGAAGCGTATGCGTATGAAGACAACTTCAAACGCCTCGACCGTATTAAAGAGCTAGCAGACGACAAAGGTGCATCTCCCGCGCAAATCAGTATCGCGTACGTCCTCAACAATAACCCGCGTAATCATGCGATTGTTGCTAATTGGGATATAGACACGATTGACGATAATCTAAAGGCGCTCGATATCACATTATCGCCTGCTGAAGTCCAATATTTAGAACTCAAAATCGAGGATAAACCCGAATGACAGATACTATAAAATGGGGGATCATCGGGCCGGGGTCAATCGCACGTAAATTTGCGACAGGCTTGCAAGCGGTTGAGGATGCAGAATTACTTGCGGTTGCCTCACGCTCACAAGAACGCGCCGACCAATTTGGTGACGAATTTGATGTGGCACGACGCTATACCAGTTATGAAGACCTTGCACAAGATGCTGATGTACAAGCTGTGTATGTCGCGACCCCGCATACCTATCATAAAGCTAATACACTGCTTTGTCTGAACAATGGCAAGCACGTCCTTTGCGAAAAGCCATTTGCAGTTAATACTGCCGAAGCCCAAGAAATGGTTGATTTCGCCCGTGAGAAAAACTTGTTCCTGATGGATGCGGTTTGGACGCGATTTTTCCCTGTTATGGTTAAACTGCGGGAGATGTTAGCAGAGGGTGTCATCGGCGATGTGATGTTGGTACAGGCAGATTTCGGTTTTCGTATGTCGCAGGTCATGCCAGAGCATCGTCTGTTTAATCCTGATTTAGCTGGTGGCGCGTTATTGGATGTCGGTATTTATCCGGTGCAATTTGCTTCCATGGTATATGGCAAGCAACCAACGAACATTACATCACAGGTCACACTCGGTGAGACAGGTGTCGATGAATTATCGGTCTCGGTCTTTAAATATAGTGACTACGAAATGGCAACCATCACAACTGCCATTCGCCTCAATACCCCACATGAAGCGCGTATTCTCGGATCAAACGGGATGATCTCGATCCCTGATTGGTGGCATCCAACCGAGATGACTGTCAACGTGGCAGGTCAAGATGCTGAGACTCATGTCTTGGATATTGACGGCAATGGCTATAACTATGAAGCGATTGAAGTTGGACGATGCATCCGAGAAGGTCTGACGGAAAGCGATGTCATGCCATTAGATGAGACATTAGCGATTATGGGAACGATGGATATGATGCGCCAACAATGGGGCTTAACCTATCCAGTCGAGGCATAAATATGGAAACCG
Source organism: Anaerolineales bacterium UBA6055 (assembly GCA_002428985.1). Lineage (GTDB taxonomy): Bacteria > Chloroflexota > Anaerolineae > Aggregatilineales > Phototrophicaceae > UBA6055. Next base: position 30,373 of record DIYL01000021.1, on the reverse strand, counting down.
ATTTTATCGTTTCGGCATTAAGTTTATTTGCGGGGGTTAGTTCGCTCCCCGCAGGTTTTGTTATCTTACGCGACCGAAAAATCCCCGTTGATCGTCAGCATACGGTCACAGGTGGGATGTCGGTTTTGATCGCATTTGTCTTATTGTGTTTAGGGGCGATGTTTGCGCTGAATACTGTGGCACAAGATATGGTATTATTGGTTGTATTGCTTGCGATTCTAGTGGTTGTACCGTTTGGGTTGATTGAACTTGATAAACGGTGGACACGGCGCGAGACTAAGTCATCTCAGGAATAAACATAAATTGTATGAGGGCTTCTCTTATGGCTATCCCACAAGCAACAACCGAATTATCTGAATTGATGGACTTCATCGGACAGATGAAAGCGGACCATGATGCCGGGAAATTTGAGGGTTGGGCGGATTTTACCGTCCCGTTGCGCAAATGGTATACACCAGAACGCTTACAAGCGATTGATGATAAAGTGATGGGATGGGCGAAGATGGCATCCTATCATAATCAGCAGACCCTTATCCACGTAACTGCCGCATTAGTTAGCCTTTTAGGATTGCCCGAATATCAAGCATTATCAGATGAAGATAAAAATCTTGCCTTGTGGATTGTGCTATACCACGATGTATCCAAAGTTGCCCAACCGAATAAACGTGATCATATACATGGGTTTAAATCTGCAGCGACTTGTGGTGTAGGCATTATGGGCGAAGAATGGGTTGACCCGATGGAACCACTGCAACTCTATTCGTGGCATGGTACAACGATGAATGCCCGTGTCTATGACCCCGAACGAGCAGACTACATACAGGATAACACACAACTACCGGATATTATGGATGGGATTGATCGCTTGTTTGGTGGGCGTAATAGTCCCGCAGGACTTATCATCTGTGGTGTGTTATTCCATATGTCGATAACGGTCACAACCGATTGGCCTTCATCTGCGCCACTATCCGATGAGGAGATCATACAATTTATTTCTCCACGATTATTCCCGTTACTGCGCGCCATGATGACAACCGACGGAGTCGCATGGGGATTGTTCGAACCCGAACGCTTAGCGAAAGAAAATGCAGAGGTACGTCAGACATTCGATAGGATTAAAAATCTAATCACGATCAAGTCCGAACCCTCTTAATAAGCCAATGATTGCCAAACGATCAACGCGTTCAAAATCTACAGGGAACTCAATCAGATGACGATTTTGTAGGGTCGCGCATCCATGTGTTATTGCCCATAAACAATATGTCATTTCAAAGACTGTTATATCATCAATAAGCTTTAACAGTTTTTCGTCTAGCGCACGTTCTATCGCATGATATACCAGCGTGAAGGCGTTATCTGTATCCGACTCGATGACTTCTTGCATCATCTTTTCATCGGCTTGTGTTGTCTGATTATCAAATAAGAATTGGAATTGTTCGGGATGTTGTCGGGCAAATTGAATATATGCCATGCCCAGTTCTATCAAATAATCTCGGGTTGGTAGTGTGTTATCGACTGCAGACAAGTGTTGTAGAAAGCGATTATCAGCTTCAAAACAAACGGCTTCAATCAAACCATCTTTACCGTCAAAGTATTCATATAACCCTGCCGGACTTTTATAGCCGACATTACGGGCAACTTCGCGTAGGGATAGTTTATCCGGCCCTTTTGTAATGACCAACTCAAAAGCAGCATTGATAATTTCTTGTTTGGTTTGGGCGTGACGGATTTCGCGCCGAGATAAGGTCGTCATTTTTAACTCACTCCATAATCAGAACAGTGTTCATTTTTAGTATACCACAAGACTATGATCATTTCTCATTTGCCTTAATGTGTAAATGTTTTATAGTTTATGTATCAATATAATTTTGATTCAAAAATCTAAAGTAAGTAGAAAAAATCGTTTCATGTGGATGATAGCAATTTTACATGCTTTAGGTTATTATTATTACGATTCTTATTTCGGTATTTACGTTACTGGCAGTATTAATATCCAGGTAGGCATTTATGAGTAATCAAACTTCAACAGGTACAAGCGATATACCAGCGGATCAGTTATTAAGTATGGCTGGCATAGGCTACTGTATCATCAATCACCAATTCGAATTCCAATCTGTAGACCCAATGATCACGCAAATTACGGGGTATGATAAAAGCTACCTCATGACGCACAGCCTACGTGATTTACTCTCTCCTGTACTGCGTCGCGCTGATGTCCAGATTGTTCCTCTCACACAAGCAGAACCTATTGCACCCATCAAAATACCTATTCAAACCGCAACTGGAACAATTCAACCTGTTATGCTGACAAGATTGACACAAGATGATCAACACATTCATATTCTGATGCAAGATATGCATGATGTCGTGTCTGAGAGTGAACCACGCACTAAAACAATCTTCCAAGCCTTATCGGACTCTGTGCTGATCATTAATCGCGACAAAAAGATTGTAGAAGTTTACCCGAACGACACCATTGGTATCGCACCAGAAAATATCATTGGTCGTAATATAGACGAGGGGTTAACAGCTCGAGATCTCGCGGAAGAAATTACGTATTATGTTGATCGCACCTTAGAAACGCAAGATGTGCAGGCATTCGAATTTCATTCATTTATTGATGAAAATGAAACCCGCTATTACGATGTCCGGATGGCCGCAATTAGTGATAATGAAGTTGTCACACTTATTCGCGAAATTACCGATCTCAAACGCATACAAGAAGAACTCAGTTCTCATATTGAAGATCTAACAATTTTACGTCAAATTGATGCGGAGTTAGCTGATAAACTCAAGATTGAACGTGCTACGCAACTTGGGTTAGATGCGATGATGCGTTTGAGTAATGCACGAAGCGGATTTGTCGCTTTATTAGAAGCTGAACAACTCAAGTTACTACATATCATCGGTGCATACGATATCACAGCGTTGAACGATCATTTGGAGCGTCGTGATACGCTGATTGCTGAGGTACTAAAATCACGTCACCCGCTCTGGCTTATCAACGACGAATTAACTAATCACTCGGCATACGATCCGCTCATTGATCGTACAGTGGGTCTTATCATCGTACCGCTGATGCTACAGAATCGATTGATCGGTATTGTGAATCTAGAAACAACAGTAGCTGAAGACTTCACATTTGAGACATTTGAATTTTTGCAATTAATGGTGGGGCGTATTGCCGTTGCGCTAGAAAATGCGCGGTTGGTCGCACAAATTAACTGGCAACTAGAAGAGCAACAACGCCTCTATGAAGAAGTGAGTCGCCTCGAACAAATTAAAACCGATATGATTCGGATTGCCTCACATGACTTGCGCAATCCATTGGCGGCAATTATGGGTTATCTAGAGATGATTAACTGGGATATTGATAAGTTTGATGAGACATATCAAAGTTACATCGGCAACATTGACGAAGCTGCCCGACGCATGCAAAAAATCACCAGTGATATTCTCTCGCTAGAACGTATTGAAGAAACAGCACTGAACAATACGAGCTCTGCCTTTGACCTCAATACGCTACTGCAACAGACCTATCAGGAGCATCGTCCAAGTGCGATGCTGGCTAAACACACCTATGAGATTGAACTCCCAGATGAACGGGTGGTTGTTGATGGCGATTCTGTCCAGTTGCACGAAGCGATTGCAAACTTAGTCAGTAACGCAATCAAATATACACCGGGGCACGGTAATATTAAGATCAAGATGGATGTTGTTGAAAAGACCGCCCGTGTACGCATTATTGATAACGGATATGGCATTCCTGAAGATAAACAAGAACGTCTATTCCAACCATTCTATCGCGCGAAAACCCAAGAAACCGAGACAATTCAAGGGACTGGGCTAGGTCTGCACCTAGTCAAAAATATCATCGAACGGAGCGGTGGTACACTTGTTTTCAAGAGTGTCTACAAACAAGGGAGTACCTTTGGCTTTGATATTCGAGTCAGCGACAAAGAAGAAGCGGATGACGCTGGCGACTCATATGGCGGTATCGACGGTAGCGTAGTTGTTGGCTAGCTTGCCGGAATCGCAGTCTCATCAGGATATTCAATAGATGGCAAATTCATCAGGTGCTCGTTTAAATCTTCGAGCGCCTTTTTTACCTCTTGTGATTTAATATCATCCGACATCATAAACTGGCTCACACGATATTGATCGTTCATGTTGCTTGATTGCACAACCATCATCGTGTAGGCATCATCGAGTTGCATCAATCGTGGATACTCGTTAACCATGTTGTGGCGTACCATTTGTAAGGCACTTTTAAAACTGGTTTCGTGTCCATCGAGTTTTAAGAAAATGTGGTCGCGTCGATCTTGATCCAAGCCAATATTGTCAGCTGTGATTTGTACAAATGCCAGCTTGCGTAATCCCTCATTGATCCACGCTTCGAGGGGTAAGAAATGTTGTGGGGTTTTTGGTGTGGGGTCAATTGTTTCTCCACGAGCGGTCATCTGTAACGCTTTGATAAAAGCACGTACATAACGCATCATAAGCTATGTCCTCTTGTTATAGGTCATCATGCTGTTATCGTAGCATGTCCCTATCAGATGTGGATAAACACACAGAATAATCTAATAAAATAACCCTATGATCATGAAACCATAGGATCAATTATTTAAACATCTCATCGGATTCGTTAGTTTAATCTGCCAGGTAAGCTTAAATCACCAGATGCAATATCATCGACATTGGTCACACAGAGTAACGGGGCGTGAATACTCGCATTGACCTGTAAGCCTGCGGTTACGCCATCAAAATTGAAGTCTCCCGCAAAGTCTACCTCGCTGTGAGGTACCATGACGACAACCTCACTATCTGTTAATTCAAGGTCATAATTGGGACTGTCAATGAGGATCGGCAATTCAGGCCATGTATCAGGGACAGTTGGGGTTTCATCTTCTGGAATATCTTTGACGGTTAAACCAGCAGGGCAGGCTTCATCTTCGACAAGCACAACCCAATGGCTATGCCACAACGCACCATCATTTCCTGTATCACCATCACCATCTTCGTCCCACAGTGGCGTATCGTCAAAATCTGGATGTGATGTCACTGCAAGTGCGAGAATACCTTCTTCAGCTCCAAACCCGACACTTGATGTGTCTAGCGAGGTCACCCACACAAAACTATATACTGGCGCACCTGCTAAGTCACCGACGGGTTCTGGGGTCGTTTCATCGGCTTCTCCTGCCACAATTTGATGAAAAATGAGTGTTGACCCAAACCGTTCAACCTGTGCATAGACGATATCGAATTGCGTTGGGATTGTTTCATCTTCGGGTGATGTGATCGGCTCGCTATCGTCATGTGCAAAGACGGGTAATGCAAGCAGAAGAATAGCAATCAATGCGGTCAATTTCTGTATCATGTCATTATCTCCTAGAGATCAATTGGTTATTGTCTCTACGATACGAGATTCGTTATAATAAGTCTAACAGATAGTTCTTCTAGTTGTTATAAGTTAGGCTTATCATATGGAATTGCGACAACTGCGTTACTTAATGACGGTCGCTGACGAAGCGAATTTTACCCGTGCATCCGAAAAATTATTTATCTCACAATCTGCATTATCACAACAAATTCAAGCCCTTGAGGATAATGTTGGGACGGTATTAGTCAATCGGTCACGGCGTGGGATTACACTAACCGATGCTGGGGAAATCTTATATCGCCATGCACAGCGGGCACTGTACGAAATTGAAGAAGCGCAGACCGCCATCAATGAATTAGAAGGGTTACAACGTGGTGATCTGGCGATTGGTGTGGTGCAGACTGTCAATGACTACCTGCTACCATCTATCGTTGCAGAATTTACAGCGCAATACCCACAAATTAAATTGAGCATACAGGAACTATCTGCGGATGACATTGAGCATAAACTAGAGTCTGGTGAATTGCATCTGGGTATTGGCTTCATACCACCGACCAATCCATCCATTCAAACACAACCTCTATTTAATGAGTCGCTTGCATTGGTCGTACGCAATGATCATAAGCTCGCAGAGAGGCATCATCTGCCTGTCTCGACATTGGATAATTTACCGATGATTATGCTATCGCAATCGTTTTGTACGCGTCGTTTGTGGGAAGATAATGCGCGGTTAGCTGGTGCACAACCTGATATTATTCTGGAACTCAATACCGTCAGTAGTATTTTGTCGGCTGTACTCAAAACAGGATTGCCAACTATTTTACCCCACCTGACCTTACAAGAAGAACGTTCCAATCAACTAATACAAATTTCCCTCACAGACCCACAACCATCTCGTACTGTTGGGATTTTATGGCATAGTGATCACTATCTTTGCTCAGCGTCGCGTGCCTTTATTGATACAGTTGAGTCTGTTGTCAATAATATGACCAATACAGCCATAACATCCATCAAACAATAATGAAACTCCTTATATAATGAAAAGTAAGTCTAACGTTTAAAATGGAGAGCAAATGATGCTTAAACGACTATGTTTATTCTTGATGGTGATGCTACTTGTAGCAGCATGTGATGATACCACTAGTAACGGAAATACAGGCGGTAGTGACACAAGCAGTGGTGGCGGTGCGACAGTTCCTGATGGGGAAGTTGCAACCGTATCTCGTGTGATCGACGGCGATACAATTGACGTGTTATTAGATGGTCAAAGTGTACGGATTCGCTACGTGGGGGTGAATACACCAGAACGTGATGAACCATGCTATAGTGATGCAACGCAAGCTAATCGTGATCTTGTGGAAGGCAAACAAGTGACCCTCGTTACCGATACAACCGATCAAGATCGTTTTGGGCGATCACTGCGTTATATTTATGCTGATGATGTTTTTGTGAATGAAGCGCTCGTCCGTAATGGTTATGCCGAAGCCGTCTTATATGAACCAGATGACGAATATTATCAGGACTTCCTTGCCCTAGAAAAATCAGCAGCACAATCGGGACTCAACTGTCATGCGACTGGTATTTTTGACGACGGATCGGATGTCCGCTAATTATGACGCAGCCAAATCTTAAAGCAACTGATGTGCGTGTTTTTGTTCCAGCAAAGGATTTTAAACAATCGCTGCGGTTCTATACGTTGCTGGGATGGCAAGTGGGATATCAAGATGATAATCTCGCTCAATTAGAATTAGCAGATTCTCGCTTCTGGCTACAGAACTTTTATGTGCAGGAATGGGCGGATAATTTCATGTTTCAAGTGAATGTCGACGATGCACAAGCATGGCATGACCACGTCACAAAAATCTTGGACAAAGAAAACTTTGATAACGCTCGCTTGACACCCCCGAAAAAAGAAGACTATGGCGCTATCACAACCTATGTTTGGGATCCGTCGGGGGTGTTGATCCACTTCTCACAATATCTAGATACTTAGCTAAGGTTTACGACGGGGCGGTTGTTCATTTGGTGGGTATTTCCGCTTTTGCGGTGGACGCTGACTTGGTGGATAGCCACCCTGTTGTGGTGGTTGCTGATTCTGCGTGTATCCTCCTTGTTGTGGCGGTTGTTGATTGGGTGGATACCCCTCTTGTTGTGTTGGGTACTGATTCGGAGCATAGCCCCCTTGTTGTGAATGTTGATTCGGTGTGTATCCCCCTTGTTGCGACGCTTGTGGGTTTGATGGATAGCCAGTCTGTTGAGACGTGTATTGATTTGGCGTGTAACCCCCTTGTTGCGGTGATGGTTGTACCTTCTGTTTTTGTTGATGATATGCTTGTCGACGTTTTTGTTCTTGACGTGATGCTTGATCAATTTGGAGCAATTTGAATAACCACGTCACACCAAAAAACTGGAAGACAATGCCAGCGATCGCGAGTGGTATCCAGCCTGCACCCCACACAAACAACTGTACACTCACAAGGGATGCCGCCGATTGCGGTAACGTCTCCATCCCTGTTGTCAGGACAAACCCACTAATCGCAAATACAATCGCACCGAAGATTGCTGTCACCACCCGTAAAATAGGTGTATCGAACATTACAACTAACGAACCGGAAATCAGCGACATCGAGAAACCTGCAATAATCAAAGGTAGCATTGATGATAATTCATCGGGATTAATTGACTCTAGATTTTGAATATCAACAGTGACTGCATCCATCGCTAGTGCAATATAGATTGTGATAATCGCTGCCATCGCAAACCCGATGATAAATAACCCCGTACGATAGGCTGACTGCACCATAAATGATGTGATCACACCGCCAATCCCACCCACAATCAATGCGATGATAACATTATCAAGTAACGTCAACGCAATCCCACCAAATAAAGCTGCCCCGACTGCAAACCCTGTTGAAGCCAGCGAAATCTTAAAAATACGTTCACCAAAGAAGGTGACAGCTAAGCCAATTAATAATGCGAAGATACTTGTGAGTAAAATTGCGGGATCCATAGATGTCCTTATGTATCAAACCGATCATATGACCATGATAGCATAGCCCGACAAAGTGCGATATGTGACACGCGTATCGGTAGGACTAATGGGTATTTCCTTACGGAGCACAAACGAAAAAGGAGCAACCACTTTAGGTTACTCCTCATGATAATCTAGGGTTGGATGTGCTTAGTTTTGCACAGCCTTGTTGTCGAACAATTCAGGGATGCGATCGTAAAGTTTTGTCAGTGACGATTGTTGATTGAGTGTCGCGCCAACCATATCAAATGGGGCGGTCTGTGCATCATCACCAAATACAATCATCCACTCGTTACCGTCTACTTGTGTCCATTGCCCACCGTAATTTTGACGGATGGTTTCGCCGACGAACGCACCAAATTTTTCGCGGAGGATAACTTTGTCAGTTTCATCCAAGTCGTTTTGGTGTTGATTGATGTATGTATCTAGCCATGAAATTGCATCGGCAGAGTAGTCCAATTTGACATCTTCTTTTTCGTTCATGACTGCGATAACCAATTCGGCATCTTGCTGGATTTCGGATGTATGTGCGATTGTATTCAAGTGAGCATCTCCTTAGGCATTTACTATCCACAGTTATACAAAGACTAGATGAAAAAACCTTAAAAAATTTTTAAGAACGCGAGAAGAATTGTTAGAGAAAATAAGTAGGAGTGTCTTTGGATATTACTAATATATCACAAGGGGTCATAAAAGTCTACAACGAATTTTATTATATTTTGTTGAAAGTAACTATAATGGTTAGATGTCGACTACTTTCATTATCTTACGTTTGTTTTCACTAATCTTCCGTAAAGGTTTTTTCAATTTGAATGCGGGCAGGTTTTGGTTTATATCCTAGTTGATGATTAATGTTGAGGATCGCAATATTCACTGCATCGTTGGTGGTACTGATGGCAGTGTAGCCAAGGCTTTTGCACTTCTGCATAGCGTGGACTTTTATCGCTGTTGCCAACCCTTTTCTCCGAAATTGTGGACGTATACCAGTGAATTCACAGTAGGCATGGGTATCACTTAATTTCTCGATGACAATTAAACCCGCATAGTCGTCTTCTTTTTGCACAACAATAGAGGATTGGCTCAATGATGATGGCAGATCAAATATTTGCTTACGCCATAATTCGAACGGCTTTTTGATTAGTGTTTCTTCAATTGGCACATCTAATTCAAGCGACCATTGCAAGTTATAGATGTCTTGCAAGCTATCTTGATCTGTGATGTCCGCTAAAACAGTAAATTCATAACCGGCATTTTCTAATGTGTCGAGTTTGTCTTTGTAATTGTCACCGCTGAATGTGGTTAGATCACAGGTCGATTCAATCCGACGACTGTATTCTACAAAACCATATTTTTTACTGAATTGCTCCGCACCGATATTGTCTTCATAGATAGATGATTGAAACCGTAGTGGATTATATGTGAGGAGTGCATCGGCAAGCGTTGCATAAAGTTCGGTACCGATCCCTTGACGTTGATGATCGGGATGCACTTGTACCGATATGTGGAATGCTTGTGGGTCGTACATATCTGCCCACTGCATACAATACGCAAAGCCAACAACTGTATTATCTGCTTCATATACCCAATATGCCCGTGCTCCGGTTGGTGCAAGTTGATCTTGATGGCTATTTAATTGTGTTTCTGTCAGTGGGTTGCGTGGCATTGCTACGGCACTGACTTGTGCCATTGCAGGGAAATCATCTTGAGTGGCGGAACGTATCATGGGTGTCATCCTATTAATTATAATAAATCCAGTAACGGCGGGTTAGCACACCGCGGCGATTATTGACCTTATCTTTGAAGATACCACCATTGGCTTCGATAATCTTCTGTGAGCCGATGTTGTCGTCATCGCAGGTAATAAGAATATCGGTGATGCCTTTACGTCTAGCTTCTAATATCCCGAGTTGACAGATCAATTTGCCATATCCTTGACGGCGCATTGTCGGGCGAATTTTATAGCCAATATGGCCACCAAAGCGTTTGAGAGAATCGGTTAAATGATGACGCAGTTCTAGATCTCCGGCATACGATTGCCCGTCGACTATCAACCAATAGTACGATGTGGGTACATCGCCTGCTAATGGCTCTGTTTCGGCGGCGCGTAATGTTTTTAGATATTCATCAAACCGTTCATTTAGGATTTTTGGATTCCACGATAGACCAAGATTTTCTTGAATATATTCATAGACAGCTTCAATAAAATCATCTTTATAACGTTCAGAGGGTCGGGTTAGAAATGGTGGTATGGTCATATTGGTTTCAGTCATTATGGAATCTATGGCACAAACTATATCATATTTTGCAGAATCAACCGAGAGATTGCCCAAAATTTAGCACTTGTTGCACTCTCGCGATTAACTACACTGTGCTATGCTGAAACCTCAAACATCTAACATTTAGGAGCATCCATTGAAATTACGACATCTCATCTTAATGTTATTGATCGGGTTGTTGACAACTGTTATCACAGCACAAGATATTGAAACCTTCACCAGTGAGTTTGTCGGTGGACTTATAATTGATTATCCATCCGATTGGCTTGCCTATGATTCAACCGAGGACTTTGTCACAACCGTCGCCCGTGAAGAAGTCTCGATCGCTGATGATCTTACTCCTGGTCAAGTTGCATTGCTGTGGCTCACACCGCAAGCACTAGACTTTATAAATTTACCATCGTTTTCTGCCGATGCGGCTTTACAAGCATTGCTCGGCGAAATTCCACCGAATGCGATTGTTGCTGATTTCCTCAGTGAATACGGTGATGGCACACGCTATGACTTTGGTCTTGATGATGAGATGAGTTTTATTGTCGTCACGTTTGATCGAGATAATGTCCCACTCATTGCTATCATTGGTATGAATGACTCTGAACCTAGTGATGTGGATGAACTGCTCGAGGTTATCAAAACTGCTCGTTACACGGAGGGTGCGTTTGACGGAGATAGCATCCTGCTCAGTCAATTGATCATTGATCCAACACTTGGTTACACATATGAAATACCTGCAAGCTGGGGATTTTTAGATACGTTTAGCTATGAGATACGTGGTACGAACGACATCGGTACAATTTTACTCTTAAATCAAGAAACGCTCGCTGAACCCGATGCTGTTGTTAACTTTGATACGATGATTCAAGCCGAACTTGAGCTCGTTGCAGAGGCTATGGCTGACCAAACTGAGGTTGTTGTCGAAGAAGGGGATGACATCAACGGTTACCCGACACGTGAAGTTGTAATGATATTAAGTGAACCGAGTGAAGATGGGATGATACCAGCATTTGACTATCGCTTTGTGATGGTCGATTATGGCAATAATCATGTGTTGTTATCGGCAATGTATAGTGATGTGCTGAATTCCACAGAAATCTATCTTCCTGTACTGCGTGCGATTGCAGAGACATTCTATTATGCTCCGATTTACCCTCTCGAGGAACAAGTTGAGCATGCCGGATTTGTTGTGCCATATCCGACTGGTTATGAAGTCGATACTAACGCAGATAATCAGATCGTCTTTACCTCTGACGATACAATCATCACATTGAGCAATGAAGCCCAAAGTATAGAGACTTATGGTGATGTCGGTGGGGAATCGTTGATTACATTTGCTAATTCAGTTGCTCAAGAACTGACTGGAGATGACTTAGCGATGGCGCAATCTGTAGATATTGGACTGGATCCCGTTGCGTTTATCTTGACATATCCAACCGATAGCATGCTGACAACCTATCTGTTTGTATCTGATGGCAAAAGCAGTAATATTGTTTTGGTTGCCGAACACTCCGAAGAGAACTTTGAGACCGTTCGCGAAGAAATTGAAGCAATGGCGAGTCAGTTGACCACTGCGGAATAAATTATATCTTAGTGACAATATTAAGATGTGGAGCATGCTATCATTAGTGTGCTCTGCAGATTTTACTTCTGTTGTATAATGATTGTAATCAACAGAGGGTATTCTAATGACTGTCTCAGAACTCCTAGAACAAGCTAAATCATTGAGTCCGGCTGAACGTCGTGAATTAGCAAAGCTGCTCATCGATACATTTGAAATTACACCACAAGAACGTACCGAAGACTGGAAAACTGGTTCAGAAATTGTCGCTATGATACATGACATTGGATCAATTGAATTTGTAGATGACGACATTGATGACCCTGTTGAGTGGCTCAATACCCAGCGTCAAAAGCGTAAGAAGCAACTTGGTGAACTAACAGATCGTAATGAATGATGAATGGCATCGTTGACACAACAGTTCTTATCCATGTTTTCCGAAGCTATAAGCCTGCATTAAAATGGCTTGACTCACAGCATCAATATGGCATTACATCAATTACTTGGCTTGAATTAATGGAAGGCGCAAGTAGTAAACAGAACCAAAATAGATGCAAGATACTACTTAGTCAATTTCAAGTTCTATATGTGAATACAAGCGATCAACAGTGGGCTATGTCACAACTCGAGATATTTCAATTTAGTCACCACATTGGGTATGCAGATTGTTTAATTGCCTCAATTGCAAATCGCTTGCAATTACCTTTATATACACATAATCTTAAACATATGAAGCCATTAATTGGAAATTTAGCGGTTCAACCCTACGTTTTAGATATATGAGATAATATAAAGGGGCAGAAACACCTGTCTGCCCCCAAGTATATTATTATTCTTCCTCCGGTGCGGAAACACTAAAACTCGCTCCCCATTCACCGTATGCTTCTGAGGTGATACCGTTCAGCGTTGTTGATGTATATTCCGACAAACCATCAAGGTAGGTCACTACAACTTCGCCACCCATATCATCAATCACACCCATATGGATAGCAGCCGTACATATACTCGAATCGTCCGTATAGATCTCTGTACCCCAGATGACGTTCCCTGCTAACGAACAGTCGGATGGGCAAGAAACGGTTGCTGTCGGATTTTCAGATGTGATGATGTCGAAGCTTGGCGTTGCGCATTCAACTGTTGCGAGCTCATCGATTTCTGACATCATTTCAGCTTCGATAGTGGCTTCTTCGGTCAATGTGATTTGTTGCACAAATTCATAAATGATCGGTTCAACCTCTTCAACATTGCCCACGCCGATGGTTGCCTGCACTAATGCAACATCTGCACTATCAGGCATAAGCTCGATGATAAAGTAGTAGACACCGCCGACGTCACTGTCTTCCACAAAATCAGTTGAGTCGTAGTATGTGATCGTTCGCCCGTCTACCTCTAGTGTTTGCAAATGTTCGTCGGCTTCAAAATCTTCCTGACCACCAATACTTGCTAGCGTTGGTAGAATAAATTGCGCAATCGTGTCGAGCCCGCCTAGATTATCCAATGTGTCGGAAAAGATAATGAGCGTGTTTTGGAAATCTGATGAGAACATCCCAATTGTGTTTTCGACATAGTCTGTATCTGGCGGGAAAACAAATCCTGCTGGATATGGCATTTGTAGACCTGTATTGGTCAAAATGAACCCTTCGGGCATATCCTCAATCAGAATCGCATCGACGGGTATATTAGGATCTGTTTCTTCGATTTCTTCGGTTTCGGCTTCTTCAACTGGCTCGACTTCTTCTTCATCAACCACCGCTTGACTCGGATCATAGCGCGTACTTTCGGCAATTGCTTTTAGGTTTGCCACCATTTCTGGGGTGAATTCAGTTTCCTCACTACCAAACAACATCCCACCCATGACTGTGCCATCCACTAATTCAAATGTGATGACATAGCCACTGCCGATAAATTGATCCGCAAAAGGGATGATGAATGCGGGGCTTTCATTGATAGTGAATTCTTCGACAGGCTCATCACCTAATCCACCACCTAATGACTCCAACATACTGATAAAATTGTCTTTAGCATCTGCGCTAGATTGCGGGTCGTCTCCAGTAAAATCGACAACAGCATTGCCAACCCCGATAACGATAAAAACCCCTTGTTCTAGATCAATTAACGCAATCGATAGATCACTATCGGCTTCGGCGATATATCCGTCGGGATATTTGACGGATAACCCGTCGTCGCTCATCAACGTGTTGGTGAGTGCGTCTTGTGCGAATGCAGGCGATACAAGCATCAGACAAAGTGACATGATGACTAAAAAGCGTTTGAACATAATCGACTCCCTGTGATTAGTACAACTGTGTTCTCACTATAGTGATTTTTCGGAATTGTGCAAACTTTCACGAATTGAACAATATAGGCAAAACTGTCGCAGATGGGCTATCATATTAATAGACTGACAGACATGAATCCGAAGTGTAGACAATGACTGACAAAATCCCATACATTCGTGTATTTATTTCTTCGCCCGGCGATGTGAATGACGAGCGCAAAATTGCGCTGGATGTGATTGAGCAATTGCCGTATCAACCTGTTTTCCGTGATAAAGTTGCCTTCCGCATCGTAGCGTGGGATAAAAAGGGCGCGGGTACATCCATGCGTATGTCGATGACCCCACAAGATGCAATTAATCGTGGTCTACCAAAGCCATCTGACTGTGACATTGTCGTTGTGTTATTCTGGTCACGGATGGGGACACCGTTTGTTGATAGCGACGGGAAACGTTTTGAATCAGGCACGCATTGGGAATTACTAGATGCGCTTAACGGTAAACGTAGCAAAGAGCGTACCGTATTATATCGGCGTACAGAAGAAAAAAGTTTCACTATTAAGCAAACGCAAGAACGTGAGCAATTTGAACGTCTCGACACCTTCTTTCAATCGGATATGTTTGTTAATGATGGTGTGATTAAAGGTGGGGTGAATCATTATGAACATCCTGATGATTTCCGTGAACAATTCACAACCCACTTCCAAGAATTAGTCGTAGAAATCTTAAATGCACAAAACCTACATCCTCTCGATAATCCGACACCGCAGGACGAACCGGATAATGAGAATTTAACGACCCTTACGACAGAACCGTGGAATCCTGAGCGTTCGCCATTTCCCGGTTTACGTGCATTTACGGAGAACGATTCCGACATTTTCTTTGGACGTGGGGCTGAAACCGATAAACTCGTTACACAACTGACAGATAATCATTTTGTGGCGGTGATCGCATCGTCTGGTAGTGGGAAATCATCGCTGGTCGGAGCCGGATTGATTCCACGTTTGCGTGTGAACGCGATTGAAGGCAGTAAAGACTGGAAAATTGTGCAATTTACGCCGACGAATGACCCCTTCAACAGCCTCTTTAATGCACTGGTATCCACCTTTGATAACCTTAAGACCTTAAAAGCAAAACCTGTCAAAGATGCTTATATGCAATCCCTACGCGAGACATCCGACACGCTTAATGAATTGAGTCACCTCGCGTTAGAAGATGAAGACGACTGGGCGGAAATCTTGCTGTTCATTGACCAATTCGAGGAGTTGTTTACGTTATCCAGTCGTAAAGATGCTGAGGCATTTGTCGGGTTGTTGAATGCAATTGCTGATAACACACAGGTGCGCGTCGTCGTGACGATGCGCGCGGACTTTTATCAATCCGCATTGGGCTATCCACAACTTGCTGACATGCTCCGGCAAGGATCGTTCCCGCTAGCATTACCCCGCCGGAGTGCGCTCCGACAGATGATCGAATCACCAGCCGAACGGGCGGGCATCACATTTGAAAATGGACTGATTGACCGCATTTTAGATGATGTCGGAAACGAACCGGGTAATCTTGCATTGATGGCATATGCACTCGATGAACTTTACAAACTTGATGATGATGGTGTGCTCACATCCGATGAATATGAAAAACTGGGTGGGGTACGTGGTGCAATTGGAACCCGTGCTGATAACTTATGGCAGGAGTTAGAGCTTGACGAGTCATATTTGCATCAGGTCTTTTTACGCTTAATCGAAGTCGATGAACGCGGGACAGCTACTCGTCGTCGTGCCGAGATTAGTGATGATCTAGATGAAAATGGTCGACACATCATTGAATCATTTGTACAAGCTCGATTGTTGACCACTGGTAAAAATCCTGAAACTGGGAATGCGACCGTAGAAGTTGCACATGAGGCGATTCTGCGCGAATGGACAACTCTAAGCGATTGGATTAGGAAAAGTACTACTGATTTTCGGATTATTGCCAAAATGCGTCGGGATGCCGAATGGTGGAACAGTAATGGACGGCGAGATCAGGATTTGCCTCGTACTGAACAAATTGATGAATTCCGGAGAGCCTACAGGAAATTGGAATTAGAGATTATAGAGGGCAACGATCCTCTGCTCTTAATATTTACAGTTGATGAAGATATTAGACTATTTCTGAGATTAAGCACATCTATAAGCTTCGGAGAAATGAAATCGATCATGTTAAGGTTACGAGAAATTGGTGGTAATAGGAAAATCGCTGAAATGGCAATACAAGCCAATGAAGAGATGAGTAATCCCAAAAATAAAGAACTTGATTTAATTTACGAATTACTGAATGGCTTATCAGAGACAAATTTTTCAGAATCTATCTGGCGATTGGCAGAAATTTTTGAAGATGTTGATGAATACTCACGTCTCACCGCTTTGCAAATTTTTGTTCAATCACCTGTTAAACAACTAACACTACCTCTTATTAAATTACTAAGTGACGAATATGAACACATTCGTGAGATTAGCTTTGGATTATTGGCGGAATTAAAAGACAATCGGGCAGTTGAGCCATTGATTACAATGTTAAATGATGAGAGTGATGATATTCGACTTGTAAGTATTGCTGTATTAAGTGAATTGGGTGATAGAAGAGCTATTGAACCGCTTGCAGCTATTTTAAATGATAAGACTGATCAAGTTCGAATAAAAAGCGCTTTTGCATTAGCTAAATTTCATGATAGTCGAGCGGTGGAACCTCTTATCACAAATTTAAATAATTCTAATTTTAGTGTAAGGATAAATAGCATTCTTGCATTAGATAGTTTAAATGATAGTCGAGCAGTTGAATCACTGATTTTATTATTAGAAGATGATAACGATAGTGTTAGACTCGAAACTGCGAAAGCGTTAGGCAACCTAGGAGATCGCCGAGCAGTTGAATCACTGATTTTATTATTAGAAGATGAGAATGATAGTGTTAGGCTTGAAATTGTTAGAGCATTAGGCAGTTTAAATGATAGTCGAGCAGTTGAATCGCTGATTTTATTGTTAGAAGATAAGAATGACAATATAAGACTTGAAGCTGCTGGAGCATTAGGTGACCTAGGAGATAACAGAGCAGTTGAACCACTGATTTTATTGTTAGAAGATAAGAATGACAATATAAGACTTGAAACTGCTAGAGCATTGGGTGACCTAGGAGATAGCAGAGCAGTTGAACCACTTATTGAGACGCTTTACAAATTTCAATCTTGGAAAAGGTTTAAGATTATTCATGTTCTTCAATCATTTCCTGAAAGTGATTTAGCAAGAAAAACAGTCTCTAGTTGGCGAGAATCACTAAAAGGTAGATAATAAGAGATAGACTGACCTTGATCATCATCTAGAAATACCATATCGATTTATATAAATCAAATGTATTCCTATTACCTACTATCTGTAAGTTCGTTGTTCGATCGGTCTTGATACTGTATAAATGGAGAAAATATTTTTATTAAGTCCACATATCCCTTGCTTATATGAAATTGCATAGATGTAGTGAGCTTTAAACCCACTCACCTAAGAAAAACTCGAAGCCTACCCAAGAGGCTATTGACCTATGACTCTATAAGCGTATTTAGCTCACTTTCCTATTTACCCAACCAAAATGAATCCGGCAGTTCGTTATCAAAATCATCTGCCATCCAACCCTGTCCGAGATGTTCGTGTAATCCTAAAATGCGCTGTTTAGGTTTTGATGCCTCGGGTTTGTCTTGCTCCGATTGTAAGAAGTCGATCAGTTGTTGCCGTTCACTATCGTTTAGTTGTTTGATTTGCTCGATGAGGCTACTTAAATTGCTCATGTTGTCGCTCCGCAGTCTGTTCTCGTTTCAGTATATCATGTTACCTAGAAAAAAAACGGCGACGTGTGTATAACTGATGAGCTATTAGCTACGGCATAGCCTTGTGTTATCTCAGCCAGAAAAGAAACCCATGCAATTGATCCGCCGTCTTCTGCCCGATACCCTAGTCATCCTGTTTTTGTTGCTGTTGCCGTTGGTGATGTTTCATCAGCAGACACTCGGTTACCGCACCTTGCTCCCGACTGAAAATTTGTATCAATATCTGCCACATTTTGCCTATCGCGAGGTGGTATCCGCGCCGGAAATTCCACATAATCACTTGCTGTCGGATATGGTCTTGCAAAATTATCAGTGGAAGTGGTTCATCCGTGAGCAATTGGCTGCTGGCGAAGTCCCACTCTGGAATCCGCATCAATTTGCGGGTATTCCATTTTTGGCAGCAGGGCAACAATCGGCACTCTATCCGCTGAGTGTCATTTATTATGCGATGCCGTTACCATCGGCGTATGGCTGGTTTATCGTCGTGAACCTTTGGCTGGCAGGTGTGTTCATGGCATGGTTTATGCGCGGATTGGGTGTCAATCGGGCAGGTGCGACACTATCGGGTGCAGTATATCAACTGTGCGGATTTATGATCGCCAGCGCGGTCTTCCCGATGATTATCGGTGCGGCAGTTTGGTTGCCCCTCATTTTATTGATGATCGAAAATATTATACGCGGGCGTGGTTTCTGGATTTTCAAAGATACGGCGATTCCGTGGGTGGTCGTCGGGGCGGTTGCGATTGGCTGTAATATCCTCGCCGGACACGTCGAAATCACGATTTATACATTATTGATCGCTGGATACTATGCCGGATTGCGCCTGCTGTGGACGATATTCAATAAACGCGCCGAGACCAAAACACTACCAATCCGCTGGACAGGCATGACGGGGATGTGGCTGTTGGTTATGGTCGGCTTGGGGCTTGGCTTAGGGGCGTTACAGTTCATCCCGTTATTTGAATTTGTGCAGACCAATTGGCGCGCCGAACGCTCTAGTCTTGATACAGTGTTAGGGTATGCGCACCCCTTCCGCGATTTCCTCCAATTCC
Source organism: Anaerolineales bacterium UBA6055 (assembly GCA_002428985.1). GTDB lineage: Bacteria > Chloroflexota > Anaerolineae > Aggregatilineales > Phototrophicaceae > UBA6055. Next base: position 10,948 of record DIYL01000021.1, on the reverse strand, counting down.
TCATGCCGAATTTTTACGGCAATCCCGCCCATCATAGCTATGTGGATATTTTCACCGGACAGATCATCACTGATCTGATCAATTTGCACGGAGATCGCATCAATTTTATCGACTGGGGCATCAAGAATTATGTCGAGGGTGCGCTCTATGTCGGTATTCTTCCGTTGGTGCTGGCGGGGTATGCGATTTTACATGCAATACGACAACGTTTTTCCGTAGGGACGAGGCATGCCTCGTCCCTACAATACATACAATATATGGTGATTTTTACGATTTTGATGCTCATTTCATTGTCGTTTATGTTCGGGTTACCGACGTATGCTGCTATGTTTGCGTTACCGGGTATCAATCAGCTCAATTCCCCGTTCCGCTGGATTTTTGGTGTGACGTTGGCAGTATCTGTATTAGCTGGAATTGGGATAAATCTACTCTCACAAGGTGATACAAAGGACAAACTTGGGATAAATTTGGGATATATCGCAAGTTTATTTGGGATATGTGTCTTGTTAGGATTGGGTATCACATATGTCGGGTTTGACAGTTTTGAATCCTTATTTAATCAAATCGTCGAGAGTATGGCATTAGCTAACCGCGCGTTTGCGGATGGACGCATGTTTTACAGCTATCAATTCCCCCACATCTTGATATTCGGTGTGATGTTGACCCTGAGCGGGATCATTTTGTGGTTGGTGGGACGTAAACAGCGCAAGCTCTTATGGATGATGTTGGCTGTGGTTATCACTGGGGTTGATTTGTTGATTGCAAGCTATGGATTTAATCCGGCATCTGACCCGTTGTTGTTGGATTTTACACCGCCAGCAGTCGAATTTTTGCAGGGTCAAGAGGATGACTTCCGCATCACGACACTAGAAGACCCTAGCCGCAATAGTATCCTCAATGCCAATATGGGCTGGAGCTATGGTTTAGATGATGTCCGTGGATACGATAGCATCATTTCTGCGCAGTATGTGGCGACGATGCGTGCCTTATACTTGCAGGATGGACTTGACTTTAATCGAATCTCACCTGTCAGAGTATCCGATAATCAGAATTATGCTGGTGGATATACAGCTGTTTTAGATGCACCGTTGTTCGACCTATTCAATATTCGCTATGTCCTCACCTATCCTGATGTTGAGATTGATGTCGAGGGATATATACGAGTACGGCAAGATGAAGCGGTGTCGATTTGGGAAAATGACTCGGTTATGCCCCGCGCCTTTGTCGTCGATAGTGATGATTGGGATGTACGCTGGTTACCGGATGCAAATGGTGAATTTGACTACAGTCTCTTCCAGACGCCATCTGATGTGTTGGAAGTTCCAGAGTATGATGCCGCCCCAATTACAGCGGATAGCGGACGCGAAAAATTTATTGATGTCAGCCTTGATGATGATGCTTGGTTGGTTGTCAGTGAGACCTATGCGCCGGGATGGCGGGCATTTGTCCGTCCACAAGGATCTGGCGAAGATGCTGAATCAGCTGTTAATGTGCAGTTGGTGATGGCGAATTTTCAGGGTGTACAACTAACCGAAGGTGAGTGGACTGTCCGCCTTGTGTACAGCCCTGCAAGCTTTCAAGTCGGGTTATTTGGGTCGGTTATTAGTGTTGCGTTTATCGCCTTTTTGATGGGTACATGGTTCTGGCGGTCTTATGTGGGTATCAATACGGATGATTCATCAGGGGTTGCTAAAGTCGCCCGTAATAGTATCGCGCCGATTATCCTCAACTTGTTTAATCGTGGCATTGATTTTGTCTTTGCGATTGTCATGTATCGCCTATTAATACCCTTAGACATTGGGATTTATAACTTTGCGGTGGTTGTATTCGTCTGGTTTGATATTTTCACAAACTTCGGGCTGGACCTGTTTCTCATTCGTGAAGCATCTCAGAAAAAAGACCAAGCCGGACATTATTTCTATAATACATCGCTGTTCCGTGTGTTATTGAGCTTTGCGGGTGTACCTCTACTTGCCGGATTCCTGTTTTTATTCCAGAGTTCCGGTGCAGAAGCGATTACATCTGATGGGCTGATTGCGATTGGGTTGCTATATCTCGGGTTGTTCCCTGCGAGTCTTTCCAAAGGTATGACCTCGCTATTTTATGCCAATGAACAAGCTGAAAAACCGGCTGCGATTGCGACAATTACCACCATGAACAAAGCTATCTTCGGAGTGATTGTGTTGATGCTCGGCTATGGGATTGTGGGGATTGCGGCTGTGAGCATCCTTAATAATATTCTGACATTTGTGGTGTTGGTCTGGGCGGGGCGTAAATTCATCGGGCAGATAGCGAATAAATTACCCGATCGCGCATTGATCCGTGAGATGGTGACCGAGAGCTTCCCGTTGATGCTCAATCATTTCTTGGCGACGATTTTCTTCCAGATCGACATCGTAATTTTGCAGGCGATGAAGGGTGCGGTGATAGTCGCGCAGTACAGCACCGCTTATAAATGGTTGCTGGCGATTAATATCGTACCTGCATTTTTCACACAAGCATTATTCCCCGTCATGTCACGTCAAGCTAAAGAAGATATTCCCGCATTAACACGCACCTACACATTTGGTATCAAACTGCTATTTGCGATTACATTACCCGTTGCGGTTGCATTTACTGCATTAGCAGAACCGTTGACGTTAATTTTAGGTGGTGCACAATATGTGCCCAATGGGGTGATTGCGCTCCAATTGATGATTTGGAGTATTCCCTTCGGTTGGATGAATAGTCTGACGCAATATGTGCTGATTGCAGTTGGTCTCCAGCGCATGATTACGCGAGCGTTTGTCGGCGCAGTGACATTCAATATTGTCGTGAATATCCTGTTTATTCCGCAATTTAATTTTCAGGCGGCGGCAGTCGCGACGATTTTATCAGAGATGGTGCTATTCTTGCCATTTATCTACTTGTTGCGTGGCAAACTCGCTCCATTCAATATGTTTAGCTTATTATGGCGACCCATTGTCGCGGTGACCGCCATGATTGGTGTGTTGGTGTTATGGAATGCACAACCACTGCCCGCATTGATCGTCGGTGGAATTTTATATGTGGTGGCACTGGTGTTGTTACGTCCGCTAGATTATGCTGAACTCGATCAATTACTGACGATGCTACCTGACCGAATTGCGAAGTCCAATTTAGTATTAACGATACTCGGTGACAAACGCCGTCATATGGTGATTCCTCATCAGAAGTGGGAGCACCCGATGGATAAAGAGGATTCTTAGATTAAATGAGCTTTATTCCACCAATGCCCAACCGACCAGAATCCCGCGCGTTTGTTTCTGGATTGTTTTACTGTTTTTGATGATGGGGCGAAATACAAAGAGGTGCTTTATTTGGTAGCGTGGAATATTGACCGTAAATCGCAACCGCATGCGATCATTCATATTCAAGAAAACAGGGCTGTCACTGTCGCCGATAGTCGCTAATCCGAATAGATTATTCTGCACCATCTGCGGTAGTAGAGTGACATCACTATCCGTAGAGCTCGGATTATTTGCTTCCCAATAAGATTGTGTATAAAGCTGTACCAACAACGCTTCTAACGGCTCGGCAGTGATGATGGCAGTTTGGTTTGAGCCGAGTTGGTCGATGGTCATATCTTTCAAAGATGCCCACTGTAGGGGTAAATCCAAGGGCAGTCTGATCTGTGCAAATTCGAGATAAGGATGCCACATATACCCTGATGTATCGGTTGTATATTGACACTCAACTTCGATAACGAGGTCGTTATATGTTGTGTCTGCATCGTTTATGATTTTGAGGGTCGGTTGGGTCATCAGGTGATTCGCATACACATAATCCAAACTATCAGTAGACACAGGTTTAAGATATTGAATTTTATCGGGTGTTGGCAATGCCCCATCATTAGATGGATTGACATATGCCATCTCGAGCGCGATTTGGAAATTTGCTGATCCGATCTGTCGCCTTCTCCACCAGAAATACAGCAATAGCATACAGCCAACTATGCCAATACCAATCAGTAACGGATTCACACAATATCTCCTCGATGACCACAATAGACTAGATTATGTCTTATCTTCAAAGAAAACTTCGACAATCGGACTATGTTGCACTAGCACATCAACTGAATCGACTTGATTACGATACCATTGGGTTTGCGGTGCACTCATAATCGTCCGTCGGTCGTCAGCATCAGTAATTTCAACTGCTTTGGCAGGCAATTCGGCATGAATTGACTCTTTCAGTACAAATGTGAAGTTGGGATTGGCCTTTAAGTTCGCCAGCCAATCGCGCGGTTTGTAGACATTTTCATCAATTTCTGCACCCGGCGTACCACAGATAATAATGCGTTCGTTGATCTTGTTGAACCAGATTTCAGTTGTGCGTTGCAAGCCTGTCTTGGCGCCTGTTGTGATAATGTCGATGGTGCGGTCAGTTTCGAGTGCTTGTTTAATCGCATCGTTCATTGGATTAGTCTCCTGATTCCTCAAATGTCACATTCTGGTATATATCTGCAAGGGGTAAGGTGCAGTCAATTGACTTGAGAGTGATGCTTGAGTCGAGTCCGGTCACATCATTAAATTCCCATTGCCCATCATCATTCAGATAGTAGCTGACAATTCTGGCTTTATCTTGCCAAACAAGCACATATTCACGGAAAGATTGGATTTTGCGATAAATTGTAAATTTTTCATCTTTATCAAATTCCTGAGTCGAAGGAGATAAGACTTCAATGATAACTTGAGGGTTTTTTAGTGCTTGCGGATTATCATCAGTAAATTCAGGTTTATTACATGTCACACTGATATCTGGATAAAAATATGTGTCAGCTTTTTCAATATAAACTAACTGATCACCACTAAATCCTTCACAGCCTTTACCCTCAATGTGATTATCAATACGTGATCCAAGGCGAAAGGTCAAACGATTATGATTGGGACTTGCGCCAGCCATTGCGTAGACTTCACTCTGAAGATATTCATGCTTAATATCACTATTGCGCTCATATTCTAGATATTCAGCGATTGTCATTTTTGTCATTTGGGGATTTGCAGACATAGACACCTCGTATGATTGACTGTCTCTATTATAGCAAAGTTAAGCATAAGGACGGCAAAAATTGTGATTGATACCGTCCTAGATAAAGAAGAGTTAGTCTATGCCCCGACTATTGGCATCCATCGCAGCGACGGCTGCAATCGCGACAATATCTTCGACATCGTCACCGGCCTGCAAGACATGTACCGGCGCACCCATGCCGAGCAAAATCGGACCGATTGCCTGTGATTGGGTCAGACGCGACAATAATTTATATGAGCTATTGGCGGCATCTAAATTTGGAAAGACGAGTACATTCGCTGACTTAACCGCGCTAAACGGATAGCGTTGCTCGACAATATCAGCGACAACGGCTGTATCAGCTTGCATCTCGCCGTCTATCACGATGTCGGGACGTTTCTGTTGGACGATGTGCAAACCATCACGGACTTTGAGGCTCTGTGGATGCGGTGTTGAGCCAAAATTCGAGAATGACAGCATTGCTACGCGTGGTTCAATCCCAAGTGTCTTTGCAAAGTCGTTGGCAAGAATGGCAATTTCGGCTAAGGTTTCGGCATTGGGGTCGATATTGACAGTGGCATCGGTAAACAAGTAGACGCGTCCTTCAATAATCATCAAATACACACCAGAGGCACGGGTTGCGCCGTCTTGCGTACCAAACACTTCAAGTGCCGGACGGATTACATCGGGGTATTCGTAGGTTAAACCGCTGACCATGGCATCCGCATCACCATTTTTTACCATAATCGATGCATAATAATTGCGCTGACGAACAAGTGAACGTGCTTTACCATATGTGACACCTTTGCGTTGGCGTAGCTTGTAGAGGATGTCGACGTATTCATATGTGTTATCAGCATAGTAGTGATCGAATATATTCGGCTTAAATTTGAGACCGAGTTCTTCAATCTTAGCTTGAATTTTCGCAGGTCGACCCATCAGAATCGGTTCACCAATGCCTTCATCTTGTACTTGGAGGGCGGCGCGGATAATTTTGGCTTCTTCACCTTCTGGGAAGACAATCCGACGCTTTTGACCAGAACGCGCGCGATTGATAATACTCTGGCGTACCTGTCGTCCAGCCCCTTGACGCGCAATCAAGATTTCACGATATTCATGTAGGTCAATCTGACGGCGTGCTACCCCAGATTCCATCGCTGCTTCGGCAACTGCTGGAGCAATCCACAACAAAACACGTGGGTCGAGTGGTTTGGGGATGAGATAGTCGCGTCCGAATTTGATCGATGTCTCGCTGTAGGCAGTTAGAACACTATCAGGCACATCTTCATGCGCGAGTTGCGCTAATGCTTGGGCAGCCGCCATTTTCATTTCTTCATTGATGCGTTCGGCATAGACATCTAATGCGCCGCGAAAGATAAACGGAAAGCCGAGTACATTATTCACTTGGTTAGGATAGTCACTGCGTCCAGTACCAACGATTGCATCGGGGCGGACAGCGCGGGTTTCTTCGGGCATAATTTCGGGGGTAGGGTTTGCCATCGTCAGGATGATTGGGTTCGGCTTCATACCTTTGAGCCAGTCCGCTTTGATCGCACCTGCTGCTGACAACCCAACTACAACATCAGCACCGACTAATGCTTCTTTGACAGTACGAATCGGGCGCGAAGTTGCAAATGCACCTTTGTATTCGTCCATGTCAATTTCACGTCCTTTATAGACGATGCCGTGAATATCCGCCATGATGATATTTTCACGCTGTACCCCTAAGGTCACATAGAAGTTGGCCGTAGCAATTGCAGCCGCACCTGCACCGACGATCACAACATGCAAGTCGTCAAATTCACGCTCAGTCAATTTACAGGCATTAATCAATGCCGCTCCTGTGATAATGGCTGTTCCGTGTTGATCATCATGGAACACGGGAATATCGAGCAATTCTTGCAAGGTTTGCTCAACGATAAAACATTCGGGCGCTTTGATGTCCTCCAAGTTAATCCCGCCAAATGTCGGCGCCATCGACTTCACACTAGCGATAATTTCATCCGCTGTGGTCGCATCAATTTCGATGTCGAATACATCAATATCGGCAAATTTTTTGAAAAGAACGCCTTTCCCTTCCATAACAGGTTTTGACGCTTCGGGACCTTGATTGCCCAAGCCAAGAATCGCCGACCCATTTGAAACAACGGCGACTAAATTGGCTTTTGCAGTCATCTCGAAGACAGTGAGTGGGTCTTTGACGATTTCTCGTACTGCCTCGGCAACACCCGGTGAATATGCTAATGATAAGTCAAGTTGGCTATTGAGAGGTTTGGTGGGGGTGACCTGAATTTTACCAGGGCGACCCTCACGGTGATAATCGAGTGCCTCTTTACGCGTAAATGATGCCATCGTTGCTCCTCGTGTCTGAGTTTGTGTATCTTATCTGTCGGTATTATATAACACCATATAAAGTCCTTTAGACACGGGGAAGTATCAAACACCCTAACTAAATAGGTGAGGGTTTAATTAATAAAGAAGATTCCTCATATAAATAGTGATATAACTGATTATAAACATTTATAACAATTGTAATTTGTCCCACTCAATTTAAAAACCAATACACAATCACTGCAAACCATATAGAAAGGGATGATACGTGGCCACAAATGTAGCAAACAAAGTATCAGAATCAGCAGGGAAACTCAAAAAGGAGCTCGGGCTATTTGATGTCTATGCAATTTGTACAGGCGCAATGTTTAGCTCAGGGTTCTTTTTATTACCAGGTTTAGCAGCCGCTCAAACCGGACCATCAGTCGCCTTGGCTTATTTGATCGCTGGCTTTTTGATGCTGCCAGCGATGTTTAGTATGGCAGAATTGTCAACGGCAATGCCACGCGCAGGGGGAGACTACTATTTTCTTGATCGTGCGATGGGACCACTTGTCGGTACAATCGGTGGAACGGGAACATATCTCGCATTGACGCTTAAAAGCGCATTCGCATTGATTGGGATGGGAGCCTATCTTGCGTTATTTGTGCAGGTCAATATTCAATTTGTAGCGGTCATTTTGACCATTGCTTTTATGGTACTCAACATCTTTGGCGCGAAAGAGACCACTAGCCTACAGCGCATCTTGATCATTGTGCTTATATTGGTGATGAGTGTCTATCTTGTTGGTGGGATTTTCGCGGCAATGGGTATGGAAATTTCAACAGCTGTTAGCGAAGAACCCTTCCTCTTAGATGGAATCGCGGGGTTGTTCGGTACTGTCGGGTTTGTATTTGTCTCATATGCGGGTTTAACAAAAATAGCCAGTGTGTCTGAGGAAGTTAAAAACCCCGGGCGTAATATTCCGTTGGGGATGACCCTATCCATTATTTCGACAACCATCATCTATGTGGTGGGCATTGCGATTATGACGGTTGTTCTGGATCCAGTGCAATTTCAAACGAGTTTGACACCAGTAGCTGACGCAGCAGGTGTAGCGCTTGGCTGGTTACCCGGCGACATTGGGACATTGTTAGTCGTTGCGGCAGCAGTGGCTGCATTTGCATCTACTGGTAATGCAGGTATTCTGGCAGCATCACGCTATCCACTGGCGATGGGGCGTGATCGTTTGTTGCCGAATGCGTTCTCTGGCATCAGCGAACGAACCAATACCCCTGTTTTCTCCATTGTTGTGACCTCCGCGCTTATGATTTTTGCGATCTTGCTTCTGGATGAGTCCACAATTGCGAAAGTTGCAAGTACCTTCCAACTCATCATCTTTATGCTGGTGAACCTTGCTGTAATCGTCATGCGTGAGAGTAAGATCGAATTCTATGATCCGGTCTTCCGCACACCGTTGTATCCATGGATGCAAATTCATGGGATTTTTGCGTCGCTCTTCTTATTGTCATATATCGGGGCGGATGCACTCGCACTAACCATGGTTGTTATTAGTTTTACCATCGTATGGTATTTATACTACGCCAGTAAAAAGGTTGTACGGCATGGCGCAGTTTTCCACTGGTTCGCTAACTTAGGTGAGCGACGATACGAGGGTATCGAGACGGAACTTCATGAAATTTTGCGCGAAAAAGGCGTACGCGAAGAAGATCCGTTTAGCGAAGTAGTAACGCGTGCACAAGTTATCGATATGCACGAAGAACGCAGTATTATCGATATTTCGATGCGTGTGTCCCGCTTACTCACACAAAAATACCCGATGCTAGATGAAGATGAACTGGTATTTAACTTCATCCAGAGTATGAACAAAAACTATACGTTGACGGAGCATGGCGCAACAATTCCAAATCAACGCCTACAAGCTATCGACCACACTGAACTTATTATTGTACGTAGCGAAAAAGGTGTGTTGCTCGACCATGATCATGATAGCGGTACAGAAAAAATCCGCGTTAATGCGTTATTCTTTGTGATTAGTCCGGAATCGAACTCTGGGCAACATCTACGGATTATCGCACAGTTGATTAATCATGTGGAAACGGATGATTTTGTTCACACATGGGAAATCGCCGAAAACGAGCAAGAAATCAAAGAGATTTTGCTCCACGACGAACGCGTCCTGACATTGTTTATTCTCAACAATACGCGCACATCCAAACTTATCGGCAAAGAAATGCGTAACCTCAATTTGCCGGAAGGGACATTGGTTGCACTGATTCGTCGCGATGATAAAATTATATTCCCACGCGGGAGTACCACGCTCGAACATGATGATCGCATCACGATTATCGGTGAGCCTGATGATATTCAATGGCTCTATGAAGAATATGTGGGTGAGCATACGCCAGAACCAGTCGTAACTTAAACTAGTGTTGTATGCAGGTGGGTTTCGACTCACCTGCTTTTTGTTTTAACTAAATATTATTTAGGAGATTTTTTATGACAATGGTGATGAAAGACCGTGTCGACCCGGAAATGTTACCCATTTTAGACTACTTAACATCAATCGGATTTGTCATCGATTTAACTGATATAGACCTTACTCGCGAAAGAATTGCCTCCGTTCTGGCGGCAATGAAATCAGCCGCACCACCGATTGAAGGGATAGATATTACGGTCGACGAAGCTCCCTATGCCGATGGATCGTATAATGTTCCCGTGCACGTGTATCAGCCACAAAGCAAAACGGATACGCTACCTGCTCTATTCTGGATACATGGTGGTGGATATGTTCTGAATAGCGCGGAAGATGACGATGCTACCGCAAGTTCTCTTGCCCTTGCGTTCAACTGTGTCGTCGTATCCGTTGATTATCGTCTTGCACCCGAGAATCCATTCCCAATTCCATTAGAAGATTGCTATACCGCCCTCAAATGGACGTATGATTCCGCTGAATCGCTTGGGATAGACCCAGAGCGGATTGTGATTGGTGGACAGAGCGCTGGCGGCGGATTATGTGCTGGATTAGCCCAAATCACGCATGATCGCGGTGAAGTGCCTGTATTATATCAGTTGCTGATTTATCCGATGATTGATGACCGCAATATTGAACAGACCGATGATCCAGCAACTGACCATTATGTCTGGTCGCGTGAGAGTAATTTACTGGGTTGGCGTGCCTATCTTGGGATGGAACCCGGTACAGAGAATACACCAAAATATGCAGCACCTGCTCGTACCGAAAATCTTGAAGGATTGCCACCTGCTTATATCCTTGTTGGTGATGTCGATTTATTCCTTTCGGAAGACCTCGCTTATGCCAATCGCCTTATTCAAGCGGGTGTTCCGACAGAAGTCCATGTCTATCCCGGTGGAGTGCATGCGTTTGATGTCTTGGGTGGAACAACTGCACTCGGAATCCGTTGTAATACCGAACGCGATGCCGTACTCAAAAAAGTAATGCACGGATAACCTTACAATATTTCGCCTAATGAACCTGAGTTTCGTTTAAGAGAGGAAACCGAACGCAAAATGCATTAAGCTCGAAGTAACCAAACCAAGAGCACAGGTATCCTCATGAAAAGTCTAG
>DIYL01000003.1:568-42731 GCA_002428985.1 Anaerolineales bacterium UBA6055 | reverse complement strand
ACACGCACCTTCCGACTGGTGGCGTTTGCACCTGCTGGCACAGTGCAACTATTTACTTTGGTAATTAATGCAAGCACAATTGACGGACAATCTAAGATCATATGGTCAAATGAAAGTAATCCAAATTGTTAATCTTGCTGACATTCAATGAGTTGCACAAAATTACAAAGATGCAATTTAGATGTGCAAAAAGCAGGTGTTTGTAATCAGTGCCATTGTAAAAGGTATGAAAATGATTCATCGCTCAATTCTTCATGTTTTTGTTCTAATTGTAGTCGTTGTCTGCACTGCTAAAACGGCAGTTGCTCAGTCTAGTGAGATAGATGCTATTGAACGTCTGTTGATTCGTCAATATTATTCAGGTGGCGAAATACTTAGTATTGAAGACGATGGGTTATCCACTTTGATTTATTCGTACCCGTTTGATGTAGAAATCGCCGTAGAATTTGATATTGTCGCCTCGCCTGCAGGAGACCAAGTTGCATTTACAACAATGCCAGGAGTTGATACCCCACCTCAACTTTATATCGTGAGTTTAAACCCCTTTCGTGTTGACCACTACGATATACCTGATACAGCATCTATTGAATGGTCACCTTCTCAAGATGCTCTCTTACTCAAGCGACCCTCCATCTATATTGGAGGGCGAATTGGTGAGAGCGGAGAAATCTATGTATTCGACATCGCAACTGAGACATTGACCTTAATTACCACATTAGAAGACTTAACCAGTCGGATTGATGCCATGTGGTCACCGAATGGAGAATCCGTCATTGTAGTCGACATAGACTTTACTGGCACAGGCGAACGCGTACTGCCTGAGCTGTCACTTGTTAATCGTGATGGAACAAATATACAACAAATTACCAATCTGAATGAGCTTGCCCAAGACCCTAGCTTTGATGAACCTCTTTCAAGAGGGGCTTGTGAGATTAATAATCTTGAATGGTCTGCTGACAATGAAAGATACTATTACACGTTGGTTTGTAACGAGGGTGAGCTTGTTTCTTTGTATTCCACAAATCTTGAAGGGGATAATCGCTTAGAGGTTGACCTAATTAAAGCATTTCCTGAGAGTTTTTTAACAGAATTAGGTATTCCACGTTTGCTGTCTGACTTATATATTGAAACAGGGAATTCAATCTATTTAGTGGTTGAATCACGTAACTCATATCTTCATTTTGTTCATCTTACTGCTCCTCAACTAGCCGAAATTATCTATTCGGCTGAACCTGCAACATATTTGTTTACAGCTATGTCCCCTGATAACACTCAGATTGTGTATTCAACAGGGATCGGTGACGTGAATATCCTGAACTTACAGACACGAAATGTGATCACGCGGAACTTCAGAACTGACGAGGAATCTACATGTCGTGTCCAATGGTTAGATAATGAAACCGTGTATGTTGACTTGGTAAGCATCTGTGGTCGATTGAATCAACAGTTTTATACAGTTAGAGAAACGATTGCTTGGACACCTGCAACCAATACAGTTGAGTCTGTTACAGGTAATGTAGATAGTGTATTTGATTTCATTTTGCCACTCCCCGAATTGCCCGAATTGCCCACTGGTTTCAATCATTCACCTACTGCATTGGCAGGACCAGATATCGAGTTATTTGACACAGATGGTAATGGTCTCGAAGAAGTAGTTCTAGATGGATCGGGAAGTTCTGATGTTGAAGGATTATTATCAGAATTTGAATGGTACGAAAACGGTCAGTTAATTGCGACAAATGCCAAAGCAACCGTAACACTCCCGACAGGACTTCATCTGTTAACCTTACGTGTTAGCGACGCTCAGGGGCTTAAGGATATTGACGTTGTTTCAATAACTGTAGTGTCCCCCTAGATATATGTAAAAATTCATTATAATGATCTCATATCATAGTAATCTTATCCAAAGCAATCATGGTTTTGGAGATAGATACTTGGATATACTTGGCGGGTTACAGGTTCAGATTGACAGCTTCTGGTACAACATGCTCTTGAGCTTCGCTGGCTTGCAATGGAGCTTGCAACGTGGGTTCATCATGATGGGTTACACGGTCGAACTCATCAATCAATGGCTGGTGGACGAAGCATTTGCACCCCTCATTCAACAAACCAATAACAGCTTGAGCACGGCGGTCAGTCTGGTGTTTGTCATCGCTCTGCTGATTCTCGGCTTGACCTATCTGTTGGCGGTGTTCACTCGCTTGGATGTGGTCAACTTCCGCAGTGCGGCGATGTGGTATGTGGCAGGTTTGCTGTTCTTCTCGCTCGGTCCATCACTGTATCAGGGCATGAACGACTTCCGTTCGACAGTGGCGCAGGCATTTTATGTCAGCACGCTAGGTGGTTTGCAGGGCAACGTCAACAGCACCTTCGACTCGTTGAATCAGGTGCAGACGACTGATCTGGGTATCGCGCCACTATGCGATTATCTGGGTGTGTATCTGCCGGGTGCAACGGGTGCGAGTGGCATTGATGGTCTGGATGTGGCGTTGGCGTATCTGCGGGCAGATGGTCCCGATGTGATGGGTTACGATTATCCGGTTTATTCGGCTGGCTGTCCGATTCACGTTACCCATCCGCTGACAGGCGCGTACATCAGTCAGGTACCTCAAGAGTGGTATCGTCCTAATTCGTACTTCGATGCATCGCAATCGTCAGCATTTTTCGAAGCTCTCACCCCCGAAGAACGGGTCGCCTCAATTGAGATGGCATCGGCGTCACAGGGACGCTTGCTTACGGCGTGGCCTCTCATCCTCTTCGGTGTGATGAAGCAAATCGTCTACCTGCTCATCACGATTGCGATGGGAGTCATCTTTCTGTCGTTCAGCGTGGCAATTCTGTTTGCCTTCTTCCGCAAAACTGAAGTCATTGCCAAATCGATCATCGACCAGTGGATTGAACTCATCGTGCAGACGGTCGTGATTGCGATTGTGCAGTCGCTGGTGGTGGCATTTTTCCTTGCTGGCACGGCATCAGGTAACGGTGTGGTTGTTCTCGGCATTGGCTTGATCTGTCTGGTATTCATGGCGATTGTGCTATGGTCGGGTGTCAAAGCGGTGTGGAATGCCATAAATCGCTTATTCAATGCCCTCGGTCAGGCGACAGGCGGTTCGATGATGTCGCCAGCTCAGGCGACGGGTAGTGTTGTGTCGATGGCAACGGGGACAGCATGCATGATGGTGAGTGTCGGCTCAAATGCGCTAGCAGGCATGACCGCGCTCAATCGTGGTGGTACGGTTTCACAGGCGGCAGGGATCACACTAGGTGGCTCAGAGACACTCAGTGGTGCAGCTCGCACATTGGCGTATCTACCTGGCATCCGCAATACCTCACTGGGTGAAGCGGCAGAACAATTCACTGAAGGCAGTATCACACGCACAATTGCTCGCAATGTCCCGATGGTCGGACGTGTCACAGGACCGATGGTCGGTGCGATGTTACTCACTGATCGCAATCCCGACAATGCGGATTACGACGAACAGGATCGAATGTTGGGTCGTCCGATGCTAGTGCCTGCCATTGGCGAAGGTCTGAAGCAGTTTACAGTACCTGCTGGATCGTCTGCCAGTCGCCAACCCATGCGTGATTCAGAATTCATCGAAGGCGAAGATGGTGAGATGTTGCCCGTCACATCCTATCAACCGCGTATGGGCACATTTACGCCCGTTGAGATGAACGAAACCGACGAAGATCAGCGCCATTATCATGCTGAGATGCAAGGCGAAGAAATGGAACAACATCTCAGCGATACCATACAAGCCAACGATAACTCACAACTCACAGCACAACTCCAATCCGCAGCAGACATGCTCATGCGAGCCGCACAAAAGACAATCACCGTGTTTGGTCAGATGCTTGTGCCACAGGTGAGCAATGAGCCGCAGTCGATGTATGGCATCGATCATCTACAAGTCGGGGATACGATGGGTGTGACACCACATGACGCACAGCAACCCCCTGTACAACGTGATCTGACACGATTTGGTCTATTTGTCGATCAATCGCTTCGTATGGGATTATCGCCTGAACAAAGTGAACAGGTTGTCAATGATGTGCAGTCGTCACCAGAAGGTAAGCTGTCGAACGAAACTCGTGAAACACTCATCACGCAACTGCAAGACACACAGAATATCTCATGGAATCAGGCAAACAGCGATGTGAATCAACTGGAACATCGCGCAGGTATGTTGCCTCAGAGTATCATCGTATTTGATCAGATGCCTGTACCGCAAGTGAATGTCGAACCTGAGATCAGCGTTGAGCCTGAGATTGAAGTCAAAGTAGACACGAAAGATGATACATACGACAAAGCGATCAAGAATCAGTCGGCGATGGATGGCAGTGGTGCTGTCATGGGAGGTAAATAATGGAGACCTATCGTTTTCATACACTGGATGAACTGAATCAGCTATCCCTACAAGAATTACAAGCCCTCTGGGAGCTTGTTCCAACTGATCGCCAACGCTCGTATCGTGCCGCCTATGATCGTGAAGTCCGTAATGCGGGCGCAATCGGCTCGGATAACCTAGAACTACAGGTCACTGAGTTATTGCTCCAACGTTATGATGAATCCGCGCTTGTGCCTGTCGGGATGCGCTGGGCAAAGACACCCTCACGGGTGCAATCTGCTGCTCAAACAAATGAGATGCTGGATTTGCCCAATACGGTATCTGACACAACACGCGATAAACCATCCCCAAAAATTCTGATTGCAATGGCAGTTGTGGGAATCCTCATGCTGGCGTTTTTCCTCATGCGTGGCGGATCATCTGACGAACCTGATACGGTGCTATCTACCGACCCAACCCACACCCCAACACCTGAAGTCAGTCCCACGCCGACACCTTTAGCACTCGAAGCACAGGACGATGTAATTGAAGGTGGTGATTCGGAGCGAGCGGTGGCGTATCCCGTCAACTTGCAAATTGTGCCAGCGGGTGGCGCAATTCCGCGTGTGTGGGTGATTCAGCGACGGGCAGTGCGCGCAGCAGAATGGAACTACGATCCTAATCCCGATGTGGCATCTTTCATCAATGGCATGTCGGTGCGTCCGGTGATTGGCATCCCGTGGTCGGAGGATAACGCCCTGTGGTTTGACGCGATGAGTGCTGGTACGACTTTCACACTGACGATGAACACAGGCGCGATTTTACAGTATGAATTTGTAGAGAAAACTGACATGCGTCGCAGTGACACAGGCATATTTCGGCAGGTGGGACCCGGATTAGTTTTGTTGCTCATTGGCGAAGTCGATGATATGGGACTGCCCACCGCATCGCGCACATTGGTGACCGCATCGTATCCACCAGAACAAGAACTCTCGCGTGATGGCGAATTGATTGGCTTGAATTTACCTGAACCCATACCAACGGCACAACCAACCACCACACCATTACCACAGACGGACACCTTCGCAGATGTGGATGTACAAATCATCTCGGTGACGACGCAAGAGGGACGATTGAACACCCGCTTCCATATCTACAATGGTGGCACACACCCGATTACCATCTCACCCGATGACATTACGCTGAAATTGGGCTACGAACCTGATCCGATTGGACCACGGACACCAGCAGAAGGATTAGAACCGTTTACCCTTCTGCCAGAACAGGTTGCGGATTTACGTCTGGTGTGGCAGTGGAATGGTGAGCCTTATGGAATATCTCAAATAGGGAGTTACTTATTTGTGCTCGAATTACCGGTATGAACTATTAACAGAAAGCAATATGAACATAACAGTTTTGCCAACCTAGCTAACTTTTACAATCAACAGTTATTGGAAATTCATACTTTAGTAATTCAGAAATAGCCTCTTTAATAGTCGTATTTTTGTGTTGACCATCATAGTAAGTAAACATTGCGTCATCTTCGAGATGTGTAATGAGCAGGTCGCGAACCTGACAAACATGAGGCATATCTTTAGTTCCTATATATCCAAACACAAGTAAAGCCCGTCCTCGAATATTATTGTTGTCTGTGCTAGCCAGTTCAAATAGCAATTCTACGATTTCTTCCGACACACACTCCTCTAGATTCCTGAAACGGTAGAAATATTCAAGAGCATTATAACTGATAGTGCTACTGCCAAACGGTCCGTACGATTCATCTCTTAAATTCTCGACGAGAGTCTGAAAAACTGTGCAATAATATGGTATGTTTACATTTCTTATATTATCCTGCATTGAGGCTAGAGTATAAAGCGCAAAGCCTCGTACATTCGCATCTCTGTGTTGGGAAAGATGCAATAGGTTTTGTACAGAGTCCTCATATGATGGAATTGTAGCAACGATAATTGCGGATGTGGCATAATGTCGCTCTCGGTTATTGATTAAGTCGGTCTCTAATATTGCAAACTGTTCTTCAGTCAATGTATGGCGTTGAAGCACATACAAATCATCTAGTTCAATAAAACCTGTGGTAGTATTCTGACGAATAAAGTCAAATACATCATTTGTGAGTGGAGTGGGGGTACGTTGTGATTCTAGTTCAGCAAACGTAGCAAGTGCTTCCAATTCTTCCACTGCTATAGTTGTGCCACTAGGTAATACAATATCTGTATCATTTATACTATCATCATTCTTACTTGAGCACCCAATGATGACCAAAATAAACATGAGATATATTACTATGTATCCATATTTGTTCATTTTGTGATGTCTCCCATGAGAAATTTATAAATAGTTTACTGATCAAGATTGAAACGAAGTCTTTCATCAGGAGTTAGTTGGCGTATAACACAACATTCACGCGCTATATTTATAAGAGTTTGCCAATCTGAGTATATTCTATGAATTCTAACAATATTATTTTCACTTGCTGTAACCAGATAGTTTCCACTAGGATCAAAAGACATACTTAATATGCGAGAAGAATAGTTGCTTAAGGTAATCAAGGACGATGATGAAGAAACATCCCAAATTCGTATGCTCCCATCCTCAGAACTTGTTGCAAACCGCCTTCCTAACGCATCAAATTCCACGATATATACATTTGCCCTGTGCTCAGAAAAAGTTGCTAATAGATGTGCATCAATCGTATCCCACTCCCATAGTCGCGCAGTGAAATCTTCTCCAACCGTCAAAACATGAGTTCCATCAGGTGAAAAATCAGCATCCCATACAATACCTTCGTGCATATCGAGGGGGAAAACACCGCTGGGATCAAAAACCGAGTTGCCGGTGGTATCGGAAGTGTGAAGATCAACCAGAATGGCAGGGGCATCAAACCACATTGTTTCGCCTACTACATCTTTGAATATGTCTTCCATGATCTGTGAATTGGCATCGCGAGCTTGTGGAATAAGAAATATAGCATATCGATTATCTTTATCGATTGCCATTAATCCAGAAGAAAAAAATTCTTGCTCAGAAACAAAGTCTGGCGGAATATACCCACGAATCAGTGCATCATCGAACGGCAATACATCGATGAGATTATATGAAGCTGTATCCCAAATGCGTACTGTGCCGTCCAAACTTAAGGTATTTATGGTTTCATGATATTCATCATAAGTTGCGAAATTGACCTGTTGGTAAGACTTTTCTGCTGAAAACAATATGCTGAAATTATAAAATGAATACCATATACTAACAGTGCCATCTTCTCCCGCAATTGCGATGAGCTTTCCGTTTGGGCTAAATGTGGCGCTGTTTACACCATCAGAGCTAACAAATGTTTTTAATATAGTCATGGTATCGACAGACCAAAGGTGCGCAAAACCATCTGAACCCGCTGTCAAAAAAGTGTTGCCATCAGGACTGAAGATTGCCTCTTCAATCTCACCCTCATGTGCTTGGATTTCGCTTAAGAGTTCACCAGTTTCAACATCTATTAAAGAAAAATATCCTTCATAACCTCCCACTAAAACGGTTTGTCCATCAGGACTAAAGTTTACAGTTAAAGGCAAATCTTTAGTGTCTGCTTCACTTATTTGTTCTTCTGTCTCGATGTTCCAAATATAAACATTACCCGCAACAGCTGCAATCAAGGTGCCATCAGGACTAAATTTTGCATCATTAGGTTGCCACCAACCTTCAAATTGTTGAAGCACCTCTTTCGACTCGTAGTCCCATATTGTCACCCCGTCGAATTCGCTGGTTGCAACAATTCGCTGTCCTGTGGTATCAAATTGAGCGCTACGAAGTATTCCGTTTGTAAGTGGCATGGACTTGTAGATACGACCGTATTCATCCCAAATCTCCGCATAACTACCTGTAATCATTATGTATTCGTTACTTGGGTGTATGGCTATATCTTCTCCCAGCAGTGATCGTGACCCAAATTGCTGCACCTGTACTCCAGAATCTACATTCCAAACGTAAACGTCGCCTCCGCGTGCAGAAGCAATTACATGCTCACCACTTGGACTAAAAACTACATCTGCGGCGGATCTACCGAAATCTATCTGAAACTGGCGTATGGGTTCATTTGAATAGATTGCATCTGCAAGTGCTTTTTCTGCCTCTACTGTATAGGGATAATTCTCTAATGCTTCGATTCCTAGCAAAATCGCACGTTCTGGAAAAGTCCCCAATAATTCGTCTTGTGCAGTGTTCGCTAAATATCGACTAAATGATTCTTTGGCACGGAAGTTAGCGATACTGTATTGAAGAAAACCAATAATAGTAGCAATCAAAATAATGATGCTAGCTACAGTGATACCAATCACGAGTCGTCTACGCTGTTTTATAGCATTTTTACGACTAGAAAGAATATATTTACGATGCAATTCACTTGGAAGTGGATTCTTCGCTTTACTTTGTTCGAGCCAAACTTCTCCAACTTGTATTTCATCACCCGTAAATAAAAAGGCTTGCTTTTGGTTGTTGCTCTCCCACTCTCTGGCTCGATTAAGTATACGCTTATGCTCATTCAAATAATCATAGTCTGTACGTGCAACCAGAATTGCTTCGTCGACCGCTTTATTTAAGTTTTGATTATCGCAATATCGAATAAAGTTTAAGTCTTTGAGCTGTTTCCAATTTGCGCTAGCACTGATTATCTTATTCTCATCACTAGGATGATCCCACTCTAAACTGCCCAATTCTTGCATCAGTTGCTTATCTGCGAAAACATCAGTGACCAATAAGGGGATTATTTTCTTTGAGTACTTTAGGGCATGTGCAAGTTCCCAATTACAAACCTCTGAGCAGAGAGAGCCAGAGCTTATCACAAATATAAAAGCATTTGCTTCATCAATACCTTTTTGTATTTCAAGCCACCAATCACGCCCCTTCGGAATATCATCTATGTCAAACCAAGGGTCGATATTGTGATTTTTTAGCTTAGAAATAAATTCCATTACAAAGTTAGCGTTTAAACGAGAGTACGATACAAATATCTCATTAGTTACTTTTTGTTCACTCATAATGATAATTTTCTAGAAAAACATTTGATTACATTTACATCATAGTTGAAAACAGCGCGAACAATTATGACATTTGTCACAAATCAGTTCTCAACATTGCTCAAATTTGCATAACTCCTAGAAATAGATGGGGGATAGATAAGTACTGAACAGTGGTATTTGGTGATCATTCTGAAAAACTCCACAACCTAATTTGAAGAATTCCACTAATCCTATCCTCTAGCTTGCTACGCTGGATGTATCAAGCAAGGGGATGGGTGTTCTTATCCATTAACCACGACCCAACACATCAAAATCCACCCACCCCAACCTTGACTCAATCAATCGTATTAAATACAGGAGTCACTATCCGTGGATTTATCAACCGCAATTCAACAACTTTTTGGCGATGTTCAAGCCGCCGCCCAAGCCATCGCCCCCATCGCCGCTGTCATCGGTTTTCTGGGGTTGGGCATTATGTATATAGGGTCATCGTGGCCCATTATCGGGGATTGGAAGAAGGACAATCCCAAAGCCGCCAATCAAGTGATGATCGGACTCGGTTTTGTCATCTTCGCCTCCAGTGTCACCGCGCTCATTTCGTTCACCTAATCGTTTTTCAACTCATGCAGGGTGGTGGGTCGCACCCTGTTTTTAGGAGGACATATGGCAGTAGATTTCAAATCTCACGTGCTTCGGCGCGACGAAAAAGGACTATTAGGCATTCCGTTCAAACGCTGGCTTGGTGCTGGTGTAGGTGGCGGTCTAGCCTACACGCTCATGGGCGTATTCATCTCCGCTTATGCCATTCCATTTGGGCTGGTGTTCGCGCTGTGCATCATCATCCTGACCGCTCAACGGGGCGGTATCCCACTGTGGCAACGGCTACAGTTTCGTATCCGTGGACGCTTGCTAATCATTGCCGAAACCTATCCAGATAGCTTGGTCGCTCAGGTGGTTGAGTTACTGGATTTACCAGCAAATTTGGTGCGCTTAGATGGTACATCGGTGTTCGCACCTCCTCATGCACATCATGACATCGATCTACGTGAGTGGATTACTTTTGCTCACGCAGGTGAACAAGATGGTCTCACCTTTGTCGATTCACCGATGCAAGAAGGTCTCCATGAGTGATTTGCAGACCTTCCTCATCGAACCGTTCGACATCATGCTTCACGCTACCGAAGAGGGTGTGAATGCCCTGCAAGCCCGTTTTGCGACATGGCTACGCACCTTATCGACACCGGCTCGTTTTGTCTGCTGGCAAATGCCTGCGACGCTAGATGAGAAGATCAATTTGCTCAGTCGCACCAATCGTGAATCTGACGATGCTCAGCGCAAAACTCTGCTGATGGAATATCGTCGCCACTACGAACAATTAGACGACAACGCAGAGTATCAACGGGCACTGTGTGGCATTGCAGTTTGGAGTGATCAGAATCCGCGTGCGCTGGCTGGTGGGATGGCATCGTCTTTTGATTCGCCTGTCATAGAAGGTACGTGGCCCGCGCTGTTTGAAGGCAACTACGAAATCCGTGAAACACCATTCTGGCATCTCGCACCTGTCGGTCGTCCGGGTGGTCGTCCATTGTGGGTGATTCTGAATAGCTATGAGTTCGCTCCGGCAACGTGGAATTTCTTCCGTCCCTTGCCACCCCTGTTAAGACTGAATTTTCCGCTGGCTTTGTCAGTGGATATTCCCAAAACGTATGAACGCAACAACGCGATTGATGCACTCGAAGGCATTATTCAAGCATATGATGTGCATCTGTCAGGAATGCGTGGCGAGGACAGTCGTTTAGTTCAACGCATGGCAGATTGTCGCAAGACTTTGCAAGAAATCAACGCAGGTGACGCACTCCACATGGTACAACTCAGCATTGCTATCGCGGCAGATGATCTACCCACACTCAAAGAACGGATGCAAGCCGTCATTAACGAGACCAAAGCATGGTTCAGTCTACGTCAAGAGGTTGGTGAACTATTGTCGCGTAGTCTGGGTTTCTTCTCAGCAAAAGCGACCAAAGACATCGGTCTACCGAACACAACTTGGCCCGTTGTCTCACGCGAATTATCGCTGATGATGTCGCCACTGGGATACCGTAAGTTATCAGCGACAGATGGTGTGCTACGCGGCGAAGCCGTTGGTGCATCCTACCCGATGTTCCACAACTCTTGGCGGGATAAACGTGCCACCCATGAAATCTGGGTGGGCGTTTCGGGCTTTGGCAAGACCTTCGCTTGTAGCTGTTATCTCACCCGCGAATATGCGGAAAATGGCATCCCATTTGACCTGTTAGCCCTGCGCGGTGGTTGAAGCACTCGCGGGGTCAGGCAGGTTGGTGAGTTGTCGCTCATCAGCCTGTCGTCGATAATGTCCGTTTGACTTGCCATCACTATACTCGGTTTGAGGCAAGTATGCAACGATTCGGAGCAAAGTCTGTGACAATTGCTCCAGATTGATTTGCTCAGATGATTTCTTGTTGCTCAAGGTGTGTCCTCGTTTTATCTTGTTTGCTTTACAGTATCAGCTTACCAAAGACAACACTCCAAACTCTGAAATAATTCAATTTTGACCATGCAATTTTTCGGTTCTTCCGCACTTTATGTGGAATCGGGATAGTAAAGAACTTTTTGGCGTAGCAGCTCAAAGCTTGCACGCCCATACATCTGTCGCTTAATGAACTTGAGTCGGTTGACTTGCCCTTCGGTTTGCCCGTTACTCCATTCATTTTCTAATGCCGCACGAATGTAAATATATTCATCCCGGAGGGATTTGCTGAAGGTCTGGACCGTTTTAAGGGGCCAATGGTCAGCTTTATCAAGCCAGGCATCAAATGCGGACAGGCAACGATCGTGCAATATCTGGCGGAAGTCTTGAGCCAGATTGCAAAATTGTTGGATGGCTTGATCTTTACAAATGTGTTCCAATATCAACTTTCTATCGTCATCCAAGTTATCAGGCGGTAACACTAGCAACCAGCTTAACTTATAATCTGACGGCAAGATAACGCTGCTATTGGTAATGGCAAGTCCAGTTCTCACTGCCACCGGATCTTCACCTGCCAGTATTCGTTTAGCCTTCAACCATCGGTTGACCTGGTTTATTGTACCTGGATACCCTTGAGCTTTGATCTCTGCAAGCAATTGAGATGGGCTGCTACAGCCCGCTTCAAAGCGTTTGTCCAGATAATCTGCATAAGGTGTAAGTAAGCTGTGGGGTGTGCGTTCCGGCATCCGTTCAGGGAAGGTATCTGCTCGATAATAAGTGCGGATCGTGTAATAGTTACGATGCAAATGCAAGGCGATATTTCCAACCGATACGCCCATGTGCTTCAAACGCTGGATCTCGTTGTACAAGTCTAATCGTCGTTGACGTGAAGCATTCATACGTTTCTGCTCACTTGGAAGCCTTGCAAACGCAGGACAGTTGGTACGGAGATTAGGTGGATCTGGCAGCTTCTTGAGACGATTATAAGCATTAGCTGTCACCCGTTGCGCGAGTTGCCGCAGATTCATCAACAAGTGAAAGCGGTCTGCGATCTGCACAGCTTGCGGAGCCGCCTCATTTAACCCATTGCGATAATCCAACGAGCGATCTCGGGTCACAAACTCGACCTCAGGGTGTTGTTTAAACCAGGGCTGAATGTCCTCAGACAAACGTCCTTTGACCAACTCCACGACCTGATGCGTCTCCTGATCAACCATTATACTGCCATAGCGATGTCCTTTACGGATCGCCCAGTCATCTAAACCTACCACACGTGGCACGGTTTCCGTGACGATGACGGTACGTTTCACGACCCGCAGTACCGTATCACCGCTGGTGACAACCCGCATGTGATTGAATATCCGGCGTGCACTCTCTGCACTCACCTCGAATCCAATGTCGCGCACCAGATTCGTCAGACGCTCAGTGCGACGTGCGCAGCGTAGTAGCCAGTCCGGAAACTGTTCAACGAAGGTTTGCTGCGAACAAGCAGGATTAGTACAGCGAAAGCGACGTACGGTTAATTGCAAGCGCGTGTTCTCACCGATACAGGGTAAATCCTGTGGGTGACGTTGATACCACCCGTGCCCATGTTCCGATGGGTGATAGCAGGTGGGACATACACCCGATAGTGCTGTGCTATGCGCCTGAATGACGCACTGGTGATCGCTGTGATGGGTTGCTTCCACTACAAATCCAGGTAAAGAAAAAGGGATGGTGTCGATGGCTTATAGACTCTTTTGTACGAAATAGTAAACACTCTATTGTAGTCTCCTATGGATAGCAAAGTCTATCCTTCTACATAAAGTGCGGAAGAACCAATTTTTCAACTTTGATAAGAATAGATTTCAGTTGTTCTTTGCGAAGCAGAAAAAGTAACTGATGATTGCTCACCAGTCACCGCAAAAACGTAAATGCTCATCTTTCGCTGTTTGTTATCTTTTGTGTAGTGTCGAAGGCTTGGCTCAGTCGTCAGCGTGTAAAGCTATTAGTGCGATTGGTTTGTTTTGATAATGTTCAACGACCTTCAGATACGGCTCGACTTCACTAGATTCGAAGCGTTCCTGCAATGTCCAGAGTATAATTAGCTCGTAGTCTTTCAGCCATTTGTTTGAGACTTACACCTTCAAGTTTGTTTCGAAATTCAGCATAGGATGGATATAATTCATAACTATTGTTTCATGACACAATCGGAGATTGTCCTTATTGCAAAAAAACTCTCGTTTGCCTAATGCAGATGACTCTTTAAGTGACTAAGCTCATTTAGCTCGCTTATTCTAGGGTCGGTTATTCAACTGTCTAGTAAAAGACCTAAGCAGTTCAAGTTATTCATTTTGGTTATGATTACAGTCTCGAAGTTAATTCAATAACATCATAAAATTGATAGATTAATAATTAACTCAGTATTATTTGTTTCTAAATTAAATTCTGTCAAAATCGTTGGTAATAAAGTTATATATGAGTTATACTCTTAACAATTATTTGTACTGAATAAGAAATATGCATTCACATCGATTTTTTAACTATGCAGAATACCCTTATGATCTCACGTGGCGACTACGAGCAAATAGTCAATTTAATTAGTGATTATGCTATGGATAGTAGCTCACAATATACGCTCATCCATTTGGCATTCTTTGGTCACTCTTCATTGATTAAAAGCATTAAGTTGGGTAGTGCTGCCCAAGAATTTGCTGTCCATTTAGTTGAACAATGTCGTAATTATGGTGATATCGAACCCGGTTATCCTGCACTTGTTATTTTGCTACAATACTTGCGCGAAGTTGTTGGGATTAATAACCAAGCCATCATTGATAAGTTGATCATTAAATTACGAAAAACGAATACGATAGAAGACCCCCCTATTCGGATTCGAATACTTATGACAACTGCAAATCCTGTGCAGAAAAATACTGATTATCCTAATTACGACAAACAAACGCTCAAAGCAGAACTAATTGCACAAAATCACGATTTGCGACTGGAAAATCAGATCAAAACGTTACAACTCAGCGCAATATTTCAAGAAACGCAAAAACACGAACATTCTTATCATGTTTGGCATCATACAGGACTTGCCAACAAAGATGGCATCTATGTTGTTAAGCGTAATGATATTGCTAATCTCCTAAGCTACACCGATCTAAGATACATCACACACGCTACTGTACCTGCTTCGATTGCATTACTACATCTTCAAAGCGATGAAGTACTCTCTGCAATTCAAACACAACTTCAAAATATCGGTTTTCCATTGCTAATTTGTTGCTTGACCAATGGAAAAGCTTATCAGCAATTTGTATCCGAATTTTATAGGCAACTTAGCACAGGAAATGTAAATCAGGCATTGCATGACGCTATGAGCGCATTTCAAAAAGCAAATACTAGGGAGGCTCCACCGATAGTGATTACAATGTGACAAGTGTAACTGTAAGAGGATGTGTAAACTAATGGCAAATGATCAAAATCCACCTGATGACAGACTGAATGACAGTTCACAATCAATAGAATCCTTAGGTAGCCCGACTAATTTTGGTGATGCCGAAGAGGATATGGAGGACTACAGTGATCACCTTAGCGATGAGACCGATAGTCCACCATTAGAAATTGAGATCGACGATAGCATTGACGATGGAATCAGTGACGACCAGCCTCAAGCAAATGGTAGTTTTACTATCGTTGCTACCACAAACGATGATCCCTCAGTTTCGAATAACGAACCTTATGGCAGTGACACGCCAACAATCCAAGCTACTAACGAACTTCCTGCGGTTAACCTCAACAAAGAAGATTTGGTTGAAGCCAGTTCGGCATCCACACGTATTGAACTTAATTATTTTCAACCGTATGCTCGTGATAACTTGATTGATGTCCAACAAGAGTATGTTGAGACCAACGAACTAAGAAAATTTATCGATGAGCATACGCAATCAACTTCCGATGAATCAAATCGAGTTTTTGCAATTATTGGTACAAAAAATAGTGGACGTAGAACAACTGCAATCCGTTTAGCAATGGCTTTAATAGGAAAGCGTGAAACTGCTAAAGAGGCTGTAAATCAGATTTACGAATATGATACAAGTGGGTCAAGTATGATACTCACTGTTGCAGATATTATCCGAAAAGCAAGCGAAGAACAGATTTCAACGACATCTGATAATATAACACAGGAAGTTGTTGTTATTGTGAATGTTGCGTCAGAGACAACAGGTAGTATATTCTCGAAAAATCAACTGACAGAACGAGTGAAGGAACGTCTACGTAGATTCCAATGTCGTGTCATCTGTATTGTGAATACAGAATATGCTTATTCTGACAGATACAAAAAAGATTTTGGCAATATTGCATCTTATTCAACAGTCCAAGAAAACAACATCAACTCTGTCAAAGTCATGGAGCAAAGAGGAAACGAAGTATTTACACAACATCGTGATCTCACCTTCCCTGATACAGATGCAGCGATATTAGTACCATCAAAAATTCGCGAAACATTAACAGACAAATCAACCATTAAAACGATCCTCTCCCACCTTCAACGCCCTGGGCAAATTCCCGCCTTCTTTAGACGATGCATTGATGAAGAATTAGACGATAAAGCTCATGCAATAGACATCGCTATAGATATCGAAACCAAATGGCAAAATTTGAAGCCACTGGATACACCGCAAAAGGTCCGCAATTGGTTCAGAGGATTGAATACCAACCATCAGTTGTATGTGATGTTAGCAACTCTCTTATATGGTATTGATTTTCACATGTTGGACGAAATATATGATCACATAATCCAGAGGCTTCGTGAGCAAGGCATTCATGACTATGATGATCCGCGCAAACTTAATGCTGAGGAAATGCGTGAAGCAGTACATTTAGTTAAGGGATCATTCAGCCTCAATCTCGAGTTTCGCGGGGATAGTATTCATTATCGCAGTGCCATCTTAGATGAGGTCAGCAATTATCATCGCCTGTGGTGGTCTGTTATAGATATTCTGCTTACGAAACTATACACCTCAGACAATCAAACAGATAGTGAAATACAGACGAAATCCGGTCACAATGATAAGTCGCGTTTAGCATCTGAAATACAGCAGATATCGAACTCCAGAAATGATGGGCAAAAACAAACCGCACAATACACTAACGATGAGACTACGGATCTCACTGTGCAATTGGAACAAGTATCGCCAATCGAAGACACAAATACGGAGCTTACAGACAATGCACCTGTTTTTTATAAACGGAATGAAACACGCAACAAGCGACGACGGAGGATTATCGCATCGTGTGTTGCCCATATTGGCTCCTATCGTATAGAAAAACTAAAAATTGTGATTGATCACATTACGAACTTTGATAAGCAAGAAGCTCGTGAGAGTGTTATTGAAATTCTGAATCACCTTCTACACGATATTCAATATCATGATTTTGTACAAGATATATTAAATGAGTGGCGATTTCGTAACACAAATAATAAATATAATTATGATGGTTTGATTTTAGGAATCAAAGCCATACCAGAGTTATATTTAAACTTGCATGAATTCATTGCAAAATCGGGTACAACCACGCAAGATAGCAAAGACATTATGCAACAAACGGCAGAAAATTTGCTGAAAAGTTATGAGAAAATATGCAATGTTTCCCATCAATTTGATACATTGCCCTTGCTTGACTACGCAACTCAAGTCGTGAGTGATGTTCTTGATGCTAATAACATAAACTTCAACGATTTACCGCCAGAAAGCAAAAACGAAATTGAAACGCAACGTAAGGATTTATTTGTTGCTTTGCACATTGCTAGGCACGATGACCTAGTGGTAGCCATCATTGATGGTATTGAAAAAATTGTTGAACGTGCACCACATGGCATCATAATAAGTAGTCAAGAAACATCTAAGAGTATGCTTACTTATTTGAAGGAATGGCTTGCATTATCAGACGCAAGCCCCCGCTGGCAGATTGCTCGCCTCGCTGTGAATAGCCTGTTTAAAGGATTTGAGAAGCAAATTAGCGTGATCGATGAAAGTGCATCGCATTTGCTTAATCTTTTGCCAGGGATGGTTAATGCCTCCCTCAATTCACATATTGATATGCTTGAGTGGTTCAAGCTTATGGCTCTTGGTAAAGAGCTAAGATCATCGGTTGTCGAGACACAAGGCCGTCGCAGAATTTTGAGCCTCAGTGACGCACCAATTGATATTGCCATGCAGGCTATGCGTCGCTTGTATACCGATTTCGACGCGAAAAATCAAGAGCTATGGCAAGAAACCGTTTTTCCAGCATTTTTACGAACTCTTAATGAAACTAATTTTGAAACACGACAAGCTATGATTGCGGCAATTTTCCGCAAATGGATTCGATCCAATAGTGAGCTACTTTATCGTTCAGGACTTGCTCTGTTGCAACGTGCTTATGCGTTGAATGGTTCACAACCCGATATTCCGACTTCACGTTATGGTGTCATTGTCATTGAGCCGACCTCCCGTTATCATTCAGATTACCTTGAAGTAATATTTCAACTTATTCAACGCGTAGCAACTTTGATCCCGATTCATATTTATTATTTGGGTATGAGTCCTGAGTTTTCTTATAAAGTTGGCACATTCAGAACTCCTGACTTAATAGCGATTGACAGTGATGGGAGTGAGAATTTCAAAGACATCAACCATCCTATATCACCACGCGCTCCGTTGCTAATGCCACTATTTGATCCACCAGGAAAATCCATCCTTAGTCCCAAAGACTGTCATTTTGTCTTGGTACTGAATCGCTCCAATATCGTTGATTTAGAAGATTTAGCTTACTTATTTGAAAATGAATTACAAAGAAACGGCGAAGTGTTAGTGGATAGTGAGCAGAGCAAAGCATCCGAAAGCCCACTAGAATTAGCTCGGAAAAGACGACAAGTTGAACAATCCAAAGCCACACGTGAAAGTCAGGTCTCCAGAAGCTCAAATCATAATAATGCTGGTGAACTCTGGAAAAACAAAATTATTGTCTATAAGAATGTACCTTTAGATGGTCATTTATCATCTGTCCTCAAATATGTGCTACCGAATCCCGAGACAAAATCAATTTCGACTAACAACATAGAATACTTGGTGCAGCATCAAATCACACAAAATCTATATCAACTGGATAGTGAGGATCTTGAAAACGAGTTTCAGATCTATTGGGATGCCATTAAGATCACTGACCAATTCGATATTCTCAAGTTAATTGAAGAAACTCCTAATTTCCTTGAGCACAATACATCCGCAACTGCCAATTTCGATTTAATCCGAGTTGCTATATTTAAGGTGATATTGGACGCTCGTACGAATCTTGCAGTAGCAGTAAATACTGTTAAGAATTGGCTTACAGGTGAACATAATAGTGTTCAAATACTTGGAATTAGTGCTACACTCGCTTTGTATAGATATTATTCGCTGAATATTTCAACACCTACAGTCGCACATTATGGTATCCTAACTAATCTATTGCCTTCACTAGCGACAGCTGTATCGAGTTTTTCAGATTTTGAGCCAGTATTCAAAATATTGCTCAATTGGGCACAGGATTCTGAATGGTCACAATATCTTATTTCACAGACCGAAGAAGAATTGCCGAGCTTGATTCAAACGCTGGATTTGCTTAGTCCTAAAGTCTTAGCAAACTTCCTCCAATATTTTCAGACTGAGAAAGCCCGGATTACTGCTATGCGCGATGCACTGGTACAAGATGACAACAACTTCATCCAACAACGCGAAGCGGTGGAAAATCAAGTGTGGGTAATTGATGCATTAACATTGTATCTTGACGATCGATTAGATGATCAATTGCCCGAACTGCCCGAAAATCATCAATATATCCTGGTTGTAATTGATACAAACATTACAACAGACGATAAAAAAGCAAGAAATTCCATCCGCCAGTTGGTATTACAGGTCATGCGTAATGTGTTGCAAAAGATTCAAGATTTGCCTCATATTGATAAACTTGTACCTATTGTGCAATTCTTGGGTCAAACACAAATCCAATATGCTATGTTTGGAGATATTCGTAGGCAAAAAATCTCGATTGACCACAATAAATTCTGGCAACCATCTATGCAGAATTATGCGCCAATTATTGGTCCAATTCTGGAGAAATATCCCCAAGAGAAAATTGCTAACATCTTGATGATTGTCATATCTGAAGTTATTGACTTAGATGATTGGATTGACGATGATGTGTGGCGTGGTCGTTTGGTGGGGATACCTCTGCGAGGAACACCCATTGATAAGCGTATCCGACAATTTGATATTAACATCCTTGCTGATACAGAAAACGATCAATTATCAGAATACTTAATTAATCAGTTAGATGCGATTTTGTGAGCGGAGTATAAATATTATGCCTATTCTTGTATGTCCATATTGTGTCACGCGACAAGAATTCTCAGTTTCAAATATCACTTGTGATCAGTGCGGTGAATCTGTTCCAAAGAGCTTTATCGAAGCCGCAATGGTACGTGATCCAATTTGGTTAGTAACTATAGGGTCGCGACAGGTTGGCAAAACAACTTTCATTGATAGTATGGTGTCCACCATGAAAGCCATGGTGAAAGTAAGCAATCCACGTATACGCTTAAAAATGCTTGATACGCACACAATGAAAACAATGCAAGAAATTCAGAAACGTACTTTAGAAGGAAAGATCCAACCTCCTACTAAAAAGGAGCAAAAGTTTCGCCCATTGTTGTTTGATGTGACTAATATCGCTGGTTATGACAACAATCCGATTGTCTTGTATGACTATGCAGGTGAAATCTTTGACGAAAATCCCGACGATGTTGCACAATATGCTCCTGCCTTGCGTGAAGCAAATACAGTTTGGCTGTTTATAAGTATCTCCGATGTGCGTGAAAACACAACCGGGCAAAGTATTGAGTGGGCACTTGAATATTACATTCGAGGGATGGAACAGTTAGATGCGCCTTTAATTGGTCGAGACTTGCTGGTTATCTTTACAAAAGCTGATCGTCTGGGCGATGAAATAGATGATACAATCCTTGACTATCTTCTAGATGATGATTATAAGCAGTTAGCTAAGATGTCACTCGAAGATACAGAAAAATATCCGTTTGACTTAGATAGCTATTTCAAAAAAATGGAGAGCATCTCGAAGCAACTTGAAGATTATCTCTATCAAAATGATGGCTACGAAATCATTGAATTAGCTGCCGAACATAATATGAATCTGAAGCTGGCTATCAATTCTGCTATTGGTGCTGATACTGTTGGTCATATTACAACTCATGCTAATCCTGATCGTATGCGTGTGATTGATCCGTTGCTTTATGCACTTAAGGGAGTTGCTACTAAACATGAACAGCGTGAGGTTGTATTGATTATCGATAGCTCAAGTGAGGGAATTAGAGAATTTCTATCAACTAATTTGCATAGTCAAGCTTTTGATGCCCTCAAACCCCGTAATGTGGCTACAACTACCTATTATATAGGTAATAAAACACCCGAATTTACAGCAGGGCAACGTCCAGAGGGTGAACCGCTTCCAACGAATAAAGTACCCCTCAGTCTCATTGGTCCTATCTTGGATGGTCTGTCCGAAGATGCCCGAGTGATTGTGTTTACATGCCATGATCTTATGGATTTATCTGACTTTCGTTACTCGTCATGGGATCAACGTTTGTTTTTGATTACAACTCGTGAGTTGCCAACCGAATGGTCACATGTACTAATCTATGTACCCAATGCACATTCAATTGATGCAATTATTGAAGAATTTTTCCGGCTGATGCCAAATAGATAGGAGTCACTTTCATGGTTGCAAATTTAGAAATTAAATTAGACGAAAAAAGCAAGTTTCCTCTCATCCTAATTCCAAAACTAGGTTGGGTACAATGGTTACCTGTTACGAAAATACAGATCGAATATTTTCTCAGTTCCTATCAGGATTCTGCTTATGATGCTGTCTGGTACTATGACATCATAAGGACTAATCCTCGCATTTCACCAAACGCTATTTCTGCCGAAAATTATTTTAACGCAATCGCCACCAATGTTCTGCCGGAGGATTGTCGGCGATTTGCCTCCTGGATGGGACAAGGCTTTAGGTTGATGCAAACAAATGAGTGGATCGAGATGTATAAATTTGCGATACACTGTGATGTGGATTCTAAAATTATGGATCAAGTTACAGCTGGAACAAGCAAACGCATCAATACCCTTTTGACAAAAATTGAACAGGCATCCACGGAATATTATCAGTCAACGAAGTCTGAACCCCGTAAACTTGCTCAGCAAATGCTACTTACTCAAGGGGTTGTGGAATATGTTTATAGTGACTCATCTGGTAATCGTTTTGGTGGTCATGGTGTACCACACAAGAAACTGATCTCGAGTATGGCAAAACCGGATACCATACAACCCATTGCAAATTCGGCGAGAGAAATGAGAATGAAACACTTTGGCTTCAGACTAATTCAAAAGGTTTAAGAAAAGATGTCGGCTCTAACCGCTAAGCATGTGATTTTTTCTCGAATTGAATATGCGTACTCGCCGAATCGGAGGAGTGGCTATCAAGTATTTTATGCTACCCCCAGCTTGAGCCAGAGCGATGTTGATTTTATTGAGAAACGAGTGCAGTGTTTCCAAGCACCTCATATAAATAGTATTCGTTATCAATATTTTGTATTGGGTTCTGGTAATGTTGCCATCACACACTCAAAATCACTTACGCCTGATATGCCAAAATATCAGGAAGTGATTGATGGTGCTGGACGTGAGGGAGCGTTTATCGCACATGTATTGGTATTGAGTCGTAATCAATTCGAACAGTTACAAAATAATCCTTTTATTGTGATTGATAATGTAGATTTTATTCAAACAATCGATGAGTTATTAAATCATCAAGACAACCCAGAAGAAGGCATTGCTATCTATGCCGATGCTGTTAAGCCATCCCTGCCCGCCCCATCTGTATGGACTTCCGAACATATCAAAACTTTATATGAGCTATCATTAGCACGGGTGAAAGACCAGACCCTTCTACTCAAAGGTGCCACAGAGGATACTCTGCAAATTATTCGCCATGCAGTCTTACTCGCAAACCTGCAAAAGCGTGCTATGCTGACATTTGATACAGTTGCCGATCATTGTTCACCACCAAAGCAAGTGTATTGGGCGGTAGGATCGAGTAGTTCGTTGAAGCGTGCATATTTTGTTGATATTGATGTACAGAACCCCCAATTATCATCTTTGATTACAAGTCCCAGCGAATCAGATATTTATGATAATTGGATACGCGGAGTTGTTAAGAAAAATAGTACAATCGCACCTCAAGTCCTCAAATCGATACCACATGTACAAGCTATTTCAATCGCCTTTGATAACCGTCAAGCCTTACCCAAATCTGCTGACAACGAGTTGTTAGAGAGTATCATTCGTCATAATTATGAGCTTATTCAAAAGCACCTGAGTGATGCACTAAGTGACTTGGTATCATTAAATATTCGGCAATCCCTTGCGAAAGACTTCATTGACGATAAACTTGATCACAATAAGATTAGTATCTCGATACAACAACTAATGAATATTGCTGCTCAGTCGCAGGTAGAATCACCCTACATTGTTACACAAAGTATATATGAGTGGCTAATTATTAAACAAGGCATCCTCAAGGGAAGCATGCAACAATTGGCAAATATTGGTAAAAAATATGGCAATATTGAATTACAAGCACTAGCTTTACTTACAAGTCAGAGCCATCCATTTGGCCAGATTACAAAATTAGTGGGGCAACTTATCGGAGCCGCCGACCAACGCGAACAACAGTTATCTAACCTATTTAACGAACTTAATCAACAAGGTCGATTAACATCGTTTCTTGATGAAATTGACCCTATTTTAGATAAATCCACCATGCAACAACTGAATAACTTGGCAAAAAACGATTCACTTCATCCAGATGTTCACAAACTGATTACTACATTTCAGAAGGGACAATAAATTCAATGTTTAGATGGTTATTTGAGCTTATAAAAAGATTATTTGGCAACAAGGGTGGCGGGAATGAATTACCCCCACCAGAGGAAAAACGGATCATTTGCCCGCACTGTCTCGCAAATATTCCTCATAAACCCAATCTCAAAGTATGTTCGAATCCAGAATGTGATTATGTATTCCCTATAGAGTATCTGAGACATTTTGAAACAACTGCCCCCATGTTTTTGCAGGTCTTTGGGTGGACACAACACGGGAAGACGATGTTTTTGGATGTATTACGTTTAATCTTGATGGATTCAATGGAAGATTTCTGGCATCGTTACGATTTTGCAGCTGTCACTGATCTCGATCAGCAACATCAAAATGTGTTACGTATGGATCGCCAAAATGGTCGGCCTCCTGGGACAACCCCGAAACGTGAACGTAGTGATAATGAAGTTTATGTTAATAAACTACAAAATATGGAGCGCTGGGGTAATCGTTTTTTAGTAATTATGGATCATGCAGGAGAACAATTTGAATCCGTAGAAAATATTCCGGCTGATGAAATTCCTTATCTGATTAAGACCCAAACTACGTTCATGATTATCAGCCTATCAGATATTGCTGAGGCACGTGAAAATAACACTGTCGTTGGTGGTACATCAATTGATCAGCTACTCCAAAATTACATCACTACTATGACGACTTTTGATGTTGACTTATTTAGTGTTCGTCGCAACTTGATTGTTGTCCTGACCAAAGCCGACAAGATTGAGAGCTTACCACCCAATCTACAGAGTTATCTGGTTGAAGATGAAATTTATCAGGCTTCATTGGAGCATAGAGACCAAGATATTTTACATGGTGTCAAACTTGCAGAGTATATTGAACGGATGGAGCGTGTCAGTAACGCAATTGAAAAGTGGATTCAAAGTGACCCCTTCGCGCGTTCGCTCGGCGGCAATCGCTTTGTCACTAAAGCAGAGAATAACAATATTCACACACGCTACTGTCTAATTTCGGCTACAGGGCAAGATGTTGTTGATGAAAATAAGCAACCTCTTGGGGTTCAAATTATGCCACGGCGAGTATTAGATCCTTTTTTCTGGGCACTCGAATTGCAAAGTCATTAATTCCGTAAGCTAAAACGAGACTTAGTTGGAGGTACTGTTTTGGTAGATTTTAAATTACTTGTCTACATAGATGGACAAGAGACACAAGTTCATGAAGTGACTAAATCACCAGTATATGTTGGGCGTGATTCAAGTCTGGATATCGTAATAGATGATCCCACAGTTAGCCGGCGTCATGCGGGTTTTTCATTTAAGGGTGAGCGGTGTGCCGTAAAGCATTTCGATTCAACCAATGGCTTAGTGATTAATGGTAAAGAAATAACTGATCTTCAAGTAATTCCCAATGGTACACAAGTATATCTTACTGAGCGCATTTATGTTCAAATGGTTATTGTTTCAGCAGAGAATGATGAACCTGGCGCGGATTTTGAAGATCTATTGGACAATGATCTAGCAGATATTAATAATGAAACTACGCCACCTGCAATTAGTGACTCAAAAGCCACAGTAGAAGTAAAGAGAATTAATTCTGAATCATCAACTAAACCCTTTATTACTCCTGATTCTGAACCTAAAAAGAATCAGTCTACACAATCTAAAAGACCGAAAACATCACCATCTGTAAAAGACACACCTGAACCTGCGACGGCAACAAACTCTACATCTAAGAAAAAGGAGTCTAAGCCAGCGACGGAAACTCGTCGTAATCTACGCCAAGGATGTCCTTATTGTTTTCGTACCTTAGATAATAATGATGCTGATACGCAATTACGTGCTATTGTCAAAGTGACTAAAGATAAGAAATCCATTATCTATCATAAGGTTTGTTGGGGAAATTACAAATTGACTGCGGGCATCAACTTTGAGGAAACTCAATACAAGGTTGAGGACTACAAAATACCTGTACAAACACAGGCGTTGATTGCTATTGATAAAAAGCCGTTTGATCCAACAAGTGATGCTAGCAACATTGATCCTGATGCTCTGCTTAGACCATCGCTAGGGCGAATTAAGCTTGATAGTAGCAATCCGGATGATAAGCCACCATCTTTCATAGTAACCAATAATTCTAATGTACCCCAAAAACTTTCACGATATCATATGCCAGCATGGGCATTCGTAGATTATGGCAATTATGATGATGTTTCAGAGTGGATCACCCTGGAACCCGGAGAATCAACCGAAGTTACAATCTTTGTTCATCCTATACGTCCAGCAAAATCGGGGACTCGCTTACCACTCAACGAAAAGCAGCAAATCACCCTCATTTTAGATTACACAAAGGGTGCATTTTTCCGCTTTGTGATTCCGATCATCTTGACATTGCTTTTCCTTCATATATGGTTCTATTTCTCGTGGTTAGGTTCGTCGCCCAATTATGTACCTTCGTTATTTTTAACAAGTCTTACATGGGGGATTTTGTGGGGATGGCTATATTTTATGATGCCTGCACGGTTTACATGGTTTGCATTTGCAATCATTGATCGAGCAACAGAAAAACGTGGTAGCCGTACTGATAACATTCGACAGGTATTATGGGATCGTTTCAGTGAAGGTTATTTTGTACAAACTTACCAAAACCCGATCAAATTGTTTGTTGAATCACTTATTGTGGCAGCATCAGTTGCAGCCATTTTTTTACCGATTTGGTATCTATTAAATTGGGTGACATTCGGTATTACCAGTATTATAGGTTTTTTAGGTATTGGTTTTTTCGCTTTGCTCGGATTGTATATTCTTGGAATCTTAGGGCTTTTCAACTATCTCTTGCTAGAATATCGCTTTAGTGTATTTGAATTTATGAGAAAGGTTATCAATCAGATCAGGGCAAGTGTGAAATAAAGTGAACTCGCTTGTGTGTTAGGATTTTGCGAAAATTGTTAAATTAACCATTTTATAGTATTTTTACTATGATGATGGCATTGATTGTTTTCTATATGTTACTAATTACTAATATGTAAATGAATAAGTGAATGATGAGATTTAAGCATTTTTCAGAATAGTTGAATTTTTGGGGTGGTAGTTGGCACTTAACGATAACATAGTGTTTTTATCTGATGTCAGGTAGCCAAAATGACTAACCGTACTTATTCTAACTCAGTAACAGCTAATATTCGTACTCTTACCCAATTCATGATAACATTGAAATAAGTAAATATAAACTTCACTTTTCGAGATAATATTATGACTATTGACCGTGAAACCTTCAAGGAATTGATAAAAATCTTAGAGCCCTTTATGAGAGATAATGATAGTCGTAAAGCATTGGTAGATGGTGCATTTTATAACACATCATTGCTAACAACTATTGAATTATCTGGTACACCCCGAAACTTTACAACTAGGCTTGTTCAAAATGTGATGAATTATGGAGAATTAGAATCTGGTATACCTGCAATTCGAGCGTTACTAGAAGAGGCTACCACATTAGTTGGTGGTGACAGGGCTGAGCAGATTACACAGATTATGACTAAGGTACTTTCCCAATTATCGTATGAATCTTCAGAACCTATTACAGAATCATCAGATGATGCAAACTTGGTTGATCAAAAGATTGATGAATATTTGCTTATAGAAAGAGTCGGCTCTGGTGGGTTTGGTGAGGTATATCGCGCAGAACATATCCCATCTGGCGATATCGTTGCATTTAAACTCACACTTGATAGTGCATTACTCACGCCGGATTTTGACAAGCGATTTGAGCGTGAAATTGAGATTCTGAAAGCTCTCCGGCACACGCATATTGTTAGCTTCCGTGCTTACGGGCAATATAAAAACAAACCATATGTAATACTTGAGTGGCTCCCTAGAGGTGACTTGCGCAAACAATTGGAAAACAAAATTCTAGGTTTTCCAATTGAAGAGGTTTCTGCTATTTGTCTGCAAATTTCGACTGCTCTTGATTACATTCATAAGAAAAACATTATACATCGTGATCTGAAGCCAGAAAATATATTGGTTCGAGATGACAACTCTTATTTAATTACGGACTTTGGAATTGCTAAACCACTTAGCTACTATACAAGAATTTCAGAAAGTGGGCTTGGGATAGGAACACTCAAGTACGCTGCTCCAGAACAACTCACTAGTCCCCATGTTACAAAACAAGTTGATATTTATAGTCTGGGTCTTATGATTTATGAATTGATTACCGGACAATACCCGTTTGCGGATCCATTGCAACGCCTAACTACTCCAT
The DNA here is from genome assembly GCA_002428985.1 of Anaerolineales bacterium UBA6055. GTDB lineage: Bacteria > Chloroflexota > Anaerolineae > Aggregatilineales > Phototrophicaceae > UBA6055. The sequence continues at coordinate 14,653 of DIYL01000003.1, read as the reverse complement.
TACCGACCTTGGACAATATTATTAAACATGGCGGTACCGAAATGGATGCAATATTGGCAACTGCAACCGCTGTTGAACCCCAGAATCGGTATACAAATGTTGGTGAATTCTTGCGTGAATTTCAAAATGTTCTGAAATAATTCAAGAAAATATAACTAAGGAATTTACTCGATGAATGTCAGTCGTGAATGTTTTGCAAAAATTATACAACTTTTACTACCTCATATGCTTGATGAGGGGAATAGAAAATCATTAATAACTTCTGCATTCTTTGGGACTACCCTGCTTCATCAAATTAATTTTGCAGGTAATGCCAATACATTTACAGTTCTGCTGGTAAGCAAATTAGTTGGTTTTGGGACTCTGGATAATGGCGAGTTTGCTATAACTACTTTATTGAGAGTAATTCAGAATCAACTGGGTTCGAATCAGCATCAACAAATTGAAGAGTTGATTGTATGTATAGAATCTGAACACCGTAACATGGATGAAGAAGTTCCAGATTTGCCATTGGCACAAAATCAAGTGTCGCGCAAGCATCTTTTTATTTCGTACGCAAGTGTAGATAGAGTTTCTTTTGTAGATCGAATTGCGAGCGATTTAACAGAAGTCGGACATTTGGTTTGGGTTGATAATCTGAGTTCAAAGTACGGTGGAATTACTGGTGGTAAGCCCTGGCAACAAGAATTGGCTGATGCACTGAACCAAGCAATATTAGTCATATTTGTCATTACGCCCGATAGCCTAAGGTCAAAATGGGTCCGCGCTGAACTTAATCGTGCAGGACAAATCCATCGCCCAGTTATCGGAGTAGTTGCACATCCTATTACTATGTCTGAAGATCGCAAGTTATTGGAAACAATTATGATTGATGACAATCCCTTGACGGCACTGCAGTATCGAGACTTTACAGAGTTAGGATATTCAAAGGGCTTTGATCTGTTAAAGGTAGATATTAATCGACATATAAACGAAATTTTGAAAACAACAGACTAAATTCTAAAAATAACATTAGGATTGATTTAGATTTAGCAAAAGCGTTACATTGACGAGAGAAAACGAACAAGCAAAACTCCACGAAAATAAGCATCTATGATTTATTTGACAGAAGTGGTAAATAGTACAACTTATTTTAGAACTGAAATACATTGGAAAGTTGATAGATGTTTTTCAACATATTCTGACTTAACAGGTCAAATGAGATCATTCCAGATTGATTGGACATGCAATCGTTTTTTCCATTGACTAATAATGTTAAATCATTTTATAAGAGGGCAGCATCATAATCCGGTCAAGTCCGAAAGTTTCTGACGGTATGGCGCGGCTTACCCAGCTTTTCGCTGAGCCGATGGTGCTGGCGACTCCAGCCCTGACTCCCAAATTACTACCAGATATAATAGAGACTTAATTCATGTATTAATCACTTCAAATCTTTTTGGTCAGCCTATGACACATCCGAATGTTATTTGATTCCTCTATAAATAATATTATTGCCACCTTGCGTTGTACACTAGCCGCGCCTGCGGTGTGCGAGAGAGAAATAGGTAAATATTAGCGGGCAAGCCATTGCGGATTGCGGTATACTCCCAATAGATTCGCAACTGGGGTAATACAATGCCTTTAGACCGTGACCTACTACAAGATTGCATCAAACAACTGATGCCATTCTTTAACGATCAACCCGATGACCGCAAAGCGTTGGTATTGACTGCTTTATATAGCTCGCCTGTGCTTGACAATGACATTGTGTGGACGGGCAAACCGCGCACCTTTACCTTTAATCTGGTAAACAAGTTACATTTTTACGACGATACAACCTCGTTAATCCTGCTATTAGAGAGTTTGCAAGCGGATATAGGCGAACCGCGTAAATCCGAGATTGCTGCAATAATAGCGCGATTGGGGGCATCATCTGGTAGAAAACCTGCACCTGTTGTCGAGAGTGCGGATACAACATCCACTGATGATGAATCATCACCCGCAACAGATGGCGATGTGTTTATCTCCTATGCCCGTTTGAACATTGATTTTGTCAACCAACTACGCCAGGACTTCCAACGACAAAAGATTTCCTACTGGATTGATCAAGAAGGCTTGAGCGTTGGCACGAAGAACTGGGAACGCAGTATCCGACAGGCAATAGAAGATTGCACAGCGGTAGTGTGGGTTGCTTCGCCTGCCTCGTATGCGTCGGATTATGTCGATAGCGAGATTGCCATTGCCGAAGCCTATAACAAAACCATCTATCCCGTGTGGGCAGATGGTGATCGCTGGATTGACTGTGTGCCATTGGGCAAGACCAAGATTCAATATGTCGGTATGAAGGGTGACAACTATTCTGCTGGTCTCGCCAAACTCATCGAGGCATTAAAAGGGACACGCCCTGAGTTAAAAATATCACCGCCACCAATTCCCGCTGTTGCTGACCCGCAGAGCCCATATAAAGGCTTGCAGGCGTTTCAAGAAGTGGATGCGGGTAAATTCTTCGGGCGTGAGACACTGGTGAACCGACTCATCGAGCGACTTGATCAACAGTTGACGGATGGCAAACCCCGTTTTCTAGCAGTTGTTGGACCATCTGGGGCAGGAAAATCAAGTGTGGTGATGGCAGGTATGATCCCTGCACTGAAGCATAACCGTATCGCAGGCAGTGACGCATGGGCATATATCCCCCGCATCGTACCGGGCACACACCCGATTGAGAACCTAGCCGATGCATTGGATGATGTACTTGATGACAGTCTGGCAAACATCGAAACCAACCTACTAGCAGGTGACCGTATGTTGCACCGTATGGTCAAGAAACATAGTAGTGATTATGTGGTGCTTTACATCGACCAGTTTGAGGAATTATTCACCTTGACAGCTGATGAGAATGAGCGCCAGCAACTCATCAACCTGATTACATCAGCGGTGACTGAACCCGATGGCAAGCTGATTGTTTTGCTGAGTATGCGCGCGGACTTCTTCGGGCATCCCCTCAATTATCCAGCGTTAGGTGCATTGGTACGTGACTATTTCGAAGCAGTTCTCCCCATGAGCATAGCTGAACTGCGTGATGCGATTTTGAAGCCTGCTCATTTGCCGACAGCGGGCTTACATTTTGATGCGGGCTTGGTGGCTGAGATTATCTTTGCATTGCGCGGGCGCGATCAGGCATTAGCGGGTGCATTGCCACTCTTGCAATTTACATTGGAACGCCTGTTTGAAGAACGCGAGGGCAACCATCTGACGCAAACCGCTTACGATGAAATGGGTGGGGTGGATGGTGCGATTGGTAGCCATAGCGAAGCTGTATTTACAAAATTGCCCGAAGCCTCACAGAAGATGCTCGGACAGGTCTTCTTGCCACTCGTCAAGATTGATGAAGCAACAGGTGAACCAACGCGACGACGAGTAGACGTGAAAGCTCTCAAACCCGATCCTGATGCCGATGCGCTGATTAAAGAATTGATTGACAACCGACTGTTGCAGACAGGTTCGGAGGGTGAGACCGTCTACCTTGAAATTGCCCATGAAGCCTTATTCCGTAGCTGGGAACGCTTGAAAAACTGGATTGATTCGGTGCGCGGTGACTTGCACCTCTTGCGCGAGATGCGGAAAGCGGCGCACACATGGGATGAGAGTGGACGGAGTCGAGACTTCTTGTGGCTCGGTGAACGCGGGCAAGAAGTAGCCGACATGCTGGAACGCCTGCACCCTGATTTGAATGATACCGAAAAGTCCTTCGCCCGTCCTGAAGCTGAACATTTGCTTGATGAGATTGATGATCCTACAACGTTACCACCACGCCGAAGCGAAATCAGTACACGATTACATCAACTCAAGTATACACTTTCAGGCGCAGGATTACGTGAGGATGGCTTACCCGACATCGCATGGTGTGATGTGCATGTACCGGATGGCGCGAGTATCAACATTAAAGGCAAACCATTTGAAATTGAACCCTTCCAGATGAGCAAGTATCTGGTGACCTATGAACAATTTCAGGCATTTGTCGATCATGCCAACGGATATAATAACCGCGACTGGTGGCGTGATTTCCCTGAAAAGTATCAACCCCAAGAACTGAGTGAGGCACGACAACCGTATATCAATTACCCCCGTGATAGTGTGTCCTAGTATCAGGCAGTGGCATTTACACGCTGGTTGAGTCATGAATTGGGGCAATCCATTCGCCTACCAACCGAATGGGAATGGCAATGGGTGGCACAAAATGGCAACAAAGCAAATACTTATCCATGGGGTGATAAATTTGATAAGACCTATTGCAACACATCGGAATCGGGCATTGGACGCAGTACAACAGTAGGTATGTTCCCGCATGGTCAAGCGGATTGTGGTGCGCTGGATGTGTCGGGTAACCTGTATGAATGGTGCTTGAATCAATATAATACACCTGAGAATACGGCGGTCGATGACAGCGGTGAATCGCGTGTGTTGCGTGGCGGGTCGTGGGACCTCAACCTTAACGGTGCGCGTGCCGACTCCCGCCTCAGGCTCTTTCCTAACTACGGTAGCAGCTTCTACGGTTTTCGTGTGTGTCGTCCCCTGCGGTCGGCGACATAGCACCGACCCTACTGAAAGGACACAAACAATGACAGATCGCGAAAGCTACGGCGCGAAAATCACGATTACTCAGATGGTATGTATTTCGTGACTGTACGGGTGTAAGGTGGCGTGTCGCTATTTGGTCGGGTCACGGATGGGCATATGCGGTTAAATTCTGCTGGCGACACACACTATTGGTCTGAGCTTGTCAATAAATACCCTGATGTACAAATAGATGCGTCGGTTGTCATGCCAAATCATTTTCATGGCATTGTCTGCATATCACACAATACCAACAGCATATCCTAACACGCCAGCCAGCCCAATTCATTGGGCTTACAAGCTTTTTCTTAACGATGTGGCTTTAGCCCGTCGCGACTCAGCGATCAATCGCGTTGAGAATGGGAGACACAACTACACGAAAACCATAAATACTACGCCAATAGTCCGGATTGTTGAGGTCGCGGTAGGACGCGCCTGCATCACTATAGCGATAGTTAAAGGAACCGCCGCGCAACACGCGGTAGTTGGATGTGCTCAAGTCCTCGCCATTCGGATGTTCTGCCGGATTCTCATAATCACTCAAACACCATTCCCATACATTACCTGCCATGTCCAACACACCATAAGGGCTAGCACCATCTCGGAAGATACCCACTGCACTCGTTTGTCCGATACCGATTTCGTAGGTGTTGCCTTTGGTCGCATCAAATTCATTCCCATACGGATAAGTGCTCCCATCTGTACCCCGCGCTGCTTTCTCCCATTCGTATTCCGTCGGTAAGCGTACTACCCATGACGTAACATCATCTAGCCCAAAGCCACCGCCCAATTTGTAAGAAAACCAGCGACAAAATGCCATCGATTGATACCAATTCACTGTACCTCGCGGGTGATTCCAGTATTTGAAATACTGCTCAGCCATTGTGTAACGATCTGGACGACCACCCAACCCTTCAAACCAATTACGGCTATTCAAGCTATCTAGTGTATCGACAAAGGTTTGGAATTGCGCGTAGGTTATCGGATACCGACTCATTCTAAATTCGGGTAAAGTGCGTTTTTCACCCTCCTGATAGATAAATTCACCTGCGGGAATAGTCACCCAGTCGATGTCGGGTAAGCCATCTTTTACACCAACCCCATCACGATTATCCAGTATTTCGCCATTAGATAACTTTAGTTGCCCTAATGCCCGTCCGATGGCTGCGCGGGCTACGAAGTTATCGTCGGCGGACATCCCGTTGGATGTCCCTACACCGAACGCACGCGGAAGCCACTTTTCACGCAATGTCAACAGGGTGGCATCGGGTATATTCGCACCACTTTCGTTGATACAACGGGCAGTTAATTCAGGGTTCGCAGATGCTAACCAATTGATAATTTCAGTCGCGTCGTCGTTGTACAATCCGGTTAGCAAAATAGCGGTTTCGTTCCAATCGTTGGGTACCCACCAATTATCGGCAGACCATAAATCGCTTGCAGATAAGCCGTTTTTGCGCTCCACATCCAGTCGTCGTGCCGCAAAATATTCTTGTAGCAGTTGATGCGTAAAGCGCACATCGCCACGATCTTCGAGCAGATTGGCACTGACTGCCTGATAGAGTTGTTTGTCGTTCAAGTATTGCAGGGCAATATCTTTGCCTGTGATTGTGCCAAGTCCCTGCACCTGCATGGTATAAGCATATTCTGCCAGTTTGTTTTGTAGCGCATCGGAGTCGGCTTTGGATAAGCCCTCGCGATTCTGTAGCAGATAATCAGTGAATAGGTCAAACAGCTTACCCTGATTGGGTGGCAGTTTGCCTTCGTTTTCGGCAAAGACTTCGGTCATCATAAATAGCATATAAGGATTACGCGCCAATGCTAACATTGACCGCGATGCTGAATCCTCACGCATGGCTTTTCTTAGACTACGGATAACTCGTCTGTCACTCCGACGAACTATACTTTCGTCATCCGATTGCCACATCGACAGGAAATCTCCCATGTTCTTTTGTTGCCATGCTTCCCAAAAGCGTTGTACAGCTTCTGCATCTTGTCCCAATAACGCCCAGAACAGGGTTTCGCCATCTTCGGGCAGGTGGTGATGGCAAAATTCACGGATTCGGGTCGGGTCAAGTGGGGTGATGTTCACCTGCTCTTGAATGTTGAGGTCTACATCAGCGATATAATCCAGTTCACGGCAGGTCACGACGGCAATACGGTCATCTGACTGTGCTTTTTGCACGATTTCACGCAATTCTGCAATTTTTGTTTCTTGTCCGCCATCATCAGGTAGCTCGTTCAAGCCGTCAATTAGCAGTGCAACCCGCTTATCTTCTAGCAATTTATCTAATGAAATGTCGCCAAGTTGTGTTTGTATCGCATCATGTACTGTTGTCGCATAATCCAAGCCACCTAAACGCAAGAACACGGGCAAGGGTCGCTTGGGGTCATCAACAGCCAGTTGGGCATAATCCGCCGCGAGTTTCCAGAGGGTTGTGGTCTTGCCTGCGCCGGGGTCACCGAGTACCACTAACTGCTTGACACTATTCACCGCTTCGGTGATGTCGCTGAAATTTTGCTGAATTGTGGGTTGTTCCGGCATCATTTCGTCGTGCAGTTTTTCACGTAGACTGTAAATCGGTGTGATACCTGCTGTTGCCCGTTTGATGGTCTTTTTGTCGGGGTGTTGTCGGATGGTTGCTACACCTGCCATCGGTGTATATACAGCTTGCCAGATATTGTGTTCCAGCAATACGCGATTGAGATATTCTAGCTCCAATTCACGCAGGGTGATCGTTCGTTCCGCCACAACAATTGGTTTGTCATCGGGTTGGTCAATCACAGGTTTGGGCAAACTTGCCAGTAGGTCACGCAGGTTGGCATCATAATTTTCGTATAAAATTGTGCCCTGCAAATTACCCATGTACCACGGCAAATCACATGCTTCTGCCCATATCGGGAAAATCGGACGTTTGTTATTGTCTGCCCAGATGAATTCGCGCTCAACCCAACGGCTTTTGTTGGCTTTCTCACTGACAATCGTCAGCATGGCATAGGAGTTGGTCAGCCCCTCACCAATAGAGCGAATCCACTCATCGCCTCCCTTGATTTTGCTGTTATCAATCCAGCAAGCATGTCCGGCTTTTTGCAAGTCGTCCACCAGCTTCACCGCAAAGTCACGGTCACCACTAGAATAGCTGATAAACAGTGTCGGTTTGCGTTTGGCGCGGGGTGTTTCCAGTGTTTGTGGCGCGTCGTCAACAGGTGGCAGTGGGGCAGGTGCTTCGGGTTCTGGTTTATCCGGTTGGCAGAGGCTATCAACAATCGCGATGAGGTTGTCAATTTCCTGTTGTTTATCGACACCAACCCCTGCAAATCGCATTGCCCCCAATAATGCCGATACCGAGTGTATCCCCGACGGCAGACACTCAAACTTAAACAGTGTCTTCAAACATTTTGTGGTGAAGACAATCGCATTGCCACCCATATCAATCTGATGATACAAGCGCGGTTCGGTCAGATAAAATGCCTGTGTCAACCACGCATCACGTTCTTCTTCGCTCAAATGCGGCATGAGCAATTGTGTCAAACGTGGTAACAAGTCCGGTGGTAGATTCTGCATCCGGCAAAACTCCTAGGTGATGTGTTTCTGTATGTCGGTCAGCAAGACAGCCAACCCTTGATCGTATCCCTGTGTAAAATCACGATATTGGATGTTGCTCAATGTGTCTGATCCTACCTCTATTTTAGCCATGATGCCGTAATCATCGCCACTAATTGGACGTGCCAGAATCGGGATAATCGGTGTGTTTTGCTCGGATGCACGGTTGAGTTCTGCCTGACACCACACTGAACGGATGCTATCCGGCGAAATCACAAATATAACTGCTTTTGCTTGATGGAGTGCATCAGCGAGTTCTTGTTGCCATGCTTTACCTGCTGTGATGCCACTGTATTTGGGTCCGAGATTATCCACCCACAGCGTATAGCCTTTGTCGGTCAAATCACCTGCTAGACGCGATACAAACGAGTGACGGTCACTGCTGGAATATGAGATAAACAGGTGTTTCTTGTCAGCAGTATTTGATGTAGGTGGGAGTTGGGGTAAGTCTTTGGGTTTCGGTGGCGCGAAACACTCACCAATAATGCGGTCAATCTCCTCTTGCACATCATAGCCCACCTGGGGACGCAAACCTTCCAGCAATGCCAGTAGCGCGGGTAGGTCTTTTTCAATCTGCCCGAACTTATCCGCTTCTCGCACTGCCAGCGTCGTAAAGGTCTGTGCGCTCCCTGTCCACTTGATTTTGTATTCCAATGGTGTACCATACCACGCGCTTGTAAGGATGAATTTACGTTCATCTTCATCGTCCATATGGGGTATGACCAAGGTTATAATGTCTTGAAAACACTTACGATTAAGTTTTGGCATATTTTTTATTCTCCATATTTCAAAATAATTTGTAGCGCGCCCGCCTAACGGCGGGAACACAGGGCGTTCGCTTCGCTCACTGACAGGGGACACTGCGTGCCCAACAGCGATCAGCGGGTCAGCGATCAACCACCTTGAGAATGGGGAGACACAACTACCCGAAAACCGCCTCCGTCGCTCCTGCTGTCTGGGCTGAGATCGAGGCAGTCGGACGCGCGCGCAAGGCTATCGAAGTTGAAGAAGGAACCACCGCGCAACACACGCGAATTAGAGATACTCAAGTCCTCACCATTCGGATGTTCCGCCGGATTCAGATAATCACTCAAACACCATTCCCATACATTGCCACTCATGTCCTGTAATCCATAAGAACTAGCCCCATCTGAAAAGATTCCAACTGCGCTTGTTTGTCCGATACTGGTTTCGTGGGTGTTGCCTTTAGTCGCGTCAAACTCATTACCATAGGGATAGTTGCGTCCATAGATTCCCCCTGCCGCCTTTTCCCATTCGTATTCTGTGGGTAAACGGACTGCCCACGATGCAACATCATCCAGCGCATAACCACCTCCCAATTTAAACGATAGCCAGCGACAGAATGCCATTGCCTGATACCAGTTCACATTCTCACGGGGATGATTGTCATATTTGAAATATTGGTCTGTGATTGCTTTATCATCATCTGCTGATAATCCTTCATACCAATCCACTGGTGTCCCCAGTAGTTGGTCAGCATCATCAACAAAACACTGAAATTGTATGTATGTGATAGGATAACGACTTATTTTAAAGGCAGGTAACGTGCGTTTCTCTCCATCCTGATAGATAAATTCACCTGCGGGGATTGTCACCCAGTCGATGTCGGGGATGGACACACCATTTACGGTTATCACTCCCACACCCCGCCGCATATCGCCCCATTCAGATAACCAGCGTCCAATCTCTGCGCGTTCCGGTGGTTTAAAGCGGGTAATACGCTCTTCAAATATGCTGGCAACAGCGAGCTTTCCGGGTTCTCCCAATTCATCCAGTGCTTGTCGCGCAGGCTCAGCAACTGATGCGTCGCTATCAATCGCTAGCTTTGCGAGTTGGTCAATTACGCGCGCTTGTGGTAGTTGCAATAGTGCCTGTACAGCGTTACGTCTATCAGCTACGTCGTCAGAATCCACCAATAATGCTGACTGTTCTTGAATGATGCGCTCGGTTTTGGGATCTACTTTCTGCCCTTCCTGCACACACCACCACGCCAGCCACGGGTTGCGCTCGGCAACCTTCTGCGCCAGTTGGTTGGGGTTGGTGGTCAAGCCTGCCAGTTGGATATAGGTCTCTGCCCACCATGAATCGGATGCGGTATCGAGGATGGTTGTTTGTAGACGTGACATCATGCGACCGAAGAAGTTTTTACCTAATTCGCCTTCAACTTGGGACTGAATGGCACGGGCGGCAAAATGTTCCTGTACCGTCTGATGGGGCGCAAAACGAATGATTTCATCCCCTTGTAATAAGCCGTTCACCAGTAGAACCGTCAATGTTTGGTTATCGGTGATGATAGCTTTCACCTGCTGGCGGGTGTATGAAACCGCTTCATCTTTGTGCATCATTAACGCGAGCTTTTGCAATGCACTGATTCGTACATCACGCGAGACAGTATTATTCAGTTTACGGTCATCATCACGGCGTAACATGCGCTCAATGAAGTTGGCATACAACGCCCCGCGATTACCGGGGATGTTGCCACGTGTTTCTAGCCATGCTTCCTTAATTAGCCACAAAAGTAGAGGTGTAGATGCTAATCCGCGCATTCGGGCATCAAACCGTTGCCACAGGTTCTGTGCCTCATCTTGCCCTAAATGTGCCTGTAGATAAATCTTACTCTGCGCTTCGGTAATCGGTTGCACCACCACCGTATCATGCCCGAAGCTCCCACCGCGCAATTCACGCCAGCTTTCGTCCTGTACGCGACTGGTCACCACCATTGCATGTTGTGGATACGCCATTGCCAAACGTCGAATCTCACCCAAAACAGTTGCACGGTGCTCAGGGCGTACTTCATTCAGACCGTCGAGCAACAAATAGAATTGGAAGGGCATCTCATTTAAGAAGCGTTCGATGTCACTGGATTGTTGTAGAGCATCACGTATGGGCTGTTCATCGCTTTCCAACAGTTTAAAGCGTACCCACTCTAATAAGGGCAAACCATCATACTCACGCAGGTTAATCAACACGGGCACAATCACTGGATCATTGCTTGCCAGTTCCCATGCCAGCCGTTCCAACGCCACACTTTTACCCATGCCTGGCTCGCCCAACACAATCATGCGTTTTCCCTGCCACAATCGCTTGAGCAAGTTTTCGCTCTCACCACGTTTCATGCCCTCATCATAGGGACTGGCATGAATCGGTAGTAGCTTGGCTTCTTCCTGTATATAGTGATCCAGCCCCCAGGGGGCTTGTGCGAGTCGTGCAATCAACTTCTGGCAGTAACCTGGCAAACCTGCTTCAGGTTTGGGTAAGTCTTCAAGCAGTTCTGGCAAGGCTTCATTATATCCCACCGTGAAATCACGATACTGGATTGCTTCCAGCAGATTGTTGTAGACTGCTTTTTTGTCGTTGGCGAGGTGTTCGGGTATCACGGGAAAAATCGGTTTCTTTAACTTGAGTGCCGTTTCGATTTCTAGATGAACCCACGGCGATTCTAATGCGGTTCCCGTCACAACAACAATCACGACTGCCGAAGCATGGATACCGTCAGCAATTGACTGTCGCCATACATCACCACCGCGAATCCCTCCAAAGTCCACCCATACAATATGACCACGTCGGCGCAAATCCTCTGTCAATTGCGTGACAAACTTATCGTCTCGGTGGGAATAAGAGAGGAAGATATGGTTACGCATACGTGGGTTCGGTGAGGGGTCAGGTAGACTTGGGGATTCTAGTTCGGGTGGGTCAGAGCTATCTGGTGTTTTCAGCAATTCGTTGCATAGGGCTTCTGCTCTGTTTCGCACATCGACACCATGCTGTTCCCCGACGTATCGTATGAGCACTACCAACGACGGCTCATCATCACCTTCACATTGCCCATAGGTGTCGAGTGTCGTGACCAATCCATCGGCGAAGGTATCTGTATTTCGCTCCCAATAATCTATTTTGTCAATTACATCACAACCATGTAATGCACCTTCAACTAATGTGCGTCTGGTATGCTCTTCCATGTAGGGTTTCAAGAAGTCAATAATCTGGTTGCGTCGCTCACGGTTCATTGCAGGCTATTCCGTTGTGTCTGAGGCTAAATAAGGTCACTAACATAATCGCAACCTCATTATAACAAGGTTCATAGATTTAGACCGACAGATGTTCCCACAATTCCCACCTGTTCCCACACAAAAAACACAAGGTCTATGCATCTTTTTTACACAGTGTCATACTGTTCCCACAATTCCCACTGTGACCACACACTTTTTCATAAGTTTTGTACAGTTTTTTCATACCCCCCGTTTTTTGTAAATTTTGCAGACGTTGATGATCTCGATGTGGGAACGCTGGGAACACCCAAACAAAAAACGAGCAAAAAATGCTCGTCTTTAGGATTAGTTGCTGAATGTATCGGATCGTAATCGCCATAATCGTATGACGGTCCCTCGAATGCGTACCTTTGTGGTAAGGTGGCGACTATTGTTGTAGGTGAGCAAGAATCCATCTTCACGAAGTTGCTGTCCGATAGCTGATGTGGTGAATTTCAAAGGCTGATATTTGTTCACGAGTCGGTAGGCAACATCAGGCAACAGATGGATGAATTCAGCATCAGCATATCCGACTACGGTTGAACCCGGTGTTGGCTCGGCAGGATTTTGTTTATCCTGCGCCAACACTGCTTCACCACTGGCAATGAGTTGACCGAGCACGTTCAAAAAGACTTCACTGGCGCGTTCTTCACGCACGATGTCAATCGTCTGCTCAATGCTATCTTGCCACGTGGGTAACACATCATCTGCGTCTTTCTCGATCAGAAACCAAGACAGTATTTGATATACCGTCACCAAAACCGCCCAGTTTTGGATAAGTCGTCCTGTGTTGGATTGCTTGCTTTTGAGATGGCTCAATTTCTTGCGGTAGTTGTTTACACTGGTCGCAAAGCGGTTGGCGATATCCTGTTGCAACTCACCAGATTCAAGCTGTCTGGCAACCCAGGATGCAAAGTGAGCTGTGAAGCCTTGTAAATGATGGCGATGTTGGTCAGCTTCGAGTAGATGTTTACCCTGCGGATCACGCTGTTCCCACGGTGGAATCTCCAATACAAGCATACGACTCAGTACTGAGGCTTCGCCTTCGATGGTGGTCTCGCCAGTAGATAGAATCAGCCCACGACATGGCTTCTCTTTGCGGAGTTTTGCCTCACGGGTTAATCGTCCGCGCCCCATGCCTCTTGAATAGGCTTGCAGGAATCGAGTGAAGGTACGCTCATCGGCATAAATCGCCTTGAAGGTTGTCGTCAGAGCGACATCTCATCATTTGCGATTCATCAACAGTATGACAAACTCGAAAATACGATTGGCTGGTACATGGATGTTTTCGAGAAAGATAACTTCTATATCGAACTACAACATCATCAGCAACCAGAGGATAGCGAATTAGTTGATGCATTGGTCAGTGTTGCCAATCAACATAATCTGCCCTATGTTGCCACCAACAACGTACACTACGCCCACCAAGATCAACATCGCTTACAGGACATACTGACGTGCATCCGTCACAATATCACACTCGACACAGCATCACAGATATTGCGCCCCAATTCCGAATTTTATCTTAAATCGGGTGACGAGATAATGCGTTTATTTTGTGAATACCCTGACGCGATTCACAACACGGTCCACATTGCCGATCAGTGCAATTTCAAGCTCACGTCGCAGTTACAATCACTTCCACAATATCCACTACCTGATGACTTGACCACAGGTGAATTTCTAAAACAACTGTGTTTAGCATTTGATCGTTGCACACCAAAACTCGAAGCACGGCTCGATTACGAACTAGGGATTATCAACGAAACTGGGCTGGATAACTATTTTCTCGTCGTCTGGGACATTGTGCATTTTGCGCGCCAACAGGGCATCGGTTGT
>DIYL01000003.1:0-371 GCA_002428985.1 Anaerolineales bacterium UBA6055 | reverse complement strand
GAACGCTTTCTCTCGCGCGAACGGGATTTGACTCCCGACATCGACATTGATTTTGACTCGGTGCGCCGTGATGAGGTTATTCAGTATATATATGATCGTTATGGGCGTGAGTATGCCGCAATGGCCTGTACCTTTATCACTTACCGTACAAAAAGTGCCATCCGTGATATAGCAAAAGCCTTTGGGATGGCATCTGCCGAAAGTACATTAATGTCGAACACATGGGAACGCCAAAAAGACAAAACACCACTCCTACAAGAATCATCCATGATTTTGCAGATGTTTGGCTTTTGCCAGAAATTATTAGGCTATCCACGTCATCTGGGTATCCATAACGGCGGTATGGTGATTACCGAAGCCTTGCTATCCAA
>DIYL01000032.1 GCA_002428985.1 Anaerolineales bacterium UBA6055 | reverse complement strand
CATGTATTTATAGGGATGTTTAATCCAATCTTGCCGTGCCTGTTTGAAACCTTTCCAATTGCCAACAACAGATCGCACAACACCCTTAACAACACGGTTCGGGACTGTGTGATAGGCTTCGGGATACTCTTTACGAATTAACTTAGACAGGTTGTTATTAAGTAGCTTTGTCCACATTCGAGAATCGTGATCCCAGGCAATCCCACGTTTCGCATCTGCAAAAAAGGCTTGCCTTAACACATATGTCGTTGCATTGTAGATATTTTTTGCTAGATAACGCATACGCTCACACTCATCCCATTGTGGATCAGTATTGCGGAGAGTATACGATTCAGTTAAGTAAACTTTGCTATCTTTTGTCATCGTTTGATTGTACCATTAATGTCAGTGTTGATAGATTCGAAACCGTTATTGTGATGCAATAATTTACCTGTGTGCATAGTTCTCTATATCTTACTATGTTTTTCTATAAAAATATAAATTATTTGTAACCCCAAAAGGATCAAGATATTATGTCAGCCATTAAGAAACTCGAACCGCTTGCAGCTTTATTCCCGCCTAACGCAGGGCAACTTTACCGACGGATTCGTACGTATACAGGCTATGAAGATTTTACGGGGATGCGTGTTCTCGATATAGGTGCTGGTATTGGTCTTGATAGCTGTGGAATCTCGCTACTAGGTGCTAGCGAAATTATAGCCCTAGAGCCCGAGTTAGATGGGGCAACAGCCAAAATAACCAGTGCTTTTAAAGATAATATGGCCAAACTCGGTTTGAATAATATTCACATTGAAAATGTCGCTATTCAAGATTTCTCACATCCACCTGAATCCTTTGACCTCATCATTATGATTGCTGTCATCAA
Organism: Anaerolineales bacterium UBA6055; assembly: GCA_002428985.1. Taxonomy (GTDB): domain Bacteria; phylum Chloroflexota; class Anaerolineae; order Aggregatilineales; family Phototrophicaceae; genus UBA6055. The sequence continues at coordinate 61,386 of DIYL01000032.1, read as the reverse complement.
TCACTTGGATGAAGAGAGTGTGGTTGTCCTACACAAAGACCCCACTGCGCAACAACGATATGTTGAAATACTACAGATGATTAGTCAATGGCTGAAACCCGGTGGCCGTCTCGCTCTTTATGATGCAGCACGTTATCATGCTTTTATGCCACTAATAAACATGGGCATTATTGATAAACATCCAATGGCACCGACAATTGAATGGCATAAACATCAACAACCCAATCAATGGATTAATGTATTAGAGCGTGCTGGTTACCATGATTGTGAGGTTGTATGGTCAAAAGTGCGCGGGGTATCCATCCCGTTGTGGAATTTCATCGTAAGCCCCTACTTTTCCATTTATGCACACAAACCACATCGCAAATCCTAAATGGTTGTGCGTCTTGGATTAGGGCGTATGATATATACAACAAAGAATGGTCAGTCCTGATTCCACGACCCAAATGGATCTCAATACGATGAATATTGACATGGGTTGTGTATTCGGTGGCAAACTCACAGCTTGACATTATCCAAAACGATTCCGTTTGCACTTGCCCACGCACGGACGACTTAAATCGCATCAAAGACTTGACATCACAGAGAACGATCAGATATAGTATTTGTTCTGCGTCTGACCAAAATTTCGGTCAGGCGCATTTTTATTATCATCTAAAGCCACTTTTCATCAAGAAGATGAACGGTGGCTTTTTGTATATGGAGGGCGATACATGAACGATCAAGTTTTTTTAAAAGCATTCGAGGGTGCGAGACTGTCTGCATTCCCGCATCGGGATCATATTCGTATGGCGTGGTTGTATCTTCAACGTGATGGATGGGATGCAGGATACCATAAGATACAATCGGGGCTAAAACATTTTGCACGAGTTGCGGGAGTACCAGACAAATATCATGAGACCATTACCCGCTTTTGGGCGTTGCTAGTGTGGCATGGCATCCAGCAAAATTCGGATATAACAACACTAGATGACTTTGTTGAAGCATTCCCGATAGTTTTAGACAAAGATGCGATTATGCGCCATTATTCACGGGAGGTATTGTTTGCACAAACAGCGCGTCAAACATGGATTGAACCCGACTTGGTTGAGATGCCATATTTATAGTTACTCTCATTGGGCTGTGATGAGTCGAGTAAAAGGGAGGTATTTCACTTCATCATAGCCAAACAAAGTACATGTGACTATTCGCCAATACAGTCTTTTATATCCGTGATAAACATCTCTAGCTTTGTACACAATAATCTTTGTCTTAGTTTAAGCTAGGATAGAGGCGACAAACGCTACACTTACGAACGGTAGCCTTTATTGTACAGAATCTATCAATTGCGTTATGCTAATTCCATATAGATATAACACTGATAAAATGGATAGCTATGCGTAACTTCCCACAACATCTCGCGACATTTTTTGATATTTACAATCGTGAAGACTTCATCGAACTGTACAACGAGTTTAGTGTTTATTATCGGCTTGGTGATCACCTCGAAAATCTCTTTAACGTCGATTATAAAATCCAATTTATGCGCTCGCCTGAATTCTTTGATATTCATGACGAGGCGATGGTCAAATCGTTTTTGGATATTGTGGTATTCGATGATGATATGGAAATCAAACATGCGATTGAAGTGGTGTACATCAAAGACGAACCTAAGCTTGAGAAATTATTCGAGATTTGCGCGGGATTACGATTCATGGAGCAAATGGTCGGGCACGGATGGGATGACAGTTATGTGCTGTTGATTGTTGATATGCCAGCGGATGAAAACAATAAAGAGCATTATATTTTTAGTGGTGAGCTGGAACTCGGTGGTATGATGCAACATCCAAGTGGCGACCAAGTCATTGAGCTTGACGGGACATACACATTAGACTGGCTCAAAGTTGATGATCAAATCCATTATGCTGTTGTGCCGATACGTGCCTCGAAAAAAATATAGATTGGTAAGGACTTGCATCCCCGACCTGTGTATAATGCACGGTAATCTATCCAATAGTTGATGGTAATATAATGCAACAAAACCTTCAATCGACACCTACACCGTCTATTGTTAAATCCTTACTATTAATTTTAATTGTGCTATTTATCGTCGGCGTGATTGGCTACCAAGCCATCAGCAATGGTGCTGACCTTGGTATCATTATTAGTATCTTTGCGACGCGATTCCTCGGCATCTTTATCGAAGCGGTTCCGTTTTTACTGTTAGGATCAATCACATCGGGTCTAATCGAAATATTTGTTAAAACAGAAGACATCCTTAAAATCCTACCAAAGAATAGTTTTGGTGCAGCCGTTGGTGGAACATTTTTAGGTATTGTATTCCCTGTATGTGAATGTGGTGTTGTCCCAGTAACCCGCCGTTTATTCACTAAAGGTCTGCCGATTTCGATGGGTATCGCATTTTTGCTAGCGGCCCCCTTTATGAACCCGATTGTATTTGCAAGCACCTTCATTGCATTTGGGTTTGGTCCGGTATTCATCGGGCGGTTTATTATCACAGCGATTGTTGCGATTAGTGTCGGCATGATTATCGGCAAATTTGCAAAACAAGAGGATGTACTTAAGTTACAATCACTCAACACACTTAATAATGTACAACCCAATTTGGCACGTATCCCGTTTCGCAGTAAATTATTGCGATCCTTCTATATTGCGGGGGATGAATTCTTCGAAATGGGTCGCTTTCTGATTGTTGGGTCGGCATTAGCAGCGGCGATGCAAACACTCGTGCCACAAGAAAGTTTATTGGCGCTGGGCACAGGTCCGATTTTATCAGTTATATTTATGCAGATTTTAGCATTTATCCTGAGTGTGTGTTCAACCGTTGATAGTTTCCTCGCATTGGCATTTGTCAACACATTCACAACCGGTTCAATTATCAGCTTCTTGAGCTTTGGTCCGATGGTAGACACCAAAAGTACATTGATGTTCACAGGTGTATTCAAAGGCCGAATTGTGCTTTATCTGGTGCTTTTGCCATTTATGATGAATTTATTGGCAGGTGTTCTCATCAATGTGATGATGGGATATTAGACCATTATAGTCTGGGACAACACTAATGTTACCCCTACGATGCAGATGTAAATATATGGTACATAAACAATGATAACAAAACACAAAAATACTGACACAATTGATTGGCACAATTTAACCAAAACTGGCATTTTACTAGGCATGGGGATCTACCTAGCAGTCCTCATTTTCACGGGCAATTTGACCAATTATATCAACTTGCGCTTTGCATGGTTGGCTTATGTTGGGTCGGCGATATTCTTCTTGCTCGGATTCGTTAACTTATACGGTATGATCTATCCGCAAACTGATGAGCTAGATGAGTATCTAGAAGAATCGCGAAGCATCACCCCGATTACATGGGGCATTCTGTTCATTGCGGCATTCCCGCTGATGTTGGCGCTGCTTGTGCCATCACGTCCACTCGGAGTTGAGGCAGTCAATGGGGGGATCAGTTTAAATCCAGTGGGAGTTGATACCGCATCAGCATTCACACGTGATCCGCTTGACCGTAATATTCTTGATTGGCTACGGGCGTTTAACCGTGCAGAGACCCCTGCTGAATTCAACGGACAAGAAGTATCCGTGACAGGGTTTGTCTATCGTGAGCCGATATTTTTGGATACTGATTTTATGGTCTCGCGTTTTACCATGAGTTGCTGTGTGGCAGATGCATTTGCCATCGGCTTACCTGTCACCTTTGAGAATGCCCAAGACTTTACTGATGGGACATGGGTGCGGGTTGAAGGCAAATTAAGAGCCAATGATTTTGGTGAAAACTTTGTCCCTGTGGTGCATGCGACAATTGTCGAAGAAATTAAACAACCACAGCAACCGTATCTCTATCCATAGTATTAGTGTACGACAACTCTTTGAGGGGCATCACTACACATCAACAACATAACCTTTACGAACGAACGTAAAAACACCCACTAGAATATAAATACGCTCGATTCGAAGGGAAATAGAAACAACATGAACGACAATGCCCAACAGCTATTGGATAGTTTATTGGCATATGAATTTACACCTGCAATCGGTAAACCATGGTCACATGTCGCGCTTTTTAAAGAATATGTACGACGCATGGCATGGTGGGCTGATGCAATCGGTTTAGGCGATAATTGGCTCACAGCCAATATCCCGTATGTGCTAGAACTTGACGAAGGGCTTGCCCCCTCCCCGTTGCAAAAATTAGACGCACATCTACAAAAACAACAACTCTATCAACCCATGCCAGCATTAATCCAAGCCGGATTGATGTATACGATGCTTGCTGATAAAAATGACATTCAAAAGCACAACCTCGACAACCCCTATGACGCACTGATTAAGCTGTATACGCGTGGTGGTCATATGCGCTGGAATCAGAGAGGGTTCTGGGAAGTAAGTGGTGCATTCGGTGTGGGTGGAATTGATATTGCCACCTATAAACGCCCGACACCGTTTGTCGCAGTAGATGATGAAGAACTCGACCTCATTGATAAAGGCGATGCTGAAGACAGTATGCCACAATTGTAGTAAAGGACGATACATGTTAGACCAGAAAAATTATCGCGTTGGTTGGGTCATTCCCAATCAAATTGGCGCGCTCACACACTATACCCCAGAGATTATGCTTGAAGAATTTCAGAACATTAGCGGAGAAGCATCCGCACTATTCACAGCGGCTAGCGAACCGTTTCATGTGATTATTGATAATCGCATCATGGATATGGCATTTTTGCCGGATTTAGACACGCTCAAAAAATCAGCACCCTACATGTCTAATCCACATCTGCGCTATATCATTATTGTGAAGCCAGAGTCAATGGATGGGTCTGCTAGGGATTTAGCAGATTATACAGATGCCAACATCACCCTGACTTATGTGGATAGTCTTGATGATGCAGTGGCTCTATTGAAGGAACAAGATACAACATTACGCTGGCATGAGGTTGAAGCGGATTTCTTCCCGAATGCGGTCTTCGAATAATGACAAAACTCTAATATGTATTAAACCGGAAATTTGACAATTTCTGTGTAGTATAAGAGTAACGACATGGTAGTAGAAAGATAGAGTCCTATGCAAAAATTCGTTATTTTACTAATTTGTATGCTGAGCATGATAGCGCTGGCGCCAGTAATGGCACAAGAAGACGATGTACCTGCAAATAACCCCTCTGATAATTGGTGTTTTGATGGTGGCCCTTTAGAAGGAAAATGCGGTCTAGGTGATACAGATGAAAGCCAATGGTATTGGTTATATGGATACTTTGCCGCACAAGTCGCTAAAGGTGAAGCACGTGTAATCGACTTACCGGAAGAATTTCGTATTGGTTTACAAGATCGCACGTTTGATGGGACGACCGCATCGGTTGGTACCAACAGTGAAAATGGTATCTTCCGTGATGGCGATGGCAACATTATCGCATCCGGTCCATCACGCGACTTTTTTGGATACCTCAAATCATGTGAATTCGGGGACAAAGGTACACAGGTTTATGTCGGTTGGATGGGTCTAGAAGTGACCGGTGACCGTATTGAAGTCGGTACACCAGATGGTGCAGCTAGTTCCAATACACTGATTGAATTGAGCAATGATGAGTTCCGTTTGAAATTTGGCGACCCAACAGAAACCATTGAAGAAGACGGTACGATGAACATTTACCGTGGTGGTTTCCTTATCGGTAGTTCAGAGCTGAATGGGTTGATCTGCGAAGATACCACCGATTAAATATTGTCATAGATCAAGTTAAAAGAGGTTTATGAGATTCTTCGTAAGCCTCTTTTTGTATATTGATGATCTACCGTTTAGATTTTACGCTCTACTTGGTGTAACATATTCAGTAGATTGATCATATCGCGCCGGAATGAGCAGAGGCAATCCCATGAGCGAAGAGAATCGTAACCAGCTTAAACTAGAAGGCAAGCAGAAGTTTGATAATGCGCGTTTTCAGGCGTTTTTCAGTGATTTGCGTCGCCACTTGTTCAATCAACCAGAAGACCAATTGTGGAATTTTGATGATGTCAAATCGCGGTTACGGTTGCAAAATCCGCTCTACCGTGGCTTACAGGATATTCCAATAGATCGTATTGTGGGTAGTGTGGGTCGCTATCATGATTTCACACGTGAGTTCATGCCACGTCATCGCGATATGCAAGACCGTTGGAGCAGGGTTTACGCTCAGATGCACAGCCTTGAGGGTGTTCCGCCGATTGATGTCTACCAGATTGATGATGTCTATTTTGTAAGGGATGGGAATCATCGTGTTTCTATCGCGCGACAAGCAGGGTACGATATTATACAGGCACATGTCACCGAACTAGAAACCCCGATTGACCTCGAGCCAGACATGACAGATACGATGTGGCAGACAGCAGATGCGTATCGCGATTTTCTTGAGCGTACAAAATTAGATAAAAATCGCCCTGGCAAAAAAAATATCATCCGGCTTAGTGAACCCATGCATTATCACGGATTGATCGAACATATTGAACTCTCACAAACTGTCATGATGTTAGAGGGCAATGACGATGCTACATTTGAAGATGCAGCTAAGCAATGGTATGACAATGTGTATCTTCCGATCATTCGTATCATTCGCAAATATGATATTTTGCAATATTTTTCTGACCGTACCGAAGCAGACTTATATTTGTGGCTCGTCAACAATCTGTATCATATCCGCCAATCCTACGCGCACGGTGCTGCCATCAGCGCTCATGAATTTAGCAAAGCGATGCTCGATTTTCTACGTAAACACAAAGTTCCTATTCCAGATGATTGGCGGGCACTGGAAGACGGTATTGTCCTGCAAGATATGCCAGAGGATACGCAGGACAATCACGATTCTAATCAAGACGGTTAGTTATTTGCCACGCAATTTGGCCAGGTTTTCATCGGCCCAACGTTGCCCTTCAAGGTAGTGATCGAGTTCGATACCGAACCATTCCGCCATATCTTTGTCAGATTCAATGTTTATATTCTTGCGTCGTGCATATGCAAAGTCACCGCGTAGGCGGTAGCGTCCGTCATATTTACGCCCATCGGGCATAATTGCCCCATGCATAGTATATGTCTCGATAAATTGTTCGTCGGTGGCGTTTTTTACATCTTCAAGGTTTGCAAGCACAAAATCAGCACGTGTTAATACGGCATTACCGAAATCAGAGCCGCGTAAATCCGCCATGTACATGTTGGCATCTTCCCAACTAGACCCACGCAAATTCCGGTTTTTCAATGTGCCATCTTCAAGGTGTCCGAGTACGCGCAATTCTTCTACCGCTTGCAGTGCAGTGTGGTTATAGCGACTTTGCAAACGGCGTACCAATTGGTCTTTGATCACTTGTTGCTCACGGATGGAGTCCAAACGATCGATAATCAGAACTGTGAAGAAGATGCCAACCGCTTCTGGTACCAGATTCGAAAGAAAGTCTCTGATATTTTCGGCACCGATTTGTTCAACAAAATAGGGAATTAATATGCCAATAACCAACCCAACAATCAAATAAACCCATTCATTTTCTTTCCACAATACTTGGATGCGGCTAAGGATTCTGCTACGTCGTCCTTCTAACGATGTGGTCGTCATATGTCTGTTCTCCTCAATATCTGGGCGTTACAGTTTGAAATCACGAATACTTTACAGTTTAAGTTTAGCTGATTTTCTGCGAACGTCTATGAAGGTATCGTCTGAATTATCTGATCACCTGCGGTTGTGTTTATGCTGGATGTTTGGAATAATGTAGGGCATATCCGAACTGATTTATGGAGAACGAAATGGCAAAGCGCAGACGTAAGAAACCCAATATCCCTCAATCGGCAATGGAACACGCCCGTCAGGAGCTTGACCACGACACTGAAGCAACTGCGCAAGAAACAGATGCGCCTCAACAAGATGCCCCCAAAAAAGAAGCCAAAGCATCCAAAAAAACTGACGATAAAGCTAAACCACGTCGTCGCCGTCGGGACTTGCAAGCAGCGACCCTCGAAAAACGTAAAAATGCGGGTGGTGACTTGGATGGTGAATTTGTCGCAGAGATGTTAGCCAATCCGACCAAAATCGTAACCGACGAAGACCTCAAAGCAGATTACGGGTTTGTGATTAAAGATTTGCGGAATATGGGTATTCTCGCAGTTGTCTTGTTCATTTGTCTGGTTGGTACAGCCTTGGTCATCCTGTAGATAGTTGCCCTAATCTTAAAATACGGAGAGACTTGTCACGTACAGGTCTTTTTTATTTCAAGGTGTCGATTAGGGTCTGCGCCATCTTATGGGCATGCGCATTGTAATGTGGATTCACCCCCAACCACATGAAACTTTCGTTCATCTGCGATATACAGATAATGGCATAGGCGACTTCATCACATTTTTCATGGGTGGTCTGCGGATATAGTCGGTGTAAATCGTCCGCGAATGAGCGAATGAGGGCTTCAAATGCGTATTGTAACTTTTGACGGGCTGCCGGATAGCGATCGCTGCTGCTTGTCAACACCTCTGATAAGATGCGATTTTTTTCGTCCATTTTGGAGGTTGTGGTAAACATCGTATCAAGGGTTATCTCAACGCTTTCCTTTGGAGATAAGCCTGCATAAAGCGCGATCATCGCCTCTGTTGATTGTTGTAAACGACGGTCGACGAGTGCTTCGACCAAATCATCACGATTACCGATATAATGACGAATGATGCTACGCGCGACATCAGCCTCTTCAGCAACTTGTTCCAGTGTTGTCGCTTCCAGTCCTGATTTGGTGATACAGCGTTCAAATGCATCTAAAATCTGCTCGCGGCGTTCTTTCGCTAGGCTTTTTCTCGGCATATTGTCTTACTCAATCTATATCCTAATTTTTACGTAATGGCATCAGTTTAATCGTTCTGAATATGTCTGTCTATGTTATCCGTATTCTAGAGTTCTGATAAATTTTATAGATTGTCATGTTGACAATTTATCTTATTTTAGTGTATTCTGCAATAGATTGTCATAGCGACAATCTATTATTTGTGTAGATTAGGATAATCAATTGACAACCGAGACAAAACAACCGCAACATCAAAAAACACAACGTATAGAAGCTTATGATGTCGCCCGTGCTTTTGCGATTTTGGGTATGATCATTGTCAACTTTAAGATTGTGATGGACAGCAATGAGGCAGGCTCTGACACATTGATCTTTCTCACATCGTTGTTAGAAGGTCGCGCGGCTGCCCTGTTTGTCGTTCTTGCTGGAGTTAGCTTATCATTGTTGTCGCGTCGTGCATTGGCATCTAGTGATCCCGTATTTCGTCGTTCTACACAGAAAGGGATACTCAAACGCTCGGTATTTTTACTGGTGTTTGGGTTGATACTCGTGCCGATTTGGCCCGCCGACATTCTTCATTTTTATAGTTTGTATCTCGCATTTGGCGCGGTGATGTTGTTTGTATCTGACAGGCGGCTATTACTAGCAGCAGTCGGGATTATTTGTATATTCCCTGTCTTATTCATCCTTTTCGATTATAGTATCGGTTGGGATTGGGATACGCTCACGATGACAGATTTCTGGACGGTAAACGGCATTACCCGTCATTTATTCTTCAATGGGTTTCATCCATTTTTCCCGTGGGCAGGCTTTTTAATGATTGGGATGTGGTTGGGGCGACAATCGGTTCAAGAGGCGCAATTTCGTCGGCGTTTGCTCAGTATTAGTTTGGTCACGCTTGTTATCGCCGAAGTTTCATCGGCGGTTTTGGTCACTCAAGCGACTCCAAGCATGGGTATCGAACTTGCCGAGTCATTTTTCGGTCGTGCTGTGATTCCGCCGACTATCTTTTATATGCTGTCTGCATCTAGTTCGGCACTCATATTTATCTTGCTACTTGTCGAGTTAAATCAATTCCGCCCTAATCAAAGCTGGTGGAAAATCCTAACAAAAACGGGTCAATTTGCCCTGACGCTATACGTCGCGCATATCGTGATTGGTATGGGGATTATGGAAATATTTGGTTGGATAGACAGTGGGCAAACGCTGGCGTTCACACTTGTCTACTCTTTCGCATTTTATGGTGTGTGTATCATCTTCGCGGTGTTATGGCGACGACGCTTCTTGCGCGGACCGTTTGAAGCGCTGATGCGACGTATCACTGGTTAGACGGTTGTTATATAAGATAAATCCACTATAGTCATCATCAGTCGTTTTGAACAAAGTGGGTGATCAATCATATGGCGCAAAAACGTAGTATGAAAATTTTATGGTGGTTAGTGATTATATTCTGTCTAGCGATACCCGTACTGCTGGTTACTGGGCAAGAGCAAGAAACATATACCTCACCCTATGAGACATTTACGTTTACAGTGCCGCCAGAAGTTGAGCTGCTCGGCGATTTTGACATCTCGAACGAAACGCATCAGATGTTGGTGGCATCGTATCAATTTGATATTGGTGTTGATACAAGCCTTATCGATGATACTAAAACCGCGTTGTTATCGAATCACACAGGTGACGACCTCATTGACGAGCAGATTATTGTGTCAGTCGTCATGAATGAAAACTGGCAACCCTTTGATACAACTGATGATATGCTAGCGCATTGGTTTACGCCCGAATCGGCAGAGATGTTCGATGCGATAACCTATGATGAGCGTGAGGGCGTTGAACAAGATGTATCTAGTGATGATGGCACGGGATTGTATAGTATTGTGATGCTGGACGATGGGCTGTATGTGATTACTGTCGCAATCTCACCAGACCCAGCAGTAGAGGTTGACGCATTACGCCCGATTGTTGAGGCGATTCAATCTGATATTCGCTATGAACCTGCCGACATCATCGCATTGGATGAACTTGAGACTTTAGAAGCTGATGCAAGCTTACTTGCTAGCCCGATCCCATCTCCGACTAGTTATTTTACATTCCGTGCGCCGGTTGATTGGGGCGTGCGCATTAATCGCAATAATACGATTACACTTGCCAGCCAAGCCTCCGCTACAAACGACTTACCCGAATATGCACTAGAATTTGAGGTGCAACCATTATCAGGCTATGCGCGCCAGCCTGAAATTTTTATTCTTGAACGGGTCGGATTATTATCGGCACGGTTTGCAGAAGATGATGAACAAGTCATCGATGAGTGGAATCTCAATGGACGGCGGATGGCGACATTTGATGATTATGCTGACTTTACAGGTATCACACTCGTCATCATATTAGATGATGGCACAGTGTTGGTAATGAACGGGATTTCGAGTATCGATGATGCTAAAGGATTAAGAAATTTTGCGATTGCCGTCGCTGATAGCATCGATGTACTTGGTTAATGGTTTGATCGCAAAAAATTAGAATCATGTAGCTACCTTGTCATCAACTATTAGCGGAAGCGTATATAGGCGCTCCCCTACTACATCCCAATTTTAAAATGATATATTTCGATAAAATTCAATCCAAATCCATACCTTAACCATAACAGATTAACTTGTCTCATTTGCAAATCTGGCTTATGCTGATAGGTGAGCATAGTCGTTAAAGGATAGAAACTAATGAGTGACGACAAACCGCAAGATTTTGCATTACCGCCTACCCCAAAACCTTTTCATATTACTGAGCCGAAGTTTGAACGGGGTCTTTGGTGCTTCTGGTTGACTGCTGATGATGATGTTTTACAGTATGTGCGTCATCTGCATTGTATCTTACGCCCGATGAGTACAGGGTCATTTTTCCCACGTCGCCTGACTGGACGTGTGATGTTTGCCATTAACCCACGATATAATCACGAAGACACATGGCAGTGGATCGTCAATACACTGCAGACTGAAACATCCAATATTGACCTTGATGACACATGGGAATCGGCAATTGACGAAGCCCTCCCCAATAGTGACGATAACCCTTTCAATTAATTATTCGACGCGGATGCCATGCGGTATTCGCGTTTTCCCACACAATCACTAACAACCGATAGACTTCAATGGCGTTAGCAGATACGGCAACTCTCTAAGCATTAATCGTCATCATTATGTGATTTATCTTGTGCAAGTTGTGCGATATAGTCTTTTTCAGCGTCGGTCAGATCAACGGTTTCTAATAGATCGGGGCGGTTTTGCCATGTGCGTTTAATGGCTTCGCGCCTACGCCATTCATCGACTTTGCCATGATGTCCACTAGTCAATACATCTGGAATCCCTAATCCACGGAATTCTGGGGGGCGAGTGTAATGTGGTCCCTCTAATAACCCATCGGCATGACTGTCACGATGTTGTGCGCCTTCTGCACCGAGTACGCCGGGGATTTGTCGGACAACTGCATCAACCACAACCATCGCAGCAAGTTCGCCACCTGTCAGTACATAATCACCGATACTAATTTCATCGGTAATCGCCAACTGCCGAATCCGCTCGTCAAAGCCTTCATAATGACCACAAACTAGAATTAAACGTTCATGTCCTGAAAGTTCAACAGCGATGTCATGGTTAAACACACGTCCCTGTGGTGACATCAAAATGACGGGGGTTTCGTTATCATCGCCTTTTACGGCTTCGATTGATCGTACAACAACATCCGGTTTGAGGATCATACCGCCCCCGCCACCATAGGGTGTGTCATCGACTTTACGCCATTTGTTATTAGCATAATCACGAATGTCGTGGGCGTAAAAATTGAGTAATTTACGATCGCGCGCCTTCCACATCATACTCTCGGACATCACTGTCTCGAACATATTTGGGAAGAGTGTTAGGACATCAATTTGCATCAGGCATCCCCTGCATTGGCTTAAATCGGCAGAATAACGATAATAGAAAGGAAATGTTAACCAATCAAGAGAGGAAATGGGATGATACTCCGACGATTGATCTTCATCATGATATTTAGCATGTTTACGATCAATAGCATCGTACAAGCACAAGAATGTACAGCACAGTCTGAGGACGCATGGAAAGTGCAAGCCGATAATGATTATGACCTCGGGAATTATACCGAAGCGATTGCGGGTTACACTTGCATGATTACACTCGGTGGCGACCTTGTTTCAGAAGGATATGAATGGCGCGGGGTCAGTTACCAGAGTCTCGGTGAACTAGATAATGCATTGGAAGACCTCAATATTGCAGTGACCAACCCCAATAACGATAGTGCTTATAATTCGCGTGGGAATGTGTTCTACGAGTTAGGGAATTACGAACTGGCACTTGCTGACTATACACAAGCGATTAATTCTGGTTATTCATGGAGTTTTGTCTACAACAATCGTGGGCTTGCCCATAGCAGATTAGGTGATGAAGAGAGGGCTCTAAACGATTATCAGACAGCAGTTGCACTTGACTCAGAAAATGGAGCAGCATACAACAACATCGGCGTGTATCATTTTTACAACGGCGATATGGACTCTGCCCTTGAAAACTATGAGCTGGCTCTAAGGAATTCGAGTGGCATTAATCGAGCGATCCCCACTTCGAATCAAGCTGAAGTCGCTTATCTGGATGGTGACTATACGACCGCTATTCAAGGTTTTGGTACGGCAATTGAGCTAGACCCTGACTTTGTTTCAGCATATCTATATCGCGCCAACACATACCGCGCCACACAAAGTCCAAATGCATATGCAGATTACCTACGTTATGTTCAAGCCATCGAGACCCAAATCGTCGATATAGAAGATGACGATCCTAGACTTTTCCACTCTTACTTTATTCGATTAGACGAGGGTGTAGTTTATCGGACAAGTTATTTCTTAACTGCAGGACAATATTTGAGCTTCAGAGCTGTTGCCAGCCGAGAAAGTGAAGCCGACCCGCTGATTTTGCTCTTGAGTCCATCAGGGAATGCGATTATGGGTGATGATGATAGTGGATCGAACTACGATGCCGTAATTAACCGCTTTCCCATCGCTGAAGATGGCATCTACACCGTATTAGTAACACATAGTCATGTGGAGTCCACGGGTGACGTCAGCCTGACAGCAAATATCCGCGATGACAGAATCCAAAATCTCATCAAACAACAGCTTGCCATTGGTGAACGGGCAGAAATTTTTGCGCTTAGTAATGATGGGCCAGGCATCATTAATCTGCGGTCGTATCCATCAACTGGATTTGAGGTATTGGCGCGTTTGGAGAGTGGTACAGAGGTGGCGATTATCAACGGACCTCATAAAGATGATGGGTTTATCTGGTGGCAAGTCGAAACCGACGATGGTATCAGGGGATGGATGGTCGAATATCTGGGAGATGTACAGATATTATCACCAGCTATAGGCATCGGGAGAACGGTCGGTATTGATACTGTGGAACTCAACCTACGCGATGCACCAAGCGTCAGTGGTAATTTAGTCGGTACGATCACGGTTAGTGAACCAACAGATCTCACGGTGATTGACGGTCCAGTCGAGGCAGATGGATTAGTTTGGTGGAAATTGCGTACCGAGGGTGAGCAACAATTTGAGGCATGGGCTGTTGAGCGGGTTGGCAACAACCGCACCTTAACTGTGGTGCTCGATAACTAAATCTTGCAGTATAATATAAGTAATTACAGATACTAACCCGTAAGGTGACCCATGCGCGATACCCTTGACTTGCAAGAATTACGCGACCGTGTAGACCATTACAAATCGGAATCACGCAAACGGCGTAACCGTGCCATCATCTGGACAATTGGATTGTTGATTATTGGTGGATGGTTACTCGTTCAATCTAGTACACCAATAAGTATCGCTTATATGCAAATTGATGGTGAATGGATTCCGACCAGCTTTGACACTGCACCTGTCAAGCAATTCGTGAGCTCACCTGATAACGATAAGCTATGGTTAGAAACCCATAATGAAAAACTTCTGTTTGATCTGAATAACGATTGGCGCGAAGTATCTACTTCCAACTTAGATGGATGTTGTTTTGAATTAATTGGGGCAGTCGGTGAATCGAAATCGTTTGTTCTCGCGCTGAATGGTCAGGCAGTAGCGTTTTACAATGGTTCCAAATGGTCGTATCAAGATAACTATTTGCCAACAGAGACAGTTGTAGATTATGCCTTTACTGAATATGTCCATTCAGCAATTGATGTCACTGGAGATATCTATCTTCTTGACGCAGAGGAGGAGTGGTTCATAGCAAATGCGCCTCATGATTCGGATAATATACCCGAGGTTGTAGAATTTGATAATGAACTCTATCTGATACAAGACGGTATTTGGATGTATATGTATTATGATATGGTGTGGGAACTACATCATCCACTCGTCGGTGAGGCACTATACCTTGGGCGAGATACAACATCTATCTGGCTAGTCGATGGTAGCAAACTAATCGCATATGATCCAGTAAATGATATTATCGAGACGGTTGCAATTGCAGAACTCGGATTGCCTACCAACACATCATTTAGACATGTCTTTACAGACGAAGAAAAAACCTATCTTGTCACCTCCACTAGTGTCATCCGTATTGATGATCGAAGTTGGGCATCTATTGAAATGCCTGATACAACACCTCATGGGATTACAACTGTCGGCATATTAAATGGGCTATGGATAGTCGGTAGTACCGATCTAGATTTGATGTCGCAAGGTTGGTTAGAAACGACCACGCAAACATTTTTGCGTACTATTGCACCTCTCCTCATGATAGTTCTTATGTTGTTAGCCTTAACCATATGGTTGGTTCCAGTTATCAAAGCATTTACCAGTCGATTAGATCGAACAAAAAAGCTTATATCAGCTATATTCCCCGATATGCCAGTATATGAACGCGTAGAACCCAAGGAACTCAAATTTAGAGACATCCCTGTGACGTCATTTGTGGGGCTAATATTCCTATTCGGTTTAACATTTATCACGTTCCCCTTAAATGGCATGGATATTGACACGAGCCATTTACTCCCGATTATATTCATACTTTCTATGGTGACTGTTGTTCCATTTGTATTGGGACGGATGTATTACAAAGCTAACAGCAGAAAAGATGATGCATCTCGTGAACATAATCAGCAAACATTGAACGGTCTGGTTGGGTTAATTGTGCTAGCGATGTGCTTTGTGGGTGCCGGATTCGTATTCTCGGAAAGCTTACTCGTGCCATATGTAGAATCGAGCCTTGCTAGGCTAATGATTACGATTGTGGCTCTGTTTCTGATTATCGTAGCGATCTTCGTCTATTTCATAAATAATTCATCCAAAACTCTTCCTCTAAGCTTTAGAGAAGGAAATTATCCTGAAGCGATTCAAGTCCTTGAACAACAAGCTCAGGGAAGATTCAACAGTAGTACAGCACAATTGCATTTGGGAGTAGCGCATTTGCTTTTTGCACAACATCAAGAAGCCTATGATGTGCTCCTCAGATCTCTTCGAGATCATCAAAATAGTATGACAGCTCTAATGGTCATTCATCTTGTTAATCTTGGGGCTGCACTCGAACGTATGGGGCAATTAGACCGTGCTATGGTTGTATTTGAAGCAGCAATTGCCATCATGCCCGAGAGCCCAATATCGTATTTAGGTTTGGTAAATTCTTATAATAATCGGCGAGAATTCCCAAATCGTGCACTCGAACTGAGTAACGAGATGATGTCGCGACTGCCAGATAAACCAAATCGTATGGTTATTTCTCATGTTAGTGAAAGCCAGCTTTATGCCATCCATGCACTAGCCTTAGCGCAAGCAGGACATCATGACGATGCTCGACCCTATATTGAGAAAATGTATGATCATGCAGATGAAGCGTTTGTGCCGTATTACACAGGATTTATACACCAACACGGTATGGTTAAAGCCGCACGGGGTGATCTTGATGGAGCAGTTAAACTGCTATATCAAGCATTAGAGCTAGACCCAGTTGGCGAAAACGCTAATCACATCAAAAAAGATTTAGCATATATCGCTTCACTACAGAGTTAACCCGCATTTATACCTATACCATGCAGGGCATTATCATTAATCTCATCAGCGAGAGTGGTGGTGATGTCCCCCAAATTTGCTCGCCAAAACTGATTATCCTCCCCGCTCACAAAGTCGATTTCGATGTATCCAATACGCGATATATCAGAGATGTCTATGATTGTTGATGTGAGGTCGCGAACGATACGCCCTAATTCTGTGCGGTTATTGAGTGTGTCGCCATTGACTGTCAAACGGATAGTTGGCGTAATATCCATTAGTAGAAATCGCGTTGATACCACCTCGTCACCAATCTGACAGACATCATCTTCACCATATGCCGATATGTTTAACATCGCATCGTCATACCCCGCCTCGTCTAATGCCAAGCGTATAGCAGTTACATCGTTTTCAGGCACGTCACCATATGCCCAATTGAAAAAACAAACTGGTGTTAATGTCGCATCTACATCTGTGATTACATTTGAGAGTGAAGTAGGAGTATCAGTCACACTGATTTCAGTACCAATTCCTGAGAACATATTGACGATTGCCCGTGCTTGCAAATCGCGCTGGTGATTATAGGCAAGGTAAATTAATCCGAGTGCGAGCGCAACGAATAGAATCCCTGAATATTGGAGACGTTTTTGTTGTTGAGGTGTGCGTTTCTGTTTCATGATCATCCTGAGTGACTTGTATCACCATCTATTATGATACAAGTTGATGTTTCATACTGACAGTCAGCATTAAATAGGATAGATCGAGTATAATGTATTTCCTGACTATCATAAGAATGGAGACGAGACCTGAATGAAAGCACTTGTACTTGATCAATCCGGTGCATTTGAAAACCTTCGCATTGCTGATTTACCTGTTCCAGATCCGGTAGCGGGTAGCGTAAGGGTTAAGGTATCGGCGGTTGGGTTGAACCCTGTTGACTATAAATTACTATTAGGTGGCCATCCCGACTGGGAGTATCCATTTGTCCTTGGGTTGGATGTGGCTGGTGAAGTCAATGCGGTTGGCAGTGGGGTGACACAATGGCAAATCGGTGATCGTGTGATGTACCACGGCAAGCTTTCAGAGCATGGTGGTTATGCTGAGTATGCAGTCGCACCAGCACATATTATGGCGCGGATACCGGATACCTTAACATATGCACAAGCGGCAGCAATCCCCTGTGCCGGACTGACAGCCTATCAAGCGATTGATCGTAAACTCAACCTGAAGTCGGGCACAACGATTCTCGTGCAGGCGGGTGCGGGTGGCGTCGGTGGATTTGCAATCCAGTTGGCAGCGATGCGCGGTGCTACAGTGCTCACGACTTGCTCACCACGGAATACGGACTATGTGAAGCAACTCGGTGCAACTGAGGCGATTGATTATCATACCAATGATACGGTTGAACAGGTATTAAAATATACAGACGGACGGGGTGTCGATGCGGTTATTGACACCGTCGGTACTGAGACGGCGACAGATGCGTTGAAGATGCTGGCATTTGGTGGTGGATTGGTGTGTATTGAAGCTTTACCGGATTTTGAAAAGTGGTCGATGTTCGATAATGGCATTTCGGTTCACGAGATTGCGTTGGGTGGTGTACATTTTTCGAATAATCGGCGAGGGCAAGAAGATCTGGGTCATATGGCGGCAGAATTAAGTCAACTTGTGGCAGATGGACAAATTAGCGCAATGATCAATCAAACGGTTACACTGGAAGAAATTCCGGACGCGTTGCGTCAAATTGCGGATCGCCATGTTCGTGGCAAAATCGTCGCCGAGATCGCTTAATTTGAGTCAGCTCGGATAGCATTTTCAAGATTTCTACAGCCCCACTTTGAATTAATGAGACCTCGCAGGCATGCGGGGTCGTTTTGTTTATTGACATCAAGTAAACCGCTTTTTTAAACTCTTAGCATTTAGTGGTGTGATATTTGCGGTGCATGTTATGCTCTAAGTATCAACGATTGGAGGCTGACATGGCGATACAAACCCGACACGACGAAATTAAAGCAATTCATGTTAAATACGTGGATGTCTACCGCATTAGTGGTGGTCTGTTTGTGATTTTAATGTTCGTTATCATAGGCGGCTGGATTTTTGGGCAGAATGTGTTTGGTTTCAATAGCGACTCTCTTAGTTATATCACTAGTGTCGTGACAGAAATTCTGGGTATCGTGGGTACAGTTATTATCATTGATCAACTAAATCGTCGGCGTATGGCACAGGAACAAAAGTTGGCGATACTTGAACAAGCCAAGAGTCGGTCGAATGCTATGGCAATGGATGCTGTGAATAAAATTCAACAAGAGGAATGGTGGGATGATTTATTGTCGTACTATCTGGATGCGAGTGGAAAAATCGAACTGACACAAGTCCAATGGACTGGTGGGGTTCAATTAGATGCAGTTGATCTACACGGGGCAAAAATGTGGCACGCCAATCTGGAAGAAGCACGTTTACGTGAAGCAAATCTGCAAGGGGCGAAGTTAATTGCAACGAATCTACAAGGAGCAAAGTTGAAGGAAGCCAATCTGGAGCAAGCAAGTTTAAGAGATGCGAATCTACAAACTGCAGATTTACAGCAGGCTGATCTGACTGAAGCACATTTAGATAGTGCCAATCTGAAACGGGCAAATTTGCTGGGGGCAAATCTACAAAATGCAAGTTTAATGTGGGCAGATTTACAGCAAGCTAATCTACAACAATCGTCTTTACAGGGAGCACATTTACGAGAAGCCACGTTACAAGGTACGATTCTATACAACACTAATCTGCAACAGGCAAAATTATGGCAGACAGACCTACAGGAAGCTGTTCTATATCGAGCCAATCTGTGTGGTACAGAGTTATTCAAAGCTAATTTGAAAGGCGCAAAACTAGAGTATGCCACATTTGATGGAACAACCGTCTTACCCGATGCGAAATATATTAAGCTAGATGACAATGGTAAAGCGATTTATGACAAATACTGGACACCAGAAACCGACATGTCTCGTTACACTGATCCCGATCATCCTGAGTTTTGGCAACCGGATTGGGTGAACGAAGATGAGACGGAGTAGATACACCATACAACACAAACGGGGGAACACACAGGTTCCCCCTACGGTTTTGTTGTGGGTTGCTGATGTTTTAAATTTTCAGCACATCGGTCATGACTTCAAGGATGCCGGGACCGTCGATGGCGCTGAGTTCTTGCATCGCAGAGAGGACTTCGTCGTTTTTGGTGATGCGTTTGCCCCACGCACCACAACTTTGTGCAAATTCAGAGAAGTT
Organism: Anaerolineales bacterium UBA6055; assembly: GCA_002428985.1. GTDB lineage: Bacteria > Chloroflexota > Anaerolineae > Aggregatilineales > Phototrophicaceae > UBA6055. The sequence continues at coordinate 41,276 of DIYL01000032.1, read as the reverse complement.
CGGGTTCACAAGTGAGGTCGCCCACACATCAACATTTACACCACGTTGTTCTTTACTGATTTTCCCGATTTCGGAGTTGTTGAGCAGAACCAGTTTAATCGGCAGGTTGTATTTGACAGCGGTTGTGATTTCCATCGCGTACTGACCGAAGCCACCATCACCAGCGACTGCCCAAATCGGACGATCGGGTGCGGCAACAGCAGCCCCTAATGCAGCGGGGAATGCAAATCCGATGCTCCCTAAATATCCAGACATCAAACATTCTTGCCCTTTTTTCGCTTCAAAATAACGCCCGAAGCTGTAGGTATTGTTGCCGACATCAACCGAGATAACCGCATCTTCAGGACACACAGTGCTCATCTCGCGGAATAACAAGGCCGAGTTAATCCCGTTTTCGTCGGATTCGGCCGCGCGGTGGGCTTTTTCTTCACGCCATAATTTCCAACGTCCTTCAATTTCACGGCGAACGTAATCACGGCTATACGTAAATTCGACACCATCAAGGGCTTCTCCTAACGCTTTACAGGTCACGCCGATGTCGCCCCAAATTGGCACATCAACCGGATGGAATTTGCCTAATGTCATGCGATCAAAATCAACTTGAATAATTTTCTTTGTGGCAGAAATGCCGGTGTGGTTACTAAATGATGCGCCAAATACGAGCAATACGTCAGCACGTCCCATCATCGTGCTACCGACGATTGTGCCCGACCGCCCCAATACGCCACAAGCTAGTGGATGATCGTCAAGGATTTGTCCTTTGGCTTTAAATGTGGTGATGACGGGTGCTTCGATTTTTTCTGCCAGTTGGATGATTTCGTCTTTAAATTCGTTCGCACCACGTCCCATGATGATGGTGACGAGCTTCGCTTCTTTAATCATCTCAATCGCTTGGTTTAGTTCGGCTTTTGGGGGTGCAATTTCAGTCGTACTAACCCGTCCTAATTTAGGTGTTTCTGGGCGTGGGTCTGCACCTTCGGCAAAGGCAATTTCGTCGGGGAAGATGAGATGGGCAACATCGCGGTTAACTTGGGCATGTTTGACAGCTAACGCCATTAAATCCGAGGCGTTTTTGTTATTAAGAACCGTCTGACTCCATTCGGCTACTGAATTAAAGGCTGCCGATAAATCAATTTCTTGGAATGCGCCGGGACCGAGTACCTGTGTTTGTACTTGACCACTGAGGGCGATGATCGGGGCGCGGTCAACTTTTGCGTCCCACAGACCGGTTAGTAAGTTCGTCGAACCCGGTCCGGCAATACCCAAACACATAGCCGGTTTTCCGGTCAATTTAGCGTAACCACTGGCAGCAAACGATGCAGCCCCTTCGTGACGGACGCCAATAAATTTAAGTTTGCCTTTGATCTCTTCGGTGCGGATCGCGTCAGCCACGGCGAGATTCGAATGTCCGACCATCCCAAAGCATGCATCAATGCCCCAATCGGTCGCGACTTCCATCATCTGCTTGGCGATTGTATCGGTTGGTTCTTCTTCGGGTACAGCAACATAAATGCCGTCTTCGCGCTCTTCGACAGGATATGTATCAACACGATCATCATAGCCACCCGGAGGCGCTCCATCCTGTGGTGCATATTCATAGCCATGCCATGGGCAACGTACAAACCCATTTTCGATGAGTCCTTCGCCCAATGGACCACCTTGGTGTGGACAGTGATTATCGAGGGCGTAATATTTGCCTTCAAACTTTGTAAGGCAGATAGCTTGCACACCTGCGACCGCGTTCATCACGCTGTTATCTTGCAACGGGTCTTTATCCGCAACTTTATGCCATTGTTGTTTTTCTGCCATAATCTTCTCCCGATATAGTTATATGAACTCCGCCCATAATTTATGATGTATGGGTTACAGATTGATTATGACGGGATTTAAGAGTCAGGGCAAACTTTTGGACTCATATGTCCAAAAATCACAAGATCGCAAGATGAATCAAATATTTGTTCTATCGATTTGTTATAGTAGAGATAGTCTAAACACAAAGGAGATCCCTATGAATCTTGGTCAATTTTCACTGAGCTTGGCAGTCAAAGATATTGCTGCATCGCGTGCATTCTACGAAAAACTGACATTCAAAGTTATTGACGGCAATCAATCGGAAGGTTGGTTAATTTTACGCAGTGGCGATACGGTGATTGGTTTGTTTCAAGGGATGTTCGAGAAAAATATGCTAACATTTAACCCTAAAGATGTGCGTGCCATCCAAAAGCATCTGAAAGAACAAGGTGTCGACTTGATTGAAGAAGCCAAAGGTGATGAAGGTCCAGCACATATTGTTATGGCAGATCCCGATGGGAATCCGATTATGTTCGACCAACATCCAGAAGATTATGAACCATCTGGTGAAAAGACTGGCGATAGCTAAGGTTATTTCAAGTAATTCGACAAGGTTTCGCCTCGCTGATTTTGATGTAATTGTGTCCCCGTGAAGGCGATTAATCCGTTTGTTTGTGGATGGTCATACACGGTCTGTATGACCTGTTCCCATTCTGACGACGAGAAATTATCGTCCCGTGTTAAATTCTGTACCTGCACAAATGGAATAAGTGGTTTATCAGTTTCGTCGACAATTTGATTGAGGGTATCGCGAATCCAGTTTACATCGCGTCCAAGAATATGATGATAGACCATCGGCGAAAACACATCAACATGTGGCGACAGTGCTTGGACATCTTGCCCCAAAAATCCCCGGCGTTGTGTCGAATCTGCTGGAACGATATTGATCCCTAGTGGGTGGTCGCCAGCATATTTTGTTTGTATAGTGCGCACCTCGCTTACGAAATTTGTGATCACATCACATTTAAAATCTGCCCATGTATCACGGTAATGTTCTAATATCCAGTCCGCGATTTGTGCATTGGGTTGATCTAGCAAGGATAAACCCGACCAGTCGGCAAATTGATTGAGTGTGTGTGTGTCAAAGCTGGTTTCAAGCGGTGGCATAGTATCGTCACGCAGTTCAACCTCCCAGTGCATCGGCCAGCGGATAAAATCCAACCATACGCCATCTAATTGATAGGTGCTGAGCATATGATCCAATGCTTGCAGGCGTTGTTGTTGATATGGGCGATGGGTGGGTGTGATCCCGAGATACCAGTTAATTTGCGGACGAGGTTGACCATCCGCAGTGATTGGATGATATGCGGGAGTTTGTTTGACGACATCATTATTATGAAAGCACGTCAACCCACCCATAAATCGCATCTCTAGCTCATGTGCATGGTCAATTATATCTTTTGGATAGGCATCTGCTTCACAGAAAATCGTATTAACACCATAGTCCTTTAGACGTTGAAGTTCTAGGATTGGATCATCCCATTCAGTCAGTGTATTTGCAAAAATATATGCGCCAATTATCATTTTTATATCTTACTATGTCCTGTTTCTAGATGTGTATCTAACTATGTTACATCTCCTAACATCAGAATCTCTATACATATTGGCGTTTATGTCAAAAAAATGATAGCATGTAAAATCATCACATATCATACAGTAACACATCATCAAAATGACAAAGCAACAGGAATAATTACGACTAATGAATGAACACACAACCGATTCGCTAGTGGTCAGTGCGTATCAGGCGTTATTCCAACACACCTCTGACGCAGTACTAGTATTAGATAATACCCTTACGATTCGTACAGTTAATCCGACAATGGATCAACTCGCCACAACTGATCTACAGGGAACTGTGTTGTCGGATTTTCTGCAATCAACATTTGATCTGGATACGCCCCTTGAAGACTTAAACAACATCCGTCTTAAACGTACCCAAGATGATGTAAGCACATATTATGAAGCCAAAGTACACCCGCTACCAGAGCGTCAGGGATATATTATTATCCTGCGCGATATCACAGAAGTGGTTAACTTAGGTGCTGATTATAGTCACTTTGCTCATACCATTAGTCATGATATAAAAGCTCCCCTAAGCATTGCGGTGAGCTACACCCATATGTTGCAATCCGATATAGAAGAAGGTACAGAAGCGCGGTATTTTGTCGATGAAATTTTCGGCGCCACCATGCGGATTATCAATATCTGTAATGAGCTGGTGTTGCTATCGGACTTAGAACACTTAAAAGTAGCTGAGTCGATGCCAGTTGATATGGCGTTTGTCGTCAATAATGCTGTCCGTCGCTTCCAGCATGTGACAGATTCCCGCACCATCACCATTGACATACCAGAGAAGATCAAATTTGCAAAAGGCAATGCCCCATGGGTTGAGGAAGCAATTGTTGATTATTTGCGTTATGCGATGATCGATAACCCCTCCTCGAAAGCTATCGAGATCCATGTCATACCGGATGGCGACACCATTCAATTTTCGATTAAACATGACGGTACCGAGATGCCCGCCACTACTATTGAGGCGATGTTCTCCGACACCATTGATTTAAAAAATATACGGGCAGAAGGTTATGGTTTGGGCTTGAATGTTGCTAAACGCCTGCTCGAACATATGGATGGTAGCGTCAACATTGTGGACGGTATGCTGACATTCACTATACCCGTTATCAAAAATTAGACTCAATTATTTTCCTAATTGAATTTATAGGTATATTCTGAACCCAATATATCAAAATATTCTATTAAATAACGATATTAGATTTAAGAATATCCTCACGTATTGCAGATATTCGAATTGCTTGATTACCGTATCTACCTTGTGATGCAGTGGGACTATATTCATCAAACGATCTATAGTGAAGTCCGATTAAATCCCATGAGTCGTTAAATACAGGTGATCCTGACATTTTTGTTTCAGTATCAGCCTCATATACAATTACCTGATCATTATGCCATAATATATCATTATCACTCACTGCAATTTCCTTGGGTCTTCCATTTGGATGTCCGATGATAAATACATCCCAGCCATCTTTGAATTTGGTCGCTTCATCAAGTTCAGGCAATTGAATGAAACCATATTTGGAACCTGGTTTACCATCAACTTGAACTAACGTATAATCCAAACCAGTGAATTTAGGACTAGTATGAAAGAAATAATCAGGTCTTAGACGAAAGTACTCCTTTGTTTCAGCATTGTGAGGATCATTAACTAGTTCGCCGCTTACAGTCTGCTGATAATCAAAGAAGATCAGACTATCTGAGGCAACATCTTTATCGGGGAGAACATGGTTACATGTTAGAAGAACATCTTCACTAATTAGGAAACCTGTCCCTGTGCTAGGTTGATCAATAGATCCATTAACAGCAACTAATCCAACAGCTTTTGCAAGTTTTATACCCTGCTCAAGAAAAGCAATTGGTTGCAAAGAATTTCTTCCATCAGCAATAGTTCTTCGAAAAAATAACCTACTAGAGAAATGTTTTGAGCCCTCAACTACCAAATCTTCAAGTTGTTTAGGCGTATAATGAGTTATATCCTCTAAATGTGAATCAACAGCCATGGCAGATGGATTGGGAGGACTAATTACCATAGAAACGTCCATAAAATTTTGATCAGTAGAATATGGTTGTTGAAATACAATACCAACTGTATTACCAGATGTATGATTTGTTGTTATCAAATGTTCTAAATCATTAATAGTCATTCTATCTGAAATTGTTGATATATTATCAAAAGAAGAAAGATCGGCTTGTTCCTCATTTTCATCATTAAAATTATTATTCATTAACTACTCCTTATAATAATTCTTGTGGAAAGAATTCTGTTTTACATAATTTTTATCGATTTTTTTATTGTATTTATTGTGTTTCGTTGTCTGGAGTCTCACAGAGCTTTTTGCCGACTTTTAACAACACTGTGACTGCCACTAATTGAAGAGGTCCCAATGATGTCATAACCAATTTTGCGCCTTCTTCTACTGCTTCAAGTAATTTACATAAATCTGCTTTGCTGATTCCCGATTCATTAGACATTGCTGCATTAAGTTCATGTAATTGAGTTTCAAATTCTTGGATTTCTGCTTCAGTAGCCATAATAGATTTTCTCCCAAATAATAAGAATTCTTTCCTCATTTATTATGCAATCAACAAATAAGAACCTCAAATATTAGATAACCCCTGTATGTTTTCTGTAACAAAAACCATTTTTTTGACTCATAAATAAGAAGATATAGGCGTGATGTAACTTTATAGCCAGTCAAGACTAACTTTAAAGATACATCGTATTGTTACATTCTAGTTTTGTTTCTTCTGGAAATAACGGGCTTCACTCTCGACAAACTCGACTGAAGCGACAATTGTCGGATTGGGTGGTGTGTTGGGTGGTAGATCATGCACAGTTGTTGATGTTATCTCAGCCATACCGTCTAAATCGATGGTGACGACCCCAACTTGCCTCGCATTGACATCGGCTAGACGTAGTACGCCATGTTGAATAGTCGTCTGTTGATCGGGTGTGAGGTCAATTTGTAAGCGTAGGGTCTCATCTACAACAGGTTGAATCCCAACAACAAGTGAATTGTCGGTTACTGGGGGGATATGATATGTCCACGGATGTGCGCGATCGACAAGCCCCATGGTGACAACCTCATCAACTTTTGTGCGACTAATCGGGTCAAGCACGCCATCGACATTTGCCCCGTGATAACCCATGCCATCAAGCACAATTAAGGTCGAGCGTCCACGTGTGATGCCACAATGCCATACATCAGAGTCACATGATCGTCCTAGATCCAAGATGAGAGTGCCTTGCCGTTGGTAGGGCTTGAGGGTTTGTATAAATGTGTAGAGGCGGGGCAACATGTGGATGTCCCCGCGAATGTTCGATGTATATAGGATGGTTAGATTTAGCGGTGTTTCCATTCAGCTTCCCGTTTTTCGATAAATGCTTTCATGCCCTCAACTTTATCCTCAGATCCAAACGACACAAGAAAATTGCGATTTTCCAGCGCGAGTCCTTCTTGGAGGGATACCTCATAGGCTTTGTTGACAGCATCTTTTGTCAGTTTAATCGCAACTTGGGATTTATTGGCAACTTTTTGAGCAATCTCTATTGCGACATTCATATACTCATCAACTGGGGCAACCCGATTGACAAGTCCATATTGGAGCGCTTCTTCGGCAGATAGACGACGGTCGGTGAGCATAATTTCCATCGCGAGGGCTTTGCCGACAGCATGCGTCAGGCGTTGTGTGCCACCACCACCGGGGATAATGCCGAGGTTAATTTCAGGCTGACCAAATACGGCAGTATCGGACGCAACGATCATGTCACAACTCATAGCAACTTCACATCCACCACCAAGTACAAACCCCGATACAGCTGCGATTAACGGCTTGGTCAACGATGTGAAATCGAGATGTTCGATCAGGGACTGCCCCATGTACATATCCACCTGCGTTTTGCCGTCCATCTCTTTAATGTCGGCACCTGCCGCGAAGGCTTTTTCATTACCCGTCAAAATCATACAGCCGATGCTATCATCGGTATCAAATTCGCGCAATGCGGTCATGACTTCGATCAATAATGGTGTACTGAGGGCGTTATAGGCTTTGGGGCGATTGAGTTGTACTACACCCACACCAGCAACGGGTGTATCTGTCAAAATATAGTCGTAGCTCATGTATCAAAAAATCCTCTCGTAATAATCTAATTGAGATTTGATTATACTGGAGGCTGTGTATGAGATGTAGTGTATAGGTTGGATTTGATGGTTATCATCATATAAACAGTTAACGCCGAAAGCTAAAGCATGTCGGCTACTAGTTATTGGAAGCATACTGAAGTGGGCTAAGTCTTATAGATCACGTTTTTACGCTTCGATTTGCCCAATTTATTATGAATTTTCATATCTAGTTGGAACTGTTTGTATTGGAATAGCAACACAAAACATAATGTAAAAACAAGTAGCGTTATAGGTAGAATTAGACCAATATTGCTGGTTGGATCAATTGTTCTTTCTTGAGCGACAAGACCTGTTATCATCATCATGATAAAATATATAATCAACAAAAACAGCCAAAGACATCCCCCTAGATAGACTTTACCTGTTACTCGAGTGCCGGATGGTTCTTCATGGAGTGTACCAATAGCATTTAGAAAACTATCTTGAACTTGAAATGTTTTATTATATCGATTGATCTGAGTCTTGAAGGTTTGTTCTTCAACATAAATAAACGAGCGAGCAGATTTATCTTGCGGTTCAAGTTCCGTGTAGATGTCGTTTAGGGTATGTGGGCTATAAAACTCAAACAGTTTGCCTGTGAAAAGTTCGATTAGTAGTTTCATTATTATCTTTTCTCCGGCTATTTACTAAGCCCATCATAGAGTTGTCTGTAGAGTCTGAATTGTGTATCGATAATTGTTGCAACAGTAATACCTGCAAACAAAATGAGTATAGCCGAAGGGACAGGCATAATCGGTTCAACTATTGTGGGTACCGCAAATTTTGCAATTAGAAGACCAAAGGTCATAGTCAAGTATAAACTCATAAACAGAGTCGTAAATTTATTCATACTGATTTTCCCTGTAACATAGACACCTGATGACTCTTTATGCACGATTCCATATGCTGTAATCCATAATCTATGTCCTGCATCTCGGCTTCCTTGAAATTTAAATGTTGTCTCGTTAACGGGAATGAGTTGCAAGTTATTGAGTCTTCGCCTCCTGCACCAGAAATTTAAGGGATAACAATGATGAGCAGACATTTGGTCAAGGCGTTGATAAATTTCGCGCAGAGTATATGGGCTATAAAACTCAAATGGTTTGCCTGTGAATAGTTCCTTGGTAAGCGTGAACATGAAACTTACTCCATTTATACGTAACTCAATCATACGCGAGTAAGCATCGAACAAGCCCCCAATGATTAGGGGTACTGTAGGATGTTCTTCTCATATTTATCTCAATTGTCTTCTCATAATTGGTCGCTATAATGGGAGCATAGTTTGATAACACACCTGAGGATTCAACATCATGAAATGGACAATTCGCGGAATATTACTCATTACGATGATACTCGCGACAGCACTCGTCGCTAACGCACAGGACACTGATATTCCTCTGTTTGAATATATTCCGGCTGGTGTTAATAACCCGTGGGTTAATGATCTTGCCAATGCTTGCTATGTAGGTGGGACATTATCGGGAAAATGCAACAATACTGATGTCAACGACGACAATATTGTCACCGAGTTTGATCGTGAGTGGATGTGGAACGCAGGTTGGCATCTCATTCGTCAAGAATATAATGTTTTTTCTACCGATGGATTTGATGATGCGTACGAGCAAATTTTGCCCGAAAATACGCAACGCCCAATTGATAGCATGAACACTGGTTGTTATGAGGTGATTTATGAGGGTGTACCTGAGCGCTGGATTTTATGGCGTGGTGGTGGTGTCCAGACAGCCGAATTATACTTCAATGACCAATGTGAAGGTCCGCGCTTCTTCCTCGAAAATGTGATTGCTGTCGAAACGTATGAACAAGCGGATGCAGCATGTAAGCGTGATCGCGGACGGTATCTCTATCCTGATCGGTTTGCATCATCGTTCTATCGCTGTGTGTATTATCGTCCAGACTTTACAAATTATCCTGAAAATACCAATCCAAATCCCAACACAGAATCTGAGTAGCATATCATGCGCTCATCCCCCAACCCCTTCTTCCTAATGGAGAAGGGGCGTTCTAAGGTTTTCAAAATCTTGTAGGTTCAATTGTTTTTAGCGTGGTGGGGGCAATAGATAACAATTTTCGGTTTCCTCAACGACATCTTCGCGCACCCAGCTCCCACCTTCGATTTGCCACCAGATAATCCCATCAGCACCGACATCTTGTGCAATCCCCTGCGCTGGCACATTCGGTGTAAGTGCATCTTGGACACCAAATGCAACCCCTGGACCTGATCGCGTATTGATCACACTTAATGCTGTGATGTCACAGTCGGTTACGGTTAATCCGACGTAATTAAAAGTCTGGGTGACGGTGCGGACTTGTCGCTGATGTAGCCCCATTTGCCCGCGTGGCGTATACACGAGGGTGGTCAAAATTTGATTGTTCGGTTTTTCTTGAGCGATGATCCAAATATCATAATTCGGATGCAACCCATAAACAGTTGATGTCGCGAGTCCGTTTTCATCTACGGTACGGATGGTCTCGCTGAGTTGGGTGATGCCGATGCTTGCCGAAGCTAAGCGGAAACGGTTAGTAATGGCAGTCGGTGTGCGAATATCCACGGGGAATGGCAGTTGATCAATGCGGGGATACACTAACATCAATAATGTCTCGGATTGTAAATCGTTGACCGAGCGTTCGCGGATATTCAAATCATTGGAGAGGAGTAATCCAGTATCGACTTCTAATACCAACCAATTAGGCGGATGCGATAGTCTGAAGTTGCCATCCTCCGTCAGATATTGCGCGAAAGTATCAAAAGGCAATTGCGCGCCACGTAAGAGCGCTGTCGGTGGGACATCTACCGACTCGGTGATGGTCGTCAACACATCAACATAATTTGCTAATTCACCAGAAGCGGTCTGCATATTGACCAAACCAATACGCCCGTCAAATAGCGTAAATAATACAAATAACCCCTCAAGCCCCTCATCAGGCACCGTATAACGGGCAACCCCACCCTCGGAATCGCCTACAGTCGTTGGCATCAAATCATCAATCCGATAGGTGGGCTCGGTTGCTTCTAGGCTTAAAATCACTTGTTCGTAGGTGACATCAGTTGCGAATAAATCAAAGGTGACAACTTGCACCAATACTTCCCCCGGTAAACCGAGGAACGTGTCGTCGGTATTGTTGATGTTAATCACATCATCGTTGACACGGAAAACATCCCACTCAAACGGATAACGGAAGCGGATAAGCGCGTCAACATAAGTCCAGTAGCCCGACTCTGCTGCTTCAGTCGCTGATAAACTCGCGAGGATCGCCAGCACATTATTGACATGCAGATTGACCTCGTCTTGTGCCACCGTCGCAATAATTCCACCGATGCGGCCATTTCCCATGTCGATCATTCCGATAATGCGTTGAATCCCACGGTTGGTATCGTTACGGGTGACGAGTGCAGCCTGTCGACCGTTGATCGTAACCTCATCAATTTCGCCATAGACTTGATTGCGAGTCGCTTGAAAGCTGAGTTGTTGTAGGTAGCCAACAGGTGTGATACTGGCAAGCGCGCCAACCCGTGGCAAAATCCGCAGATATGTCTCGCCGCGATCTAACCCCTGCGTCGGGGCATCCAGTGCGCGGATGCTACTCGCCACTTCAACTGCACCATCGTCAGCTTGCCCGACAACCCATCCAGCCGGATAACCAAAGGTGATATTTTCATCACTATAGGTTTGTGTCAGCGCAATTGATTGTGCCTGTACGCCGATGACCATCATACTCGACACGATCACGACTAGTACTATCCAGAATTTACGTTGCATCATAATGTCTATCCATCATTTAATTATCTCCATGTATTGTAGCGAGAACCGATTTTTTATGCCTCGTTTTTCATGGAAAAGATTGTGCAGATACCGTATAAATGATCAGAAGTTTCCATCATAACACGCTTGGATCACTTAATTTATTTTTTGTAGTGCTCTGGCTGGCGTGCTTTACCCAAAACGGCTTTGCCTGTTTGTCCATTGACCAACCCGATGCGCACATCTCCATCATCTTCAACTAGGGTGGCAATCCACATAGGCAGGAGCACCAAACGAAATGTGATATTGCGTACCATAGACGACATTGTTGATAACTCTTCACTCTGATACAACGCGGTTTCAGCACGATACTGATCGCGTAGTAAGCGGCGGATGCGTCCACGCACTTCAAGTGAGGCTTGATCAAAATCGACCTTATAAATCTCGGCTGGATAACGTGACAGGATTAGTGGGTCGTAGGGTTGGATCGTTGAATTATCATAGCGCGCGATTTTCTCAATTAATTTGGGTGATGGTGAGATGACGGCTGGGAACGGATAATTATTAAAGACATCCGAACGGGTTTCGGTACGCATGGACTGTGCACCATACCGTATCGCATATGAATCTTTGACACGAAATGTCAAATTGACATCGAGTACCACATCAAATAACCAAAATGGCAAATATGTCCCGACAAATGTCGAGCGGTTGACTTTGTTGTTGACAAACATGCCTTTGAAGCGTTCCCACCTACCGATCAATCGCTCTTGAATGGCTTGTTCAGCGACTTCTTGCGGTATGGTGAATGGGATTACCCCCTCAGGTTGACGGAAGGAGTTTAATGCATCGGTTTCGATAATATGATTCGAGCCACAAAACATACAATGCGACCCCATCTTCCCCTGTGGAATTGTTGTCTCTGCACCACAATTCTTACATGACAAAATGCGATCACCGATGATCCACTTTACTCCTTCGGAGCGTTGTTGTAATAGCGCAGTCGTCAAGGATGCACCGGTTGTTGTGGCGTCAGTCTTGCTGTCTTCAATATGTCCACAAAATCCACATTCGATATGTCCCGTTAGTGGATGAGTTGTCATATGCCCACCGCAGACAGGGCACGACAAAATCGTTGTTTGGGATTGTACAGGGGCGGCGGCTTCTTGAATTTTAACTTCTCCGTCGCTGTATAATGCGTGTTCAAGTTGCGATAGCGCAATCTCACCATTCAGATACATCATCTCGAGTAGTGCTTCGGCATGTTGCGGTTTGTGCGCGATGACATGACTAATGTGTTCGCGTTGTTTTTCTTCGTCAGCATGTAAACGTCCGAGCCACAAATGCGCCTCAATAAAATCACGATCAGTTCCGATAGCACGTTCAAGGGCTTTGATTGCCTCGTCCCACTCCTTCTTTTTGACATGCATCATGGCAGTATCATAAGCGGCACTGCCCCACGTTGTAACCTCGGAGCGATTACTAATGTAATAGGTGACGCGAAACTCACGCACATCGCGCAAATCTTCGGGTTCTTCGCCTGTAATTTGTTGAATAAGTTGTTCTTCCGGCAACTGCTCATCGGTTGGGATAACATAATTTGAGGCATCACCGACAGGATTTTCTGCAATCCAACCACACAATTTACACTTCATTTTGCGGTCGATATCAATAAACAACCCTTCAGGCGCTCCACAATCAGGACATACATGACGTTCTTGGCGTGGTTTTAGCGGACGAATAACAGACATACTCGGCTCCTTAGGTAGTCAGTCCATCCTCTTTAGTGTAACGCAAAAACGTACTGATAATGCCCCAATAATTAGGGGAAATCTGTCCAATTATTGATATTTACACAGTCGGGCGTTGGCGCAATAGATTGATCAAAATTGCCAGTACAACTTTGATCATATAGTAAACCGAGCGCACCGGTGTAATCGAAGAATTACCATGTTCGCGGGGTTTCATGGTCACGGGAATTTCTATCTGGCGCAGTCCAGTCCGATGCGAGATCACAATCGCTTCGGGTTCAGGGTAATCGTGTGGATAGAGTTTAGCGAAGAGTAAAATTGCTTTGCGGTTAAATGCACAAAACCCTGAGGTTGGGTCGGTAATCTTTTGTCCGGTAATTTTTGACAGTAATGTCGCTAGAATCGTAATGCCCATACGCCGAGCCAATGGTGTACCATAATCACCAGTTTCACCTACAAACCGTGAGCCAATCACCACATCGGCTGCATCGGATTTAATACTCGCCAGCAAACGTTTGATCCCATCAGGGGCATGTTGTCCATCGCCATCATTACGGACGACAATATCATAATTTTGCTCGGCAGCAAATTTAAATCCGGTCTGTACTGCTGCACCAATGCCAACATTGTAAGGCATATTGAGTACAATCGCCCCGACAGATTCAGCCTGTTGGGCAGTGTTATCATTCGACCCATCATTAATCACAACTACATCGGCTGTTGGAATATGTGATTGGATACTTTGTACAGTCGTCGCAATGCTCTGCCCCTCGTTGAGTGCAGGCAAAATAACAAGGATCCGTGTCATAACAATCGCCGTCCTTTAGTGGTCGGATGTTGTACGCAGTTTAGCCCACAATGTGACCCACGCACAGGTCGTTTTCTTGGAGAGTAGACTTAAGGGGATTACTCAAAATTCTGATAATAGGTCTTGGCATATTCTTCAATTTGCTTGTCTATTGCCTTGCTATGTTCTTCCCATTTAATAGCTTCGTCTAAATCACCGTTTTTCAATGCAGAGTCAGATTTTATCAGAGCTTGGCTCTTTTCGAGTTGTAATTTTTGAAGAGGTGCAGACCATTGCGACAGTTGATCTACGATTGGGTCTTTGAGTTTTTCAGGTTCAATTGACAGCCATTCGACTATTGCTTTGAAATGCGGGCAGTTGTCGTCATAAACACGCTTGGCACTCGCTTCACCAAATAGATTCTTGCCATCAATACGTTTGTTGTAATTCTTACGCCATATTTGTAGTTCTTTGACCGGATGCTCAATCGACTCAGGAGCTGGATACGATTTAGATAGTCGGCTTTGTATTTTCGGATCCGCAAGTAACCATGTTTCGGGTTCCATCACCACAGGAAACGCACCGAACCGATGGATATATTGTGGTTCGATCTGTGCTAGTAATTGTTGTTGTACAGCTAAGAAGCCTTCCTCATGTGTCATTTGGCTACGGTTATACACCTCAAATGGTTCACGATATAAATCTACCAAACACAAAACCGATGATTCGGGTTCTGTTTTAAATGTTCGATTAGCCTCAATTGCAAAGTTGACTTTTAATCCGCCCGCCCCTTCATACTTAATCACATCACAATCGACAAAACGCTCTGACCAATAGTGACGTAAGAAGCTCTTTAAGGTCTCTTGTTCCGTTTCGCCTTCGCAGTAGATATAGAGGAACTGCTCAGACATGGGTTAACCTTCTAACATCGTTGTTTTTGTCCAAAGTTCCCCCATCGTATAGCGGTCTAACCAACGATTTACCTTATCGAGATTCGGTCGATCTATGCGAGTGTTCCCGTCAATATTTTCAGCAATGAGAAGGTCTTGAGGCTTGAATGCACTAATGAGTTGTGGTGAATGGGTGCTCACGATGATCTGGGTTGAGTTTGACGCTTCTTTAAGTAATTCAACAAAAATGTCAATCATCTTAGGATGCATGCCGATTTCTGGCTCATCGATCAAAATTAGATCAGATTCGTCAGACAATAATAGAAGTACAACTAGTCCCAAAAACCGTAACTGACCATCTGACATAAAAAATGCAGGAACGGAGTCTTTCAATGTTGCACTGCGAAAGGCGATACTGGCTTGTGCACCCGCAACTATTGGTAAATCAAATTGTTTAAATTCAGGAAATACAGATCGCATAATTTCATTAAGACGTTCATAGGCTACTTCATAGCGAGGTTGGTTTGCCAACTCCCACAACAACGACACAAGATTTGACCCGTCCGGCATAAGTTGTAGAGGTTGAACAACATTTAAGGTTTGTGGGCTTCTAATATTTTTTAATTCTTGCTCACCAAACCCATTAAATACTTCCCATGATCTGATATAGTTCAGAGCTTCCGATAATGCCGGATAGCGTGCTTGATTACGAATTTGCGCTATTCCAAGTTCTTGGTCAAGATTATCTAGTAGTGCATCATCTTTATCCGCGTTCTGGTCGGTTAGAAGTCTAACAATCCCATTATGAACTTCAAGATATTTATGACTAGCTGTAGAATTTTTTTCGTATACACGTGATAATTTTTCTGACTTCATAGTATATCCAGCCGCTCCACTTACTCCAATCTCGCCTTGATAAAAAAGATTACCATCGTTATCTGAACTAAACTCAACCTCCCATACAACACTATCTGATATAGGTGAGTTTATATGTCGTAAATAACCAAATCCACGTACTTCGTTAATGATTGCAGGATTCAAGCTTTCGCGAACACCATCGCCCAAAATTTGGAAGAAACTCAAAAAATTGGACTTACCCGATCCATTACGCCCGATCAATACATTCAATGGACGAAGTTCAAGATCAAGAGATTGGATGCTTCGAAAATTTTCTAATTTAATACGTCGAATCATATTGTTTGCTCGGTCTCTAAAGTGGTTGGCTTATTTTCAGTGTAATGGAGAAACAAGGTTCTCGACAAGTCGTTTTCTATCGTTTGGCTATGGTACACTCACGACACTATGAGGATACGACTATAAGGGGATACAACATGGCGGAATATAGTGAAAATCGTATGACAGAGATTCAGGCGATTTATCGTCGATTTGCGGATGTTTACAGGATTGGTGGTGGGTTGACACTAGTCTTAATCGGCGTGTGGATTGGGTCGTTTGTCTTTAATGATGGTTATGCGACTAATGTTTATACCGAGATGCTCAGTATTTTTGTGACCGTGCTTGTGCTTGATCGTCTAAATGAATGGCGGAGTATCGGGCAACGCAAGCAAGCCTTGATCCGTGAAGCATCTAGTCGCGATAATTCGACAGCACTCAACGCTGTGGATTGGTTACGGGCAGAGTCTTGGTTGACGGTTGAGGATGATACACCTCTGCTCCTTGGCAAAAAGTTATCACGAGCGAGCTTGCATAATGCGTATCTCTATGAAGCACACTTGGAAAACACAAATCTCTATAAAGCAGATTTATCGGATGCCGACCTGAGTAAAGCCAATATCTACGACTCGTTTTTACATCGTGCAGTTCTGACAGGCACATCACTCTATGGGACAGATTTACGTAAAGCGGTGTTGTGGAATGCTCAATTAAGGGGCGCAAAATATATTGAGACTGTTATCTTTAATGAGCAAACTGTCTTGCCGGATGCCAAGCCTTTATATGATCAAGGTGGTAAGCACCGCATCAATGCTGAGGGACACTATATATACGACAAATACTGGTCACCTGATGTTGATATGACACGTTATACCGATCCAAATCATCCTGACTTTTGGGAGCCGAACTAGTAGATGATTTCGTCATCAAGTTTATCGGGTGTATCGTAGACAAATTTCCCCTGCCAGATTGACGGCGTTTCTGTTAGGACATTACCCCAGTGTTGTCGGTCTGTATAGGGGCGTGGAATCGTTGCGAGATCACTCACATCGAACCAGCGCAACTCGCCTTCGAGATGGTCAGGATGCGGGTTGAGATCTGTAACTGTGTTTAGAGCGATGCGGAAAATAAATAATTGCCAGTGAATCGGCACAGCGACATCAAGCACCGTTTGTATCGCTCGTAAGCTCAGGGAACTGTTGGCAATATCAATTCCCGTCTCCTCATGGATTTCGCGTATACAACATTCCTGTGGCGATTCACCATAGTCCATTTTACCCCCTGGTGCCGACCAATACCCTTGGAATGGCGGGTTGGCACGTTTGAGGAGCAACACACGGTCATTATGGAAAACGTACCCCAACGATCCAATGACAATATTGGAGGTCATGATGATGCTGCATCACTATCGGTATCGCTGGCGAGTTCTTCGATGGTACTTTCAAGGTCAAGTGGTTGGGTGTCCGATAGCCACTGTTGCAAATCTACAGTTTCTGGTTGGCTATAGAGCGCATCAAACACCTTCGGTGCGATCAGCCATACCAATTCACCACGACGCGCTTTGGCGTTGATCATGTCAATACGCGCTAGTCCACCCTTTTTCATCGACAGGCTTGCCCCTGTCAATTTATGGACAATTTGACTCATATCGGGATTATGCCCCACAAACATGACTTCATCTTTTGATTTCAGACTCTGTAGAAAAGTCTTTACATTGCTTGTATCGAAGCCAAAGTTGACTTCTTCAGCAAATGTGACTTCCATATCGAGTGCTTCGGCAATAATCTCTGCAGTTTGCTTGGCACGAATACGGGGGCTACTATATATTTTCTTAGGCGTGATGCCGAGACGCTTCAAGACTTGTGCAGACTTCTTGACGCGTTCTTTTCCGTTTTCTGTTAGTGCGCGTGCATGATCGGTTGGTGCGAGGTCTTCAGCTTCTCCGTGCCGTACAAAATATAGTTTCATGTTATCCCTCGTTGTTTCTAAACCTCTATAATTTATTTATTGTGCATCTAAATGTCTTAAAACGCAACGAATGTATGGAAAACCATGTGTTTTGGTCTCTGTATTAAATACAAACAGCACACCTATCATGATGTGCTGTCAAAATATTCCATTTGAGTTGTGGTTAACGCAGGCTTGGATTTTTGCGGTAGAAGGTATCTAGATTTTTATAGAGGGTTCCTTCAACGATCATGCTAACCACTTGCATCCGATTGTAGCCACTATGATAGAGCTCTTGCTTGAGCGTACTATATTTGTCACTATCTGCGCCATCGCGTAGATAAGATTCGATAAATTGAAGTTTGAGCGTGTTATTGTTTGTTGTCATGGATTGATCTCCACAAGAAAATTAAACGGTTACACTCAAATAATGTCTCTATTTGTTCATAATTTCACAATTATTTTAGTCCTGTTTTTCTGATTGTAAAGTTAAATTTGCATTAAATCAGCGTCACTTCAGAATTTGTTAATGCACCTCAGCTTAACCAAGCAGATAACCCTTTAGTCTTCATCATCTTCGCCATCGTCATCATCATCTCTATCGTCGTGATCGCGATCATGATCCGATCTATCCGATTCTTGAGATTCGGGTTCTACCTCGACTTCTTCTCTATGATCGTGGGGTTGCTCGTTGACATCATCCGACATAGCAGGTCGTTCGGGTGCAGGCTCTACCTCAGTTTCATCCCCAATATCCTCGACATCATGAACCTCAGGTGCGATATCATGTTCTTCGGTTTCTAACTCTACATCATCACTGTCGTCGTTCGTGTCATGATCGTCTTCGTCATGTGACTCATCATGATCATCGTCGTCCATTTCATGTTCTTCAAATTCTGCGTCATTTTCATCCATATCATCGCCATCATGATCGTCTTCGTCCATTTCTAACTCTTCATCGTCAAACTCTAACGATTCGACAATTGGACTCGATTCTAATAACGCAGATTCATCAAAGATTTCATCAGATGCAGGTTCTGGCTCACTTGGACTATCCTCAGGATTTCCAGTTTCGTCTAATGGGATGAATGTGATTTCGTTGGGTTCGAGAGACTCAGTGACATCATCGACAGTTACTTCTAGATCACCCTCTAATAGTTGAATACCAAAGTCCCCGTCTTCTGGCGCAGTTAGATAAGCGGTTGATCCAATAGATACATCCACACCATTAATTGTGAAGTCAACCTGACCGATACCATCTGGTGTATTAATAATGATGCCGTTTTCGGGCACGTTCTTACATACAGAACGACTGATGCCACTACTAAAATAAAATGCTTGCATATCATTTTCGGCATCACTAATCTCGACATCACCAAGAATCAAAAAGATTATGTTTTGTCCGGGCACCGAGTCTGGCACATTAGCCAGTAGACTCATCTTGGCGACACCCCACTTATTGGTGTCTTCATCTAACTCAGCGACAGTCAGTTGTTGTAAACCCGTGATTGATGCAATGTCACCGGGGTTAGAAAATAAGGGTTCGGTATCCAGCGTCCATTCGCCAGAGACAGAATTATTGCCATAGCAAACTTCATTCCTTTGCATATCACCACATCCATCTTCAACGGCAGCCAGAGCAGTTTGAACGATGGGCGGGCATAACTCTGTTTGAGCAATTGTCAGTGATAGCGAAGTCAGTATTGTAAGGGTAGCAAGCAGTATCGTACGCACAGTAGCATCTCCCATGATGTAATTGGTACGATTCATCATAGCAGATATGGAAAAAGTGATATGCGAAGAGTTATATATTTCCGATAAAAAGCCTACAGTAAAAATAAGTGAAATCGATTTTCTTTACGCAATCTGCATAACTTCTGCATATTCGTTGTTTATACTGGTTGTAACAGACATATCAAAACTGTTATATCAGAAAACGTTCATTTCCGGGGGGAAATTATGCGTCATCTACGTCATAGAAAATCAATTCGACCTTATGTCATTGAGTCAAAAATGGATGATGGGCAACAGACAGTACAAAAGAAACATCCATCACAGACCATCCCACGACAAGAAGTTCATCAACAATCAAAAACTAATGATGAACAACATCAAGAACGTGCAGAAAAATAAGGGTGTATCTCTGGCTTGAGATATTACTTACATAAGCTATATCCGGACTTAATTAGATTCGTAAATTTGAGTTGACCCCTCCTTATGCAGGAGGGTTGAGAATTTCCGCTATGGATAGTTAAGCTACCGACAAACAGTTAATATACATTTGTATAATAGAGAACGCTTTGACGGCACACGAATAGAAATCCTAAACTGAGACATATTCATTTATTGTACGTTTATTCTCGGTATCTATATCATGAGCCAACACAGTCATCAAGCTAAACCTGATACAACAGCAACCTCTAAATCCGCCTCGCAAACATCCTACTCACTCACAATTCCGACCAATGGAATTACACAGGGGCGCCTGGACACTGACCAAATTCTTTACCTCCAACGAACGATCGGTAATTATGCAACACGCCAATTGCTCCAACGCGATCCTCATCGTGTGGTATTTGCTGGCGCAGTATCGGTTGCCATAGGAGAGGATGAATTTGATGATGAGGACGAGGATGAATTTGATGACGAAGAACTGCGCGAATTGCGTACGGAACTACAGTCAACGGGTAAAGATGCCTTCGTTGAAGCATATGGTTGGTCTGCATTTCGAGAGGTACTAAACCACATCACTGGTGAACTCATGGCAGGTGGAGAAGAAGCCATCACTGGTGATGAAATAACGTGGGTTATTGAAATGTTTGAGATAAGTTCCAATTTTTCGGATTATCGTCTCGAGTCAATTAAAGACCAGTCCCCCACCATCAAGATGCACTTTGACGCGCTTGACGAAGCCAAAGCAATCAAATCCAAAAAAGATACCGAAGAAGCGATGATGGAGAATCTAAGGCTCGCGAATCTTCGAACAATGCATAAAGATTTAGATCTTCTGTTAATGGCAAAACAATATTATGAAAACCCACCTGAGGATTTTGAATTCACCGATGAATTGCGTAGTTTGGTTGAGTCGGATACATGGTCTTTTGTTTTATCGGATGGAATCGAGACATTAGACGATTTAAAGAAATTACTCAGTGCACGCATTAAATTTCAAGAAGCAGAAAAAGCTGATGTTAAAGCCGCTGACCCTATATCACAACTTACCGAAGGGATTGTAGATACCTATTCTGTAGCCAGCCAAGGCATGTCCGTTTCTCGTGGTGTATCGTTACTGGCAGATATTAATAAAGAGACAAATGGTAAAGATATGGTAACGGCAGGTATGGAGACACTCTTCTCCAAAATTATTTCTTATACATTTGCTCCTATTAGTATTGGGGCAGATTTAATCCGT
This sequence comes from Anaerolineales bacterium UBA6055, assembly GCA_002428985.1. Taxonomy (GTDB): domain Bacteria; phylum Chloroflexota; class Anaerolineae; order Aggregatilineales; family Phototrophicaceae; genus UBA6055. The sequence continues at coordinate 19,960 of DIYL01000032.1, read as the reverse complement.
GCGTACCATTATAACAAGCGTCGTCGCGATGGCTATGAAGCAGCAATGGGACGCGCCGGTATCGACAAAGATGGCACAACATCGATCAAAGGCAATACGGCTGAAGAAGTCGAAAAGATACGTTTAGGGCGTGTTGCATATTATGCGTTCAACAAAACACGGCGCGCCTTCCGAGGAACAATTGTACGGGCAACATTGAAATTGGTACGGTGGATTGCACATATTATTACTGTGTTATCTGGCGGTACAACAGCGGTTGTCACAGGTGCAATTGCTGTCTCAGCAGATATTTCGCGCTCATTGATGGCTATTGGTAAACGGCTTAAAGGGCTGTATAAGGTGCTCACAGGTAAGCGCGGTGTTGGACGCAAACGCAATGCGCAAGAACTGATGGCATTAGCAACTGGTGGCAACATGGATGCGATCCAGACGATTTGGGATGTCAACCCATTTGATGAAGTATCGACAGGTACGAAAAAAGCATGGAATGCCACGGGTGGTTTAGGGGTATTTGGTGATACCATCGAGCTACCTAAACCCGATAGTGTCGAAGATTTAAAGACGTCACTAAAAACCGGATACTATTCGGACTTTAGGATACAAAAGATGCTCACTAATGCATTGCAAAACACGATGAAATCATAGTATTTAATTTCTTTCAACCAATTACTTATGGTAACTAGTACCGATAAAGTTGTGGAGTCATGTGGGTTCTTGGTAAGGGCTTTTCGACAGACTGCCACAGCTAGTGAGATTGCAGATGTCACCTTTCGTTACTTGTATCATCAAGATTCGCCCGAAGCAGATAATTGACGTATGTCTAATAGTGCATAGGTTGAGGGGTTTATACAAATTTTCGTAGACTGATTCCAGATTGAGGAACGAATCAGTAAATTATAAAACGAGAGGCAACCCCTACCATGTTCAGTGATGTTATCTGCCCAGTCAACAATAATAAAATCAACAAAAATCTCAGCCGTGTTACAGTCTTTATCAACGCATCTTTGCTCGCTTTGTACGTTATCACCGGTATGCCATTATTGGTTGCGTTGGTCGCACTTGATTATGGTATTCGCGCGATTTGGAAGCCGGAATACAGTCCATTACGTTGGGTTGCTCTACAGATTGTCAATGTCTTAAACATCCCTGAAAAAGAGATGGATCAAGCGCCGAAGTTATTTGCATCGCGTGTGGGCTTTTTGTTTGCATTTGCGAGTCTGATATTTGTACCGATTTCAATGCCAGTTAGTTTGGTAGTTGCAGGGATTTTGACAGTCTTTGCGTATGCCGATTCTGTGCTTGACTTCTGCGTGGGTTGTATCACCTATACGTATATTGTATTGCCCTTCTACCAATATCTGGGCATCCGCTCTAAAGCCTAGCCTTTTGGCACTATCAAACTATGTGAGGCGCATCCAATATATGTGCCTTCCATATATTATTATGCTCAAAATTATTATAAACTGTCATGATGTACATCAACGATTATCATCTGACAGTATGACCAAACAAAATTTATCGCGCCAACAGTGTAAAACCCGCTCCGCTTTAATGAATGCTGCAATCCAATTGATCATCAACGAGGGTTATGGAAACCTAACAGTCAAAGGCATTACTGACCAAGCAGATTATGGACGACGTGTATTTTACATGTATTTTAAAGACAAAGAGGACATTGTCTACCATATCATCACAACATGGATTGCGCGTACGAGTGATAAAGTATTTGCCCAAGTGCAAGACTACCAGACACCTGAACGGGAATATCGTGCATTCCGCTTGATGATAACCGAATATCTGCAATATATCAGTTTCTTTCAAAACTTCGGTGGGCACGTCAGCACAGCGTTGCGACGACGAGTTATTCAATTTTGTGAGCGTGATGTGCAGAAACACCTCGATCTCGGTAACTTACAGTTACAGGAGGGTGTACCCGATAAATTTGCTAGTAAACTCCACATTAGCACCATGCTTGAATTCGTCAAAACAGTGCGTTCCAGCACCGACAAATTGACGGTCGATGAGATGGCGGATACTTTATTTCGATTTGTTTATAATCAAGCCCCACCGCAGATAGACTGAGTATCATTTGTTAGCTGGTAAAATACAGTTCATGTGTCCTAGAATTCGCCACCGATGAGGTGTCCGAGTTCATCAATACTGGTTTGGCTGACATCAGGGACTTCGTAGACACGTCCCGAATAAAACACAAAGATACGGTCGCTATAGGCGACGAGTTCATCAAGTTCGGCAGAGTTAAAGATAATCGCAGTCCCGTCTTTGCGACGTTCCAATAACTGCGACCAAATCCAGCGGGCTGAATCGACATCTAGTCCACGGGTCGGTTGTTCTAAAATCAGCAGATGGGGATTATCGGGTAACAATCCGATCAATACACGTTGTTGATTCCCCCCAGATAATTGCTCGATATTATCAGATGCACGACCTTTTACACGATAGCGATCAATCTGTGCGACAGTGCGTTTTTGTACGGATTTCCAGTCAATCCGTAAGCCATCATCGGCAACTAGAGCTGTGTGTTCGGTCAGTGTTAATCCTGCAATCAGTCCTTCTTCGATGCGTCCGGCTGCGCCAAAAATCAACCCGCGATGGAATAACTCACGGTAATGATAATTATTGATTGTATCGCCCATTAGACTTAAATTCCCGCTATCAATCCGTTGCAAGCGGGCGCAGGCACGCATAAATAGTTCTTGTCCACTCCCATCTAAACCAGCGAGTCCGATCACCTCTCCAGCATGTGCAGTCATCGAAATCGGTTGCATATCAAGGCGGAGGTCATTTACAACCAATTTATCGACCACTAGAATCGGCTCACCTAGAGCAACTGTTTCACGGTCTTGTGCACCTAATTCTTCGCCAAACATCATCGTAACCAGCTGTTTTTTAGTCTCGGCGATAACAGCGCTGGTCAGATTTTCATCAGTTTCGGGCATATCTGTCTCACCAACAAGTTCACCACCGCGCAGTACCATGACTTCATCACATAGGTCAATGACATCTTCTAGTTTATGCGACACGAGCAAAACAATCATGCCTTCGTCACGTGCTAGTTTACGCAGAGCATCAAACAGGATAATTTTTTGTTCAGCAGAGATACCCGTTGTTGGCTCATCCAAAATCAGCGTACGAACCCCTAATGCTAGTAGGCGAATAATTTCTAGCTGTTGGCGTTGCGCGATCAATAAGTTATCAATCGGTTGATGGGGATCCAGTTCGAAGCCGAACCGTTTTGTTAACTCGGATAATGCCTTTTGAGCGGATCGACGTGGTAGTGTTACCCCAGAGGTACTGCCATAGATGAAATTTTCGAGTACGGTGAACGCGCCAACATCAAGAGGGTCTTGTTGCAACATTCCAATTCCGTTATCAATCGCGGCGGTCGGCCCGGTGTAATCTACAACTTGGTTGTTAATCAAAATATCGCCTTCATCGGCTGGTTGGAATCCCGACAAAATCTTCATTAACGTTGATTTACCCGCCCCATTCTCTCCAAGGATACCGACAATGCGCCCCTCGTTGAATGTGACGTTAATATCGTTATTAGCGTGAACAGGTCCGAAGCGTTTATGGATGTGGCGTAATTCGATTTTCATTGCAGTATCACCGTCTTGATCTGTTGAACAAGCCCCAATTGTAACGCAGTCTGACTATTTGACAACTTGTGTAATCATTTCGGTGAAAATACAACATGGCGTGGTCAGCATGGATACAGACCCGACAAAACCTTTGTATTTCGTAGGACTGAGACCTGTCTAAGCCAATTTCCGCCATTTTCGCTATATTATCATACATTTCAAACACTCAAACTGTAGCCGAGAATGAACGCTTCGGCTATACTGAGGATAGCATTTAAAGGGATCAAATAGAGACAACCACATGGCAAAAAACAAAATATTGGTTATTGATGACAATCACGAAATGCGCGACATGATTAGTGATTTACTGTCGTTGAAAGGGTATTCTGTCGAAACATCTATGACAGGGGTAGGGATCACCGACAAATTAGAAGATGTACAACCGGACCTCATTATCTGTGATATTGCGATGCCTGAGAAAGACGGATTCGAAGTGTTAGAAGATATTCGTTCTAGTGATACACATGGCAAAACACCGTTTGTATTTTTAACTGCATCAATGGTGCAATCCGAACAGGAGCGCATTATCAACACATCGGCAGATGGATACTTGATGAAGCCCTATGAGAGCAAAAAATTGTTCGAACTCATCGACACGCTACTCACAAAAGCAGACGAAGAATAAAATAGATTTTTAAGATTTTACACGTATTTTGTTAGCGTTACGGGGATGTTTCTAGTATCCTTATTACAAGCTTTAACAATATCAATAAGTGACAAAACCTATGAGAGTTAATCAAGATATTCTGCCCCTTGAGGATAAACAACACCACCTATTGGTTGTTGATGATGATCGCATCAACCGCGAATTGTTGATGCACCTATTTGAACGGGATTATCATATTTCGACGGCAGGTGGCGGACGAGAAGCCCTTGATATGCTCCATGAAGACCCGACGATTGACCTCGTGATGCTCGACATCATGATGCCCAACATGAGTGGTCTCGATGTACTCGGTGAAATTCGTGAAACTCCGGCGACGCGCAACTTACCCGTCATTTTAATCTCGGCGATGGCGAATACGCGCGATGTTGTGAATGGGTTACGCCTCGGTGCAAACGACTACATCACCAAACCGGTTGATGTTAGTGTAGTCGTCGCACGGGTCAAAACACAACTGATGGTCAAACGGTTATTGGATGAACGCCAAGAAACCATCACTGAATTGACCAAAGCTGAAAAATTGCGCTCGCAGTTATTCCGTATCGCCTCCCACGACCTCAAAACTCCGCTCAGCAATATTCGTATGGCAGAGCATTTGCTACGCAAAATGTTGCCGGAAGACAAATCGACTAATCAAACCCTAGACACGATCAAACTGACGGTTGAGAGTATGGGCAGTATCATCAGTAATTTCCTTGATATGGTTGAGCTACAAACGGGACAGATGGACATCAAACTCAAGCCCATTGAATTCAAGGATGTGGTCTATAACGTATTGACGCAATATGAAATTGCTGCCAACAAGAAAAACATCAAACTTGAGATGCAAGAAACCGATGGTTGGGTGACAGCCGATGCGTCGCGTTTAATCCAAGTCGTGAGCAATCTGGTGAGTAACGCGATCAAATACAGTCCAGAAAATACAACAATTGTTGTTTCAACACGGACTGAAAATGGACGTGGGTTTATTTATGTCGCTGATCAGGGTCCTGGTATACCTGAAGATGAGCGCGAAAAGCTCTACACAGAATTTGGGAAACTCAGTACACGTCCAACAGGTGGCGAATCGAGCACAGGGTTGGGTTTGTGGATTGTCAAACACCTCACGAATGCTCAGCGTGGCGAGGTCGGTGTCGACTTCCCTGAATCAGGCGGGGCGACCTTTTGGATTAGTTTGCCAGAATGCCCACCACCAAGTGAAGAAAATAATTTTGGTGGATTAGGTGAAGCGGATAAACCGAAAGTCAAATCCAAGGACGATGAAGATACAGTACCGCTGCGCCCTAAGCTGTCTTCGCACGATAGTTAGCTAAACAAAAAAAGCCAGCACAATTTGTTGTACTGGCCTTGAGTGCTCCAGATAGGATTCGAACCTACGACTCTCGGTTTAGGAAACCGAAGCTCTATCCCCTGAGCTACTGGAGCAATGTTTACATTATAGCAAAGAAATCAGTCGCCTCAAGCGTTTTGACATTAAGATAGGGTCTAGCCTCTTTACTCTATATTGTGAGCTGTAGTTTTCGCACGCTTAATTTGCCCATACATCATCCTATTTCAACACCTCCTGAGATGCTAAGCAACATCCTCGGTTAGTACGATAGTAGGATAATCGGACGGTAATGTTCCTCGCAATCTGTTAGAGTTTCTGTTAGAGTTATTCGAGTTTGAGATGATTTTTAGCAGGAGTACGTGTATGCAAATAGGAGCTATTAGCGGGCAAAATCGCTTATCTTTTCTTATTATATTAATTGCTGGATTATTTGTAACTGGCTGTAGTTTATCTCCGTCTGGTGGAAGTGATTCGGCATCGGATACATTTGAAGGTGCACCAACAGTTCGCCTATTTTCACCACTGCCAAATCAGACATTTTTGGAAGGTACCACCGTTAACATTCAGGCACGGGTCGAAAATGCAGGCGCTGATGTTGCCTCTGTGACCATTTATCTGGATGAAGCAGTAGTCGGACAAGCAATCGAGCCGAATGCTTCGGGAGCTGCCACATTCTCAATCACACAAGATTGGCTAACCAGTGTCGAAGGACAATACGAAATCTCAGTCGAGGCGGCGCGTGCTGACGGTACAACCAGCGAACGAGCAACCGTATCGGTATCTGTCATTAGACAAGCTGAGTCGTCTGGTAGCACACAGGCTGACAACACAGCGCAGATTGTTCCAACACCAACCGAAGTTGTGGTTGAAGCTCAACCGGATACATCGTCACAAACAACAGATACAACGGCTGATACAGCAGCAGATACATCCGCTGACACCGCAGCCCCAACCCAAGCACCGCCAGCAACCAGCACACCTGGTCCACCAACCAATACACCCGAACCAACTGCAACCAACACCCCTAGTATCCCGATGGCATTGGTTATCAGTGGGGCAAACTTGCGTAGTGGTCCAAATACTGTGTTTGAACCCCCTGTCGGTAGTATTGCAGCTAACCAAGAAGCTGAGATTGTGGCAGTGAATCCAGCCCGTGACTGGTATAAAATCCGCTACTTTAACAGTACAGCGTGGATTTTTGCGTCACTGGTGACAACCACAGGCGACCTCTCTAGCTTGCCAGTCGATGCAGGTCCACCAACGCCAATCCCAGCAACCAATACATTCACGCCGGTTCCGGTCACACCGACCCCAACACCTGTCCCTAGCCAAATTAATTTGGTTGTCGCCAGTATCGGGATTGATCCGCATCCATTGGTCTGTCAGGAAGCATCACAAATTACTGTAAATGTGACCAATAACGGATCTGCTGGTACAGAAAATGGCGGGAAAATTCGGATTGAAGCCATTTTGGTGAGTACGGGTGCAACACTGGAGACTACTGAAACAATCTTCCAACCGATTGCAGCAGGTGCTACAGGAAGCGCAACTGCATTTATCAGTGTTGGGACCAACTTCGACGAACTGCAACGCATTCGCGCAACAATTGATACTGATGGCGTGATTGCGGAGAGTAACGAAAGCGATAACACGTCTGATTCCGGTACAGATTATGTGCTGCAAAAAGGCGGTTGTGGATAAGATTGTCATCGATGAGGGTGGACATTGTGTTCGCCCTCTCAACCATGTGTCATCCCCATATTTTTTGATTAACGCTAAAATAAAAACCTTACACTCAAGTAAGATATTTTAGCGGTCGTTATGTATAATATTAAGGTGATGACCTTGACAGGTCTATCAACTCTCCACTAATCTGAAATCATAATGATAGATATTTGAGCTTACTCATGAGACCCAATCAGAAAATTAAACGTAACTACAACAAACCCTTTTTTAGCAATCGCAAACGTGGTTTATCCGGCGTGCCGTTATTTCTGTTTGGCTTACTTATTGGTGTCATTGCGATGGGTTTGGTGGTGATGACGACTCAAAATTATGGGCAGATGCAATATATGGCACTGGATGCACTCGGGATTGCACCGACGCCGACCTTATATGCTAGTGAGCATGCGCAACTCGGTGTCGATTTATATGTCGCGGGTGACGCAGAAGAAGCCCTAGCTGAATTTGAACTAGCTGTACAACAACGCCCTGATGACATCAATTACTTATATGAGTACGGCAAGTTGTTGATTGAGCTTGATCAATTTGATGCTGCTGTTCCGATTGGAGAGCGAGCAATTGCTGTTGCGCCGAATGATGTGCGTGGGTATGCGCTGAAAGCACGTGCCTTGATGTGGAGTGACCCTGGCACAGCAATTCCAACAGCAGTCTCTGGTTTAGAAATTGATCCAAATTTTGCACCGTTGCATGCGGCACTTTCCATCGCTTACACCAATATTGGGCGTTATGCCGAAGGGTTACAACGGGGGATTGCAGCCGTTAATCTGGATCCGATGGATGCGTTTAGCCATCGTGCGTATTCGATTCCACTGATTTATACAGGACGCAATTCACAAGCAATTGAGCAATTAGAAGAAGCAGTCAACATCAACCCGAATGTAACCCCGCCATACTTCGAATTAGCAGCACAATATCGCGCGATTGACTTCCCAGAAATGGCAGTTGGGGTGTATCGACGGGTGCTGACTATCGACCCTGATAATGCAAAAGCATATCTGCGGTTATGTGAGACATATGCATCTGTGGGTGAATTTATTGTCGCGAGTGGATTTTGTGAAACGGCGATTGATATTGATCCACAATATGGGTCGGCATGGCGTATGCTCGGGCAACTCCAATATAACCGTCGTAACTATGAAAGCTCGATTGATTCGTTTAATAATTGTGTTCGCTTTGGATCCGATGAGGTTGAGTGTTATTACATTCGTGGGTTAGCCCATTACTTCCTCGATCAATGTGATGATGCGTGGGTGGTACTACAAGATTCATTGAACTACACATCACAGGAGCAAATCATTGAAGCGATTAATATTGGTCTATACAATATCACACAACGTTGCTCCGGTTACGAAACACAATCGTTACCAACAGCAATCCCGCCGACACCTATCCCACCAACGCCGATTGGTGGCATCTAACACAAATTTTTTGGGGGGCAAGCATCAATCCTGCCCCGATTTCCTTAATTGAATCGCCTGTGGTTAAAAACCGACAGGCTACCCGATATGGGTAAACCTGCTAAAGAGGTTTATAAGAATCCTTCAAGCAGATTTTTGTATCCTACGACCTAGAGGCAAGACTCAATCCTGCCCCGATCATTGATAATCGATTCGCTTATTTCTTTAGGCGGTCGAAGTATTGTTTGCGGAACTTGGCAACTTTTGGTGCGATGACAAAGGCGCAGTAGCCTTGGGTTGGATTGTTGCTGAAGTAGTTCTGGTGATAATCTTCAGCTACCCAGAAGGTGCTGGCAGGTGTCACTTCGGTCACGATTTTATTCGGATAGAGTCCTTCGTTGTCTACACGTTTGATAGTTTCTTCGGCAATGCGCTTTTGTTCATCATTGTGATACCAGATACCAGAGCGATACTGTGGTCCGACATCATTGCCTTGACGGTTTAGTGTTGTTGGATCGTGTACTGTGAAGAAGATATTGAGAACATCTTGGAAACTAATCACGTCGTTATCAAAGGTGACATTCACAACTTCTGCGTGTCCAGTTGTTTTATTGCATACTTGCTGATAGGTTGGGTTATCAACGTGTCCGCCCATGTAACCAGAAATCGCGGAGTGTACCCCAATCAATTGGTTATAGACGGCTTCCACACACCAGAAACAACCACCACCTAATGTTGCAACTTCTTTACTCATAGCAATTTTTCCTTTAATCGTCTCTTGTCTGTCTATAGTATGGACGATGATTATTGCAGATTCCCTACGTGGACGTAAATGTTGTATCAGAATTTTTAGCAGTCATTTTTGAATGTCGGCTAGTTGGAGTATATTTCAATAACATGTCAACTCCCTTTTATGATTATGAACCACGAAGACACAGAGATCATAGAGAAAGACAGGGTTAAAGAGGGCTGAACGAATATGCCTCACAAAATGATGGGGTAAAAAAATACCCAGCAACTCTATGTGTCGTTCAGCCGTTTCCTTAACCGTTCAATGTGTTCAAGAACCAATTCACTATCATAATCGAATGTGCCACCAATACCGTGATATGCCTGCCAATACAGAATGGCTTCATTGAGTCGATTTTCATCTTCAGCTTTGTTCGCCTTATTGAAATATATATCATGCTTCTCATAGGCAACCATTCGAACATCGTGTGGCAATGACGAAAAATAGGGCTGACCATCATCATAAAACTGTTTACAGTATTCTGGGAATTGGCGATCATTGATTGCTTCATCGGTTGCCCATAGACTCAATGCCCAGTCGGCACGATAGACACGTGCCATAACATGACTTGGGTCAAATTCCAGCACACCCGTGAGATCATGTAGTGCACCTGTTACATTACCGAGTGCGTTCTTGGCTCGTGCCCGTTGGAATAATGCATGTGTATTTTGGGGCTGATGACTCAAAATCTCGGAGTAAAGTAGCAGAGCTTCTGCGTACAACTCTTTACGAAACTTGCTATCGGCTTTTTTGATCAGGTCTTCAATGTCAGCTATCATGGTAGATTGCCTCACTATTTAATAGCTCTTTAGAGGTCACAAGTATATTTTAACAGACTAATAAACAAAACAACATTGGCAACCCAATATTGCCCTTAATCTCTTATGGAACACTGTCTTTTGCATTAATAATGAATCTGTTAAGGTAAAACAAGTTGGTGGATATAATTTGCGGACGAACACATAGGTCGCGTCCCTACAGAGATTCAATTTCAGCCGACCATTTATTTCTTATTTTGTATACAAAGGATTTTTATTATGGGTTTGATGGATAAGAAAGTTGCGTTGGTGACAGGTGCAGGTTCAGGGATTGGGCGCGAGAGTGCGCTAGCATTGGCACGCGAGGGTGCATCAGTATGTATCTCGGATGTCAATGTCCAGGGTGGCGAAGCGACGGCACAAACGATTATTGACAACGGCGGAAAGGCCATATTCATCAAATGTGATGTCACCAATAAAGATGAAGTCGAAGCGATGGTCAAAGCAACTGTGGATACCTTCGGTAAACTGGACGCTGCGGTGAATAATGCGGGGATTTCCGGTTCGCAAGTGACACGGGTTCATGACACAGATGATGCAATTTTTGACCAGATTATGGCGATTAATGTCAAAGGTGTATGGTTGTGTATGCGGGCAGAATTGCAATATATGATCGAACAGGGTGCAGGTTCTATCGTTAATATCGCATCGGTTGCCGGATTGATTGGTGCACCCAAAGCAGCCGCGTATAGTGCTAGTAAACATGCAGTCGTCGGGTTGACAAAATCAGCCGCGGTTGAATATGCCAAGATGGGATTACGGGTGAATGCGATTTGTCCGGGATATACCGAAACGCCGATGGTCACCGAAATCACGGAAGTTGATCCACGTATGAAAGAACTCACGGTTCGCGCGATCCCGATGAAACGCCTCGGTCAACCGACAGAAATTGCCGAAGCAGTTGTGTGGTTGGGATCAGATGCAGCATCGTTTGTTACGGGTCACGAACTCGTTCTTGATGGTGGACTCACTGCGACATAACACCATATAACTAACGACATGATTTTACTCAGATTACTGGAAACGTATGCACAACATCAAAAGCTCGTTCTCGAGATTATTACAGCTTTGCATCCTGATTTTATAGCGCGTGCCGACAAATCGGTCTCAATTATGGAGCTACTTGAGCTTGCACAAAAATATCATCATGTTCCACAAATTGGCGTATGGTATACACCTGAGGGTTCATGGGATTATTTCTTCCACGGCGGTGGGTGTCGTCTGACACATCAGCAAACCGGTGAGCCAATTGATTGGGATCCGCCAAATACAAATGTAGTGGATTCTTATAAGTTTGCATACTGGTTAGAGTGGGCGATACGGACACAACCTAACACGTTAGATGTTAATCTCGAAAAGCTGTCATTTAATGACAAGAATCCATTAGATGATTGGCTAAAAATATCCATCCAGAGTCTAATAGATCAAGATATGATTGTTCTTCATACAGACAATAGGCTATTTATCCAACCGTCAAATCCAACGGGTTCTTGATAGCAGGTTCACTGAGACATAGCGGTTTCTTGCGGTGCAGGAATCGACTCTAAATATGCCATGACCTCAGCTTGATACAGCATGGGGTCAACTTGGAACAAGTTGCTATGGGCGCCCTCTTCAAAAATAACCAAGCGAATATTGGGGTTGATGTCTGCTAGACGATACCCCTCAGCAACTGGAATAACGCCATCATATGCACCGTGGAATAATAAGATGGGCTTGTCAACATCCGCGAGGTAATCCACGGGGCGAACTGCGTTCCAATCCGCCCCGCTCAGTAATCCATACATTGTCGTCAAAATCTCGGTAAATGGTGAGCCACTGAAGCCACGTGCAACCACCCCTGCTCGTACAATCGATGGAAAATCGCCGAAAGTTGCATCAATAAACAATCCGGAAGCATCCACTTCGGACATCAGTTGACTCGCGACGGCACCTCCCATCGAATGTCCCCAGATGATAATTTGCTCGACATCATCCTGAACGACAAGATATTGATAGGCTGCGCGTGCATCTTTGATCTCGTGAAACCCCATCGACGTTCGTTCACCTTCTGATTCACCATGATTACGAAAGTCGAGCATCAGTAACCCATAACCCGCCTCCAATAAATAATCGGCGTGAGGCATATGTTGGTCGCGGTTGGCGCTGTGTCCATGGAACATCAAAATCGCTTGTCCGTTCTGCGGTGGGGTGTACCATGCTGTTAATGTCAGGTTATCTTCGGTTGTGACGGTAATGCGCTGAAACGGGCTATCCTCTGCCAAGGTCATGACAGAATGAGATGGTGGGTATAGCCAATACGCGACATGAAATACATAACCAAATGCCAGTAAACCCAGCGCTCCAAACACCACAAATGTAACGACAGTAAATCCAATCAAGTTTCGTATCTTTCGTAATCTCAAAATTGTATCTCTCAGAAGCTATTCAGCACTAATTTCTGTCAAAGGAAACATAGAATCTATTGCTCATAATAGATCATCATCCAGAGGCAGGCAACGTAAAGTAAAAGCAACTCCCGCTGTTTTTCCCATCACTTTCAACCCCCACTAACCCGTCAAGGCGCAACGCAATTTGTGCCACAATCGACAACCCTAGACCGTGTCCATCAATCCGCTCTAACTGAGTAAACTTTTTGAACAGCTGTTGTTGCTCCTCTTGCTCAAGACCGCGTCCATTATCTCTGATCCAAAACCGTACAGAATTATCCGCACAACGTTCACTTCCCAGATGAATAACAGGTGGTGTTCCGCCGTATTTCATAGCATTACTAAGGAGGTTGACCCATATCTCGACAATCCACGGTGTATAGCCAAGCCCAATATCCCAATGATCGGGTAGTTTTATTTCTGGCTGATAGGTATCAATTTGTTCTTCTAATCGAAGTTTTGCCATTTCAAACGCTTCTGCCATATCAACGGGCAACATCTCAACTTCTTCACCGCGTATTGATGCTAACAACAGGAGCGATTCTATTGTATCGGCTAATGCATAGGTCAACCTATTGATCTTTTCAGCATTTTTGTGAATTTTACCTGTAGGATCAGATTGCATCTGGATCAGTTCACTGGCTAACCCAATTGAGGTGATTGTGTTTTTCATATTATGGGCGACTGTGTGCGAATATGTGTCTAACTCCTGATTGAGCTGACGCAATTCGGCATTTTGGCGATTGATAATTTGTAGTGTATTGAGTGTGAGAAGACTTATCGGGTAAGAAATCAAGAATGCAATAACCGTGCCAATTAGAAATCCGACTAATGGAGAGCCACCAGCCAGCGCTGTGAGGATTGTTGATAAAACAGCAGACACAGTAGTAGAAATTAAGGCAATTTTCCAAGGGCGATCAATTAGAGGAATAATGGTAGCCCAAAATCGTCTGAGATATTGCATAGTTGACCTTAACGTTGCTTGATGAATTCTCTCTTACATATTGTATTCATAAAAGTCATTGAGGATAAAGTTAACCTTATTTTTCGACAACAAATTCATTATTTTCTAATAACATTGTGTTGAAGTCAGTCATTACTTTAAACGTTTTTCATAAACAACGATCGTGGCATTGACCATTTGTTGGACGTGGAAAACAGTCTCCAAGCGTACATCACCGAGCAGTCCCATATATTTGCGGAGGGAGCGGTCATTTAATAAAATGCGGACCGCATCGACAAGTCCATCGACATCACGCGGGGGGATGAGAAAACCATTTTCACCGTGGGCAACTACCTCAGGAATCGCACTTACACTCGATGCAATAATGGGAATCCGGCGTGACATGGCTTCTAATAAGACTAGTCCAAACCCTTCCCACAGACTTGGTAACAAGAAGATGTCAAATGCACCCATTAATGTTTGCGCATCATTACGCCACCCAAGCCAATGCACATTCGAGGAAATACCGAGTTCATTAGCTTGTGATTTCAGCGCATCTGCTCCGTCGCCATCACCAGCAATGACTAGATGCACCTGTGGAAATTCTGTCATAATTTGCTGGAATGCACGCAAGGCATAGGGGATTCCTTTTTGTTCGACAAGGCGATTCACCATCCCAAGAATTACAGTATCAGGATGCAGGTCAAGTTCTTCGCGTAAGCCTTTGTATGCAGATGTCAACACATCATCATCAGTCCAGCGATAATCCATGCCATAATGCACAACATCCACTTTATCATCGCGCGCGCCCTCGACCTCTACGACAAATCGTTTAATTGAATTCGAAATGGCAATCCCACCATCACTCAACCACCACATCACGCGACTAACACGTTGAATCAGCGGATGATAGCGGAAATTATCGTCATTATGACGGCTGGCTAAGACAGTTTTTGCACCGGCTACTTTTGCCCCTAACCACCCATATAAATCGGCGTGGATAAGATGTGTGTGGACAATATCTGGTTGAATTTTGTGGAGGGTCGAGCGAATCCGCCACACCACCGTCAGGTCATAATGGCGATAAATTGTGACGCGATGAATTGGAATATCACGCTTTTGAGCTTCGGCTATCATATTGTCCATCGGTACATCGGATTGGGTGAGGATAATCAGATGTGCGTCAATGCCTTGTTCGCGCAATCCCCGTAGTAACACCAAAAGATGTCGCTCTGCACCACTGATTCGGGTAACTTTTATAATATGAGCAACGCGCATAAAAACAGAATAGCTCCCAACACACAGACAATCAAATTACACGAGATGTAGTCGTTAACAACGTCCCGAATAAAACAACTTCATAACTCGATAGTTAGTGTATCAGAAGCCTAGTCTATTGTGTTGTCTGAATTGTGAATTACGGCACAATTTCATCGGATAAGCGTCCAACTAATCCATTAGCATTCTTAGCAGCGATTGCAATACCACCATAGCGCGTGAACTTATCCCATTCGACACTGTTTTCGGTGACTTCAAATTGTTGTTCGTAAATTAGTGATCCAGGACGACGCAATGCCACGACATAACTAGTTACATCCGGTATAGGTTCCCAGACAAGTTCTTGAATACCGTTGCCACGGTCACGCAAGGTGATGTTACGCGGTGGTTGCGGTCCATCGGCTAATGCAGTTGTGATTGCTAATAAGGCTTGGGTTGCTTGCCGGAGGTACCCTGCCTCTACAAATTCAATAGTGTCTGTCGGGTCGGCATTGGTTTTTTCTTCATTGGCATTGATGAGGCGAATCGCCGGATACCCAATTTCACTAAACGAGAAGTGATCGCCATACCGATTTTCACGGTCAATCGCATCTTGCACTGTCAAATCAAGCTCTAGGCTATAATTAAAGCCAATAAAGTTGACCATCCGCGCCATCCGGCGGGAGACTGAGGTTTCATTTGGTCCTGCCGAGAAGATACGTAGTTCACGGTCGTTGATGCCATTCGCGCGGTCATTGACGTTTCCGATTGTATCGACATTAATCATGCCGACGACATCCAAGTTATTATCGCGCACCCAGCTAGCAAAGGCGCGACTACCTTGTCGTCCGACTTCTTCCGCAGCAAATAATACAAACATAATCGTCGATTTATATTGCTTCTGGCTCATGATACGAGCAAGTTCGAGGACAGCGGCGACACCCGACCCATTATCATTTGCCCCCGGAGCATAGGCAGTACCCGACTCGAATGGTTGCCCAATGCTATCATAGTGTGCCCCGATCACAATTGTACCAGCACCTGCTTCTGTGCCCTGAATCACCGCAACAATATTTTTCTGTTTGGTGGTTTCCTCATCAAATGTGACTTCAAACTCCATATCAAAGGTATAGAGGTTACCACCAGATGATTGCAAATAGGCTTCAAACTGGTCAGCGATATAAGCACGCGCCGCGCCGATCCCTTGTGTAGTCGAGGTTTGTATCGAATTGACATGGCGTGTGTTGAAGCTCTGCAAGGTGTTGATGTGGAACATCAGACGGTCCGATTCCACTTGGTCAATTAACCGGAAAATCTCGACACCTGTTGGCGATTGTGGCGTTGTACCAATCCCCGGTACACCTGTCGGCCCAGCCGCTGCATACCCTAGTGTGGCAATTGGTGTGTTAGTCGGTAACGGTGCAAGGGTGGGTGGTCCACTACTTGTACCTAGATTGCATGCCAGTAACACCAGCATAAAACCGATGAGAATAGAAATTGTTTTGCGGTGAGTCGTTGTTTTATTCATATTGTGATTTTAGCATAGTTTGGTTATATACACGCTGGCGTAGCCCAAGCGTCAAGGAGTCGTATGATAACGGGTGACACTCATTCCGCAAAGGGTGATTCAAATACAACCAGATGCTACAACAAAAAAGCCACCTCATGACACAAGGTGGCTCATTATTAAGGGCGGATCACGTTATCCGCACCAATTGTCTTCAGTTCAAATTAATTGCTGATGGAACAGGTCACTGCATTTGTAATCGGCGTATCAAACGCGTCGATTATGTATGCAACTGCCCCTTCAAGCTCGACATTGTCCCCATATTGTCGACTTCCAGATGCGCCAACGTCAACAGAAACAAGGTCAACGCTCACGCCATTATTAATATCTTCTTCAAGAATTTCTATATCAAAGCGGAAGACAGCCCGTGCTTGATTTTTAACTGGTGTACCCCAGTTCGCACGCAATGTCACTTCACCACGGTCTACTCTAGCTTGACAACTGAATGCCACTTGATCGCTTGAGTTAGCAACGGTTGTTGATGCACTATCGGTACTGCCACCTTCACAAAAAGCTACAGCTTCATAGTACCCTTGGATGTAGAAATAAGCAGTTTCGTTAGGGTCAGATGTATTACAACGCCCATCTCCCCACGGTTGCCCAGCAAAACACCAATTGAGTTCTTCTGGGTTACATACACTCGATGTGGATTCGGTTTCTGCAGGAGTTGCATCATCCATTTCGGTAGCCACATCTTGTGCCTGAATAAGACTTACATTTAACAGTGCAAAAATCACAATAAGCATAAAACGATACATTAGGATATATCCCTTCACTTTGTTAATAATGCTATTGCACTTAGATTATATATCTAAATTAAAGCAAATATAAATGTGCAGACTGCACAAAGTGGGATATTTTAACCACCGTTTACCCTACGGCACGTTTTTAGACTGTCGCTAGATATTTTGTGATATAACCCATCAATTGTTTTTTGCGGATCGGTTTCATAAGGTATTCGTCGGCACCAAGTTCAAAGCTAGCTTCGGCTTTAAATAAGTCCGCCGTCAACATTATAATCGGGACATGTTCCAATCGGGGAATCGCCTTGAAGTGTCGTATAACCTCTAACCCGTGCATTCCTGGTAGATGGATATCACAAATGATGAGATGCGGTGTATAGCGTCCAGCAAGATCTAGCCCATCTTGTCCTGTTTCGGCTGTAATTGAGGCATAACCTTCACTTTCGACGATGGATTTCACCATATGGTTGATAGCAATATCATCTTCGACAATAAGGATTAGCTGTTTGTCGTCTGTATCGGCTGGTTTTGTTGATTCAACAGGCAGAGACGATAGGATATCAATATCTGGATTGACATCTGCGAGAATATCTTCGAGTTGCTGAATCCGATTTTCCAGTTGGTGGATATAGTCACGGATGTGTTGAATTTTGCTTATGTCCACATCTAGACTATCCAACAACTGGTTGACACTATCTGATGTTGGATGGTCTGATTTTTGGTTCATGAGTCATCTCATTGAGATTATGTGATTTTAGATTATAGTAACATACTCCATAAGAAATGGATATATGTCTGAAAACACTTTATTACGATTTATTACAAGTTCTTTATACCTAAAACCGCCTTTTCTATGAGATACTATATGTAACACAGAGTAATAAATCAGGGATAGTTGTTACATGAAACAGGTTCTTATTGTTGAAGATAATATGGATGTCGCTCAATATATTTGTGATATTTTTGAGATCAATGGATATGGTGTTCGAGTTGCTTATGATGGTCTTACAGGTTGGGAAGAAATCCAACACCAGCTCCCTGATGTGGTGATTTCTGATGTGGATATGCCAGAATTAGATGGGTATCAATTATTAGATCGCGTCCGTCACGATAATGGAACAGAAACGTTACCATTCATTCTGTTAACCGCCCGTACAGAACGGGACAACATCCGCCATGGGATGAACTTGGGGGCTGATGACTATGTTACAAAACCATTTTCAGCGAATGAAATTCTCAAATCAGTCGAAACGATGATCGGCAAACAAGAGAAATATATCAAAAAACAAGAAACCACCATGCGCTTGCTCCGCAAAAATATCACGCACTCATTACCTCACGAGTTACGCACGCCGTTACAATCAATCATCGGGTATGCAAACTTAATGCAGATGGATTATGATTCCATGGAGCGTGATAATATCAAAATGATGGCAGATATGATTTTTGATTCAGGCATGCGGTTGCAACGCCTTGCAGAAAATATGTTAACTTACGCACAAATCGAAATTATTGCATCAAATCCAGAACAACAAGAGCAATTACGCAATAACATCTTGCGCGATCCAGCCCAAAAAATCGAAGATTGCATCAATAAAGTCGCTACACAACACAAACGCCTAGACGATGTTACGATAGACCTCGACGAACAAGTTTTACGCATTACCGCTGATAATCTCAATCGAATTATTCACGAATTAGTCGATAACGCCTTTAAGTTTTCTCAAGCTGGCTCACCCGTAAACATTAGCGCGACGGTTTATGATGAACACTATGAAATTGTCATCAGTGACTATGGACGCGGTATGACAGCCGAACAAATTAATTTAATTGGCGCGTACATGCAGTTTGATCGTGTCTTATACGAACAACAGGGCATGGGTATGGGGCTTAATATCGCTAAACGGCTGGTTGAATTACACCTTGGTACGGTATCTATTCGCAGCCGTCCAGACGATGGTACACAGGTGATTGTTCAAATCCCGATATAGTTTATTGGCGTTGATCGTCATCTAACCCTAGCAACGGGAATATATCGATATGCAGAATTGAGCGCGTGACGATAAACACGAGCAAAATGGTCAACCCGCTGGCAGACATCACGCCAATGCCCATAACTGGATTGAATAATATATATAAGGCGGTTGCACCAAATACCAGTGTAATGATACCGAGCGCATAGACACCATATAATGTGTTTTGAGGAACAGGTTGCGTTTTACCTTGCTCTTGTATCATATTAAAGGCAAGCATTAACCGATACCCGAGAAAACCTGTTCCAGCTAGTAAGAATCCGACCACGAACAAGCGAATAAAGGTCTCTGGAATCGCACTATCTAACATCACAAAGACAAGCACAATTACAATAGAAGCTGATGCCATACTTGCCATTTTCATAAATGACATTATCTTATCTCCTCAACAATCCAACTCTCAATTTTTACCTGATTTGCTATCTAGTGATGCGAGGATAACTATAGTCGATAGTGAAACGTACCGTTGTAAATTCTATAGAAAAATATAGAAATCTACGTTTATAGCGCAACCGCTAATGGATATACGGCAACATCCTCTATCCCGTTCGCAAATGCGTTCAAGACTGCTTTTCTTATGATGTTGT